>NZ_CP113061.1:1017500-2217500 GCF_026625745.1 Asticcacaulis sp. SL142 | reverse complement strand
GTGATGCCGCAGAACGCCGGAGCGATTTGGCTGACACGGAATATATAGGTAGATAGCAAGATACAGAGCGCAATTCTATGGTCATGTTCACAGCCAAAAATTTATATAGCGTTTGTATTGATTAAAAAGAAACACCGTGACGGTCGTTCCGATCAAAAACATTACGGTGCAAAATATGAAGCTGTTAACAGGCACGTTATGTTCGAAGATAGGGGCGCGTATCAGCTCTATCAAATGATAGATCGGATTAAAGAGCAAGTAGGGGCTTTGCGCTGAAACTTGTGACGGCATCCATATGACAGGGGTAGCAAACTGAGCGAGCAACAATGTGTATTGTGTCATTTGCGCCATGTCCCTAAAGCGAGCGCAAAGCATGCCTAAACATATTGATATCCAGAACATATTTGCAACAACCAGAATTAAGCCTGGAATAGCAAATATAATTTTATAATCGACATTATATCCTGCAACTACAAATGTTATTAAAACGGCAATCAGGTAATGTAAAAATACAATGCAGTTTCTTACGATACCTCTAAGTATAACTGTTGAATAGGGAATGGAAACTGATTTTATAAGGCTAGCATTGGCCTGAAATATAGCCGTAGAGTCAGTAATTATTGCAGATATCAGGTTCCATGCCGCAAGGCTAATGGCTATAAAGGGTAGGTAGGTTCCAGGGTTTGATCTCATAATTTGACTGTAGAGAAATCCAACGCCAATAATAGTCGCTCCCAAGCCCATTACTAACCATAATGGACCGAGCACACTTCGCGCATATCTCTGTTTAATGTCTTGATAGCCTAAAAAAAGCCACAAACGCCACTTTGTAAAGCCATCTAAGACATCAATGTATCCATTCCAAGAGCGTGTTGATACACTCAAATTATCTGCCATATTTAGCCACTTTACTGAAATTATTGATGATGAGTTAGCAAGGGACCTGCATGTGCGTCAAGGGCGGCTGCTCAATGATTCTTCTTTTAAGGTGCTTCTGACTTATGAGGCTGCGTCTGTCCATGTGCGGAATTTGCCTATTATTTCTACAAAAATATAAACTTAGTTCCTAGTTTTAATTTTAGGCTGCAGTTGCAGATTTGTATAAGCTTTTTTCATAGGCGCTTTCGATTTTATAATCACCAACTTTTTTTGGGAGGCTCGGGTTGACCCGCTACCCATTTCTTGGCCACCCGAAACTGGAATTTCCTGCGGTTTGGGATCAGGGCGCGGCGGGTACCGCGGAGCCATAAACGTGTGATATCGGTGGTCACTGTGGGTCGGACTTCGATGTAGTTCTTGCGCCAAGACTCCATCTTGTCTCCGGCGTCGTCAAGGCTCATGAACCAATGGGCGTTAAGGCACTCTGCCCGGAATTTGCCATTGAGAGACTCAATGAAGGCATTGTCCGTCGGCTTGCCGGGCCTCTATAAGTCAAGCGTGACCCTTTGTGTTAAGCCCACAGGTCTAGATCACGGGAGATGAACTCTGAGCCCTGATCGACCCGAATGGCCTTGGGGTAGCTGGCCCGTTTGCAGACCTTCTCCAGAGTCTGCACGACGTCTTCGCCGGATAGGTATAGCGAGGGTCGATTGCCGGCGAGAAGCTAGAGAACGTCCCAGCGACCGTCAGAATGCGCAGCTTTCGTCCCGTACAGAGTTGGTCGTGGACAAAGTCCATGGCCTAGGTATCGTTATGCTCGGTGGCTTCGCAGCGACCTTCCCGAAGCTTGGCTTTCACGCGCCGCTTCGGTGTTTAGTTCCTGACCTGAAGGCCCAATTCATTGTAAAATCTGTAGAGGGGCGATCCATCCGAAGGGCCCGACAGACTCGGCGGACCGACACCTGCCAGGCGACAATCACCCGATCGACAAGCTCACGCTTGGCGGCAGGCCTTAGCGCTTTTTTTCCAGAACATCTTGGAGCATGGCCTTAATCAAGCGGAAGGTCCGCGACAATGCGTTTCAACTTGGCATTCTCTTCTTCCAATTGACGCATTCGCCGCATCTCTGACGGCATCAAGCCAGCGTACTTTTTACAGAAGTTGTATAAGGTTGCATCAGATATTCCGGCCTGCGGCAGGCCTCGGCTACCGCCACGCCGTCGTCCGCCTGCTTCAAAATGAACGCGATTTGCGACTCCGTGAACTACAACTTCTTCATGAAATTCTCCTCATCCTGCATCCGGGATCTTAATTGGAAAATTCCAGTTTTAAATGGACTCAATTTCCGGGGGGGCAGGTCAGGCTCTGTCAGGTGTTTAAAAAGGGCAAGTCAAGTTTCTCTTCGAGGGAGGGATTAATTGGCTTGAATGTCGTGATATGGATGCTTATGGAGGAATAGCGTCTAGGCTTTAAGATTTTTCGAATGGGATGGGTATGTCTAAAGTTGCTATCGTAACGGGTGTCGGAGGGCAAGACGGTGCGTATCTGGCGGAATTATTGCTCGAAAAGGGCTATACCGTTTATGGCACTTACCGCCGTACCAGTTCGGTGAATTTCTGGCGTATTGAAGAGGTCGGCATTGAAAAACACCCCAACCTACATTTGGTCGAGCATGATCTCACCGACCTTTCATCAAGTATTCGTCTAATAGAGAGAACCCAGCCTTTAGAAATATACAACCTGGCGGCTCAGAGCTTTGTCGGTGTGTCCTTCGATCAGCCAATTACAACGGCCGAGATTACGGGTATTGGGCCCGTTAATATTTTGGAGGCCATCCGAATCGTAAACCCGAAAATCCGTTTCTATCAAGCGAGTACTTCGGAAATGTTCGGTTTGGTGCAGGCTGTCCCGCAAAAAGAAGATACCCCGTTTTACCCCCGCAGCCCCTATGGAGCGGCAAAGCTCTATGCACACTGGATGACAGTAAACTACAGAGAGAGCTTTGGAATATTCGGTAGCAGCGGGATCCTATTCAATCACGAGTCGCCGTTACGCGGGCGTGAATTTGTGACCCGCAAAATTACTGATAGTATGGCAAAGATTAAACTGGGTCAGATGGATGTACTTGAGCTTGGGAACCTGGACGCTAAGCGTGACTGGGGTTTTGCGAAAGAGTATGTTGAGGGCATGTGGCGCATGCTTCAGGCAGATGAGCCTGATACATATGTCCTGGCTACTAACCGAACTGTGGCAGTCCGGGATTTTGTTTCGCTCGCCGCAAAAGCTGCCGGTTTTGAACTTGAGTTTAAGGGCAAGGAGGAAAGCGAAGTCGGAGTGGATGCTAATTCCGGGAAAGAAATTGTTCGTATAAATCCTAAATTCTACCGTCCTGCCGAAGTTGATTTGCTTATTGGAGATGCGTCTAAAGCTAAAACCAAATTGGGTTGGGAAGCGAGAACCACTTTGGAAGATTTATGTGCACTAATGGTTGAGGCCGATATTCGGCGTAATATTCAAGGGTTTTCATTTTAATTAATGAAAAGGTTCCGGATGACTTTTCTGCTACAGCTAAAATTAGGGCGTGACGATGGAGAAGAGACTTCTGATTACCGGCGTAAGTGGTTTTGCAGGCAGGTATTTAGCGCCGCTTATGGTTGACTCTGGCTATAGAGTGTTTGGAACCGTTCATAGTGATGCCGAGCTAAAACAGGATGGAGTCGAGGTTTCTTATCAGGTTGATCTTCGGGATTTTAATGCGCTTAGACATGCCATTCAGTCTATAAAGCCGACTCATGTTGTGCACTTAGCAGCAATATCTTTTGTCGCGCATGAAAATATTAATGAGATTTATGAGACTAATATTGTCGGGTCCAGAAATCTGCTGAAATCACTTGATACGCTTGAGGTTAAGCCTGATGCAATCTTGTTGACTAGTTCTGCAAATGTTTATGGAATATCATCACAATCTGTTTTTTCGGAGATAGACGAAGTAAATCCTGCTAATGATTATGCCGTTAGTAAGTTGGCGATGGAGTATATGTCCAGGCAATTTTTGGAGCGTCTAAATATCATAATAGCGCGGCCATTTAATTATACAGGCCGAGGACAGTCTGAAAATTTCTTAATACCTAAAATTGTAAATCATTTTAAAAAAGGTGCTGATTTTATAGAATTGGGAAATACGGACGTATCGCGTGATTTTTCTGATGTCCGCACAGTTGTTGAATATATGAAGCGTCTTATTGAGACTCCGGCCTGTATCGCGAATATATACAATATATGTTCTGGAGCTCCTCATAGTCTGGATCATATAATTAAGACATGTGAAAAAATTACAGGCAGGAATGTTTCTGTTAGGGTTAACCCCAGCTTTGTAAGAAGAAATGAAATAAAAACCTTGTCAGGTAATCCGCAAAAATTAATTAATTCTGTTGGGTTTGTAAACAAACACCCTATTGAAGAGACTTTGGCATGGATGTTGAATGTTTAATATTTGTAAATTAAGATATTAATAAATTTAAATAATCGCCATACATGCTTTTCCCTAGCTTGGTAGCTAATCTTGATAGTTGGTGATCAGATATATACCCTCGCCGCCACGCCACTTCTTCAGGGCAGGCGATTTTAAACCCTTGGCGTTTTTCGATAATCCGGACGAACTCGGCCGCTTCCAGCAGGCTTTCCGGCGTGCCGGTATCAAGCCAGGCATAGCCCCGTCCAACAGTCATAATCTCCAGTTCGCCGCGATCGAGGTAAGTGCGGTTGATGTCAGTGATTTCAAACTCACCACGCGCGGAGGGGGTGAGGCTGGTGGCGATATCACATACCTTATGGTCATAAAAATATAGCCCGGTCACCGCCCAGTTGGATTTGGGATTTTGCGGCTTTTCCTCAATCGAGACGGCACGCATGGCCTTATCGAACTCGACCACGCCATAACGGTTCGGGTCAGACACCTGATGGGCAAACAGGCAGGCGCCGTGGGTGAGCTTGGTGGTTTGCTCCAAAATGGTGGCCAGATTTGAGCCGTAGAATATGTTGTCTCCAAGGATAAGGCAGGACGGTTTTCCGTCAATGAAATCGGCACCAATGACAAAGGCCTGAGCAATGCCCTGCGGCTGCGGCTGGGGGATGTAGGACAGCTTAATGCCCCACTGGCTGCCGTCGCCGAGCAGCTTTTCAAACAGGGGCAGGTCGTGCGGTGTGGTGATGATCAGTATATCGCGAATGCCCGCCAGCATCAGGGTGGTCAGCGGGTAATAGATCATGGGTTTGTCGTAAACCGGCATCATCTGTTTCGATACGGCCAGTGTCATCGGATGCAGACGCGTACCCGTGCCGCCCGCCAGAATAATACCCTTCATGCCGTCTCTTTTCTTTTGGATTCGCCAGACATCATTTCATCCAGACACGTCATGAGGCTGTGACGCCAGGGTGGAAGCGCAAGGCCATAAGCCTGTGATATTTTACGACAATCAAGGCGTGAATTGGGCGGTCGTTTCGCGGCTGTGGGAAACTGCGCGCTTGGGATGCGGATAAGTTCAGGGCGGCGCATGCCCCGTGCCGCCAGATCGGTGAATACGGCATCGGCCAGATCTGCCCAACTGCCGCTGTCGGGGGCGGTGAAGTGAAACAGGCCGCGCAGGGCGGGATCGCGGTCGTTGCCCAGCCGTTCGCAGACGTTCAGCAGGGCATCTGCCAGATCACGGGCTGAGGTCGGGCCGCCATACTGGTCATCGACCACCCTGACCTCGTCGTGGGTATGGGCCAGTCGGTACATGGTCTTTACAAAATTATGGCCATAGGGCGAATAAAGCCATGAGGTGCGCACAACGACATGCCCGGATTCGGCAAGAACGGCCTGCTCTCCGGCCCGCTTGGTTCGCCCATACACATTGATGGGGGAGGGCCTATCCGTCTCATCGTAGGCACCGGTTTTTAGGCCGTCAAAGACATAGTCGGTCGACAGATGAACCAGCGGAATATTCAGGGCGGATGTGGTGTGCGCCAATATTGCGGGGGCCGTGGCGTTAACCTGCTCGGCCATGTTTGCATCAGACTCCGCCTGATCGACGGCGGTATAGGCAGCAGCGGAAATCACGGCATCGGGTTTGATGGCCGTAATGGCCGGGCCGATACTGTCAGGGCGGCTAAGATCGAGCTGCGGCCGCCCGATGGGGATTATCTCTATATCGCTGTAGTTTTGTGCGGCGGCGATCAGGGCGCTTACGACCTGGCCTTTCGTTCCGGTAACGGCAATGCGCATGGTTATGACCTGAGCATGCCTAAGCGTTCGCCGGTGTAGACCCGTTCCCGTAATGGCCCCCACCACGCTTCGTTATTAAGATACCAGTCGACGGTTTTTTCAATGCCGCTGTCAAAGGTTTCCTGCGCGCGCCAGCCCAGTTCGGTCTCAAGTTTGGTGGCGTCAATGGCGTAGCGGTAATCGTGGCCGCGCCGGTCCGGCACAAAGCTGATCAGGCGGTCATGCGGGGCGCTGCGGGGGCGGCGCTGATCCATGAGGGCGCAGACGCGGCGAATAACGTCTATATTGGTCCACTCATTGCGGCCACCGACATTATAGGTCTGCCCCGTGCGGCCGCGCATGGCGATGAGGTAGAGCGCGCGGGCATGATCTTCGACATAGAGCCAGTCGCGGATGTTGGAGCCGTCGCCGTAAACCGTAAGCGGCTTACCCTCCATAGCGTTGAGGATATTGAGCGGGATCAGCTTTTCCGGGAAATGATATGGCCCGTAATTATTGGAGCAGTTGGTGATGATCACCGGCAGGCCATAGGTACGGTGCCAGGCCATTGCCAGATGATCAGACGCGGCTTTGGAGGCTGAATAGGGTGACGAAGGACTATAGTTGGAGGTTTCGGTGAAGCGGCCTTCGTCACCCAGCGAGCCGTAAACCTCATCGGTTGAGACATGTAAAAAGCGGAATTCCTGCTGGGCCTCGGCCTTAAGCGATAACCAGTAGTTTCGCGCTGCCTCCAGCAGAGTGAAAGTGCCGACCAGATTGGTTTGCACGAAATCACCGGAGCCGGTGATGGAGCGATCGACGTGGCTTTCGGCGGCTAGATGCAGGATGTGGGTCGGTTGAAAGCTGTTGAGGGCGGCACTCACCGCCTGCGCGTCGCAAATATCGGCTTTCAGGAAACGGTAATGTGGTGAGGTCTCGATGGGGGCCAGAGATTCCAGATTACCGGCATAGGTCAGCTTATCAAGATTGAGCACATCCGCGCCGATTTCCGATATCAGGTACCTTACGACCGCCGATCCGATAAAGCCGGCGCCGCCGGTGACCAGAATTCGCATATCAAGCCTCAAATCATCTCAGCCAGCCGGGGCTGCATTTTGTCTTTGGGCGACAATATAACCAAAGCCGGATCAAATGGCCATGCCACACTGAGGTCGGGGTCATCAAAGGCGATTCCGGCCTCATGTTCGGGGCTGTAAGGATGGGTTACCTTGTAAAAGACCTCGGTATCGTCTTCCAGCGTGACATAGCCGTGGGCAAAGCCTTCGGGCACCCACAACTGCTCGCCGCCGGAGGCCGTCAGGGTTTGCCCCAGCCAGCGCCCAAAGGTGTCTGAACCTTTGCGGATATCGACCGCGACATCAAAGATTGAGCCTTTGAGGCAGCGCACCAGCTTGCCCTGTGCGGCGGGCGCAATTTGATAGTGCAGCCCCCTTAAGGTCGCGCGATCTTTCGACAGGGCCTGATTGTCCTGTACGAAGATGACATCGGCCACGGTCTGGCGAAACGCATCATCGCGAAAGGCTTCAAAGAAATAGCCACGCGCATCTTCGTGCCGTTTGGGAAGGATCAGGGCGGGGCCTTTAATCTCAAAATGCCTGACGTGCATAAGTGGCCTTTATGGACTGTATGGACGCGCGGCTTATAGGATGCCCCGTCGTGATTGTCTTGCCTTATGCGCTAAAATCTGTATTACGCACGTAAATGTCCACATCCTTAAAAACCGATGCCCCGAAGGTGGGGTTTGTCTCGCTGGGTTGCCCCAAGGCGCTGGTCGACTCTGAGCGCATCCTGACCAAGCTGCGCCTTGAGGGCTATGACACCGCCGCAAGCTACGCCGGGGCTGACGTGGTGGTGGTGAATACCTGCGGGTTTCTCGATTCGGCCAAGGAAGAAAGCCTGAACGCCATCGGTGAGGCTTTGGCCGAAAACGGCAAGGTCGTGGTCACTGGCTGCATGGGCTCTGAGGCCGATATGATCCGGGCGCGCTTTCCCAATGTGGCGGCGATCACCGGCGCCCATCAGTATGACGCGGTTATGGACGCCGTCCACAATATCGTGCCGCCCAGACCTGATCCATTTAGGAATCTTATTCCTGATAACGATCCCGGCGTGCGCCTGACGCCCAAGCATTATGCCTATCTCAAGATTTCCGAAGGCTGCAATCACCGCTGTAGCTTTTGTATCATCCCGCAGCTTCGCGGCGATCTGGCCTCGCGCCCGATTGCCGACGTGCTGAAAGAGGCCGAAATCCTGGCCCAGAGCGGCGTCAAGGAACTGCTGGTGGTCTCTCAAGACACCTCGGCCTACGGTCTTGACATTAAATATGCCCAAGGAGAATGGCGCGGTCAAAAGTGGGATGCGTCGTTTGAGGATCTGGCCCGCGGTTTGGGCGAGTTGGGCATCTGGGTGCGGATGCACTATGTCTACCCCTATCCGCACGTCAACAGCGTCATTCCGCTGATGGCCGAGGGCAAGATCCTGCCCTATCTCGATATCCCGTTCCAGCACGCCTCGCCCAAGGTGCTCAAGGCTATGAAGCGGCCGGGCAATCAGGATCGCACGCTGGAGCGCATCCGCTCATGGCGCGAAATTGCGCCCGATATCACCATCCGCTCGACCTTTGTGGTTGGCTTTCCGGGCGAGACCGAGGCCGATTTCAACTTCCTGCTCGACTGGCTGGAAGAGGCGCAACTGGACCGCGTCGGGGCCTTTGCCTATGAGAATGTCGATGGTGCCCCGGCCAAGGACTTACCCGACCATGTGCCGGAAGAGGTCAAGCAGGATCGTCTGGCCCGCTTCATGTCGGTGGCAGCGCGCATCAGCGCCCAGAAGCTGCAAACCAAGGTCGGTCAGGTTGTGGACGTGCTGGTCGATGACATCCGCGCCGATGGCACAGGCGTGGCCCGCACCAAGGGCGATGCCCCGGAAATCGACGGCCATATCTACCTTAAGGGCTTCACCGGCCTTAAAGTCGGTGAGTTTGCCAGAGCCAAGGTCATCCGCGCCGATGCGTTTGATCTTTACGGCGAACCCGAAGGCCTGATCAAGCTTGACCGCCTGCCGACAGCCCGTCCAAAAGGCAAGGTCCACCGCATTATTTCGCGGTTTTAAGGGGCGATCCAGAACCCAAACCTCAGCAGCGGGTGGGTAATGTCTTTCAGCGGCCAGTCATAGTCGGCGGCGGCTTTTTTCAGCACCCGGCGCGGGGACAAAACCCAGACCCGCTGCGACAGATGCCAGCCTTCGATCGTATGGGATTTGGGGATGAAGTAGATGTCGCGGGCGTCCATTTCGATACTATGGATATCGCTCAGAGGTATTTCCTGGCCATCGGGGGCTACGAAAACCTTACGCGCCGGATCATAGGCGAACAGGGGTTTGTCTATGACGCTTAGGGCGATCATACCGCCCAAAGCGACCCACATCACCAGCACAGCCAGCCCCTGTCCCTTGGCCAGCATCAGCCCGCTCCAGAACGGGGACGCGATCAAAAGCGCAATCGTATAGCTGTTGAGTACGCTGCCACTCCAGTAAAGTTCAGTGAGCGCATGGGGCTGAGACGGTCTGAGATTCATATGTCATGGTGTAACCATAATTTTCGTCGCAATCCACGCCTATTTATGGCTCAGTTGACCAAGTGTCGCAAAGGGTTCCGGTAATGCTGTCTTTTAACAAATCACCTGCCCACACTTATGAGGAGCGCTGGTGGTCATCTGATGACAGCCTGCGCCTTTATGCGCGTGATTATGCCGGCGCTGGTGGGGGCATCCATCTGCCGGTCGTGTGCCTGCACGGCCTGACGCGCAACAGTGCCGATTTCGAAGGGGTGGCGCCCTACATCGCCGCCACGGGCAGGCGCGTGATCGTGCCGGATATCCGCGGGCGGGGCTTTTCAGACTATGACACTGACCCGAAAAACTACCATCTGTGGACCTATGCCAAGGACGTGCTCGATCTGTGCGATGGCTTAGGGATCGCACGAGCGATCTTTATCGGCACGTCCATGGGCGGCTTAACGACTATGGTTTTGTCGACGCTCAGGCCCGCCCTGATCAAGGCCGCCGTGCTCAATGATGTCGGGCCTGTGCTGTCGGCCAAGGGCCTAACGCGCATCGCCGGTTACGCCGGAAAGAACCGCTCTGAGATCAAGTCCTGGCATGAGGCCGCCGACTACGCCCGCCTGCATAACGAAGTGGCCTTTCCGGACTATGGCCACAAGGACTGGATGGCCTTTGCCCGCCGCCTGTTTCGTGAGGGCGATGACGGGCTTAAGCTGGCCTATGATCCGGCGATTACGATTCCCGTCTCTGCGCCGACCTCTCCGGCCGTCTATGACATGATGCCGCTCTATATGTCGCTGAGTACCGGCAGGCCTCTGCTGCTGGTGCGCGGGGCGCTGTCCGACCTGATCGAGGATCACGAAGTCAAGGTCATGCAGGGCATCTCACCTGACCTGACGCGCGTCGATGTGGAGGGCGTCGGCCATGCGCCTATGCTGACCGAAGCCTCATCAAAAGCGGCGGTTCTGGAATTTTTGCAGGATTTGCCGTAGGTTTATTGAACATGCGCGGGCCGAACCCATATATTTCAAAGCGCATTCCGAAAAGTGTGAAGCGGTTTTGGCTGCGCCGAACTCTGTTTCGGACTCAAATGCGCGCTAAAAATGGGTTCAGGGGATAGGTTAGATGGCGCGCACGGTAATTTTTGATAGTCCCTACCTGTTAGGCTTTGACCATACGCGCGCGTTGATCGAGCGGTTGGGACGCGTGTCGGAAAACTATCCGCCCTATAATGTCGAAGCCCTGTCTCACCACCATATCCGCATCAGCGTGGCGGTCGCGGGCTTTACGTCTGATCATCTGAAACTGGCCCTGACCGGGCAGTTGCTGACCCTTACGGCGCAAAAAGACGGTGAACCCGAAGACGCCGAGGCCCGTGATTTCCTCCATCGCGGCATCGCCCAGCGCGGCTTTACCCGCAGCTTTGTCATCGGCGACGGCATGGAAGTGACGGCGGCGGTTCTGGAATATGGCCTGTTGCATATCGACCTGAAACGCCCCGAACCGGATGACAAGGTTAAGCTTATCCCCATCATTAGCCGCTAGCAGGGGCACGGCCCCTGCACCCGGAATGTTTTTGTATTGCAACCCTTTATAATGTTGAAAGGGCCAAATGCTGGTTGATTTGTTATGCTGAACCGTAGATGCGAATCGAGTTTAGATACTATTCTCTTCTAATAGTTATCTTGGGCATTGGGTTGCGGTAATGAGAGCTCTTGAACATCTCGATTGGTATTCCCGGTATAAGGACAAGTCGAATAAAGTTTGCCCTTACTGCGCTAGCCATCTTTTTACCCCTGAAATACCTAGCGATAAAGAACACCTGATCGGTAGGAGGTTTGTTCCGACAGGTTCATTTGAACGCGATGGCCGCTTTAATTTTCAGTTTCGCGCGTGTCGTGATTGCAATGGTGTAAAAGCCGAACGTGAACGGCATGTATCATCAGTGACGCTCTATAATGGATTGCCGCTTTACGACGAGGACGTTCGAGCTATCGCAATTAACAAAGCATCGAAAGACTTTCACCCCGACAAAAAGGGAAAAGTGGTTATGGATGCTCACGGCGAAATGAAAGTCTCAGGTAAAATGGGGCAAATACCGATGACTTTTGGGCTGCACTCGCCGCCGCAATTGAATTCCGACTATGTGCGTGATCTAGCCTTCTTCCACATTCAGGGTCTCGGCAGCATGATATCGACGCACGACCATCTGAAAATCGAAGGTATGGGTATCATCCCTTATGGTACGCTGTATTCTTTTGGCTTTTTTCAACACTCCGATTGGGGCAACGTCCAACTCATCGAACTTGCCCGACGATTTCAAGGGCTTCAAGAAATCTTGCAACTGGACACGGCCGCCGGCTTTTTCCGCGCCATCATCTATAAGGATGCTCCAAGCGGCGACTGGTATTGGATACTGGAGTGGAACAAAGTTTGTCGCGTTTATGGTGCCGTTACCAAGGACGGCCAGCGACCACTTCTTTACGCTGATCTGCCTCAGCATAAATGGGTTCAAGTGTCCCCCACTCGACGCATGCGCGTGAATATCGCTCTACAAGAAGACAAGGGCGATATTTTTCAGCGTCATTTCCAATAATCCCCTACAACCAACCTTCCCGCCTTGCCATCCTGATGGCAAGGCGAAGCAACTTATCCCCCCTGTTCGTGTTTCCCCCATGCTAAGGGGATGACTGCCGATGCGCCGACATCTTTTGACCTGAAAGAACGCTTCACGCCCGAAGAACGGCGGGCGCGGCTGCGGGCCTTTGCCGACCGAATGCTGGAGCGGCTGGGCGATCTGCCGTCGCCGTATGATGCGCCTGAGCTAGAGCAGATGGCGCGCGCAGGGCTGCTGATCGAGCGCATCTACGCCCGCGTCGATGCGTCCGAGCGCACGGCCTCAAAGCAACTCACACCTGAAGAGGTCGCCCGCAGCCGCGAAGAGTTCGGCCTGAAACTGGCGGCTTTGCGCGAAAACCATGACGCGGTGTGCGCCAAACTGGCCCCAAAACTCAGCCCCCAAATGGCACCTGTATCAGAGGCGCAAACCCTCACGCCGGATGAGTTAATCACGCGCATCAAGGGCCTTGATTTGTCGGAACCCGATTTCGGGATTGATGACGCGTTCGATGATGATCTTGATGACGATCTGGTAGACGAGCCAGAGGAGGCGCCGCAAACCTCGCCACGCCTTGATCCGAAAACCGGCCTGTTGTGGCTGGATGAGCGGACGATTCTGGCCACTCAGCATCCGCCGTGGTTTGAAGCCGAAGGTGGCGAGATGTACTGGCGGGTAGCGCGCGGTGAGGTGAAGCTGGTCTTGCTGGATAGCATCACCGCTGGCATCACGGACAGCAGTTAAGGCCCAAAAGTTCGCAAGAGCCCCCCTCTGTCACTTCGTGACATCTCCCCCGGTACACCGGGGGAGTATAAGAAAATCATACCTCCCCAATGCGCTCAAGCAGCGAAGCGGTAGCGCGCTAAAATGCGTTGGGGAGGGGGGCCGCTTTGCGTAGCAAAGGGGTGGTGGGGGCAAACTTTTAGTCAAGCCTATATAGCCCGCGCCTATTGAAGAGTCTGAAAGATCGACCTAAAGTTTAAGTCTAATCAGGTTTGCTCGCGCTATGCATTTTTTTCTCTTTATCTTGCTCGTGATATTTTTGCTCATTTGCGCCGGTTTATTCGGATACCCAGCCTGGTTATTTTATCGGGGCATCAGGTATGGCGAAATCACAGTAAGAAGAATGTCAACATTCCCTTTTAAGAGCATGCTTCCGCTGGAAAAGATGGTTAGGAAAGCGCGTAGTCCAATAGAATTTTATGTCGCTATGGCCCGTAATCTGCTTTTTCTGCTTTTGGTCGCGGGAGCGGCCATATTCGCAGTCTATAGCTTTTTTAAAGGGTAATTTACGCGTCAGGCCGCGTGCGTATTACCGCCGCTGTCGGCCAAAAGCGCATAGAGGGCATCATTGGTATCAAGTGCGCGCAATTGCTCACGCATCGATTTTTGGCGCAGGGCCCGCGAGACCTTGGCAAGCGCGCGCAAGTGCTCGGAACCCGCCTCCGGCGGTGCAAACAACGCAAACACCAGATCGACCGGCACATGGTCGATCGAATCATAATCGATCGGGCTTTCCAGCCGCACGAAGATACCGCGCATCTGGGTCAGGCCCTCAAGCGCCGCATGGGGCACGGCAACGCCTAAGCCCACACCGGTAGAGCCCTGCTTTTCGCGGTCGACCAGCGCATTGAAAATAACGTCGGCGTCCATCTTGAACAGCTTGGCGGCATGCTCGGCCACCGCCTGCAAGGCCTGACGCTTAGAATTTACACTGACATGACCGTTAATCGAATGACGATCCAAAAGCCCGTAGAGAGACATTATACTTCCAGGTTGAGCGCAGGCAGGGAGACTCCTCCCCTGCAAAACCTGCGCCGGATTTATCAGGCCAAGCCCCCATGTTAAGAGACCTGAAGGCGATGCGCCCCCAAAGACCGCACCGGTATTTTAGTCCCCCGCACTTAGAGGCGGGCGAGATGTGCCTTATAGGGACGTCACCGGCACGTCAACCGTTAAGCGGTTACACTTTAACGTGCGCGGGCGTCCCTATAAGGGCAGTTATAGAGCGGATAAGGATCAGGCCACCGAGCGGGCGCGGGTGCGTTCCGGATCGATCCAGCCGATATTGCCGTCCGGACGGCGATAGATGACCGACAGGCCACCATGGGCGGCATTACGGAACATCAGCACCGGGTAGTTCGACATGTCCATTTCAAGCACCGCGCCCGACACCGTCATGGTGCGAAGCGGCGCTTCGGTTTCAGCGATAACCATAGCCTGCGGCGGGGAGTCATGATCCCAGCCATTGACGGCCTGACCGTCATCATAGTCCTCAAGCGGGTCGTCACCGGTGTTGTCATACCTAAGCACGGTAATGGACGCCAGTTCCTGCGACGGCGACGGGTTATGGTGGTTTTTCAGGCGGCGCTTGTAGCGGCGTACACGCGTCTCGATGCGATCAAGGGTGCCGGTAAAGGCGGAGTGGGCGTCGCCGCCAGTGCCGCTCGACACGAGCGTCTGGCCGGAGGCGAGGCGGACCCAGCAGTCGGCCTTAAACAGATGGCCTTGCTTGGACAGGGTCACCTCGGCTTCACCGCCACGATCGAAATACTTAGCGATGCCCGCCGACAGCTCCTGCTCGATGCGCTCACGCAGCGCATCACCCACTTCAACCTGTTTTCCGTTGACTTGTATTTGCATAGCTTGATCTACGCTCCATTTTTAGAGGGTTTGGTGTCCGCGCCCCTGTCCGGCCCCATAGGGAACATGCCGGGCGAGTTGTAAAACGCTTTGCAGATCATGGGCTTGTGCCTCATGGTGACCTCATGGGAGTGGGGCGAGGACCGCGCGTGGAGGTTACGCGCATCCTCACCTTACGCTCTTTGGCGGCCCTGTTAAGTCACTAAAATGTGTGCGCCAAATGCGCGTCCATTTGCCGCTTAGGGGTTGAATCCTTACGTGAAATTAAGCGTAAGCCTGTAGAGTGCGCCGCAGCCTTACTTAAGTTGGCGCTTGCGCTCGACCGATGAGGGGATGCGCAGGGCTTCGCGGTATTTTGCGACCGTGCGGCGGGCGATATCGACCCCGGCCTCTTTCAGGATTTCGACGATCCGGTCATCGGACAGGATTTCCCCCGATGACTTCTCTCCATCGATAAGGTTCTTAATCTTATGGCGGACTGACTCGGCGGAATGGGCTTCGGAGCCGTCATTGGAAGAGATCGAGGAGGTGAAGAAGAACTTCAGTTCAAATACCCCGCGCGGGGTCGAGACGTACTTGTTTGAGGTCACCCGACTGATGGTCGATTCGTGCATCCCCACCGCATCAGCGACGGTCTTGAGGTTCAGCGGGCGCAGGTGTTCGACGCCGTAAACCAGAAAGGCATCCTGCTGGCGCACGATTTCGGACGATACCTTAAGGATGGTGCGGGCCCGTTGATCGAGGCTCTTGATCAGCCAGTTGGCCTGATTGAGGCATTCGCTAAGATAGGTTTTTTCTTCGCTGGAGCGGGCGCCGCCCACGACCTGAGCATGGTATTTCTGATCGACCAGCACACGCGGCAGGGTGTCGGTATTGAGGTCAACCCGCCAGCCGCCGGTCGCATCCTGACGCACAAACACGTCCGGCACCACGGTCTGCGACGGCTCAGAGCCAAAGGCCGCGCCGGGGCGCGGCGTCAGGGCCTTAAGCTCACGGATCATGTCGCTCAGGTCTTCGTCATCGACGCCGCAAACCTTACGCAGGGCGCTCAGGTCACGCCGGGCCAACAGTTCAAGATTATCGATCAACGCTTCCATAGCCGGATCGAAGCGATTGCGTTCAATCAGTTGCAGCTTAAGACATTCGGGGACGCTGCGGGCCATTACGCCGGTCGGCTCAAAGCCGTGGCAGGTGGTAAGCACCTTTTCAACCAGCGCCGGATCGCAGCCCAGCCGGTCGGAGATTTCGCTGAGGTCAGCGCGCAGGTAACCACCCTCATCGACCCCGTCGATCAGAACCTGCGCAATGGCCATTTCGGGTGCACTGAACCCGGCAATCAGGGCCTGATCGGTCAGATGTTCCTGCAGCGTTTTTTCGCGGGTGAGGGCGCGTTCCATGTCCTCATCGCCGTCAAAACTGCCGCCGCCCTTACCGGCCTTGGACCAGTCGACCATAGGGCCATCGGACATATCGGCAGACGACGCGGCGCTATCGGGCTCACGCACGGTCGGGGCTTCATCGCCGTAAAGATCAGAGTTTGAGGCATCAAGGTCTGAGCCGGCGCGCAGCGAATCGCCGTCGCCCAGTTCCAGTTCGCGGCCATCACTTTCAAAGGTTTCGCGCTCAGATTCGGGGCCGGTATCAGAGACGGGCTCGGTATCTTCGCGTTGCAGAAGGGGGTTCTTTTCTAACTCGGCCTCAACCACGGCTTCGAGTTCGAGATTTGACAATTGCAGCAGCTTGATCGCCTGCTGCAACTGGGGCGTGATGACCAGCCCCTGTCCCTGTTTGAGTTCTAACCTTTGCCCGAGTGCCATGCCGTGATGATGCCCGCCAATGGTTAATGAAATGCCTCGCCCAGGTAAACGCGTTTGACTTCCGGATCGTTGCGGATTTCCTCCGGCGAGCCCTCAAACAGGACTTCGCCGCTATGGATAATCGACGCGCGATCAATGATATCAAGCGTTTCACGGACGTTGTGGTCGGTAATCAGTATGCCGATGCCACGGGCCTTAAGATAGGTAATGACTTCGCGGATGTCGGCAATCGCCAGTGGATCAATCCCCGCAAAGGGTTCATCCAGTAACATAAATGAGGGTTTGCCAGCGAGGGCGCGCGCGATTTCGACGCGGCGGCGCTCACCACCCGACAGGGCTGTGGCCGGAGAGGTACGGATATGGGTGATGCGCAGTTCCTCAAGCAGGCGGCTGACATCATCGGCAATTACGGAGGGATTTGTCTCATTGAGTTCCAGCACGGCCTTGAGGTTTTCCTCAACCGTCATGCCGCGGAAAATGGAGGCTTCCTGCGGCAGGTAACCTACGCCCATGCGGGCGCGCTGATACATGGGCTGGGAGGTAATATCCTGCCCGTCCAGCATGATGGTGCCGTAGTCAGCCTCGACCAGACCGGTGATCATGTAAAAGCAGGTAGTTTTCCCAGCACCGTTCGGGCCGAGCAAGCCAACGACTTCGCCGCGCCCGACGCGCAGGGATACGCTCTTGACGACGGTGCGCTCGCCATAGGTCTTGCCTATGCCGTCGACGCTGAGCCCGTCAGAGGTCGTGTCGGAAGTGTCCGTCATGGTGTCCAGGTGTTCAATCACGGTAGCACTATCCCTCATGCCTCTTAAAATTACCCTAAACAGGCGAAAAATAACCGCATCTGACGCGGGATTGTGCCTTAAGGGCCGCCTATTGAGCGGGTTTGCTGTCCGGATACAGCACGGCGCGGACCCGGCCCTTGGATGGGGTGCCCGGTGTGGCATCCATGGTGGTGCGACCGGCGGCGACATTATAGACCAGACGGTTGCCGGTCATGACGTTCTCGCCCTGAGTGACGATGACGTCACCGGTGACGACCATGGTGTCATCCGCGCTGGTGTAAACGGCCTTGTCGCCCTTGATGACCTGAGTGCCATTGACGAAATAGAGGTTGCCATTGGCTTCGATGCGGTCGACTTCACCCCAGCCGGTCCCGCCGGGCTTGGTGCCGTGGAACATCTTGACGTTGTCGGCGCGCAGGCGGGTATTGTCCTGCAGGATCTCAACGCGGCCGGTGTAGGTCTGCAACCGCTCAGGCTCGGAGGCAGCAAAATCATCGCTGCCGATCGAGATAGGGCCGCGTTTCGGTGACAATTGCGCCCAGGCTTGCGGGGCCACGGCCCCCAGACTAAGGGCGGCCATGATCATAAGCGTAGAGGTGTGTTTGCGTGACATGATATCAGGTGCCTTTGTAAATAGCGGACGCATCAATTGTTAATCGTAACCCTGACCTGCGTTGAGCCCTTGCCTTTGATGGCGATATGGCGGCCATTGTCAGAAATAATATAGGATTCACCCTTAATATGACCGGTGGGGCCAAAACCTTCAATAGGTTTATTACCCCTGACGGTCGAGGTGTTAAGGTCGACAATCGCTTCCTGAGTGCGGAAGCTGAAATCGTTCGGGCCACCGTTTAAGACCACATCGCCTTCGACGGTAAAGGTCTTATCGGGTTCGTTATAGACCCCTTTTAAGCCCTTAAGCAGGGTCGGTTTGCTGTTGTCGCTTTTCAGTTCCATGCTGGGGGCATTGACCGAAATGACCGGCGCACTATTGCCGCGCCGGATGGCCTCAAGGCCGCTGATGATATAGCGGTCGCCGTTATTGGTCTGGCCGAAAAAGCGCGGGTTGGTCATGCGAATATCAGCCTGACTGGCCTGATAGACGTTGAGCGAATTAAGGATGCTCTGGACGATGACCCACCCAACAATGGCCACCAGAGTGGCGACAATTAGTCCCGGAAACACCAGCCGCAGCAGCTTGATACGGCGGGAACGACTGCGCCAGGCCTGAGCCTGTTTCAACAGACGTTGCTTCTGAGCCTGCGCGTCTTCAACCAGGTCATAGGTCACCATCACCGGATCAAGAGTATCCGGCGCGACAGGAGACGCAGATGTCATCGGGTTCAGAGCCATGCTGCCTATATAGAGCTTAGATTAAGACCATTCAAAGATTTAAGATCAGAATTGGGGTTTTAAGACCAGGAATGGGCGAAGATATCGCAATCTTCCCAGCCTGCCAAATCAAGGGCGACCCGGTGCGGCAGGAAGTCGAAACATTTTTGCGCCAGTTCGGTGCGGCCTTCGCGGGCCAGCATCAGATCGAGCTTGGTGCGCAGGGCATGCAGATGCAACACATCCGAGGCCGCATAGGCCAGTTGTTCAGGCGTTAGGGTCTCCGCCCCCCAGTCGGACGATTGCTGGGCCTTGGACAGATCAAGGCTCAACAATTCACGCACCAGATCCTTCAGGCCGTGGCGGTCAGTATAGGTGCGCGCCAGTTTAGAGGCGATCTTGGTGCAATAGACCGGGGCCGTCACCACCCCCAGATGAAGCTGGAACATGCCAATATCAAAGCGGCCATAGTGGAACAGCTTAAGCACCTTCGGGTCAGTCAGCAGGGCCTTGAGGTTCGGGGCCTGATAGGTCGGACGCTGCATCCGCACCACATGGGCATGGCCGTCACCGGACGACAGTTGCACCACGCACAGGTCATCGCGTCGAAAGCGCAGGCCCATGGTTTCAGAGTCAATGGCCACAACCGCCCCAAGGTCAAGGCCGTCCGGCAGGTCGCCATCATGGTAAAAAGTGGTCACGCGCGAAGTCCTGAATAATACTATGAAAATCGTACCTTTCGCCTAAGCCATGTCAGGGCCTTCGTCAATTCACGCCTGTTCAAAGGGGTGGTTTCAGGCCAAAGATATGCGATGCGAAATAAATATTTTTGATTTATTAAATAACTGCATGGACAGTGCCGCAATGAAAACAATATTGAAATCTTGTGGGATGGCCGCCGTCTTGGCCGCAGTGCTGACCGTGCCCGCTCACGCCGATATGATGATCCGCGACGGACAGGTGGTGGAGGCATCAGGTGCGCCGTTTGTCATGCGCGGCATCAATCACGCTCACCTGTGGTTTCCGAACCGGACGGAGCGGGCGCTGAAAGACATTGCCGCAGCGGGGGCTAATACGGTGCGCATCGTGCTCGGCAACGGTGTGCGCTGGAACCGGACGTCTGAGCGGACGGTGCGCCAACTGATTGCACGCTCAAAGGCCGCCGGTTTGATCACGGTGCTGGAGGTCCATGACACGACCGGCTACGGCCAGACCGGAGACGGCGCGGCCAAGGATGCCGCCACCATCGCTCAGGCTACGGACTATTGGATTGAGATTAAAGACGCCCTGATCGGTCAGGAGGATTATGTCATCCTCAACATCGCCAATGAGCCATCAGGCAACGGGGTGGCGGAAAGCTACTGGGTGGATGAACATAAGGCCGCCATTGTCCGCTTACGGGCAGCTGGCTTAAAAAACGTCATCATGGTCGATGGCCCGAATTGGGGGCAGGACGGATCGCAAACCATGCTGCGTCGGGCGCGGGAGGTGTTTGAGGCTGACCCGCTGAAGGCGACGATGTTCAGCGTCCATATGTATCAGGTCTATAGCAATGACGCCGTGATCAGGGCCTATCTCGACGGGTTTCGGTCGCAGGGACTAGCCTTGGTAGTCGGTGAATTTGGACCGGATCACGAGGGCGAACCGGTCGATGAGGCGACGATCTTTGACCTGACGAACCAGCATGGCATCGGCTATCTGGGCTGGTCATGGTCGGGTAATGGGCCAAAGGCGCGTGATCTGGATATGACGGTGAAGTTTAATGCCCGCCACATAACGCCGTGGGGCGAGCGTATCATTCACGGTGAGGGGGGCATCAAAGCGACCTCAAAACCGGCGGCGATTTTTGGGCAAGCCACCGAAAAACCGCCGGCCCGTAATATATTCAGCCGCTGGTTTGGAGCGGAATGACTTCCGCTCAAGCCGCCACTGAGGCGGCGGCCAAGGTGGCGTAGCCACCGCCCGGCGAGGGACTAAAAATAATGATTAATCCGCGAGCAGGTGCAGTTCATCTATGGCGCAGATGATGTGATAAAGGCTCGACGCCGGTGCCGGTTCATCGACAAACGACCCATCGGGGTTCATCTTATCAAGATAAAGACCGGCAATATCGGTGTTCAGGTAAAGCTCTAACCCACGCGCGGCGGTGACGGCCTTACCGACTGCAAATGCTTTATCCTCATCTGTTTCGGCCACGCTATAAAGGGCCACATAGGCTTTCATGCGTTCGGTCTGCGCCCACAGGCGGGCCTTTTGATCCTTGGGTGAGAAGTCGTCCCACAGTTCAAAAATGGTCACATTGCGGTCATGGTCAGTGCCGTGGTTTTCGGCAATCTCGATCAGCCGTTTGGCGGGCGCGATAAAGCGGGTATCACCGGTAATTCCAGCCCAGCGGATCAGCAGCCACGCCCATTCAAACTGATGGCCGGGTTCAATGATGCGGCCCATCTCACCCTCAACCGGGTTCCAGTCGCCGTCGAAATATTCGCGCAAAGATCCCGTTTCAGGGTGCAAAAACTTATCGAGGCAAAGGGCCGAAATCTCTGCGGCAACCTCATGCCATTTGTGATCGCCCCCCGCTTCGATCCACGCCAGACAGGCCTCAAACATGTGCATGTGCGGGTTGGTCTTGAGCGGCAGGGTGCGGGGATTGGCTTCTTCAAAGCCGCGCACCGGATGCTTATAGTGGGTCAGCAAATGGTCGCGAATGGCCACACCGGCGGCTTCCAGCGATTTATCGTGCGGGCGCACCGTAAACGCCGACGCATAGGCCAAAAGGGCAAAGGCGTGGTCGTAGAAATCGAATTCACCCTTGATGACGCTGCCGTCGGGGGCCAGCACGGCATAGAGCAGGCCTTCGGGTGTGCGGGCCGGGCCGGATAGCCACTTAAGGCCCTGATCAATGGCGGCGTTGGTCTCACCCGAATAGCCCATGCGCTGGGCGAGGGCATAAGAATAGACCTGACGAGCCGCGACACGGGTGCGGCGCGGATCATCAACGGGCTTTGCGTCCAGCCCAAGCTTCTCAAAAAATCCGCCTTTTTCAACGTCGCCGCCGACCTCCCACCACATAGGGAGAGCATGGTTGAACAACCAGAATTTCAGGCGGTTTTGCGTATCGGTTAAGGCGGACATGATGGGGCTCAATCAGGCGTGTGGCGGCAGGGACTTTGCGGCTTCGGCGGCTTTTTTGACCTCTTGCGCCAGCGACAAGGGTGCTACCAGCACCCCGGCAGGTGTCGAGATGATCATAGTATCCCGCATGCCGATCACGGCCACCGGCGGGCCTTCGGCGCGGATCAGGCAGTTCTCGGCATCGATCAGGATTTTTGGGCCCATGCTGTGGTTGCCGTTTTCATCCTTGGCGCCCAGACGCCACAGTTCGCTGAAACCGCCGACATCGGCCCAGCCGATATGACAGGGCGCGACTGCGGCCTTTTCGGTGTTTTCCATGACTGCGTAGTCGATGGAGATCGACGGGCACATCGAAAACGCTTCGGCTTCCAACTCAATGGTCTCGGCGTGGCGGTGGGCCTTGGCAAACGCCGCCTCAGAGGCCGACAGAACTTCGGGGGCATAAGCGCGCAGTTCTTCGATCATCACCTGCGGGGAGAACAGGAAAATCCCGGCGTTCCAGTCATAGCTGCCGTCCTCCAGATAGGTTCTGGCGGTGTCCAGATTGGGCTTTTCAAGGAAGCGGCGCACGGCAAAAATACTGTCCGTTAAGGCCTCGCCGCGTTGAATATAGCCGTAGCCGGTTTCAGGGCTAAGCGGGCGGATACCAAAGGTCACGATCCGCTCGCGCGCCACGTCGGCGGAGGCCAGCACCACCTGACGGAAGGCCAGCGGGCGGGTGATGACGTGATCGGCTGGGGCCATCAGCACCAAGGCTTCGGGATCGTACTCCATGGCGGCCAGGGCTGCGACGGCGGCAACCGCGGCGGTATTGCGGGCCATCGGCTCGACAATAATAGCCTGCGGGCTGCGACCGGCCTCAGTTAATTGATCAAGCGCCACCGCCCGGTGGGACTTGCCACAGATCACCATGGGTTTCAGGAAATTGTCGCCCGACAAACGCAGGGCGGTTTCCTGAATCATGGTGTTTTCGGTGCCGAGGGCATGGAACTGCTTGGGCTTTTCAGGGGTCGACATCGGCCACAGGCGCGTGCCTGAACCGCCCGACATGATCACCGGCAGAATTTTTAACGTCATGTACCTCAACCCCAGTTAGTCTGTATTTATAGTTATAGTATGGCGTCTATGGACGTCCGCCAAGAGGATTTACCCCTTACGGGATTAAATCTCCTGGTTGAATTTGCCGATCTCGGAATAATTCGCCAGACGCGGTTTGATTTCCTTACGGAACAGATCGCGCATGTCGTCTTCGGAGCGTAAGGATTCGACCACAACCACCAGTTCCGGCTTGTTCGAGGAGGCCCGCACCAGCACCCATGAGCCGTCGTCTAAATGGACGCGAGCGCCATTGACCGTGATGACCTCAAGGATCTTGCGGCCCAGAATTTCACCACCGGCGGCATGCAGATCGACATATTCCTGAACGATGCGTTCCAGCACCTGATACTTCACTTCGTCGCCGCAATGGGGCGACATGGTCAGCGACGTAAAGGCCTGCGGCAGGGCCGATTTCAGTTCTGACAAGGACTTGCCCGGATTACGTTCCATCATGGCAAGGATTGCACCGGCGGCGACCAGACCATCGTCATAACCGCGGCCAATATCACCGGCCAGGAAGAAGTGGCCCGACTTTTCAAACCCGGCCAGAGCGTTCAGTTCGGCGGTCTTGCGCTTGATGTAGGAGTGGCCGGTTTTCCAATAGACGGTGGTGGCCCCGTTCTTCTTGAGGATTTCGTCGGTCTTATAAAGGCCGGTCGATTTGACATCGACGATGAAGGTCGCGTCCTTATAAATTTCGCTCAGGTCGCGGGCCAGCATCAGGCCGATCTTATCAGCAAAGATTTCTTCGCCGGTATTATCGACCACGCCGCAGCGGTCGCCGTCGCCATCGAAACCGAGCGCCAGATCGGCGCCGTATTCTTTGACGGCCTTCGACATTTCGACCAGCATTTCGTGGTCTTCCGGGTTCGGATTATATTTCGGGAAGGTGTTGTCAAGCTCGCAATCCATCTCGATCACCTCAACGCCCATAGCGCGCAGGGCCTGAGGCGCAAAGGCGCCCGCCGTGCCGTTGCCACAGGCGCAAATGACCTTAAGCGGACGGGTGACTTTGGTCTTGGCGACCACATCGGCCAGATAGCGTTCCTGAACGCCCTCAACCAGCGTCAGGCTGCCACCGGATTTTTCGACACCCAGACCGCCCATGACGATCTCTTTCAGGCGGCCCATCTCGTCCGGCCCGAAGGTCAGCGGGGCCTGACAGCCCATCTTGACGCCGGTCCAGCCGTTGTCATTGTGGGAAGCGGTGACCATGGCCACGCACGGCGCGTCCAGATCAAACTGCGCAAAGTAAGCGATCGGCGACAGGCACAGCCCGATATCGAGCACTTCGCAGCCCGATTGCAGCAGGCCGATGATCAGGGCGTTCTTGATATTGATCGAATAGGAACGGTAGTCGTGCCCGACCACGATGCGCGGCTTTACCCCGCGTTCCTGCACATAGGTGCCAAGGCCAAGCCCCAGAGCCTGAATGCCCAGAAGGTTGATTTCGTCGCCAAACAGCCAGCGCGCGTCATATTCACGAAAGCCTGTGGTCTTAACAAAGGCCTGAGTTTCGTTTTCAAACGTATTGGCTTTGATGTCAGTTCTGGGTTTCAGAGTCATGGGGTGTCCGTCAGTGATCGCGGATTAATTAAAAAAGGGCGAGAGGGCGGCGCGGGCCGCATCACCCAGATCGGCACGCTTCAAGGCCATGGCGACATTGGCCCGCAGAAGGCCGATCTTGTCGCCGCAGTCATAAGTGGTGCCATCATATTCAAGCGCATGGAAGCTTTGGTCCTGCATCAGCTTGAACATGGAATCGGTAAGCTGGATCTCACCGCCAGCACCTTTTTCCTGGGTGGCCAGATAATCGAAAATTTCCGGCTGAAGGATATAGCGACCAGAGACAATCAGATTGGACGGGGCGGTACCCTTGGCTGGTTTTTCGACCATGCCGGTCATCTTGTTGAGGCGGCCATTTTGCGATTCAAGGGCGACCACGCCGTACTGGTGGGTCTGGTCGTGCGGCACCTGCTCAACGACGATGATATTGCCGCCGACTTGATCATAGGCATTGATGGCCTGTTTCAGGGCGGAGACCTCAGAATCCATCACCATGTCGGGCAGCAGGACGGCGAACGGTTCATCACCAATAATGTCGCGGGCGGCATAAACCGCGTGGCCGAGGCCGAGCGGCTGCATCTGGCGGATGAAGCTCATCTCACCGGGCTTTGGCAATTCAGCCAGAAGTTCATCCAGAATAGCGGTTTTATTCTTGGCGCGTAACTGCGCCTCAAGCTCGACCTGATGGTCGAAATAGTCTTCGATCGAGCCCTTGGCGCGGCCAGTGACGAAGACGAAATGCTCAATCCCGGCGGCGCGCGCTTCGGCCACCACATAGGACAGGATCGGGCGGTCAACGACGTTCAGTAATTCTTTGGGGACAACCTTGGTGCCCGGCAACACACGCGTCCCCAGACCGGCAACCGGCAGGACCGCTTTACGAACTTTGGATTTGGTCAAGTGAGACCTCTCGAAATAAGAAAAACAAAAGAAATGGGCTACAAAAATATTTCGCTTATGCAAAATAATAGGCTAAAGCCAGATGACGGGAACCGCAATGGCCCATTTGTAATTTTTTAGCATCACGAATGTAAATTTTATTTAAATTGAAGCGGTTAAGGTTAAGAAAATCAGGCCGCGCGATATCCGGAGCGATTTTATATGTCAAAAGCTGTATTGGTGGCGGGCGGTGCGGGTTATATCGGGGCGCAGACCTGCAAAGTCTTGCACCAGTCGGGTTATATACCTGTAACGCTTGACAGTTTGGTGACCGGCCATGAAGGGGCCGTCAAGTGGGGGCCGCTGATCAAGGCAGACCTGCGTGACCGCGAGGCGATCCTTAAGGCCATCGAGACTTACGGCATCACCTCGGCCATCCATTTCGCAGCCTTTAGCCTTGTCGGCGAAAGCACGCGCGATCCGGCCAAATATTACGATAACAATGTCGCGGCGGCGACCGCCTTTACCTCGGCCCTGATCGAGGGCGGCGTTAAGGCGATGGTGTTTTCATCGACGGCGGCCACCTATGGGACGCCGCAAAGCGATCTGATCCCGGAAACCCACCCGACCTTGCCGATCAACCCATATGGGGCGTCCAAGCTGGCCTTTGAGCAGGCGCTGTACTGGATGGGGCAGGCCCACGGCCTCAAGCACACCATTCTGCGCTATTTCAATGCCGCTGGCGCTGACCCGGACGGTGAGATCGGCGAAAGCCACCTGTGCGAGACCCATCTCATTCCGCTGATGTGTCAGGCCGCTTTGGGTAAGGGCAAGCCGCTGACCGTTTTTGGCACCGACTATGACACCCGCGACGGCACGCCAGTGCGCGACTATATCCACGTCGTCGATCTGGCCACCGCCCATGTGGCCGCGATTGAGCGCTTATTGGATGGCGGCGACAGCCAGATTTTCAACGTTGGCACGGGTGAGGGCCTGACGGTGCTGGAGGTCATCAAAATGGCCGAGAAGGTGTTGGGCATAGAGGTGCCGCACAGCTTTGGCCCGCGCCGTGAGGGGGACCCTCAGGCGCTGGTGGCTGATGTGGCCAAGATCAAGTCCATGCTGGACTGGCAGCCGAAATACAGTGATCTGGAAACCCTGATCCGCACGGCGGCCCATTGGCAAAAAACACGGCCTTATTAATCTGAGATGATACGGGTCTATTAAAGGCCCGCTAACGGTAAGCGTCTTAAGCTATCCTTTTTTAATTATATATTTTCCGGAGTTTCACCATGCATTTAATGAAGCGTATTCTGGTTACCGGCGGGGCCGGCTTTTTAGGGTCTCACCTGTGTGAGCGGCTGCTGGGCGAAGGGGCCCATGTCATCTGCCTCGACAATTTTTACACCGGCGCGCATGTCAATATTCAGCACCTGCGCGACCATCCGAATTTTGAACTGCTGCGCCACGATATTACCCATCCGCTGTTTATCGAGTGCGATGAGATCTACAATCTGGCCTGTCCGGCCTCACCCATTCACTATCAGCGCGATCCGGTGCAGACGATCAAAACTTCGGTCATGGGCTCGGTCAACATGCTGGGCCTGGCCAAGCGCCTGAAGGCCAAGATTTTTCAGGCCTCAACCTCAGAAGTTTACGGCGACCCCAGCGTCCACCCTCAGCCGGAATCCTACTGGGGCAATGTCAACACTATCGGTCCACGCTCCTGCTATGATGAGGGCAAGCGCTGCGCTGAGACCCTGTTTTTTGATTATCGCCGCCAGCATGGCCTGAACATCAAGGTGGTGCGGATATTCAACACCTACGGCCCGCGCATGCACCCCAATGATGGCCGGGTGGTCTCAAGCTTTATCGTGCAGGCCCTGATGGGGCGCGACATCACCATCTTCGGCGAAGGCCTGCAGACCCGCTCATTCTGCTATGCCGATGACCTGATCGAAGGCTTTGTGCGCCTGATGAACACCCCCGATGACATCACCGGCCCGATCAATATCGGCAATCCGGGGGAGTTTACCATGCTGGAACTGGCGCAGATGGTGATCGACATCACTGGCTCGAAATCAAAGATCGTCCACATGCCCCTGCCGCAGGATGACCCCAAGCAGCGCCGCCCGGACATCACTCAGGCGCAGGAAAAGCTGGGCTGGGAGCCGAAGGTGCCGCTGCGTGAGGGCCTGACCAAAACCGTCAACTATTTCGATGGGCTGGTGAAAAACGGCGCGCTTGAGGGCATGTTCAAGTTTTGATCCCACAGTCGATAGCGAAATAAAAAAGCCCGCCGGTGAGGCGGGCTTTTTCTTGATCAGGGGCGACCGATGCTGGTGTAATCAAAATTCTTCGAGCGCACTTCGGAGGGTTTATAGACATTGCGCAGATCGACCATGACCGGGGCCTTCATGACCGATTTGACGCGGTCGAGGTCAAGGGCGCGGAACTGATCCCACTCAGTCAGGATGACCATGGCGTCAGCACCGGCCACCGCATCATACGGATTGGCCTTATAGTCCACATCGCTCAGCAGCTTTTCGGCTTCATGGCGGCCTTCGGGGTCATAGGCCTGAATGGTGGCACCGGCAGCCTGAAGGGCGGGCACGATATCCAGCGACGGGGCGTCGCGCATATCATCGGTGTTGGGCTTAAAGGTCAGGCCTAAGATTCCAATTGTCTTGCCGGAAACATCACCACCGAGCGCCTTTTTGATCTTTTCGGCCATGGCCTTTTTGCGTGAGGCGTTGACCGCTACGGTGGCTTCGATCAGCTTGGTCGGCGTGCCATAGTCGGCAGCGGTTTTCACCAGAGCCAGCGTATCCTTGGGGAAGCACGAACCGCCATAACCGGGGCCAGCGTGCAGGAACTTGGTGCCGATCCGGTTGTCCAGCCCAATGCCACGGGCCACAGCCTGCACGTCAGCCCCGACAGCTTCGGATAAATCGGCCATTTCGTTGATGAAGGTGATCTTCATGGCCAGGAAGGCGTTGGCGGCATATTTGATCAGTTCTGAGGTGCGGCGACCGACAAACAGCAGCGGGCTCTCATTCAGGTTCAGCGGACGGTAGAGCTCACGCATCACATTGCGGGCGCGTTCATCCTCGGTGCCGACGACGACGCGGTCAGGGCGCTTGAAGTCGCTGATGGCGGCCCCTTCGCGCAGGAATTCCGGGTTGGAGACGACCGCAAATTCGGCGTCCGGGCGGCGCTTTTTGATGATGGCTTCGACCTCATCGCCGGTGCCCACCGGAACGGTCGATTTATTGACGATGACGGTAAAGCCATCCATCAGATCGGCGATTTCTTCGGCGGCGGCATAGACGTAAGACAGGTCAGCATGGCCATCGCCGCGCCGTGACGGCGTGCCAACCGCAATAAAGATCGCATCGGCCGAGGCGATGGCTTCTTTCGGATCGACGGCAAAGAACAGGCGGCCTTCGCGCACATTGGTTTCGACCAGTTTATCAAGGCCCGGCTCAAAAATCGGAATTTCCCCGGCTTGCAGCCGCTCAATCTTTGAGGCGTCCTTATCGACGCAGGTCACGATATGGCCGAAATCTGCAAAGCAGGCGCCGCTGACGAGGCCTACATATCCTGTACCGATCATGGTTACGCGCATGACTATATCCTAATGTCTAAAAATACCGGACGAATATGCCGGAAATGCTGTCAGAAATCGTGAACGCGCCGGGCATGTCCGGGCATCACGCTGTGAAAAATATGGATTAAATCCTAAACCTGATGAAGCGTAGCTACGGGGTAATCCCTAAATCTGTTGGCGGCTTCGCGCGCGATTGTCAATAGATTTACCACGCTCAAACCGTGCGCTCGCCTGATGTATGAAACTGAAGGTCATAAGTTAAGGTTTATGATCTATTCTGTCCCCGCAATTTGATAAGAAATATTTTCAGCAACCCTTTTCAGATTGCGAACTTAGGTGATCTTTGGTTTAGACTGGCTTCATAACCATAAAGCCTGTGCGGCGGATTGATTGCGTTTTCATGATTAGCTTTTTCAAAAATCTGTTTTCAAAGCGCAAGAGTGACCCTGTGCCGATCGTTGACCGGCTGACCTATGCCATCGGCGATATCCATGGCCGGGCTGATTTGTTCAGCCGCATGCTTGATACCATCCGCGAAGACTCCTACGCCTATCAGGAAAAGCCCAGGGTGGTGTTGCTGGGCGATTATGTCGATCGCGGACCGGCCTCTGACAAGGTGATCGAAACGATCCTAAAGCTTAAGGACGAGATCTGGTGCGACCTCGAAGTCCTGATGGGTAACCATGAGATGTCGCTGATCAACTTCCTCGAAGATCCCGAAAGCGGGGCGACCTGGGTGCAGCACGGGGGTGGTACAACCCTTATGAATTATGGGGTTCAGGCACCGCCTTTGCGCAGTGATGCTGAGGCCTGGATCGAGGCGCGCGACCAGTTTGGCAATAATTTGCCGCGCGCCCACCTCGAGGCCATCTGCGCTATGAAGCTGATTGTCTACGGCGGGGACTATGTATTTGTCCATGCCGGGGTCAAACCCGGTGTGCCGCTGGATGATCAGGACGCCACGACCCTGTTGTGGATACGGGCTGAGTTCTTATCGGCGACCAAATCCTGCAACTATGTCGTCGTTCATGGCCACACGCCGACGCCCGAACCCTTTAACTCTACCTGGCGGGTCGGGGTAGATACCGGCGCCTATGCCACGGGGGTCTTAACCTGTGTGCGACTTCATAATGAAACGCGCCAATTTATCCACGTAACATAAAAATGGCATATTAATTGCACAGTTTACACGCCGGGTAGTTCTGTTGTGAAGTTAACCATTTACTTATTAAAAGTCATGGAAAAACACATATCATAATTGGAACTTTATATCCGTATCCGTTATCTGAATTTGCGCCGCAACAAAAAATTGAAAGATATTTTTGGGTTGAGGCAGGAGGCTTAGCGTGCACGTATACGTAAAAAAGATTTTCTTAGTATTGGCAACGATACTCATGGTTTCGGTCGGGTCGGGCGGTCTTGCCTTTGCCCAGATTCAGGCCCAAACCCAGACATCTGCGTCTGAGTCCGCGGCCCAAGTGGCGCCGGTGACGACCTTATCTACCGCAGTTGCGAGCGTTGACGCCTATAAATATAAAATGGGCGCCGACGATAAGATCCGGGTCATCGTCTTTGGTGAACCTGACCTGAGCGGCGAATTCGTCGTCAATGGTCAGGGCACGGTCGCCCTGCCCCTGATAGGCGAAGTTAAGGCGATGGGCCTGAGTGTGAGAGAGCTGCAGGAACAATATGCAGCCGTCCTGCGCGAAGGCTATCTTAAGGACCCGCGCGTCAGCATCGAAATTCTGACGTTCCGGCCCTTCTATGTTCTGGGTGAAGTCAGCCGTCCGGGCGAATATCCTTACGTCAACGGCATGACCGTGATGAATGCGGTGGCGCGAGCACAAGGTTTCACCTATCGCGCGAACAAGAAAAAGGTCTATATAAAAAGTGCTGACTCTGCTGAGGAGCGCGCTGTCGATCTGACGCAAACTCTAACCGTGCAACCCGGCGACACCATTCGGGTCACGGAACGATATTTCTGATATGATGCGCGGGGTGATTCCCGCCCATTAATGCGCACCTGAACTTGTAATGAAGGTGTGCATGACGAAAATGTCGGGCGTCTTTGTGTGTGTGGCGTATCGACATGAATTTTTTTAAGAAGAGCAATAGCCTATGGCGGAAGTCGTGAACCCAGTCGAAGCGCGTGACATTGATGATGCGGGCTTTGATGTGTTAAGTTTCATTGCCGATTTCCGCCGCTATATTCTGCTGTTCGGTCTGGTCTTTATAGCTATATTCGCGCTCATTCTGGTGCCTCTGGTCACTCAGGCGCCGAAATACACCGCCGAAGCCAGCGTCATGATCGATCCGCGCATCGTCAATACCTCGCCGGGCAAGGAAGTTGTCTCTGACCTGCCTGCAGATACCGCGACCATCGATACCGAGGTTGAAATCCTGAAATCGACCGCTCTGGCGGAACGGGTTATGACGGATCTTGATCTGGATCAGGATCCTGAATTCAACCCCTATATCGGTGAACGTAAAAAGTTTCTGGGCTTTATCGGCGACAACCAGCCGATCAAAAAAGCGGCCACCGCTGACGAGGCCGATGCCCGCCGTCAGGTGATCATCAACAAGATTCTCAAGCGGGTTTCGGTTAAACGTCAGGGCGCTACCCGCGTCATCAATATCCGCTTTACCAGTCTGTCGCCGTCAAAGGCGGCCACGATTGCCGATGCCTGGGCGCGGCTCTATCTGGTGCAGCAGCAGGAAGCCCGTGTCAGCACGACCCGCGATGCCTCGAACTGGCTCGATTCGCGCCTGACCGAACTGCGGGCGCAGGTCGAGACGGCTGAGCGCGCCGTGCAGCAATATAAGATCGCCAACAACCTGATGAGTTCCGAGGGCGCGACCCTAACCGAGCAGGAAATCTCCAATCTCAATACTCAGATGGCCGGGGTTAAGCTCGACGAAGCCGCCGCCGCCGCCCGTCTGGCGACCGCCAAGCGCCAACTGGCGACGGGCTCGTCCGGCGATGATGTCGGTGAGGCGCTCAATTCCGGCGTCGTCCATTCGCTGCGCACCCAAAGCGCCGAGGTCAGCCGCAAAGTGGCCGAACTGGAGTCCCGTTATGGGCCACGGCACCCGGAAATCCTCAAGGCCAAGCGTGAAAAAGAAGACATCGATGCGCAAATCCGTGCCGAAATCACGCGCATCATCTCAAACCTTGAGGCGCAGGTTCAGGTGCAGCGTCAGCGCCGCGGTGCGCTGGAGCAAAGCGTATCCCAGACCCGCGGCACTCTGGCCGGTAATAACCGCGCTCAGGTGCGGCTGAATGAGCTGGAACGCGACGCCATGGCCGCGCGCACCATCTATAATTCCTATCTGGAACGCTTCAAGGAAACCTCCTCTCAGGAAGGCAATAACCGCGCTGATGCCCGCATTGTCGCCACCGCCAAGCGTCCGACCAATCCGAGCGAGCCGCGTATTCCGCTTAGCATTGCCCTGGCGTTCTGCGGGGCGCTGGGGGCGGCAACGACCGTCGTGATGGGCCGCCGCGCCCTTGACCGGACGATTACGACCTCTAACGAAGTTGAACTGCATCTGGCCCAGCCCTATCTAGCCGGTCTGCCGCTGTTGAATGTCTCGCTCGATAAGGCGGCGGCCAAAATGGACCCGTCCACCTATCTGATGGAAAAACCGCTGTCGGTGTTTGCCGAAGGTTTCCGGACACTTAAAACCTCGCTGATCTATGGCCGTAATGGTGAGCGCGCACAGGTTATCGCCGTCACCTCCGCCCTGCCGGGTGAGGGTAAGACGACAGCCTCAATCTGCCTGGCCCAGGTCATTGCCATGGCCGGTCAATCGGTGGTGGTGGTCGATTGCGACCTGCGCCGTAAGTCATTGAATAAGTTCATCGGCCATAAGGTTGAGCAGGGCTTGCTTGAGGTTCTGGCGGGTATGGCGACCATTGATGATGTCGTGGTCGATGGACCCGGCGGCAAGCTCAAACTGCTGCCTCTGGCGCAGGATACGGATACCACTAAGGACGTCTTTGGCTCTCTGGTTATGGACTATCTTATCCACCGTCTGCGCCGCCGCTATGATATTGTTATTCTGGATACGGCGCCGGTTCTGCCGGTGGTGGATACGCGGGTTCTGGCACGCAAGGCCGACGTGGTCGCCATGCTGGTACGCTGGCGCAAGACCCCACGCGAAGCCGCCCGCAGCGCGTTGCAAATTCTGATTGACTCACAGGCCCCGCTTAGCGGCGTGGCCCTGAGCCAGATCGATGTCCATAAGCAGGCCAAGTATGCTTACGGTGAAGGTGCGTTCTACTACGAGGAATATAAAGACTATTACATGCAGTAACCCCGCTGGCGCATAATATGCGTCAGGCAATCCTCCGGGGCAGCCTTTTTATGGGTATCAAAGCCTATGTTGGTAAAGCTTAAATTTAATGTAGTTATCGCGGTCCCGGTTCTCAATGAGGCCGGGGTTATCGAGGGGGTGGTGCAAAACCTGCTTGATAGTTCCGCCGACATTCAATCCTGTGTCGTGGTGGTTGCTGATGGCGGCTCCAGCGATGGTACGGCTGATATTGTACGCAATCGGTTTGGCGATCATGAGCGCGTCAAACTGCTTCATAATCCGGGGAAGCTGCAAAGTGCCGGGGTCAATCTGTGTGTGCAGGAATTTGCCCATCCGCAAGGGGTTCTCATCCGCTGTGATGCCCATTCGGATTATCGGGCCGATTTCATCACCCGGCTGTTGACGACGCTTAATGACACTGGCGCGGATTCTGTGGTCGTGCCGATGGATTCGGTGGGCTTTAGCTGCCTGCAAAAGGCGGTGGCGTGGGTGTCTGATACGCCGCTGGGCTCCGGCGGGGCCGCCCACCGCGGTGGTCATGTCAAAGGCTTTGTCGATCACGGCCATCATGCGGCGTTCAAGGTCGCCAGCTTCATCCATGCCGGCGGCTATGACCCGACCTTTTCGCACAATGAAGACGGTGAATTCGATAATCGTCTGCGGGCGCGTGGTGGCCGTATCTATATGGATAGCGATATCCGCCTGAAATATTTCCCCCGCGACAGCCTGATTAAACTGTTTCGGCAATATTTCAACTATGGCTGCGGGCGGTCACGTACCGTCCGTCGTCATCCGGGCTCTATCCGCCTGCGTCAGATGGCGGTGCCGCTGCATCTGATATTGCTGCTGACCTCTCTGGCCCTGCTGCCGGTGTCAGGTGTGTTCGGGCTGTGGCCGCTGACCTATCTGTTTGTGCTGACCATCTATTCGCTGATGATCACGGCCAAGCGTAAATCGGCGTGCGGACTGTTGGCGGGGCCTGCGGCCTTTGCCATGCATACCGGCTGGGCGCTGGGGTTCTTCTATGGGTTTCTGGCCGTCCGCGAACGCCGATGGATCCCCGAAGATGTGGTGACCCCGGCCGTCGTTACCGAAAGCCTTTCCTAGGCGTTTACGACCTAAAACTACAACCTGATTTGCAGGCGTTTGTTATCGGCAACATTGCGCTTGAACTTCTGGCGCACAAAGCCGATCAGTGTCGGCAGAACTGCCATGGTCGAGCCCAGGCTACTGGCCAGGAAATCAGCGACATTGCCATCGCGTCCGGTGCTGGTTTGCAGCACTTCGGCCACCGCGCTAATGGTGATGCAGAATAACAGAATACTGCCCCGGCGCGTGGTTTGGGTCGCCAGCAGCAACAGCGACGCAAAGCAGTAAAAGGTCAGGACGTGGGCCTCTTTGTCGCTCATGCCCAGTTCAAACGGCAGGGTCTGATATGGCCCAAGCAGAAACACGAACAGCCAGATAGACACCATAAGCACGAGTCCGCGCAACGCCAGCACAGGCAGGGACAGGGTCATGGTTTGCCATCCTCACGATAAGGCTTATTAGGATTTAATTAATCCTATTAAAGCCAAAGCGTGAGTCTAAACAAGGAAAAATGTTGCGATTGCGTAACGTGGGTCTTTATCTGTGTAAGGTTTTTTGTTTTGCCGCATTTTTTAACGACGAACCGGTGTCCACTTCGTCGAAAAATGCTTACAACAGATTAGCCAGTCCCATGACAACGGCCGTCCACACCGATCCGCAAAACAGCACCAGAGCCGTCACCGTATAGACGGTCGGAATTTTTTGGGTTTCCGGCGACGGATCAGGAAACGGCATCGACAACTGTGTGCGCAGATTGTCCTGAAGCTTTTGCGCCGGAGATGGCACATGAACGTAGTGCGCGGCGTCTGAAACTTGGGTCAGATGGCTGCGGTCGCGCTTGGCGGGTGCGGCCGGTCTGGTGACATCGCGCGTCACGACATCGGTGGCGTCTTCGAATGACGGGACTAAGTTGAGCTCAGGCATATTCTATCCCTGCAAAAAATCTATAATCCTACAGTAACTCATCGGCCTTAAGTAATCGTTTCAAACCTTAATAAACGGAAGGTAAATATAAGAGGGCTGTAAATTATATCTCTATTAACCATGAAATTTAACGTCACCTTATTTGTGAATCCGCTAAAGGTTAGGGCAAGATGAGGTGGTAATATGAGCAGGCAATCTCAGGCAGTTTTCCTTGTGCGCATGGCCGTTGCTGTACTGGCGGTCATTTTGGCGGTTCTGATGTTTGGGCCGTTTCAGGGGCGCGAGCAGGAATTGGGACTAAGTGATAAAGAGGCGCACGTTCTGGCCTTCTTTGTCTTGAGCTTGCTGGCGGTGACGGCCTTTCCGCGTGTCCGTAAGTGGGATGTCGGTCTGGCCTGCCTGATCGTTGCGGGCTTAAGCGAAATCATTCAGATGTTTACCGGCCGCAGCGCCAGCCTTTATGACTGGCTGGCTGATGCGACCGGGGTGGTCATGGCGATTGCGCCCATGAACTTTGCCGCCTGGCGCGCTCAGATGCGCGGGGGTAAGCGCTGGAAGCGTCGGGCTACGGATCAGTTTGCCAAGGAGGTCATCGCCCGCCGACCTACACCGCCGACCCTGGCCGGGGTGCGTCGCCGCCGAACCAGCGAAGTGTCTTAAATACAGAACAGCGGCCCGCTAAAGGCCGCTTTTTTTATGATGTCTGGAGATCGTCCGTTTCCGATGATCGGTGAATATGGCCGACGACGCGCGGCGGGACGACATATTTGGTGCCCGCGATCACCCCGAACAGACAGGCTACGAAGATGCCGTAATCCGGTGTCGTCCCGACCAGAGATGCGCAGACCAGAACCGGCAGGACGGACAACTTGGCACCGTGCAAAATCACCTTAAGCTCTTTTTGCTCAGGCCTGACGCGGGCCGAGATAAGCTGGATCAGGAAGATGGCGAACAACAGGGCGCCGATAAAGCCGGTTGCCGCCAGAATATTGACGAAGAAGTTCGACGTTCGCACCGAGCCGGCCCCCACACCAAAGCCCTTAGTGTCCCAGAAATTCTGCAGGGCGTAGGTGTTCCATGATGACCGCTCCAGATAGGACAGGGACTGGGTCTTGTTGAGCAGCATCTCATCGACCAGATTGAAAATGATCTCTCGCGTGGCGGGCAGGGCCATCAGGCCGATGAAGCCGAGAAGCCCCAGAATGGAGATGACCCCCAGTTCCTTGGCCACACGGGCGCGCAAGGCCATGTCGCCATTAATGGCCTTATGGATGCTGTCGGCAAAATGCAGGCCGACGATGACAATAATACCGACATAGGCCGTCGATGACGTAGACAGGCCAGCAAACAGAAAGCCCAGACCAATGGCGGGCATGACCACCCACTTGGTCATCTTGGGCGAATAGAGCTGACGCATGAACAATAGCGGGCCGAGCAGGGCGATGACCAGCGTACCATAGGATGACGCTTCCGGCATCAGACCGACCGTGCGGCGCACGCCGCCGCTGACTTCCTGATCGACCAGCATGGCATAGCTGGCGTTACGGAACATTTTGAGCATGTCGGTCTTGCCAGCTATGCCGAAAACGAAATCTATCATGCCGGTCGCGATGGCAGCGATCATGGCGTACAAAATCGCCTTGGTGAAGGTCTCTTTGAAATCCGGCAAACGCGCCATAGTCGCCATGGCGGTGACAATCATGAATGAGATGATCAGGTACAGCGACTGGGTGATATTGGAGGTCGTCGGATAGAGCGGCGTCAGGGCGTAAGAATAGCTGGTGGCCAGACGCATCGGGATGACGTACATCTCACCGGCAAACAGGCTCGGCAGAATAAAAGCGCCCACCACCGCCACCAGGGTGAACAGGCCTAAGATACCGACCCGACTGGGGTTAACCAGAGTCCGCGTATAGATTTGCGCGGTTTTCTGCATCCACAAAAGCTTGCCGATCAGGAACAGAAACGCCACCGGGGCTGCCAGAATACTGGCGCCTGCGGTCAGGGCAGGGGGAATGAGCGCCAGAGCGCCGAAGCTGGTATAGACCAGTGCCGTGATCAGCAGGAAAGACGGAGGCCGCGTCAGGCCGTAAATCAGGATCAGCAGACAGAGTATCGAAATTGGGGTCACGTCTTTGGTCCTTTTCGCGCCCTTGAGGGCGCCCGTCGGGAAGCCCGAACAGGGTTATTCATAACGGCGGCATTTTTCAAGCGGCTTTTCCCGGGGTAGCGGCGGGGGCCAGCAGTTCGAGAATCTGACGCGCCGTGCGGGCCCAGCTATAGTGGGACGCTTTGAGCCGCCCAAGGCTGACATAGGCCTGACGCAAAGTCGGATCGGTAGTGAGGGCGCTGATCTGGCGGACCCAGTCCTGGGGCTGATCAGGGTCGGCATAGAGCACCGCCTCACCGCACACTTCCGGTAACGCGCCGCACGGGGCTACTATCGCCGGGCAGCCCAGCAGCATGGCCTCAAGCGGCGGCAGACCAAACCCCTCTGTGCGCGACGGAAAGGCAATGCACAGGGCGGAGGTCATGAGCGCGCTTAAGGCTTCATCGCTGATGGGCCCGGCGGCGATGATGTTGTCACTTAAGCGCACCTCGGTCAGGGATTGCAGGGCGTTGCGATCAGCGCGGCCGAACAGAACCAGCTTAAGGTTCGGCAGGTCGGTAAAGGCTTCCAGCAGCACTTTGATATTCTTGTGGCTCTGGGTATTGGCCAGGCCGATGACATAGCCGCCTTCGCTCAGATGAAGTCGCTCAAGCACGGACCGATCCGGCCGCACCCGCAGGACATGGTCTACGCCATTGTGCACCGCGGTGATTTTGGCGGCGGGGGCTATGCCATAGTGGATCAGTTCCTGTTTAGAGAATTCCGACACCGACAATATCTGCTGGCTGCGATGACCAAGCCACGGCTGGATAAAGCGATACCACAGCCGAAACGGGACACTGTAGGATTTGGGCGAGGCGTGCACTTGCGCGTCATGCAGCATGGTCACGGCATCCAGGCTTAAGGCCGGACCGAGGTTGCACAGGTTCAGCAGTCGCGTGCCGCGCGCCAGGTACGGCAGGTCGACCTGTTCCCAGACATTGCCGCCAAAGCGACCGGCCGTGCGGGTAGGAATGGTTTTGAGGCCCAGTCCGACAATGGCTTCGGTGGCGGATTTAGGGGCGACCAGTTCAAAAGTGATCTGATCACGAAGCGCCGAATCAAGGGTGATGAGGCGGTCAAGCTCGCGCACGATTTCCATAGCCACGCGCTGAACGCCGGTCATATGGGCGCCCATGAACTTGCCATTAAGTGTTACGCGAACCGGATGCATAGTTATAGCCTAACCGCGCATAGCCTGTTTTTCCAGCATGACCGGGCCGGGTTTCAGTTCAATCACCGGACTGGGTGGTAGGTTGTCGGCCCTGAGGCAGTCTTCGATATGACGGCGCAGGCGCTCAACGAAGATCGGCTTGGCAAAGCTGGCGGCGTGGGCGCTTAAGGTCGCGGGATCGAAGCTTTCGTGGCGGGTTTCCATCTCTTCGACGGCAGCCAGCAACGATTCAACCGTCTGTTCTTTGAACAATATGCCGGTCTTGCCATCCACGACGGTTTCAAGCGCGCCGCCCTTGGCGTAGGCAATCACAGGCCGTCCGCTGGCCATGACTTCAAGCGGGATGATACCGAAGTCCTCAACGCCGGGGAAAACCAGAGCGCGGCAATGGGCAAAGTGATGGGCCATGGCCTTATCATCAACTGAGTCCAGAAACTGCACATTCGGGCCCGCCGAGGCTTTGAGTTTTGAGTCGGCACCGGCACCGATCACCACCAGCGGCTTGCCGGACTTGGTGAAGGTTTCAACCGCCAGACTGACCTTTTTATAGGGCGTGATCTGACCGGCACACAGGTAATAGTCACCGGGGCCGTCAGCATTGCTGGCCAGAGGCACAAAGCGCGAGGTATCGACCGGCGGATTAATGACCTTGGCTTCCCGGCGGTAGAATTTCTCAATGCGCTTGGCGACATAGTGCGAATTGGCGATGAAATGGTCGACCCGTGAGGCCGTCGTCACATCCCACACCCGCAACATGGGGGCGGCGATTGACATGACCAGGCGGCCCATAAAGCCCATGCTGGAGCGGTACTGGTCGTACAGATCCCAGATGTAGCGCATAGGCGAATGGCAATAGCAGATATGGGTCGCATCCGGGCGGGTCACGATCGCCTTGGCAGGGCCGGCTTCGCTGGAGATCACCAGATCATAGCCGGTCACATCGAACGATTCGATGGCGAACGGCATGAGCGGCAGCATGGCCTTATAGTGTTTCACCCCACCGAATTTTTGCAGGAACGAGGTGTGGATTTTATGTTTCAGGATTGTGGGCGACAGCTTAGCCGGATCGGCCACCAAAGTGAAAATATCCGCATCCGGATAAAGCTCACACAATGCTTCAAGTACCCGCTCGCCCCCGCGCATGCCGACAAGCCAGTAATGTACAAGGGCGACTTTCATTGCGTAACTGCGCGTCCTTCGGCGTGAATTGGTAATGTGTCAGTTAATAATGGTTAACACATATTACGGTTGTATAACGTGGGTTTGTCAAAGGCAATAAGCTGCTGAACTCACTGGATTTTCGATTCCGTAAAAAACGCAGTGAACATATGCGCCGTGCCATCAATCCCGGCTATAGCCAATTTCAGCAAGAAGAGTGCCATGCGAAGCTATGTCGCAGCTTGTCCCCGAAATTTATTGAATTTTTATTTTGCAGCACACAAAAAAAGCGGCAGGTGAGCCTGCCGCCTTGGGTTTTTGAGGTGCGCCGTAAGCCCTAATATGAGCCCTTTTGTAACAGTACCGCCGGTAACGTTTTTACCAGGATCATGATATATATGCCACACGAATGCTTGCGGGCAAACAGGCGATCCATGGCTACGCGGCGGCTGTAGCTGACATCGTTACGTCCCATAACCTGCCACAGGCCGGTAATGCCAGGCAGCACGGACACGTAGTTTTTGAAGGAGCGGCCATATTTGACCACTTCGGAGTTAACAATCGGGCGTGGCCCGACAAGGCTCATTTCACCGCGAATGACATTGAGCAACTGAGGCAGTTCGTCGACGCTGGTTTTACGTAAGATGCGTCCCAAAACGGTAATGCGCGGGTCATTCTTGAGCTTTTGTTCAGCGTCCCACTCGGCGCGGGCTACCGGATCGTTCAGCAGGATTTCACGTAAAATCTCATCAGAGCGCACATGCATACTGCGTAATTTGAAGCAACTAAACTCACGGCCGTTCAGGCCGATACGCTTTTGACGATAAAGGGCAGGCCCGCCATCCTGAAAGCGAATCAGCAGGGCGATCACCACAATCGCCGGCGCCAGAAATATCAACGCGCTCAAACTAATCATCAGATCAAGGCAACGAATAACACCATGATTCAGGCGACGCAGTCTGGCCCGCTTTCCGGCCTTCTCGCGCGCCTGTGGGGTGCGTACCTTAAATCCGACGGAGACGCTGTTTTCCATACTTGCCGCAGACGGCGTATTGATCAACATGATCACCTCTCCAAAACTGCACAGTCAGTATTTAAATTGACGGGCAAACTGTCAATGATTTGTCCCGCATTGCACAATGTATGCCATAAAAAATTTCAGCTTGCGCTCTTTGCGCAACTGATGGCGACCAGAATATAAAAACTTGCGAAAAACTGTTGGTTAACAGCTTCGCTCGCAATGGGATTCCCCTGATGGTTGATTAATCTTTTCAATCAAAAGGGCATCTTATGTGTTAAAAATGAAGCCCTGTGCATCGTTTTGATGCCGCTAATTTGTTTTGTTTGGACTTAACAGCTTTTTGCAATTATTTCACTACCATTAGTTCAGATGCGTGTCAAAATCGATATTGCGCCGCACAATTAACTATGAGACGATGGGACGAGAGCCGAAACATGTCGACCTTTTTCGCAAGATTAGTATCTTTTTGGTTTGTGATAATAAGTTTGACGCTGACCGGTTTGGGGACAGCGGGACTGGCCTATGCACAGGGCACCGAGACGCAGGGGGCAGGGGCCGTGTCCCAAACCCAGACATATCAGGCCCAGACACCTCAAACTCAGACGGTAAGTGCTGACGCTTACAGTTATAAAATGGGCGCCGACGACAAGATTCGCGTTATTGTCTTTGGTGAGCCCAACCTGAGTGGTGAATTTGTCGTCAATGGTCAGGGTACGGTTGCCCTACCACTGATCGGTGAGATCAAGGCGGCGGGCCTGACCGTCACCGAATTGCAGGATAAGTATGCCGCGGTCTTACGTGAAGGCTACCTCAAAGACCCGCGCGTCAGCATCGAAGTTCTGACCTTCCGACCCTTCTATGTTTTGGGGCGAGGTTAGCCGTCCGGGTGAATATCCTTACGTTAACGGCATGACGGTCATGAATGCGATTGCCCGCGCGCAGGGCTTTACCTATCGGGCTAACAAAAAGAAGGTCTACATCAAAAGTGCCAATTCCGCTGAGGAACGTGCAGTTGAACTGACCCAGACCCTGACGGTGCAACCTGGCGATACTATCCGCGTAACAGAACGATATTTCTGATGGCGCAACCAAGATTTAGTTAAGCGTTTAAGATTATAGACCGGTTATCAGACTGGTCGTTTACCATTATGGCATACCCGTCGTGACCTTCATTGGGAAGGCACGTAAAACTTTACTCTCTGGCATGGACCTTATGCAAAAAAAGAAACTCCTCACGCTGACGCTGATCCCGGCTATGTGCGCTACGGCCGGAATCGCCGGAGCTCAAGATTACTTTGTACAGGAAAAGGACAAGAATTCGTCGGTGGCTGCGCGCGTACCGGCGGGCTATGAACCTTTGGGCATCCGCACCGGCGGTTTTGACATCTATCCCAAGGTCGATATGGGGCTTGAGCGCTCGGACAACATCTTCTTTAGTGATACGGCCAAAGAAGAAGACATGATCTTTACGGCCCGCCCGGAGGTTCGCGCTCAATCACGCTGGAGCCGCCACGCCCTGATGGGGTCGGTTTACAGCAATATCCGCCGCTACGGTGATAACGACACCCAAAATTCCGAAGACTGGGGCGCCAACGCCTATGGCCGCGCCGACATTACGCGGTTCAGCAATGTTTACGGGACGATCAATCTGGGTCGTAACAGTGAATCGCGCGGTGACCCGTCGTTGAGCGAAAACATCGCTGAGCCGGTCAAGGTGAAAAACAACGGCTTTGTGCTGGGCGGGCAGTTCACCTTCAACCGCCTGCGCTTTGGCGTCGATGGCGGCATCAGCGAGCTGGACTACACCGATGTGCGCACAACCGATCTGGTCAATTTCCCATCCGGGATTCAGGATCAGGACAATCGCGACGTGAAGTTCCATCGTCTGGGCCTGCGCGGTGATTACGCCCTGAGCCCGGATACGTCGGTCTTTGTCACCTATGAATATAATGAGCGCAAATATGATCTGGCCTCAGCGGCGGCTGAGCGTGACTCCAACGGCTACAATATCTCGGTCGGTGCGGCGTTCGACCTGACGGATCTTCTGCGCGGTGAAGTGCGGGCCGGCTACCTGATGCAGGACTATGACAACTTCGCCTATGCCACGGCGCGCGGCTCGTCCTTTAATGCGCAGATCGAATGGTTCCCGACCCGTCTAACGACGGTTAACTTCAACGCGGGCCGTTCTATCAACGAAACGCCCTACGCCGGGGCATCAGGCTTCCTGTCGACCCAGCTTAGCGTGACGGTTGACCATGAACTGCTGCGCAATCTGGTACTGTCAGCCGGGGTGCTTCACTTTGATGATGAATACCGGGGTCTGGACCGTAATGATACACGCGATAGCTTAACCTTGGGCGGACGCTATCTTATTAACCGCCGTCTGACCCTTAAGGGCGAATATATGCATTCAAAGCTGGGTTCCGAGGGGGCCTCGGCCTTCCGTGATTATACTCATAACAGCATTAAGTTTACTTTAGGCGTGCAATATTAACGCATGCCGGGCCATGATATCGTTTTGATGTCATGGCCCGCATTTTCTGGTCCCTATGTCTTGGCCCCTATTTTGCAAAATGGCCTTTGGGTTCCCAAAAAATGGCTCACGGGTTCCATAACTGAACAAGTGCCGGAAAGATCTGTCATATGAAAACGCGTGATAATTATGGAAAAAGCAGCTCGGACGACGAAGCCGGTCTGGACCTTCGCGGGTTAATCGCTGATTTCCGGCGTTACTCGCTGCTATTTGGCGTGGTGTTCTGCACCGCCTTTGTCCTGATCCTGTTTCCGCTGCTGTCTCAGACACCGAGATATGTGGCATCATCAGCCGTGATGATCGATCCGCGCTCTGTCAATATCACCAATGCCAGTGAGCAGGTGCTGTCGGATTTGCCGCAGGACGCCGCCACCATCGATACCGAAGTGTCCCTGATCAAGTCGGCCTCACTGGCGGAGATGGCCATTCGGGAGCTGGAACTGGATAAGGACCCGGAGTTCAACCCGTTCCTTAATCCCCGCAAGAAATATTTTGGTCTGGTGACCGAGCCTCAGCGCCCCGAAGCGGCCTTGACGCCGCTGGAGAAAAAGGCTCGCCAGCAGATCATCACCAATATCGTGCTGGGCGGTCTGACCGTGCGCCGTGAGGGCACGACACGCGTCATCAATATCAGCTATTCCAGCACCTCGCCGGAAAAGGCCATGCGCATCGCCGATGAGTGGGCCAACTTCTATCTGGCTCAGCAAATGGAAGCGCGCTTTGAAGCGACCCGCAGTGCCTCCGGCTGGCTCGACTCGCGCCTTGATGAGCTGCGCGGTCAGGTCGAAGCTGCCGAACGTGCGGTTCAGCAATATAAAATCGCCAATAACCTGATGAGCTCGACCGGCTCTACCCTGACCGAGCAGGAAATCTCCAGCCTCAATCAGCAACTGGCCGTGGTTCGTGTTGACGAAGCCGAAAGCGAAGCCCGTCTGGCTACCGCCCGCCGTCAGCTTGCCGCCGGTTCGACCGGTGAAGATGTCGGTGAAGCTCTGAACTCCGGCGTGGTTGCCAATCTGCGCTCGCAAAGCGCCGAGGTCAGCCGCCGCGTGGCTGAGCTGGAGGCCCGTTACGGCCCGCTGCATCCTGAAATCATCAAGGCCAAGCGCGAAAAGGCCGATATAGATCAGCAAATCCGCAACGAAATCGCCCGTATCATCTCTAACCTTGAAGCCCAGGTTCAGGTTCAGCGTCAACGTACCTCGTCTCTGGCGGGCAGCGTCGGTAACGCCCGTGGCGTGCTGGCCGGTAATAACCGCGCTCAGGTTCGCCTGAACGAGCTTGAGCGTGACGCTCAGGCCGTCCGCAGCCTCTACGAATCCTATCTGGAGCGTTTCAAGGAAACCTCGTCGCAGGAAGGCATGGCTAAGTCCGACGCCCGTATCGTGGCTAAGGCTAAGCTGCCGATGGGCCCATCGTCGCCCAAGGTCTCCTTAAGCGTCGCTCTGGCGCTGGTTGGGGCCTTTGGGGCCGGTGCCGCCGCGGTTCTGGGGCGTCGGGCCTTCGACAGCGTCCTGACCACCTCGACGGACGTTGAGCGTCATCTGCGCCAGCCTTATCTGGCTGGTCTGCCGGATCTGGCCTCGACGGTTGAAAAGGGTCATAAGCGCACCGACCCGGTCACCTATGTGACCGAGAAGCCCCTGTCGGTCTTTGCCGAAGGCTTCCGCAGCCTGAGAGCGTCCCTGCTCTATACCCGTGACGGCGAGCAGGCCCGTGTCATCGCCCTGACCTCCTGCCTGCCCGGCGAAGGTAAGACCACGGCGTCCATGTGTCTGGCTCAGATTGTCGCTATGGCGGGGCAGACGGTGGTTGTGGTTGATTGCGACCTGCGCCGTAAGTCGATCAACGCCTATGTTCAGGATCAACCCGAAGCCGGTATTCTGGAAGTACTGGACGGCTCGGCCACGCTTGATCAGGCCCTGACCGATGGTCCTGGCGGTAAGGTCAAGCTCCTGCCGGTCAAGCCGGAAAGCTATACCACCCGCGACGTATTTGGTGATCCGTCGATGGACGGCCTGATCGCTGAACTCAAAGAGCGCTTTGATGTGGTCATTATGGATACCGCGCCGGTGCTGCCGGTGGTTGATACCCGTATTCTGGTGCGTAAGGTCGATGCCGTGGTCATGCTGGTACACTGGCGTAAAACGCCGCGTGACGCCGCCCAGAAGGCCCTTGATCTGCTTATCAGTGCCGATGCGCCGATGGCCGGTGTGGCCCTCAGCCAGATCGACGTCAACCAGCAGGCCAAATATGCCTACGGCGACTCCGGCTTCTACTATAAGGCTTACAAGGGCTACTACACCGAGTAGGTCACCCGGACATGTTAGAGCAAATTTCGATCGAATTGATCCGAAATTTGCTCTAATTCTTTGTTTTGTCGCTCTTTCTGATCCAAAAAGTGGATCCACTTTTTGGGAAAACGCTCTAAACAAAAAAGCCCGCGATCATTATGGTCGCGGGCTTTTTTGTTGCCAGAGTGTCATATCAGTACATTGAGCTTTTCTTGAACAGCCGCTCATCCATCTGGGTGAGGACGATGCCGATCACCGGGCCGCCGGTTTGTCTCAAACTGGACAGGGCGGCTTTGACGGCCCGCATCGGGGTCTTGGCCCAGCGCACCAGCATAATGGTCTGATCGGCAAATTTTGTGAGAATCTGGGTTTCGGCAATGGCCAGAACCGGCGGCGTATCGAGAATAACAATATCGTACTTGTGGCGCAGATAGGTAATGAAGCGATCCATGATCGGGGCTTCGAATACGCCGGTGACATCGCGATCCTTGCGCGGCGCCAGCAGATAATCAACGCCGATATCGTCATTAAGGATCACATCTTCCAGATTGGCATCGCCTTGCAGCACTTCGATCAGGCCGTTTTCGGCCCGACGCCCCAAAGCGCGGCTCAAGCCCGGGCGGCGCAGATCGCATTCAACCACAATCACTGACTGACCGGACATGGCCATGACTCTGGCCAGACAGACCGAAGTGGTCGATTTGCCCTCCGACGGCAGGGGCGAAGTGATGGCGATAATCCCGCCATGATCATTGGCCGTATAGAGCAGGGAGGTGCGCAAACCTCGAAGCCCCTCGGCAAAGGCGGAACCCGGATTCTGAATGACATAATCGGGCAGGGACAGGGGGGCGGGCAAGGAGGGGGGCGCATTTTTGGACGGGGATTTGACCTTAACGAGCGTCGCCAGATGCGGCAGCCCCAGCTTATAGCCGATATCGCCGGGGGCGATGATGCCGGTTTCAAAAATCTGACGAGTGAACACGCCGCCAACACCGGCCACCGTGCCGAGGCCCAGCGCAATGACAAAGGCCAATATCAGATTGGGGGAGCTGGGTGCCGCGGGGATACGGGCCAGAGAGATCAGGCGGGCATGAATGTTCTGCGCCGGATTGGCCGTAAGGGATTGTTTATAAAGGTCAAGATAGTGCTCAAAGATTTCCTGAGCCACAGCCGCATCATTTTCAAGCTGGCTGAGACCGGCGCTGGCGCTATTGGCGTAGACCAGTTGGCCGGTGGCGGCCCCCAGACTGGACTGGGTCTGGCTGAGGCGGCGGCGGTCAATATCAACCTCGGCTTCGAGACTGGACAAAAGCCGGTCGCCTTCGGTACGAATTTGCTGATCGATATCGGAAAGCTGATCCTGAGCGGCGATGACCTGCGGGTGGCGCGGGCCATAGGTCGTTTGCAGGTCGGCAATCTGGCGCGTGATCTGGGCGCGTTTTAAGCGCAAGGTCGTCAGGACGCGTGAGCCAACGGGGCCTGCCATTTCGGCGCTGACGCCGGTATTTTGCAATTGCTGGCGGGCGGTGGCGAGTTTTGCCTCCTGCTCGGCCAGATCGAGTTTGTTACTGGCGACCTGCCGGTTCAGGGCTGAGATTTCGCTTTCAGTCAGGGTGGCTGTGCCCACCGTCATCAGGTTATTGGCGACCTTATAATTAGCCAGAGCTTCTTCGCGGGCCAGCACTTCGCCGCGCAGTTTATCCAGCCGTTCGGCCATACCGCTGCCGGCACTTTGCAGTTCGGCCTGATTCTGATCGATCTTCTGGGCGATATATTGCAGGCTCCATTCATTGGCGACATCGGCGGCCAGTTCGGGCGACGGCGATGAATAGTTCAGATAGACGATGCGAGTGGTTTCCTGGCGTTTGATCTTCAGACCATACAATAGCGCCCCGGCAATGGCGCGCCGTCTTTGGGCTGCCTTTTCCTCTGGCGTTTGGGCGGGTTGCGAGGATTGCGCGCTGGTGTCAGTCTTGTTTGCCGTTTTGGGATCAACCGGTTGCGGCGCAAAGGCCGGATGCTGATCCAGTTTTAGCGACTCAACAACGCGCTCGGCCAAAGACACCTGTTGCAGCAGCACCAGTTCCGTATTGACCTGAAGCGATTCCGGCGTGTCATCCTGAGGCAGTTGCACCAGAGCCTCATTTTCGGGGGTCAGGGCCACATTGCGGGCATCGAGGGCTACGATCGCGGTGGCGGTATATAGCTTGGGGCGGCTGCTCAGATAGAGATAGGTGAGCGCAAATACGCCCACAAACAGCGCTAAAAATATCCATATATAACGGCGATAATCAAAGCCGATGGAGCGCAGATCAAGGCGGATTTGCAGAATATCTTCGCGATCCGCCGCGATGTCGAAGGTTTCAGGCTTCATGTAAAATGCTTTTCCGCTGAAATATGAGCGCGTCAGATATAAAAGGCTGACCGGTGCCCGCACGCGGCCGTAGCCAGTCTATTTCAGGTATTATTTATGACCAGAATGTTAACACATAATGTTAACACGCACCTGCTGCGCTTCACAAACGGATAAATATCGACGCCCTACAGCCAGGGGGTGATTCGGGCGGTTTCCGAGATCAGCCAGCGCGCACTCTCAAGGGGGAAATCCGTGACGGGGTGATCGCTTAAGGTGCGCAGCATCGTCCGGCGGCGCGGCATGTCCGCCAGCATTTCATCGGGTGCCAAGAGTAGCTGCTCGAGTTTATCATCAGAGATCGGTAAAGTCAGGGCTTCGTCCGAGAACAGATCGCTGACCCCAAAGACAAGCGCCGAAAGACGTGCCGCAAATTGTGTAGTATTGAAAAGCCCCTGAAGGCGGGCCTCCTGTTGCAGGGCGTTGATTTCTGCGGGCGACATCTGGCGCAGGGCTGTCAGCAGATCCATAGCATAGCTACCACCCGGTTGACGGTTGTAAATAGCTTTCACAAGATTCATCGCCGAGATAAGCGCGATATACTTTGTGTTTGGGGTTGGAATACTGTTTGAGCCCAAATTAACCTTAACAGGATTGCTCATAAATCTGTCAACTCGGCGGGGTGCGGGCGATCCGGGCTGCTGCAGACGGTGGTGCAGATCGACCGAATGGGGGCCGGACGAATCAGTGAACAGGTGTTGCTCACCCAGAAACAGACGCCACCATAGACGGTGACATTCTGCCGGAACTGAAAATCCAGCGGCGACAAGCACTTCGCGGGCGCGGGAGAAGTCTTTTCTGGCCACGAGCAGGTCGGCATCGACACTTTTTTTCGAAAAAAAGTCGCCGTAGAGAATTTTTTGTTGCAGCGGACCCTTATAAAATACGTGGTTAATGCCCGCAGATTCTAGCGTCAGGTGAGTTTTGTGAACCAGGTGAAGGATGCGGGAATTGGTTAATGCGACCTTCTTGGTTTCACTTATGAAGTCTTTATAGTGCGGTGCATCATGCTCGTAGGGGGGGAGGGTGCGTGCAAAAAGCACACCAAGCTTGTTTTTGCGGGCATAATCAATTGATTTTTCAGTATTTTTAGGCGCGTCAATTGGGGATTTGGGCGCGTGTCCGGGATCAAGCAGTTGGGCCAGATTCAGACACAGAAGGCTCATGCGCCGGTCCTCAATAAAAAGAAATGATAAAAACGGATGTAAAGTAGTTGGCAGCACTATACATCATTTATGTTGAGAAATCCTTAGGCTTGACTTTAAGCACTGAATATGAGAGATTTTTTTCGTTATCCAAAGGGGTACGCCCCATATCGGAGATTATTGAAATGACGCAAGTTAAGGCTGTTTACGAAGCCCCGACCGTTGCTAAGGTCGGCGACTTTGAAACCACCACCCAGAACACGGGTACCGGTGGTACGCTGGATGCCTCCTTCCCGGTTGGCACCCCGTTTGCGGATCTGACCTTCTCTTAAGGCCGGGCCTGTGAGTAAAGAGTTCTAAAATGCCCGGCGGGTTTTATGTCGCCGGGCATTTTTTACATATATTATCTTAGTTTCAAAATTTTTAATCCGGAGTGGTTGCGTGGCGCTGGTGAATTCTTCAATCATTACGGCGTCGGGCGATGTGGTCGGCACGGAACTGGCCGGTGGGCTGGCTCTGCTGGATTTACGCACCGGCAGCTATTTTAACCTCAATCAGACCGGCGCCTATGTCTGGTCGCAGATCGAAGGCTCGGCCAAGACGATTGGCGATATTTTGGGCGCGATGACGCAGGCCTATGATGTCAGTGCCGACGTTCTGGAACAGGATTTGCAGACTTTGCTGACGCAATTGTCAGAACAGGGCCTGATTGCCGTCAGCGCGTAAAGCGTCTGACCGTCGGCCCAAACTTGGATACATAAAGCCATGCAGACGGCTTGGAAAAATATCCTGTCGGGAACCAAATATTTCGCGCTGAACCTCTATTTCCGCGCCTATATCCTTGCCTTTGGATACAAGCGAATAAAGCAGCACATCCGTGAAATTGAGGGGCCTCCGGCCCCGCCGTGGGAAGCCCGCCGGGTCGGATGGTTTGTGTTTAAAACCGCCAAACCCATTCCCGGCGCGACCTGCCTGTCACGGGCCATGACCGCACAATATATCCTGAAACGGCATGGTTTCGGGTCATCGTTATGTCTCGGTGTCGCCCAGAGCGATAAACCGGGCGACAAGGGGCTGTTGGCCCACGCCTGGGTCATGAGCGGCGATCAGGTCGTGGTTGGCAATGAATCGGGTGAGCTTGAGCGCTATAAGCTGCTGACCCGGATGGGTGCACGGATCCCTTGAGCGCAATTGCCGGTGTTTTCCTGACGTTTGAGGCCTCAGCGCGTGATCTGGTATTAACCATGTTGCGGGCCATGCCCTATCGTGCGCCGGATGGAACCGAGGTCTGGGCGGAGGGGCGCTCTGCCCTGGGTATGGGGCTGATGCGCACCCTGCCCGAAGACCCGGCTCAGCCGACCATTTTTGAAGGCCGTACTGTGCGCGCCGTGGTCGATGCACGGCTGGATAACCGCCCCCAATTGCTGGCCGCCCTCGATATCACGAACGAAAGCCTGTCCGAAGGGGCGCTGATATTGGCGGCATGGCGGCGGTGGGGCGATGACTGCGTAGATCATTTCATTGGTGATTTTGCGTTCATTATATATGATGCCGACACGGGGCGCATTTTTGCCGCCCGCGACCATATGGGCGTTAAGCCGCTATTCTATCGCGCCGACGGGGCCGGACTGGCCTTGGCCAGTGAACCCAAGGTGCTGGCCGCACCGGGTGCGCCGTTCAGTGATCTGGCGCAGGTCGGACTGATTGAGGCCGATGTGGCCGATTTCATGACCGGGCAACTGCCGCGCGATCACCGGGTGGTTTATGACGGCCTGTGGCGGGTGCCGCCGGGACACATACTGACGGCGGGCCCAGATCATGTGCCGACCTTGACCTGTTACTGGCAGGCCGCCCCAGATGCGACGATAACCGACAAAAGCCCGCAGGCCTTGCGCGCCTTGCTGACCGAGGCGGTGCGTTGCCGCCTGCGTTCCACTCAGCCGGTGGCGGCTCTGCTCAGTGGCGGGCTGGATTCAACCTCGATCGCCTGTCTGGCCAGCCAGTTGCAACCCGGTGATCCCATCGACAGTTTTTCCGTAGTGTTCGACAAGACGCCGGAATTGAGCGAGCGCGACTATATAGATGCCGGTATCGCCCACGCCCATTTCCGTCCGCGCCATGTGGCCATGGATGGTTACGCACCGTTTGGTGATTTCGAGGCGCTTCTGGCGCTTGAGGGGCGGCTGTTCGGCGCGCCGGGTCTGCGGATGACCAGTTCTCTGTTCCAGCGGGTCGGGGCTGAGGGCTTTCGCGTCGTCTTTGAAGGCCACGGCGGCGATGAGGTATTATCGCACGGCTACGGCCGGTTTCATGAACTGGCGCAGCAAGGCCGCTGGCGGGATCTGTGGGCGCAGACCCGTGCCTTTTCCGGCCTGTATGGGCAGGGGCGGCTGGGGCTGTTTATCCTGTTGTTCATTCGTTATGCCCGTTTCAAGGGTTCCCATAGCTTGCGGCGTATGGCCGCGTGGTTTCAAAAGCGCTGGCCCAAGGCTGATCGCGACGTTTTATTGACGCCAGAGTTTCGCGCGCGCGCAGCGGCGGACCACCGCCCTCAGCATCAGGACGAAGCGTCCCAGCATACGGCCTTTCTGCAATCGCCGGGGCTGGCGTCCAGCCTTGAGGTGCTTGAGGCCGCTGCCGCCGGGGCCGGCCTTGAAGCGCGCTTTCCGTTCTTTGATAAGCGGGTGGTCGAGTTTTGTTTGTCTCTACCGTCAGAAGCCAAGCTCGATCAGGGCCATGTCCGCCTGATCCTGCGTCAGGCGATGGAGGGCGTTTTGCCCCCCAAAGTCCAATGGCGGCGCAGCAAGTTCGATTTCGCGCCCCATATCGCCTCGGGTCTGTTGGCGCATCACCAAGACCTGATGCGTGACGTGATTGAGCATAACCGTGATAATGTTGCGACCTTCGTTGACCTTGAACGGGTGAAAACATCGCTCAATCGGTTGCGGCAAAAGGGGGCGAAGGTTTCGGCCTATGATTTGCAAGCGGTATGGCGAACCGTCGCCTTATCGCTCTGGCTGCGGCACAGCCAGGGTAAAACCCATTCAAATTGATACACAATTTGGTGGTGCCGTGGTCTGAGCCCGGCAGGAGTGGCGTTTTTGTAAAATTTAATGCGTACGCTCACTGGAAAACCTTTGATGACCAAGCCTCTCTTTCGTCACACAGCCTATGGGCTGACGATCCATTCCGAGATCGAACTGCCGGAGCTTTTGCCGTCAGATAATGACGTAGCCGATCTGGTGATCCGGTGCGCGCCGATCGGGCGTGACCTGCCGGTGGGGGCACCTGGGACCTTCTTTGAGTTTAGCCGCGACCTTCAGATGCTGGACTGGGCCGCGGTCGGTAAGTTTGAGATCCGTGGATCATCTGAAATTGTGGTCGATGCGCGCGCTGATGTGCCGGAAAAGATCGTGCGCCTGCCGCTGCTGGGGCCGGTTATGGCCATGCTGTTGCATGTGCGCAGCCTGATGGTGCTCCACGCCAGCGCGGTGCTGATTAATGGCAAGGGCGCGGGCTTTCTGGGTGACAAACGCGCTGGAAAATCAACCACCGCCGGGGCTTTGGTCGGTAAGGGTTATCCGCTGCTGACCGATGATGTGCTGGCTTTTGATTTTAAGCCGGATGTGCGCATCCTGCCGGGCTTTCCGCAGATGAAGCTGACCGATGAATCGGCGGCGTCCGTGGCGATTGAACACGCCCGCCGGCTGGAAATGATCGACGTGCCGGGCTTTGATAAACGCCAGCACAGCGTCAGTGCGCATTTTTCCAATGACTATGCCGTGCCGGGGCGTCTATATGTGCTGGAACGCGGGCCGCAGGCGCAGATCATCGACTTAAGCCCGCTTGAGGCGTTTCGCGCCCTGATGCGCTTTTCCTATCTGATCCGTTTTGGCAAAGAGGCTTTGTCGGCGGGCAGTGCGCCGGGATTTATGCAGCAATGCGCCTATCTGGCCGAATTAGGTGTGGTCCGGCGGTTGGTTGTGCCGGATTCGCTGGAGCGCTTAGGCGAAGCTGTGGCTATTATAGAGCATGACCTTGGCTGATACCCGCGATTCGCCCCCAAAAACCGGCCAAAAAACCGGAATGCAAAGTGGCCTTAAGACCTGGCAGCGCTGCCGGTCCTTGGCGGCTTACGTTCTGTCGGTATCGCGCAAACGCTCAATCTTATCCGTTGTCTTCCTGATTTTGGGCAGCTTCAGCGAAGGGGTATCGCTGCTGCTGCTGTTGCCGCTGTTGCAGTTCATCAGCGCGCAGGGTGGCGGCACAGTCCTCGACCTGCCGACCGGGCCATTGGCACCGGTGCTGGGGGCGTCGTTTCAGATTGAGCTGTGGCTGATTCTGGCTGTCTTTGTCGCGGTGGTGACCGTCGGGGCACTGTTTGCGCGGTTCAAGAATATCTACATGTCGGCGCTGCTGGTCGATACGGTCAACCGCCTGCGCATCGACCTGTTTGCCAGCATATCAAAGGCCAGATGGTCGGCGGTGGCGCGCAAACGTACGGCGGACCTCGATCACGTCCTAACCGGCGATATCGACCGGGTGCAGACGGCGACGGCCAGTCTGTTTCTGCTGATCCAGAACGCGGTGTTTTTATGCGCCTACATGCTGCTGTCGCTGATGATCTCGTGGCAGATGACGGCGATTGCGGCGGTGGCCGGGGCCCTGGTGTTTGTGGCCTTGCGCCCGATCCGTAAGCAGGGCGCTATCTTTGGCGATAAGCTGACGACCGAGCGCCAGCGCCAGTACCGCACCATCAGCGATTTTCTGGCGGGCCTTAAGGTCACCAAAAGCTTCAACGCCGAACCGCGCTACATCGCCGAACTGAACGGCACGTTAGAGCGGATGCGCGGCGATCTGATGCGTTATACCCGCATCAATTCGCTCGGGACGACGCTGTTTCAGATCTTAAGCGCGGTCATGGTGTGCGTGTTTATCTATGTCGCCTATGCCGTCTACGCCATGCCGTTTTCGCGCATCATCGTGCTGCTGGTGATCTTCATGCGCCTGTCGCCGCGCTTTACCGGCACGCAGGATCATCTGCAGAACGCCATTATCAATTTACCGGCGTTTGAGACCATGCAGCGCGTCAAGGCTGACTGTGACGCCGCCGTGGAAATCCCGCAGGCCGCGACGACGCTGTCCCCGTCGGGGCTAAAGCACAGCCTTGATTTCGAGGCGGTGAGTTTTTCATACGGTGATCATCTGGCGGTCGATGCCGTTAGCTTCAGCCTGCCCGCCCGCCAGATAACGGCCATTGTTGGCCCCTCCGGCGGCGGCAAGAGCACCATGGCCGATCTGGTCATGGGCCTGTTGATGCCTGATAGCGGGCGCATCCTGATTGATGGGGTGGCTTTAGAGGCCGCGCATGGGCCGTCATGGCGCACTCACATTGCTTACGTCCCGCAGGAAACCTATCTGCTGTCGGCAACCGTAGCGGAAAACCTGAAAATCGCAGCGCCCCATGCCACGGTGGAGGATATGTGGCACGCGCTGCGGCAAGCACAGGCGGCGGCTTTTATTGAGCGCCTGCCGCAGGGGCTGGAGACACCGGTCGGCGACGGCGGTATCAAACTGTCGGGCGGAGAGCGTCAGCGGGTGGCGCTGGCGCGCGCTCTGCTGCGTCAGCCGGCGCTGCTTATCCTTGATGAATCGACCAGCGCGCTCGACCGCGAAAATACCCAAGGCATTTTGTCGACCATTGATGGCTTACGCGGTCAGATGACCGTGCTTTTGATCACTCATAATCCGGTCGTGGTTGAATGCGCCGATAAGGTGATCACGGTTGAGGGCGGGCGCGTATTAGATCATGGTGAGGCTCATGACTAAATACTGTGCGAGCAAGGCTTGCCTTAGTCCGTTTATGAATTGTTTTGGTTCACGGGCTATTATGGCTCAGGTTTTAAGTGAATCGTATAGGTTTTTAATTTTCCGGAACTCATTAGTGTGACCATGCGGGTACTCTATCTTGTGCATGATCTGGAAGATGCGGCGGTACGTCGCCGAACCCTTATGCTTGAGGCGGGTGGGGCGAGCGTCTATCTGGCGGGCTTTCGGCGAGGACCAAAACCGGTCTCAGAGTCTACGGATAAGATCATCGATCTGGGCGAAACCCGTAACGGTGCCTTTGCCCATCGCGCCGCCAAAACCCTGACCACCGCGCCGTCGCTGATCCGGGCGCTGGGGGATAGTAAGCCCGACATTATCATCGCCCGTAATCTGGAGATGCTGTTTCTGGCCCGTCAGGTCGCCCGCCGGTTCAAGCCCGCCCCCGTCATTGTTTACGAAAGCCTCGATATCCATCGCCTGCTGCTGCGCCGCGATTTTATCGGCGCCCTATTGCGTGGGGCTGAACGCAGTCTGATGTCGCGGGCATCGCTGGTCGTCACCAGTTCCCCGGCCTTTGTTGAGAACTATTTCGTGCCCATGCAGAACCTGACCCTGCCGGTTTTCCTGCTGGAGAATAAGGTGCTGGACTTGAGCGGCCGCGTTGTGGGCGTTCCGGCGGCTAAAAAGACAGACGGGGTTATCACCATCGGCTGGTTCGGGGCCCTGCGCTGCCGGAAATCACTGGACCTGCTGTCCGCGTTAACACGCCTCATGGCGGGCAGGGTCAAGGTCGTTATGCGCGGCAAGCCCGCCTATAATGAGTTTGAGGACTTCGACGCACAGGTCGCGGCTGAGCCCCATATCACATTTGAGGGCCCGTACAGTGCCGAAGATTTGAGCGCGCTTTATGCCGCGGTCGATCTGACCTGGGCGATTGATTTCTTTGAAGAAGGCCAGAACTCAAAATGGCTGCTGCCCAACCGGCTTTATGAAGGCAGCCGCTATGGTTCGGTGCCGATTGCCATGAGTGGCACGGAAACCGGAAGTTTTGTCAGCCGTCACGGCCTCGGCCTGACCCTGGATGAGGCTACACCGCAGGCCTTGATGGCGCTGTTTGAGACGCTCACCCCGGATTGCCTGTCGGCCTTGCGGGCGACCCTTAAGGCCTGTCCGCCGTCTCTGTTTACCGCCACCCGTGACGATTGTGTGGGTTTTGTCGACCGCCTGAAAACATTGCAGGTGGCGCATGCGTGACGCGGGACTGGCTATGAATTTACCGACGGCAGACCCTGTGCGTACCGAAAAGGTATTGGTGGTAGTGCCGTGCCTGAATGAGGCCGCCCACATCGGTAAGCTGCTGGACTGGCTGCTGCGTACCGAAGGCGAGGCCGGGTCTCTGATCGTGGTTGCCGATGGAGGATCGAGCGATGGCACGCAGGATATTGTGCGCCGCTATGTCGATGATGGCGCGCCGGTACGGTTGCTGCACAATCCGAAGAAAATCCAGAGCGCGGGTATCAATCTGGCGGTCGAGCGCTATGGGAATGATGCCGAATATCTGATCCGCATCGATGCTCACGGCACCTATCCGGAGGATTTTTGCGAGCAACTGATGGACGAGGCCCGCAAGGTCGGCTGTGCGTCGATCGTGGTGTCGATGAACACTATCGGCGCAGGCGCATTCCAGAAGGCCGTAGCCATCGCCCAAAATTCCCCGCTCGGCAATGGCGGCTCAAAACACCGCGTGGTCAATAAGGGCGAATTTGTCGATCACGGCCACCATGCCCTGATGCGTATTAAGGCGTTCCGCGAAGTGGGCGGTTATGACGAAAGCTTTGCCCACAACGAAGACGCGGAACTGGATTTCCGGTTGCGCAAGATCGGCTACTACATCTGGATGACACCGAAAACCGTTATGGAATATCTGCCGCGCACCACCGCTAAGGGCCTGTTTAAACAGTACCGCGGCTATGGCAGTGGCCGTATTCAGAATATCCTCAAGCATAAACAGACGCCGGGCCTGCGTCAGATCATTCCGGCCATGGTGCTGCCGTCGATCGTGATGGCGCCGCTGGCCGCGATCTGGTGGGTGTGCGCCCTGCCGCTGATCGGATGGCTGTGCCTGTGGGGCGGGTTGTCGGTGATCGAGGGGGTGCGGACGCGCTCGGTTGAGGGAGTCATGTCCGGCTATGCCGCCATGACCATGCACGTTGCCTGGTCGGTCGGGTTCTGGAAAAAGTGGTTTGAGCTGAAATTTAAAGCGGCTTAGGGCTTAAGGCCCACCTTATTTTATTCTGTTATTTTTAGGGCTCACATGGCCGATATCGATATCTGTATCTGTACGTTCCGGCGTGAGCATATTGTCACCACCCTGCGCTCACTTGTGGGGCTTGACGTGCCCGCGAACCATTCCGTGCGGGTGATTGTTGCCGACAATGATGAGGTGCCGTCGGCCAGAGACCGGGTCGAGGCGATGGGGCCGGAGGTGCCGTTTCCGATCAGCTATATCCATGCCCCAAAGGCCAATATTTCCGTGGCGCGCAATGCCTGCCTTGAGGCGGCGACCGGGCGCTATACCCTGTTTATCGATGACGATGAACTGGTCACGCCCGCATGGTTGAAAGAGATGGTAACGACCGCGCAATCCAGCGGTGCCGATGCCGTTCTGGGGCCGGTGAGGGCGCTATATCCTGATGGGATAGACACCTGGATCAGGGACGGGGATTTCCATTCGACCTACCCGGTGATTGTCGGTGATGAGATACTGACCGGCTATACCTGCAACGCACTGCTGGATCGCCAGTCGGATAAGGTTAAGGGCTTAAGGTTTGATCTGTCGCGCGGCAAAAGTGGCGGCGAGGATACCGACTTTTTCACGCAAATCTATCGACGCGGCGGCACAATCGCCTATGCGCGTGACGCCTGGATCGAGGAACCTGTGCCGCCTGCGCGCGCCAGTTTCAGGTGGCTGCGCGACCGCCGGTTTCGGTCAGGCCAGACCCACGGCCGCTTGATCCGTGAGGGTGGCCTGACGCGTCCGATCGTGGTTGAGCAGGCGATTGCGGCTGGTAAGGCCGGTTTCAGTTTTGCGTCAGCGGCGTTGACCTTCTGGTCCCGCGTCAAGCGGCGACGCAATATCTTACGCGGTGCGCTCCATCTGGGGACGATTTCCGGCCTGTCGGGCTCCAAAGAAATAAGTCAATACTGAAAGCGGTCTCGGTGTGGTTAATTCAGGCTTTTCAATAGGATTTTTGTTGGGTGCGCTGCAAAAAGAATTTTACGATCCCCCCGTTTGCCACTAAAGTCTGAGCCTATAGATTTTGATTTTTGTTATTACCGATTTTTCCAAGGCCGGCTTCAATGACCGACGCGATAAAAATCCTCGGCAGTGTGGCCGGGGTCGTACAGCAACACCTGCCCTATGTTCTGGCCAACCGTCGCGATGTGACCTGGAAAGAGGACGGCAGCCCCGTAACGGTCGCCGATGTCTTTCTGGAAAATGCCATTAAGGATCATCTGACCGGCCTGATGGGCGATATCAATTTCGTCGGCGAAGAAAGTTACGCAGTAGGGGCGGCGGACGATAAGGACTGGACGGCGGTACTTGATCCGATCGATGGCACGGAGAATTTCTGTTCCGGCTTGCCTGAATGGGGCGTGTCTCTGTCGATCTGGCATAAGCGCGAACATGCCGCTTCGATGCTGATGGTGCCGGAAATGGGCTTAAAGCTCATGACCGGCGATACAATTGAGTACCAGACGTCGCGGATCATGGGCTTCTCGTCCTCGATAAACGACAGGCTGGTCGAAATGATCCCCGTCGGCGGCGAAGCCCGCATCATGGGCTGTGCCGTTTATAACCTGTTTAATGTCGTGCGCGGATCGCTGGCGCGGTTTGTCAATCCGGCCGGTGCCAAAAGCTGGGACATGCTGGCGGGTGTTCAGCTTGCGCGTGAGCACGGCTGTGAAGTTATTGTTGAAGGAGCTGCTTATGACGGACGCTATCTCGAACCTGATCGGAAACATCGCTTCGACATACGCCACCGACACGATCTTCATCCTCGGTAAAGGCCCGTCGATTGATCAGATCGATCCGCAGATTTTTGCGGGTTCTCTGGTCATTGCCATGAATGATGCCGAGCGCATCGCCCCCGCCGACATCAGCCTGTTCCATGCGGCATGGGCCGCTGACAGCGTGCAGGCCAATGGTTTAAAATCGCGCGCCTACCTGACCTCGACGCCGCTAAAGGCCGCTGACCGGTCGGTGGTGCAACTGCCGCACACGCCGCTGACGCAAGAATCCGCTGATCTGATGATGCAGCGCTTTCAGGCCGGTGATCTGGTCATCGAGGACATTCTGTTCATCACGGCTTTGCAGGTCGCGCGTAAAGTCGCCGCGGTTCGGGGGCGTCCGCAGACGGTTTACATGGTCGGTCTTGATTTTAGCTATGACGGCAGTCAGGCCTATAGCGAGCGCATCGACAGCGATTTTTCCCATGCCCGCGACGCCGACCGTAAGATGGTGTTCAACACCCAGGAATTCTATTTCCTGAACGCGCTCTATGTCCTTAAGGGCTCTGAGATCGAAGTTCGCCACGTCGGCACCAAATCGTTCAGCGCGCTATCGCCGACCGAACTGAACGCGCAACTGGGCACGCCGGAGCCGCTTGCGGCCAGCGACAATATCCATAAGGTTGATGTCATTGCTGAGCTGACCACCAACCATTTTGGCGACCGTTTGCGGCTTGAGCGTATGATTCGCTCCGCCAAGGCAGCCGGGGCAGACTACATCAAATTGCAAAAACGCGATGTTGAAAGCTTCTATTCGGCCGAGCAACTCAAAGCCCCATATGTATCGCCGTTTGGCTCGACCTTTGGCGATTACCGTCATCAGTTGGAACTGAGCAAGTACGATTTCGTGTTCGTTGATACCTTGTGCAAAAGCCTTGGCATGGGCTGGTTTGCCTCGATCCTCGATAAGCCATCGTTTGAGTTCATGCTGGATGTCAAACCGGCTATGGTGAAACTGCCGTCGACCATTTCAGAGCACACCGATTATCTGGAATATGTCTCGAAAAACTATACCGGTTCGGTGGTGTTATCGACCGGCATGACTGATGAGGCCTATGAGCGCTGGGTGCTCGATAATTTCACGGCTTGCGAAAAACTGATTCTGATGCAGGCCAATTCGGCCTATCCGACCCCGGCCGAAGACACCAATATCGCGGTGGTGCGACGCTACCACGAACTGTCGGCACAAAATCCGCGCATCGTACCGGCGTTTTCGAGCCATGATTTCGGCTGGCTGGGTTCGGCGCTGGCGGTGGCGGCGGGTGCGCGCATGGTCGAAAAGCATGTTAAGCTCGGCAATACCGAATGGGCGCACTTTGATGCCGTGGCGGTTGATTTGACGACCCCGGCCTTTAAGGAATATGTCGATCAGATCCGCCTGACCGAACGCATGGTCGGTTCCGGCGAAAAGCGCGTCAACAAAAGCGAGCACCACAAATACCGCGTGGCGCAGGCTTAATAGGTCAAAGGTTCTTTACGTGTCGAAACCGAAATGTGTGGCCTTAGTGCCCGCCAAGGCCCATTCCGGGCGTCTGCCTGAGAAGAATCTGCGTCCGTTTGTCGGCGAAAAATCCCTGCTGGATGTCAAGCTGGAGCAGTGTAAGGCGTCCGGTGTTTTTGATGAAATTTATGTCTCCAGTGAGGCCGATAAGGTTGCCGAATACGCCACCCGTCACGGCGTAGACTTCCTGCTGCGCAATCCGAAATGGTCGAGTGATGCCACCCCCTGGTCGGAAGCCCTGGTTGGGCTTTTGGACGAAATGCCGGTCGATGACGACACCTATGTGGCCATAGTGCCCGTGACCACGCCGCTGTTTCATCGCTACGGCGATGCGGTGGCGATGCTGGAGCAGGATGGCCGTGACAGTGTGATGTCGCTCACCGCCCATAAGCATTATTTTTTGAACCCGGATTTCCTGCCGATCAATTATCAGTGGGGGCCGTGGCATTCCTACAGCCAGAATATCAAGCCGCTGTATCAGATGAACTGCGCCTTTTGGGTCGCCAAAAAAGGCGTGATGAAGCGCAACCGTTTTCAGGTTGGCGACCGTCCGGCCTTCTTCGTCACCGACGCGACCGAAGGCATGGATATCGACACGCTGGAGGAATTTGAGGTGGCGCAACTGCTGTTCCAAAAGCGGTTCGGCGCATGAGCCTGACGCCGGTTGAGCTTAGGGTCGATGCGGCGCTGCTGGAACGGTTTCGCGCGGCGGGCGTCCTCTTTTCCTACGACCGGGCGGAAATTGCCAAGGGCGAGGGCTGGCTGAGCCAGCTTGAGAGCTACACGGTGAAACAACCGATCCGTATCGAAGGGCCGTGCGCTTTTTACGGCGGGCCCTATTCCCCCAGCCGCTGGTTTGCGGGCAGCGGCCTGTGCGACTTGGGGGCGGCGTCCTACTCTCATTCCCCATTGCCCGAAGGTTTGACGGTCGGGCGTTACTGTTCGATCGGCAAGGGCCTGCGCTTTATCGATTTTGCCCATCCGACCGAGTGGGTGTCATCGTCGATTGCGTTTTTCCGGCCAGACAATGTGCCCTATCTGTCGCCGCTTTATGATGCGCTTGAAGCGCGCAATGGTGAATTTACGCCGACGGCTTATGATCCGCGCCGGGGGCTTGGCTATCCGGTGATCGAACACGATGTCTGGATCGGCGATAATGTGACGCTGGGCTTAGGGATAACTATTGGCACCGGTGCGGTTATCGCCGCCAATGCCACCGTGACCAAGGATGTGCCACCCTATGCCATAGTCGGTGGTTTGCCCGCCAAGGTTCTGAAATATCGCTTCGCGCCGGAGGTGATCGAGGCGCTGCTGGCCGCGCGGTGGTGGACCTATGCCCATGCCGATTTTGCAGGCTTAGACTACACCCAACCTGTGGCCTTTGCCGAAGGGCTAAGGGATGCAGTCGCCGCCGGTCGCATAGCGCCGTGGCAACCGGCTGTGGTGGAATTACCCGGAGCGGCGGATGACTGAGCGGGGCCGATACGATACGATGTTTCTGATCAGCACGCCGATCCAGTATCTCATGGCGCGTCTGATTGTCTCGGCCTATTTTCCGGGGCGGCATCTGGCGGTGGTGTACCGCGACGGCCATGATTTTCGCTCCATTTTCGATGAGATAGACGCCCGGTTTTTGGGGCCGTCGCCGTTTGATTATATGGGCTTTGATGAGGCGCTGGCGTCTGATCTGCCGCGCCCCAAACGCCTGTTTATCAGCTACCGGTTTTACCGCTTTGCGGTCGAGACCTATTACCGCTTTAAGCCTGAAATCCTGTGCGCCTATGAGGACGGCTTTTCGCTGCATATCGATCATGACTATGGCAACAAATCCCTGAATGATCGCAATCCGCGCTATGTCGTCTCGGATGCGATCAAGGCCGTGGCGCGAGCCACCGGATTAAAACCTTCGGCGCGGCCCAAATTTGTCCGGCTGAGCCGCTTTCACGAGGTCTATAGCGTTTTTCCTGATGTGGTCGGTTTCAAGCTGGGGACGCCGCATTTTTCAACGCGACAGGCCTTTAAGGACAATCTGTTTAAGCCCGAATCCGATAGAGCGGGTGTAGGGGAGTGTCTGTTCCTGTCGCAGCCTTTGTCCAATCTCGGCATGATGACGGACCCGGAATATCTGCGCCTGCTTGAGGCCATATTGGCCGATCTGGCCACCCGTTATGACCGTGTCTATTTCAAGCCGCATCCGCGTGACGGTGAGGCGGTGATGAGCGTGATTGCGGGCCAGCCCAAATGCGTGCCCTTGCCGGAATTCTACAGCCGTATGCCCGCAGAGTTTTATCTCGGCCATCATCCCGCGACCGATGTATACGGCTTTATGTCCTCGACTCTTTTCTATGTGCCGGCGGTGTTTGGCACCAAGGCCTATACACTGGCGCCGTTGCTGGATCGCTGGCCGGGGGGGAATGAAAAATTGCGCGACTACTGGCAAGCCATGAAGCCGCTGCTGACCAAGGCCAATGTCGGCGACTATGCGCCGGAAATTGTTAACCGATGACTGATGATCAGATCACGGTATCGATAGTCATCTGCACCCGCAACCGCGCCCACAGTCTGGGCGGGACGATCGACTCGCTTATGGCGCAAAGTACTAAGCATAGCTGGGAAGCCTTGCTGGTCGATAATGCCTCGACCGATGCCACAGCCGAGGTCATCAGCGCGGCGGCGCAACGCGATCCGCATCTGCGCTATCTCAGTGTGACGCGCATCGGGCTGGGGGCAGCGCGTGACGCTGCCTGGCGGCAGGCGCGTGGGCGGATTACCGCCTTTACCGACGATGACTGCTACCTTGAGCCAGACTATATAGACCGGCTGGTTGAGGCGTGGGCGGATTATCCCGATGCGGGTGTGATCGGTGGGCGCATCCGGCTGCATGATCCTGATGATGCCGCCATTACCATTGATGAGCGCAACCTGGCTGAGGTCTATCCGGCGCGGGCGTTCCTTAAGGCGGGGGCCCTGCATGGTGCTAACCTGACCTTCCGTCGTGAGGTTCTGGAGGCCACGGGTGGGTTCGACCCTGAACTGGGGGCGGGGACACAATTCCCGTGTGAGGATATTGATGCGGTGGCGGCGGGTGGTCTGGGCCGGGTATCCGGCGCGCTTTGATCCGCGCTTTCAGGTCTCGCACCACCATGGCCGCAAAGCTGCCGACGTGCCGCGTATTATGGAAGGCTATGATCGGGGGCGCGGGGCCTATTTCATGAAATATATCCTGCGGGCCGATAGCCGCGCGGCCTATATGTCAGCGTGGCGCGACAGCCTGCGCCACTCTTACGGGCCTGAAGGGTTTCAGGCCCGTAAGCGCGAACTGAGCTATGCCTTGCGTTGGTTGAAATCGCGCAGGGAATATGCGGCTATGGCTGTGGTCTGCGTGGTCGCGCCGGTATTGATCGTTGTCACCTGGCTTAAACGCAAACTGTCTTAAACCGGCTTACGCTTCAAAATCCGGTTAAGTATCGGCTGGGCCTGAGTTATGATCGGTGCCACCAGTGACCTGCCGAAAATCAGAATACCGGACACATAAATCACCGCCCCGATAAAGCTGCCGGTTATGACGACAAACCAGAGATTGTCATAGATACCGAACAGAACCGGGCGCAGGCTCCACACCACCGCGGCCATAAACAGGGCAACCAGCAACGGCACCAAGGGCTTACTGAGCGCCGTCAGCACCGGAATGTCGACAAAGCGCTTAAGCTGATACTGCTGGTACGGCAGGGTCAGATAGCTTCTGAGAGCATAGGCGGCGGCAATGCCCACCAGACCCCACGGCAGGGCCAGCCAGGTGAACAATATGGTCAGGGCCAGTTGCAGGGCGGCCACCTTGGTGATGGCCCCCGGCTTATTGACGGCGGCCAGCATACCCGGTGATATGTAGTTAAACACAAATGGCACGATCATCAGGGCCAGCACCTGCGAGATCTTGCCCGTGCCCGTCCATTGTTCCGAGAATATGAGCTGGATAATTTCTTCGGCGAGTGCCGCATAGCCCAGCAGCAGCGGCAGCACCAAAAGCCCCACTATGCTGATCATGCGATAATAGGCCGCTTTCAGTTTTTCAGGCTCATGCTGCAATTTCGAGAAGGTCAGCATGGAGACGCTGCCGATCGGGGCCAGCGCCAGTTGGCCGATCAGTTCGTACATGCGCCACGCAATGCGGTATCGGCCAACCTCGGCCTGACCGTAGTTGCGCGAAATCAGAATGTCACCGACACGACCCATCAGCAGCCACAAAAGCTGATTGAAGGTTGTGCTGAAACTGAAGCTGGCGATCTGGCGCAGCATCGAGGGCGAGAACCGCACCTTCGGCACCCAGCGCGAGGCCACCCAGGCCATGATAACGCCGAGTATGGCCCCGACCCAGGCCTGCACAACCAGCGACCACACCCCCAGCCCCATCAGGGCGGCGGTAATGCCTGAGATGCCGGAGACTATGCTGGCTATGGCGGCCTGAATCGCAAACAGCTTATGCTTATATTCGCGCGTCAGGCGCGCCCCGTGAATACCGGCCAGTGACGATATCGGCAGGGTCAGGGCCAGCGCCTGAAGGATATGGGTGACGTTGGTGTTATGGATCATCTGCGCGTAAAAAGGGGCTGCGATGATCACAATCGTGGCTACAATGGTGCTCAGGCCAAAATTGGCCCAGAACGCCGTGTCGGCCATTTCTTCTTCGAGAACGTGTTGGCGAATAATCGCATCGCCAAGACCGGCGCTGGCGAAAATGCGGCTGACATCAAGGAAAAGGGCTGCGAGCGCAAACAGGCCAAAATCTGAGGGGCCCAATATCCGCGCCAGACAGACGAAGATGACAAAGGTCGCCCCCGTGGACCATAGCACCCGTAAGACCGACCATAGAATGGAGGTGGTGGTGCGCTGTTTCAGATCCTGATAACCGTCAGCCTCGGTCTTACTCATATTAAAGGCTCATAACTAAATTAGGTGATACATGGGGGCGCTGCGTACCGGAATGTTCCGGCGGCAACTTAAACGCAGATAATTGAAAACTATGTAAAATGTGGCTGTAACGCTTGAAATGTCCGGTGACAGGCTGGGGCGACGTTATAGTGTTCGCAGGCTTTGTGCAATTTGAATGATCGTTTTGTTTGCATCGCACAACCGCTTGCCAAGGGCTGAGAAAAATGGTCTTTTAAGCCCACATTCTGGCGCAGGGTTTATCGGCTCTGCGGCGTCATTTAATTTTAAACGATTAGTATCGTTATTACCTTTGGCTTTATTACCTCTGGCCATGATTGTCCGTGGCTTCATTTTGGGCACGCTTTATGTTCATCAGCGTTATTATGTGTACCCGCAATCGCGCCGAACAGTTGCGGCGCGTGCTGGAGACGGCCGCCGTCATGACCGTCCCGGACGGGCTAGACTGGGAAATGGTGCTGATTGATAACGGCAGTTCCGATCACACGCCAGATGTTGTCCAAAGTTTTGCTGACCGTATTCCGATCCGCTATGTGCTGGAGCCGAAGGCGGGTTTGTCCAATGCCCGCAACCGCGGTGTGGCGGAGGCCACAGGTGAATATATCTGCTGGACCGATGATGATGTGCTGATCGATCCGAACTGGCTGTCGGCCTATGCACAAGCCTTTGCGCAAAACCCGCAGGCCAGCGTCTTTGGCGGGGTGATTGAGCCCGTGCCGGAAACCGAATTGCCGGCGTGGTGGCGCGAACATGCCGATGGTTTATTGAATGTATTGGCTGCCCGTGATTTCGGGCCGGACGTGCGTCCTTTGTCACTCGAAGGCCATATACTGCCGTACGGTGCCAACTATGCCCTGCGCGGTGAGGCGCAGCGCAAATATCTCTACGATCCGGGTCTTGGGGTTGGGCCGCACCATAAACGTCTGGGCGAAGAAACCGCCGTCATCCGTGCGATCATGCGTGACGGCAGTGGTGTGTGGGTGCCCGGTGCCCGCGTGCGTCACATGATCCCGGCGGCGCGCCTGACCTATGACTATGTGGGGGTTTATTACCGCTCGGTCGGGGAAACCTGGGCCTATCTGGCGCATCATGGCCGTGAAAACTTCATCGATCCGGTGCCTGTTACAGGTGTAAGAATTGGGAATGTGCCGGTGTGGGTGCTGAAACGGCGGCTGCGGCACTGGCTGGGCTATAAGGTCAGGGCTATGTCCGGCAATATCGGCAGTTCTTTGTGGCACTGGCGCAAATACAGCTATTTTTCGGGCGCGGCCGATTTCTGGCGCCGTGAGAAAAGGCCCGCCGCATGATTACCATCGGCGTTGTCATACCGTTTTATCAGCGGGAAAAGGGAATCCTCAGCAAGGCCTTAGAGTCTGTGGCTGCGCAATCGTTGCCGGAAGATGTCCGGCTTGTCGTCGTGGTGGTCGATGACAGTTCCCCCTTGCCGGCTAAGGAGGCGCTTGAAGGCGTCACCCTCCCGGCCCCGCACCAGTTGATCACGATCCGGCAGGCCAATGGCGGGCCGGGCGGGGCGCGCAACGGCGGGCTGGACTATCTTGATCCGGCTGAGGTCGACTATGTGGCCTTTCTGGATTCCGATGACACCTGGTCGCCTGATCATATTGCTGAGGCGCTCAAGGTGCTCAATGGCGGGGCGGATTTCTACTTTGCCAATTGCGGCTTTAATGATGTCGACTCTTTCAGCCACTGGAATTACATCAAGGCTCGTCACGGCACATTTGGTAGCTATTCACCTGAGTTTGGCGAACTGACCTCAACCGAGGCCGTCAGTGCCATCGTCGATGAATGCCTGCCCCATGCCTCTCAGGTCGTTTATGATTTTCGCCGCCACAGCCGGGTGCGCTTTGATGCGTCCTTTCGTCAGGCCTGCGAAGACCGCTTGTTTTTCATGGATCTCAGCCGCGAATGTGACCGCATCGTCTATACGACACGGTTGATGGGACAGCGCGGAAAAGGGGTGTCGATCTATGATGAAACCCTGGCGTGGGGATCACCCAACGCCCCCAACCGTGTCATCGAAGAATTGCGCTTTCGCCAAAAAATGATGTCGGTCAGCTATTTCGGGGTGGCGAAAAAGTTGCGTATCTTCGGGTCGGCCCGCCAAAGGGTTGATCATCTGCTGTTCCTGATTTTGAGAAACCTGCGCCATAATCCTGAGATCGCAAAGGCGGCGATCGGCAGGTTTGTGCGCGAAGTGCCAATGTTTGGCCTGTTTCTGCCGGTGTCCGTGATCAGCCTGCCGCTGCATTATCTGGCGCTGCGGCGTCAGGCCGGTCTGAGTTAAACCCTCAATTGATCGCCTGACTATTACAATTTACTAAAAGGTTAATGACTGATAACCATGTTCTGCGAGGCGTTGGCGCAGAATGGCGGTGGTCATGATATCGGTCATTATTCCATATTTTCAAAAAGAGACCGGCATTTTAACGCGCGCGTTAGACAATATCGCGGCGCAGACGGTTCAGCCATTTGACATTATCATTATCGACGACAGCAGTCCGTTGTCACCGGACAATGAGGTGGCCATCAGAGCCGAGGCCGAGCGGGCGCGCATCCGTATCATCCGCCAACCTAATGGCGGCCCCGGTGCTGCGCGCAATCGGGGGCTGATGAACCTGAGTCTGGATACCAAATATGTGGCCTATCTCGACTCCGATGACGAATGGGAACCGCACCACCTTGAACGGGCTACGGCGGCCCTGAGGGGTGGGTTTGATTTTTACCTGTGCGACTATTCCTGGCCGGGGCGATCCTCGACAAGGTTTACCCAGTGCCGAATGTTTGAGAACCGTGCGCCGCTTAATGGTCATGCCGATTTTTACGATCTGAGCCGGGATTTTTTTGAGGTTATTTTTTCGCAATATCCGGCCCATATTTCAGCGTCAGTTCTACGTGTAAGTTCACTGGGCCACTTGCGGTTCGATACGCGTCTGCGCCGAAGCTCAGAAGACCAGATGTACTTTCTGGCCATAGCTCAGGCGGGAGCAAGAGTTGTTTTTGATAACCATATGGGCATGTGCCTGAATAATGGTTATAACCTTTACCGCAATCATAAATCGGGCAGCATCCAGTTCTCTGAAGCCTTGTTAGGCAATCTCTATTATCACCGCTTGTTGGGTAGCGGGGCGGTGCAGATGCCGGAACCGCTTAAGGTGCGCAACCGCAATCATATTCGCGGCAACGCGATTGGCTTTGCCAAGTCTGAGATCAAGTACGCGCTGAAATCCGGTCGGACTGATCCGGTGCGCTGGTATAAGATGCTGAGGCTTTTTTTCGCACCAGCTCAGCGTTTGCGCCCGCCGTTCGTTTGATAGACTTGGGGACTGCATTTGTCTTGCGTTGCGGTATGGCGGATGCGATAAATATCTGAATTTTCCTTAAATCATATTTCACAGGGCTTTATAAAAGCCAGCCGTTTAGGGGCGTAAGCGTCATGAATATCCTGTTTAGTTTCGGCAATGGTCACTTTCCGGAATTCAGCGGCGGGGTGCAGTCCAGTACCGACTATCTGGTCAAGGCCATGCAGGCACGCGGCCATAAGGCGTCGGTGCTGTGTTCGCTGTTCGGGGACGGTACTTTCGGGCTTGTGGCCCGTTTGAAGATGAAGCTGACCCGCAAACCGTGGGCGACGGATACTGGTCTGGGCTACGATGTTCGGCGGGCATGGAAGGCTTTGGACGTGGTGCCGACGCTGGTGAAAGACGATCGTCCCGATGTGGCGGTGGTGCAGTGTCACAACACCGTGCCGATTGGGGCTGAACTGCAAAAGCAGGGCGTGCCGCTGGTGGTCTATTTTCGCAATGTCGAATTTGAGGAACTGGGCGGCGATCCGCGTCAGTTTCAGGGCGCGCAGTTTATCTCAAACTCCCAGTTTACCCGTAACCGGTATCGTGAGGCGTTTGGCATAGACTCGCACGTCATCCCGCCGTCGATCGATGTGGCCAAATATGAAACCGAGACGACCGGGCGTTATGTCACCTTTATCAATCCGGTCGCCAAAAAGGGGCTGGACCGCGCCCTTGAGATCGCGGCCCTGTGCCCGGAGATAGAGTTCCTGTTTGTTGAAGGCTGGCCACTTAATGCCGAACAGGAAGCGTCGCTGAATGCGGCCATTGCGCCGTTTAAAAACATCACCTTCATGCGCCGCACCTCTGATATGCGCAACGTCTATGGCCAGACCAAAATCCTTTTGGCCCCCAGCCAGTGGGAAGAAACCTGGGGGCGGGTCGCGTCTGAGGCTCATTGCAGCGGCATACCTGTGCTGGCGGCCAATGTCGGTGGCTTGGGCGAGGCGGTCGGCCCCGGTGGCGTTTTGATGCCGGTGGGAAGCGACACGGCGGATTGGGCGGCGGAGTTAAAGCGGATGTGGTCGGACAGCGATCATTATGCCGCCCTGTCGCAGACGGCGCGGGCCTATGCGCGTCGGCCAGAGATCGATCCGGCGGCTCAGATCGATCAGTTTGAAGCGATTTTGGTTCAGGCTTCGGGCAGCGGGAAAAGATAACGCACATCGCTGTTGGCGGGCGGCGCGGGCGGCGACGATAACTTGTCGCGCAACACGCCGCTTACGACCGGCAGCCATGAGACCGGATCGCCCAGCAGAGCCATTACTGTCGCCACCGCCCCCTTATCGCGTTTGAGATCAAGATAGTGACGATGGCGATAGCGGTTACGGGTCTGGGTTTCGTGCAGGGCTATGGCTTGGCGCTCAGGTGCCGACAGGGGCAGGGCCAACAGATCATGATCAGCATCGGCCAGCCGGCGCAGATCTTCGGTGCGGTGCTGACCGCTTAAGGAATTGGGGCGCACGACCGCGCCATAACCCAAGGTCCGTGTGGTTTTGAACCGCCCGCCTGCCGCCAGCATACGGGCATAGAGGTCGTAATCTTCGCCCAGCCGCAGGCCCTCATTATAGGACAACTTGTGGGCCTTGAGGAAGGCCAGACGGATGACGGGTTTTAGAAAGCCCAGTTCGCCGCGGTGCATGTCATCGCGCGTCAGGTTGCCCAGCACAAAATCTTCAAGGCTTAGGGGGTGGGCATCATCCGTACCCTTGATCTCAAGCGGCGCATCGTAGCCCGTTGGCACAAAGGCGATATTATCAGCGATCATGTCCCAGTCGGCGTGCGGCAACAGGCGGGTAAAACGACCGGGCAACAAAAAGTCATCGGCATCGAGAATGGCGGCCAACTGCCCGCGGCAGACCTCAAGCGCCCGGTTGCGGGCATAGGCGGGGCCATGGTTTTTACCAAGCGACATGACCTCAACCCGTCCGCTACCATCATCGGCATCGCGCGCCACCTGGGCGGTCGTATCTTTTGAGCCATCATCAACGACGATGACCTGTATAACCTCAGGTTGATTAAGGGCTGACGTGATGGCTCTGACGATGGTATCCGCCGAATCCTTGGCCGCAATAATCACGCTGACGCTGGTGGGCAAAAACTTAGGCTCCGTTGAGTTTACAGACAAGCGACTCCGGGAACTGGCAGGCATCACCGGGACGGGTATAGGCCACCCAGTCCACCAGCATGTACAGAGGCTTTTCCGGTTCAATGAAGGTGCCCATCCAATCCGTCAAGGTATTGGTGCCCCACAGGCTGAAAAAGATTTTCTGGGCATTTGACGGCAGGGGGGCGGGGCTTTCAAGCGTGCGGACCAGCACGCCGTTGATGTAATATTTGATGCTGTCGGGTGCCCAGACGAAGGCGTAATTGATGTAATCGCTGTCGGCACTGTAGGGCAGCTTAGGCAAGGTAGCGCCCATGCCCTTGCCGTTCACATAACCGCCGCTTTGGGCGACGCTGGTGTCTTTCAGCAGGACTTCCCAGTCGATCTCATCGTGCGGTTTGCCCTGAGTCGCCCCGATATAGGTAAAGAAAGCACCGTTCAGGCCCGAACCTTTGGGCGTTTTCATGCGCGCTTCGTAGGTGCCATAGCCATAGGTGGCCTTGGTCTGGATTTCACCGCAGCTAAACAAACGGTCAGCCATGGGTTTTTTCTGGAAGCGCAGGTTCAGATTGCCTTTGTAGGCAAAGGTTTCATGCATCGACCAGCCGCAGTTTTGATGGGCACCGTTGCTCCAGCCGTGGGACACGTACCAGAAGGTCTTATCAACCTTATCGAAGTTATCGACGAAGGACGCGCCGCCGGTGACTTGAGCCGTAGCTGGTTGTATCGCAAACAGGGATAAGGCGGCGGTGGTGGCCGCCAGAAACGGCTTGAGCACGGGCTTTAACACTGATCCGGTCATGGCATGTCTCCGCAGAAAGGGGCGATAGCTTAGTCTGACAGACGCCTCAAACGGTCAAAGGGCAGTGCGAACCGCTCATGCTCAGACTAACAAGCGTGCAAATATAATCAACCCGTTCCGTGACAGATTTATACTCAAGACCAAACTGGCTTTAGGCTATACTTAAAGGCCTGAGCGCACAAGGCAAAGACGATATCGGGAAGATATCCTATATTACCTGATTACCTGTAAAAAACAGATGTGGTTTCACACCGATTTAAGGTAAAGATCGTCCCAGAATTCTGAGGCCCGTTCAGAACTGAACTGGGTGTCACAGCCCGCGCGGGCCTGATGGCGCATGGTGCGGTACTGATCGGGGGATTCCAGCAGGGCCTCCAGCCGTTCAATGCCCTGACGAGCGAAGCGCTCAACATTTCCGGCGAACAAGTCCTCGAAGGCGCGGGTGCTGCGGGCGAACCAGTGCGGGCGCCAGTCGGGATCGCCTTCGGTGACGGCCGGGTCAAGCATGATGCCGTTAACCCCGTCCTTGATAAACTCCGGCAGGGCCCCCTGAGCTGAGGCTATGACCGGCGTACCCTGGGCCAGGGATTCGATGGCGCTGTAGCCAAAGGTGTCTGAGAAGGTCAAAAGGGTCGAGGCATAGCTGTCGCCGAGCAGTTTCACGACGCCGGTATTATCAAGCTTTGGGATATGGCGGACATTGGGCAGGTCGAGCAGTTTCAGGTAGGGCTCGTAAAATTCCGGATTGGTCGGGTCTGACCAGATATGGCCGCCGTACTGAAGCGAAGACACGATGGTAAAGGTAAAGGGCAGCTTTTTCTTAAGGCTCAGTTCGGCCATGCGGGCCATGGCGCAGCCGCCTTTGCGGGCAAAGTGATTGCCGATAAAGCTGATCTGGTAATTATCAGGCTGCGGCAGATCGCCGATGTCCGCCACCTCCGGCAGTACCATATTGGGATAGCGCACTTCGGCCTTGGCCCGCAGGGTAGCTTTTTGGGCTGGGCTGAGGTCACTGGCGGCCAGATCACGTTCAAAGTTTCTCAGGGCGTAGTCTGAAATGGCGATGATCTTACGGCACTTCGACGACAGCAGGCGCTTATAGAGAAAGTGGTGATAGGCGGGTTTGTCCTCGATGCCGAAAATGCGCGGCAGGTGCGATTCAAAGCCGATAATATAGGGCTTTGTGGTGACGGGGACACGGTTGAAGGCATGCAACAGATCGCTACCCAGTTCATCGACCGGATTAAAGACCGTCACCCCGTCCAGTGTGCCATTGACCCGGTTGAACGGGACGAAGCGGCGATTGCGTACCCTGTGGCGCGAACGGCGCGGACCGTTAAAGGCCCAAGGATACCCGGTAGGTGCTAACACCTTGATTTGCTTGTCCATCGTATTGGTCTCGAAGTGATACTACAGGCGTGATGAGCAAAAACTGTACCAACGCAGGAACTATCATCTCCAGAGCGACGATGTGGCAGGCATGCCGAGGTGGAAACTCGACCTGATATTAACCTTTATTAAGAATTTATAAACCCTGATTTTTAACCAGCGCCTCAAAGTCGGCGTCGGTTTTACCGCTGAACCGTATCAGGCTACCTCGTAAGATAAGCTCAATGGCTTCGCGCAGCGGTACGGTTTTAGGGACAAGACCGCCCAGATGGGCCTTGATCAGACCGCGTTCACGGGCATCAGCGGCGGTGGTGAAGGCCGGATGCTCCAGAAAATTCTGGCGCACCGCGGCGGGCGTCGCCTTCCATGTGGCTCGTTGCAGGGTCTGGATAGCGCGTTTCAGATTGAGTTCGCGCTGCATATAGGCGGCCTTATCGCCGCCATTACGGGTGGTCGCGGCTTCGTTTTCCATCCACACCGCCAGAGGCTTCATGGCCACATAGATCGGCTCGGTCAGGATGAAGGTGCGGATATATTCCTGCAATACCGCGGTGCAGGTGCAGGTGATCTCGATCGGGCTTTTTGTATGACGCGTCCAGAACAGGCCACCATTGGAGACGCCAATACCCATGATCAGCGACAGCCGGAACATTTCCGGCGTATAGATCCCCTCTTTGAATAGGTGATCGAGTACGCCGTCTGTGCTTAAGGTCGGCACCTCGACATGGCTGTTGAACTCGGTGATCTGGTTGCGCAAGACCAGATTGACCTTATGGTCGCGCACGACAGCGATGTTTTCGGCCATAAACTCCGGCAGCAGGTAATTGTCATCTTCCAGCACACAGAAATAGTCGGCATCGCGCGGATTATTCAGGGTGAAACAGGTATTGATGTTGGCGGAGGCGTATTTCTGCGGCTTGTTTTGTGTGTAGTGAATACGCGGATCGGCCAGTTCGCGCACCACTTCACCCCCCGCCGCTTCCGGGTCATCGTCGTAGATGTCGCACACCCAGTTTTCCCAGGTCTGTTGCTGCAAAGAGGTCAGGGCGCGCCGCAAAAGCTCCGGGCGCTTATAGGTCGGCATCCGTACATGGACGAGGCCAGTTTCAGGGCCGTCGGGTAATTCCGGCATGATGAAATATCCTTAAATAAAATAAACTCGGTACGCTTTAGAGAAAATTTCGATCCAATTTGATCGAAATTTTTTCTAACTCTTTGTTTTATCGCTCTTCTTAATCCATCACATGAAGCCATGCGATGGCGAAACGCTTTAAAAATCAGGTAACCGGCGCGGGCTCAGTCGGTTCAGATTTTGGCTTTGACGGCGGGCCGGGGCGCAGGCGTTTGCGGACATAGCGCGTGGATGGGCGTCGCTCAGACTCCTCCTTTTTCAGGCTGTAGACGCAGATGGCATAGACCAGCATCGACACATCGCTGAACCCGAAGAAGACCTGCACTTCGCCGAAGCTGCGGTAAAGAATGAACAGCATGAACATGACAAAGAACATCTTCTCCGTCGTCGGGGCAATAATCAGTTTATAAAGTGCGGCAATGAAGGTGCCGAGCAGGATCACCGACTGGATCGCCACGCCGATAATGCCGATTTCCACCGCATTGGAAATATAGAGATTGTGGAAATGGAAGCCGCCGCCGGATTTAACGCCAAACTTGAGCCACAGGGCTTCGGCGTCAGGATTGCCAATCACCCAGTAGGCGCGGTAGCCAATGCCGAGCATCGGGTGTTCACGGATGTGGGCAAAGGCGATGTCCCACAATTCGGTCCGTCCGGTCAGGGTCGGGTCCTTACCAAAATAGCGCAGCACGCTGGCGAACATGTCGCTGAAATAGGGGGCGAGCGCCAGACCGGCGACAATGGCCGCCCAGGTGGCAAAGGTCAGAATGGTTATGCGTTGAATGGGCTTCCAGCTACGGGTCAACTGAAACAGCACCATCATCATGACCGGCGGGACAAGGCCCATGATCACCCCGGCCGACTGCGCCTTAAGCAGCAGAAACGGACAGATCGACATGATGCCAAGCGCCACGATCTTAAGCGTGATTTTGACCCGTTTCTCATAAATAAGCGCCAGCGAGAACAGAAACACCATGGCGATGACGGTGGCAAACGCGTTCTTACTGGCGAAAATCCCTTGCCAGGCACCGGCTCCCGGACGCGCACCGAAAATCAGGCACAGGGCCAGCACCATCAGGTTGCAGACAAACAGTATGAAAAACAGATTGCGCGGGGCGACGCGGGTGGCAATCACAATGGCGATAATCAGGGTCAGGGCCAACTGAAAGCCCTGCCGCGCCGTCACCGCCGGATATTGCGACCAGAAGATCGACAGCAGGCAATAGACCGGCAGGATCAGCAGATACCAATGCTTGTTGAGCGCAATCAGGCTGAGCTTAGTGCGATGAAGCATCAACAGCGCGCCAAAAACCAGAAAGGCCAGCGCCGCCCGTGAGGTAAACAAAGGCTCCAGCATCAGGGCCGCCAGACACAGGCAGGTCAGAATGATCGGAATATTAAAGCGCATAATGACGCCGGGATCATAGGGAACCCTGCGGCCCTTATGGGTGTCTTTTTCCTGAACATCTTGGCGGGTAGCCGTCATGACAGAGGTCTTTCTTTGGTGCCGGTAAGTCCGGCTATGTTTCTGCGCGGCAGATACCCTGCCGCATTGACCGCCGCCGGTCCGTCGCACACCACGATCAGCGCTTCCGGATTGCCAAGCCTTTCGGCATGGTTCCAAAGGTCGCGGTATGTGGCAGGGTCTGTCAACAACGGCTCCGTCATAAACCCGTCAGGCACAGTGACTGTGGCGAATGTATCAGCCTCCTGTTGCATGGCAAGGGCTTTAAGTCTGGTGAGGGAATCCGCACCCAGCGCTTTATCGCACAGGATGAGGGCCTGAGCCTTCGTGCCAGCAGAGGCGGTAGTGGATGGCAGGGCCTCTGGGCGGGCGCTGCGTTCGCGCAATGAGCGGTAAAGATTCCCAATCAGGGCAGGGGCGCGGGCCAGTATGCCAATCGCCTTAGTCATCTGCTTCGCCTTAATGGCCGCGACCAGCCGCTCATAGGCCAGATCGGTTTCCATGCCCTTCATACGGGCGTTAAGCGCAGCCTGAACCGGCGCATCAAACGGGCCGCAGTCCGCGACAAAGCGGTTATGATTATCGATCATGTCAGTGAGGATTGTCTTAGACATGCGGTGCGAGATCGAGCCGCCGTGGCGACGGTACAGATAGGTCGGATCGGGTACGACATAGCCTTTGGCTCCGCCCGCCAGCAGACGCACCACCAGATCATAATCTTCGGCGACCTTTAGACCGGTGTCGTAACGCAGCGCGCTTAAGCTTTCCCGCCGGATCAGAGGCTTGATGTAGCCCAGCGTTGGCAGTCCGCTGCGGGCCGTATTGGCGCGAATAAACAACTCGGTGGTCAGGTCAAACGGTTGGGTCAAACCATGATCCAGCATCAGGAACGATATCGGCTGGCTGTTGTCATCATGGAAATGCAGGAGATCATCGGCCACCAGATCGGCATTATGATCGCGGGCGGCAGCCAGAAGCCGCTCCAGCCGTTGCGGGTGCTGGTAATCGTCGGAATCGACAATGGCGATCCACTCGCCACGAGCGGCATCAAGCGCGCGGTTGCGGGCCCTGGCCGGGCCGCCATTTTCCGGCGCTTCGATCAGCCTGACCCGGTCGTCTTCGGCCATGATGGCACGAATAATTTCAACACTGTTGTCAGGGGAGGCATCATCCGAGACGATGATTTCGATATCGCGCACGGTCTGCGACAGGGCCGAGGTCAGCGCCGCGTTCAGAAACCGGCCACCGCGATAGTTGGCCATAATAATGGACACTAAAGGACGGCCAGTCATTTCGGGCGTGGCGGGGGGCAAGGTCATCCTGATCCGGTTTTGTCGCAGATATAGGGCGACTTTAGGGCGGATGTGTTTACGGTCTGTAAACCCTTGCTGCGATGCGGTGGATAGTTACGCCATGGTCATGGGTTTAAGGCCCAGTTCGGCAAACAGATGGGCGTCCGATCCACGCTCAGGGTTGGGCGTGGTCAGCAACTGATCGCCAACAAAGATCGAATTGGCTCCTGCCATGAAACATAAGGCCTGAAGCTCCTCGCTCATCTCATTCCGGCCTGCCGACAGCCGCACCATTGAGTGCGGGCAAACGATGCGGGCGACGGCGATAGTGCGCACAAATTCAATCCCTGAAATGCCGCCCTCAATGCGCGCCTTATCGCCCAGAGGCGTGCCTGCCACCGGCACCAGATTATTGATCGGGATCGAATCCGGGTGGTGGCGCAGGGTCGCCAGTTGATGCAGGAACGAGACGCGATCAGCGCGGGCCTCCCCCATGCCGGTAATGCCGCCGCAGCAGGTTTTCATGCCGACATTTTTGACGGCCTCGAGCGTATCGAGGCGATCCTGATAGGTGCGGGTGGTGACCACGCTGTCGTAATATTCGGGCGAGGTATCAAGGTTGTGGTTGTAGTAATCAAGGCCTGCGTCTTTAAGGGTTTTGGCCTGATCCGGCGTGATCATGCCAAGCGTCGCGCAGGTCTCAAGCCCCAGCGCTTTGACGCCGCCGATCATGGTGGCCAAGGCCGGGACATCGCGGTCTTTCAGATCGCGCCATGCCGCCCCCATGCAAAAGCGTTGCGCTCCGCTGTCACGGGCGGCTTTGGCGGCGGCCAAGACTTCATCCACGGGCATCAGTTTTGAGGCCTTAAGGCCAGTTTTAAAGCTGGCCGACTGGGAGCAATAACCGCAGTTTTCGGCGCAACCGCCAGTCTTGATCGACAAAAGCTGCGATAGCTGAACTTCAGACGGATCAAAGCTCTGACGATGGACGGTGGCCGCGCGGAACACCAGTTCCATGAACGGCAGGTCAAACAGATCAGCGATCTCCGCCTTTGACCAGTCGTGACGAACTGAAACCTGAACGGGATGTACGCTGTCGGCCAAGAGACGGTCTCCTTCTTTGATCGATGGATTAGACCGAAACGCCCCGTAAGGTCAAACGGGCTTGCCAAATCAGCCAGACTATTCTTTGCTGTGCGCCTTAGTGTGGGGAACGATATGCCCAAGGGCCAGCACCGGATTCCGGCGTCGCAAATCATTGATGAACTGGCGGGCAGCCTTGATGGCGACCGGGTCAGTGTCGGTGACCTGCTGGCGCGGCTGGAAGGGCGTGGGATCGGTTTGTTGCTGATCATTCTGGCCCTGCCGATCTGTATTCCCAACGTGCCGGGCATATCAACAGTCTTTGGCCTTTTGCTGCTGCCGCCGTCGATCCAGATGCTGCTGCACCATAAGGCTTTGTGGATGCCGGGCTTCGTCAAGCGCTGGGATTTCAAGGGGGAGGATTTCCGAAAGGTGCTTAAGGCCTGCGCGGGTGTATTGCGTAAGGTTGAATATCTGGCGCGACCGCGCTGGGTGTTTCTGACGCGCGGGCCGGCCATGATCTATCTGGGTTTACAAACCCTGGTCATGGCCCTGATCCTATTGCTGCCCATGCCGGGGGCCAATGTCATTCCGGGGGTGGCGGTGGTGCTGACCGGGCTGGCCATCCTGCAACGTGATGGTATCTTCATGCTGGCGGGGCTTTCGGTGGCCGCAGGCGCCGTAGCCTATGTCTATTACTTTGCCCACTATGTCGTTGATTTCACGATCTGGGCGTACCAGGCCAGCGTGGGTTGGATCGAACAGATTGCCCAAAACTTTCCCATATAAAGATATCTTTATATCTTTATTGCATCGTCTCGCGTCTGCCGTTATAAAGCAGGGAACATTTGAAACGAGATGAGGCGAACCCTATGGGCGACTATATTGTAAAAGACTTGGGCCTGGCCGATTGGGGCCGTAAGGAACTGGACATTGCCGAAGGCGAAATGCCCGGCCTGATGGCGACCCGCGAAGAATATGGCCCTAAGCAGGTCCTCAAAGGGGCGCGTATCGCCGGCTCCCTGCACATGACTATTCAGACCGGTGTGCTAATTGAAACCCTGCAAGCCCTCGGCGCCGAAGTGCGCTGGGCGTCGTGCAATATCTTCTCGACCCAGGACCATGCCGCCGCGGCGATTGCCGCCAAGGGCACGCCGGTATTTGCGATTAAGGGTGAAACCCTTGAAGAATACTGGGACTATGCGCACAAGATTTTTGAGTGGCACGATGGCGGCTATCCGAACCTGATCCTTGATGACGGTGGCGATGCGACCCTGCTGACCGTTCTGGGCCCGAAAGCGGAACAGGATGCCTCCGTGCTCGACAACCCGACCAATGAGGAAGAAGAAGCGCTCTATAAGGTCATGAAGCGCTATCTCAAGGAAAAGCCCGGTTTCTATTCGGCCATCCGTGACGCCATTATCGGCGTATCGGAAGAAACCACCACCGGCGTCCACCGCCTGTACCAGATGGCCCAAAAGGGCGAGCTGCCGTTCCCGGCCATCAACGTCAATGACTCGGTCACCAAGTCGAAGTTCGACAACCTTTATGGCTGCCGCGAATCGCTGGTCGACGCTATCCGCCGCGCCACTGACGTCATGCTGGCCGGTAAGGTCGCGGTTGTGCTGGGCTATGGCGATGTCGGTAAGGGTTCGGCCGCATCACTTCGTAACGGCGGCGCGCGCGTGATCGTCACTGAAGTCGATCCGATCTGCGCCTTGCAAGCCGCGATGGAAGGCTATGAAGTCCGCACGGTTGAGGACGCCGCCGCTCAGGCCGACATTTTCGTCACCGCCACCGGCAACAAAGATGTGCTGCGCCTTGAGCACATGCGCGCCATGAAGCACAACGCGATTGTCTGTAACATCGGCCACTTTGACTCTGAGATTCAGGTCGCGTCGCTGAAGAACTTCAAGTGGGACGAAATCAAGCCGCAGGTGCACCACGTCGAATTCCCGGACGGCAAGAAGATCATCCTTTTGTCCGAAGGTCGTCTGGTCAATCTGGGTAACGCCACCGGCCACCCGTCATTTGTGATGTCGGCATCGTTCACTAACCAGACCCTGGCGCAGATTGAGCTGTGGACCAACAATAAGGCCTATGAAAAACAGGTTTATACCCTGCCGAAGAAGCTGGATGAAAAGGTCGCACTTCTGCACCTTGAAAAGCTGGGCGCTAAGCTGACTATGCTCAATCAGGAGCAGGCCGATTATATCAATGTGCCGGTCGAAGGCCCGTATAAGCCGGAGCATTATAGATACTAATATCGAAAGTCCTTCGCTGTCGCTCAGTGTATTTTCGATATTGAAAACTAAAAAACCCCAAGCCAACGGCTTGGGGTTTTTTGTTTGCAGATTGCCCCCTCCGTCTTTCTCGCTACGCTCAAAAGCCACCTCCCCCGCAGAGCTACGCTTGCAGGGGCGGAGGAATTATGCTGACTTTCTCCTCCCCTGTTTACGGGGGAGGTGGATGGCAGAAGGCCAGACGGAGGGGGCAATGGACGCACTTTATACCATAATCGTAGAATGCGAAGGTGGCACATATATTAGTCAGGTTAATGCTAAAGACGAGCGTCAAGCTTTATTAAAATGGTGCCAAACGTTTCCTTTAGAGGACAAGGTGCCTCAAAACGTGAAACCTTTAGTACATGAAGTTTACACGGAACTAACAGAATATGACGATGAAATAACAGCCTTAAACGGCCTCGTCTCAGCTTGGTGTGCTGATCAGCTATTCAATGATAAACATACCGGTATCAACATCATCAAAACAGCGCCTTAATCCTTTAATTCATTCGGCACCTTGCCGCCGTTTTCGGCCAGCTTTTTCATGACCTGTTTGTGCAGCCAGATATTGTCATCGGCTGAGCCATCATAAGCCCCGCTGAATCCAAGCTCTTCGGCCAGTTCTTTACGCGCTGCATAGCTGGAATCAAGATCAAGTAGCTTCATCAGATCGACGATCGAGGTGCGCCAGTTTGACGGCTGACCATAGTCTTTGGCCAACTGTTCCATAATGGCTTCGACATCGACGGGTTCCATCACCTCAACCGGCGCGGGGGCCACGGTCGGCGCGGGTTGCGCCGCTGCCGGTGCGGAAGGTGCCGCTGGCGTAGGTGCCGCCTTTTTCTTTCCGAAAATAGCGTCCTTGATTTTTGAGAAAATACCCATGATCCGGCTCCTTGGAATGCGCGTTAAAAAAATGGCGTGTTAAGGGCAAACCTTAACACGCCATAAGAGCTGTATCTTGTGCGCCGGTATCACAATATCCGGCGCGGTCTGTTTGTAAGGAACTTATCAGGGCGGTGTTTACTTCACCTTTTTGAACTTCAAGGTCATGCGGTCGGACTCGCCAATCGCATCATATTTGGCGCGGTCAAAGTCCGCGGCGGGTTCCTGACCACGGGCCGCACTTGTGCGAATGGGCTTAAGCGTCCAGACACCAAACGGATGGTCTTTGGTGTCCTTGGGGTTGGCGTTGATTTCGGATTTCGCGACCAGTTCAAACCCGGCTTTTTTTGCGGCTTCGATCACATAGGATTCCGGTACATAGCCGGTGCCGGCCTTCGGGTCTGAGCCTTCCGGGGCGCGGTGCTGTTCGACAGCTAAAATGCCACCGGGCTTAAGCATGGTATTGAACGCGCTCATATAGGCATCGGTTGTGCCGTCCTGACGGGCCCAGTTGTGGAAATAGCGCGCCACCAGAACCATATCGACCGAACCGGCCGGGACTTCATTGACCGTGGGCGACAGGGTATAGGCTTTGACATCGCCCATGATGGCCGGATCACCGGCAGAATAGTTGGCGACATTGCCGACGGCTGCCACATAGGCCCCGCCGGTTGCCTTGGCGTAGGGGGCCAGAATCTCGGTCCACCAGCCTTTGTTGCCAGGGTTGACATCAACCACGGTCATGCCGGGTTTAAGGCCCCAGAAGGTCAGGGCTTCGACCGGATGGCGGTACTGATCGCGGGCGGCATTTTCAGGCGCGCGCCACGCGCCAGAGGCGGCGGCTTTCAGGGCTGCATCTTCGGCCATAGCCGGTGCGCTTACGCAAACTATGGCCGCCCCCATGAGGGCTGCGCCGAACATCCGATGGAAATTGGTCATGAATAGCTCCCGTTATTCTCTGCTGGTTTAACGCCATTAGAGCCCCTTTCCGTCGCCATAACAATATTGCAGGTCATCATTATTGCTGTTTTTGGCAACGCGGGATAAACACAAGTCTGTTGGTTAAGGGGAACAGTTTCATGACGGATATTCACGGGTTTGCAGCGGCTCATCTCGGCCCCGTCAAAGATGCGTTCGCGGCTAATTTTGCCGAAGGTCATGAGCGTGGGGCGCGCTTTACGGTGGTGCAGGACGGGGAGGTGATCCTCGACCTGTGGGCTGGATCGGTCGACCGGGGCGGCGAGGTTGCGTTTACCGATAAGACACTGGTGCCGGTGTTTTCCTCGACCAAGGCCGTCACCGCCCTGATGATCGCGCGGCTGGTCGATCAGGGTAAGCTGGATTATGAAGCCACCGTCGCCAGCTATTGGCCAGAATTTGGTCAGAACGGCAAGGATCAGATTACGCTCGGTCAACTGATTTCTCATCAGGGCGGGATTCCGGGTTTTGATCCGCCACGCGCGCCGGAACTGTGGTTCGATATTCCGGCGGTGCTTGAGGCGATCTGCGAACAAACGCCGCTGTGGACGCCGGGCGAAGGGTCAGGTTACCATCCCTATACGACCGGCTTTATGCTGGGCGAGCTTTTCAGACGCGCCGATGGCCGCACGCTGGGGACGGCGTTGCGTGAGGATATTGCGGGTAAGTACGATCTGGATCTCTATATAGGCACGCCCGAAAGTGAATTTGACAGGATCAGCGACCTGCAAAAACCCTCAACCGTGCCCAATTTCGGTGAGGTCGATGACATCAAAAAAGCGGCGTTTCTGAACAAAGGCGCTTTCCCCGGCGGTCGCGGATCGGCGGAGTGGCGCTCGCTTGAAATGCCTGCCGCCAACGGTCATGCCACCTCTGAAGCGCTGGCGAAGTACATGAACATCATTGCCACCGGCGGCTTTATCGGCGGGGATCGGGTGATATCTTTGAGCGCGTTAGGGCAGGCCTTGCGTGAACGCGTCTATGGCCCCGACCGCGTCCTGCCCTTTAAGCTGTCGTGGGCGGCAGGCTTCCTGCGCAATAAAAACATTCTCATCTACGGCAAGAACGAACGCGCTGTCGGTCATTCCGGCAATGGCGGGTCGATGGTCATGGCCGATCCGGATAAGAAGCTGTCGGCGGCCTATGCCATGAACCGGCAATCCAATTACCTGATCGGTGATCCGCGCTCGGTACGGCTGATGGATTGTGTTTATAACTGTATTTAAATGCTTTTTTCAGAGAAGGGATACCCCCTCTGATATAAATCAATGATTTATATCAGCTCCCCCTGCAACAGGGGGAGTTCTCATTGAGCCACGCGATCAAGGTAGGCTTCCGAGCGCATCTCTTCCAATCGTGACACCGTACGCTCGAACTCAAACGCGCCGTCGCCCTTGGGGTAGAGATCCGCCGGTTCGGCCTCGGCCAGAACGACCAGCTTGGTGCCTGCCTCATAGAGCGCGTCAATAAGGGTCACAAACCGGCGGGCTTCGTTGCGTTTATCGATGCTTAAGCGCGGCACATGGTCGATAAAGACGGTGGTGAAGCGCTCCGCAATCGCCAGATAATCTTGCGCGCCATTATTGGCCGCGCACAGCTCAGCAAATGACGCCCGCAACAGGGGCCCCGCCGCCCGCTTGAACTCTAAGCGACGCTCATTGACCTCAAGGCACGCACCGGTTTCCGTCAGGTTTTTGGTCAGCTTGGCCCACAGGGCGTTGTAGGTGGCGACCTCAGTACCTGACTCTGACGGCGTGAAATAGACCTTTGAGCCTTTGAGTCGATCCAGCCGGAAATCCTTGGGGCCCTTGACCTCAAGCACCTTCATCTTTTCCGCAATCATACGGATAAACGGCGCAAACAGGTCGCGGTTCAGGCCGTTTTTGTAAAGCTCATCCGGGGCCCGGTTAGAGGTGATGACGACGATCACCTTGCGCGCAAACAGGGCTTCAAACAGCCGCCCCAACATCATGGCATCGGCAATATCGGTGACCTGTAGCTCATCGAAACACAGCAGTTTCGAGCGCTTGGCAATCAGTCCGGCAATCGGCGCAATCGGGTCATCGCCTTTATGGGTGCCAAAAATGGCTTTGCGCGTCTTCGCGTCGCTTTCGCGCCATTGTTTCACATAGCCGTGCACCTCGGCCATAAAGGTGTGAAAATGGATGCGGCGCTTGGACGGGAATCTGATCTGATCATAGAACAGATCCATCATCATCGACTTGCCGCGACCGGGCAGGCCCCACAGATAAAGTCCGTAAACTCGCGGGCTGATCCCTAAAAACTGCCGCCAGAATGATTGAGAGCGGTAAATCTTACATTCCAGTTTGATCAGCACGTCAATCGCCGCACTCTGGGCCGGATCGGGGGTCAGGTCGCCGGATTTGATCAGGCGTTTGTACTGGGATTTAATGGCGCTGCTCATGCCGTCAGCCTTAGCAAAACTTGATGATGATCGCGTTAAAAAAATGCCGCATCTGCGTAAAGCCTGCCCACTGTGTCAAATCGGCGCGTTTATCACCCGGTAACAGAAGGTTTTAAGCCTGCGGATCGGTTTTTTGCACACCCCCTGTTAACGCTTAACTGGCAGCGTTCTTGCTTGGGTTTGTTTCGGAATGTTTCATTTTTGGAAAGCCGCGTGAACGGTGGTGAAACATCGAAGCAAAGGGAGTGTCCGATGAAGGTTCTATGCGTTGAGGATAACAGCACCCATTCCCGCATGATCGATCTCATGCTGGCGGCGACCGGGGTTGAGGTCGACTTTGTCCGCAATGGCGAAGAGGCGGTCGAGGCCTATCAGGAAGACGAATATGACGCGATCCTGATGGATATTCAGATGCCGGTCAAATCGGGCATAGAAGCCACGCGCGAAATCCGCCAGATCGAAGAAGGCTTCCACCTTAGCCACTGTCCGATCCTGCTGGTGACCAGCAATGATGACGAAGACCACATTAATGAGGGCCATGCCGCCGGCGGCGACGGGTTCCTGAAAAAGCCGTTTACTTCTGAGGGGCTTTTGGGGGCGCTGGACCGCGTCCTGATCGGGGCCAACCGCACCGGGTTGCACAGCGTGCTCAATGCCAATCACATATACTTTCGATAGTTCTGCTGAATAACCAGATTACGAAAAAGCGTTTTCATTATCCACACACTGCTGTATAGGGCGCGCATCCGTTTTTGCGTGCGCGGTCGAAGTCGAAAAGCACGCATATCGGCCGCAGATTACGGCCAGTTGAGGAGTATGCGCGATGTCTTATCGTGTTGCAGTTGTAGGCGCTACCGGCGCCGTGGGTCGCGAAATGATGGCGACTCTCGAAGAAGTCAATTTCCCGATTAAGGACATTTACGCGGTCGCTTCGCGCAAATCGATTGGGGTTGAAGTCTCATTCGGCAACCGCACCCTCAAATGTCTTGATCTGGAAACCTTTGATTTCACTAAGGTCGATATCGTGCTGATGAGCGCGGGCGGCGACGTGTCTAAGGCCTGGTCGGAAAAGATCGGCAAGCTTGGCCCGATCGTCATCGACAATTCCTCGGCCTGGCGTATGGACCCGGACGTGCCGTTGATCGTGCCGGAAGTGAACCCGGACGCCATCTGGGACTGCAAGAAAAAGAACATCATCGCTAACCCGAACTGCTCGACCATCCAGATGGTTGTGGCCCTAAAGCCTCTGCACGACGCGGCGGTGGTTAAGCGCGTCATCGTCTCGACCTATCAGGCGACGGCCGGTGCCGGCAAAGAAGGCATGGATGAGCTGTGGAACCAGACCAAGGCTGTATTCGTCATGGGCGATGTCCCGGCCAAGAAGTTCTCCAAGGAAATCGCTTTCAACGTCATTCCGCACATCGACGTCTTCATGGAAGACGGCCAAACTAAAGAAGAGTGGAAGATGAAGGTCGAGACGAAAAAGATTCTCGATCCGAATATCGAAGTGTTTGCCACCTGCGTGCGCGTGCCGGTGTTTGTTGGTCACTCGGAATCGATCAATGTCGAGTTTGAAAACCCGATCGACGAAGACGAAGCGCGCGAAATCCTGCGCGAAGCCCCCGGCATTTCCGTGATCGATAAGCGCGAAGCGGGCGGCTATATCACGCCAAAAGAATGTGTCGGTGAGTTTGACACCTTCATTTCGCGTATCCGCAAAGACCCGTCAGTCAAGAACGGTCTCGCCTTCTGGTGCGTGTCCGACAACCTGCGCAAAGGCGCGGCGCTCAACGCCGTGCAGATTGCACAGCTTCTTGATGAACGTGGGGTTCTGACGCCAGTTACAGCTTAAAGATCGCTCATAAAAGGTGATCGTTTTAGCCGGCAGAACCCCCAAGGTTCTGCCGGTTTTTCGTTGTTTGCCCCTTCATAATCTTGTACCCGATGACCTGTATCGTTTGATACATTTTGCAAAGTATAATGCCATGTCCTCCCCCGGCACATCTTCACAACCTTCCGGTTCTTTCCTGACCTCGCCCATCGGGCTGGCTATCATGTGCTACGGCGTATGGGGCTTTGCGCCGCTGGCCTATCTGCCGCTCAAAGCCATTGATGCCGGGGCGCTGGAGATTATGGCGCATCGATCCGTGTGGGCGCTGCTGTGGTCGTTCGGTCTGGTCATTCTGACCAAGCAACTGCCCGAAGCCATGTCCTATTTCCTCAAGCCCAAGCTGGCGCTGCTGCTCCTGTTATCGTCGGTGATGATCGCCATCAACTGGGGCGTGTTCGTGTGGGCGGTGACCAATCAGCACACCATGGAAACCTCGCTGGGGTACTACCTCAACCCGCTGATCAATATGGCGGTGGGGGCGGCGTTCTTCCGCGAGCGGCTCGATATCTACGGTAAGATCGCCATCGGCATGGCGGTGGTCGGTGTCGGTGTGCAGGCTTTGGCGCTGGGCCATATTCCCTATATCGGCCTGACCATCGCCATTAGTTTTGCCGCCTATGGCATCATCCGTAAGCAGGTGCCAGTCACGGCTCTGGGCGGACTGTTCGTTGAGTGCGTGTTCCTGTTTGTGCCGTCGATCATCTATCTGTGGTGGTTTGAAGCGACGGGGCAGGGCCATTTCTTTGATGCGCCGTCCAATGCCTTCTGGTTTATCCTGACCGGGCCGGTGACCGTGCTGCCGCTGGCGCTGTTTTCATTCGTGGCGCGCCGGTTGGCCCTGTCGACCATGGGCTTTATCCAGTTCATTGCGCCCACCATCAGCTTTTGCATCGGCCTGTTTCAGGGCGAACTGTTCACGCCTTTGCGCGCTCTGTCGTTCGCCTTTATCTGGGGCGGGGCGCTGATTTTCGCGTTTGGGGCCTGGCGGCGGTTTAAGGAACTGAAAACGGCCGCCTGAATTATGGCCTGGAATTATGCCGTGTTTTTTAATCCGGCATGATCTCCGGGCCACATCGGCTCAGGGGCCAACGCCACGGCGGGCCGTCCGAACAGGTAGCCTTGCATGAGTTTCACGTCCATATCCTGTAAAGCGGTGTATTCTTCGACGGTTTCGATACCTTCGCAAATGACCTGAATATCCAGTTCGGTCAGTATCTTAATCGTGTTTTTGAGGATAACGCGCTTAACCCGGTCTTTATCGATATCGCGGATAAGATCCATGTCGATCTTGACCAGATCCGGCTGGAACTTCGATAGCAAGCTAAGGCCCGCATAGCCTGACCCAAAGTCATCAATCGCCGTCTTAAAACCCATGGCGCGATAGGATCGTAAGATGTTCAGCAGATGGACGGTGTCAAGCTTCTCGGTTTCCGTGAACTCGAAAATGATATTCCGTAGCGGGAAATCATTTTTCATCGCCGCAGCTAAGGTAAGTCGAATACAGGCGCGCGGCTCATAAACGGCGTTGGGCAGGAAATTGATCGACAGGTGCGTGCCGTTTTGGGCGAAGTTCAGACCGGCGGCCAGCTCAATGGCCTTAACCCGGCAGGCCTGATCAAAGGCATAGCGGTTTTGGTCTGACACCTGAGACAAAACCTGGCCAGCACCTTCGCCATTAACGCCGCGAACCAGGGCTTCGTGAGCAAACACGAAGCCTTCCGCCACATTGACTATCGGCTGAAAGGCCATGGTGATCGGCAACTCAAAGCCGACCCCATCGCGGCAGCCGTTACAAGAGGTTTTATCAGACATGCGATGACTCCAGATGCCAGATAAAGTAATCTAAACTGAAATCATTAAAAACTTTCTGTAGGCGGCGGTTTCACCCGCGCCTTTACAAACTCAGGATTTCACGGGCGCGTTTAAGGTGCAGGCGCTCGATCATCTCACCGTTTACCGACACCACGCCGGCTAAGGCATTTTCCGGCGCTTCATAGGCCAAAAGCACCGCCTGCGCCCAGGCGATCTCGGTGGCGTTGGGCGAGAAGGCGATCTCGCAGCCTTCGATCTGAGACGGGTGGATCAGGCTCTTGCCATCAAAGCCCAACGCCTTGCCCTGCACACATTCGGCGCGGAACCCGGCTTCGTCCTTAAAGGCATTATATACCCCGTCGAGCGCGATCAAGCCGTAAGCGCGGGCATAGAGCACGATCTGGCTGAGGGCATAACGCAGTTCAATGCGTTTGGGCGTCGAGGCGGCGCGCAGGCCGCTGCGCAGATCGTTAGGCCCGGCGATCAGCCCCTTGAGCGGCTGCTTACCGGACAGTTTGGCAATGTCGGGTAATCTGACCACTCCCATCGGGGTCTCGATCATGGCCCACAGATCCACTTCGGGCATCATAAAGGCCATGTCCTCAATCGCCTGCGGGCTGGCGACCTTGGGGATGACAATGCCGTGCAACCGTCCGGCGGCAAACAGGTCACCAAAGGCTTTTAAGTCCGGCTCCGCTGTCTCCGGATTGACCCGCACCATGCGGTAAGGTGTCGCGAAATCACCGGCCCCGGCGGTCTCGATCAGGCCCTCAAGTGCTGCCGCCTTGACTGTGTCGCCGACGGCGTCCTCAAGGTCAAAAATCAACGCGTCGGCCTTCAGGCTATGCGCTTTCGACAGGGCTTTGGGGTTGCCGCACGGGATAAACAAAACGGAACGGAACATGGAAAACCTTATGCGGCTGGGCTTCTGTGGATTTTGAACACCTTATCGACCTGAGTCTCCAGTTTTTTGGTCCACTCAAGCTCAAAAGCGTCGATATCGGTTTTAAGCTGTTCCATCGTCGTGGCGCCAATGATGGTTGAGGTCACAAACGGGCGGCTATCGACGAATTTCAGGGCCAGTTGCTCAGGCGATAATCCCAAGATCCGCGCCAGGTCAACATAGGCATCAATGGCCTCGATCCCGCCCGGTCGTTCATAGCGCCCCAGCCGTTCAAACAGGGTCTTGCGCGCGCCGTCAGGTCGCGCCCCGCCCTGATACTTGCCGGTCAGATAGCCCTGCGCCAGCGGGGAATAGGCCAGAAGCCCAACCTGCTCACGCAACGCCACCTCAGCCAGCCCATATTCAAACACGCGGGTGACGAGGTTGTAACAATTCTGGATCGACGCCGGGCGGGGCAGGCCGCGCTTATCGCTCTCGGCGATAAAGCGCATCAGGCCCCACGGGCTCTCATTCGACACGCCAAAATGGCGGATATTGCCCTTTTTGATGTGGGCGTCGAGGCTTTCCAGAATGGTCTCAAACGCCTCATAGTCGGCGTCATAATCAACATAGCTGTGGAAGCCAAACCCCGGATAGCGCCGGTCGGGCCAGTGCAATTGATAAAGGTCGATATAGTCGGTTTGCAGGCGTTTCAGCGATCCCTCGACGGCCTCATCGATATGGGCGCGGGTGTGGCGCGGGCCGCCTCTGATCCACTTCATCATGTCTTCGCGGCCGGTGACCTTGGAGGCCAGAACGATGTCCTGACGCTTGCCCGTCGCCTTGAACCAGTTGCCGATAATGGTCTCAGTCGCTCCGTAAGTTTCGGCCTTGGGCGGCACGGCATAGACCTCAGCGGTATCAAAGAAGTTGATGCCGCGGGAGGTCGCATAGTCCATCTGGGCGTGGCCCTCGGCCGCGGTATTTTGCTGCCCCCAGGTCATGGTGCCCAGACATACGCGGGAGACCTTAATGCCGGTGCGGCCCAGTTCGGAATAGTTCATCAAAAACTCTCAAAATTTCATGGGTTTGCCGTCTATCACGAAGCCTTTATAGAATTGTGAAGGCGGGACTTGCGAAGAATTGGCAATTTCACCATATAATATGCTACACTAAGCTTTAAGTTCCATATGGTTGGAAACGGCAAAAGGGAAATTTTTCTAATGAGTGACTATAAAGGTCAATACTCTTCGGCACCTACGGTTGACCTCGCCTATGACGAGGGCTTACGTAAGTTCATGCTCGGCGTCTACAACAAGATGGGGCTGGGCCTCGTTGTAACGGGGTTGCTGGCTGCCGTTGTCGCCTTCGTACCGGAAGTGACGGCCTTGTTCTTTCAACGGACCGCAACGGGCGGTATGGGCTATACGCCGCTAGGTATGGGTGTAGCTTTTGCGCCTTTAGTCATCCTTTTGGGGGCGGGCTTTGTAATGCGTAACCCTACGACTACGTCTACGGCGATCCTTTATTGGCTGATAGTTGGCCTGATCGGGCTTTCCATGGGCGTGTTGGGAATAGTCTACACAGGCCAATCCATTGCCACTACTTTCTTCGTGACGGCGGCTGCCTTTGGTGCGCTAAGCCTTTTTGGTTATACAACCAAGAAAGACCTTTCGGGTATGCGCACGTTCCTTTTAATGGCGACCATAGGTCTGATTATCGCTGTGCTTGTAAATATGTTCCTGATCAAGAGCGGCATTACTCAACTGGTAATTAGCGCAATCGGTGTTCTTATCTTTGCAGGCTGGACAGCCTACGACACCCAAAATCTAAAGCGCACCTACTATGCTTTGGGCGGTAATGAGGCTGGCATGGCTATGGCCACCAACTATGGCGCGCTAAGCCTCTATATTGACTTCATCAATATGTTCCAGTTCCTGCTGGCCTTTATGGGCGTGCGCCGGGATTAATCGGGATTAAATACAGTGTTGAAACCCCTCTGGAAGCCAAACCGGAGGGGTTTTTTCGTTAACCCTTTGCACACAAAACCATCACAGATGTGCAATACCCCTGACATCGACGCGGTTTAATCAACCGTTCTGATCGCTGGATCAGGGGGCTACACTATGAAGCTGTCGCGTCGTCGTGCGTTACTGTCACTGGCTGCCGTAGGTAGCGCGCCCGCTTTGGGGGCGTCTGAGGTTTCGCCGCAGCTCAAAGGTCTGCACTTCGCGCACGGTGTGGCGTCGGGTGATCCGCTCCATGACCGCGTAATCCTGTGGACGCGGCTGTCGGGGGCGCAAAAGCCGACCCAAGTTACCTATGATATTGCCACCGATGAAGCCTTTACGCAGATCATAACCACCGGCAAATTAACGACCGATGCGGGGCGTGACTATACGGTCAAGGTCGATGCTGCGGGCCTGAAACCCGGCGCCACCTATTATTACCGCTTCCGCGCCGGTGAGGCCTTATCACCCACTGGCCGCACCCAAACCCTGCCCGAAAACACCGATAAGGTGGTCATGGCGGTGGCGTCGTGTTCGCTGCATCCGAACGGCTATTTCAATGCCTATAAAGCCATTGCCGAATTGCCGGAAGTCGATGTGGTCGTGCATCTGGGCGACTATATCTACGAATATGGTGCGGCGGTTACCGCCTACGGCATGACCAATGGCCAGATGCTGGGCCGTATCCCTCAGCCGCCCCATGAGATCGTCAGCCTTGATGACTACCGCCTGCGTCATGCGCAGTATAAGGCCGATCCAGACCTTCAGGCCGCCCATGCCCGCGCCGCGTGGATATGCGTATTTGACGACCATGAGATCACCAATGACCCCTGGTACGGCGGTGCCGAGAACCACAATGCTGGTGAAGGCGACTGGTTTGAACGCAAGGCCAAGGGCTTAAAAGCCTACCGCGAATGGATGCCGATCCGCGATCCTCAACCGGGGCAATTGTCGGACGCCATCTATCGTTCCTTCCGCTTTGGCAAGCTGGCTGAACTGATCATGGTCGAGACCCGCCTGCTGGCGCGCTCAAAGCAACTCGATTACCAGCATGATGTTGAAATGCTGACCCTGCCCGACGGTACGCGCCAGCTTAATGTCGAGGCTTTCCGTAAAAAGCTCAACGATCCGGCCCGCGAACTGTTCGGGCCAGAGCAGCGCCAGTGGCTAAAATCGACTCTTAAATCATCAACCGAGGCGGGCGTACGGTGGCAGGTTCTGGGCAATCAGGTCGTCATGGCCCGTGTCGCTGGCCCCGATGTCAATAAGGTGCTGGGGCCGGAGAAAATCAAAACCCTCATGCCCATGATGCCGCTTGAGGCGCAAAAGTACCTGACGGCCATGATGGGCCTGTTCAGCCAGAACCCGCCCCTGCCGCTTAATCTGGATGCCTGGGATGGCTATCCGGCCGAGCGTGAGCGCTTTTACGACATGATCAAGGCCACCAACGCGCGCGCCGTGGTGATATCGGGCGACAGCCACTGTGCCTGGGCCAATCAGCTTCATGATGCGCAGGGGCAGCAAGTCGGCGTTGAACTGGGCGTGACCTCGATCACCAGCCCGACCCGCTGGCTGGATAAGATCCTGCCGGGCTACGAACTGGCCAAGGGGCTGGCCGAGGTCAACCCAGAAGTCCTTGATGCCGATGACAATTATAATGGATTTATCCGCCTGACCCTGACGCCGGATCAGATGATCGGTGAGTGGATGACGGTATCGACCATCACCTCGCGCGAGTTTACGACGGCGTCACAAAAAACCTTTGTGGCCCGCGCCGAAGATAAGCGTGCGGGGCCGCTCACAGTCGTGTGAAGGCCTTGAAAACGGCACGGTTAGGGCGCACCTCATGAGCATCAGATTGTTCATTGTTTTAACGCGCATTTGAATCCGAAAACCGCTGCACACTTTTCGGAATGCGCTCTTGAGGATTAGCCCATGTCTCTGCTTGCTCCCGAAAAAACCGCCGTATCCGTGGATATGTATTCCATGACCGTCCCCGTTCTGGTGCGGGCGCTCAAAAACCTGTCGCATCTGCTCGACAAAGCCGAAGCCCATGTCGAGGATAATGGCTTAAAGCCCGAAGACATGCTGGGGGCGCGGCTGATCGAGGATATGTTGGCTCTGGTCAATCAGGTGCAACTGGCGACCGATACCGCTAAGGGGGCCGTGGCGCGTCTGGCGGGCGTCGAAAACCCGTCTTTTGCCGATATCGAAACCACCTTTGATGAACTGCATCAGCGTATCGATAAGACGATCGAGTTTATTAATTCCGTTGATCGTGACCTGTTTGACGGGGCTGAAACCCGCGATGTCACATTGAAAGTCCGCAGCGGTGACATCCATTTCAAAGGCTATGACTATCTGACCGGCTTTGTGCTGCCGAACCTGTTTTTCCACGTCACGACCGCCTACGGCATCATCCGCCATAAGGGCGTCAAGATCGGTAAGCTGGATTACCTCGGCCCAAGATAAGACAACAGATATCATCCAAATTGCCACAGCCCTGCGCGGATTATCTGCGCAGGGCTGTCTCGTCATTGAACTGTGGTTAATTTTGGTTAATACTCAGCCTTAGTAGGGTGGCGTGGGTTGAAGTTTCCGGCGGAAGCGTTAAGGCGGCCTGAACGGCTGGGGGTGAAATGGTGTTTCCCGATTCCATAGAGGTGGCGGCTGGGCTGGTCTTTGTGTACCTGCTGATCAGCGTGATCACGACTATTGCGCGGGAATCGCTGGAAGGCTTTGTCAAAAGCCGTGGCCGGATGCTGGAACGCGGCATCACCGAAATGCTGGGCCGCCATCACGGACGCGGGGCTGAGAAATATGCGCTGGTCAAGGACTTTTATACCCACCCCCTGATCCAGTCACTGTACCAAGGCGACTATTCCACGCCGGATAAGCGCAAATTCCGCGCCGGACGCAACCTGCCGTCCTATATCTCATCGAACAGCTTTGCCGCCGCCCTGCTTGATATTGTCGCTGATAAGGGCGGCTATTCGACGATTGAGGGCCGCGATATCAACAATCTGCTGGAGGCCTCAGAACGCTTAGAAGATCAGCGTCTGAAAAAAGTCGTGCAATTTGCCCTGTGCTCCAGTGGCGGTGACTATGTTCAGGCTCAGAAACAGATCGAAAACTGGTACGATGCGTCGATGGTGCGGGTGTCGGGCTGGTACCGGCGCGATACCCATAAGATCGTGTTCTGGTCGGGGCTGGCCGCCTCAGTCATCCTGAATATTAACACCTTTGTTATCGCCGACAGTCTGTACCGCGACCCGACCCTGCGTAAGGTGGCGGTAGCCAAGGCCGAAGCCTATATCGAACATAGCCGGGTCCAAACCGAACCTCGGCCGATCACGATTGACGCGCTGCCGTCGTCCGAAGTCGCTGCCGATGTTTCAACCGCGGCGGCTCCGGCCATGGTCGCCCCGCCGGCGGTTCTGGCGGAACCGGCCCCCAATGCCGACATGGCCAAGACCTGGCAAAATCTTGAAACCGAAAAAGACTATATTGATACGCTCGGCCTGCCGTTGGGCTGGAACGACAACACGCTGGAGTCGATGGAGCGCTTTTTCAACATTGCCGTTCCGGAAGATCCAAACGCCCCTTCTGAGACGCCCGCCAATCCGACCGGTGTGCGCGGCTGGTTTGACACCCAACTGGATTATCTGGTCAAACTGCTGGACGTGCGTATGGACGCCGAAGACGCGCTGGTGTTCGGCGGTAATTTCCTGCGCAATACCATCGGGCTTTTGACCATTATGCTGGGCTGGCTGATGACGGCCTTTGCCATCACCTTGGGCGCGCCGTTCTGGTTTGATATCTTAAACCGCCTGATGGTCATCCGCTCGACCCAAAAGCCCAAGGACGCGACCTCAACCGGCTCTCCCAATCTGTGGAATATTATTGGTGAAACCCCGCCTACCTCACCGCCGCCTGCCGCTGTGGCCAACTATTCCGGCGGCTATGTATCCTCAGCCCAATCCCCGCTGATTACCGCGCGCCTAGTCTCAAAGGTAGAGGATCAGGAAGCTCTGGCGGCAATCGATCCCCATGAGCGGCCCAGAGAAGAGAGTTAGGGGCGCAAGCATGGTGGATGTTGTTCAGGCGCATTTGATCGCCATGGTGCCGAAAATCCGGCCTGACCGGGCTTTGAGCTATGCCGAAGCCATCAATGACGTGCTGGCCGATGCCGAGATCGACACCGCCCAACGGCTGGTGCATTTCATGGCCCAGATCGCCCATGAAAGTGCAGGGTTTTCGGCGCTGGTCGAAAGCACCAACTATAAAAATGCCGCCTATCTCGATAAGACCTTCAGCAATGTCAAAGGTCTGGCCCACGGCGCAGGCCCTGATCGCCAAAGGGCCGGTCGCTATCGGTAACTGCATCTATGCCAACCGGCTCGGCAACGGCAACGAAGCCTCCGGCGACGGTTATCGCTATCGCGGGCGCGGTTTCATGATGATTACGGGTAAGAATAATTACCGCGAGGTCGAAGCCTATTCCGGCCTGCCGGTCATCGCCCACCCCGAACTTTTGGGACAGGCCGGCCCGGCCGCCCAGGCGGCGGCGCGGTTCTGGCTGACGCGCAATATCAACGTAGCGGCGGACGCCGATGATATCTCTGAGGTCACTCGCCTGATCAACGGCCCCGCCCGCCACGGCCTTGACCAGCGCCAGAGTTGGCTGAATAAAACCAAGGCCATCTGGCTGTAGTCACAGCGAAGTGTAGCGGTAGTTCTTGCCGTTTCTGCGCGGGCGTCCCATCTTCTGGTTTTGCTTAGACCGGAGCCCACGCAATGATCAATCTTTATACCTGGCGCACGCCTAATGGCCGCAAGATTTCCATTGCGCTCGAAGAATTTGGCCTGCCGTACACGGTGTTTCCGATCGATATCTCCAAGAATGAACAGTTCGCGCCGGACTTTCTCAACATCTCCCCCAACAATAAAATCCCAGCCATTGTTGATGAAGATGCGGGCGGCCTGAGTGTCTTCGAATCGGGCGCGATCCTGATCTATCTGGCGGAAAAGACCGGCAAGTTCCTGCCCGCGTCAGGTGCTGCCCGCTACAAAGTGCTGGAATGGCTCAACTGGCAGGTGGGCGGCATGGGGCCGATGTTCGGGCAGTTCGGCCATTTCACCGTCTATGCGCCGGAGACAATCCCCTATGCGGTTGAGCGCTATACCGGTGAGGTGCGCCGCCTGCTGGGGGTGCTCGATAAGCGTCTGTCCGAGGCCGCTTACGTTGGCGGCGATGACTATTCGATCGCCGATATGGCCATCTTTCCGTGGCTGGCGGGTTTGACCACCGGCTATAAGGCCGAAGCGCTTTTAGACGGTTTTAACTATGTTCAGGCTTACATTGATAAAATAGCTGCGCGTCCGGCGGTTGGGCGTGGTATGTTAGTTCCGCAGGTCTGATCCGGCATGTGAGTTGAAAGATAAAAAAACAAATGAAGCCTTTCCGTGCCCCGGCTAACCCGTTCACTGTGTGGACCGATCTGGCCTTTAAGACCACCGAGATGATGATGGCGTCTGCCCATGTCATCAATCATCGTACCACTCAGATGATGAACTCTGATCCGATCCCCAGTGCGGCGGATCAGGCCGAGTTTAATCTGATGTCGCAGGAAAAGGTTGAGGCGGCGCATGAATCGATGTTTGCCATGACCCGCTATATGATGGGGCTGAACCAGCAGATTGGCACTGAGACCTTTAAACACATGATGACGGGCACCAGCGATTTTATGTCGCTGGCGTTCAGTCAGACGCCTGAGCAGATGATGACCCGTCAGGCCAAGCTGATGCAGACCCTGACCGATAGTGCGGTCAGTGCGTCTCACCTGAGCCACACGACGGCGACGCTTGTGAACCGGGGCCTGAAGCCTATCCATCGCCGCGCTACCGCCAATGCCAAACGGCTTGGCACCAAGGGCAAATAACAATCCATTTGCGGCGGGCCATCGTATCTAAGCCATATTAGATAAGGGTGGTGTGATGGCGCATTTTCTTGTTATTGCCGGTTCAAGCGATATAGGCCGGGCGACCAAAGATCTGTTGACGGCGCACGGGCATGACGTCACCTCCACGGCCCGCCAGCCTCAATCCGGTGACATTACGCTCGACGCCACCGACTTTACGGCGGTTGAGCAGGCGTTTTCAAAAGCGACTGAAACGCACGGATCCATCGACGGCGTGGTCAATTGCGCCGGATCGCTGTGGTTAAAACCTGCCCATATGACCAGCGCAGAACAATATAGAGCCGTGATGGATGCGTCTTTGACCACCGCCTTTGCCGTGGTACGCGCGGCGGCCAAGCATATGACGGCGGGCGGATCGGTGGTGCTGATATCCTCAGCCGCCGCTCACGAAGGCCTGGCCAACCACGAAGCTGTTGCGGCGGCCAAGGCGGGCGTTGAGGGCTTGATACGCTCGGCGGCGGCGACCTATGCCGGTCAAAATCTGCGCTTCAATGCCGTGGCCCCCGGTCTGGTGCAGACGCGGATGACGAAAGCGCTAACCGCCAATGATATGTCGCGCAAAGTCTCGGAGTCCATGCACGCTTTGGGGCGGTTGGGTGAACCCGATGATATCGCCCGCGCGATTGTGTTCCTGCTTGATCCGGCCAATGACTGGATCACCGGTCAGGTGCTGGGCGTCGACGGCGGCTTAGGCGGCATCCGGCCGCGCACTAAAATATGACGACCTTAAGAGTTGTTCTGGGCGATCAGTTATCGACGCGGCTTGAGATTATTCGCACCGCCGACCGGGCCAATGATGTGATCTTGATGGCTGAGGTCGGTGATGAAGCCGGCTATGTTAAGCACCATGTCAAAAAGATCGCCTTTGTCTTTGCGGCCATGCGTCACTATCGGCAGGCTTTGACGCAGGCGGGATACACGGTACGATATGTCAAACTGGATGACCCTGAAAATACCCATAGCCTGACCGGTGAGATAGAGCGGGCGGTGAAAGAACTGAACCCGTCCGAAGTCATGGTGACAGAGGCCGGGGAATGGCGGCTGAAAGAGGCATTTGAGGCTTTGCAGGCGCACCTAAGCGTACCGATGACGGTCTTGCCAGACACGCGGTTTTTGTGTTCGCACGATGAATTTGCGGCCTGGGCCGATGGCAAAAAAGAACTTCGGATGGAGTTTTTTTATCGCCACATGCGGGCGCGCTATAATCTGTTGATGGATGCGCACGGCAAACCCTGCGGCGGCCAGTGGAACTTCGACAAAGATAACCGCCAGCCGCCGGTCAAAGGCCTGACCGCACCGAAGCGGCTCAGTTTTAAAAAAGACGCCATTACGCGCGAGGTGCTCGATCTGGTGCGGGATCGCTTCCCGGATAATATCGGCAGGCTGGAGCCATTTCATTTCGCGGTCACCCGTACGCAGGCTCTGAAAGAACTGGATCATTTCATAACCCATTGCCTGCCATCATTTGGCACCTATCAGGACGCGATGGTGACGGATGAGCCCTATCTCTATCACTCGCTGATGGCGGCCTATATCAATATCGGATTCCTCTATCCGCTAGAGGTCTGCCAAAAGGCCGAAGCCGCATATCGCGATGGCGTGGCACCGCTTAATGCCGCTGAGGGGTTTATCCGTCAGGTTTTAGGCTGGCGCGAATATGTGCGCGGCATTTACTGGCGGCACATGCCGGATTATGCCGACATGAATGAGCTGGGTGCCCGCGAAGACCTGCCGTGGTTTTACTGGGATGCAGACACCAAAATGCACTGCGTCAAACAGGCCGTTACCCATACGCTGGATCACGCCTATTCCCACCATATCCAGCGGCTGATGATCACTGGTAATTTTGCCCTGCTGGCCGGGCTTGAACCGCGTCAGGTTCATGAATGGTATCTGGCGGTCTATGCTGATGCCTACGAATGGGTGGAATTGCCCAATACGCTCGGCATGGCGCTGCACGCTGACGGCGGGATTATGGCCTCAAAGCCCTATGCGGCGGGCGGCAACTACATCTCGAAAATGAGTAATTTCTGCCAAAGCTGTCACTATGATGTCAAGGATGCGACCGGAGATAGGGCCTGCCCGTTTAACAGTCTCTATTGGGATTTCATGAGCCGCCACCGTGATCGCTTTAACGGCCACCATCGACTGAACTATGCCTATGCGACCTGGGACCGGATGGGGGAGGCAAAGCAGGCCGCTTACCGCGCCCGCGCCGATCAGGTCAGGCACCTGATGCATGAGGGGGCGTTATGAAGCCCACTCGCTATACTAAATCGACCTTGCCGTCTAAGGTGTGCGTGACCTGTGGCCGTCCGTTTAACTGGCGTAAAAAGTGGGCAAAGGTCTGGGATGAGGTCAAATATTGCTCAGATCGGTGCCGAAAGGGTTAAGCCGTTAAATCCGCCAGTTTCGCGCTCGTCACCCGCACCGCATCGTCAGGCGATAAGCCTACCAGTAACCCGCGCTGGCCGCCATTGATCAGCACCTGATCAAACAGGGTGGCCGTCTCATCGATCGCGGTCGGTGTGGCTTTTCTCTGACCGAACGGGCTGATGCCGCCGACTTTGAAACCGGTCAGGCGCTCGGCATCCGCTGGCTTCATCATGTTGGCCGATTTGCCGCCAAAGGTGGCTGCCAGTTTCTTCATGCTGACTTCGCAATCGGACGGCACCACCACGCACACCGGCTTACCGTCAACCTCCGCCATCAGGGTTTTGAACACCTGCTCTGGGGCTTTGCCAAGCGCTTGCGCCGCCTGTAACCCGACGCGCGGGGCGTTCGGATCATAGTCGTAGGGGAATAGCTCAAACGCAATTCCAGCCCTGGTCAGGGCGGCGGTGGCGGGTGTGGTCTTGGACATGGCAGCGTTCCTTTGCGCCGCTGTTTAGACCAATATCCGTCAGGCGATCAATACCGTGACACCATCCGGCACGGGCAGTCGGGCGCGCGCGTAGCCTCAGCGACATAATCAGGGCGCGGACTGTCATGATAAACTTCGCCCTGATAGTGGGCGCTCACCCGGCGGGCTTTGCGGTCGTGGCGGTGATCATGTTTACGGCAGTCATGAGCGCGAGTCTTGTGGTGATGATCGTCGCGGTAATAGCCGTCACCTTGATAAAGGTTCTGGTAGTGCTGTCGCTTGGATTCGGAATAGGCGTAAGGGTTGTGTCCGCAGGCGGTAAGTAAAGGCACGGCGCAGGTCAGACCGATAATGAGAAATGCCTTTATGCGCATAGTGGGCTCCTGAAAAGGTTAATCAAAGGTTAACACGATTTAAGCGCGTGCGATGTCACGGCGTCAAGGCGGCTCGGCTATCGGGCGAAGATCGTTTTGCGTTGCGAAAAATGTGTCGATTTTCTGGTAACGATGCTTGTGATCATAAAAACCTCATGTTATTAAGAATAATTCTCAATTCGGGTTTGCGGGTTTCTATTCGTCAATGTCGTCTTTTTCTGGCTTAGGCGCGTCCTTCTGGCGCAATCAGTTGCGTCAGTGGCACTGGATCAGTTCCGCCGTCTGCCTGATGGCCATGTTCCTGTTTTCCGTGACGGGCTACACGCTCAATCACGCCACTGACATCGAAGCCAAGCCTAAGATCGACACCAAGGAAGTCACCCTGACGCCTAATCAGTTGACTGCGTTCGACGGGGCGCAGGACAAGGCCGATTTGCCGGTGCCCGCTGTGCACATGATCCTTGAATCCTCCGGCATTGATGTCGAAGGCTATGAAGCCGAAGTCAGCGAGGGGGAAATCTATATTCCCATGCCCAAGCCCGGTGTTGATTCCTGGGTATCAATTGAGCGCGACACCGGCCTTATGACCTATGAGCGAACCGATCGCGGCGTCATTGCCATTCTGAATGACCTGCATAAGGGCCGTAATTCCGGCCCGGCCTGGTCGTGGTTCATCGATATTATCGCGCTGTTTTGCGTGATCTTTTGCCTGACCGGGTTCGGGCTTTTGTGGGTCTATGCCAAGTCCCGCGCCATCACCTGGCCATTGATCGGATTTGGGGTTCTGGCCCCGTTCATCCTGTTTATGGTCTTTGTACATTAACAACGGCTGCGGGATGCGGTCGGTATTTTGATAAGGGTAGAGTCATGTTCAAAGTTACTCAGGTTTCGGGTTGGGGGGCCGCGTTTGCCGTGGCTGGGGGTATGGGGGCCGCGGCGGGCGCATCTGCCGCCGAGCTTGCCGTCACCGTCGAGGTGCCGCGCCTGACCGTCGCCGAATACCATAAGCCCTATGTGGCTGGCTGGATTGAAACGGCTGATGGGGCGCACGCCGGCAATCTGTTTGTCTGGTACGACGTCAAGATGAAGGACGACGGCGGCAAGAAGTGGCTCAAGGATATGCGCGCCTGGTGGCGCAAAAGCGGCCGTTCCCTGACCACTATGCCTGACGGTCTGGCCTCAGCCACCAAGGCACCGGGCCGCCAGACAGTGAACTTTACGCAGGCCAATGGCCTGAAAGGCATCAAGCCGGGCCAGTATAACCTTGTCATCGAAGCCTCACGCGAAGCCGGTGGCCTTGAGATCGTGCGCGTGCCACTCAACCTGACCAAGGCGTCGAACGGTTCGGGTAAAGGGGCCAGCGAGCTGGGGGCCATCAGCTACACCTATAAGCCGTAACCCATGTTTGTGGCCGCGCCAGACGATGTGCGCATCTTTATCCCGCCGGTCAATGTGCCGCAAAAGCCGCCTGCCGATGCCATCATCACGACCTTGAGCGGACAGGCGTTTGGCACGTCATGGCAGGTCAAGGCGGTCTTGGGGCGGGGTGATGCGACTGAGGCGCGGGCGCGGATTGAGGCCTGTCTGGACGAGATCGACGCTCAGATGTCGCCCTATAGGCCGTCATCGGATTTGTGCCGGTTCAACGGGGCAGGGCCGTGGCAGCATGTGACGCTGCCGCCTATGTTACTGGGTGTGGTGGCTAAGGCGGTTGAGGTCGCGCAATTGACGGACGGCGCGTTTGATCCGTGTCTGCTGGAGGCGGTTGAGACCTGGGGGTTTGGATCGCGCGCGGTCGATACCGGCCTCCCGCCAGAGCCGGTGCGGGACGGGCTGAAAACGCGACCTTCTGACTGGCGCGATTTGGTGGTGCAGGACGGCGGGCTGATCCATCCCGAAGATCTGCGGCTTGATCTCAACGCCATCGCTAAGGGCTATGCCGTTGATTGCCTGATGGATATTCTGCGCGATGAATTCGATGTCGTGTCGGCTTTGGTCGAAATCGGCGGGGAGTTGAAGGGGATCGGCGCGCGCCCTGATGGTCAGCCATGGTGGGTGGAGATTGATCGGGTGCCGGGTGCAACATTTGGGCGTAGTCTGATCGCACTTTGTGATCAGGCGGTGGCGGTGTCCGGCGACTGGCGGCGCTATTTTGTGCATGATGATAAGACCTACGCCCATACGATTGATCCCGTCACCGGATGCCCTCTTGATAATCGCATGGCGGGGGCGGTGGTGATGGACAAAGATTGCTGGCGCGCCGATGCTCTGGCCACCGCCCTGATGGTGATGGGGGCTGCCCGCGCTATGGCATTTTGTGCGCAGCACGGCGTTGCCGCTCTTATTATGGTGCGGGACGATGAGCATATAATTGAACGCTTAAGCCCGCTGATGGCGGCCTATGGGACTGAAGAGTAAGAGATGGGATTGTCGCAGATCATAGCCGAGGTGCAGGGCGATCCGGTCACATGGGCCTGGGTGCTGGGGGCAACTGCGCTTTACCTGATCATGTGCGCGGTGATATGGGCCGGTGAGCGGAAAAAAGCGCGCCTCAAGCGTGAGGCGGCGGCAGGTGCGACCCCGTGGCTGGTCGTCTATGCCTCCCAGACCGGTCAAGCCGAAGAGATTGCGACGGCGACACTTAAGCGCCTCACAGACGGCGGGCAGGTCGCGCGCATTATCGATATGGCTGACCTGAAACTGAGTGATCTGGAAAGCGCGCAGCATGTCCTGTGTGTGGCCTCGACGACTGGCGATGGCGATGCGCCTGATAGTGTCTTGGGGTTCGAGGCCAAGGTCATGAACGATGGCGCGGTTCTCAGTCACCTTGATTATGCGGTGCTGGCTCTTGGCGATAAGTCCTATGCCGATTTTTGTGCGTTTGGGCGTAAGGTTTATGACTGGCTGCGGGCCAGCGGGGCCAAGCCCTATTTTGAGGTGATCGAGGTCGATGATCTTGATCCGGTGGCGCTGAACCGGTGGTATGGAAATCTGTCGGATCTAGGGGCCAAGTCGGAGGCATTTGATCCCAAAGCGGCTTACGGTGCATGGCAATTGAAAGCGCGCGAATGCCTTAACCCCGACAGTGACGCCTCGAAACTTTACCGAGTGGTTCTGGAGCCCGAAAGCGGCGACTTGCCGGATTGGCAGGCCGGTGATCTGGCAGAAATCATGACCCCAGATGGCCATGTCCGTGACTATTCGCTGGCGTCCCTGCCGGTCCAAGGCGCGGTTGAACTCTATGTGCGGGCGGTCATCAAGGATGACGGTGCGCGCGGTCTGGGGTCGGGCCTGCTGACCCATGACTTAAGTGTCGGTCAGACGGTTATGCTGCGCACAAAACCGCACAAAAATTTCCATACCCCTGAAGGTGACGGGCCGCTGCTGCTGATCGCGGCGGGGTCGGGCCTTGCCGGGCTCAATGCCCATATTGATGCGCGGTTGTCGGTGGGCCATAAGGCCAATTGGGTCATCTATGGCGAGCGCCATCCGATCCGCGATGGCGCCCTGTGCAAGGCGCTGACGGCGCGCGTGCAGGCCGGTGAGTTGAGCGATCTCAGTTTGTGTTTCTCCCGGCCCGACAGCTGCCAGCGCACCTATGTGCAGGATGCCCTGAGTACCGCCTCTGATCGGGTGCGCGATTTTCTGACGGGTGGCGGCGCGGTTATGGTCTGCGGCGGGCTGTCGATGGGGCAGGGGGTCGATAAGGCCCTGCGCACGATCATGGGCGATGATTGGGCGGATCAGGCTCTGGCTGACGGACGCTATCGCCGCGATCTTTACTGACAACTAAGGCGAGCACGCACGGTTAGTCCAAATTCAAACGTGATATAATCATATAAAGATATGTTTATATCTTTATTGACTCTTCAGAATGCGCACCCTATAGCTGTGCGGGTCGTGGTTCTGCGTCGGTTGCCAAACCGGCGCGGCTAAGAGGGAAGCCGGTTAAACTCCGGCGCTGCCCCCGCAACTGTGCGCGGTAAGCTAAGGTTCATATGCCATTGGGGGACTTATGCCCCTGAGAAGGCGGACTTAAGCCCTGACCCGTGAGCCAGGAGACCTGCCAGCGACCTCATATTTCACCCGGAGCGGAGGGCTCAGGCGGTGCGTCCTTAGCCCGCAGCCGCTGCGGGCGCGCAGGCGCATGGCCAGAACCTTACGCTCACAGCACAGAGGTTACCGTGTCATCTATTATCCCCGTCGCATCTTTAGGCACCCCGCGTATCGGCCTTAAGCGCGAACTTAAATTCGCCCTCGAATCTTACTGGTCGGGCAAGTCCGACCAAGCAACTCTCCTGCAAACCGCCAAAGATTTGCGTGCCGTCAACTGGGCGCGGCAAAAGGCGCGCGGGGTCGATATCATCCCGTCGAATGATTTTTCCTTATATGATCAGGTGCTGGACACCAGCCTGATGGTCGGGGCGATTCCGGCGATTTATGGCGAGGCGGTTGACCTCGATACCTATTTCGCGATGGCGCGCGGCAGTCAGGCGGGTCACGTCGAGACCTGCGAACATGGCCATGTTCATGGCAACGGGCATGGCGTGTCGGCGCAGGAAATGACCAAATGGTTCGACACCAATTATCACTACATGGTGCCGGAATTTAACGATGATCAGACATTCAAACTGACATCGTTAAAAGCCGTCGAAGAGTTTTTAGAGGCCAAGGCGCTGGGTTATCACACCCGTCCGGTTCTGGTCGGGCCGGTCACCTTCCTTAAGCTGGGCAAGGGGCTGGCGAACCCCCTGTCGTTGATTGAGCGCCTGATCCCGGTCTATGTCGAGGTGCTGAAAGCGCTGGCGGACGCTGGCGCTGACTGGGTGCAGATCGATGAGCCGGTACTGGTGCTGGACGGGGATGCTGAAACGACGGCCGCCCTGCAAAAAACCTACGCAGCATTCGCCAAAGAGGTGCCGCAAATCAGCATAATGCTGGCCAGTTATTTCGGTGGGTTGGGCGATAATCTGGAGACGGCGGTGAACTTGCCGGTCGCGGGTCTGCATGTCGATCTGGTGCGCGCACCGGAGCAGCTTGAAGCGGTTGTGCAGGCTGCACCAAAGACGCTTACCCTTTCGCTGGGTGTCATCGATGGCCGCAATATCTGGCGCGCCAATCTGCCCGCCGTGCTTGAGCGCCTGAAAATTGTCGCCGACCGTGGCAACCTTCAGATCGCGCCGTCCTGTTCGCTGCTGCATGTGCCGATCGACCTTAATCTGGAGACTGCGCGCATTCCGAAAAGCGTGCAGCGGTTTTCGGATTCAAATGCGCGACAAAACAAAGGGCTCGATGAGGATGTCAAATCCTGGCTGGCCTTTTCGCTGCAAAAAATGGACGAATTGTCGGTAATGTCCAAAGCGCTGTCGGGTGGTGATGTGGCCACCGAACTGACCGCCTCGGCAGAGGCCGCCGCGGCCCGCGCCGCCTCGCCCAAGGTCCATGATGCGGCGGTTAAGGCGCGTCTCAAAGCCGTGACGCCAGATCAGGCTCAGCGCAAACATGCCTTTGCCATTCGCGCCGACCTGCAACGTCAGGCGTTTAACCTGCCCGCCTTTCCTACCACCACTATCGGCTCGTTCCCGCAAACCTCTGAGGTGCGCAAGGCCCGTTCGGATCACGCCAAGGGTGCCATCGACGATTCGCAATACGACGCCTTCCTGAAAGCCGAGACTGAACGCGCCATCCGCTGGCAGGAAGACATCGGGCTTGATGTGCTGGTCCACGGCGAGTTCGAGCGCAACGACATGGTGCAGTATTTCGGTGAGCAGTTATCCGGCTTTGCCTTCACCAAACACGGCTGGGTGCAGTCCTATGGTTCGCGTTGCGTGCGCCCGCCGGTGCTGTATGGTGATGTCTCGCGACCTGAACCGATGACGGTTTCATGGTGGCAATATGCCCAAAGCCTCACTGAGAGGCCGGTCAAGGGGATGCTGACCGGGCCGGTGACCATCCTCAATTGGTCGTTTGTGCGTGATGATCAGCCGCGCTCGGAAACTTGCCGCCAGATTGCGCTCGCCATCCGCGATGAGGTGTCTGACCTTGAAAACGCAGGGGCTAAGATGATCCAGATCGATGAAGCGGCCCTGCGCGAAGGTTTGCCGCTGCGGCGCGGCGACTGGCAAGCCTATCTCGACTGGGCGGTCGAGGCGTTTCGGTTGTGCTCGACTGGCGTATCCAATGACACCCAGATCCACACCCACATGTGCTATTCGGAGTTCAACGACATCATGGACGCCGTGGCGAACATGGACGCTGATGTGATTTCTATTGAGACATCACGCTCCAAGATGGAACTGCTCGATGTCTTCAAATCGAAAAAGTATCCAAATGAGATCGGGCCGGGCGTCTATGACATCCATAGTCCGCGCGTACCGGAGGTGAGTGAAATGACCGAGTTGATGTCACTGGCGCGGCAACGGCTTAATGATGCCCAGCTTTGGGTCAATCCCGACTGCGGCCTGAAAACCCGTAAGTGGGATGAGGTCAGGCCGGCTCTGGTCAACATGGTGGCCGCGGCTAAGTCACTGCGCGAAACGGCTTAACCCTTAAGGGCTGCCTCGACGCAGGCGATCAGCGTTTCAGCCTCAAATGGCTTACGCAGGAAACAGGAGGCCCCGCCCGCCAGGGCGCGGGCCTCAATGTCTTTTTCCGGATAGGCGGTCATAAACAGGCGCGGAATATTCGGGCCCTGGGTGCGCATCTGATCCTGTAACCCCAGACCCCCCATGCCGGGCATCTGAACGTCGGTGATGACAAGGCCGATGGCCTCATGCCGGGCGTCGCTAAGGAATTGCTCGGCCGAGGCGAACGACAGCGTGGCATAACCGAAGGATCGCAGCAGACTGATCAGCGCTTCACGCACGGATTCATCATCATCGATAACGGCGATGATAACACCACTCAGTGCTCGGGAAAGCGCGGAACTACACACCGGGCGGGGCCCTTTATAAGACTCCGGAAGTCGGTATGGCTGCCGGTTATAGTTATCACTATGCCAGCCTGACGATTAAAGAGATATCATACGATGGTTTAAGCTCGGATTAGCGGCCGTTCGGGTCAAGGCCCAGGCTGCGGGCCATGGAGACCAGTTCCGCCAGCGACCGGGCCTGCATCTTTTTCATGGCGTGGCCCCGATGAATCTTGACGGTAATTTCGCTGAGCGACATCTTGCCGGCGATCTGTTTGTTGAGCAGGCCTGACGTGACAAAGGCCATGACTTCCTGCTCGCGCGGGCTCAATGCGCTATAGCGTTCGCGTAAGCTCAGCAGGCTTTTTTCACCCTGACGGCGCTCACGATCAAAGCTTATCGCCGAAGCCACCGCATCCAGCATATCCTGATCGCGAAACGGCTTGGTCAGGAAATCAACGGCGCCGGCTTTCATGGCCCGCACCGACATCGGGATATCGCCGTGGCCGGTCATGAAGATAATGGGGATATGGAGATTCTGACGCGCCAGTTGGCTCTGGAACTCAAGACCGCTAATGAGGGGCAGACGGATATCAAGCACCAGACAGGACGGGGCATCGGGCAGGCTGTGGGCCAGAAACGCCATGGCCGTGGAAAAGCATTTGACCTCAAAGCCCATGGAGCGAAACAGGCTGGATAAGGCCTCGCAAACGGCGGCATCATCATCAACGATAAAGACGTGCGCACTATACATGGTCAGGGCCGGGGGCAAGGGTGCGTTCATGGAGCGACGCCGGCTAAGATCGAAGGCAGGGTGAATTGCATGACGGTGCCCGTTTGACTGCGGGTGGCGGGAGAGGTCCATATCTGGCCGTGGTGAGCGTGTATGATCGAGCGGCAGATTGACAACCCCATGCCCATACCCTCGTCACGGGTCGAAAAAAACGGACTGAAAACGTCCTCAACATGATCGGCCGGAATGCCAGACCCGTTATCCTCAACTGTGGCTTTCACCCTGTGCTGGTCATCCAGAGTTGTGGTGATGATGAGGCGGCGGCTATGGCTGCTGATGTCGCTTAAGGCATGGATGCTGTTGAGCATGAAATTGATGATGACCTGTTGTATCTGGATTTTATCGCCCATCACCTGCGGCAGATCATCCGCCAGTTCAAGCTGCAGGGCCACCTGATGGCTGTTGATTTCGTGCCGCGTCAGTAAGACCGCATCATGAATTATATCGTTGATGTCGAGCGGTTTCGACTGGGGCTCGGCCTTTACCGACATGGCCCGCAGTTTCCAGATGACGTCACTGGCGCGCCGGCCTTCGCTGATGATACGGGCAATGGCGCTGTGAGCCTCTGACATATCCGGCTCAGGCCGGTTTAACCAGCGCAGGGCCGCCTCGCCATTGGTGACGATCGCCGCCAGCGGCTGATTGACTTCGTGGGCAATTGAAGCCGTCAGTTCCCCAAGCGTTGTCACCCGGCTGACGTGGGCCAGATCAGCCTGGGCCTTGGCCAGTTCCGTCTGCGACTGCACCCGGTCGGTAATATCAAGCACACATACCAGCACATGGGCAAAGGTCGGATCATCGACCGGAAAGGTCGTGGCACACACGATATCGCGGTACTCACCATCCAATGCGCGGATCTGGGTAAGGGTTTCACAGGACGGATCGCCCCGCGCCAGCGCCCGCAGCAAGGCCTCAAACGATGGCATAGTCTCCGGCACAAAGATGGTGCTAAGCGAGGACATGAACTGATCCTTACGCGTCCCCTTAACCAGTTTTACCGCCGTTTCATTAATATCGATGATCCGGACCAAACCGACCGCCTCGATAACAAATTCCGGGTGGGTCGCGATATAGCGGTCAAGGTCGTCTATGCCTTGGGCGCGCAACTCGCCAAAGCGGACCACGACGGCGCTATAGTCTTCTTCCCAAATGCCAAAGCGCGTCGTCTCAAAGATCGAGCGAAAGCGCTGTTCGTTGGCCTGCAATATGCGGGTGGCCGATTGCGTCTTTAGTGCCAGAGCGGTGGCGATGACGATGGCGGCGATGCTGATCAGGGCGCGAATAAAGGGCGGGGCGGTGACTGCATCGATCTGCCCGCGGGTAAGGTCCTGACCATGTCCCGAAATATAGCTGATGATCGTCAGGGTCACGCACAGGGCTGATAGGATAATCAGACCCTTACGCCGGCAAAAATTGGCCGACATCAGGATCACCACGACATAAAGCACGGCCACAGCCGTCCCCAGTGGCACCAGCGTGTCGATCAGGAAAATGGCGGCGATCAGCACCGCCGTGCAGGCTTGAAAAAAGAGCATATCCTCAGACAGCAAGGGTTTGCCGTTGCCGTTCAGCGTCAGCCATGTCGGCAAATTAGTAGCGGAAGACATAAAATAGCGCCCGGAAAGCGAACTAGGAAAATGTATATTAGCGAAATAAGATATGCTATTATGGCGAGTTGCGCCATTGTTTTTCAGGCTTAGGGGCGTTTGTCGGCCTATACCTTGGTATAGGGTCCCCTGAACCTAAACCTTAAGGTGATCTCTCCTCAAGTAGAATTGCCGACATGGCCTGCCTTGGGTCAGGATAGGCAATCAGAGCGATTTGGTATTCTGGAATCGGCTCACGTCAGGAGATATCTCATGCACCCCCAGTTCACAGACACGCCGGTGTCGTCCTTTGCCTCGCCGTTTCGCGCACCCCAAAAATCGGAACACTTAAGCCTGCGTGAAGTCAGCGTGGTGCGCCTGATTGGTCAGGGCCTGTCCAATAAGCATATCGCCCGCCGGTTAGGCGTCACGCCGGAAACGGTCAAGTCTCACGTAAAGAACATCTTCGTTAAGTTGTCAGTGCGTAACCGTGCCGAAGCGGCTTTTCGCGCCGAAAAGATGGGCATTATGGTTTAGGTCTTAGGTTTGGTCTTTTCGGCCTTTTTGCGCACATAGAGCGTCTTATCGACTTCGGCGATGATCTGGCCATCGTCATCGATAATGTCAACTTTCAGCACCGGCTCGGTCTTGCCATTCAGGTCGGCCATATCGCGGATCTGCATGGCCTCGTCTTGACTGAGCCGAAACAGGGCCCGTACCCGCCCGCGACCCGGACGCACAAAGCGGATCGACGCGGCCTTGTCCCAGACGATGTAGTCCTTGCCCAGTTGCATCATCAGCATCAGCATGAAAAACGGATCGGTCATGGCATAGAGCGACCCGCCGAACTGGGTGCCGACGATATTGCGGTTCCACCAGGTCAGCTTCATGGCGACATCAATTTCGGTATAGTCGTCGCTCATGCGCGTGACCTTGATTCCGGCCCCCAGCAGCGGCGGATAGAAGTTGATGTTTTTGACGAGGAAAGGCTTTTTCATGTGTCTCAAGCTACCCTGTCTGGGATGTTCTGACCAGATTGTCGTAAGGGCAGCCGATACGATTATTTACATAAGCAAACCCACGCCTTATATAACTCCTACCGGACGAGACGCGCCGTACCCGGTAGCCTTGCGCTGCGGCTTTCCCGCCGAAAGACAAGACGACGCATTGTTTCAACCTTTGAAAGGATGCGCAAATGTCTTTGCCCTGGATTTATCTGATTATCGCGGGTGCGTTAGAAGTTTGTTGGGCGATCGGGCTTAAATATTCCGAAGGCTTCACAAAGCCCATTCCCTCGGCCTTTACCCTTATCACCCTGGCCTTAAGCATGTATCTGCTGGCCAAGGCGGCTGCGGATTTACCCATCGGCACGGCCTATGCGGTCTGGGTGGGTATTGGTGCCTTGGGGGCGGCTATATTGGGTATTTTCCTGTTTCAGGAAGCCGTAACCCCTTTAAGAATTCTATTTCTGGTTATGCTGCTGGTGGCGATTATTGGCCTGAAAGCCACCGCACATTGAACCTCGCTACCACTTGGCCCAGGTTCGGCGGTTCAATATCAGGTGGTGCGCCGTTAAAAAGGCAATCGAACCCACGACACCGATGACAACGGCGGCGGCGGTGCCTGCGCCTAAGCCGAGCACGAAACTGACCGTATAGGCCATGATGGCACCGAATATGCCCAGGACGATGTTAAACCACAGTTTGCTGTTAATTTTGGCCATCATCGCAATCAGCCCGGCCACAGCGCCAATCAGGGCGCCTGTGGCCATTGCCACGATCCAGCCGATCTGAATGTCTGTCATAATTGTACCTTCGGCACCGCAACGTTTAAAGGTTAGACATGCGGGTCGGGATGTAAGATTAAAATAGTTCAGCGCCGCACAGGTTATAAATAACCGATAGAATTTAATATTTTATCTAATTCTTAGGCCGATCAGGTCTTTAGGACGGCGGCGACCATTTTGAGAAAATCAGGTATGGCAAAGGGCTTGGGTAAAATGGCATTGGCGCCGGCGACTTCGGCTGCGGCCAGCACATGCAGGGCGCTGATTTTGGAGTTGGCATCCTGCGACATGGCGATCACCTTGATGTGGGGCCAGTCCTTGCGGATCTGGCCGATACCGGCGATGCCGCCAATGCCAGGGATCAGGATCGAGGTGATGACCATGTCCAGAAGGCTCAGGTTATGATCGAAAAAGGCATCTTCCATATTCACGGCTTCGGAGACGGTATAACCGACCTGACGCAGCACCAGCGTGACCTTGGTGCGCAGCAATTCATCGTCTTCGATGACCAGTATGTGATGCTCGGTACGTCGGGCGCGGTGATAGCTGGCCGTCTCATCCAGTATGGTTTTCAACTGATCCTTGTTGAAGGGCTTGGTCAGGGTGAACTCAGCCCCCGCCGCCCTGGCACCGGCGATCTGAGCTTCAAGCGCCTGGGACCCCCACTGGTCATGGGCCACGATCAGAAGCGGCGTAGACGGCGCCAACCTTCGGATGTCATCAATCCGGTCGGTCAGATTGACCCCGTCGATATTGGCTTCAAACATCAAAAGCTTAAAGCGTTCCGATTTCATCAGGTCAAACGCAGATGAGGGATCAAAGCTGACGATGGCTGGCCATTTCTGGTCATCCAGCATCGTCGCAATATACTGAGCCTCCGCCCGGTTTGGATTTAAAACCAGAACACTGCTGTGGCTCATAATGACGTCTGAAAGCTCCTGTTTCAGATTTTATTATGATGAGCTTCAGTTAATAAGTAAAAAATGACCTGTCCACAATAAGCCTGTATGTGGTTGCAGGATTGGGTAAGCTTGCTGTTTTGCAGGGGCGGGGATAAGATTACGGTGTGACCATAATATTATCAGTCAGACATCTCAGGGCAGATCCATGACCAAAGCCGCCGATACCGTCTATTCAGCGTTGCAGGGGTGGCGGGATAATGCGGTTAAACCGCTGATTGTCGGTATCTGCGGTGCACAAGGTTGTGGCAAATCGACCCTGGCGGCTGAGGTGCGGCAACGGCTGGAAGGCGAGGGTGTGAGGGTGGCTGTACTGTCGCTTGATGACCTTTATCTGTCGCGGCAGCGCCGGGCCGATATTGCGGCCCGCTACCATCCGTTGTTTGCGACGCGCGGTGTGCCCATGACCCATGATGCGCCTTTGGGAGAGCGGCTGCTCGAAAACCTGAAAGCCGGACGGGCGACCCTGTTGCCGCGCTTTGATAAGGCCGCCGATCAGCCGCATCCGTCGCAAGCCTGGACTCCGGTGACCGGGCCGGTCGATGTGGTTTTGTTTGAAGGCTGGTGCGTTGGGGCGATTTCCCAAGGCTATGATGATCTGATCGATCCGGTAAATGGCTTTGAGGCCGAACACGACCCGGACGGCATCTGGCGGCGCTATGTCAATCAGGCCCTGATGGGCAGCTACGCGCGCCTGTTTGGCTATATCGACCGGCTGGTGCTTTTGGCCGCGCCCGATTTCGAGGTGGTGACACGCTGGCGCACCGAGCAGGAACACGACCTGAAACAACGTCTGGCCAAGGACGGCCGCACCGGCGAGCATGTCATGAGCGATGATGAGGTGGCGGCCTTTGTCCTTGCCTATGAGCGTCTGACCCGGCATATCCTGAGCGAAATGCCCGCCCGTGCCGATCTGGTGCTTAAGCTTGATACTGATCGGCGCGTGACGGATGTGATCTCAGGAGAGGATAACCGATGACCTATACCCCGACCGCTGCCCGCTATGACACCATGCCCTATAGCCGCTGCGGGCGTTCGGGGCTGAAACTGCCCGCTATATCTCTGGGCCTGTGGCAGAATTTCGGGGGTACGGATGTGTTTGAAACCGGCCGCGCCGTCCTGCGCCATGCCTTTGATGCGGGCATTACCCATTTCGATCTGGCCAACAACTATGGCCCGCCTCCGGGATCGGCTGAGGAAAACTTCGGTAAGGTTATGGCGTCCGATTTCAAGCCCTATCGTGATGAAATGGTTATCTCGACCAAGGCCGGATGGGATATGTGGCCGGGACCGTACGGTGGCATCGGTGGGTCGCGCAAATACCTGATCGCGTCGTGTGACCAGAGCCTTAAGCGCATGGGCCTCGATTACGTCGATATCTTTTACTCGCACAGGGTCGATCCGGAAACCCCACTGGAAGAGACGATGGGCGCGCTGATCAGCCTGCACCAGCAGGGCAAGGCGCTATACGTTGGGATTTCGTCCTATTCGCCGGAACTGACGCGTAAGGCCGCGGCGATTTTGGCGGCTGAAAACGTACCGCTGCTGATCCATCAGCCGTCCTATTCGATGCTCAACCGCTGGATTGAAGACGGGCTGCTGGATACGCTTGAGGATTTAGGCACGGGCTGCATCGCCTTTTCGCCGCTGGCGCAGGGCTTTCTGACGCGCAAATATCTGAACGGTGTGCCCGCCGATGCGCGTGCGGCCAAGGCCGGATCGTTCCGTCAAGGCCTGATCACGCCGGAAAATCTTGAGCGCATCCGCCAGCTAGATTTGATAGCCCAAAGCCGCGGCCAGTCGCTGGCCCAAATGGCGATTGCCTGGGTGCTGCGCGATCCGCGGGTGACTTCGGCCCTGATTGGCGCGCGCAATGTCGAGCAATTGGCGGATTCGCTCAAAGCCCTCGATCGTCTCGATTTCAGCGCGGAGGAACTGGCGCAGATCGACACCCATGCCGTCGATGGCGGGCTTAATATCTGGAAGGTGTCGTCGGAACTATAGTTTGGCGCGCAATTGATCCGAAAACCGGTGTCCACTTTTCGGATTGCGCTTAACCATACCGGCTTAGGTTCAAATCCCCCGTCTCGATTTCCGGTTTTACGCCGCTAATCAGGTCGGCCAGCACCCGCCCTGAGCCGCACGACATGGTCCAGCCTAGCGTGCCGTGGCCGGTATTGAGCCACAGGTTATTATAGCGCGTGGCCCCGATCACCGGCGTACCGTCGGGGGTCATCGGGCGCAGGCCCGACCAGAACTTGGCCTGAGACTGATCGCCCGACCCGCCGAACAGGTCTTCGACCGAAAAGGTCAACGTCTCTTGTCTTATGGCGGGCAGTGCCTTCGAAAACCCGGCGATTTCGGCCATGCCGCCGACGCGAATGCGTGACCCTAAGCGCGTAATGGCGATCTTATAGGTTTCATCCATCACGGTTGACATGGGTGCCTTCGCCTCATCCACGATCGGCACGGTGATCGAATAACCCTTAACCGGATAGACCGGCACATCGAGGCTAAGCGGTTTCAGAAACGCCGGACTATAGCTGCCGAGCGCACACACAAACGCATCGGCTTCATAGTCGCCTTTTGTGGTCTCAAGCGCCACGATGCGCCCGCCCTCACGGCGTAGGCCGGTCATGGCGGTGTCAAAGATAAACTTCACCCCTAAGGCCTCGCAGCGCGTCGCTAAGGCATTGGTAAAGATAAAACAGTCGCCGGTTTCATCCTGCGGCAGGCGCAAGCCGCCGACGATTTTCGATGTATCAATCCCCGGCTCAATGCGCGCACATCCGGCGGGGTCAAGCACCTCGAACGGCACACCGCCCTCAGTCAGAACCTCGGTGTCCTTACCCACCCCGTCCATCTGTTTCTGGGTGCGAAAGACCTGCAGGGTGCCCAGTTCGCGGTGATCATATTCGATGCCGGTTTCACCCCGCAGCGCGATCAGGCAATCGCGGCTGTAGTCGGCAACGCGCACCATCCGGCCCTTGTTGGTATGGTAGGCATCGTAGCTGCAGTTGAGGTACATCGCCCCCATCCATTTCAGGGTGTCGATATCAAACATCGGCTGGATGATCAGCGGGGCGCGCTTCATGAACAGCCATTTCAGCGCTTTTTGCGGGATGCCGGGGGCCGCCCACGGCGACGAATAGCCGGGCGAAATCTCACCGGCATTGGCAAATGAGGTTTCTAGCGCGGGACCGGACTGCCGGTCGATGACTGTGACGGCGTGGCCAGCCTTTGCCAGATACCAGGCCGAGGTCACGCCGATAACGCCTGCGCCTAAGATAATGATTTTCATGACGATACCGGGATATAATGGCGGAAGTAACGTGACCCCAACTGGGTCAAAATCTCATAGGATATGGTGCCCGCATCGCGCGCCAGATCATCGACCGACTGGTGCGGGCCGATCAGTTCAACAAAGCTGCCCGTCGGTAACGCATCCGGTTTCAGGGCGGAGATATCGATGATAATGCTGTCCATCGATACGCGGCCTAAGATCGGCAGGCGCACGCCCTCAAACCATGCCGCCCCCCGGTTGCTCAGAGCGCGCGGCAGGCCATCGGCATAACCGGCCGACAAGGTCGCCAGCCGCATCTCGCGTTCCGTTATAAACGTACCGCCATAACCGATGTGTGCGCCCGCAGGCACGGTGCGGGTCTGGGTGACGGCGATATCGAGGCGTACAACCGGCTGCATCGGATTGGGCCGCCCGTCATGGGGCACGCCGCCATAAAGCGCGATACCGGGGCGGATCAGGTCATGATGATAGGCGGGGCTGAGGAAAATCCCGCCGGAATTGGCAAAACTTACCGGCACATTGGGAAAGCGTTCCATCGCCCGTCGCATAGCTTTGAGCTGATAGCCATTGGCGGTATTTTCCGGCTCATCGGCGCAGGCCAGATGGCTCATCAGCAGGCGAATATCGAGCCCTTTGGGAGGTGCTACCAGAAAGGCGTCCAGTTCATCGGTTGATAGCCCCAGACGCGACATGCCGGTATCGGCTTGAAGTGCACACGGCAAGACGCGGCCCAGGCTTTGCGCACAGTCCGCCCAGCGTGCAACCTGGTCCACACCATTTAGCACCGGAATAATAGCTTGCGCCGCACATATGGCCTCGGCCCCCGGCGGCAGACCATTCAAAATATAAAGCCGCGCATCGCCGGGCAGGTGCGGGCGCAAGTCAAACGCTTCATGGGCCAGCGCCACAAAAAACTCACGGCATCCGGCGGCATAAAGCGTCTGGGTGACCGGGATGACACCTAAACCATAGGCATTGGCCTTGACCACGGCACCCGCCACGGCGTGCGGGGCCTTAAGTTTCAGGCGCGCGTAATTATCCGCCAGCGCCCGCAGATCTATCCGAAGGCACCCTCCGGCACCTGATGACAGGGTTTGTAACAACAGATTGCGCATCAACCGCCCGCAAAAGTTTGGTTTCTGATGTAAGGATAGGGCAATGATCGTTGAATGTCAGATTGTTTTGTCGCTGAAAATGCGTAATTAAGCGGGATATTGAAACAATCTGCGAATGATGTGGAGTTTTCGTGATGCAGGCTCTCGATGCGATCGATCGCAATATTCTCCGTCATCTGAGGGAAAATGCCCGCCTTAGCAATGCGGCCCTGGCCAAGGCGGTGGGGTTATCACCCTCGGCCTGCTTGCGGCGGATCAATATTCTGGAACAATCGGGGGTCATCCGCGGCTATACGGCGCTGGTTGGCGATAGTCTGGGCGAAGACGGCATTGCGGTCATCATCCGCATTTCGCTGGAGAAGCAGACCGAAGCCTCATTTTCACGCTTTGAAAGCGCGGTGCGTCGCCATCCGGAAATTCGTGAATGTCTGCTGATGACCGGCGATTCCGATTATCTGCTGCGGGTCGATGTCGACAGCGCCCACGAATTTGAGCGCATCCACAATGATGTGCTGTCCAAACTGCCGGGGGTGCAGCGTATACACTCCAGCTTTTCGATCCGCAATGTGCTGGCGACACAACGAAAAAAGTAGCGGGAAAAAAGTAGCCGCGCAGGTGGTTGCCCGCGCGGCTATTTTTTAGATTACGCGCATGTGAATCCAAAAACCGCTTTCACACTTTTTGGCATGCGCTTATGGCTTAACCTTTGATAAAGGCCAGCAGGTCGGTATTGATGACGTCCGCGTGGGTCGTGCACATGCCATGGGGGAAGCCCTTATAGACCTTAAGCGTACCGTTTTTGAGCAGCTTGGCTGACAACAGAGCGGAATCGGCAATAGGCACAATCTGGTCGTCGTCGCCGTGCATGACTAAGGTTGGTACGTCGACAAACTTAAGGTCTTCGGTAAAATCAGTCTCGGAAAATGCCTTGATCCCATCATAGTGTGCCTTGGCGCCGCCGACCATGCCCTGCCGCCACCAGTTTTGAATAGAGCCCTGAGAGACGGCGGCACCGGGGCGGTTGAAGCCATAGAACGGGCCTGAGGCGACATCGAGGTAGAACTGGGCGCGGTTATCAGCCAGGGCCTTGCGGAAGCCGTCAAAGACTTCGATCGGCAGACCGCCGGGATTGGCGGGTGTTTTGAGCATGATCGGCGGCACGGCCCCGATCAGCACCAGCTTGGCGGCGCGGCCCTTGGGCTGGCCATATTTGGCGACGTAGTGCAGGGCCTCACCGCCGCCGGTGGAATGGCCGATATGGACGGCGTTTTTCAGATCAAGATGTTCGACCACAGCCGAGACATCAGCCGCATAATGATCCATATCGTGACCGCCCCCAACCTGGGTGGAACGGCCATGGCCGCGGCGGTCATGGGCAATGACGCGAAAGCCTTTGTTTAGGAAAAACAGCATCTGGGCGTCCCAGTCATCACCGGACAACGGCCAGCCGTGATGGAAGACAATCGGCTGGGCGGTTTTGGGACCCCAGTCTTTGTAAAATATTTCGACGCCGTCCTTGGTTTTGACGTAGCTGGTATGCATGGTTTTAGCTCCTGATAGTTTAGGGATTAAGGATTGGGCCGCGGCGGCACCGCTCAGGCTGGCTCCACTGAGGCTGGTTGCGGCGATCAGCCCGGTGGCACCCGTCAGCACGGTGCGGCGGGAAGATTTCAGAATATCGGTCATGGTTATAGTCTCCGGACGACCCGTGCTGAAATGGCTTTGGGGCGTGATTACGGGCGGACTATAGCCACTGCCGTGCGTCCGGTCGCGGGCGGCAACGGGGGATAGGGCGGGGTTTTGGGATGAGTTTGCCTATACCTGCGTATAGGTTACGCGACCGCCGCCTTTGGCAGATGGGCCGGACAATGATGGCGCAGGAACTCACCGTGGCTGGGCAGGGTATCGACAAAGGCCGGCAATTGCCGCGATACGGCGCTGAGTGTCGCCTCAAGATCGCTGTGGCTGATGTGATTGGCTTGCGGCAGATAGCTGCGTGGCCGCACACCCATCCCTTCCATCACCGATTGCCAGGACGGGGCGCGGAACAGTTCATCAACCCCTTCGCGTAAGGCGCCATTGAGGCGGAACAGTTCGAGCTTTTCCCGTAAGGTCTGCGGCACGGGGGCGCATCTGACATCGCGCCAGAACGGCGTGTCGTCGCGCTCAGTCGTGCAATAGTGCAGCACCACGAAATCCTTGATCTCGGTATAATCGGCCGCCATGCGCCGGTTATATTCGCGGATCAGGGTCGGATCGCAATCGCGCTCAGGGAAGTAGCGCAGCAGGAAATCCATCGCCCGGTAAATCAGGTGAATGGCGGTCGATTCCAGCGGCTCGATAAAGCCGGACGCCAGCCCGACGGACACGCAGTTTTTCGACCACAGTTCCGAACGCATCCCGGTCTTGAACGGGATGATCATAGGCTTGGTGACGGCCTCACCCTCGACCTGCGCCATCAGGGCGGCCACCGCCTCATCGTCGGAAATATGCTTTGACGAAAAGACATAGCCATTGCCCGCCCGGTGTTGCAGCGGGATGCGCCAGCGCCAGCCCGCACTTTGGGCTTGGGCGTAGGTATAGGGATGGGGCGGGTTGATGTTTTCGGTCTGTACCGCCACCGCCCGATCGCACAGCAATTCATCGGACCAGTCGATAAAGCCGGTTTTCAGCGTCTGCGCGATCAGCAGGGCGCGAAAGCCGGTGCAATCGAGAAATAAATCACCGGTGATCTCACGCCCGTCCTTGAGTTCAACGCTGCGGACAAAGCCGGTGTCATGCTGATGGACCTGACCGACAATGCCTTCATGACGGATGACGCCATTGCCTTCGGCATGGCTGCGCAGGAATTTGGCTGCCAGAGACGCATCAATATGCAGTGACATGGCCGCCGAACCGATGGGTGTATTGCGCGCCTTTTGCGGCAGCATGAACTTGCCCGCATGGGCCATGACGGCGGCAGGGGCAAAGTCCTGAAGCCCGGACGGATGGCCTGCCTGTTTGGCACGCAGCCATAACTGATAGAAATTAAGCGCGGTGCCATTTGACACCCTGACCGGGCCGCCGATATTTCCAAACGGATGGAAATATGTCTCGCCCTTTTTTCGCCAGTCATCGAAGCGGATACCGAGCTTGAATGATCCTTGCGTCGCCTGAATGAAGTCCTGTTCGTTGATGCCGAGATTGCGCAGCAACTCAAGGATTGGCGGCACGGTCGATTCCCCGACGCCGATGGTGCCGATCTGCTCGGATTCGACCAACGCGATCTCAAACCGGCCTTTGGGCAGGTAGTGGCTCAGGATCGCCGCGCACATCCAACCGGCGGTGCCTCCACCCACAATGACGATTTTTGTGATGGCATTGTCAGTCATGTTACGCACTCGCTCTTGCGGGGTTAGCCATGCGGTTGCAGTAGTCGAGATAGTCCTGATGGGTCGGGGCCTTGGCGACGGTGGTTGTGATGAAGTCGGCCATTTGTTTACAAGCCTCTATCATGTCATCGCGTTTCAGGCCGTCGGTAGCCGGATCATAGGCCTGCGGGTGCCAGCCATAACCGTCATAGATCGCCAGCCAGCTTTGCGGGTGGAACATCTCCCAGCGGTAGCGCACAAAATGGCCGCGGGCCTTATAAAGCTCGATCTTATGGCGCAGGGTGTCGGGCAGGTCGATCGTTTTACAGGCCCGCCAAAACGCGGTGTCGTCACGATCAGACGCGTAATAGTGCAGGATGATAAAATCGCGCACCCGCTCAAATTCGCGACGCGACATATCGTTATATTCGTCGGTCAAAGCAGGGTGAAAACCCTTATCGGGAAATAGTTGTTTCAGCTTTTCGATGCCGGTTTGAATGAGCGCGATCGAGGTCGATTCCAGCGGTTCCAGAAATCCTGACGACAGGCCAATGGCGACGCAGTTTTTGGCCCAGGCCTGTTGGCGCCGGCCGGGGCAGAATTTGATCTGACGCGGTTCAAAGAGCATCTTGCCCGGCACATTGGCGGTGAGGGTCGCAAGCGCCGTCTCATCATCGGTAAAGTTCGACGCATAGACATAGCCATTGCCGCGCCGGTGCTGCAAAGGGATGCCCCACTGCCAGCCCGCGTCGCGGGCGGTGACTTCGGTATAGGGGGCCGGTGCCAGGCCGGTGGTTTCTGACTGCACCGCATAGGCGCGGTCGCAGAACAGCCACTGGCCATAGTCTTCGTATCCCACACCCAGCGCCTTACCGATCAGCAGGGCCTGAAAGCCGGTGCAGTCGATAAACAGGTCGCCGCCCACCGTAGTGCCGGTGTTGATACCCAGCGACCGGATGTGCCCGCTGTCGGGATCAAGATTAACGGCTTCAATCCGCGCGTCGATATATTCAACCCCCAGACCCATCGCAAAGGTGCGCAAATAGTCGGCATAAAGTCCGGCATCGAGGTGATAGGCCCAGTCAAAGAACGCGCCGTAAAATGGAGCTTGACCGGCGGGCATGGCGAATTTTCCGGCCTTGGCCAGAGCCGCGCCTAAGCAATAGTCATCAAGGTTGGGCGCGTGTCCTTCGGCGCGTAAACGACTCAAAACCTGCAGGAAAGCGACGTCGCCAAAGTCTTCGCCGTAGCCGCCAAAGGGGTGAAAAAAGGTCGTGCCTTTGCGGTTCCAGTCCTTAAAGGCGATGGCCAGTTTGATGGTAGCGCGGGTTGCACGCACCATCTCCATCTCATCAAGGCCGAGGCTTTGGGTAAAGGTGCGGATGGTCGGAATGGTAGCTTCACCGACGCCGATGGTGCCGATGTCTGAGGCGGCGACCAGACGGATTTTAACCGGCGTATTCTGGAAATGTTTGGCAAGCGCCGCCGCCGTCATCCAGCCTGCCGTGCCGGCACCGGCGATGACAATGGTGCTGATGGCCTTATCCATATCGCGTTTCCTGATGGTTATATTTTGGGGTCAGGATGGGCGCATCGCGTGCGCGGATCAACTCAAAAAAGTGGCTTTAAAAAGCGGCCCAAAAAGCTGCGAAAAGGGAGGGAGGCTCCCTTTCGCAGTTCAGTTGGGGAAAGATTGGCGCGACACCATAGGCGTCGCGCCAAAGGCTTAGGCTACGCAACGAACGTATCCTAAAGGATTTAAGCCCTTACCACTTGGCGCGAACGCCGATAGTGATGCGGGGCTCATACTCGTTCTGATAGGCAAATTGGGTCTTGCCCTCAGCGAACTTATAGTAATAGCTCTCGATCTCGCCGGTGATGTTGGAGCCGTTGAGATAGAGCGACAGCTTCGGATTGATGTCATAGGTCGCGTTGACATCGACATATGAGCTTTCTTCCTGATAGGTCGGAATGTTGTCGCCGCTCAAAGTCGCCAGACCCTGCACGCGGTCGGAGCGGTAATTGTAGGCGACGCGGAACTGGAACTTTTCGTCCTGATACCAGCCAACCAGATTGTACTGATGCTCTGAGTTGTTGACGAACGGCAGCTTGTCACCATCGATGCCGCGACGGTTTTCGGTCGAAGGCGAGAAGGTGTAGTTGGTATCGACCCCGAAGTTCGACAAAATGCCGCCGTCAAGGAAGTCATCGAAGGCAAACTTGCCGCCGATTTCAACGCCTTGCACCTTGCCGCCGTCGCCCTGAATGTTGAGCGAAACCGGCACGTCATATTCTGGTGAGCCATCTGGGTTCGGGAACCGTCCGGTGGTCGATCCGCCGGTGACGAAGCTTTCGATATCGATATAGAACAACGCCACGTTCACCATCGACGCCCGGCCGAGATAGTATTCAGCCGCTGCATCGAAGTTTTTGGCCCGCCAGGGGTTGAGGCCTGGGTTGCCGCTGCGTTCGGCACTGGTCACGATCCGGCCACCGGAGCCGTTGTCGGCGGTGTTGATCTTCAGGCCACCGCCGTAGGAACCGAGGTCAAGCGGTTGCATGGTCTTGGCAGCGGCGAAGCGGAAGCGCAGCTTATCCGAATAATCATAGATCATGTTGAACGATGGTAAAACGTCCGTGTAGCGGTTCTGGTCGAACACATCGCCGATGTCTTCGTTGGTGTCGCCATAAGGATATTGAGTCGGATCGGTGACGTTCTGGCGGACATCGATCTTGGTATTGATGACGCGCACGCCGACATTACCGCGGATCTTTTCACCGACTTCGAAATCACCGGCCAGATAGGCGGAGTTTTCGGTCAGGTCGACATCGTAGGACTGACCCGGCACGATGACGCGGTTAGCGCCGCCGAAGACGCGCTTCATGAACGCGGCCGCATCGTCAAAGTCACGCGGATCAGCGGCCCAGAAGCCGGGGATGCCCGACGTGATGCCACCCAGATCGGTCACGAAGATCGGGTTATTGTACTGATCAAGGCGGGTCGGACGGTTGACGGTGTAGGGCTGGAACACCATGACACTGGGGTTGGTGGCGGACGGTACCATTTCGCCACGGGCGCAGCGCGGATTGTCCATGACTACGTCGATGGCTTTCCACTGGGCCGCACAGCCAGCGCTCTGGACGACACCGTTCTGGTCCTGCTTGCCGGCATAGAAGTCGGAGAACAGGTGGAACTGGGTGATCGAGACATCGCGCTTGGAGGAGCGGATGCCGCCGTTAACCTTGGTGAACAGGCCAAAGGCCTTTTCATCGAAGGTGTAGTGGGCGTCAAAACGGGCGACCTGAAGCGTCGATTCAGCTTCGTTATTACCTTCGGACGAGAACGCACCGACGGCATAGGAGCCGAGGTTGGCCATGTAGTCCTTCAGGGTCTTGCCCGCGCCTAAGCCACCACTGATCGGGGTGTCAAAGCCTGACCAGACCGGGCTTTCGCCTGAGATGTCATAGTGAAGCTGCGGGTTCTCCCCGTAACCCTGTGGGTTCGGATTGATATAGCAACCACCCTGATTGCCGGTGATGCTGTTGGAACGGCGCGACGCATCAAAGGTGTCGCAGATTTCCTTCGGATAGAAGGTGCCGCGTGTACGGTCATCGGCATTGCGGAACAGGTTGAACCGGCCCGGAGCATACTGCCAGTTCGACAGGTCGCCCTGAACCTGACCGTTCATGCTCAGGCGGTTGGCGTCTGCCGAGATCAGGCGGGCCTCATAGGTGAACTTGCCGCCGTTATCGTACTTCAGTTCCAGATTATAGTTATAGGACTCGGACGTATTGGTGCGGTTGACAGTGAACGAGTTCACCCAGTGAGCGTTGACGTCATATTCGTCGACCGTCAGCCACGGACGGCCGTTGGAGCCGGTTTGGCCGCTGTCGGCGGAGACATCCGGCTGGGCCCAGACCCCAAAGGCGGCGCCGTCCCAGCGGTTGGAGATATTGATACCGATGGCGCGGTTATAGTCCTCAAGCTTGGCGTAGAAACCTTCGGCCACAAACGTATAGCCTTCGCCAAAGCGAGCCTCGAACGCGAGGCTTGCGCCCAGACGCTTGCGCTCATTGGTGCGGCTGAAGCTTTCAAAACCGTGTGGCGACACAAAGTTCTGCGGGGCCGAGCCACCCCAGTCGTTGTTGCCGGACAGGCCGACCACGCCGGAGAAATTGTTGGCCAGATTGACGTTCGATTGCGCGACTGACGCCATGAAGCCGATATTGTCATTGCGCCATGACCCCAGCACGTTGGCAACATAGTCATCGCCTTCGCTCATGTCGCCGCGCTGGCCCTCAATCGCCCCGGCCAGGGTCAAGCCTTGACCAAACTGGAACGGACGACGGGTTTGCAGGTCGATGGTGCCGGAAATCCCCGACAGAGCATTGGTCGGCTCGGTCGATTTATAGACGACAACCGAGTTCATCAGTTGCGACGGCACATCCAGCAGGTTCGGCTGGGCCGAGCCAAGGTTACCGGCCGACAGATACTGCTCACCGTTCATCAGGGTGATGACCTGCGACAGGCCGCGGATATCGACGGTCGAGCCTTCGCCGGCGTCACGGCGGATCTGCACGCCCGGAATACGCTGAACCGAATCGGCAATGGTGGTGTCGGGCAGCTTGCCGATATCTTCGGACGAAATGGCATCGACAATGGCGACTTCCTTGCGCTTGATGCCGACCGACTTCAGTTGTGAGGCGCGCACGCCGGTCACGACGACAGTTTCAATATCGCTATCGGCGGCGGGGACTGCGTCTTGCGCGGTGGCGGCGGTGGACAGTGCCAGTGAGAGTGCGGCCACGGATACGCCGGCCCCCAGCGCCAGACTGAGCTTGCGGCTTAAGGTTCGCCCATATGGGCGGTGGTTTCGTGTTTGGATTGTCATAGTTTCGTCCCTGTAAGTTGTTCTCGAACGCGGTTTAAACTGACTGCATGTGTTTGAAACCTGACCTTACGAACCCTTTTTTGTCTTGACCGCTAAGTTTATGTCTTTTTATGGTAACGTTATCATGTCTTGCGGACATTTTCGCAGGAAGTGGGATTTGTATTGAATAAATTGAATAATTCATAAAATGTCTTCCCTGTCACAGCACTTTTGTCGTGCTTTTTGACCTTCCGACGGATGGTTTTCGTCATGAAGTGTTGTTGATTTCACAAAATGCCTCATTTTTGTCAATAATAAATGTCATCGATGTCATAATGCGGGGCCAAATGGCTGGACATTGCGCGAATTGTGTGGCTTCACTGCATCATAAACAATGTTGGAGCGGGCGAATCTGTCTTAAAATCCAACCTCAAGCCCATGCCGTAAATTGACCGACCATGACCACCATATATGATGTCTCAAAACTGGCCGGGGTGTCCGCCAAGACCGTGTCGCGGGTTCTGAATGAGCCGGATCGGGTCAAGACGGCGACCCGTGAGCAGGTTCTGGCGGCCATGAAGACGCTGGATTACAGCCCCAATGCCTCGGCGCGGCAGTTGCGGCTGGGCGGGTTTTCCTCGATCGGCCTGCTGCTGGAAGATCCGGCCTCCGGCTACCAGAGCCGTTTCCATCAGGCCCTGCTGACCGCCTGCATGGAAGCGGGCAAATATATGACGGTCGAGCTGTTCGAAGGCGTTATGCCGGACTGGCAGGCGCGGGTGGATCGCTTCCTAACCGAAGGGCGGGTACGCGATCTGATCTTGCTGCCGACCCTGTGTGATTTTGCGCCACTAAAGGATTTGCTGCGCGAACGCGGGGCGCGCGCCGTGCTGATTGCGCCCTCGGTCCATGATCCGCACTTTCCGTCGGTGGTCATGGATGACCGGGCGGCGGCGCGTCAGATCATCGAATATCTGTTTTCTCTGGGCCATACGCGCATAGGCCATATCACCGGTCATCCCGATCACTCGGCCACGATCCTGCGGCGTTCGGGTGTCATCGAAGCCTATGATGCCAGGGGCCTGCCGCGCCCAAAGCCAGAGCTGTTCGCCAGTGGCGATTTTATGTTCAAAAAGGGCATTGAGGCGGCGGAGACGCTGCTGTCCTTGCCTGAGCCGCCGACCGCGATTTTTGCGGCCAATGATGAAACAGCGGCGGCGGTGGCTATGGTCGCCCATCGCCGGGGCCTCAGCATACCCGGTGATTTGTCGGTGGTTGGCTTTGATGATGCGCCGATTGCGTCTGCCGTCTGGCCGCAACTGACGACCATCGCCCAGCCGTACCTTGAGATGGCGCGTAAGGTCGTCCATCTGGTTGATACCTGGGATCAGCAAAGCACGCAGTCGGGTTTCGTCAGCACGTACCTTACGCCGCATGAACTGGTTATCCGTGAATCGAGTGGACCAGTGCCGAAAGTCTGATGATGCAGGGACGTTTTGACGCGGTAAAAAAGGTAAGAAGGCGTTAATTTTACCACCCATGCACTTGCGAATTATTTGCATAGGTGCTACCCAGCCTGCCGGATATCATTGCGGGTAGTGGGCATGGGTGTGCAGGCGGCGTTCGCGCCAAATATTAGGCCAAATACTAAATCTGAAACGGGACGCGCCCTTAAGCCTTCTGCGACTAAGGCCGCGCGCGTATCGCCAATAGCCATTGCCGTGGCTTTATCCATCGCCGTTCATGCCGGTATTGGCCTTTATTTTGTCACCATGCGCTTTGTCATGCCGCCTGCTCAGGCTTCCCTTGAGGAGGCGATGCTGGTCGAGATGTACCTGCCGCAGATCGAGCCCGATAAGCCTAAGCCGTCACCGGCACCGCCCAAACCGCAACCTGTCAGCATGTCGCCCATCAAGACCCGCGTCATTGATACGCCTGTGGTCTCAAATGTCGCTCCTCTGGTCATGGCCGCAGTGGAAGCGCCTAAAACCGTCGCTGCCGCTCCGGTGGTTGCCCTGCCATCACCTGTGCCCGCCCCCGCCGCAGAGCGGTTTGTTGACGTCGATGTCGATCAGGCCTTGTCGCGTAATCCGGCCCCGCCATATCCGCCTAAGTCCGTGCAGATGCGTGAGCAGGGCGTGGTCTGGCTGCGGCTTATGGTGCGTGCCGATGGTGGCGTGGGTGAGGTGCAGGTCAAAACCTCCAGCGGCTCCCTGCGTTTGGATGGTGCCGCCAGACAGGCCGTCAAGACCTGGAAGTTTACCCCAGCCCGTCGCAATGGGCAGGCCGTCGAGTCCTGGGTCAATGTACCCATTCGCTTTAATCTGAAATCTTAGTCTCCATTGGGAACCTTAACGACATGAAATTCACCAAAGGTCTTATCAGTTCGCTGGCGCTTCTGGCCGCACTCGGTCCAGTCAGCGCCGTCGCCCATAGCCAGTGGCTGTTGCCATCGGCCACTCAGGTTGAGGTCTCGACCAACCCGCAACGCCCGACCTATGTCACAGTTGATGCGGCGTCGTCTAACGGTCTGTTCTATGCCGACCATAACGCCATGCGCCTGACCGGCCTGCAAATCACCGGCCCGGATGGGGCGGCGGTTGAGGCGGAGAACGTCTCAACGGGTAAGTTGCGCTCGACCTTTGATGTTAAGCTGCTTAAGCCCGGCACCTACCGCATCGCCTCGGTCAATAATTCGGTCATGGCCACCTATAAAAAGGACGGTCAGGATGTGCGTTTCCGCGGCACCGAAGAGGCCTTCGCCAAGGACGTCCCGGCAAATGCCGAAGGGTTGACCGTATCGCGCAATTTTGGCCGGGTTGAGACCTTTGTGACCTCAGGTGCGCCGACCGACATCAAGGCGATCGGTAAGGGCCTTGAAATTCTGCCTTTGCAACCGACAACCGATCTGGTGCTGGGGGAGGTCGCAAAATTCCGCGTGCTGGTTGACGGCAAGCCAACGTCTGGCCTGTCGATCAAGATCGTTCCCGGCGGGGTACGCTACCGCGGTGCGCTCAAGGATCAGGTTCTGAAAACCGATGCCAACGGTGAGTTTTCGATCAAGTGGGAACTGGCGGGGGCCTATTGGGTCAACACCAGTTATCCGCCGCGTCCGGAAGCTGACGATGATGATGCACCCGTTGGTGGTCCGGCGGCGGGAGGCCAAGGTGGTGGCATGGGTGCGCCGCGTGGCCCGATGGCTCCGCTGCGCATGTCCTATTCGGTTACGCTTGAGGTCATGCCGCAGTAGTTACGCGCATATATTCAAAGGTAAAGGGCTGCTCATTTCGCGATGAGCGGCCCTTTTCTTTACGCGTGCATTTGTGTCGGATGTGAAATGTGTTGGTTTTTTGCCACATTTTTTGCAAGTTGATAATGAAAGTCAAAAACTGGTCATTTTGCACTTGCAAAAGACGGGATTAGGTTTAATCGGGCTTGCGAATGATTATTAACTGCGGGATGCGGCTGATAGTCTCTCGATATTCACAAGTACGGAAAACCAAAACCCATGACCAAAATTCGCAGCCGTAAACACAGCGTCAACCGCTATCTGGCCACCGTCGCCGCCGTAGCCCTTCCGGCCATACCCCTCATCGCCCACGCTCAGGCTGCCGAAGAAAAAACCCTGAAAGAAGTCACGGTCACGGCCACGGTTGATAAGTACAAGGCTGAACTGACTTCACCTAAATATACTCAAGCCTTGGTCGATACGCCTAAGACTGTGACGGTCATCACCAAGAACATCATTCAGGAACAGGGTGCCACAACCCTGATGGAAGCTCTGCGCAATACGCCGGGTATCACCATGCAACTGGGTGAAAACGGTAATACGTCATCAGGTGATACGTTCCAGATGCGTGGCTTTTCGGCGCAGTCTTCGCTGTTCCTCGATGGCATTCGCGATCTGGGTGCCGTGACCCGCGATACCTTTAACATCGAGCAGATCGAAGTGGCTAAGGGCCCGTCCGGTTCGGATGGTGGCCGGGGTTCGTCTTCGGGCTATATAAATCTGGTGTCAAAGCTGCCGACCCTTCAGGATGCCTCTTCGCTTCAGGCCAACCTGACCTCGGAGGGGGGGCTGCGGGGTGCGGTCGATGTCAATTACAAGGTGGGTGATACCGTCGCCTTCCGCCTAAACGCTTTCTCTCAGGACAATGATGTTCCGGGGCGCGATGAAGTTAACAATTCAGGCTATGGCATTGCGCCGTCTCTGGCTTTCGGTCTGGGTACCCGTACCCGCCTTTATGCCTTTGCCCAACATGTGAAGCAGGACAATGTCCCTGACGGTGGCATCCCCAGCATCGGTCTGGAAGGCTTCTATAATGCCAACGCAGCAATCATGGCGGGTGCCAAGGTTGATCGTGAAAATTTCTATGGCTCAGTTAACGATTACGAAAAGACCGAAGCCAACATGCTCACGGTCAAGTTTGAGCATGACCTGAACGAAAACACTTTTATCACCAATACGGCACGTTACGGTAAAACCTCAATGGACCGTGTCCTTACGGGTGTTAACGCGATTACGGCTGTAAGCGCTGACCCCGCAACCTGGACCCTGAGCCGATCGCGTCAAGGCGTGGATCAGGAAAATGAAATCCTGGCCAACCAGACCAGCATCGTCACATCCTTCACCACAGGCGGAATTGAGCACGATCTGTCGGCTGGGGCCGAAGTCATGTATGAGCGTCAGAAGACCCTGACTCTGGCTACGTCCATACCGGGGACGCCCACCGCGTTAATTCCGGCAATCCCTGCGGCTAATCTTTATAATCCTAATGCCAATGTTGCCTTGCCGCCTCTTTTGCATACGGGCGCTATGACCGAGGGCAGCACCACGACCCTGTCAATTTATGCCTTTGATACCATTAAGTTAAATGAACAATGGTTGATCAATGCGGGCTTCCGCTCGGACACTTATTCAACTGAAACGGATATCATTACGGTCCAGGGTCTGGTCGCGGCGGGGGCTGTGCAGACCATTCCTGCGGGCACAAAACTGGCCTCGCACATTGAAGGCGATGATACAGTGTTTAGCTGGAATGTGGGCACGGTCTATAAGCCTCTGCCGAACGGTTCGGTCTATGCGTCGATTGCCAATTCGGTGACACCTCCGGGCGGTGCGAACTTCACCCTGAGCGAAAGCGCCACCTCGACATCGAACCCGAACCTCGATCCGCAAGAAACCCTCAACTACGAAGTCGGCACGAAGTGGGATTTACTGAATGAGCACCTATCGGTGACGGCGGCATACTACCGCACAGAACACGAGAACGAAATCGCGACCGACTCTGATCCGTCGTCTGAGGTTCGCGTCGTCCAGTTCGGTAAGCGCATCGTTGAAGGTGTGGAACTGAGCGTGGTCGGTAAGATCAGTGACAAATGGAGCATTATGGGTGGCATCGCGACCATGGACACAGAGATTACCGAAGGCTCGACCGGTAACAATGGTAATGGCGCGGCGGCCCGCTGGTCTCCGGACCTGACCGGCACTGTCTGGACGACCTATAAGGTACTGCCTAAACTGACTATCGGTGGCGGTGCGCGCTACACGTCTGACCAAAAGCGTGTGGTTGATCCGACGGCCAATGTCTCAACCTCCAACGTACCTGAAATCCCGTCCTATTGGGTGGTGGATGCCATGGCAGCCTATGATTTCAACCGTGATGTGGCTCTGCGTTTGAATGTCTATAACCTCTTCGATGAAGACTATATCGCCACGCTGAATAACTCCGGCGCGCGTCTAACCATGGGCCAGCCACGCTCGGCAACCTTGAGCCTGAGCTACAAGTTCTAATCAGGCTTGGTACGACAAAAAGAACGGCCCCCGTTATGATGACGGGGGCTGTTTTTGTTGGGAAAACCTGTAAAACGGTATCAGGAGATAACTATAATGATGCTGCATATTCCCGAAGTGTTAAGCTCTGATCAGCTTGAGCATATTCGCGCGGGCCTTAACGCGGCACCGTGGCAGGACGGGGCGGCCACCGCCGGGCCGCAGGCCGTGCAGGTCAAGCACAATCGCCAACTGCCCGCCGACGCGCCCCAGTCTCAGATCTTGGCTGATATAGTCACAAAGGCGCTTAAAGCCCATCCGCTGTTTGTCTCGGCCGCCCTGCCGCACCTCATCCTGACACCGCGCTTTAATGCCTACGAAGGCGGGGGGCATTACGGTAATCATGTCGATAGTGCCATTCACTTTGATCCGCTGAAAAACATCAGTGTGCGCACCGATGTCTCCTGCACCGTGTTTCTGAACGACCCCCCAGACTATGACGGCGGCGAACTGATTGTTGAGGATACTTACGGCGCCCATGAGGTGAAACTTAAGTCCGGGGATGCCATACTCTATCCATCAACCTCCCTGCACCGAGTCGAGCCGGTCACGCGCGGGGTGCGGCTGGCGTCGTTTTTGTGGGTGCAGAGCATGGTCAGGGACGATACCCGCCGTCAGATGTTGTTCGATCTGGACATGACCATTCTGAAGCTGCGGCAGACCCTCGGCGACTGTGCCGAAGTGGTAGCGCTGACGGCGCACTATCATAACCTTCTTCGCCAATGGGCCGACTTATGAAGGGCGAACTGTGACCATACTGACCGCCATCCCCCGCGATATCGTCAGTCTTAGCGACTATGAGCGCTATGCCCGCGCACGGCTGGATGATAATGCTTGGGTCTATCTGATGAGCGGGGCGGGTGATGAACTGACCCTGACCGATAATATGCAGGCCTATCAGCGCATCAAACTGGCGGGGCATGTGCTGGGGAATGTGGCGGGCGGCCATACCCGGTTGGAGCTGCTGGGGCGGGCCTTGCCGCATCCGATATGTGTGGCGCCTATGGCCTATCATAAACTGTTCCATCCGGACGGGGAGGCGGCGACCGCTATGGGGGCTGGTGCGGTCGGGGCTGGCATGGTCATAAGCTCGCTGGCGTCGGTGTCGTTTGAGGACATTGTGGCCAAGGCCACCGATCCGTTGTGGCTGCAACTCTATCTGCAACCGGATCGGGGCGTGGTACTTGAGATGGTGCGTCGGGCTGAAAGCCTTGGGTTTGCTGGGCTGATGGTCACGGTCGATGCGCCGCTGGCGGGGCTTCGGAACCGGGAACAGCGGGCGGGATTTGCGCTGCCGGACGGGGTGAGGGCGGTCAATGTTATGTCGCCGTCCACGCCTTTGCCGCCGCTTTCTGCCGGTCAGAGCGTAGTGTTTGATGGCCTGATGGCGCAGGCGCCGACCTGGGCAGATATGGAATGGCTGACCGGCCAGACCCAATTGCCGGTGATGCTTAAGGGCATACTGACGCCCACGGATGCGGTGCGGGCTTTTGAGGTCGGGGCGGCGGGTGTGGTTATATCCAATCATGGCGGGCGTATTCTGGATGGCCTGCCTGCCACGATTGAGGTTCTGCCCGCTATAGTCGCAGCTACCCAAGGGCGCGGGCCGGTGCTGATCGATGGCGGTATCCGGCGCGGCAGCGATGTTTTCAAGGCACTGGCACTCGGGGCGTCTGCGGTGATGATAGGCCGTCCGGTCATGCACGCGCTTGCCACCGCCGGGGCTTTAGGGGTGGCGCACGCCATCCGCACCCTGCACGAGGAACTGGAAGTGGTCATGGCCTTAAGTGGCTGCGCGACTCTAAAGGATATCTCGCCTGCGCATCTAATTACCGCGCGGCCATAACTGTGGCCTTAAAATAACACCAATGAAAATCAATGTAGATTTCATTGTCAGACCTAAAAATACGTCTTAAGGTGGTCATGTCCGGCGACCTTAACCTATCGACTCCCTCTATAGGCCTAGGCTTGCGCCCAAACTGGCCCCACATTAAGGCACCCGTCAGGACGCACACACCTGACGGGTTTCTTTTATATTTAAACTAATCTTGAAAATATTATTACCCATAAAAAAATGGGTTTAATTGCGCCGACCTGCCGGACGGATCTGCAATCCCATGTCGCGCTCAATCTTTTCCCGCAGTTGCAGGCGCTTGGTCAGCGAATAGGTGTTGAGGCAAATGGTAAAGGTGGCACCAATCAGTTCAGCCACCTCAGTTTCGCCCTCGGCTTCGGCGATCGATTTGATGTAATCCAGCGCGGCTATGACATTGTGAATGGTCTGCTCGCCGTTATCGAGATCGTCCAGAGAAAAGACTTCCGGTGCTGTCTGGTTCATGTGCCTGCCCCTTACGTTGCTTCCAAAAGCCCCCGCCCTCGAAACCGTAAGAGCCAAGCTAATCGGAATAATTATGCCTGTGCATCACGAGAATACGTGATGCTGGCGCTAGATCATTATGTTTTAAGATGGAAACATAATGATCTAAGCTTATCTTAAGTCCCTCGCCGGGCGGTGGTTATGCCACCTTGGCCGCCGCCTCAGTGGCGGCTTGAGCGAAATGATTCCGTCAAAAATCATTCCGCTTTAAAGGCGTGAGATCAGGGATGAATTATGCCGGCCATGACCGCCTTGACGACCGCTTGGACGCGGTTGGTGACGTCGAGTTTGCGGAAAATATGGCGCATATGGGTGTCAACCGTGTTGCGGCTGATGGTCAGTATGGAAGCGATATCTTCATCGGTCTTGCCGGAGGCGACCCATAGCAGGATTTCCTCCTCTTTTGGGGTCAGTACCGCAAAGGTCTGGGTTTCTGACCTGGCGTACAGGCGCTTATAGGCCGCATAGAACTGCGTGCAGTAGGCGCTGATGAGATCTAGGTTTTTCAGACAGGCATTACTGCGTTCACGGGACGCCAGAGCGACCCCGGCGATCTGGGCTCGTGACCCCTTAAACGGTATGCCAATGCCGTTATTAAGGCCAGCGTCTTCGGCCATACGAAACAGACTTATCTGCGTTTTGGTCAGGGCGTTCTGTTTCTCAAGGTCGGACCACAGAAAACCCCAGTGATGGGTAGCGGCGGCTCTCAATACCGGATCAATGCGCGCCACGTCTTTTTCCACATAGTATTTTTGCCAGTCTTCGGGGTAGCTGACAAAGATGCTGCTGCGATTGTGCTCCGGCGGCAGATCAAGATCGCGCGGTATCGAGAAATTGACCTGATCATAGCCAAACCGGTGCATCGCCGACGTGAAGGTGCCAAACAGCTCATCAGCCGTTGCGGCGCGGGCCGTATCCGCGATAAAATCTTCGAAACGATGGGTACCGGTTTTATGCAGCATGACTTGAATTAAGGCTGTGTTGGGTTCACGCTACACGGCAATTGTGATCACGGCAACGACTAAGGTTGTAGCCAGCTTAGGGTAGATAATAATGGCTTTGGCAGTGTCTTCTGATTTCGACGGCGGTAATATTGAGGTTGTGGCTATAGATGGCGTCCGGGCCGATCTGCGCATCCGTAAAGACACCCAGGCGGGCTGGAGCCAGTGGTTTTATTTCCGGGTCGATGGTGAAATTGGTCAGCCGCTGACCCTGACCCTCAAAGACGTTAATCAATGCTCATACCCGGACGGCTGGGATAATTACCGCGCACGCGTCTCAGAAGATGGGGAGGTTTGGCGTCAGTGCGATACCCGCTATGAAAACGGCGATCTGATCATCAGCTATACGCCGCAAACGCCGGTCGTGTGGTTTGCCTATTTTGCCCCCTATGGCCTCAAGCGCCATGAGGAACTGCTGCACCGGGCCGCCGGGGCGGGGGGCAAGCTCGACATCATCGGTCATTCGACCGAGGGGCGGCCCATTTCACGCTTGCGGTTAGGCAGTGGACCCAAAAAAGTGTGGTTTCTGGGGCGGCAGCACGCCGGCGAAACCATGGCGAGCTGGTGGATGGACGGGGCGGTGGCCCACCTGATGAAAACCGGCGACCCGGCGGTGGCAGAACTGCTGTCGAAAGCGACCGTCTATCTGGTGCCGCTGGTTAATATCGACGGCGCGTTCCACGGCAATCTGCGCGCCAATGCGGCGGGGCTTGATCTGAACCGGCAATGGCACATTCCGCCCGAAAATGCGCCGGAAGTGGCCGCTATCCTTAAGGCCATGGACGATACGGGCGTCGATTTCATGATGGATGTTCACGGTGACGAAGCCATTCCGCATGTCTTTATTGACGGCTGCGATATCGATGTGAAATCGACTCCGGTCCAAAAGACAGGCTGTCAGGACTATTATGCGGCGCTGCTGAACGCCTCACCGGCCTTTCAGACCACCTATGGCTATCCGCCCAACTTTGGGGGTGATGACGCCCCGACCATCTGCGCGCGCGCCGTGCCCCGTCGCTATGGCTGTGTCGGGATGACGCTGGAAATGCCTTTCAAGGACAGTCTGGATGTGCCCGATGCTGAACAGGGCTGGTCGCCTCAGGCCAGCGCCGATCTGGGTGCGGCCTGTCTTAAGGCGCTGAACGAAATCCTTTGACCCTGAAAACTCACGCCTTTTGGCGGCGGTCGGGCTGATCCTGTTCCATGTAGCGCAGAACCAGATCGGCCGACATGGGCTTTGAGAAATACCAGCCCTGAATGTAGTCGCCGCCCAGTTCGCTCAATATTTCATACTGGGCTTCGGTCTCGACCCCTTCCATCACGCAGGTCAGTCCCATATCCTGACATAGCACGATCAGCGAGCGCACGATCTTAAAGCTGGCTGGATTGGTGTCGATGTCCGAGATGAAGCTCTTGTCGACCTTGATCTTATCCAGCGGCAGCTTATGGACGTGGCTAAGCGAGGAATAGCCGGTGCCGAAATCATCGAGCGAAATGCCGCATCCCAGGGCCTTCAAAGCGTCAATCGCCCGGCGAGCTTGGATGAAATCACTGGTGATCGAGGTTTCGGTGATCTCAAAATCTATGCGCTTAGGGTCAACCCCGCTTTGGTTGACGCAGGCGATAATCTGCACCACACCTTCGGCTACGGCAATGTCCTGCGCCGACAGATTGATCGAAATGCGCATCTGATCCGGCCAGGTCGCCGCCGCTCTGAGGGCCTTTTGGATCAATATCTTCGTCATCGGCCGGATCAGCCCGGCGCGTTCGGCGATGGGAATGAACCGGTCCGGGCCAATGGCACCCAGGAACGGGCTTTGCCAGCGCGCCAAAGCCTCGAAGGCCGCGATACGGCCGGTGCGGGCATCAACGATCGGCTGATAGACCACCGACAATTCACACTCCAGATCGGCTGCCTGCAGGGCCTGCTCGACCACGCTGTGCTCATGGATCAGCTTCTCATGGGCCTGCGAGAACAGCACAGTCTGCCCGCGCAGGTGGCGTTTGGCGTAGTAAAGCGCATAGTCGGCCCGCTCAAACAGGCCATCAGGGGTATTGGCGGAATCCGGGAAGGTGGCAAAGCCGATACAGGCCGAAATCTGAGCGTGTGAGGCGCCAATGTCATATGGCAGGCGCACGACATCGCCCAGTTTTTTACCTAACGCCATCAGGTCTTCGTCACTGGGATTACCCGTCACGATCAGCCCGAACTCATCACCGCCCAACCGCGATAAAATGATGTTGGCGCCACACAGGTCTTGCAGGCGGCGACCGGCCTCCACCAGCACCCGGTCGCCGGTAGCATGGCCGTAGGTGTCATTGACCGGCTTAAAGCCATCCAAGTCTACAATGCCAATGGCGAAACGGTCACCACTTTTGTGGCAGATTTCGAACGTCAGCGTCAGGGCGGCGAAGAACCGTCTGCGGTTTGGCAGGTCGGTCAGGCTGTCGAGATTGGCGATACGAAAGTTATCATCGCTCAGGCGTTCGGTCTCTGCCTGCTTGCAGATCAGATCCTTGCGCGATTGCACCATATTGGCAAACTCGCGGTAGTAGACCATCAGAATAAACACCATAGCAATCGATACGATCGCCAGATTGATCGCCACGGCACGCAAGGCCGTATGGCCTTGCATCAAAAGAAAGATGGAAAAGGGCGCATTGGCGATGAGTATAACGCTGAGTGCTGCCGAGCGCAGACTCATCAGGCAGAAGATGCAGCCGATGACCGTCAGTGCCAGACAAAAAGCCACCGCGCTTTGGGCATAGGCGTCGCCATACTGATAAATAATGAGGCCGTACGTAGTGTAAGACGCTGTCAGCAGCGATGCCAGTAAATTAGTGAGTTTGAGGTGTTTCAGGGCCTGCTCGTCGCTGACGGTTTTGCCGCGACGCCGGAACCAGACCCAAAGCCGGACAGCACAAATCATAAAAAAGCCAGCGGGTATATACAGAGACAACCACACAGGGGCTATGTCATGATAGGTGATGCCGATGGCAATCGAGGTCGAGGCCAGGATCAGATAAAGCAGGGGTAGCTGTTTGGACAGGGCGTCAAACTGGGCGCGCACCAACTCGGTATTGTCCGACTGGACACGGAAGAGATTAATCAGGCGTACAAAGGGCGACGGGGACAAGGGCTCAACCTGCGGACGGCGGACAAAACGTCCGTTCACGAATTCTTCGATTGAGGGAATTCTAGCAGGCTTAGATAAACAAACCTTTACGCGCGGCGTCGATATTTTCAGGGTTTGTTTTGGCTGCTAACCACCTGAAAAAACAGAAAAAAAGGCCACTTCATCGCCATCATTCAGGGCTGTGTCATCGCGTGTTTTGGTCTGGTTGACGCTCATGTGAATATCGGATGGTTTCAGGGCCTGCGCGGCCAATAGGTCTCTAAATACCGTATCACGCAATTGGTGCAGGTTCAGGCCTGTTTCATGCGCCACGGTGATTTCGCGCTGGCCGATCAGGTCAGATATTTTCCCGAAAAATAAAATGCGGATCATGTGGTTTCCTTAACAGGGCTTTGTAACCATATAACCAGATAAGACGAATTTACAGTCACATTCGCGCGGTTTTTCTGTTCACGATCAGGCTTTTGATGTAGCCTGACCTACAGGTTTGATATGACGTCTTTATACCAGTCTTCGCCCCTTACGGCCCGCGCCGATGTTCATGGCCGCCGCATTTCCTATGTACGGATTTCGGTGACGGATCGCTGCGACCTGCGCTGCACCTACTGCATGAGCGAGCGCCAGACCTTTTTGCCGAAATCAGCGCTGTTGTCCTATGAGGAACTGGAGCGCTTAAGCCTGTTTCTGATGGATCAGGGGGTAAAAACCCTGCGCATCACCGGTGGCGAACCGTTGGTGCGCAAAGGCATATTGGGCTTTCTGAAACGGGTGGGTGCGCATGTCGAAACCGGGCGTCTGAAAGAACTAACCCTGACGACCAATGGGACATTGCTTAAGGACGCCGTGCCCGATCTGGTGGCGGCGAATATCAAACGCATCAATGTGTCGATGGATAGCCTGAAACCCGATGTGTTCGGGCGCATTACGCGCGGCGGGGATATCACCAAGGTGATCGAAGGGATCGAGACGGCGCAAGGCTCAGGCATCAAAATCAAGCTGAATGTGGTTGTGCTGGCGCGTGATAACCGCGCGGAAATTTCGGACATTATCACCTGGGCGCACGGACGCGGGATCGATGTCTCGCTGATTGAGACCATGCCGCTGGGTGATGATATTGCGGGCCGCGAGGATCAGTTTGTATCGTTGCGCGATGTCGTACGCGACCTGTCATCGTTCTGGAGCCTTGAGCCTTTACGTGAAAAAACCGCGGGGCCGGCGCGTTATTACCGTGTTGCGGAAACCGGCGGTAAGCTGGGGCTGATCACGCCGCTCAGCCATAATTTCTGCGACGATTGCAACCGGGTGCGGGTGACCGCCACGGGTAAGCTCTATATGTGTCTGGGGCAGGAGGATCATGTCGATCTGGCCGCCGCGTTGCGGGCTGATCCGACCGATGCTGGCCTTGATGCCGCCTATACCGAAGCCCTCAGCCATAAACCCCGCCGCCATGAATTCCTGATTGAATCGGGTACAGTGCGCGGCGTGGGCAACCGTACCATGTCCGTCACCGGAGGATAGATTTTGCTGCCCCTTACCGACACTGACCGCGCCTATATCGGGGCCGGACGCATCCATGAAGACCGCCCGTTCAAATCCGTCAATATCGCCATACTCACCGTATCCGACACGCGCACGGCGGAAAACGATACCTCCGGCGATGTACTGGCGCGTCGGATCACTGAGGCGGGCCATCATCTGGCGGCGCGCGATATTGTGCGCGATGATGTTGAGCATATCCGCGGCGCGATCCGCACCTGGATTGCGTCAGGTGATGTCGATGTGATCATAACCACCGGTGGCACCGGCATTACCGGCCGCGATGTCACCCCTGAAGCGGTCGAGCCGATGTTTGATAAACGCATCGAAGGCTTTTCGACCATTTTTCATATGGTCAGTTTCCAGACGGTCGGCCTGTCGACCCTGCAATCGCGGGCCTTGGCGGGGCTAATTGACGGCGTGTTTGTGTTCTGCCTGCCGGGTTCAAACGGGGCGTGCAAGGATGGCTGGGATAAGGTCATCCGCTGGCAATTGGATAGCCGTCATGGGCCATGCAACATGGTCGAACTGATGCCCCGATTAAAGGAGTAACCAAATGGCTGCGCTCAAAGGCATAACCGTCGATCAGGCCGCTGATTTTCTGCGCATGGTGGCGCCGAAACCGCGCACGCAGAAGGTGAAGCTGGAAAAAGCGCGCGGTCGGGTGCTGGCCGAAGATGTGCTGGCCACCCGCGATCAGCCGCCGTTCAATGCCTCGGCCATGGATGGTTATGCGGTGGTGGATCTGATCAGCGACGAGGCCCTGCAAAAAGAGCCGCTGACGGTGGTTGGCGAAAGTCTGGCCGGGCGGCGCTTCAAAGGGGATCTGATTGCCGGTGAGGCGGTGCGCATCTTTACCGGCGCGCCGGTACCAGCGATGACCAACGCAGTTATCATTCAGGAAAATATCGACCGGCAATCAGATCTTATTTTCGTGCAACCTGATGGCTGGGCCTCTAAAAGCGATAATATCCGTCCGCGTGGTGGTGATTTCAAGGCGGGCGAGGTCTTGCTTAAGGCGGGACAAATCCTTGATCCGTGGGCGTTATCGCTGGTCGCGGCTGCCGGATACCATAAGGTTGTTGTGCGCAAAAAACCGGTGGTGGCGATCCTCTCCAACGGCGATGAACTGGTGCGGGTAGGTGAAAAACCAAAATCCGATCAGATTTTTGAATCCGGCTCTCACGCCCTGATAGGCCTGGTCGAACAGTGGGGCGCTAAGGCGAAATTCATAGGTGCTGCCGGGGATTCGGTGAAATGCATCCATAAGGCACTCAAAGGCGTGAAAGCCGATCTGATTGTTACCATCGGCGGGGCCAGTGTCGGCGATTACGATCTGGTCAAACCGGCGCTGGAACAACTGGGGCTACAGGTCGATTTCGCCAGCATCAATATCCGGCCCGGCAAGCCGACATGGTTGGGCAATCTCGAAGACGGCACCCGCGTTTTGGGCCTGCCCGGCAACCCGGCCTCGGCCATGGTCTGCGCGCAGTTGTTTTTGCGGCCCTATATCGAGGCGGCTCTCGGCCGCTATGAGGCACGGCCTATGCTTGCCGCCAAACTGACTGCCGCACTCCCTGCCAATGGCCCGCGTGAAAGCTGGCTGCGAGCTGTGATCACCCATGATGATAAGGGCCAGCTTAAGGTCACGGCCCTGCGCGATCAGGACTCGTCGCTGGTGACGGTATTTGCCAAATCCAATGCCTTGCTGCGCCGCCCTTCCGACGCTCCGGTTGTGAAGACCGGCGATCTGGTGCCGGTTTTGCCGCTAGATCGTTTGTTGTAAGCTTAGATCGGCCAGACTATTGATATTGGTATAGGCGCGTTCATCGGTGGGGGTGAGGGTGCTGATCTTTTGCGTGCTCAAAAACCGCAAAACGCCCAAGCCACCATCAGCCTGACGCAAGGCCTGATCAAGGGCCGCAAACACGGACGGCTGCCACAAGGCGCATAGAGGATGATCGCGCAGACCCTTAATGTAGATGATATCCGCGCCCGACACCATCTGGGCGGTTACCAGCGATTTGACCATGGTCGCGGGGATATGCGGCATATCGCACGGCAGGCTGATCATCGATTTGGCTTTCATCCGTATGGCCGCTTTAAGTCCGGTGTGGATGCCGCTTAAGGGGCCGAGATTGGCAGTGGCCGGATCATCATAGATCAGCGGGGTTTTCAGGGTGCGCAATTGCGTGGCCACCGGCGATATCGGCTCCCCGGCATTGATCAGAAGCTGCGATACTTGCGGGGTCAGGGCGGCTATGGCATGGCTGATCAGGGGCGCGTGATCATAGATGGCAAACGGCTTATTGCCGCCCATCCGCTGGCCCTGCCCCCCCGCCAGGATCACGCCCACAATCATGCTGTCTGTACTTTCGGCCATGCTTGAAGTGTAGCGGACGCACCCATCCGTGCAAAGCGGAAAGCCTCACCGACTCCGATCAGAACGGGGCCTTCATAAGCGGCTTCCGCGACCTGTGCGGCCAGTTCGTTTAAACGTCCCTTGATGGCACGGGCGTAAGCGCGGCCAGCGTTTTCGACGATGATGATGGGGGTGTCGGCGATGCGGCCCGCCGATAAGAGCCGCGCTTCGATATGGGCGGCATTGTGCGATGACATGTAAAACACCAGCGAGGTTTGTGGATCGCAGACGGCGGATTCTTTCAGGTCAATCGAGCCGTCCTTGGTGCGGCCGGTCAGAAAGGTGACCGAACGGGCTTCGCCGCGATGGGTGAGCGGGAATGAAAACTGGGCTGCGGCGGCGGAGGCTGCGGTGACGCCGGGCAGGGTTTTGTGCGCAATATTGTGGGCCTCAAGGTAGTCGCGTTCCTCTTCGACGCGACCAAATACCGACGGATCGCCGCCTTTGAGGCGCACCACATGCAGCCCTTTTTTGGCTAACCGCACCATCAGGGCATTGGTCTTGTCCTGCGGCACCGACAAGCGGTCACCGCGCTTACCGACGCAGATCTTGACGCATTTTGCGGGGGCCAGAGCGATGATATCTTCGCTGACGAGGGCATCATAAAGCACCGCCTGCGCCGATTGCAGAGCTTTCAGCGCCCCCAGCGTCAGGTGATCGGCATCGCCAGGGCCTGCGCCGACTAAGGATACAAAACCATCACGCATGAACCGGTTCCTTTGTGATCGCCCGTTTCAGCAGGCACTGTTTCAGTTCACCCTTGCACGATCCGCAGGAGGTGCCGGCGGTGGTGGCGTCACCGATGTCATCGACAGTCTTGGCCCCGTCATCGATGGCAGCATTGATGGCGATTTCGCCCACTGACCGGCAGGCGCAGATAATGCGGCCTTTGTCGGCCATCCCCGGCAGACGCCCGATCAGCAGGGCGGCGCGGTCGGCAGGCTTAAGTTCGGCATCGCCAAACCGCTCCAGCAGCCAGTCACGCGGCGGCAATTTTTTATGGATCGGGGCCAGGAACATCGCCCGCGTAATCCGCCCGTCCTCAACCTGCACCCGCCGCGTCAGGCCGGTGGTCGCATCTTCCAATATAAGGTTGGCCTCGACCATCGACATATCGACCGGCGCAATTCCGGCGATCTCGAAACAGTCGGCATGGGCGTGGGCGGTGCGCCGCCAGATAGTGTCATCGCTCCACGTCGGCAACTCACCATCGAAATCACGCGGGGCCATGACAAAGCCGTGCCAGGCTTCGTTATAGGCACGGACATGGGCAGGCGTATGCTTGAACTCCGGCTGACCCGACATCGGATCAACGGCGGGGTTGATGAGTTGGTTTGAGCGGCCAAACGGCGCGAACTGCTTCGTCCAGTGCATGGGAATATGCAGGCTGCCTTCGCGCACATCGTCGGTCACGCGGGCCTTGAGAATGGCCTCACCATAGGCCGTGGTCACGACTGCCAGCCGCCCGTCCTTGATGTGCAGACGACGGGCATCCTTGGGGTGGATATCGAGCAGCGGCTCGGTGATATGGCGGTTCAGTTCCGGTGCTAAAGCCGTGCGCGTCATTGTGTGCCAGTGATCGCGCACGCGGGCCGAATTGAGGTGGAACGGGAAATCATCCGTGGTCTGATTGGCGGGGCTGCGCACAATCGGCGGCACTAATCGCGCGCGACCATTTGGGGTGTTGAACTGACCATCTGCGAACAGACGATCCCCCGGCAGACCACCCTTTTTAAACGGCCAGCGCACCGGCTGAAGGGCGTCATATTCGGCCTTTGTCATACCCGTGAGGCCACCCAGATCAAGGAAGCGTTTGCCGTCATTTTCAAAGGCGGTCAGGCCAGCATGTTCGGCAAAAACCTCATCCGGCCCGGCCCAATTGAAAGCCGATACCCAGTCAGGATTCATGCGGCGGGCGACGTCGGCGATGATCGCCCAGTCAGGCCGCACGGAACCCGGCAAGGGAGTGAGGTTCCGCTGACGCGAAATGACCCGCTCTGAGTTGGTAACCGTGCCGTCTTTTTCGCCCCACGCTGCGGCGGGAAACTGAATATGGGCCATGTCCATGGTGTCGGTACGCGCGATCACGTCCGATACGACCACCAGTTCGCAGTTCGACAGGGCCTCATGAATTTTGTTGGTATCCGGCATGGACACCATCGGATTGGTCGCCATGATCCAGATAGCCTTGACCTTACCCAAACGTACCGCCTCGAACATATCGACGGCTTTTAACCCTGCCTTGGGCGCGATGGTTGGTGAGCCCCAATAGCGTTGGACGAGGGATTTTGAGGCCTCATCAAAATCCATGTGGGCGGCCAGCATGTTGGCCAGCCCCCCAACCTCGCGCCCGCCCATGGCGTTGGGCTGACCGGTGATCGAGAAGGGCGCGGCCCCCGGCTTGCCGATCTTGCCCGACAACAGGTGGGCATTGATCAGCGCCAGCCCTTTGTGGACGCCCGACGATGACTGGTTTGAACCCATCGAAAACAGGCTGACGACCTTGGGCGTGTGCAAAAATCCGTCGTAGAATTTTTTGAGATCAGCGACTGAAATACCGCAATCTTCGGCTATGGCGTCAAGGCTCTGGTCGTCGGTGCTCAAAGCCGCCATCAGGCGCGAATAGCCTTCCGTGTGGTGATCGATAAAGTCATGATCGAGCGCGTCGCGGGCAATCAAGTGCGCGCACAATCCGTTCCACAGCCGCACATCGGTTTGCGGTTTAATCATCAGATGCAGATCGGCGGCCTTAGCGGTATCGGTGCGCTTGGGGTCGATGCAGACGCGGAACTGGCCCTCACGGCTCTCGATCCGGCGGTACAGCACCGGATGGGTCCAGGCAGCGTTGTGGCCTGAGAACACCAGCATGTCGGCCTCAGTTAAGTCGTCATAGGTTCCGGGTACCAGATCAGCCCCGAACGCCTGCTTGTGGGCGGCGACGGCGGACGACATGCAAAGGCGCGAATTGGTGTCGACATTGGCTGTGCCGATATAACCCTTGGCCAGTTTGTTGACGGCGTAATAATCCTCAGTAAGAAGTTGACCCGACACATAAAACGCCACCGCGTCTGGGCCGTGATCGCGGATAATTTGCGCAAATTTAGCGGCGACGGTATCCAGAGCCTCGTCCCACGATACCGCCTCTAACTGGCCATGGCGGCGGATGCGGGGTTCAAGCAACCGACCCTCTAAGCCGAAGGTGTTACCAAGTGCGGTACCTTTGGAGCACAGCCGACCCTGATTGGCGGGATGGGTTTCATCGCCGGTCACGGTCATCTGGCGGTTATTGATGACAGCCTTAACCCCGCAGCCGACGCCGCAGTAAGGGCATGTAGTTGCTTGCGGGGAAGGGGGCACGATAACCTATCTCATCCCTAAAAAAATGCGCTCGTTCTCGATTTTAAGCGGCACGGTCGGGGTGCAGCCCTTACCGGCATCGGTGCCGACCGCTTCGCCGGTTTGCAACGAAAACGACCAGTTATGCAGCGGGCAGGCGATATGGCGGCCGTGGACGATGCCTTCGGACAAAGGCCCACCCTTGTGCGGGCACTTGTCCATGACGGCGTAGTATTCGTTATCGACCGTGCGAAAGACGGCGATGGCCCCAAGGTCAGTATCGACACGGCGCGCGCCTTGATACGGCACATCAATGGCCGCGCCCACATCTATCCAATTGAGCGTAACATTGGCGTTCATCACGCAGTCTCCGTAATATGATCTTGTGATGTGCCTTCGCGTAAATCAGCCAGTGGCGAAAAGACCTTGGCCGGTTCGGATTTCGGAGCATGTTCCGCCCACGGATCAACCTGAAACACGGCTTGGGATTCGAGGAACCGGGCCTTGAGGTCAGCGCGGGTTTCTTCGTCAAACAGTTGGGTTTTGACAAACTCCAACCCGACGCGCTCGATCCACGGGGCGGTGCGTTCCAGATACCAGGCGTCTTCGCGGTAAAGCTGAACAAAGGCCATCGAATAGTCACGCGCTTCGGCTTCGGTGGCGACCTTGCACAACAAATCGGTGCCGCGCAGGTGAATACCGGCATTGCCGCCGACATGCAGTTCATAGCCGGAGTCCACGCAGATAATACCAAAGTCCTTGATGGTCGCTTCGGCGCAGTTACGCGGACAACCGGACACCGCCATCTTGAACTTATGCGGCATCCATGAGCCCCAGGTGTCCTGCTCCAGCTTAATGCCAAGCCCGGTCGAATCCTGCGTCCCGAACCGGCACCATTCAGAGCCAACGCAGGTCTTGACCGTGCGCAGGGCCTTGGCATAGGCGTGGCCGGAGACCATGCCTGCGGCATTCAAATCCGCCCAGACGGCGGGCAGGTCGGCTTTTTTGATGCCGAACAGATCCAGCCGCTGACCGCCGGTGACCTTGACCATCGGCACATCGAACTTGTCGCACACATCAGCAATGGCGCGCAGTTCCTTAGCTGAGGTCACTCCGCCCCACATGCGCGGTACAACTGAATAGGTGCCGTCTTTCTGGATATTGGCGTGGTTGCGTTCATTGACAAAGCGTGAGCGCGGATCGTCATGATATTCGCGTGGCCAGGCGCACAGCAGGTAATAGTTCAGCGCCGGACGACAGGATGAACAGCCATCGGGCGTGGTCCATGTCATCGCCTGCATGACATCGGGGATCGTCTTGATTTGTTGTTCAACGATAGCTTTTCGCACGACCGCGTGGCCATGGTCAGTACATTTGCACATCGGCTTGGGGCCGGTCTGGGCCTTGAACGCATCGCCCAAAGTCACCTTCAGCAGTTGCTCGACAATGCCGGTACACGACCCGCAACTTGCCGAAGCCTTGGTGCAGCCGCGCACCTTATCGAGGTTGTCCGCGCCCCCGCAGATCGCTTCAACCACAGCCCCCTTGGTAACGCCGTTACAGCCGCACACTTCCGTGTCGTCGGGCCATGCTGCAACGGCGGCATTAGGGTCCACGCCGGCTAAAGCCTCCGTCACCGCCTGACCAAAGATCAGGGTGTCGCGGATATCGGCAATGGTTTCGCCTTTTTTGATCAGGTCGAAATACCACGCCCCGTCAGCGGCTTCGCCGAACAGCACCGTGCCGACCAGTTTATTGTCCTTGACCACTACGCGCTTATAGACGCCGCGACCGGGATCGCGGAAGACGATGTCTTCGCAGCCTTCGCCGCCATTGAACTGACCGGCGGAATAGAGATCGACGCCGGAGACCTTAAGGCGGGTCGCCAGTTCCGAGCCGTAATAGGCGGCGTCCGGGTTCTTACCCGTCAGCACATCGGCCAGGGTCCGGCACATATCCCAGATGGGTGCGACCAGACCATAACAGGCCCCGCGATGCTGCACACATTCACCGACCGCGAAAATGCTGGGGTCTGAGGTACGCATCTGGTCATCGACCACAATGCCGCGCTCTACGGTTAGGCCCGCCGATTTGGCCGGTTCAACGTGTGGGCGGATGCCGACGGCCATGACCAGCAGCGAGGCCGGGATGATGCGCCCGTCTTTGAGTTTCAGCCCCTCAACGTGGGTTTCCCCGACAATGGCTTCGGATTGAGCGCTGAGGACCGAGATCACGCCGCGTTCCAGCAGCGCTTTTTCCAGCAGGCGACCCGCGGCCTCATCAAGCTGGCGTTCCATCAGCACATCGACAAGGTGAATGACGGTCGATTTCATACCGCGCTTGGCCAGACCGTAAGCGGCCTCAAGACCCAACAGGCCGCCGCCGATCACGACCGCTTCGCCACCGGCATTCGCGGCCCTGGTCATCAGGTCGACATCGTGCAGATCGCGGAACGCGACCACGCCCTGAAGGTCAGAGCCCGGCAGGGGCAGGCGGATCGGATCGGAGCCGGTTGCCAGAATCAGATGATCATAGCCGATGGCTTGACCGTCATGCAGAATGACCTGCTTGGCGACGCGATCTATCGACTGCACCCAGTACCCAAAATGGGTCTTGACGCCATTGGCATCGTACCAGGCATCAGAGTGGGTGACGATATCGTCAAAGCTTTTCTCACCGGCCAGAACCGGCGACAACTGAATACGGTCATAGGTGGCGCAGGCTTCGGCGCCGATGATCGAAATGTCAAAGCTTGACGAATCTCGCTTTAAGATTTCCTCGACGATGCGGCCACCGGCCATGCCGGCTCCGATCACCACAATGCGTTGTTTGTTGTCCATAACGGCGGCCCTCAAGGGGTGAAAGGTTGCGTTTTGGCCAAAAAAAATCCCGCAACCCTTGGGGCGCGGAGCCTTTACGGGTTGCGGGACATCTTTGTCCTATGGAGCCATCACCTGTCATCATTGACGGGAAACGGCGAATTTAATTAGACCCTCATTGGTCTGTGATTTTATTACGCCTGTCTTTTGCAAAAATGTCAAACTGAAATTGTGCGGCGCGTTGTTTTCAGTTTAGATAGCCAAAACAGAGCGGGGGATATGTCGCTATGGCCGTTGCCACCACACGCCTTAAGGCTGCCATAGGCTATAGCAGCCATATTGGGCGGCGTAGTGATAATCAGGATTTCGCCGCCGCGTGCCTTGCCGATGCGCGCTCACATCACGGGCTGGTCGCCGCGGTGGCGGACGGGGTCGGCTCGCGCAAGGGCGGGCGGGTGGCCGCCGAACTGGCTGTGCGCTCCTTTATTGACGATTACCTCAGCCAGTCTGAAGCCCTGTCGCCGCAAAAGACCGCCGGTCGGGCGCTGGAGAGCATCAACCACTGGATTCACCTGCAAGGGATCAAGGACGAAAACCTGAAAGGCATGGCCTGTGTCTTCACCGGCATTGTCATCAAGGGGCGTCGGCTGCACAGCTTTCATATTGGCGACACCCGCCTTTATCGCCTGCGCGAAGGGGCGATGGGGCTTTTGACCCGCGACCATAAGCCGGATGGGGCCGAAGCCTCGAACTTTATCACCCGCGCCATTGGCTTTGATGAAGCGGTACGCATTGATTACCGCGTCCACGATGTCATGCCTCATGACCGGCTATTGCTCTGTTCGGACGGGGTGCATGGTAAGCTAAATGATACCCAGATCGGCAATATTCTGGCGCAGCGTTTATCGCCGGATGAAACCGCCAAAAAGCTGATTGATCTGGCGATGGAGCTGGGCGGTGATGACAACACGACCGCTCTGGTCATCGACATTTTCGAGCTGCCGCCAGCCACGGTGAAGGATCTCGATGCCTTTATATCGCGCCTGCCTATGCGCGATCCGCCGGAGGTGGGCGAGGAGATTGACGGTTTTAAGCTGGAGGCCATGCTGTCGGACGGCATCTATAGCCGTGTTTTCCGCGCCCGTGACCTGAATGAGCCGCGTACGGTCATCCTGAAGTTCCCTAAGCCCCATAATCTTCAGGCCGATACCTCGGCCCGTCAGGCCTTTGTGCGTGAGACCTGGGTGGCCAGTCGCGTGCAGCATATCTGGATCGGTTCGGTTTTGCTGCTGCCGCCCAAGCGTCAGACCTGCCTCTATGTGGCCCAGCCCTATTATGAGGGCGAGACCTTAGAAAAACGCCTGTCGCGCAAGCCCGCGGTGTCGCTGACAGAGGGGCTGGATATCGCCATCAGGCTGGCCAAGGCGCTGGGGTCGCTGCACCGCGCAGGCGTCATCCACCGTGATGTGAAGCCGGATAACATTATCCTGCTGCGCGATGGCGGGCTTAAGCTGCTTGATCTGGGCTTTGCGCGTTTGCCGCTGCTGGATCAGCCGATAGGGATTATTCCGCCGGGGACGGCCAACTATATGTCGCCGGAAATGTTCGATGGCGAATGGGGCAATGAGCAGTCCGATATCTTCGCGCTCGGCGTTACCATCTACCGTATGTTCTCCGGCGGGGCGTTTCCTTATGGTGAGTCCGAGCCGTTCACCAAACCCAACCTGACCCGGCCGGATTCGCTGCTGAAAAAACGCAAGGACCTGCCCGCGTGGCTGGAAAGCCTGATTGTGCAGGCCTTGGCGCCCGATGCCACTGAGCGTTTTCAGGATGGGTTCGAGATGGCATTCAAGCTGGAAAGCGGGGCCTATGCGGCGGCCCCGACCTCACTCAAGCAGCGCTATTTCGAGCGTTTCCCCCAGCGCTTCTGGCAGTTGACGACGCTGATCCTGTTTATCGTTCTGCTGCTGGTGCTGGGCAGCGGACTGCAAATCACGCCGGAACTGATGCGGGGTTTTCTGGATCGGTTGGGGTAGCCAGAAAAATATACTCCCCTGCCTGTGGCGGGGGAGGTGGCATTGAGCGTAGCGAAATGACGGTGGGGGGCTTCTTAGAGAAAGAGCCCCCACCACCCCTTTGCTACGCAAAGCGGTCCCCCTCCCCATCTTGATGGGGAGGTATAAAAAGGATTAAGCAGGAACCGGTTCGAACTTGACCACGCGGTCATGTTCCTCAAGGAAGCTGACGATCTCTTGGCGGCAACTCATGAAACTGCGGTCATTGTAAAGCTCTCGGCGCACCCGCGGACGCGGTGAGGTGACGTCAACAATCTTGCCAATCGTCGCCTTGGGGCCGTTCGACATCATCACCACGCGATCCGCCAGCAGCACGGCTTCATCGACATCGTGGGTAATCATCAAAACCGTGGCCTTGATGCGGTCGTGCAGTTCCATAACCGTGTCCTGCAAATGGCCGCGAGTCAGGGCATCCAGTGCGCCGAACGGTTCATCCAGCAGCAGCACCTTGGGCTCCATGCTGAGGGCGCGGGCGATACCGACGCGTTGTTTCATGCCGCCGGAAATTTCGCCGGGGCGCTTATCCTTGGCGTGGGTCATCTTGACCAGATCGAGATTGTTCATAACGCGCTCATGAACCTTTTTCATGCTCTCAGAGTGGCCATAGAGTTTGTTGACCGCCAGCTTGACGTTCTCATAGACCGTCATCCACGGCAGCAGGGAGTGGTTCTGAAACACTACGGCGCGCTCCGGGCCGGGGCCGGTGATTTCCTTGTTTTCCAGCAACGCTGCGCCCATAGTGACGGGCACCAGCCCCGCCACCACGTTCAACAGGGTCGATTTCCCGCAGCCGGAATGGCCGATGATCGAGATAAACTCGCCCGTTTGAACGCTTAAGGACACATTGTCGAGCACATGGGAAATCACCCCGTCGCGCTCAAAATCGACATAGATATTTTCAAGGGAAAGAATGGGTTTTTGCATGAGGAGGCTCCTTAATTCCCTCTCCCCGTTTACGGGGAGAGGGTAGGGTGAGGGGCAATAAAGGTTAGGGGCAAATATTGATCAGTCGGCGGTAGTCCCACGCGACACATACTGACCCAGCATGGCCACCAGACGGTCCAGAATAAACCCGACCATGCCGACCCACATCAGGGCAACGATGATGTCGGACATGCGCGACGAATTGTACTGATCCCAGATGAAGAAGCCGATGCCGACCCCGCCCAGCAGCATTTCCGAGGCGACAATGGCCAGCCAACTCATGCCGACACCGATGCGCAAACCCGTGAAGATATGCGGGGTGGCGGCGGGCAGCATGATCTGGAAAAAGAACTCGACCGGATGCAGGCGCAACACCTTGGCGACATTGAGATAGTCCTGCGGGATATTGCGCACACCGACGGCGGTATTGATCACGATCGGCCAGATCGAGGTGATGAAAATCACAAACAATGCCGAAGGTTCCGCCTCGCGCAGGGCTGCCAGCGAAATCGGCAGCCACGCCAGCGGCGGCACGGTGCGAAAGACCTGAAAGATCGGATCAAGGCCCTTACGCGCCAGATCGACCGTGCCGATAAACGCACCCAACAGCACACCCGCAATGGCCGCCAGACCAAAGCCGATCCCGACCCGGCTGAGTGAGGTCATGACATGCCAGAACAGGCCTTTGTCGACCCCGCCGCGATCATAGAACGGGTTGAAAATCAGTTCCTGCGATTCCATCAGCACCATAGAGGGCGCGGGCAGCCCGCCCGGAAAGGCGTTGGAGATCACTTCCCATATCAGCAGGAAGGCGGCGATGGTCAGGGCGGGCATCAGCCAGGTCGAGACCTTATCCGCAAACTTACGCAGCTTGGCGGCATTGATCTGCTTTTGCTGGGCGAGCGCGATCGGATCGCGTGGGGTGACGCGTGTAGCGACGGGAGAGGCATCTTTGGTGTGAGTCTCTGGCACAGATGCCTCTCCCGTCGCGAGTTTAGGTGTATCGAAAGCCATGTCAGGTCTCCGCGTTAAGCCAGTTTCTTGATCGGCTGGCTGTTGAGATAGGCGGCAGGGTTGGCCGGATCGAAGACCTTGCCATCGAAGAATTTCTCAACACCGCGCGAATCCGACGCCGGGGTCTTGATGCCGTATTGCTTGGCCACTTCGCGCCACAGGTCGGCACGGTTGACCTTATTGACCAAAGCCTGCGTATTCACCGCATCATCGATAATGCCCCAGCGCTTGTTCTCAGTGACGAACCAGGCATCGTGCGACTTGTACGGGAAGGCGGCGAAATCGGCCCAGAACTTCATCAGGTGTGGAGAGCCGGTGACATTGCGGCCATCGCCGTAATTGATCTTGCCCTGCAGACGCGGGACAATGTCATTGATCGGCACATTGATGTACTGACGACCGGCCGCAATGGCGCACATGGCCTGACGGTTGGCGTCGCACCATTGTTGAGCTTCCATAGTGGCGGCGATCAAAGCCTTGGCGGCATTTGGATATTTATCAACCCAATCAGCGCGCATCCCCAAAGCTTTTTCAGGATGGTTCATCCAGATTTCGGAGGTGGTCGTGGCGGTATAGCCGATCTTTTGATTGACCAACTGGCCGTTCCACGGCTCGCCCACGCAGAAGGCATCTTGCGTGCCAGCCTTCATATTGGCGACCATCTGAGGCGGCGGAATGACGATGGTGGAGCAGTCGGTATCAGGGTTCACGCCCGCCGCCGCCAGCCAGTAGCGCAGCCACAGGTCATGGGTGCCGCCGCGATAGGTCATGGCGACCTTGGCCATGTTGCCAGCAGCTTTCATCTGGGCGAACTTGGCCTTAAGGCCCTCCGCATTGAGGCCAACCTTAACGGCCTTAAGATCGTTGCCGACGCTGATGCCCTGACCATTGGTATTGAGACGGGTCAGAATATACATCGGGGTTGGGCGGGCACCGACACCCAGTGTAAACTGGTACGGCATGGGCGACAGGATATGCGCGCCGTCGATGCCGCCGCCCTTGGAGCCCAGCACGATATTATCGCGGGTAGCGCCCCATGAGGCCTGTTTCAGCACCTCAACATCGGGCATGCCGTACTTGGCGAACAGGCCGCGTTCCTTGGCGATAATCAGCGGTGAGGCGTCGGTAAGCGCGATGAAGCCCAGACGGGCCGAGGCGACTTCCGGCCCCTTTCCGGCTGCCCAGGCTCCGGACGGCAGGGCCAGCTTGGCGGCAGCCAGCGTCAGGGCCGCGCCCGTCAGGAGTGTGCGGCGTGAGGGCTGGATGTCAGCAGAAAGCGCGCTAGAGACCGCATTAGATTTGATATCAGTCACGTTTTTAATTCCTCTTAAATCTTAATGAAATCAGCATGAAAAATGTATTCGACGCATCGCGGCGAAACTTTTTCATGAGCGCTAAAGCTTGTATTCAAGGCCGACCCACACCTTGGTGCGGGAGGCGGGTGCAGCGGTGTTGGCGCGCTCAAAATCGGCATATTTCAGCATCAGGCTGAGGTTTTTGGTCAGGCCCGCGGTCGCCAGCGCATCCCATTCCGTGCCCAGCGCCTGCCCCGTGCGTTCGGTCTCAAGGTCGCGGTAAATGACCGTAAAGGTCGGGTTCATCAGCCACGGCACCTTGGTGTGAGTGGCGGCGATCAGGCTGAAATTCATGTCCTTGATGCCATTGATGTGGGTTTTGTTACCGCCAGTGGCCGAGAACACATCCGACCAGCCCTGAAAGGCATGGACGGTCCCAAGCGGTGTGATGAAGCCCTGCGTGCCGTTGCCCTCAAGCACTTCGTAGTTCAGCTTGGCGGTGAAGATGTCGTAGGTAGCGCTGACATCAGCCGAATATTGCGCCAGTTTGAAATCGGCGGGGTTGTTGGCGTAGTCCTTTTGTTCGGCGTACTGGGCGGCATAGGCCAGCTTGAACATCGAGGCCCACAGGCTGCCGGTGGCGCGCACCCCGTACGTATTGGTCGATGAGGCGGCGGCATTGTCGAACTCAAGCGCGTAGTCAAAGGCTTGCAGTTTCAGGGCTTCTGACACCGAATAGGTGGCGTTCAGGACATGGGACTGCGAATCCCAGTCGCGTTGTTCGGCTAAGATCCGGTTGACGCCGGTGATATAGGCATAGGTCAGTTTCAGCTTGCCAATGGCGGTATCGATGCGGGCGGCGTCAAAGGTTTGCTCATCCTGACGCCAGCCGACCGAACCGATAAAGCGCTGATCATCAAGGGCGATGCGCTGACGGCCAACGGTGACGGTCGTAAAGGCCGAGGGCGTCCATGTCAGTTGCAGGCGATTGACCTCAGTCACTTCCGGATCAGCAACGACCGCAAACGCGGTTTTACCGTTCAGGTTTGAGTTATAATCGCCGTCAAGGGCACGGACATCTTCTATTTCGGCCAGCAGTTTCAGGCCCTTGAATTCACCGGACTGAAAACCGGCGCGGTTGCGCCAGGTTAAGGCACCGGTTTCACGTAAGCCGGCTTGCGTGACGTTTTCAAATCTCAGGCGGGACTCAAGTATAGGTTTTGAGGCCTGTAATGCCTCAGCAATCGTATCCTCGGCGAAAGATGATGTTGAGATACCAGCACATGTCAATGCAGTGGTCGCGCAGAAAAAAAAGCGCAGGTTCCCGATAGGCTTAAGTTTTGCCACTTTTAATATCCCCAATGTGTGAGCAAAAAAAAACGCCTCAAGAATTTTTCACACCGAAAACCGATGCGATCAAAACTTGAGACGTCACTGTCTTTATGATGGAGGTTTAAACGCCGTCCTTGGCGAATAAAAACGCTTTAGCCGTCCTTGGCTATACTCTAAGCCTCATCCTGATTTTTAATTTCGTCAATGGAAATTCGTGCATTTGCGAAATATTTTTCATATCAGGCGGTGCGGTGCAGCAAAAATGTCACGAAACTGCCATCTAAGCCGTTATTTCCAAGGCTTTGCGACGCTTTTAGGTGTGCCGCTTGAATAGTTTCTTTTGAAATTACCGACTTAATCGCTCAGGCGCTGCGGAAAATGCCGCCGTCAAACAGCTCATTGGCGGGCATTAAAATGGGGTTGGGTGTGGCGTCCAGCGTCCACGGCAGGGGCTCACCGCCTTCGGTTTTTTCATCGGTTGTGGGAATATCCAGCCCCAGAGACGCCGCCGCCTGCCGCCACAGATCGGGACGGTAGATCTGGCGGGCAATGGTGTCAAAGTCGTGCTCAGGTGTCGTAAGCCCCCAGCGCACAAACTGGCCCATGAACCATTTGGCATGACTGATCCACGGGAAGGTTGTGGTTTGCGGGTCAAGCAACAGGCCCGCCCCTTCGGTCGACAGGGCCAGTTCAATGGCCTCTAATGGCGCCCCGACATAGCCCGGTTGCGCTAGAATTTTGGCCAGATCGGCGGTGTCGGCCGCCTTTGCCCACTGGGCGGCTTTGAGAAGGGCGCGCACCAGAGAAATCACCCCGTCAGGGTTCTCGACGGCCCACGGTTCGCGCACCCCTAACACCTTTTCGGGTTTGAGCGTCCAGAAATCGGGGTCGGAAAACAGCACCTGCCCGTCGCCGTTAAGCTGCGCCATCTGTGGCCAGGGTGAGCCGGAGCAAAAGCCGTCGATCACTCCGTCGCGCAGGGCATCGGCCATCCGCGACGGCGGCAGAACCACCCATTGCACCTGACGGTCAGGATCGATCCCCCCGGCGGCGACCCAGTGGCGCAGCACGAAATGGTGGGGCGAATAGGCAAAGGGCATGGCCAGCACGACCTTGGGAGCCCCCGCCGCACGCCTGCGCGAAATCTCGTCACGCAGGGCGCGGGCGGTGTCGAGCAGCTTGGCCTTATCGTCATGAATAAGCGCCGTCATCAGGCGCGAAGACACGACCACGCTGTTGCCATTGGCCCCCAGCGCCATCGGGGCAATGATCTTGCCCAAAGTCGGCCCCAGCCCTAAGCCCCGCGACAGCGGCATGGGGGCCAGCACATGGGCGGCATCCAGCAGGCCGTACGACATCTTATCGCGGATGTTTGACCAGTTGGCCTCACGGCTTAAGGTCACATCCAGTCCTTCGGCGCTGTAATAGCCCAGCGCCTCGCCCAGCAGCACAAGGGCCGAGTCGTTAAGCGGGCTGAAACCGATCTTAAGGCTTAGAACCATTATCCTTCTCCCGGTTTCAAAAGGCCGGATATAGCCAGAATATCGGCGGCGACGGCGGCCATCGGCCGACCGGTATCCATGGCATGCTTGCGCAAAATCTTATAGGCGTCGTCTTCGCTGATCCCGCGTGAGGTCATCAGAACGCCCTTGGCGCGATCGATGCTCTTGCGGGCGGCAAGATCGGCCTTGGCCTTGGTCAGATCGGCCCGCAGGGTCTGCATCAGGTTAAACCGATGGGTAGCCACCGTCAGGATCGACGCGACTCGATTCGGCGAATAGCCATCGACAATATAGGCGGCGACGCCTGCCTCCAGCGCCTCAGCGGTCGTATTTGCGTCTGAGCGATCCACAAACATAGCGACAGGCCGCGGGGCCTGCTCATGGGCGATCTGGAGCGCATCGAGTGTGTCACGGTCAGGACTCTCGCAGGCGATGATCACCATCTCAGGATTAATGTCCTTAAGGCGCGCCAGTTCAAAGCGCGGCCAGTGATGGATGGTCGCATCCTGATGAGCGCTATCCGCGCGGATGCCTTCGGCCACCAGGGCCGCGCGGGCATCATCGGGATCGATAATCAGGACGTTCATGCGAGAAACTTTTAGCAAGGCGGTGAATCGCCCCTTACGGCTATGCTATAAATGCTGCATCGCGCAAGAGGGCAGGTTGCATCAAATGACGCTTAAGTGACAAAAAATCAGGCCATCTTGACGCGAGGGGGCCATATCGCTTATGTGTGGGGATAACAGCGATTGGGGAACTGGCCAACGGAGGTCAGTGTTCCGGGACGAACCGGACAGTCGTAATTCAACCTTACATTCCCCCACACGCGTGTTTACGCACGTCTTGTCATCGCAGGTTCGTCATGATCTCCAAAGACTTCCTTAAGGCCGGGCACGCCCCGACTCTGTTTTCTGCCTTTCTCTATTTCGACATGAGTTTCATGGTCTGGGTGCTTTTGGGCGCGCTCGGTGTGCAGATTGCCGCCGATCTTGGCCTGACCCCCGCCGAAAAAGGCTTCATGGTCGCCGTACCCATTCTGACCGGCGCTTTGCTGCGCATGGTCAGCGGCGTGATGGTCGACCGTATCGGCCCGAAGATGACCGGCGCGATCAGCCAGATGATCGTGATTGCCGGTTTGTTGCTGGCGTGGCTTTTGAACGTCAATAGCTATGAAGGTATTTTAGCCCTCGGTGTTGTGCTGGGCGTGGCCGGATCGTCGTTTGCCGTGGCCTTGCCGCTGGCCTCGCGCTGGTATCCGCCGCAGTATCAGGGCATTGCACTCGGTATCGCGGGCGCGGGTAACTCCGGCACCGTGTTTGCGTCTTTGTTTGCGCCGTCATTGGCTAAGGCGTTCGGCTGGTCGACCGTGTTTGGTCTGGCGGCCATCCCGCTGATCATCGCCTTTGTCATCTACATGCTATTTGCCAAGGACGCACCGGATCAGCCCGCGCCTAAGAAGTTTGAGCAATATCTGAGCATTCTCAAGGAACCCGATGCCTGGTGGTTCATGCTGTTTTACGGCGTCAGCTTCGGCGGGTTTGTGGGCTTAAGTTCCTCGCTCAACATCTATTTCAACGTCGAATATGGGCTGGGGCCGGTCATTGCGGGCTTCTTTACGGCGGCGTGTGTGTTTGCAGGCTCTCTGGTGCGCCCGATCGGTGGCGGTCTGGCCGACAAAATCGGTGGCATCCGCACCTTGTCGATCATGTATGTGGTGGCGGCGATCGCTCTGGTGATCATGAGCGTGAAACTGCCCAGCGCCTATGCGACCCTGGGCGTGCTGATTGTCGGCATGAGCGCGCTCGGCATGGCCAATGGCGCGGTCTTTCAACTGGTGCCGCAGCGTTTCCGCAGCGAGATCGGCGTGATGACCGGGCTGGTCGGCATGTTCGGAGGCATTGGCGGTTTTTATCTGGCGGCCAGTCTGGGTCTGTCCAAACAAGCTCTGGGCAGTTATCAGCCCGGCCTGATCGGCTTTGCGGTGCTGGCGGTAATTGCGTTTGGCGGCCTGACCCTGATCAAGCGGCGCTGGCGCACGACCTGGGGTGCGGCCATTGCCGATGCCCGGATTTAACCTAAAGTTTTAGTAGCGTAGCGTAAAAAAGACCTGCCTTCCCCATTAGGCGGGTCTTTTTACTTATGCCAAGGTCGGAGAGACCAGCGACTGATGCAGGGATACCCCCGCCACCATGCCGTCTGCGACCGCCAGACTGACGGCGTGCTGAGGCCGGGCGACATCACCAGCCGCATAAACACCAAGGATAGTGGTCTGGCGACGGTCATCGGTAGTGATAAACCGCCCCATAGGGCTGTCCTCAATGGCGCAGCCTAATTGCTCGGCAATAGGGCTGTTGAAGCGAGTTTCCGCGCCGATAAAAAGGGCGCTAATATCGTGTATGCGGCCATCATTTAAACGTACAGCCGACAGGGCTGTGCCATTACCTTCAAGGGCGGCGACAGGTGCTGTCTCTATGGTAATGTTGCGGGCCGCCAAAAGCCTGCGGGCCTCATCGGTTAGTATATCAAGCCCATTGGTGAAGAAGGTGGCCGGCCCCCAGTCGGAGACCAGTTCGGCCTGATGCACCGACATGGGGTGCGATGCCAGCACGCCGATCTGGCCTCCGCCGATCTCATAGCCGTGGCAATAGGGGCAATGCAGCACGCTTTGTCCCCAGCGGTCTTTAAGGCCTGGAATTTCAGGCAGAATATCAGACCGGCCCGACGCGATCACCAGTTTTGCGGCCTCTACCGTTCGGCCCGAATCGGTTTCAACGCTAAATCCGGCGGCCGTTTTTTGGGCCGACACTGCGCGACCGCTGTGAAATTCCACGGTCGGATAGGCGCTTAACTGGGCGCGGGCCGTCGCCAGAATATCGGCAGGCGCTACCCCGTCCTGCCCCAGAAAACCGTGGGCGGCTGCGGCAAATCGATTGCGTGGTGATCCGGCATCAATCACCAGAACCCTGCGGCGGGCGCGGGCAATATAGGTCGCGGCGGACAGGCCGGCGAAACTGCCGCCGATAACAATGGCATCGTAATTCATTCTGAATCTCCTTTGGTTTTAAGGTGTCGGTTCCACATGTCGGCCAGTGTCGTTTGACCGAAGGGCTCCATGCGTTTTTGAAAATCAGCCGTCAGATCGGCCAGAGTGATGGTTTTCAATCGTGCCATCAGCAGAGCCTCGGCGGCGGTCATGGCGTCATCAAGGGCGGCATTGACCGCCTGCTCGACCAGACAGCGCGGATTGTCAGAACGGTGGCCAAGGGTGAACAGGTCGGTGATCCCCAGCGCCTGATGGATGTCAAACAGCGTGATGGCAGCCGGGGACTCACTCAGCACCCAACCGCCGCCGTGACCTTTTTCGGACGCGACAAAACCGGCTTCACGAAGGCCTGCCATTGTCCGGCGGACCACGACCGGATTGGTGTTCAGCATGACGGCCAGTTCCGCCGAGGTGACGGGGCGGTCTAACTCGATCATGTGGATCAGCACATGCAAAACGGAGGACAGGCGGTTATCATGTTTCATGTAACTTTAAATGTTACATGACGGGGTGCGCGTCAAGATGTGAAGCAAATTATTTTAGTTTTTGGCTTTATGCCGGTCCATCCACAGCAGGGTCATGATGATCGCAAAGGCAAACACCGCAAGGCCCGCCGCCAGTTGGTGGGCCTCGTCCCAGCGCAGTTGTTCGACCAGTTGGTAGATGCGGATCGAGATGACTTCGGTCTTGCCCGGAATAGAGCCGCCGATCATCAGCACCACCCCGAACTCACCGATGGTATGGGCAAACACCAGCAGCGCCGCGGTCACAAAGCCTCTGCGCGACTGGGGCACGACCACCTCAAAAAAGGTGCGCAGACGCGACGCACTTAAAGATGAGGCGACATCGAGTTGCTTGGGGTCGATGGCAGTAAAAGCATTGCGGATCGGCTGAACGGCAAATGGCAGGGAGTAGAACACCGATCCGATAACCAGCCCCGCAAACGTAAAATTCAGGGTACGGATACCGAACGGTTCAAATAAAACCATCAGCGGACTGTTCGGCCCCATCGCCACAAGAAGATAAAACCCAAGCACGGTCGGCGGCAGGACGATAGGCAGGGTGGTGATGGCGGTCACCACATCCTTAAAAACGCTATGGCCGCGCGCCAGCCACCAGGCCAGAGGGGTGGCGATCAGCAGCAGCAGCACTGTCGTTACCGACGCCAGCGACAGTGTAATATAGATCGCGTCCCCAAGCCCTTCGCTGTCCACGGTCAACGCACCTCATAGCCGTATGCGCGAATGATCCTCATCGCTTCCGGCGATTTTAGAAAGGTCAGCCAGGCCCGTGCGGCGGTGTTTTTATTACCGTTTTTGAGCAGGATGACCTGCTGATCGATAGGGGAATAATAGGATTTCGGCACAACCCAGCGCGACCCTGCCTTTGTGCGATGGACTTGGGACGAAGCCACAAACCCAAGCTCCGCCGATCTGGTCGAGACGAAGTTGTAGGTCTGCGCGATCGACGTACCCTTGACGATTTTGGGGGCTGCCGCTTCATAAACGCCTAGTTTTTTGAGCGTCTCAAGGGCGGCCACCCCATAAGGCGCTGTGCCAGGGTCTGCGATGGCCAGTTTAGTAAATTGGCCGCTTTTGAGGATCGCCCCTTTGGCATCGATCAGTTTCGGATCGGCGCTCCATAGTACCAGCGCCCCGTAAGCATAGACAAAGCGCGTACCCTTTACCCCCAGACCTTCGGCTTCGGCTCTGATGGGCCGTTCGGCATCTGCGGACATAAAGACCTCATAGGGCGCGCCGTTCATGATCTGGGTATAGAACTGACCTGACGGCCCAAAGCTCAAACTCGCCTCATGGCCGGTGCGCGCCTTGAATGCGGCGGCTACGTCCTTAGCGGGCTCCGTGAAGTTGGCGGCGACCGCCACCTTGACCTCACCGGCATGACTGGGGACCGCCATAGGCAGGAACATCATCAGGCAAAGTAACTGGCGCAAAAACATGGACATCCCCAATATAGGCATTTCAAACTTTACGACCCGACCGGATTCAGAGCAACCTTTATCGATTTTGTGCGCCGCAATAAGGTGGATGGTTTGCAGGGGTATTTTAAACAATGCACGCCAATTAACTCCAAAAAAATCATTATTTTATAAAAAGGTACGTGAATTCGGTCCTGTGGCGGCATTATTCGCCATCGGGTTATTTTCTGAGTTGATGAATTCAACTTATGGATTTTATTTGGAGCCAGAATGTTCCGCGTTATTTCCTGCCTGACCGACCAGCATGATTGGGTTTTGGTGGCCTTGGCCGCCATCGTCTGCATTGTGTCGTCATTTGCCGCTGTGAACCTCATGCACCGCGCCACGGCCACCGATGGCAAAGCGCGCCTGAAATGGCTAATGACCGCGGGTCTTGCGACTGGATTTGGTATCTGGGCCACCCACTTTATCGCCATGCTGGCCTATGATCCGGGGGTGTCCACGGGCTATGATCTCAATCTGACGATCCTGTCTCTGGTGATGGCGATCATCGTGACGGGCGCAGGGATCGCCTTGGCGGTGACCGCGGATTTCAAGGGCGCGCAGGCCAGCGGCGGGGCATTAGTCGGGGCGGGTATCGGTTGCATGCACTATATGGGCATGACGGCGATGCAAATGCCGGGCTATATTTCCTGGCAACTGGATCTGGTTCTGGCCTCGATCGTTCTGGGCATGGCGTTTGGGGCCGTGGCCTTGATGGTAGCGGCGCGCGCCAAGACATGGAAAAGTATTACGGCGGCGACGGGGCTTTTGGTGCTGGCGATTGTCTCCCACCACTTTACCGCCATGGGTGGGGTAGTCATTACCCCCGATCCGGCGCGGGTTATTGGCGGTCTGATACTCAAACCGGACAGCATGTCGCTGGCGATTGCGGTGGCGGCTGTGTCGGTTCTGGCTGTGTGTTTGTCGGCCGTGGTCATGGGGCGCAGGCTTGATGCCGCTGTGGCCGAGTCTGAGCGTACTTTTAAAATTCTGGTCGAAGGCGTAACCGATTTTGCCATCTACATGCTGGATGAGCATGGCCACATAAATAACTGGAACGCTGGGGCCCAGAAAATCAAAGGGTTTAGCGCCTCAGAGGTCGTGGGAAAGCATTTCTCGTGTTTTTATCCCCAAGATCGCCGCGAAAGCGGGGCACCGGAACACGCTCTGGCGACGGCGCTGGCGAGCGGACGTTACGAAGAAGAAGGCCTTCGGTTGCGCAAAGGCGGCGAGACGTTCTGGGCCCATGTTACCATCACGCCCGTGCGCGATGATAACAACACCCTGCTCGGTTTTGCCAAGATTACGCGCGATGTCACGGCGCGCAAAACTGACCATGAGCATCTGCTGAATTTGTCGGGTAATCTCGACATGGCCCTTACCCACATGTCGCAGGGGTTGTGCCTGTTCGATAAGAATGAGCGACTGGTCCTTAGTAATCAGCGCTTTACCGAAATGTTCAACCTGCCCCCGGAAGCGGTGTTTGAAGGCGTCAGTTTTCGTCAGTTGATCGAGCAAGGGCTAACCGCCCGCGACGGCGTCATACCGGATAAGACAACGGTGCGTGAAGCCTACGCCAAGCACAAGGCCCTGCTTTATACGGCGGGTGGTGGAACTCTGGTGGTCGATGCGTCGCAAAATACCGTCATTGCGATGATCTATCGCCCTATGCCGCACGGCGGTTGGGTGGCGACCTATACCGATATTACGGCTCAGCGTCGCGATGAGGCCCGGATTGCGCATATGGCCCGTCATGATGGCCTGACCGGTATGCCTAATCGTGAACATTTTACCGACTACCTTGATCAGGAACTGGCATGGGCGCGCAGGCATAATGCCAAACTGGCGGTAATTGCCATTGACCTTGATCGCTTTAAGGAGATCAACGACACCCGCGGACATGCCGCCGGCGATGAGGTGCTTAAAATCATGTCAGCCCGTATGCAGGGCGTTTTGCAGGGCGATGAATTTGTCGCCCGTTTTGGCGGTGATGAATTCTCTGCGGCGAAACGATTTGAACATGAGGCGGAACTGACCGACTTTATCGAACGCCTGTCAGGGGCTATAAGCCAAACCATCGATCTTGATGGTTTTGAACTGACGCCGGAAGGCAGCCTTGGGGTCGCCATCTTCCCACAGGATGCCGATAAACGCGACCCGTTGATGAATAATGCTGATCTGGCGCTGTACCGCGCCAAGGCCAGCCACGGCGAGGGGTTCTGTTTTTACGAAGCCCGCATGGATGAAGCGGCCCGCGACAGACGCGCCATCGCCAAGGACCTGTGGGAAGCCATCAAGAACGACGAATTCCAAGTGTACTACCAGATCCAAAAATCGGTCTCAACCGGTGAAACGACGGGCTATGAGGCCCTGCTGCGCTGGATACACCCCATGCGCGGGTTCGTCTCTCCGGTCGATTTCATACCTGTCGCTGAAGAATGTGGTGCGATCCTTGATATCGGTGAGTGGGTCCTGGAGACCGCCTGCCGTGAAGCCGCAAGCTGGGATAATGACGCCAGGATCGCGGTCAATCTGTCGCCGGTTCAGTTAGGCAATGTCAATCTGGTGCAGGTGGTGCATGAGATTCTTATCAAGACTGGACTGTCGCCCAAACGGCTTGAGCTTGAAATCACCGAGTCGACCATTATTGGCGATAAGGTGCGGGCGCTGCATATTCTGCGTCAGATCAAGGCGCTGGGGGTGACGATTGCCATTGATGATTTCGGCACCGGCTATTCGTCGCTCGATACGCTCAATTCCTTCCCGTTTGACAAGATTAAGATCGACCGGTCGTTCCTGATGGAAGCCGAACAAAGCCCGCAGTCGCTGGCGATCATCAAGGCGATTCTGGCACTCGGCAAAAGCCTGAACGTGCCAGTGCTGGCCGAAGGGGTTGAGACCGAGACCCAGCTTAACCTGCTGCGCTCAGAGGGTTGCGATGAGGCGCAGGGCTATCTGCTGGGTCGTCCGGCACCTATGTCCGGTGAGGATATCAGAAAAACGTCTAGCGAAGAGATTCGAAGAGCGAAATCGGCTTAGGTTTTGGCTGTGGTGGCGGCCTGTATCAGGCCGTCAATGCCGCGGTCCAGCGTAGTCAGCGACTTAGCAAAGCATAGTCGCAGGATCGGTAGTTCGCGGCCCGTCGGGCAAAAGGCCTGAAGCGGGATAGTCGCCACGCCGCCGGTCTCTAAGGCGTGGTGGGCAAAGGCCAGCCCGTCCATCCTAAGGTTCAGCGGCGTCAGGTCGATGTTCAGGAAATAACTCCCGTCAGAAGGTAAAATCTCAAACCCGGCATCACGGAGACGGATCGCCATATGATCGCGGGCAATGCGCAGTTCCTCCCGCGCCTCATCGAAACGCGCTGATGGCAGGCCAAGACCGTAAGCCACGCCATGTTGCAGGTTGGGCGGGGTTGAAAAGGTGATGAACTGATGGGCGCGGGCGACCTGATCGATCAGAGCTTGCGGCCCGCACACAAAGCCGACTTTCCAGCCGGTAAGGGCAAACAGCTTGCCCGCCGATCCGATTTTCATGGCCCGGTCTTTGAGGCTGTCGATATGCAGGACGCTGAGGTGAGGTTGGTCAAACACTACGTTTTCCCACACCTCGTCACTGATGACGACGGCATTATATTGCGCACAAAACCGTCCAAGGCTTTCCAGTTCATCCCGCGTCAAGGCGTGGGTCGTTGGGTTGTTGGGCGTGGTGATCATGACCAGCTTAGTGCGGTTCGAAAAGACAGCTTTCAGATCGTCGTCGTCAAAGCGCCAATGCGGCGGCTTAAGCGGCACAATCTTAGGCACGCCGCCCGCGCGCTCAATCAGCGGGATATAGGCATCGTACATCGGCTCAAACACCACCACCTCATCGCCGGGCGTGATGAGCGACAACAGGGCGGCGCAGATTGCTTCCGTCGCCCCGGAGGTAATCAGCACGTTGGCTGTATCAAGATTCAGGTTCTGAGCGCGGCCATAAAACGCCGCGACCGCGTGGCGCAAATCCACTAAGCCGCACATTGGCGGATACTGGTTTGACTGGTGGATCAGCGCGTCTGCCGCGGCCCGGCGGACATCTTCAAATCCGTCGCTTTCCGGAAAGCCCTGCCCCAGATTGACGGCCCCAAGTTCCCGCGCGCGCAAAGACATGGTTTCAAAAATCGAGGTTTTCAGATCACGAAAGATGGGGTTCATACGGGCTCCGGCAGGCAAGCGCATTCCGAAAAGTGTGAAGCGGTTTTCGGAAAAAAATGCGCGTTAAACAAAAAAAACTAGAGCAAAATTACAATCCATTGGTCGTAATTTTGCTCAAGCGCTTACGCTGTTTTTATTTATAGGCCTACGTTATTTTAAAGTGTTAAATTTTACCGCATCGATGGGGTGTTGGTAACTTTTTGCTAACCCTTTTTTAGTCAGTATCGGCCCTTCATAAAGGGTCTTTACAACATGCTCGCGCGTTTTAAAACAAAACCCGCCGAGATCAGCTTACGCGACGTCGGTCACAGCGATCTCAATGTCTTTTTTGCGCAGCAGCAGGATGCCGAGGCCAATCATATGGCCGCCTTCACGCCGCGCAATCCGTCCGACCGTATTGCGTTTGATAAGTTCTGGACTCACATCCGCACTGACCCGACCATCCTTCGCCGCACCATTCTTTGGGAAGGCCAGATCGCGGGCAGCATCGTCAGCTTCGACTGCATGGGCGTGCGCTGCGTCGGTTATTGGCTGGGGCGGGAGTTTTGGGGCCACGGGATTGCGACCGAGGCTTTAGTGCAGTTCCTAGAGATCGAGCCGAAACGCCCGCTGTTTGCGCGCATCGCCTTTGACAATCTGGCCTCTCAGCGCGTGCTCGAAAAATGCGGGTTTAGCCTGATCGGTCATGACCGCTATTACGCCGAAGCGCGCAAGACAGCGATCCGCGAAAACGTCCTGCGGCTTACCTGAATATCCATACCATCAGGGCCGTGACGGCAATCAAAGCGACCGATAGGATGCGGTAGTTCTGCCAAAACGGCACGAACTTAAGCGCCAGGGTTTCCCGTTGCCACAGATCGCCGGAGAAGGTCAGCGGGTTGACGGGCTCAGCCTCGGGTGGGGCGGTCATCAGACTGGCGATGGCGGTCGCAATCAAGCTTACCGCAAAGATCACGAAGGCTGATTTCAGGAAGTGCAGATCAATGGTGTGAATGATTTCCACGCCGATGAAAAACACCACGCTCAATAGTGTGCCGAGGATCAGTCCCGCTTTCGCGCCCGCGTCATTGGCCCGTCGCCAGAACAGGCCTGCAAAAAATACCGCGGCGACCGGCGGCACGAAATAGCTTAAAATCGCCTGCAAATATTGCCACAGACTGTCGCGCATGGCCCCGATCATCGGCACCCACAACATCGACAGCAGCATGAGGATAACGACCGTGATCCGGCCCGCACGGATCAGGGCGGTATCGCTCATATCCGGCCGGAACCTTCTCACAAAATCCATGGTGACCAAAGTCGAGGCCGCATTATAATTGGCCGCCAGCGTCGAGATGATGGTGGCCAGAAAGGCGGCGATCAGTATGCCCAAAATGCCGGTCGGCAGCAATGTCAGGATCAGGCTGGGGAAGACCTGATCGGGGCGCGCAAGGTTCGGGAAAATCAGCAAGGCCGCGACACCGGGGATACACAACAAAAACAAAGAACTGAGTTTCAGCAACCCCGCAAACAGGCCGCCCCAGCGCCCGTGATCGAGCGACCGGGCCGCCAGCATCCGCTGCACCATGAACTGATTGGTACACCAGAAATAAAAGCCGATGATCAGCCCGCCGGTCACCAGCCCCGTCCACGGCATGACCGGATCGCTGTCGGGCCGGATCAGGCTGAGGTGCTCAGGCGGCACGCCGTTTTTAATCGCCTCCCATCCGCCCGCAGCGTTCACCGTCAATACCGCCACAATCACGCCGCCGATCAGCAGAATCACCGCCTGAATGGCTTCGGTCACCATGACGGCGCGCAGGCCGCCGATGATCAGGAATATGCCCGCACACAGGGCCAGCACGCACGATATCTGCCACAGGGCAACACCGGGCAACAGGATTTGCAAAAGCACCCCGCCCGCGAACAAAGCCCCCGCCGTATCGGCCAGTACGCACAGGAAAATGGTTAGACCCGACAGGTAAGTGCGCGCAAATTGCGAATAGCGCCGCTCAAGGAACTCCGGCACGGTGAACACATTCGAGGACAGATAGGTCGGCAGCACAAACGCGCAAAACAGCGGCAGGACCAGCGTGCCCATCCACTCATAATTATGGACATTAATCCCGTGCGCATAGGCTGATCCGGGCAGGCCAATCATGCCGACGGCGGTCATGTTGGAGGCAAACAGCGCAAAACCGATCATGTACCAGGGGGCCGAGCGGCCTACCAGAAAATGATCGCGGGCCTTGTCGGGATTTAGCGCGCCGGTGCGGGCCATCAGCGCCAACGTGACCAGCCCGATAAGATAGGCCGCGATGATAACACCGTCGACCCAAGATAACTGAAACCCTGCCATATTGTCCCTGCGGTTTTTTCAGGGAACATGACAGGGTTTGGGGCTGTGCGCTAGTTGTCAGAATGGAAACGACGCACCACGACAATGCCCCAGCGATAGGCCATGTCTTTGTTTTCTCGCGCTTGAATGAGCGGGCTGTCGGCGACATCACCGAGCGCTTTTTCCGCGTTCACAAAGGTGCCTATGCCGTATTGCTTGATGGGGGTCATCATCAGAAACGCTACGCCCACGTTCTGCACCCCGCCACCCAGATTATAGGGGGCAATGCCGGTGGCGGCGGATTCTTCCGGGTCGATGCCGAAAAAGGCCTGATTGGTTTTTTTATCACCACCGCGCACATAGGCCAGGCTTTGCAGCAGACCGATCTTGGTGATGTCCTGCCGGGAGGCCGACACCTGCCAGGCCGACCCTTCGGATTGGCCGCTGATGTCCTGACCGATCCGGCCGCCGATCGAGACATTATCGAGCACCCGCACATAGGCATAGGTGGCCGTGTCCCAGCCACGATCCGGCAGGACGAGGCCCTCAACATTTGATTGTCCGGCATAGCGTGGGCGCAACTGAAACCCGACGCGGACCTTGTCGCGCAAAATGGCATTATAGCCCAGCCCATCAAGGCCGTTGGCATAGAGGCGGTTTTTATAGTTGAATGACCCCCAGGCGGTGATGCGCACCTGGTTGGGGTCTTTGCCACTGGGGCTGAAGCCATAGACCGGGCCCGCGCCGACATCGAGCGTCCAGGTTTTGGGCGCTTCGACGGCCTTAAACGGCTGGGCCTGAGCGTGGGCCATTTGAGCTGTGGTCATCACGGCCAGAGAGGTCATCAGGGCGGCGGCAGTTTTCAACATGGTCGTGTCTTTCCTTGAGCGCTGGCACCCACATAGGATGTTACCCGGACAGATCAACCCTTAGCACCTGCAAAAACAAAGTATCTATAGGTTTTGCAGTGCAAATTTGATTGCTTGCCCGCCGCCGGGGGCGAGGTTCAGGGCAATAGTGTCGCGGGCCGTCAGGGTATGTGTCTCGATGACATAGTGATGGCGGGTATCGGTGCGGTAGTCGGTATCGTCCGCGTCCCGGTAGATGGTCGCTTCGTAGTTTGTGCCCGCATCCAGAAAATCGAGAGACACGTCCAACTGACGCGGCTGTTCATTGGTCGCCGCGCCCAGATACCAGTCATCCGATCCGCGGTCTTTACGGGCTATGGTTACAAACTCCCCAACCTCGCCGTTCAGCACGCGGGTGTCGGCCCAGTCGGTCGGCACGTCCTTGATGAATTGAAACGCCTCCAAGTGCTGCTGATAGTTCTCAATTGTATCGGCGGCCATCTGCACTGGCGAATAGATAACCACATAAAGCGCCAGTTGCTTGGCCACGGTCGAATTGAGCGGCTGATTCACCCCTTCCAAACTCAAAATCCCCGGCGTGAAATCCATCGGCCCGGATAGCAGGCGCGTGAACACCAGATTAAGCTCATGCTCCGGCGGATTGGGCGGGTTGCCCCAGGCGTTATATTCCATGCCGCGCGCGCCTTCGCGGGCAACCCAGTTGGGATGGGTGCGGCGCAGGCCGGTATCTTTGATCGGCTCATGTGCGTTGATACTGATCTGGCGTTTGGCGGCCTCGGTGACGACTTTCAAATGATGGCGCGACGCGGCTTGACCGTCATGCCAGGCGTAGTGGTCGCGGCCATGATCATCAACCGTGCGGAACCCGCCTGCATCTGACACATAGCCGGTCTTGACGGAGTCGATGCCCAGCCGCTGATAAAGGTCTAGGGCGGCCTCAAGCTGGGATTCATAAAGCGCGGCATTGCCCGCCGTTTCGTGGTGGCCGACGATGCGCACACCTTTGGATTTGGCGTAGGCGCAGACGGCCTCCAGATCGAAATCGGGATAGGCGGTAGTGAAATCAAAGGTGCTGCCGTCCGCAAACCATTCCGCGTCCCAGCCGGTGTTCCAGCCTTCGATCAGCACGCCGCGAATGCCGTGCTCGGCGGCAAAATCTATATAGGCCTTCGCGCGCTGCGTGGTGGCGCCGTGCTTTTCACCTGATCCCCACGTCGCCAGTCCTAAGTGCATTTCCCACCAGATACCAATGAATTTGTGCGGTACGACCCATGACACGTCGCCCAGCGCATTGGGTTCATTGAGATTGAGGATAAGGTCGTTTTCAACAAGCCCGCCCGCGTTACCCGCGATCTGCACCGTCCGCCACGGAGTATCAAACGGAGCCTGACGCACCACCTTTGGGCCAATGCCGGACGGCGACAGATTGGCCTTTAAGACCTGCCCGGTCGACCGCCGAAGCCACATGGCCGAATAGTCAACGAGCGCGGCTTCGTGTAGGGCCATATGCAGGCCAGATGCGGTGCGCAGCGTAATCGGGGTGTGGGCCTGTGAGACCTCGGCCAGCGGGGTTTTATTGTAAAGATACTCGTATCGGCTCCATTCCCCCGCCGGAATCCACCAGGCGGTGGCCGGTTCGGTAATGGCAAATTCGGTCTGTTCCTCAACGATATTGACGGTTTTTAGCTGAGGCTGGTCGGGGAATTCATAGCGAAAACCAAAGCCGTTATCGAACAGTCGGAACACCACAGTAATTTTGCGCAAAAGCCGGTTGCGCTCGGTCAGGTCGATGCGCAGTTCGGTATAGTGATTGCGTACAAACTGCCGCTCCCCCCACGGTAGTTCCCAGGTCTCATCGTGCTGGGATTGTGATTGGCCGGTCAGGGTCAGGTTGCGCTCCCACTTCGGCTGATCGGCAAACAGAAACCCCAGTTTCGACGGAGAAATGATCTCCTCACCAAAGCGCGTAATGGCATAGGTGGCGTGGCCTTCGTTGCCTATGCGGATTTGAACCGTGATTGAGCCGTCGGGTGAGGCGGCCTGCGCCACCACCTCACCGGCGCGCGCCGACGGAACGGCAAAGGCGGTAGTGGCGGTGGGGGTGGCAGAGCCGGTCATGAGCGGCCACCGGCATCAGAGCGCAGGGCCAGCCCCAGCTTGCGCACATCCTGCCCCAAGGCCATGACCTGCTCGACACTCATCCCCATCGTCTCCAGCATATTGTGCGGGATGCAGACGGCTTTTTGCTTCAACGCCTTGCCCGCGTCGGTCAAGGTGATGCGCATCACCCGCTCATCGTTGAGGTCACGGGCGCGGTTGATGTAGCCAGTCGCCTGCAAGCGCTTAAGCAGCGGCGTCAGGGTGCCGCTGTCAAGAAACAAGGGCTTGCCCAACTCGCTGACCGACTGATCATCCTTTTCCCACAACAGCAACATCACCAGGTACTGCGGATAGGTGAGATTAAGCGGGTCCAGATGCGGCTTATAGGCGGCCGCAAAAGCATGGGCGGTCGAATGGACGGCAAAACAAATCTGGTTATGCAGCCACAATTCAGGGGTTTCGGACATCTCTGACATTTTTTATCCTTTAATATCAGATGGGTAGCATATTTTTGTAAAAAAATCAATTAAATTGCACGCAATACAATTGACAAAACATTGTGCACAATTTAATTATCAACCATCGAATTTGAACGACTGGCTTTGTTTCATAATTCGCAACACTGAATTACAAATTTCATCACTTTTGCGAACGGATGGCTTCCGTTAGCTTTAATTCACAAACCGGAGAAACCCACATGACTACTAAGATCAATGCACTCTATACCGCCCATGCCCGCGCCACCGGCGGCCGCGAAGGCACCGGCTCCACTGACGACGGCAAGGTTTCCGTCAAGCTGTCGACCCCAAAGGAACTGGGCGGCGCTGGCGGTGACGGCACCAATCCTGAGCAATTGTTCGGTATCGGCTATGCCGCCTGTTTTATTGGTGCCCTGAAATTCGTTGGTGGCCGCGATAAGGTCACGGTCCCTGCTGACACGGCCATCGACTCATCGGTCGGTATCGGTCAGATCCCCGGCGGGTTCGGCCTTGAAGTCACCTTGAAGATTTCCCTGCCGGGCGTTGAGGCCGAAGCGGCCGATCGCCTGATCGCGGAGGCCCATAAAGTCTGTCCGTACTCCAACGCCACACGCGGCAATATCGAAGTGACTTTGATCCGCGCTTAATTATGCGTCACTTAAGATGGCCTGATCAGCAGGGGGCTTTCCTTGTCGATCAGGCCGTTTTCGCGTGCTACCAGTGTCGGGATCAGGATCTGGCCCGTCACATTGGTGGCCGTGCGTACCATGTCGATAATGCGGTCAATCGCCGCCAAAAGCGCCAGACCTTCCAGCGGCAGTCCGGCGGCAGTCAGGGTAAGCGTCAGCATGACCGTGGCCACACCCGGCACGCCTGCGGTCGCCAGTGACCCCAGTATCGAGCTGATATAGATGATCACGATATGAGCGGGTGTCAGATCAATCCCGAAATAGTTGGCGGTGAAGATCGAGGCGATGGCCGGGTAAATCGCGCCGCAGCCATCCATCTTCATATTGGCCCCCAGCGGTACGGCAAAGCCCGCATAGGACGGCGAGAGTTTGAGATTATTGATCGCTGAATTGAGCGACACCGGCAGGGTGCCGAGCGACGAGCAGGTAAAAAACGCCGTCTGCTGGGCCTGAAATACGCCTTTGTAAAACCCGCTGACCCGCAGGCCATGCAGCTTGAGCAATATGGGATAGATCACAAACACATGGATCAGGCAGGCCAGATAGATCGCGCCGATAAAGCCCAATAAGGGCGTCAGGCTTTCCAGCCCATATGAGCCAACCACAGAGCCAATCAGGCCGAACACCCCGATGGGTGTCAGTCGGATAACCCAGCGGGTGATCTGAAACATGACCTGCGAACCCTGCTCGACGATGCGGCTTAAGGATTCGGTTTTATCACGCAAAGCCGCAAGGGCCGCGCCGACAATGATAGCGACAAACACAACGCTCAACACCTGCCCCTCGGCGAAGGCGTCGATGATATTGGTGGGGACTATGCCTAAGAACACATCGACGACCGGCGGGATGTCCTTGGGCTTAAGCTCGGCCAACGGCAGGCCGGTCAGGCCGAGCCCAGGCTGAAACAAGTGGCCGATCCCAAGCCCCAGCGTGACCGCCAGCGCCGAGGTGATCATGAACCAGAGGATCGTCTGCACACCTAATTTAACCGCCTTGCCGCCGTCCTGATGGCCGAGTTTGGCAATCGATGAGGCGATGGTGAAAAACACCAACGGCACGATCAGCATCTTGATCAGCCGTAAAAACAGATCGCCGATCGGCTCAACATAGGGCACGGCCCGTTCGCCAAAGATCACCCCCACGGCAATACCGGCGACAAGGCCAATCACGGTGCGCAGCCAGAATGGGATTTTATTAAGCAGGCTGAGCATGGACATTACCAAGGGACTGAGGACGTCAGAGATATATGGGCCAAACCCTGACTGTCAAATAGAGGGTATTAGTCGCGGATTTGCGGAGGCTATAGATTTCCTAACACATTGGTTTTAATTGCGATGACGATAAAAACTCATCCCTAGGCTCAGAAAATGTCAACAATCACGGGGGCTTCGCCTGACGCTCAAGTTAAAACCTTGAGGCGGCGCAGATTCTGGCTTATGGAACCTAAAGTTCACTCACGGCGTCCATACTCAGATAATGTTGTCCCAGCGAGCCAAATACACCATCCGCGCCATGCAGGAATTGGCCAAGGCGCCGGCGGGTGAAACCTTGCAGGCCGGGGAACTGGCCGAGCGCATCAAGGCGCCGCTGCATTTCCTTGAAGGCATATTGCTGGAATTGCGCCGCGAAGGGCTGCTGATTTCGCGTCGCGGACGTTCCGGCGGCTATGCCTTGGCTAAGCCCGCCGATCTGATTTCCATTGCTGATCTAATCCGTCTGGTCGACGGACCGCTGGCGCTGACGACCTGCGCCAGCCGCACCGCCTATGCGGAGTGCGAGGATTGCCCGACCCCCGAAGATTGCCAGTTGCGCAATATTCTGGTCTCTGCCCGTGACGCGGTGGCGCGCGTGCTAGAAGGGGCAACGATTGCTCGGCCCATACCGAATTTACCTGTATCATAAGTTTCATTAGGGTCTGCCTATGTTAAGCGTTCTCGATATCTTCAAGATCGGCATCGGCCCCTCCAGTTCACACACCGTTGGCCCCATGCGCATCTCCACGCGCGCGCTGGCGGATGCGGCGGCGGCTGGTGTGCTTAGCAAAGCGGCCCGCGTGCGTATCGAGCTTCAGGGCTCACTGGCCCTGACCGGCATAGGCCACGGCTCAGATAAGGCGGCGGTGCTTGGGCTATTGGGCGCGGAACCCGATACGGTCGATCCCGACTGGGCCGAAGCGACCTTTCTTCAGCTTAAAACCGCCACCGAAATCGCCCTGCACAATGGGCCGGTGGTGCCGTTCAATTTCCGCCAAGATGTCGATTTTCGCGGCGATATAGTCCCGCGCCTGCACCCCAACGGCCTGTGTGTGCGACTTTACGATGCGGTCGGCGTGGTGATTTTCGAGCGCACCTTCTATTCGGTCGGCGGCGGGTTTATCGCCTCAAGTGAGCAGTTATCGCGGCCCCCTGAAAACGACCTGATCGGGATTGCGGGTAAGGGCGCTTTGCCGTTTGGCTCGGCGGCGCAATTGCTGGAACATTGCGCGCAGCATGGCATCAATGTCTATGACGTGGTGTTGGTCAACGAAGATGCCAAACGTCCACGCGCTGAGACCGATGCCGGGCTTAAGCGCATCTGGGACGCTATGGACGGGTCGATTGATCGGGGATTGCGGATTGAAGGTATTTTGCCGGGGGGCCTGAGTGTGCGCAGGCGCGCCTCAAGCCTTTATGAGACCTTGACGAGTGAGAGCCATAATCAGGAATCTGAGCGGCTGTTTGACTGGCTCAACGTGTTTGCGATGGCGGTGAACGAGGAAAACGCCGCCGGAGGCCGGGTGGTCACGGCCCCTACTAATGGCGCGGCGGGGATTATCCCGGCCCTGATCCGCTATTACTGCGCGCAAGATGGCTGGATCGATGAGGATACGAAGGCGGACGGTAAGATCGGGCGGTTCCTGCTGACGGCGGCGGGGATCGGCATGATATATAAGCAGCGCGCGTCGTTATCCGGTGCTGAAATGGGCTGTCAGGGTGAGGTCGGGGTCGCCTGTTCCATGGGGGCGGCGGGGCTGTGCGCGGTATGGGGCGGCACGGCGGCCCAGATCGAACACGCGGCTGAGATCGGCATGGAGCATAATCTGGGCCTGACCTGCGATCCGGTCGGCGGCCTGGTGCAGATCCCGTGCATTGAACGCAATGCCATCGGCGCGGTTAAGGCCGCCAATGCCGCGCGCCTGTCCTTGCGCGACCATAGCGAACATAAGGTTACGCTCGATCAGGTCATCGAGACCATGCGCCAGACCGGCCTCGATATGTCGTCAAAATATAAGGAAACCTCACAAGGCGGCCTGGCCGTCAATGTGGTCGAGTGTTAGCGCGAAGCCAATTCATTTTGCTTTTGATTTCTGCCAGCGCTCGCGAATATCATCAAGGAATGTATTGGCTTCCGCAGGTGATGTGAAAATTCGCTTTGGGATCAGTATGGATGAGTATCGATCTGGGAATACAAAGATCACCTTTTTAGATTCAGTAACATTATGCAAGCTGCTCCATTTGTAACGAACTTCCTGATCCATCAGGGATGAAATCAACTGATCATCTGTCAGGCTTACATGCATTGCTCCTTTGGCAAAGTGTGTTGTTTTGAACGTCAACAAACCCGAGGCCATACATAAGACTTGAGTTATAAAGGCAGCGGCTATCAAAACTAAGATAAATACTAAAAAACTTAAAACCAAACGTATTCCGAAATTCAGATCGCTAGCTACTGAATAGCTGATGGCAGCCACTCCCAGCGGTAGCGGCAAAAAAATAAGCCATGACGTCCACTTCCTGTAATAACGTAAGACAAATACCAACTGGAAATGCGCATATTCCTGGAAGGTAATTTTGTAAGGGGGAAGGGACATGCTCTGGCTCATACCCTTTTTATGGTTGTGCCTCTTGGAAAAGGCAAGGGCTCGTTTGGTAGTTATGTAAGACTGTAGCGCCTAAAAGCTACGGTTTAATATAACCACTATCGCTTAACCAGTCGCGCAACCGCGCGGGCCAGTCATGGACGGATTTAAGCGATGACCGGTCACCCATATTAAAGGCATGGCTGCCGCGGGCGAAATAATGCAGCTCAACCGGCACATCGTAGGGTGAATAAAGATCAAGCAGGGTGTTGAAGGTTTTAACCGGGCCTTTGTCATCATAGGCAGTCAGAAGAAACGCGGGCGGCGGGGCGGTATCAAGCTTTGTGGGCAACCCCAGCGGACCGGAATAGATTTCGATAATGAAATCGGGCCGGGCGCTGATCCGCTCCACCGGATCGGCGGCTTTAAGATTGCCGTAAAAGCCTGAAAAACTGACCATGTGGACCAGTTCGCCCCCGGCGGAAAAGCCCATTACCCCGATGCGGTTGGGATCAATGCCGTAGTCCGTGGCATGGGCGCGGACATAGCGGATGACGCGCCTCAGATCCGCCGCCCCATGGGCCTCTATGTCGTAGTCAGCTTTGCCGTTGTCTTCGCGCCCCAGCCGGTATTTCAACGCAAAGGCGGTGACGCCCAGCCCTTGCAGATATTTGGCGGGCTTAATCCCTTCGGAATTGAACACCAGATTTTCATGGCCGCCGCCGGGGACGACAATGATGGCGGTGCGGCTATGGTGGGCCGGATCGGGGGCATAGACTGTGACCGAAGGATTATGGACGCCGCGCACCCACCAGTCGGCGGCTTTTTCGGGCTCGTCTTTCAGGGCTTCAAATCCCGGCGCGCCGTTTGACCATAGATGGGTGACGGTTTGGGCCTGCGCGCTTAAGGCAAGGCCCGCCCACAGGGCGAACGCGATGGCGGTTCTGAACATGAATTAAGCTCCCCGAATTATAGTTTTGGGGCAGCCTAAATCTATAAACAGACCTTAAGCAAGGGTTTCGGTAGCAGCGTGGGTAGTGTCGTAGTCGGCGGCGACGCGCATTTCGCGGATCGGGCGGACGATATCGATCGATTGCTGATAGAGCGGATCGGCTTTGTAGGCATCAAGCGCGGCCTGATCGGCAAATTCGCCGTAAACCACCACATCGACGACATTCCCCAACTGATCGACCTTTTCATTGAGGGCGATCTCAAGCTTAGAAGCATGAGGAATCTGGGTGAGGATACTCAAACCCTTTTGGACCGTCAGACGGTCGATCCCGTCCTTACAGCTAAACATGACTATATGTCTGATCATGGCTGAGGTCATAGAATCTTGAGCGCCTGAAAACAAGAGGCCTATCCCCTAAAGCAAAGCCTTTTTACGGGTGGCGTTGATCAGGTGTGCGGCGGCAAGCATGAGCGCACCCACTATGCTCAGTGGCGCTTCATAAGGCAGGAGCGGCGGATAAAAGGCCGCGATCCCCAGCAGGAAAATGCCCAGTCCGCCAAAGCCGGAGATGCGGTAATCGCGCCAGCCGCCGGAGCGCCAGAAAGCCCAGACGCTTAACGGGGCCGCAATCAGCACCAGTACCTGATGGATCAGCTCGCTTTCGCTGAACTGACCAAACACCGGCAGGCCCGCCGCCAGAACCGGCAGGATCAGGCAGTGCGCCAGACACAGGCCCGACAGGCCGATGGAAGCGGCGTCCAGCATCTGCGTCGTCGGTTTGTGAAAATGGCTCTGACCCATGAGGGAGGTGTTTCCTTGACTTGTTTTTCTGGCGCGCATCTTTGTCCAAAAACCGCAGTACACTTTTTGGGATGCGCTCCGTACCGATGCACATATGTTATAGCATAACTTTTTTCAAGGGCGCGGGCGTCCTTTGTTTGTGTTATATTATAACATTTTCTTGATGTCCAGACCTAAAAGCAAGCTGTGCGATTACCGAGCCGGTTCGATATGAACCACCTTATAGCCCTTGTCTTTCAGGGTTTTCAGGATCAGCGGCATGGCCTGAGCGGTAACCTCTTGTGCATCGTGCAGCAAAATAATGCCGCCCTTGCCCTCCAGATTTTTCATCAGCCGGTCAGTGACCGTTTGGGGCGTCTCATCGGGGAGCCAGTCATCGGCGGCGGCATCGATCGAAAAGACCGTGTAGCCGCTGACCTTGAGCGCGTTCATCAGATCCGGCGTCTCCCCCAGGTATGGAAACCGGTAAAATGGCGCGGCCTTAGCCCCCAGAACCTTGGCCGCTGCATCGCGGGTGGCATCAAAGTCCTTGATCTGATCAGCGGGCGGTAATTGATTCATGGCGTCGTGCTTATAGCTGTGCAAACCGACGCTGTGGCCGTCTGCGACCACCTGCCGGGCCAGATCGGGATAGGCGGTCAGATTATTGCCCTGCATGAAAAATGTCGCCTTGACGCACTGGTCTTTTAACGCCGCCAGCACGCGCGGCGTCGTTTCCGGGCGCGGGCCGTCGTCAAAGGTAATAACGGCTTCATCTTTCGCCAGGGCTAAAGGGCCATGCTGGGCGGTGCCATAGGCCTGCCCTTTATAGCCTGAGATGTTAAGCGTGCGGGCGGTGCCCATCGCATCAGTCCCGCAGGCATAGGCGTGGCTCGCGCTGGCCATCAGCACAGCGCTGAGCGCTAAAACCGAGCATTTCATTAGACTTCCCCGTTTTATTTTTATGTGGTCATCTTTATGCCCGCAAAGGCCCCTAACGACCAGAGGGAGCTGTGAAAAATTTGGGTCGGTTGACTTGGAAGCCCTGCCCTTTACAACCGTACTATAGATGTGAGGGAACGGAATGCGCGCGATCCTGCTGGCCCTGATGGCCGTTTTGACTATCATGGTGCCTGCCGCTGAGGCGCGTCAGACGTCTTCGCTCAATGCGGGCTGGCTGTTCAAGCGCGAGGACATTCCCGCCGCGTCAGCTGCCGGGTTTGACGATAAAACATGGCTTAAGGTCACCTTGCCAAACACTTTCAATGCCGGTGATGGCGCCGATGGCGGCAGTTATTACCGCGGGCCCGGGTGGTATCGCAGAGCGCTTGATCTCAAAGCCCTGACCGCGCGCGACCGGCTCTATCTGCAATTTGATGGGGCGGCACTGGTCACCGAAGTATGGGTCAATGGCGTGCGCATCGGCCGTCATGATGGCGGCTATTCGACCTTCCGGTTTGATATCACGCCGGCGGTTAAGGCGGGCTCTAACCTGATTGCGGTGCGGGTCGATAATGCCGCCTGGCCGCACATCGCGCCGCTGGGCGGGGATTTCACTATCTTCGGTGGGCTCTATCGCGGCGTGTCACTGATACAAACAAGCGATGCCGGATTTGACCTGCTTGATCATGGATCGCCGGGGGTGGCGGTGACCGCCACGCTCAATACGCGGCGTGAAGCGGAATTGAACATCGTCACAAGCTTACGCAACAGCCGCAAAGGCACGGCCAATCTGACCATCCGCACCCGCGTCTTCAGCGAAGGCCGTGAGGTGCTGGCGCTATCCAAAGGTGCGCGCCTGCGGGCAGGACAGGCCCTGCAACTAACCCAGGCAGGCATCATCGTCAGGCCCAGACTGTGGAATGGCCGCGTCGATCCGCACCTCTATAATGTCGTCACCGAAGTGTCCGAAGATCGCGGCCTGCTCGATCGGGTCGTGACTCCGTTCGGGGTGCGCACGGTTGAATTTGACGCCAACCGCGGCCTGCTGCTCAACGGTCAGCCCTATGCGGTGCATGGTGTTAATCTTCACGCCAGCCGCGCCGGTGTCGGGGCTGCCATGAGCAACACCGACATTTCCGAAGACTTTGATATGCTGGATGAACTGGGCGTGACCGGGGTGCGGCTGGTTCATTATCCCCACGCTCAACGCGCCTATGAGGAGGCCGACCGGCGCGGGATTTTGATCCTGACCGAGGTTCCGATCAACAGCTTGGTGGCCGACACCCAAGCCTTCCGCGCCAATGCCGCTCAGCAGGTGCGTGAGTTGATTCGCCAGAATATCAACCATCCCAGCGTCATCGCCTGGGGGATTGGCAATGAGGTCTATGCGACCGAATCCCATGTGGCCAACATCCTGATGGAGCTGAATAATGTCGCCATCGAAGAAGACGACAGCCGCCCGACGATCTATGCCCACTGCTGTCAGGCCGATAATGACCCCAAGGCGATGCAAAGCCAGTTGATCGGCTTTAACCGCTATTTCGGCTGGTATGCTGATGACTTTGCGAAAATGGGCACCTGGGCCGATGGGTTCCACAAGGCTTTTCCGGAAAAGCCGTTCGCGGTTACCGAATATGGCGCGGGCGGCAGTGCTTCGCATCAGCAGTATCCGGCAGGGCGGACGGACCCCAGCTCCGGCTGGCACCCTGAGCAGTATCAGACCCTGTACCACGAAGCGAACTGGGCCGAATTGTCGCGTCGGCCGTTCATTTGGGGCAAGTTCGTCTGGCAGGGCTTTGATGCCGCCTCCGATGGCCGCAACGAAGGCGAGCAGGCGGGCATCAACGATAAGGGCCTGATCACCTATGATCGCCGGATCAAGAAGGATGGGTTTTACTTCTATAAAGCCCAGTGGTCGCAGGCCCCGCTGGTCTATATTACCTCACGCCGCTATACGGATCGCAAAATCGCCTCGACCGATGTTAAGGTCTATAGCAATCAGCCAAGTGTGACCCTGAAACTCAACGGCGCGGTCATCGGCACCCAAAAGCCGGTGGGTGGGATCGTGATTTTCAAATCCGTCATCCTTAAGGAAGGCATTAACGAAGTCACGGCTGAAAGCCCCAGGACCTCCGATAAGGTCGTGTGGCGGTTATCGGTGCCGGTGCCGTCGCTGGTACGGGCCGACCGGCCCTAAACCGTAAGCGGGTTACTTTAAAGTGCCTGCTTGCGCGGGAGAAGTCCGCGCCCATATGTGCGGAAACGAAAGGCTCATCCATGACCGATAAACCTCAAACCCTGCGCATCGATATCTGGTCGGATATCATCTGTCCGTTCTGCTGGATCGGTAAGCGCCAGTTCGAGATCGCTCTGAAAGATTTCGCGGGCCGCGATCAGGTTGAGGTCCATTATCATGCCTTTCGCTTGTCGCCCGATCAGCCGGTGACGCCGGTCAAAGACATGCTGCAACTGAAATACCGCATGACCCCGGAGCAGGTCGCTCAAAATCAGGCGCGGGTGGTTCAGATGGCGGCCAGCGTTGGCCTTGATTATCATCTGGAAAGTACCCTCAACGGCGATACGCTCAAGGCTCACCGCCTGATCAAACTGGCCGAAGATCACGGTCTGGCGGCCGAGATGATTGAGCGGCTTTACCGCGCCAATTTTACAGAAGAACAGTCGCTGTTTGACGATGCGGTGCTGGTGACTCTGGCCGCAGGGGTCGGGCTTGAGGCGGAGGCCGTGACCGCCTTTCTGAAAACCGACCGCTATGCCGATACGGTGCGCGAGGAACAGGAGTTTATTACATCCAAAGGGGCGCAGGGCGTGCCATTCTTTGTGCTCAATAACCGTTATGCTCTGTCCGGGGCGCAACCGCCGGAAGCTTTTACGCAGGCGCTGAATTCCGCATGGAAAGACATCGCGCCTCAGACCGCGGAGGGCGAAGCCTGCGGGCCGGACGGTTGTGCGATATAGTCTGGACAAGTCAGCTTACAGCCTGTAATCAGATAGCCATGACCAAGACCGCTTTCATCGTAGCCGCCGCGATTATTATCATCACCGAACCGGTGGTGGGATAGCGCGCGTCTGAGGTCAGAACCGTCGCCAACCCGCCCAGGAGGCGGGTTTTTTTATGCCGGGCTTCCTGAGTACCAATCTACTTAAAGGAGCCACCATGTCGCTAAATTCCCAGCCGAAACTTTACATGCTGTGCGGCAAGATCGCCGCCGGTAAATCGACCCTGTCGACGAAGCTTGCCACCCGGCTTCATACGGTGGCGATCAGCGAAGACGCCTGGCTGGCGCGGCTCTATAAGAGCCAGATCTCAAGCCTTGATGACTATGTGTTCTATTCGGCCAAGCTGCGTGACGTGGTCGGCCCCCATGTCGAGGATATGCTGCGGGCGGGGCTGTCGGTTGTGCTCGATTTTCCGGCCAATACCCGCACTCAGCGCCGCTGGATGCGCCAGCTTTGCGTCAATGCCAATGCCGGTCACGAACTGCATTTTCTCGACACGCCTGATGAGGTCTGCCGCCAGCGCCTGAAAGCCCGTAACCTCAGCGGCGCGCACAACTTCGCCGCCACCAGCCGCGATTTCGGCATCGTCAGCGGCTTTTTTGAACCCCCTCACGCCGATGAAGGCTTTGAGGTGATCCGGCATGAACTGATGGCGTTGGCGTGAAGGTGTCAATTCAGTGGACGACGCAGGGCCGGGTATGTATCGTTCCGGCGTTTTACCACTAAGGGGGATGATGTCCATGAAGCTTCACGGCATTGCGATAATTCTGGGTCTGATGACGGCCTCTCCGGGGTGGGCTCAAACCGCGTCGGAGACTAAGCCTGCAGAGGAGGCCAAGGCTCAGGACGGCACCCAGTCCTCGCAGTGGATGAGCGATGTCAAAGGCGACAATCTGCAATCGGCAGTCATGACGCCCATGACCGATCTGAACCTGCGTAAGCTGGAGATACCGGAGATTCTGCTCAAAGCCTCGGCCAATGCCTATGACCTGACCGGCATGGACACATGTCAGGCTTTAGAGGCCGAGATCAGCCAGTTGAGCGATGTTCTGGGCATTGATTTTGACGCTCCCGCTCTGACGGATGGACGCAGCCTGACGGATAAGGCCAAGCATCTGGCCGGACATGCCACGGTCGGGGCGGTACGTGACGCCAGCGGCAGCCTTGTGCCCTTCCGCGGCATCGTGCGTAAGGTGTCGGGCGCGGATAAATACCAGAACGAGATCGACACGGCGATTGAAGCCGGGCGTGTGCGCCGCGCCTATCTTAAAGGGGTCGGCATCACCAAAAACTGCGCCCCGCCTGCCGCACCACTTTGGTTCGTTCCGGAAAAGGCCGCCGCTAAATCTGCACCTAAGTCCAAAGCTAAAGCCAAGCGCTAATCATTTCGCTTGCGATGGCCGTGGCAGGCGGTAGTCTCATGCCTTCAGACATAAGGGATGCTGTCATGACACTTACCAAGGTCATCAAACTTGCCGGATTGGGTGTGGCGCTGGTAGCCCTGACCGCTGCCGAAAAACCCGCGCTGTCGCCGCAGGAAATCGTCGATGCCGCTCCGCCGACCGCGTGGAAGGACATCCCGGCCAGCGACATGGTCGTAATCCGTTTTAAAGACGGCACGTCATCGGTTCTGCAACTGGCACCGGAGTTCGCGCCGGTTCATGTGGCCAACATCAAGACTCTGGTGAAAACCGGCTGGTTGAATAGCGCCGCCCTGATCCGCGTGCAGGATAACTATGTCACCCAGTGGGGCTATCCCGATGCCGAAGAAGCGCCGCTGCCCGCCGGCGTGATCAAGACCCCGCCTGCCGAATATGAACACGCTCCGTCAAAAAATTTCAAGCCTCTGACCTATAAGGATAGCTTCGCCGCCGAGGTCGGTCATGTCGCGTCCTGGCCGGTGGCGACGGATGGCCAAAGCCAGTGGCTGACCCATTGCTACGGCATGATCGGTGTGGCGCGCGATGTGGCCCCCGATACCGGTTCAGGCAGCCAGCTTTATGCGGTCATCGGTCAGGCCCCGCGCGCGCTTGACCGCAATGTGACGCTGGTCGGCCGGGTGATCGCGGGGATGGAAAACCTCAGTGCCCGCCCGCGCGGCAGCGAAGAGTTGGGCTTTTATAAAACCCCACCCGAAGAGGGCCAGTTTACGTCTGTATCTCTGGTCAGCGACCTGCCCGAAGCCGAGCGCCCAAGGTTTCAGGTCATGGATACCGACAGTGCGACCTTCGCCGACTGGGTTAAGGCGCGCGCCAATCGCTCAGGCACATTCTTTGTGAAATCGGCCGGGGCGATAGACATCTGCAACGCTACCGCCCCGATCCGCAAGGTTCCGTAAGGCCTATTCCGCCGGCTGGGTTATCGGAGCCGGCTTTTTGCGGCCATGGAACAGACGCTCCAGCGCCAGATAGATGACCGGCGTCGAAAACAGCGTCAGTATCTGCGACACCAGAAGGCCGCCGACGACGGCAACGCCTAAGGGCTGGCGCAGTTCCGCGCCCGTGCCGTGGCCGATCATCAGGGGAATGGCCGCCAACATGGCCGCAATCGTGGTCATCATGATGGGACGAAAACGCGTGATGGCGGCTTTGTAGATGGCCTCATCGGCGGACATGCCGCCGTTTCTCTGGGCATCGAGGGCGAAATCGACCATCAGGATGCCGTTCTTTTTGACGATCCCGATCAGCAGGATCACCCCGATCAGGGCCATGATTGAGAAATCAAGCTGGAACAGCCACAGGAACAGCACCGCGCCTATGCCCGCCGACGGCAGGGTCGACAGAATAGTCAGCGGCGTCGAGAAGCTTTCATACAGCACGCCCAAAATGATGTAGACCGCCAGCACCGCCGCCAGAATGAGCAATGGTTGGCTCTTGAGCGAGTCCTGAAAGATCAGGGCCGCCCCTTGCGGTTCACCGGTGATGGTGTCGGGCATATTGATTTCACCGCGCAGGCGCTCAATGTCGGCGATCGCATCCCCCAGCGCCACCCCTTTGGGCAGGTTGAAGGAGATGGTCACCGCCGGGAACTGACCGTAGCGGTTAATCGACACCGGCCCGGAGGTCGGGGCTTCGCGGGTCGTCACCGCCGATAACGGCACCATTTCCTGCGTCAGGGGTGAGCGCAGATAGAAGTAATCCATGCTGTCGACGCGCTTGGCCAGTTCATCATCAATGCCCAGAATGATCTTATACTGATTGACCTGAGTCTGGAATTCGTTGACCTGACGCTGGGCATAGGCATCGTACAGGGCCTGATCGATATCATCGACGTTGAAACCATATCGCGCTGCGGCCACCCGGTCGATGGTCAGGTTCTGCATCCGCGCCCCCAGTTGCAGGTTGTGGCGCACGTCGCGAAAGCCCGGACTGTTGCTCATGGCGTCCGTCATACGATCCGACCACTGGGCCAGTTCGTTGTAGTCCTGCCCCTTAAGCACATAGACATATTGCGCCGATCCGCCGCCCGCCGACAGGTTGATATCCTGAGCCGAGCGCAGCGACAGGGTTATGCCGGGAATTTTCGCCGCCTGCGGACGGATGCGGTCGATGAACTCTTCGGACGACACATCGCGTTGATCGCGGTCCTTGAGCACGATAAAGAAGCGCCCGTTCGACCAGCCGCCACCGCCGCCGCCGCCGATGATGTTGTTAAAGCCGGAAACCGCCGGATCCTTGGCGATAATATCCTGAAGCAGTTTTTGCTTAACCAGCATGTCTTCGTAGGAAATGTCATCCGCGGCCTGAGTGGAGCCCTGCACAAAGGCCGTGTCCTGTAGCGGGAAAAAGCCCTTGGGTATCCATACATAGCCCGCAACGGCTATGGCGACGGTGATGAAGAAGGTGACCAGGGTCAGGCCCTGATGGCGCAGCACGACCTGCAAACTGCGGTCATAGAGATTTTGCAGGCGGGTCGAGAAATCCTTTGAAGTGTCGTGGTGTTTCGGGGCTTTCATGAAGCGCGCGGCCAGCATGGGGGCCAGCGTCAGGGACATGACCACCGAAATCAGCAGGGACACCGTGATGGTCACCGCAAATTCAAAAAACAGCCGTCCGACAATGCCGTCCATGAACAGCAGCGGAATAAAGGCGGCAATCAGCGAAAAGGTGATCGACAAGACCGTAAAGCCAATCTCGCCCGCCCCTTTCAGGGCCGCGGTTTTGGAATCTTCGCCCAGTTCCATATGGCGGTGGATGTTTTCGACCACCACGATGGCGTCATCGACCACAAAGCCAACGGCGATGACCAGCGACACAAGGGTCAGGTTATTCAAACTGAAACCCAGCACATACATGGCCGCAAAGGTCGCGACCAGCGATGAACCCAGCACCGCCGCCACAATCAGCGTCGCCGAGACCTGACGCAGGAACAGCCCCATAACCAGCACGACGAGGATCAGGGTAATAACCAGCGTAAGCTCAACTTCGTGCAAAGAGGCGCGGATAGTGCGGGTACGGTCGTTGAGCACTTCGACCTTGGTGGTGGCGGGCAGGGCCTTGGTCAGGTTCGGCAGAGAGGCGCGGACGGTATCGGCGATCTTGACGACGTTTTCACCGGGCTGACGGGTAATGGCGATGCCCAAGCCGCGCTGACCGTTGGGGAAAGCGGCGGAATAGAGATTTTCAGGCCCCAAAGTCACGGTCGCCACATCACGCATATAGACCGGCGTTTGGTCGCGATAGGCGATGATGACGTTCTGATAGTCCTCAGCGGAAAAGATCTGGTCGTTGGTCGCAAAGGTCGACAGGGTATTGCGCCCCGGCACGGTGCCCTTGGCGCGGTTGACCGAGGCTTCCTGCAGGGAGGTGCGCAGATCCTGCATTGTCAAACCGTAAGAGGCCAGCCGGTCAGGCTGGGCGGCGATGCGGATGGCCGGTTTCTGGGCACCGAAAATGCGCACTTCGCCCACGCCCGGCAACTGATTGATCTGACGGGCCAGATTGACATCGGCCATGTCCGAAAGCTGGGTCAGATCCATGTACGGATCATTGATCGTCAGGATCAGCACCGGCGAGTCTGCGGGGTTGAGCTTACGCCAGGTCGGCAGGTTCGGCATGTCGTCGGGCAGACGCCCGGACACCGAATTGATCGCCGCCTGCACTTCCTGCGCGGCGCTATCGATATCCTTGTTCAGCTCGAACTGGAGGGTGATATTGGTTGACCCGATCGAGTTGGACGAGGTCATTTCCGTGATGCCGGGAATGGCGGTAAAGGCGGTCTCCAGCGGTGTGGCGATCGCGGATGCCATAGTGTCAGGTGACGCACCGGGCAGGCCCGCATTGATGCTGATGGTCGGGAAATCGGCTTGCGGCAAGGGTGCGACCGGCAGACGCGGGAAGGCAAACACCCCCAAAAGCACAATGGCCAGAGTCAGAAGGGCCGTCGCCACCGGACGGTTGATGAACCACGACGAAAAGCTGGAATAGCTGCCTTGACCCGGCGTTTTTTCTTTCGGCTGCGGATGATCCATTATTTGGCCCCTTGTGCGGGAGCCTTGGCCGCTGGTTTGGCAGCCCCGGCGATATCTTCGCCACCGGGCTTGACGCGTTTGACCGCGGCATCCGGTTGCAGGCGCGAATGGCCGTCGGTGACAATCTCGTCGCCCGCCGCAACACCTTTGCTGACCACAACATAGTCATCGTTCTGATAGGCGGTTTCGACCGGCACGATCTGAGCCTTATCGGCCACGATTTTAATGACAAACGGCCCTTCGAGGCCCGGACGCACAGCTACCGTCGGCAGGGTCAGGGCATTGGTGCTTTCGTTCAGGGAAATATCGGCAATGACAAACTGGCCCGGCCACAGGGTTTCACCGGCATTATCAAAGATGGCGCGGATCTGCACCGTGCCGGTCCCGGCCTGCACCACATTATCGAGCGCGCTGATCCGGCCCGTCGCCAGAACCTCACCTTTTTCGCGGTCCACAGCCTTAACGGTGATGCCACCGGAACGCTTCATGCCCTCAATCAGATCGCCCTGCACCGTCTGCGGCACGGAAAAGACGACCGAAATCGGGTTAATCTGGGTGACGGTCGCCAGCCCTTCCGTCGAAGAAGCACTGACCAGATTGCCCGGATCAACGCGGCGGATACCGATGCGGCCCGATACCGGTGAGGTGATGCGGGTAAATGACAGCTGCACCCGGGCGTTTTCAACGGCGGCCTCATCCATCTGGACGGCGGCCTTGGCCTGCTCGACCGCCGCCTTTTGCTGATCAAGGGTCTGTTGCGGGATGGCGTTGATTTCAGCCAGAGACTGATAGCGCTTAAGGTCGGTTTCCGCCACCAGCAGACGGGAGCGATTGGTCGCCAGTTGGGCCTGGGCGCTTTGCAGGGCGGCCTTGAGGCTGCGGTCATCGATCACCGCAAGAAGTTGGCCTTTTTGAACAAACGCGCCTTCATCAAACAGCACCTGAGTGAGCACGCCGTCGACCTGCGGGCGCAGGGTCACAGAATTGAGCGAGGTCACCGAACCGACCACCTTAAGGTCATGGGCAATGGTGCGGGTTTCCGCTCGAACCGTCACGACCGGCACCGGCGGGCGGCCCTTGCCCTTGTCATCACTCTCCCCCTTGGGCCACAAAAAGAAGGCCGCGGCCGCGACAACAACGACACCGGCAGCAATGGCCAAAGGGACGGGTTTGATCATAAGGGTCTCTTGAAAATCAGGCTGAACGCAAGGGCAGGTGAAATCGCAACCGAAGGTCTGACAATTTCGCTACCAAGCCTTTAACGTGGCACGTCTGAAAATCCTTCGCAAAAAATAAAATTCACCGATGAAAAAGAGCAACAGGACATTTAGTAGCATCCAAACAAAGAAAAGCCCCCGGATCGACCGGAGGCTTTCAAGTTTCTGATGATTACAGGGACGCAATGATCAGGGATAAGATTTCGGTCAGGAAGACGCTTCATCAATCAGCTTACGCATGGCCTCAAGATAGGCCACGAAGGCGGCGCGTCCGGTTTCAGTCAGGATTACGGTCGTCTGGGGTTTCTTACCGACAAAGGCCTTAGATATCTCGACATAATCGGCCTCCTCCAGTTTGCGCAGCTGCACCGACAAATTGCCGTCACTGGATTGGGTTTTTTGTTTGAGGGTCGTGAAATCAGCCGATCCGGCGGTCGACAGATAGGCCATGACCCCCAGCCTTAACCGCCCATGGATGACATCGTCGATACGCTCGATATTAAAATCGTCCATCAGCGCTTACGCCTTTTTCGCCTGTAGCATAATGATCAGACCCGGCACGGTCGCAAACAGGATCAGGCACGCCGTATAGGCCAGGAACTGCTCAGGCTCACCCGCCATGAAGGAGGTGCCTGCCGCCCCCAAAAACGCTCCGAAACAGACAAACTTCAACCAGCCCTGACCGGAAATGGCCGACACGATCCACCAGCCGAGGCCATATAGCACAAGGATCGCCGGGGCCAGCATGGACAGAGTGGCCTCCATCTGCTCCATGTGGGTGCCGGCCACAATCAGGCACATGGCGATGACGAAAATCGCAAAGCCAATGCCTGACCAGATGTTGCCGATAGCGACATTCATAGTCCCGCCGTGACCGTATTTTTTGATCGAACTGCGGATGCTCAATATGGCTAGAACCGCATAGAGTAACCCGGCTGCCAGCCAGTTGACGGCAATAAACCACGGATTGGGCAGGGGGATCATGTGCGTCCAGAAACCGTAGTGAATAAGGCTGGCCGCCCCAAACGTGATGCCCGCCCAGAATAAGGACCCGCCGTTGATGATTGGGCGTCGGCCACCATCCTGAGCCAGGGCCTTCATATAGTCGATATCGTTTTTCAGCGTCAAAGGATCTGACATGTTACGCGGCCTCCTTGCCGTATGATTTTCCCGCTCAAGGTGAGCATGAAGGTATAATTGCAAAAGAACTTTATTTTGTAAAGTTCTTTTTTGGCAGCGATCATTACGTATTTGTTATCTTGCCAAAATCACACCGAACGCTCTAGTTTCATACCCAACGAACCCGTCCGCCATTTGTGCGTATAAGGGTATGGCTTTCATTGCAGTAAGGCTGGGCAATCCTATATGACTAAGACCGAACTCCTCTCCGGCGCTCATAAGGGCGCGTTTCTGGGCCTGTGCATGCTAATGGGTGTGCTTTCGCCCGCGACTGTCAGGGCTGAAATGACCACACAAAATACGACTGCCGCCGAAGCTTCCGATCCGCGCCAATATCTGGAAGAGGTTGAAGGCGAAAAAGCGCTCGACTGGGTACGCGCCCAGAACGACCGCACCCTGACCCAGTTGATGAAAGACCCGCGCTTTGAGAAAAACCGCGAGGCGGTGCTCAAAATTGTTGAGGCCAAGGACCGCATCGCCTCACCAGGCTTTGCCAAGGGCGGTAAGGTCGATAATTTCTGGCAGGACACCGACCATGTGCGCGGCATCTGGCGGCGCACGGACTGGAGCGCCTATGCCGCCGATAAGCCGGTGTGGGAAACCATCCTCGATATCGATGCCCTGTCCAAGGCCGAAGATAAAAACTGGGTCTATAAGGGCTCAAACTGCCTGCCGCCGGATGAGACTCGCTGCCTGATCAGCCTGTCGAACGGCGGCAAGGATGCCGTCACCGTGCGCGAATACGACACGCTCACTAAGTCATTTGTGAAGGGCGGCTTCGACCTGCCTGAAGGCAAGCAGGTCGTGGTGTGGAAAGACAAGGACACGCTTTATGTGTCGCGCGAATGGACGCCGGGGGAGGTGACACCTTCCGGTTATGCGTTTGTCACGCGCGAACTGAAACGCGGCCAAAAACTTGAGGACGCCAAGGAAATCTTCCGTGGCGACCAAGCTGACATGATGGCCTACCGCTCTGTGCTGCGTGACATCGACGGCAACTACGTCATGGACATGCAGACCCGCCGCCCGTCCTTTTTTGAGGTGATCGATCAGTTCATCACGTCTGACGGCCCGGTCAGCTTCCCTCTGCCGCTGACCTCGGAAATGTCGGCCTATTATGAAGGCCAGGCGGTCTACAGCCTCAAGGATAACTGGACCAGTGCCAAGGGCACGACATTCACCTCCGGCAGCGTGATTGCGTTTGACCTCAAGACCGGGTTGAGCGACCCGAAAAACATCGAGCCGGTGGCCGTGTTTACGCCCGATGCCCACCAGTCTGTTGAAGGTATAGCTCAAACCAAAAACCACATCGTCCTGCAACTGTTGTCCAATGTGACCGGCGAAGTCAGAAGCTACAGCTTTAAGGGCGGCGCATGGTCGTATAAGGCCATAAAACTGCCGGAAAATGCCACCTTATCGGTGTCATCGGCCGATGACGATTCCGATAAGATTTTCGCCTATTCGACCGGCTTCATCCAGCCCTCGACCCTTTACCGCGCCGATGCGGCCACCGGTGAGGCCGAAAAGATAAAGTCCAGCCCTGCGCGCTTTAACGCTGAGGGCCTTAAGGTCGAGCAACGGTGGGCAACCTCCAAAGACGGCACCAAGGTGCCTTACTTTGTTGTGGCGCGTAAGGATACCAAGCTGGATGGCAATACCCCAACGCTGCTTTATGCCTACGGCGGCTTTGAGATCGCCATGACCCCGTCCTATTCCGGCGGCATGGGTAAGCTGTGGCTGGAAAACGGCGGCGCCTATGTGCTGGCCAATATCCGTGGCGGCGGTGAGTTCGGCCCCCAGTGGCATGAGGCGGGGCTGAAAACCAACCGTCAGCGCATCTTTGATGATTTTCAGGCGGTGGCCGAAGATATCATCGCGGCCAAGCTGACCTCGCCGCGTCGTCTGGGTATCATGGGCGGATCGAACGGTGGGCTGTTGATGGGCGTGCAACTGACCCAGCGGCCTGACCTGTGGAATGCCGTCGTCATTCAGGTGCCGCTGCTCGATATGATGCGCTATCATACCCTGCTGGCCGGGGCGTCCTGGATGGGAGAGTACGGCGATCCGGCTGATCCGGTCGAAGGCGCGTTCCTGAAATCGATCTCGCCCTACCACAACCTGAAAACCGGCGTGAAATACCCCGAACCGCTGTTTGTGACCTCAACCAAGGACGACCGCGTTCACCCCGGTCATGCTCGCAAAATGGCGGCTAAGATGCAGGAAATGGGCTTGCCGTTCCTCTATTACGAAAACATCGACGGCGGCCATGCGGCGGCGGCAAACTTACGCGAAACCGCCAAACGCAATGCTATTGAGTATACTTACCTGATGCAAAAGCTGATGGATAAGTAAATCAAACGCGGAAAAGTATTTGGGCTCAGGATATTATCCTGGGCCCAAAACTTTATCCGCGATGTCTAATTATTCTGATTATGGCGGTTCTTGATGGCGTGGGCGAGGCTGGCCTCAAAATCCATCATGATATCGGCAAATTCCGCGCTCGATAGCTGCTTACGGCCATTCTGGGTCTTTTGCATCCGGAACGACCAGAACGACGAGACGTGGTTGAGGGTGCCAATCGATTCCCCCAGTTCCGCAAACAGGCTCAAACCGTTAAACAGGAACCGGCGAAACGGTGCCGGATCGCGGCTTTTGACCAGAGCGTTGTAGGCGGTGTCATAGCTGTGCAGGGTGCGCCCGGCCCGGGTCAGGGTATCGACGACGCCGCGCGCAATCCGTGGGCGGGCCTTGCGCAAATACTCCTTGGTCAGTTCATCGAACGATCCCGACGGCTGGTAGGAACCCAAGCCCGTCAGAACTTCGCGCAGTTCGTCCTGAAGCTCGACATGCCGCCACTTGTAATACAGAAATCCGCGCCATGAGAATATGCCGTCGCGGAATTCTTCGTCCGACATGCCGAGCGCCTTTTGCAGCGGCCGCAGTTCGAGGTCGAGCTTATCCGATAAAATCTTGTTGCCGAGTTTCAGCGACGCCTTACCCGCATCAACGCCGATCGCTTCCAGCACCAGACGCTCGATCTCTGCACTGGTGAAACTGGCCATACGGGTCAGATCGGCTGAAGACAGACGCAGATAACATAGCGCGGGCTTGACCCCTTTGCGCGCCAGCGTATCGCGCACCAGAAACGGATCAAGCGACGGCAACTGATCGAGATATTTCAGGATGCGCACGTCCGGGCTTTTGGCCGGATCGTCCATGTTGAGATAGGTCTTAAGCGTCTGATCAAAGCCGATCTGGTCGATAAAGAATGACCGGCCGCCCAGACGCAGATCATGGGGGTCGAACGGTAAAATGACCTTGGTCACCTGACGGCGTTGATTGTGATAAAGCCCGCGCTCATTTACCCGCAGGCTGTGCTTTAGAATAATGGCGCGGTTAAGCTGGCTGTTCTCAAAAAACGGCTGTTCCTTATAGGTCGGATCATCGGCGTAAAAGACATAGACCTGCGACAGGTTCAGCACCCGGCTGGTGGCCGAGGTATAGGTCAGATTGCCAAGATTACGCACTTCGCGCGTTGTCTTGAAATGGCTCTGAGTTAAGGCTTTTGCCAGTGCGGCCATAGGGTACTCTTTGTTACTATAAGGGGGGCGCGGTCATCCTAAAAGGCCACGCTGTCATGTTGGGTGATGTTGAGCAGGCTGTCCTCAAAATCCATGAGAACATCGACATATTCCGGAGCCGACATGCGCATGTGCGGACCGCTCTGGACCATGCGGTATTTCCAGAAGGAACCGATGTGGCCCAGAATGCCGATATTTTCGCCCAATTCATAAAACAGGTTGGGTCCATCCAGCAGAAAGTGACGGAAAGGGCTGGGATTTTTCTGTTCGACCAGAGCGGCATAGGCTTGATCATAGACGGCCAGCGTACGCCCGACGCGCTTTATGGCCTCGACGATGCTGCGGGCCAGACGCGGGCGGGCCTCCTTGAGGTACTCTTTAAGGCTGTCTTCTGAAGTGTTGTAAGGCTGATAATTAGCCAGCCCGTCCAGCACTTTGCGCATTTCTTCCTGAAGCTCGATATGACGCCATTTGAAGTACAAAAACCCGCGCCATGAAAAAATACCGTCCGAGAATTCTTCGTCGGTCATGCGCAGGGTCGCCCGGAGTGGCCACAATTCCTTATCCAGTTCATTGGACAGGATCTTGCCGGCCAGCTTGACCGAGCGATATTGCAGAGCCTCGCCAAAGGCCGTGATCACCAGGCGCTCAATCTCAGCATTGGCAAAGCCGATCATCTGCTGGACATCGACCGGTGAGATTTTGAGATAGCAAGTCGCCGGTTTATAGCCACTGCGCGACAGGTGTTCACGCACCAGAAACGGATCGAGCGATGGCAGAACATCCAGCAATTTTAAGACCTGAACGTCATAGTTCTGATTGAAATCGTCGGTGTTGAAATAGCTGCGGGCAAAGCTGTCAAAGCCGATCTGGTTGACGAACACCGACCGTCCGCCCAGTTTCAGGTCGTTCGGATCAAACGGCAGGATGACTTTGGTGGCGGTCCGGCGATGGCGCGAAAACAACATCCGCTCATTGGAGCGCAGGGTGTGCTTGACCAAGATCGCCTTATTCATCTGACTGTCCTTGAAAAAAGGCTTCATCAGATAGTCTTTGTCCTTGGAACTGCTCAGATAGATCTGCGACAGATTTAAAACCCGGCTGGTCGAGGCCGTCTCCCCCAGGCTGGCCAGATTGCGCACGTCACGCCCGGTCGCTGTCTGCATCCCAGCTGTACTATCGTTCATTTTTCGGGCGGCTGCGTTCATGTTCAGGGCTCTTAAGCGGTCAGTTTGCGGTGTTTTTTACGCTTGGATACCAGTCGTTCCAGATGCTGCACGGTTTTGGTGGCCTCACGGTGATCGGCGAGGTCGATGGTATTCAACCGGGTCAGCGTATCGATATGAATATCAACCACTTCGGGGTCAGTATCTTCGCCCAATGCTACCGCATAATCGTTTAAAGAGTGTGTAGCCTGCTCAATCAACCTAAGGCGCAGTGCGTGGGCGCGCTTTTCCGCATGCATGATCCGCCCGACCATGTAATCGAGCAGTTTCTTGTCCAGTCCGCCGCGGGCCTGCATCAGAACCCGCAGGGAATTCAGTTCCACCGACAGGGTTTGCTGGAATATCTCGCGCTGCACATTATCGGCGGATTGCTCAATATCGTCGATCCGTCGCAGAACCCCCTGATAGGTTGTGTGGGTCTTACGCCTACGGCACGGGCCGATATAATTGGCCGAAACGACGAAATTGCGTTTACGCGTCAGGGTCGCCAGTACGGCCTTTAGCAGGCCGGCGGTTGAGAACGGCTTGATGACAAACTCATCGACCCCGCAGTTGCGGGCATGGGTCACGTCCTGGGATTTTTGCCGACCGGTCAGCATCAGTACCGGCATTTTGGGATTCAGAAAGCGCGGGTCTTCTTCCACCGCCGCCCGACGCAAGGACAGAACCAGTTCAACACCAGACATACCCGGCAATTCCCAGTCGAGCAGCATCAGGTCAGGATTGTGCGAGGTCAGAAAGCCGATGGCCTCTTCGGCCGAGCGGGCAGGCAGCAGACGCGTGAAACCGGCGCCGCGCAGAAGCTCAAGGATCATACGGCGTGAGGCATCATGATCCTCAACGACCAGTATATTCACCGTCGCGGGATTGATTTTTCGCTGCGCGCGCAGGGTTTGGTAGGTCAGGTTTGACATTAGCCCGTATGATCTTGTGCAGATGCGTAAAAGACTACAGCAAACCTGTTAATTCAAGCTTTAAGCCTTGATAAATCAGGGTTAATTGAAATTAAGCATGATGGCTTACTCAAAATAAACCAAGGTTTGCTAGTGTGAATTCCATGAAACGTCGCGCCCTTATCTCTGCCTTGCTTTTCCCAGTCTTCGCCTCGGTCGCACCACAGGCTCTGGCCAGTGCGCCTAAGGAAAAGAAAAAGGGCGGCGGGCCCAGCTTTACCCAACTGACACCGATCAGCGTGTTTATCCCGCGACGCGACGGGCGTCATTCCACCATGACCATTGAGATGGGCCTTGATGTCAAAGACCCGAAGCTGGCGGAACTGGTGCCCGCCTATATTCCGCGTTTGCGCGATGCCTATGTCAGCCGGATCCAGTCCTATGGCCTGCGTCTGCGCGAAAACAGCCTGGTCGATCCGGGCTTTATTACCCGTGAGCTTCAGGCCGCGACCGACCAGGTGCTTAAACGCTCTGGAGCCACCGTGCTGCTCGGCACGATGATGATAAACTAATCCAGCATCTGCCACGAAAAAGCCCTTTCCGGACGCGAACATGGGCTTTCGTTTGTCGCGCATCTGATCCAAAAACCGCTTCACACTTTTGGGGATGCGCTCTAACATACCCTTTCGCTTCACCTTATGGGGAAAGGTTGCGCCATGACTAACCACGGACCATTCGAGCAGGGCCTGAAACTTATGGGTGCGCAGCAGCAGCTTGCGACGCGCAGCCTGCTGAATCTGGTTGAGATGATCACCGCCTCATCGCACCGTTACGCCTCCCAGACCACGGCCTTTGCCGAGGATGCGGTGCGCCTGATGAAAGAGGCCTCCGCCGTGCGTGATCCGCAAGGCTTAACCGACCTGCAAAAAGAATGGACGCAAACCTGCGTCAAATATTCCGAAAATCAGGCCCGCACGACCATGCAGTTTGTCGAACAATGCGGTAAGCAGGCACTTAATACCGCAGCCAATGCCAAGGCCATCGTCAAGGGTGACGTCACAGCTCCCCCCTCTGGTGAAGCGCCACCCACTGAATAGAGTCTACCTGTCCTCAACCTCCCCATTCTAAAGGACTAAATCATGCTTAAAGGTAAAACCGCCCTGGTGACCGGCTCCACCAGCGGCATCGGCTTGGCCGTGGCTAAAACGCTCGCCGCCAAGGGGGCCCACGTCATGCTCAACGGGCTGGGCGATGCTGCCGAGATCGAGGCCATCCGCGCCGCTATGGCCAAGGACTACGGCGTCGAGGTCGGCTTCCACGGCGCCGACCTGACCAAGCCGGATCAGATTGAGGATCTGGTGAAAACCACGCAATCGAAACTGGGCGGGGTCGATATCCTGATCAATAATGCCGGCATCCAGTTCGTGGCCCCGATTGAAGAATTTCCCGCCGCCAAGTGGGATGCCATTATCGCCATCAACCTGACCTCGGCCTACCACACCATTCACCACAGCTTTGCGGCCATGAAAGAAAAGGGCTGGGGCCGGATCGTCAATATGGGATCGGCCCACGCGCTGGTCGCCTCACCGTTCAAGTCGGCCTATGTCGCCGCCAAACACGGCATCTTAGGCCTGACTAAGACGATTGCCCTTGAGGGCGCAGAGTTCGGCATTACCTGTAATTGCGTCTGCCCCGGCTATGTGCTGACCCCGCTGGTCGAAAAGCAAATCCCCGACACGGCCAAGGCCCGCGGCATTACTGAGGAACAGGTCATTAAGGACGTGCTTCTGGCCGCTCAGCCGACCAAGAAATTCGTCGACGAAGACGATATCGCTGAAACCTTCGCCTTTCTGTGTTCGGATGCCGCCAAGTCGATTACCGGCACGCATATTTCGGTCGACGGCGGCTGGACGGCGTAGAGGTCTCAACGAAAAGTCCTTCGCCCTAGAAGCGTTGCTCTAACGCTTCGCTCTTTGAGAGCAGCCTCAGTGTACTTTCCGTTGTAAGTTAAGATAGGTATTGTCAGACTTTTAAATTGCACATTGGTTTCCAGCCATTTAGTCTCCTCTGATAAGCTGCAAAAGCAAACATCAGGGAGAGCGAATATGGTCTGGAAATCGGTGTGCATAGCTGCGCTATTGAGTGCAATGGCCGCACCTGCGTTTGCGCAAACAACACCAAAAACCTGGACGCCTGACAACGGCAACGGCACCTTTACCAACCCGCTGTTTTACGATGAGTTTTCCGACCCCGACATGATCCGCGTCGGTGATTGGTTCTATCTGACCGGCACCACTATGCACACCATGCCGGGCCTGCCGATCCTGCGCTCCAAAGACCTCGTCAACTGGGAATTTGTATCCTACGCACTCGACAAACTCGACCTTGGCCCACAGTTTCGGCTTGAGGACGGCAAGAGCATCTACGGTCAGGGTATCTGGGCGCCCAGTTTTCGCTATAACAATGGCACGTTCTATATCTTCAGCAATGTGAACGGCCAGAAAACCCAGATCTTCACCGCCACCGACCCAAAAGGCCCGTGGAAGCGCACCGAAATGAAGCGCTCCATGCACGACCTGTCGGTGCTGTTTGATGACGACGGTAAGGCCTATGCCATCTGGGGCTATCAGGGCATCCGCATGGCGCAACTGAGCGATGACCTGACCGATATTATTGAGAGCACCGAAAAGGAAATCATCCCCCCGAACGCCGGCATGGGCGAAGGCGTGCACTTCTATAAGTTCGATGGCAAATACTATATCACCAGCGCCTGGTACATGGACCGCATGAAGATGCCCGCCGCGCGCGCCGATAACATCTGGGGGCCCTATGAGGTCAATCCGGCCATCAGCATCGACGAAGATTTCGGCATGATGGAAGGCCACCGGTTGGGTGATATGTGGGCCAAAAGTGACACCGGCCCCTATGTGATCAACCCACCAAACCCCGCCCCTAATGGCCGCTTATCGCTGCATCAGGGCGGTATCGTTCAGACCCCCGCCGGCGAGTGGTGGGGCTTTTCGATGATGGATTATAATTCGATCGGAAGGCTTGTGGCACTGTCGCCGATCACCTGGAAAGACGGCTGGCCATACTTCGGTTTACCCGGTAATCTGGGGCGTAATCCGCGCACCTGGGTCAAGCCGAAAACCGCCGAACCACAGCCCATTAGTGTGCCTTATGAACGCAGTGATGCGTTTTCCGGTGCGGCGCTCAAACCCATCTGGCAATGGAACCATGTGCCGGTGGATGGCAAATGGTCACTGACCGAGCGACCCGGATATCTGCGCCTGAAATCCCTGTCTGCGAAATCGTTCTGGGAGGCCAAAAACAGTCTGACCCAACGCGCCATAGGGCCAATGTCAACGCCGACCGCTATTCTGGAAACCGGCGGGTTAAAAAATGGCGATGTGGCAGGGCTAGCGCTTCTGAACCGGCCCTATGCGTGGATCGGGGTTGAAAAAACCGCAACCGGTCTGGCGCTCGCCCACCATGATCAGCAGACCGGCAAGGCCGCGCGGGTCAGGATCACCGCGACCCGTGTGTGGCTGCGGGCCGATTGTAATTTCCTGACCGAAAAGGCCCGTTTCAGCTATTCGACCGATGGCAAAACCTTCACTCCGATAGGTGCCGACTTTACGATGGTCTTTCAGCTTAAGACCTTTCAGGGCGTGCGCTATAGCCTGTTTAACTACAACACATCAGGTATTGAAGGCGGCCATGCCGATTTTGATGCCGTCGATATCCATGAACCCTATCCGCAGGGGCTGATGAAACCGATCCCCTATGGCCGTACCATCACCCTGAAAAGCGATCAGTCAGCGGCGGGCCTGTCGGTCAAAGGCGGCGCGTTGGTGCCCGGACAACCAGTGCCGTTTGAGGTCATCGACATGGGATTGGGCAGGGCGGCATTGAAAACTGGCGATGGCAATATCAGCGTGGCGGACAATGGCTCGGTCAGCCTGAAATCCGGCACGCCCGTCACAGCGCAAAGCTTTCAGTGGATTGAGACCCCGGTGGGTGAGTTGGCCCTGATGTCGCTGGTCAACCACCGTTTCCTGCGCCTAGATCCGAAAACGCAAGTCATCACCGCCGACAGCCCTGGCCCGCAGTCTGATGGCAAGGACGGGGTGCGGTTTATCTGGACGGCGGAGTAGGCAGTGGGCTATCGCTCAGCCACCCAACCCAGTCTCAGGTTCACGCCGCCACAAACCTTGGCCCCAGTCATGCCGCCGACAACGGCAGTCCCAAGTCCCAGAGCCGAAACAAAGGCTGAGAAATCGCTAAACCCGCTTATGTTCGGGCAAAAGCTTTGTACCACCATGGCGGCTTCGCCGCTCATATAGCGTTTGGCCTCAAGCACCGCCGATGCCGTGCGATGTAAGAGTTGATATCGCAACGCCCCATGTGGCTCAGGATCGATACACAGAAGTTCACCCAACAACTCAAGTCTTTTCAGCTTTCCAGAACTGGGCGTGGGCGTCAGCCACTCAGCGATCGTGGGCCCAAAGGTTTCATCGAGCTTGCTTTCGATTGCCAGCACACCGATCTTGTCTTTCAACGCTACGATAGCCATGAGGTCAGTCTGACTGGGTCGCCCGCCATCCTGAAGCCTGACGCCTCGCTCTAAAAAGGCATCAATCAGCCGCGCATCAGCGAAAACTGCATCCCCTTTCAAAACGTCAGCCACTGAATTTGGGATAGCATTGGCCGCGAACCAACTGTCGGCCAGACACTTGGCGGAGCGGCCTTCCTTCCAGTGGATTGCGGCCCCCAGATGAGGGATAACGTCCTCAGGACACTTAATGGGCACATGGATACGGATCAGGCTATCAGGTTTCATACGCCGTCCATGCCCGAACCAATGCTGTTAAGCAATCATCCACACGCCTAAGATGAACGCTTACTCCACCTGCGCTTCGACCTTGGCGAGGGTTTCGCGGGCTTCGTCGGCGGCGCGCTGACGCTCCCACATGCCGTAATATATACCCTGCTGGCGCATAAGATGATGGTGGGTGCCGCGCTCAGCCACTACGCCATCTTTCAGCACCAGAATCTCATCCGCCCCCACCACGGTCGACAGTCGGTGGGCGATCACCAGGGTCGTGCGGTTCTGCGAAACCTCATCCAGTGAGGCCTGAATTTCGCGCTCGGTATGGGTATCCAGCGCCGATGTCGCTTCATCCAGTATCAGGATCGGCGGCGCTTTCAGCAGGGTGCGGGCGATTGCCACGCGCTGCTTTTCACCGCCCGACAGTTTCAGGCCGCGCTCACCGACTTCGGTATCAAAACCCTTGGGCAGGGAGGCGATGAAGCCTGCGATCTGGGCCTTATCGGCGGCATCCTCGATCTCAGCGCGTGATGCCCCGGCCCGGCCATAGGCGACATTATAGGCGATGGTGTCGTTAAACAGGACGGTGTCCTGCGGCACCATACCGATAGCGTGACGCAAAGACGCCTGATTGACGGTGCGAATATCCTGACCGTCGATTTCAATCGACCCACCCTTAACGTCATAAAACCGAAACAGCAGCCGCGAAATGGTCGATTTACCGGCACCCGATGGGCCCACAATCGCGACAGTCTTACCCGCCGGGACTTCAAACGATACGCCTTTCAGGATCGGCCGATCAGCATCGTATGAAAAGACCACGTCCTTGAATGCAACCGCCCCTGCAACGATCTTAAGGTCTGCGGCATTCGGATCGTCGACCACTTCGGCCGGCTCATCCAACAGCTTGAACATTGAGTCCATATCAACCAGCGAGGTGGTGATTTCGCGGTAAAGCGTGCCGATGAAGTTAAGCGGAATGGAAAGCTGCATCATAAAGGCGTTGATCATTACAAAATGACCGACCGTCTGGGTGCCGCGTGACACTTCATAGGCCGACATGAGCATCACAATGGTCATGCCGATCGAGAAGATGATCGCTTGGCCCAGGTTCAGCCAGGCCAAGGAGGTATAGGTCTTGATCGCCGCCTTTTCATAATCGCCGGTGGCTTTGTTGTAGCGGTCAGATTCCAGCCGCTCATTGCCGAAATATTTGACGGTCTCAAAATTCAGCAACGAATCCACAGCCTTGGACATGGAATCGGTGTCGGCATCGTTCATGTCCTTGCGGATCTGGATGCGTTTATTGGACGCCCACACCGAGAACCAGACATAGATCACCACCGTGACCACCACCACGACCACATACATGACGCTGAACTGATTGGCGATGATGGCCGAGGTCAGCACAAACTCGATCAGGGTAGGTATAGCGATCATCATGGTCAGGCGGATGATGGTCTCAATGCCGGTCTTACCACGCTCGATCACCCGCGACAGGCCGCCCGTGCGGCGTTGCAGGTGGAACCGTAAGGACAGATTATGCAGGTGCACAAAGGTGCGGTTGGCCAGACCCCGCACCGCATGTTGACCGACCGCCGCAAATAAAGCGTCGCGCACCTGATTGAAGCCGTTGGACAGTAACCGCGCCACGCCGTACGCCACGACCAGAATGATCGGAGAGGCAATCAACAGCCCCATCATGGACGGGGCCTCGCCTTCGCCAGACAGCGCATTTGTCGCCCATTTATAGGTGTACGGAATAAAGACCGTCAGCACCTTACCCAGCAGCATGAACACCATCGCCAGCACGACCTGCATCTGAAGGTCGGCGCGGTCCTTGGGCCACAGATAGGGCTTAAGGAAGTCGATCGTGCCCTGAAAACTGGCATTGGGTCGCGTCATAGGCCCGTTTTGGGGCGCGTTTGAGAAAGATTGCGTATCGGGAGCGGGAGGAGCCATCAGGTCAGGCGCTTTCGGCAAAGGCTTTGGGAGTCACGCCTATATAGGGCGATGCGCTTTTAAAACCAAACCTTGCGGCCATTTATTTTGAGCCTTTGAATTTTTGTCCAGTTCCGATAGAGTTTGATCATAAATAATCATATGGGAGACTGCCCGATGTACTTGGTCCGCCGTTTTTTGCTCGCCGCCGCGTTGACCTGCCTGAACGCGCCCGCGTTTGCCGCTGAGGCGCTTAAGCCGATCCGAGTGATATTAGTCGGCGATTCGACCATGACCGACAAATCCGGCTACGGCAAAGGCTTCTGCGCCCAATTCAAGCCCGAAGTGGTGACATGTGTGAATGCTGCGCGCGGCGGGCGTTCCTCCAAAAGCTACCGCGTCGAAGGCCTGTGGGATAAGGTCATGGCCGATCTGCCGGTGGGCAATTTCGACAGGACCTATGTGCTGATCCAGTTCGGTCATAATGACGGCTCAAAGCGCCCGGAACGCCATACAGATATTGAAACCGAGTTCGGCCCGAATATGCGGGGCTATGTCTATGACGTGAAAAAAGCCGGGGCCGTGCCGGTGCTGGTCACACCCCTGACCCAGCGCCATTTCAAGAATTTCAAAGTCCAGAATGATCTGTTGCCGTGGGCGCAGGTCACCCGCCTGATCGCCCGCACCACTGACACCACCCTGATTGATCTTTATGCCGAAGGGCAATCAAAAGTGCAGGAGATGGGTATTGCGGAATCGCTGACCCTGGCCGGTCAGCCGATCCCGCAAAATGTGCTTGATGCCGCACCTTCCGGCACAACCGTGCCTGCCGTTTTCACCGACGCCTCTCAAGGGCAAGGCAGCGCGCAGGCCTTTGACTACACCCACACCGGCCCAAAGGGCTCAGACTATTTCGGTAAGATGGTGGTCGACCTGTGGGTCAAGGCCGATCAGAAGATCGCCGCCTATGTCATCGGGCAGGTTCAATAGGTGATGTTCTCTGGGCTGTTTGACAATCCTATATGGTGCGCTAAAAAGAATTTGTCCGACATATCGGGCGCTGCTGTGGCGGCGCGCGATGAAGCCATAATAATATCGGGATCGGGCACCCAATCTACTGAAACGTCCTTGTGAGAATATAATGTCGAACCTTACCCGCTTTTCACGCCGCGGTTTTGTGATCGCTGCCGCCAGTGCCTCTGCCAGCGCTGCGGCTACGCCGTCCTTTGCCCAAACGCCGCCCAAACCGATCAATCCGCTGGTGCGTCAGCGCGCCGATGCGCAGATCATGCAGCATGATGACGGCTACTATTATTTTACTGCCACGGTGCCGGAATATGACCGCCTGATCGTGCGGCGGTCACGCACCATTGCCGGTTTGCAAACCGCCGGTGAAGTTGTGATCTGGAAGCGTCCGACCGAGGGCAAGATGGGCGGCTATATCTGGGCGCCGGAAATCCATCACTTTGACGGCCAGTGGCATCTTTACTTTGGCGCGGGCGATAAGGGTGAGCCGTTCCGCGTGCGTACCTATGTCATCTCAAGCCCCGATCCCAATCCGCTGACCGGCCGCTGGGGCAAGCCGGTGCAGGTCGAAATGCCATGGGATACATTTAACCTCGATGCCACCACCTTTGTCCACAAAGGCGTGCGCTATCTGTGCTGGGCGCAGAAGGAGCCGGGGATTGAGACCAACTCTAACCTTTATCTGGCACCATTAGCTTCGCCGTCGAAACTGGCCGCCCCGCCGGTGCGTCTGACCATTCCGACCTATGATTGGGAAATCGTCAAATATAAGGTCGCTGAGGCCCCGACCGTCCTGCATCGTAATGGCCGCTTGTTCCTGACCTATTCGGCCAGTGCGACCGATGAGAACTATTGCCTGGGCATGCTAACCGTCGACGAAAACGCCGACCTGATGGATGCAGCTTCGTGGTCCAAGTCGCCGGTGCCAGTGTTCAAAAGCTCAGCCCAAAACAAGGTCTGGGGCCCGGGCCACAACAGTTTCACGGTCGATGAGCAGGGCCGCGATGTTCTGGTTTATCACGGCCGCGACTACCAGAAAATCACCGGCAATTCGCTGTTCGACCCGAACCGCCACACCCGCGTTCAGCCCTTTGGCTATACGGCTGATGGCGTGCCGGACTTTGATGAGCCGGTCGCCAATGGCGCGTGGAAAGACTAATACATACACCCCTGAGCCAAGGCTCAGGGGTGATTTTTTCTATAGCCGGTCGATGTCCTTAGGCGGTTTATTCGTTGCCTATAGTTGATGCATCGTCAGTTTTTCTCGCTTGCGTATTATTCAGAACTTTCTGAGGGCAGGAGTTCACTTGGCGGAGGAGGTGGCGATTGTATGGGGCCGTCATAATCGTAAAATTGGCGCACAGCCTCAAAATACTCTTTGTCTTCTTTTAGAATTTTGCGCATTTTTGGAGTAGAACAAAAGGCAGTTTCAAAGACGCTTTTGGGTGTGCGGAAGTAGCACTCTTCCTCGGCCATCCAGTCAGGCAGAACCTCAATCGGATTTACGGCGGCATCCTTACGCAGAATCAGTGTTTCCAGTTGCCGTGCTGTCTTGACAAAAAACCAGCGATCCAATGACGCCTCATCAAGGCGTTCGGTGTCCTTTTCGTTGCGGGGCAGACCTTTCGCCATCGTCTTAACCGGCAGAGCTTTTAGTCCGGCATGTGCGCGCTCAAACTGTCCGGTTTCACGATATACATTCAGTACCCTCAGGCGCAGGATCAGGGATTGTGTGTCTTCTCCGCTAACAGGCAAGGGCTCGGCGACTTTAAGGAAAAGATCACGATAACGGGTCTTTTTATCAGGATCATTATCGACGTACCATGTGGCGCGCAGCAAATCCTGCGCATAAATCACAGGGCTTGGATTGAGTTGATACTCAAGCCAGGCTGCACGGTAAAACGGGCTTTCGGTATTGGTCATGTGCCGGTATTCGTCTGAGGCGATGAGCTTGGCCAATGATTTCAGGTCTTCGGCTGAAAACTCCCTATAGAGAAGCAAATGATTATCCGGACATTCCGGTATGGGTACATAGCCGCGGCTCGTTCCCAAAGGGCGGCCATCCGGTCTGGCGCCATAACCGAACCATGATCCATAGACGGTGGCTTCGAACTTCGCGCCGCCTATCGGGCAGGTAAAGTCTTTCCCCACCAAAGTTGTTGCTTCGGCTTGTATCGGTGCGATCAAAATACATAGGCCCATTAAGGCTGGAGTCGTGAGCCGCATCTTCCCCTCGTTTAGTCAACCGCCCTGACCATACAAGGTTGTGGGGGAACGGCAACTGACTACTGCGGCGTCAGGCTTACCAGCACCACATCATTGCTGTGCATGGCCAAGGTCACAACGCCCGTACCATCCGCGCCGATGCGGATCGTCTTTTGGGATTCCGGCGCGTCCTTAGTCAGGCTGTGCATCTGCTTGATCTGAGCGAGCGTCAGGTCTTTCGGGGCACCCAGTTCGATATAGGCCGAATAGGCGTCGTTTTTCTTATAGCCGGTGCGGTGGATTTTCAGCGCATTAACGGCCCCGTTCTCAGTCGCCGCCCAGACCTGAACATCCGCAGACGGGATCTCAAACCCTTTCAGGGCATTTAGGTACTTATAGGCAAACCACGACGCCTTACGGATACCTTCGCGTTTGTGCCATTTGCCTCTTCCGATTATATGATTATACTACAATTGATAGCGCTATCATTTGCACGGGGTCAAGCTATATAAACCCGGCAAACACAGGGAACCCACACATATGACCGAAGCTTCGCGTCGCGCGATATTTAAATCTCTGCTGGCCGGTGCGGCGGCTGTGCCTTTGGCGGGGCAGGCCCAGGCGGTTGCCGCTCAAGTGTCGGCAAAGGCACCCGAAACGCCAAAGTGGGGACGCGGCATCGAAGGCCAGCGCAAGGCCGATCTGGGGGATGGGACTTATCTCAACCCGATCGTGGCGGGTGATCACCCCGATCCGACGATCTTAAAAGACGGCGACGACTATTACATGACGTTTTCGTCGTTCTATTCCTATCCCGGTCTGATCATCTGGCACTCGACCGATCTGGTCAATTGGGCACCGGTAGGCCCGACCCTGTTTAAGCCGCTCGGCACTATCTGGGCGGTTGATCTGTGTAAGCACAATGGCCGCTATTTCATCTATATTCCGGCGGCACCTGGTGGCGGAGACTGGTCGATCTATGCCATCTGGGCCGACGATATCAAGGGGCCGTGGAGCGAGCCGGTCGATCTTAACATCCGCGGCTGCATCGACCCCGGCCATATCGTCGGTGAAGACGGCAAGCGCTATCTGTTCGTCAATGGCATCCGCAAGATCCGCCTGACCGATGATGGGCTGGCGACCGACGGCGTGCTTGAGGACGCTTACCAGCCGTGGATGTATCCGGACGATTGGATCACTGAGAACTTTGCCCCGGAAGGGCCGAAACTGCTGCGGCATGGGGAGTATTTTTACCTGGTAACCGCCGTGGGTGGCACAGCAGGCCCCGTCACCGGCCATATGGTCATCGCCGCCCGCTCAAAGTCCATTCATGGCCCGTGGGAGCATCATCCGCACAATCCGCTGGTGCGTACCTTGAAGACTGAGGAACCATGGTGGTCAAAGGGGCACGCGACCATTATTGAGGGGCCATCCGGCGACTGGTGGCTGGTCTATCACGGCTATGAAAACGGCTTCCGCACCCTTGGCCGCCAGACCCTGCTGGAGCCGATGGAGTGGACACCGGACGGCTGGTTCCGGGCGCTGGGTGGTGACCTGTCAAAGCCCTTGCTCAAGCCCAAAGGTGGGAAACTTAGTAAGGCCGGTTTTGCCCTGTCTGACGATTTCAGCCGTGACCGTTTCGGCGTGCAGTGGGCGTTTCATGACCCGAAACCCGATGAGATGACGCGGGTTAAACGCGACCATAAGTCCCTGCGTCTGACCGGGCGCGGCACGTCGCCCGCCGATTCCTCGCCCTTGACCTGTGCGGTCGGTGACCGATCCTATGAGGCCGAAGTGACGCTGGAACTGGACGGGGCGGCGGAGGCCGGAATCCTTCTGTTCTATAACCATAAGGCCTTTGCTGGGTTAGGGTTCGATGGCGCACAGACCTGCACTTGGCAGTACGGCGAGGATCAGGCCTGGAACCGTCAGGAGGTCGCTTCAAAAACCGTTCGGGTGCGCCTGACCAATTATGACAACGTCGTTACCTATCATCACTCGGTTGATGGCGGCAAAACCTGGGTGCGCCACCCGACCCGCATGGAAGTGGCGGGTCTGAACCATAATGTCTTCGGTGGGTTTTTGGGGCTTAAGCTGGGCATCTACTGCACCGGCGATGGCGCTGTGACCCTGCGGGATTTCAGCTATCGCGGCCTCAACGCGTGATTTGAGACGGTGCGGCGAAGGCACCCACCACCACATCTCATCGCTGCGCGATTTCGTGCGCCCCCCGGCACCGGCCGCCCGGCTCCCCAACACGTTGGGGAGGTATTAAATTTCTTATACTCCCCCGGCGTGCCGGGGGAGGTGGCGGGACGCGAAGCGTCCTGACGGAGGGGGGCTTGCTCTGTTCGCCATCCTCGCCAAAACTGCCAGACGTTATCGGCAAACCCGGCCACGGCGAAGACCGCGATAATGAGATAGAGCATGGATTATCGAATCTGCTTGTTCGCGGCTTGCCGCTCTAAAAATGTCTCAACAAGGAAAGTTGCAACGGCTCCTGCCATATTTACGGCTAGGCTGGCATGGCGAGGTGATGGTTTAACCGGCAAGGCTCCTCCACGACCATGCGCGTCTGATAGCCGATTTCGCAGTGTTCCAATCCCATTTACCAGTGTCATTGCGCCCCCTAAAATAGCTTTAATGGCTTCTTCGCTATGTTGGGAAGGGGCAAGGTTCAAAATCTTAGCTGTGCTAGCATATAGTTTGGGCAGATCATCTTTATCTGTGTAACTTTCGCCAGTTTGATCAAGAATGCGCTTAGTCACGGTCTCTAGTAGAGTTCGGGCAGTTGTTATTGCTCCTTCCGGATCGGTATTGCGGCGTGAAAGTGCTTTTGTCCAAACTGCATGAACACCGTCTGCGTCAAACTTCTCTAAAACATCTAAAGCTACTTTGTCACTCGGAGCCGCATTGCGCCCATCAAGGTAATCCATCAATGGGGTGAACGCTAAGGTAATAATCTGCCTGCGCTCGGCATATGTACCGGCTTCATTTTTTATATAAGGCCAAAATGCATCAAGATTACGATGAGTGCGTACAAACGTAGGAAGCAGATCACGAATAGATATATCTGCCATAAATTCCCGTCGTAAGTACTCATAAACATGGTTATCTTGAGAGCCGCCTGTCGCCGACGCTATAAGAATACCTTCCAACATACTTGCACGCTCAACAATCGCGCTTGGTATTTCGTTGATGTTTAACATTTCACTACCCCATTATTTTAGACATTATTAAACTGAGTCATAATGAAATGCGATCACCATACCTTTGACATTTTGCCCGCAAAGCCTTATCGCCACGGGCATGTCAAATACCCCCGCCACCGAAGCGCCGCGGCGCAGAACCTTCGCCATCATCTCCCACCCGGACGCCGGTAAGACGACGCTGACCGAGCATCTGCTGCTGGCGGGCGGATCGATCCGCGCCGCAGGCCAAGTGCGGGCGCGTGGTGAAAACCGCCGCACCCGCTCCGACTGGATGAAGATCGAAAAAGAACGCGGGATTTCGGTGTCGTCATCGGTGATGACCTTTGAACACGACGGCAAGATGTTCAACCTGCTCGACACACCCGGCCACGAAGACTTTTCGGAAGACACCTATCGCACGCTGACTGCCGCCGACGCTGCCATCATGGTACTGGACGCCGCTAAGGGCATCGAGCCGCAGACCCTGAAACTGTTTGAGGTGTGCCGCCTGCGCGACATCCCGATCATCACCTTCATCAACAAGATGGACCGCGAAGCCGAAGACGCCCTGGCCCTGCTGGATGAGGTGGCGTCAAAGCTGCAACTGGACCCGTCGCCGCTGTACTGGCCCGCCGGTTCCGGCAACCGCTTTCGCGGCATGATCGAGCTGAAAACTGGCCTGTTCTACCCGTTCACCAAGCGCGATTCTGGCGCCGAATATGATCAGGGCCACGAAGCCCCCGCCCCCGTCGACGAAGCAGTAACCAAAGGCTGGATGAACCCTGACGAACTGGCTGAACTGAAAGACACCGCCGAATTGCTGGAAGGCGGGTTTAAGCCGTTTGAGGTCGAAGCGTTCTTAGAAGGCCACATGACGCCGGTGATTTTCGGCTCGGCCCTGCGCCACTACGGCGTCAACCAACTGCTTGAAGCGATTGGCACTTTCGCGCCTGCCCCCAAAAAGGTCAAGGCCACAAAGGCCGGGGCCGACACCCTGGTTGACCCGACCGAGAAAGAGGTCACCGGCTTTGTGTTCAAGGTGCAGGCCAATATGGACCCGAACCACCGCGACCGTATCGCCATGCTGAAACTGACCTCCGGAAAGTTCCAGCGCGGCATGAAACTCAAAGTACAGAACACCGGTAAGCAGTTATCGGTCAACGCGCCGATCATGTTCTTTGCGTCCGACCGCGAACTGGCCGAAGATGCTTTTGGCGGCGACGTCATCGGCATCCCCAACCACGGCGTTTTGCGGGTTGGGGACTCGTTGTCCGAGACCGGCACGGTGCGCTTTGCGGGCCTGCCGAACTTCGCGCCGGAAATCCTGCAGCGGGTGCGGGTGAAAGATCCGCTTAAGGCCAAGCATCTGAAAAAAGCGCTGGAATCCCTGGCCGAAGAAGGTGTCACCCAGTTGTTCAGGCCCTCGATCGGGTCGGACTTTATCGTCGGCGCCGTGGGCCAGCTTCAGTTTGAAGTCATGGCCGACCGTCTGGCCAATGAATATGGTCTGGATTGTGTATTCGAGCCGTCGCCTTACGCCGAAGCCCGCTGGCTGGGTGGGGATGCCGCCAAGGTCGAGGACTTTGCCGGTAAGCATCGCGGCGCCATGGGCACGGACATCGACGAGTATCCGGTGTTCCTCGGCAAATCGGCATGGGAGATCAACTATGTGGCCGAGCGCTATCCCGATGTGCAGTTTTTGAGAACTAAGGAACGCGGTTAGTTTCGGTTAGGGTGGAGTAATGAGCAGGCAGAATTGGATCGGAATCGGGATTATGATCCTGTCTTTCGCCGGGTTCTTTTGGCACGGCTACCAATTTGAACTTTGGGGCAAATATCTTCAATTTCGATGGGCATCTCTTGGGTGGCTTGGCTGGGTGCTTTTGGCGGCATTTGGTGGTGGCTACATGACCGGCGGCGCTAGAGACGGAGTCAAAGGCTCACTATCTGTAGGTGGACTGTTACTAGGCGCGCTAATAGTTGGCATTTTGCTCGGCAACTACCGCTGATACCTCCGTACGCCTTTAAGCCCCCCTCCGTCAGCCTTACGGGTGCCACCTCCCCCAACAAGTTGGGGGAGTGTGAATTAAACGCCTTAAGCGGTGAGGTGTCTCATAACTTACGGTTTCACCGCCTCGACCGCCGCGATAAAGGCCTTCATTTCTGCCGGGGTGCCGACCGTGATGCGGCTCATGTTCGGCCATACCGGCCAGTTGCGGCCGATGGCGACGCCTTTGGTCAATATCGCCTGCTGTACCGGCTTGGCGGGGGTGCGCCAGTCGACCATAAAGCAGTTACACAGGCCCTTGGTCGATGTATAGCCCAGCGCATTCAGGCGGGCGATGGTCCAGTCGCGGGTGACACTGATCGCCTCGACCCGTTTGGTGATCTCACCGTAGTTTTTGAGCGAAGCCGTGGCTGCCGCAATCGCCGGGACCGGCAGCATGTAGGGCGAGGGGCTGCCCCAGTCCATCAGCGGCTTGATCAGGTCGGGTATGGCCAAAGTATAGCCCATGCGCATCCCGGCCATGCCATATACCTTTGAGAAGGTCCGCAAAATGACGACATTGGGGTATTTCGCCAACAGGGCCGTCGATTTCTGCGTCGGCGTATAGTCGATATAGGCCTCATCAATCAGCAATATAGCATCGGGTTTGATATGGGCCGCCAGCCATTCGATGTCGGCCAGAGGCGTCAGGGTGCCGACCGGATTGTTGGGATTGCAGATGTAATAGAGGCCTGCATCCGGATCGGCGGCCAGCATGGCCTTGACATCGTGGGCCAGATCCGACGGGCGCACCGGCACATGGGTGACCTTATATCCGGCATCGGTGGCAATGCCAGCCGCCATTTCAAAGACAGGGGCGGCGACCACCAGCCCGCGCGTGGCTGAGCTATAGGCGCGCACGAGGCGGTACAGCGGGTCGGACGATCCGGGCCAGGGCACGACCATGTCCGGTGCCACGCCGTCAATGGCGGCGAGGGTTGTGATCAGGTCTTCGCGCTCGGTCCCCGGCGCATAGCGGTTGGATTTCGACAGGGCGGCAGCGGCGGCGGCCACCGCCTGCGTAATTGGGCCTTCCGGGTGTTCATTGGCGTCAATCCGGACATCAGCCTTGACCGTCACCGGTTGGGCCAGAGCCGGTCTGACAAACTGTGCCGCGCTGGCACCCAAAGCCAGAATGGTCGCGACCGCCCGCCGCGAAGGTCCGTGAATATCGTCTGCCATGCCCACCTCCGTTGAATTCCTGAAGGTAAGCATAGGCGCATTTGAAACTTTTATTCAAATGCGAAAATGCCCGCCACGGGGTCGCGGCGGGCATAATTTATGCGAATAGGTAAAGATTAGTCGCGCAGAAGCTCGTTGATGCCGGTCTTGGAGCGGGTTTGGGCATCGACCGTCTTGACGATGACGGCGCAGTAGAGCGACGGGCCACCCTTGGGGTCAGGTAAGGTGCCGGGCACAACGACCGAATAGGCAGGCACGCGGCCACGGTGAATTTCGCCGGTCTCACGGTTGACGATCTTGGTTGAACCCGACAGGTAAACGCCCATGGCCAGCACCGAGCCCTGTTCCACGATGACGCCCTCGGCCACTTCGGAGCGCGCGCCGATGAAGCAGTCGTCTTCGATAATGGTAGGGGTGGCCTGCAGCGGTTCCAGCACCCCGCCAATGCCGACGCCGCCCGACAGGTGGACGTTCTTGCCGATCTGGGCGCAGGAACCGACTGTTGACCAGCCGTCGACCATCGAGCCTTCGCCAACATAGGCCCCGATGTTTACAAACGAGGGCATCAGGACGACGTTCTTGGAGATAAATGCCCCGTGACGGACAATGGCACCCGGCACGGCGCGGAAACCGGCGTCGGTGAAGTCATCAGCCTTCCACTTGGCGAACTTATTGGGCACCTTATCCCAGAACGGGCCGATCGGGGCCTGCTCGAACAAACCGCGGCCGGTGTGCATCAGGTGATTGGCGCTCAGGCGGAACGACAAAAGGACGGCTTTCTTCAGCCATTCGTGGGTGACCCAAACGCCGTCGATCTTTTCAGCCACACGGAACCGGCCATTGTCGAGCAGGCCGAGCGCCTTTTCGACCGCGTCACGATAGGGGCCGTGATAGGCGGGTGTCAGCGTATCGCGTACCGCCCAGGCGGCTTCGATATCGTCGTGAAAGGCGGCAAGATCAGACATGGGGGGCTCCTTTATTCATCCGCCCCGACTTAAGGGCATAGGCCCCGCGGATCAAGCTATTTTGCCGCCTCGCGATTAATCACATAGGCTTCTTGAAGAAGGCCTTGATCCTTCATGAACTTAGCCATGCTCTCATAGGTGGCAGTGCGGATTTGGCCCTTGTGGTCATCCAGTTGCAGCCGATCGTCGGCCATGGGGCCGAAGGTTCGCTGCAGGAAGTTGGTTTTTACCGGCGTCGGCTGATAGTGGGCGCTGAGGTTGGCCTTGATCTGGGAATAGTTGGTAGTTTCCCACGCCCCAGATGCGATGACATCCAGCATGAACTCATTGCAGTTCTGGTATTTGGCAGTGAGCGGATTGGCCACCAGCGCATAGTCGCGGATGTGCAGGGCCTCATACTGCGATGAGGCCATAATTTGCAGGATGCGTCTTTGCATTTCAGGGCTTGGGATGATCACCGCCACATCATCAACCGCCGTGCCGCGCACGAAATCGAGCGGGAAATCCTGTTTCAGATAGGACTGATTGGTCGGCAGCGTTGTGCCGTCGCCGTGATAGAGATTATTGACGCCGTAGCCCTTAATCACCCGCCCGTCGGTCAGGGACGTATTGCCATAGGCCCAAAAGGCGCCGTGGGTGTAGGAAATGCCGTCCGGCAATTTGTCGCGGGTACGACCGGTGCGAAACACGATGGCTAAACGAGCACCTTTGGCCGCCAGATTATTCTCGATCTGCTTGGCGAAATCGGCGGCTTGCGGTGCTGTCAGATGGGCCGATACGGTGCGTGCACTAAAGCCGGAGTCGCCCTGAGTGGGCTGGGCGGCCATGGCGGGTGCGGCGATCAGCAGGGCAGCGCATAATGGCAAAAGGTGTTTATGACCGATCATTGGGTTTTCGCCTTGTCAGTTTGAACTGGGCCAGTTTGAGCTTGGCCCGCTTGCGTCTTAGCGTCGTAAGGCACCTGCGGCGCGGGCTGGGCCACGACGGTTTCCGGCGACACTTCTAAGGGCGTGTTGGCCGCTTCCCACAGGGCTTCACCGGACGAGCGGGCGACCATGCCGGTGCTTTCAGCGGCGGAACCGGCAATCACTACCGGAATAGCCACAACCCCGGACGCCACCTGCACGCCGGCTGAAGTCAGTTGCGCGGTGGCAACCGCCGACTCGCCGGAGGCATCAGATGTGTTGGTTACACTGTCCTGCGCAAGGGCTGAGGTGGTGAGGCATGCGGATATGAGTAATGCGGTATAAAATGGCTTTAGCATTTGGTAGCCCTATGTTTTGTGAACGCTGTTCAATTTAAAGTGTACCAAGAGCTGGGTGGAGTCAACTAATATTTTGAACGACGTTCAATTTAATCCGTATGCAGGAAAATTTTAAGCGACGGACTGCGGTGATGAACAAAATCATCGGCATTGGCCGCCGCATGTGGCCCGACCAGAACCGTAGTCATCCCAAGCTCTGCCGCCGGTTTGAGGTTCTTGGGGCTGTCCTCAAAAAACACTGACTGCTCGGCCACCACGGCGTGCTTTTGCATCATGCGGTGAAAGGTGGCCAGATTTGGCTTAGGGATCAGGTCGGCATGACCCAGATGAAAGACATCCTCAAACAGGTGCGTCATGCCCAGTTTATCCAGGATGCGATAGGCGTGGTGCTCGTCGCCATTGGTGAACACCAGCTTACGGCCCTCTAAACCCGCAATGGCCGCGTTCAACGCCTCATCTGGCAGCAGGCCATCCAGACTGACATCATGGACTTCGTTCAGAAACGCATAGGGATCGATCTGATGATGGGCCATCAGCCCGGCCAAAGTCGTGCCATGCTCATACAGGTATGATTTCTGGAGCTGGTAAGCTTCGTCGCGCGACAGGTTGGTTTGGCGCATCACAAAGGCGGTCATCTTGCCTTCGACCAGCGCCATGACCTCGGCTTCGGGCGGATACAGCGTATTATCGAGGTCGAACAGCCAGACTTGAGTATCGCGCAACTGACTGATCATGATTTCTTTTTCAATGCTCTTAAAGCCACCAAGGCACCGAAGGCAAAGACTGGGGAAGAATAGGATAACAGATCAGATTTTAGTGCAATTCCTGTAATAGCGGTGGTGAAAAACACTCCAAAGCCAATCATCCATTGAGCAAAAGTAATGTTTTTCATGAGTGCATTATCCCTGATTAACTAACCGGATCGCGGGTGATCAGTGTGCCTGCCCCATGTTCGGTGAACAACTCAACCAGCATAGCGTGAGGGCGGCGGCCATCCAGGATAACCACAGCCTCAACCCCCGCTTCGACCGCGCTGATGGCGGTTTCAAGCTTGGGGATCATACCGCCGACGGCCACGCCGTCTTCGATCAGTTGGCGGGCCTCAGACACCGTCATCTGGCGGATCAGGTCTTTGTCACCATCCAGAACGCCGGCAATATCGGTCAGCAGCAACATACGCTTGGCGTTAAGCTTACCGGCCACAGCACCCGCGACCGTATCAGCATTGATGTTGTAGGTCAGGCCGTCTTCGGCGACACCAATCGGCGCAATCACCGGCACATAATCATGCTCAGGATCGTTGATCAGTGTGCGGAGCAACTTATCGTCCACCACCTTTGGCTCACCGACATAGCCCAGATCGACGACCTGCTCGATCATCGAATCCGGGTCTTTTTTGACGCGGGTGGCTTTTTCGACCATCAGCAGTCCGGCGTCCTTCCCGGACAGGCCGACGCCGCGCACATCGGCTTCCCGGCCGGCGCGGGTGATCCAGTTGGCGATTTCCTTGTTGACCGCGCCGGACAGCACCATTTCGGCGATTTCCATGGTCGCATCATCGGTGACGCGCAGGCCGTCCACGAAGGTCGATTTGACGCCCGCCCGATTGAGCATGGCCGAAATCTGCGGCCCGCCGCCGTGGACCACCACCGGAGAAATACCGAGCAGTTTCAGCAGCACGATATCGCCCGCGAACAGTTTAGCCACCGCCTCATCGCCCATGGCGTGACCGCCGTACTTTATGGTCACGATCTCCCGATCATAGATCTGGATATAGGGCAGGGCTTCGGCCAGGGTTTTTGCCGTCGCCCAGCCTTTTTCTTCGAGTTCGGTGTCGGATTGGGTTTGCTTGATCATCAGACGTGTATGTAAGCCTTATCGGAAATTATCGCTGTAAACTGTGACAGCTACATCACGCGCCGCATACAATATATGGTGGAGCCTGTCATTATATGATTGAGGCTGTGCGATATATATGTGGTGGTTATGCCAGTCTATCTGGCAGCCGATGCAAACTTTGCGAACATATCGGCGAAGGTCAGGCGGGTATCTATATTCAGATAGACCCGCATCTGGCGTCCGTGCGGGTTGTCGGCATAGCGCGCCGCATCTGTAATCAGAGGTGTTGGCCTGACCACATAGGCACTTGAGTAGCTATCGGGATCGAATGAGGATTGCAGGGCGGTTAGCGTCACCAAGGGGCTGTCACCCAAAATATAGGTCTCGCCAAGGTTTTTGACCTTAGACATTACCTTTTCGAGTTCGGTTAGAAGATATGCCCCAAGCTTGCCTGCGGGGCGCAGGCCTGAAATCAATTCAGCATGGCTGATGTTAAGCTGGCGATAGACATTGCGCGGCACCTGCCAGATTTCGATGTCCGAGTCATTGAACACCGTCTTAACGGCCTCCAAATTAATCGTTGTATTATATTCTGAATCCCGTCTGGGAGGGACATCAGGCAGAAGGTCACCATGTTCATAACCGCCAATCCAGACAAGCTTCATTCGCTTGCCGATTTTAGGCTCCAGTTTCAACGCCTCGGCCAATTCGGTAAGCCCTGCCCCGGCGGCATAGTAAAGCGGCAGTTGGGTGTCGTCACGCATCGCTTCGGTAATGATGCGCTCAGCTGCCTGAGTTTTCCGGGGCGTGGCGCCCTTTGGCGAGGCGGCATTATATCCGGCGACGACGGGCGGCTGATGGGTAAGCTGCATCAGGCCGTAAATCTTTGTGACCTTAACCACCGCATTATCAGCCTGAGTCGTTGAGCTATCCAGAAAGTCGTTGACGTGGATATGGGAGCCAATAACCAGCGGAATTTCGATAGACGGTGAGGCCAGATGGTGCGCCAGTTGAAACAAACCATCAGGGTCACCTGAAAAGTCATTATCAATGATAACGCGCTGCCGCGGCAAACTGGTCAGGGCTTCGGCTTTGTGAGTAAAAAGAGCGAGCCCAGTAAGCGCCAAACTGGTTGTCAGCAACCGGCGTCTGGGCAGCGACGTGACGGTATTTTTGCCCTGATCCATTCCACGACCCCCTCGATTTTTTTTCTGATAAGGCAAGTTATAACCGCTACATCTCAGGGGGCAAACCTAAAGCGTAACCCCGCACGCCATCATGATTTCGGCGCGCAGTTCGGGGATGCCTAAGCCTTTTTCCGAAGAGGTGGCGATCACGAGCGGGTGGGCGGCCGGACGCTTTTTGATGGCGTTCTGGCTTTCGGCCACGACCTTTTCCAATTCCGCAGGCTTGATCTTATCGGCCTTGGTCAGGATGATCTGATAGCTGACGGCGGCCAGATCGAGCGCATCCATAGGCTCATTATCCACGCTTTTCAGGCCATGACGGGCATCGATCAGCAGATAGGCGCGCTTAAGGCTGGGGCGACCACGCAGGTAATCACGGCCCAGATTCTGGAACTTCTTGACGGTGGTCTTGGACGCGCGCGCCCAGCCGTAGCCGGGCAGATCGACCAGACGCAGCTTTTCCTCCAGCACGAAGAAATTGACCTCGCGCGTGCGGCCGGGCTCATTGGAAGCCCGCGCCAGATGGTTTTGCCCGACCAGCGCGTTGATCAGGCTGGATTTGCCGACATTTGAGCGTCCGGCAAAGGCCACTTCCGGCAGGTCGTCGGGTGGCAACTGCTCAATCTGGGCCGCGCCCATGAGAAAGCGGACAGGCCGCGCGAACTGTATCCGCGCGGCCTCCAGAACGTCTTCGCTGTAAAGCGGCTCGGTCAACTAGATATCCTTTTTCTTGCGCGAACGCTTAGTGCCGCTTGCAGAGGTGCCACCTGAGATGACCTCGCCCTTGATAACCTTGCCGTCATCGTCGCCCGCGGTGGCCGTGATCGTCGCGGTTTGCGTCGTCTCAGCCGTCGGTTTTCTAAACTTACCGATAAAGGTATCGATGGGATTTTCGACCTTGAGGCGGGTGCATGATTGAGTATTGCTGAGCGATGGTCAGCACGTTCGACCAGGTCCAGTAGATCAAAAGGCCTACCGCGAACGGTGCCATGATGAAGGTGAACATCAGCGGCATGAACGCAAAGATCTTGCGCTGAATGGGGTCGGGCGCGGGCGGGTTCATGCCTTGCGTCAGCCACATGGTGAAGCCGTACAGAATGGCGACAATGCCGATATGCAACGGCCCGCCGAGGATCGAGCCAATCAGCGGCACGGCTGCAGGATCGTAAGGGATCAGGCCAAACAGGTTAAAAATGGTCGACGGATCGCGCGCCGACAGATCGTTGATGTAGCCAAAGAACGGCGCATGACGCATTTCGATGGTGACGAACAGCACCTTATAGAGCGCATAAAAGACTGGAATTTGCAGCAGCATCGGAAGGCAGCCGGTCATCGGATTGACCTTTTCCTTCTGATACATGTTCATCATTTCGATCTGCATCTTTTGGGCGTCGCCCTCATACTTTTTCTTCAGTTCCTCGACCTTGGGCTGAAGCATCTTCATCTTGGTCATGGATTCGTACGACTTGTGCGCCAGCGGATAGAAGATCAGCTTGACCACAACCGTCAGCCCCAGAATGGCCAGACCGAAATTGCCCATGAACTGATAAAGCTGATCCAGAACCCAGAACATCGGGCGGGTCAGGAACCAGAAATTACCCCAGTCGATGGCCTTATCGAACGACGGCAGCCCCAGGTTTTCCTGATAGGCGGTAAGGATGGTGGCGACCTTGGCACCGGCAAACAGGTGGTGGGTTTCGGTGATCTGTGTGCCGGGGGCAATGGTCACTGGAGCTGCGACATAACCAGCCTGCAAGACCTGAACGCCTTCAACTTCCGACGCACGGAAGGCGGCTTTCACCTTTTCGTTCTGGGCTGGAATAACGCTGGCCATCCAGTATTTGTCGGTGATGCCGAGCCAGCCGCCGGTCGATTCCGATTCAAAAGTCTTTTTCTTCTGCCAGTCTTTGTATTTGAACTCTTTCAGCTTGTTGTCAAACACGCCGACCCCGCCTTCGTGCAGGATCATGTTGGTGCCGAGCTGGTCAGGCACGCCCTGACGGGTCACGCTGGCATAGGGAGCAACGGTGACCGCAACGCCGGAGGTATTGATGACCTTTTCGGTAATGGTGATCATGTAGTTTTCGTCAACGGCGTAGGTGCGCTCAAAGCGCAGGCCCGCACCATTGTCGTAACCTAAGACGACATTCTTACCGACGCTCAAAACCGTACCGGATTGCAGCGTCCATTGGGTCGAGGCATTCGGCAGGCCATTGATGTTCTGACCCAACCACCCAGAGTCGGCGAAAAAGGCGTGCTTGGCCCCTTCCGGGCGGAACAGTTCAACCGCCGGAGAGTTCTTGTCGATCGTCTCTTTGTACTTGGTCAGGAACAGATCATCAAAGCGCGCGCCGGTCAGCGACAGCGACCCTTTCAGAGACGGCGTATTGATCTGCACGCGCTGCGTCAGGCCGACGGCTTTTTCACGCGCCACGGGGGCGGCCAGTGTTACCGGCGCAGGCGCGGCACCGGCCACAGGCGTGTTGGCCTTGGCGACGGCGGCGGCTTTCTCGCGCGCGGCCTGTTCCTTTTCCATCTGTGGGTTCAGGACAAAGAACTGATAGCCAAACAATATCACCATCGACAGGGCGATAAAGAGGAACATATTGCGGTTGTCGGCGGTCTTGTTGGGCGTCATCGACAGTCTTTATTCAGAGGTTAAGGTACAAATTGTCCGGTGGAGCGGCCCGCCATCAGCGCGGGCTTTGTTTGGGCGACAGCCTTATCAGGGCGCGTCTTATATCGTCAAGCAAACCTTGCCAATCACGCGAACAGGTGCCGGGCTTAGGGGGGGCGTCTTTCACCGGTGTATCGGCGCGCGCGATCAGCACATAGTCATGACCGGCCACGCCAAGCTCAGGGATCAGCGCTTGTGCTGCGGCTCTCAATCGACGCTTGGCCCGGTTGCGGACGACGGCACCGCCGACCTTTTTGGTGGCGGTAAAACCTACCCTTATGTCATCTGACCCGTCCTCACGCGCGCGCATCTGCACCACCACACAGCCTTGCGCCCGGTAAGAGGCCTTGGCGGCGGCGAGGAAATCTGCGCGATCGGTCAAACGCTTAATCATGATAAGCCCAGATGCACAAAGAGCCCAAAGTCGTTAAACCAAGGGCTCTTTGAATATTATGCGAGGTATAAAGCGAAGACGCTTTAAGTTTTTAGAAAACTTAGGCAGTCAGGCGCTTACGACCCTTGGCGCGGCGGCGCGCGACAACTTTTTGGCCGTTCTTGGTGGCCATGCGCGAGCGGAAGCCGTGACGGCGCTTGCGCACGAGTCGGCTTGGCTGGTAGGTGCGTTTCATGGTCTGCTCCGATTAAGGACGATAGCCCTCAATGAATTGAGCTACCTTAGTAAAGAGGCGCGTGGATATGACAACAGGCCGCGATTGTCAACGGCATTTAGCCCTTACGCCATAAGAATCTATGATGTATTATGAAAATTCAAACGGATTCAAAGCGCGACCGCTTAAAAGTCCGTCATGACATAACCTAACGGCTTAATCTAAAGGTCTCATATCGGGTGTTCGATCTCGCGACGTCCAGAAAGCCGGAAAAAAAGCCCGGACACAAAGAAAAAGTGCCCGACAGCACCCTTCTGGGTCTGCCGTCAGCACTGAAGCCCGACGGTTGGGCCCTGCGCGCTGGCGGTCATCGCAACGGTGAGCCCGATACATCTTATGCCAGCGTGCAGTGGGCGCAGCGGCTTTATATACTGCTGGCGCGGGCCGGATACTGGAGTGGGCGCATCTTAAAGCGTCTGCGCAGCGTGTTCACCGGATTGTCGGGACGTCTGCTGATCATCAGCGCCATATTTGTGGTGGTGGTTGAAGTCCTTATTCTCATTCCGTCATTGGCCTCGTTCCAGGAACGCTGGCTGATCGACCGCATCCGTCAGGCCGAAATTGCATCACTCGCTCTGGATGCCTCAAGTGAAAAGACCGTGACTGAGGATTTGTCGCGTCAGCTTCTGACCAGTGCCGGGGCCAAGTATCTGGCTATCCAGAACAGCAAGGGTACGCGCGACTATGTGCTGTCGGACTTTAATATCACGGTCATCCCTGACGTGATTGATCAGCGCACCAGCCGTTCGGATATTCGCAGCGACATCGCCTATCTGTGGGGGCCGTGGCGCACCCTGATGGGGCAGCCAGACCGGCTTATCCATACCGAAGCCGTGCCCAAGGTGCGTAAAGGCGGCGAACTGATCGAAATCATCGTGCCGGCCGAGCCCCTTAAGCAGGAGCTGAAAGCCTATATAGTGTCGATGTTGCGCATGTCGCTTACCATTTCGGTGGCGGCTGGGATTTTGGTGTTCGTGGGGCTTTCTATATTCATTGTGCGTCCGATCCAGAACCTGACCAAGGTGATCGCCAGTTTCAAGGCCAATCCCGAAGACATGACCAATGCGCCCAAACTATCCGGGCGGCGCGATGAAATCGGCCACATCGAAGAAGAACTGGCCGCCATGCAGGCTGAGGTTCGCCACGCCCTGACCTCACGGGCCAGGCTGGCCGCCTTGGGGCAGGCGGTGTCCAAGATCAATCACGATTTGCGCAACATGCTGACCTCGGCCCAGTTGGCGTCGGACCGGCTGGCGGCGTCGCCCGATCCGATGGTGGCCAAGGCCCTGCCGCGGCTGGAGCGCGCCCTCGACCGGGCGCTTAATCTGGCCCAGAACGTGCTCAACTACGGCAAGTCCGATGAAGTGGCGCCTCGTTTCCAGATCCTGAAACTGCGCGATATGGCCTATGCGGCGGCTGAGGATGCGGGTCTTGGCCTGACGCCCAAGTCGCCGGAGCCGGTGCGCTTTGCGCTTAAGGCCCCCAAGGGCTTTCATTTCGAAGCCGATCCTGAGCACATGCACCGGCTGCTGGTCAATCTGATGCGCAATGCCCGTCAGGCCATAGAGCGTCAGCCCAACCGGCAGGTGTATGATTCCACCGCTCGCAAAGGCCCGCTGGGACGGGTGACCCTGACGGCCACAAAGTCCGTCGATGAGGTGATCCTGACCGTGTCCGACGATGGCCCCGGCATCCCCGAAAAAATCCGCGAGCAGCTATTCAGGCCGTTTTCGGCGTCGGCACAGGCCGATGGTTCCGGGCTTGGGCTGGCGATCGCGCGCGAACTGGCGCAAACTCATGGCGGTGATGTCCATCTGGCGCAAACCGGCCCGGACGGCACGACGTTCGAGATCAGGCTGCCGCTCAAAAGTTAAAGGTATCTGCTTTGGACTTTGAAGATTTGATGGAATTATCGCGGGATAGTTATGTCTCGCAGTTTGCCAGCTTTATTGAAAAGCAGCAAGCCTTGCATGAACAAGGTGCTCCCGAAGTCAAGTTTCAGCTTTCCGATCAAAGCGGCCTTTATCGCCGCCTATATTGCGCGGACTATGCCTCCGGTGGCGAGGGCGGGCAGATTGTTGAAATGACGCCCGATGAAGAGGTCAGTTTTGACCCGATTTCGGTATCTCTGGGTGAGCTGGAAATGACGGTTCAACGCCTGAACTGGCATGATGTGACCCTGACCCTGGAGGGGGAGGCCCTCCCCCCCGATGCGTTTGGCGAATGGTTTGAAATCTGGTTCGATCCGGAAGACGTCAATACCGACTGGGACTCGAAATTTTCCAGCCACGTCCATTCGCTGCTGCTCGACGGACACGATATCCATGTCGATTTTGGCACCGCCCCGGTCGAAGCGCTGGTGGAGCTGTTTGTTCTGATTGAGGGCGCGGGCGTTAAGGCGGCGACGGTGTCTTAATCTCCTCTCCCCGCTTGCGGGGAGAGGATTAAGGTGAGGGGCTTACTTAGCCAGCAACCGCTCAACAAATACCGGGACAACCTCCGTCGCAGGCCCCATGATCTTTTCATCAAACAGGTTGTGGCCCAGTGATGGTTCCAGATTTAACTCAACCGTATGGGCACCCGCGGCCCGCGCCTCCTGCACAAAGCCCGCCGCCGGATAAACATTGCCAGACGTGCCGATTGAGACGAAAAGCTCGCAGGCGCCAAGCGCGTCATAGATCGCCTCCATCTCCAGCGGCATTTCCCCGAACCAGACGATATGCGGCCGCATAAACCCTGTATCATCAAACGGTGACGGCGCGTTCGGGTCGATATCTCCGCTCCAGTCAATCACCCGTTCCGTCACAGTGCAGCGCGCTTTCAGCAGTTCGCCGTGCATATGTATCAGCCTGAAACCGGCCTTTGGCGGCAGGGCCGCATGGGCGCGGTCATGCAGGTCATCAACATTCTGGGTTACCAGCAGGATATCGTCGTCCCATCCACTGGCCAGCCGCGCCAAAGCGTCGTGCGCGGCATTGGGCGCAACCTCAGCCAACTGACGGCGACGCTGGTTGTAGAAATCCTGAACCAGAGCCGGATTGGCCGCATAGCCTTCGGGCGTGGCCACCTCTTCGACCCGGTGACCGCACCATAGCCCGTCTGATGCTCTGAAGGTCGGCACACCTGATTCCGCCGAAATCCCTGCCCCAGTCAGGATGACGATGTTCATGGCTGACCTTTCAGCACGGCGCCCTCTCCCAATTTTCCTTTAAGAACGACGCCTTCGCGTCGGGGGTCAGCTCCGCCGTCATAGCTGCCATCCGGCATACGCATAATGCCGTGGATGCCGGATTCTTCGCCCGCAGACGCCGTGATGTTATAGCCCATACCGGTCAGAGCCGTGACTACCGCAGGGTTCATCAGACCGGTTTCGATGCGCAGGCTGTCGCCACGGGCAATGACATTGGGCAGGGCAGCGGCATCGCTGACACTCATGCCCCAGTCCAGCACCGCCACCAAAGTTTTTAAGTTATAGCCCAGAATGTTCGACCCGCCGGGTGAGCCGATCAGAGCCACGACCTTGCGATCTTTATCCAGCACAATGACTGGCGACATGGATGACCTTGGACGCTTACTACCTTCGACGGCATTAGCGGCTTTTTGACCGTCCGCCATGACCGGCGAGAACGAAAAATCGGTCAGTTGGTTGTTCAAAAAGAAACCGCCGACCATCCGGCCGGTGCCGAAAACACTTTCGACCGTGGTGGTCATGCTGACCGCATTGCCATAGGCGTCCATAATCACAAAATGCGATGTGCCCGCCGGTTCATGGGTATTGTCGGGGGCCATGGCCACGCTCATAGAAGGGCTGCCCTCCTTGGGGGCGGGCGACGGCGTGCCGGGTGTGATCGTGGCTGCGCGTTCCGCCACATAGGCCGGATCAATAAATCCCTCAGTCGGCACCCGCACAAACGCCGGATCGGCGACATACTGATCGCGGTCGGCATACATCAGCTTTTCGGCCTCAATCAGGGCCGACCAGCCGCGGGCATCATCCTTGCCCCACGTACTCATGGGGAAGCGCTCCAGCAGTTGCAGGCCCTGAATCAACGACACCCCGCTGGAGGGAGGTGGCGGCGCGCACACTATATAGACGCGGTACGGCCCGCATACCGGTGCCTGCTTAAGGGGGCGGTAGTTGGCGAAATCTGAGGGCTGCAAATCACCGGGCAGCGGCCCCTGATGGGTGCGGGCGATGATCTGATCGACCAGCGGCCCGGACTTGAAAATCGCCGCCCCATCCTTGGCGAGGGTTTTCAAAGTTGCGGCATAGGCAAGATTGGTCTGAATATCGCCGGTGGTTTTAAGCCCGCCCTGACCATTGCCCCAGTAGGTGCGGTAATCCTCGGTCCTGGACTGGGGGAAGCGTTCGCTTTTCAGGTAATTGCCCAGACGCGGGGAAATGGTGAAGCCGCTCTCCGCCAGCGTGATCGATGATCCGAACAGATCATGCCAGGGCAGCTTGCCGTGGTCCTTATGGGCGGCCTCCAGCATAATGACGGCGCCCGGCACGCCGGTAGCACGACCGGACACGATCGCCTCACCAAACGGCAGGGGTTTGCCGTCGCGCATAAAGAGGTTGCCGTCTGCTGTGGCCGGTGCCACCTCCCGCCCGTCATAGGTCGTCAGGGTTTTGGTCTTGGCGTCATAATAGGTCATGAACGCCCCGCCGCCGAGGCCGGAGCTTTGCGGCTCGACCAGCCCCAGCGTCGCCTGTACCGCCACCGCCGCGTCAATGGCGGTGCCGCCAGCGTTTAATATATCCATCCCGGCTTTTGAGGCCAGTGGGTTGGCAGCCACCACGATCGGGGTGGTTTTTGCCACCTCCGTGGCACCCTCCTTAGCGGAAACGTGCGCGCAGGCCCCGATGAGAAGGCTTAAGGCAACCACAGAGGTGAAAGTGATACGGCGGGCGAAATGATTATGCATTTTGTAAACTTAAGGACGCAGATGCAAAAAGACAAACTCAAATCCGCAGCAACGGTTTGATCAACAGGAAAACCGAAAAAATAGCGCCCCTGCCGTCATTTTGATCTTGCCTTTGCGCGTCTAAGCGACTAATTGTCCGCCCTCGCTGGCGGGCAAGCCTGTTATGCGACATGAAAAGTGCGCACTCGTAGCTCAGCTGGATAGAGCATCAGACTACGAATCTGAGGGTCGGGCGTTCGAATCGCTCCGAGTGCGCCATTTTTTCCTATAAAATCAATAACATAGTGAATTTCGACGTATAGAGTGTGTTACACTTTTTACAGTTTTGAACCCTATGTGTTACAAATTCAAACATAGTGGCTTTGTTATGCTTCTGTTTTATATGAATTTTTCCAGATTATTGGTAGTCTGAGGCTCTTTGAAAAGGAGTCTGCGGCTCTTTAAAAGGCCGCTTTTGGGCTGGCTTATGTTGGCTTCCCATAATGGAAATTAGGCAACTCAGCCCTATCGCGCGTGCCTTAAATAATATCGAAAATGCTAGGCCCTGTTGGCAAAACAGTTTGGTTAAGTTTTAGGGCCGGGTTTCGTTCAGAAATCCGGCCCTAAATTTTTAGTATGGCTATTGCCCCCGGACACTCAGGGTTTGCTGATCCAGCGTGACCGTTGTTGTATTGGTGATCCTGGTCGCTGAATCTCCGGTCATGACCTTATAGGTGCCGCCTTTGATCGACCAGCGGTTGTTCTTGGGGTCAAAGGTTGAGATAAGGCGTGGATCAACCGTCAGCGACAGGGTCTTGCTTTCACCCACCTTCAACTCAGTGCTGGTGAAGGTCCCAAGACGTTTAGGCGCTTCCCACCCGGCATCCTCCACGGGCGACACATAAATCTGGGTAACGGTTCGGCCCGGATATTTTCCGGTATTTTTGACATTTAACGATACGCTTATGGTCTTACCGGCAGGCTGGGCCGACAGGGATGAGGTCGAAAAGGTCGTATAGCTCAAGCCGTGACCGAACGGGAACAACGGCTGCAGATTTTTCTTGTCAAACCATTTGTACCCTACGGCTGCCCCTTCGATATCGTAATCCGTGTGGGGGTGCGGGTCGTCAAGCTCGCTCAACTTGGGATCGCCGTCAATCTTGGGGCGTGGCAGTTGCGCCACGGAAGCCGGGAAGGTCACGGGCAGGCGTCCCGATGGGTTGATCTCCCCCGTAAGCACGCGGGCGATGGCTTCGCCGCCGGACGTTCCGGGATACCAGGCTTCGAGGATCGCGCCAACCTTGTCCAACCAGGGCATGACCACCGGGCCACCGGTTTGCAGAACCACAACCGTCTTACGATTAGCCTTGGCCACCGCACTAATGAGCGCGTCCTGATTGCCGGGCAGATTAAGATCCGGGGTGTCCAGCCCCTCAGCCGTCCATTGGGTACCAAAAACAATGACAATGTCGGCATCGCGCGCGGCACGGGCGGCGGCCTTGATATCCTTCCCGTCATGGTAACTGACGGCGGCGCTTGACCGGGCGGCTATGGCTTTCAGCGGTGAAGACGCGTAAAAAACCGCCTTACCCAAAGGCTCTTCAAAGCTCTGGAAGCCTGTGGCATAGACCTGAGATGAGCCGCCGCCTGACAGGACGCCGAAATCGGCGTGACCGCCTATCAGGACAATCTTTTTCGCCGTTTTCGACAGGGGCAGCAGGCCGTCATTTTTTAACAGCACCAGACTTTGTTCGGCGGCGGCCTGAGTTATCTTTGCATGTGCCGCAAAATCGATTAAGGCGGACTGATCGCCTTTTACGGGCGTATCGACCACACCATTGGTAAACATCGCCCAAAGTACGCGGCGCGCCATGTCATCAAGGCGTGACCGGCTGACGTGACCATTATTGACGGCTTCGGCTAAGGCGGCGTGGAAATAGGGGGAACGGTCGAAGGCCCAGCCTGATTGCTGGTCGAGGCCGGTATTGGCGGCGGGGATCGTCGAATGGGTGCCGCCCCAGTCCGACATGACATAGCCTTTGAAGCCCCAGTCTTCTTTTAAGACCTTATTGAGCAGCCAGTCATTCTCGCATGAGTAAGCACCATTAATCCGGTTATAGGCGCACATTACCGATCCGGGATTGCCAATCTCATAGGCAATCTGGAAGGCCAGCAGATCCGACTGACGCGCCGCCGGCTCAGCGATTTTCACGTCGATATGGTTGCGATTGGTTTCCTGAGCGTTAAACGCAAAATGCTTCATCGTCGAGATAATGCGATTGGACTGAACGCCCTTTATCGCATTGCCGGTTATGACACCGGCGAGTAGCGGATCCTCACCGCTATACTCAAAATTACGCCCATTGCGAGGCTCACGTATCAGGTTCATCCCGCCCGCCAGATGTACATTGAAGCCCGACAGGCGGGCTTCGTTCCCGATCATCGCCCCGCCGTCGAAAGCCGCATCGGGGTTCCAGGTGGCCGCTGTGGCCAGACCGGATGGCAAGGCCGTGCGCAGGCGCGGTGTCGGCGAAGATTGAGTGGCCACGCCAATGGCGGCGTCCGTCTCCCACTGGGCTGGGATTTGCAGGCGCGGCACCCCTGGGACGTAGCCCGCCGAGTAAGGCAAGCCGTCTTTCGGGGGCTCGAAGCGTTTTACACCGCCACCCATCCAGTCCGCATTGGTAGAATAATAACCAAAAACCAGCAGCAGTTTTTCGGACTGGGTCATGGCTGCGATTGCGGCATCCGCGCGCGCTTCGGCGCTCAATGTCGAATTGAGCCACGGCCCATCGAGTGGGGCAGGCGGCGCATCGGCCATGGAAGGTGATGATAGTCCTATGATAGCCAGCGCGCTGACACAGGTCATGAATAGTCGTTTTATATTCACAGTAACTCCATACGGATAAGGGGATTTAGACGCGAAGAGACTGACTGGCGCGTACCGGCGGTGTCAGGATGATGTGTGCCGTGAGGGTTGCCAAAGCCATAAACGCGGTCATGGCCCCGGAGGTAAGGAACACCACGGGGCTCAGCGAAATATGCGTATCAAAGGCGCTTAACCACAAGGACATGGTGAGCCAGGATAGGGCAGTGGCCGCAATACTTGCGATGACCATCGGCTTTATAAATGGTGAAAGTCGCAAGTAGATAATATCTGCCAAACTGGCCCCAAGGGCGCTGCGAATGGCGATTTCACGGCACCGGCTTCGGGCAAGATAGATGGAGAGACCGGTAAGGCCGAGGATAGACAAACAGATACCGACAACGGACAGGAAGCCGAACGCCCATCCTTGCCGTTTCATATCCTGATACACCTCACTAAGATAATCTGAATAAAAATAGCGGTATATCGGATTTGTGTTTGGATATTCCTGATCCCATAGCCGATCAATTTTCGACAGGGTTGCGGCCTCAGTGCCGGGTTTTAAACGGACATTCAGGCGTGTGAAGAAAAAGGATTGGTTGTCAAAGACCATGGGCTGCAGCGGCTTGCGAACTGTATTGGTGCGCATATTGTCGACGACGCCGATGATCTTGGATCTGTGACGTGTGTGATCGGCTTCATAATCTAAAAATTGGCCTATGGCGTCCTCAGGCTGACGATACCCCAGGGCCTCTGCTGCCGATCTGTTAAGGATCACTTCGACCGGTGGTGCCTCAGCAAAATAAACGCCTGAAAAGTTATTCCCCGCCAGAATCTGCACGCCGAACATCGGGAAAAAGTCCGCATCAACTGACTGCCGATTGAATTGAATAAGCTTTCCTGATGGCACCGCCGACCATGCGGGACGAATATTCCTCTCTTCGGGAATGAAGCGCGAGTGGGCTGCATCTTCAACGCCGTCTAAAGACAAAACGCGCTTTTTGAAACTTTCATCTTGTCCGGCATTCGCATAGACAACGATTTGCAGGATATTACGGGCGTTAAAATTCAGCGCCTGACCGGTCGCGAAAACCCACTGACTATAGACGGTTTGCGAGGAAATGAGCAAGGTGATCAAAAGTGTGAACTGCACGGCAATCCAGCCGACCCGGCTCATATAGGAGCGTCCGCTATCGATATGGTGTGATGTCCGCAGGGGTTCGGCCGAGAGGATAGTCGCCGGGTATAGTCCGCCCAATAGTCCGGTGATGGCGGCGGTGAGGGCAAACCCTATGGCGAGGCCAGGTGACGCCCAGACGGAGAGTTCAGTCCCCAGACGGGGGTTGATAACCGGCAGGAGCCTTTCCATTAGCGCCAGAGCTAAAATGGCGGCAAAGGCATTGATCACAACCGCTTCTGATATCACATGAAAAAACAGATGATGACGCCTGGCACCTAAGGTCCTGCGTATCGTCATTTCGGCTTTTCGTTCGTCGATTTGTGCGGTCAGTAAGCCCGCAAAATTGACGGTCGCGAGAAACAGGATGATGCCCGCGACGGCAATCATGGCAATGACGGTATCCTTGTGACTGCGCGGGGCTATCTGACTGTCGGCTTCCGGTTGAAATCGCAGGTCAGGCAAAGGAATGAGATTAATTTCTGCCGGAATACTATGGGGGCTCTGCCAGTTTTTGAGCGCTATGTTTCGGATCGTATCGGCCTTGAGCGTAGCTCCGGGAACCAGCCGAACAAATACGTAGCATGACGCCCATTGCCAGTCCGGATGCTGATCCAGAACTGTCAACATGCTGTACGACGACAGCCCGGAGACGAAAATTTCCCGGTTTAGGCTGGTGTTTGGCGGAAAATCGGCAAGAACGGCGGTGATCTCGATCGGGGAGGCACCATTAATAAACAGGGTCTGCCCTACGACATCCTCACGGCCAAAGTAATGCAATGCCATCCTTTGGGTTAAGGCCATTGTGTACGGTTTGCTTAATGCCGTTGACAGATCACCGGAGACCGCCTTAACGCGCAAAACATCAAAGATGTTTGGATCGGCCCAGTAAAAAAGTTCCAGCGATTCCCGTCGCGGTGATCTGACGGACCATTCGACCTGAGCGAGGCGGGCTGTGGCCTCGACCGCCGGAGCTTCGGCCACCAGCCACCGCGCCAGACCTGCGGGCGATTTATCACTGCTGATAACCGGGCTGTTATTCGGGCTGTAAACGCTGGTCGCTATGAAGACATTATCTGCATCCGGCAGGAAGCGGTCGAAACTTAGCTCGTCCTTGACATAAAGGCCGATGACTATGGCCGCCGCAAAGCCGATCGCCAATCCAAACACATTCAAAAGGTTCACGCCCCAGAAACGCAGGAGTGACCGGAAGACGTGGATGAAACCGGAAAGGTGCCAAATCATTACAGGCGGCGCCGTGAAAACTGAATACGCCCATCCAGCATCTCCACCACACGTTCAGCCTGATCTGCCTGACTGGCAGAGTGCGTGACAACGACAAGTGTGCTTCCCTCCTGGTGGAGGGCCTTTAAAATACCAAAAATCTGGGCCGCATTTTCCGAGTCAAGGTTGCCTGTGGGTTCGTCAGCGAGGATAATCGCAGGCCGCCCGACTATGGCGCGGGCAATGGCACATCTTTGCTGTTGCCCCCCGGATAACTGTCGCGGCAAATGATCCGCCCGATGGGCTATGCCTACTCTGTCCATCGCCTCCATGACCCTGTGGCGGAGGTTATGACGGCCATCGTGCTTGTAAAGCAGCGCCAGTTCGATATTTTCGTAGACGCTCAGGCTTTCGATCAGATTAAAGCTCTGGAACACGAAGCCAATCTCGCGGGCCCGTAAACGGGCGAGCTGACTGGCATTGCAATCCGCCAAATTGTGAGCGTCATAAAGATAACTTCCGGCTGACGGGCGCTCCAGAGTGCCCAGAATATTCAGCAGGGTGGACTTTCCGCATCCTGACGGGCCGCAAATGGCCAGAAATTCGCCCGGATCGATGTCGAGCGATATGTCTTTCAGTGCCTCAAGCCGCTTTGTCCCGGTCTCATAATTAAAGTACACGTCGCGCAAACTGATCAACGGCATAATATGACTATTCGCTCCGGTTGGCCTGTTTGCATAAACTATGTCGAATTGGTTTAACACATCAACCACGCAAGCTATGTCTTAGAGTAGATTTCGCTCCGGTTGGATCGAACATTTACTCTAAGTTTCTGTTTTGTCGCTCTTTCTGATCCATAAAATGATGCCATTTGATGGGAAAACGCTCCAGGCGGCTTTAATGGACAGACTTAATATCTATGCGAATTATACCACACGGGTGTGCCGTTTCTTCGGGGCCGTCATGCTACTTTTTGCGTTTTTCCCAACGATTCACTCAAGCGCATGGCATGGGCGCGCAAAGCCGCTATGCAGCACTCTAAACGGCGGCCGTTGGATGTGCTCATGTACGGTACGGTCAGGGCCGCGATAAAGCCGGAGCCGTCAAAGATCGGGCATGACAGATCGATGATGCTCGGCATGAGTGAATTCTCGACCTGAGCAAAGCCACATTCTGCAATTCTTGAAACGCTGGCGGTGAGATTGTCACGGTCATCTGCGCCGAGTGCAAGGGGGGCTATTTCCGAGGGTGCGTAGCCCTCAATGCCTGAGGTAAACGCCATAAAAACATGGCCTGGAGATGAGCTTGATATGGGGTAGCGGTAACCGACAGGGACGTTAACCCAGAATGGGCTTAGGGGTTCGTGCTTAGCAATCACCATCATATCGGACGCTAATGGAATTGACAGATTACACGATAGGCCCAGGTTTTCGCAGAGCTGCTTCAATATGGGGCGGGCGTGGATGACGACGCGGTCTTGAGGAGATATGCTGGGCAGCAGATCCCATATCTTACTTGTGGCTTCGTACAGGCCGGAGGGTGTGGTTTTGGATATATAGCCGCGCTTTCTCAATACCGTCATTGAACGATATAGGGTCGCGAGGGGAATGCCGAGGTCTATTGAAAGGGTTGAGGCCGAAACCGGGGCGGCGCACTTTGCTAAGTATTCCAGAATATTTAAACCCGCATTCAGGGTGCGCTGAGGAATGTTATCAGAGTCCATAGAGGGGATATTTGATAAATAGCGGATATTATCGCTTTCGCGAAATGCTGGGGTGGCGTTAAGCATCTGAGCGTTTCCCTGATTTGTTTTCTCCATCTTACTCCAGGAGTCACTTTTGGGCTAACTGGCGAAAAATATTTGACTTTTTAGGGGTTGAGAGATTACTTAAATACACAATTGTCCGCACTGACCGAAATCGTACATGTCAGCCTTAAGAATATTATTTATCGATGATGATTTAGGTGTGCTCAAAACCGCTGAACTGCTCTTGCAGAAGGCTGGTTATGATTTTCGTGGTGCGCAAAGTCCGTCAGAAGCCTACAGTTTTTTGGCAACTGAACCGGCGGATGTCATTTTGCTTGATCTGAATTTTTCGCGCGCCCAGATGTCTGGTGAAGAAGGTTTGCTGTGCCTGCAAAACCTTCGCAGGCATGACCCTGATGCCGCGGTTTTGATTGTCACCGGTCACAGCGGTTTGAATGTGGCGGTTCAGGCGCTACGCGCCGGGGCCCATAACTTCATCATGAAGCCGTGGAATAATGAGCGTCTGCTGGCAGCGATTGAAGAGGCCGCCAGCCAGAGAGGGGCGATTAAGATTGACCGGGAGGCCGATGATGCCGCAAGCGAAGACGCCGGATTAATCATCGGTGAATGTGACGCGCTTACGCGCATAAAGGAGCTGATAACGCGGTATGCCCGCCTGACCGCGCCGGTTTTATTGGTGGGTGAAAACGGCACCGGCAAAAGCATGCTGGCGAATGTTTTGCACCGGCATTCCGGGCGTAGCAGCCTTAAGGTTTTAGAGGCGGATCGGCTGGATATGGCCGATTTATTAGGCCTGACGGATACGACGGTCGTGCTTGAAAATATTGATCAACTTGACGCCGCTAACAGTTTGCCACTGAGTACATGGCTTCAGAATGCGGGCTCGCTTAACACGCGGGTTGTGGCAACAACGTGCCGGCGCCGTCATGATCTGACTATCCAAAGATCGCTGCTCTATGCCCTCAGTACGCTCGAAATAACCCTTCCGCCGCTTGCCGACCGGGGCAATGATCTGGAACTTCTTTCCAATCATTTTGCGCGCGTTTTTGCCATCAAGCAGGGCCTTGGCCCCCGGTCTTTAGCCCCTGAAGCCATTGTGGGTTTGCGGGCATTTCCATGGCCGGATAATCTTCACGCACTGCGCAGGATCATTGAGCGCGCTGTGGCCGAGTCGGACGGCCCGATTATCTCATTTTCTGATCTTGATTTGTCTTCGGCTACATCGACTGAGACAAGTAGCGGGCTTAACCTTGAACGCTCTGAAAAATATGCGATAGAAGAAGCGCTTAGTCGTCATAATTTTAATATTTCAAAGGCGGCCGTCGAACTTGGGGTTACGCGTCAAACCTTGTACCGCCGCATGGCCCGACATGGCCTTTAAGGCACGTCATTGGCATTTGATGACTTTGGCGGCGCTGATTGTCGGCACAGGCTTCACCTGGGATGCGGCCCAAAAGCAGCTTTGGGCCAATATGGCGCTGGGTATCCTCGTAATGGTCGGATGCCTTGTCATGGCGCTTCAGCACAAGTCCCCGGTTTTGCAGGATCCACCCGCCTTTAGGCCAGATAAATTGCCGGGGGGAGACCCCCTGGCGGCCCTACTCGATCAGGTAGCGATTCCGCTCTTCAAATTTAGTCCGGAAATGGGCATGCAGGCGGTAAATCTGGCCGCCCGCAGTTTGTTTCGAACCGATGATCTGGTCGTGAATGTCCCTGACAATCTCTATCAGGTCGTTATGAATGCCGAACTGGGCTCAAGACATTCGGTTGTGCTGTTTGGCCGGACCTATGCCATTGCCATCAGCGAAATTACAACGGCCCATGAAAAGCTCCGTCTGGTCAGTCTTACCGATATACAGCCAGAAATCCGTATCGCCGAAGCTACGGCCTTGCGGGATTTATTGAGAGTTCTCAGTCATGAAATCATGAACTCCCTGACCCCTGTAGCCTCGTTGGCTGACGTTGCCCGCAGTTATCTTATCGACGAAAACACCCCCGCCTCGAAAGCGGCACTCAAAGCGCTGGATGTACTGGCCAAGCGCGCCGATAGCCTTTCACGCTTTATAGAAGCCTATCGGGCATTGGCACGACTGCCTGATCCCGCGCTTCGTTCGGTCGATGTCGGCACCCTGATTCAGGATATTGTTCAGGTGTTTCGCCAAAGCCCTCTGGCGAGCAATATCAGTATCCGGATCGATATTCAGAAGCATTGCCCGCGCTTTGATCTGGATGAAACCCTGATGGCGCAGGCGCTTCTTAATATTTTGAGTAATGCCGCCGAAGCGACCATCGGAATGCCGGTAGCCGGCCAGATTCAGGTGTCTATGGAGTGCGATTCCGATGAAGCCAGAATACTTATCTCTGATAATGGCGGCGGCATTCCAGAGCCTCTTGCCGGGCAGATTTTCCACGCCTTTGTAACCACCAAGGCGAATGGCACGGGAACTGGCCTCAATCTGGCGCGCCAGATTGCGTTGGCCCATGGCGGGGATCTCATCTTTATGGGCGCGAGGGCTCCCGCTTGGAGTACCGTTTTTTGTTTTATAGTACGGACGTCACCCAGAACCCTTAGGATTTGATCTGGGGATTTGAGCTGCCAGGGGTGGCACCGAGTAAGGTCGATAGCTGCAAGCTTGCCTCCTTAAGAGAGGCGACACAGTCTTCGATACTTACGCTGAGTTTGCTTTTTATATACGGAATAGTCAAAGCGGCGACTAAGCCGTTGTCGCTAAAGATTGGGCTGCATATGTCGGTAATGCTGTCCGCATACTGGCTTTTTGCGACCAGATGCCCTTCTGCCCGGGCGCGATCAGCTTGGGCTTCAAATGTTTCTCTCTCTTCCGGTGTCAGGTTTGGCTGAAGCGCTGTTCGCCAGGCTTTGCGAACCTTTGGGCTTTGAAACGCATAAAAAACCGCGCCGGAGGCTGTATCGGTGATATTTTGCCGATATCCTACCCGAATATGGAAACTGGGTATGCCGGGCGCGTCCATCTGACCGACGACCACGATTTGATCGTCCGACACCACGACAATATGACAAGCCTGAAGGATGTTTTCGGCAAGTGACCTCATCACCGGAATAGCGTGATCGAGGAGGTTTTTGCTTACGCCCCGCGACATGGCCAAAGAAAACAGCTTGTTCGTAAGCTCATATCCGCTTTGATTCTCAGCCATGGCCACATAGCCGCGTTTTTCCAGAACCTGAACCATCCGGAACAATTCGCTCACAGACCGGTTCAGTCTTTCAGAAATCTGCTTGGGGCTTAATGGACGCGGTGCAGACGCTAAAAGCTCTATAATATCAAGCCCTTTTTCAAGGGCTGGTGCGCGGTACCGCAAATCATTCGCATCGTCTTCATCATGATTTTCGGGTTTTCGTCTTGCCATGATCAATCGAACGCCACGCTGGTTGTTTTGTTATACATATTGGGGCCTTGAAAGCGGCGTTGCAGAAGGGGGGCAGGCCATCAGCAGACCCAAAACGAGTTTCGCCAATGAACACCATAAATGGAAACCTAAGTCAATTTTTGGTCGGTATCTGATATAATTAGTCAGTATAAATCAATGTTATTTTATTTATGAAATTTCGCATTGCGTATGATTTGGCGTCTGGTGCCCATATGATGGTTCATTTGGAAGCGAGCTCATTAAAAAGAGACTGAATTGTTTTAATTTAATTGCTTTTTATCGCTTTTATATAAGTTCGGGACTCTAAATGCTTTGAAATTCCTGGGCATGGAGAGCAATTTTTTAAAGCAAAATTTCTATATAAAATTTAATTTTATATTTGATTTTAAATTCTGTCTGTTTTAGGGTCGATTTGTGAGCGAGTGCTCATGGCTTGTGTGAATCGTATTGTTCGATCCCGTTTGTTAGGCTCAGTAACTCCTTCCGCGTGAGGCCTTAACGGTTTTATCCCCTTGTCCTGCGTCCTGCGGCAAGGGGATTTTTTTGGCCGCGTCGCGTCTATAGGCCATGGTTGAGCTGGGTTGCAAAGTTGCAACATATAATCGATTTATATATGAAGCAAAATTTTAAACTTGAACGAAATCGTCTAAGGGCATTTTATGCGCGTGAGACGACAAATCGACAAGGTCGTCAAAAACAAAATAAGGGGCTGCAACAGTTTGGCCCCAAATATGAGGGAACCCAGGAATGAAATCGCTAAAAGTGATGTTGTGTGCGGGCGTATCGTCTCTTGCTGTAGCAATGGTGGCGGTGCCTGTTTATGCGCAGAATGCGGCTCCTGCGGTCGAGTCTGCGGACGAAGCCGACACGGTCGTGGTCGTTACGGCGCGCCGTAAGGCGCTGCAGAGCGCTATTGAGATCAAGAAGAATTCTGACACGATCGTCGATTCGGTTGTGGCTGACGAAGCCGGTCAGTTGCCTGATGCATCTATTACCGAGGTGCTGCAGCGGGTTTCGGGGGTTACGGTTTCCCGATTTGCATTTTCACAGGGTGGTACGCCAAGTTTTCAGGTTGAGGGCACCGGGGTTACGGTGCGCGGTCTGCCCTATAATTCAAGCACGCTCAATGGCCGTCAGGCGTTCAGCGCCAATGGTGCCAGCGGTTTGATGTGGGATGAGGTAACGCCTGAGCTGATGGCCGGTGTGGATATCTATAAGGCGTCCCGTGCGGACATTCTCGAAGGCGGGGCTTCGGCCATCGATTTGAGAACGCGCCTGCCGTTTGATTACAAAAAGCCTGCCTTGGAACTCTCTGCGGGCGCCAGCTATGGCGACTTGTCCGATAAGGTCTCTCCGAATATCTCAGGCTTGGTATCGCGCCGTTTCGATACCAAATTGGGCGAGATGGGCCTTCTGTTCGATATCGCCCATAGCGAGCGCTATGAAGGTAATGACAATGCGCAAATGGGCGCCTACGCGCTTCAGATTAATCCGGAAAGACCTGAAAATGACAATACGGCGCTTGTGCCGACGGGGTACAACTGGAATCAGGGGCGCAGTGAGCGGACCCGTGATGGTGTTTATGTGGCCTATCAGTGGGAGCCGAAAGATGAGCTGACCCTAACGTCAACCCTGTTCTACTCTCAGAAAAAATCCAAAACCTACGGGCGTGGCGGTGGATGGAGTGTGGATCCCACCTTGTCGGCTCAGAATATCCCGACAAATGCCACCTATGATTCCAACGGTGCCATGGTGAGTGGTGACTTATATGTGGGGGCAACCGGTATCGGTGATCCGGTCTTTGGCTGGGGCGGGAACAACTGGCTGCTGGAGTATCTGCCCAGGTCAGACCCCGCCTATGAATATATCTGGGCTTTTGACTGGTCACCGGATTATCAGGGCACGCCTGGGGATACGATTCTGGATCAGGACTGCCGCTCAACCTATGGGTCAACCTCAACCTCACAGCCAAGTATCGATTGGGGCAAGTGGGGGCAGCCGGGTATGTTCTTCTGCCAGCCCACGGGTGGGAGCACTGGCACGCCGCTTAATTTGACCGGAAGTGCCAGTGCCAGTGATAGTACGTCGTCTACGCTGGACTGGAGCACAAGCTTCGTGTGGAACCCTACGGATAATATGCGCGTCAGGGGGGCGTTGCAGTTTGTCCATTCGGTCGCCGAAGGACGTAACATGGGGGCGGGCATCACGCAGCGAAGCGAGGGTTTGACGCAGGCCAGCTTTGATGTGACCGGTGATGTGCCCAAACTCGGCGGCTTCAACGCCGCGGCTTTGGTCGATACCGATACCGCTCACTTCGCCCAATTCTCTTACAATGGGGCGGATAATGAAGGCACGGCCATTGCCGCCAATATCGATGTTGATTACTCACTTAATGAAGATAATTTCTTCAAGTCCGTATCCTGGGGTGTTCGTGCTGCGGTTCGTGAAGAGCGCGATAATTTCATAGGCACCTATTGGGCACCGATTTCAAAAGACTGGGTGGATTACACATACCCCAGCGGTCAAAATCCGGACAATATCGGCTATCGCGCTTATCTGACAGGGGATTACGCGATTGGTGTCATTAGCCCCTCTGACTATGAAGTCTATGACTTTCCTAACTTCATGGGCGACGATACAAACTCTCCGGGGGCTGTATTGGTGCCTAGCGAATCCCTGCTCAAATCTTTTGACTGGACGCGTCTGGCCAGCTTCAGTGAAGATGTGGTCAATGGCGGCCTGACGCCACAGGAATACTATGACCTGAATATCGACCAGAACCTTGGTGTTACCAATACGGACATCCGCAGCACGGCAATTTATGTTCAGACCAAATTCGGCAGCGAAGGTTTTGGCATCATTCCTCGCTTCACTGGTAATATGGGCGTGCGTGTCGTCAATGGGCGTTTACGCGGCGACGGAAACTTCAGGGTAAACCAGGCGGATGCCTTTTACCTGAATGTTTCGGACGCGTCATCTGCGTTGAGCGGGATACCACAAGGGCGTTTGTATCAGCCTATTCCCGGTTCTACGCTGCGCGAAAAAGAGATTAGATATATACGGGTATTGCCGTCGGTGAACGTCAAGTTTGATGTCTCCTCGGAGGTTGTCGTCCGATTTGCGGCGTCTCAGGGGGTCAGCCAGCCAAACCTGAATGACATCAGGGCGGGCGGAACTATTGAGCCAAATCTCAAGGCACTGATCGGTCAGGGCGGCGCAAGCATCAATTATCTGGAAACCATGACCAGCCGTGGCGGCGGGGCGGATATGAAGCCCGTAAGCTTCACGAACCTTGATCTGACTTACGAATGGTATCCAAGAAATGGCACCTATGCCTATATCGACGTCTTCGCCAAGGATATAAAGAATCAGGATCTGTACGACGCCTTCTATCAGACGCAGTCAACACCCCTGCTTGATGTGACGGATCCGAATAATCCGGTCGAGGTTTCGGTGGATATACCCTGGTTCTATGTCCAGAACCGGACGACCTCCGCCTCTGAAAAAGCCAAGATCCGCGGTGTTGAAATCGGTGGACGTACCTTCCTTGATATGCTGCCGTCACCGTTTGATGGCCTGGGTATCAGTGCTAACTTCACCTATGTTGACAGTGAGAATCCGGCGCTGCTGGCCAACTCGGTCAAGGGGGATGGCTATGTTCCGGACGGTCTTGATGACCCGCGGTGTAACACGGTTAGCAACGGCGATCCGTGTCTGGACCCGAGCTATAACCCTGATTTCGGAACCATGCCCTATTATGGCATGTCGAAGTATTCGTATAACGTGGAACTGTACTACAGCAAGGGCGCGTTCAACACACGTCTGGCCTACAACTGGCGCTCAAAGCAACTTATGGGCACCAGCGCCAACCCGCTGTCATATGTTGGCCGGGGTGGTGGACCACGCATCTGTACCGCCTGTACCGATAGCAGCTCTCAGGGCCGCATCTGGGATATGGTGCCGATGTGGAGTGACGATGCCGGGTTCCTTGACTGGAGTCTGGATTACAAGCTCAACAACAATGTCTCCTTCGGCGTTCAGGCCAACAACCTGACCAATACCAAGTCGAAGACACTACAGGAGCCGCTGCCGGGTGTGTTCCTGCGCTATGATACCTATGTGTCAGACCGCCGCGTAAATGCGTACTTGCGGATGCGTTACTAGTTAGGTGTATTAAGGCGGGAGCGCTGCGATATGCAGGCTCCCGCTTTTCTTAGGCCGTGTTTTTGCAGGCTCCGGAACAAACCTGAATGGCGCTTACACGAAAAAAAGTCATCATAGTCGGCGGCGGTACGGCGGGATGGGTCACGGCGGCTTACCTTGCTAAAATCCTGTCTTATGGCTTGCCATCGGGTCTGGATATTACCCTCATTGAATCGCCGGATATTGGTATTATTGGCGTTGGTGAAGGCACGTTCCCCAGCATCAGAAAGACATTCAGCCGGATAGAGCTTGATGAAGACAGTCTGGTGCGTGAGGCTAGTGCTACCTATAAGCAGGGCATCCGCTTCGTGAACTGGCGTGGCGCTCTCGATAAGAACAGCGAAGATTATTATTTTCATCCGTTCCAGATTTCATCCCAGCACTCACAATTCGACGTTCTGCCCTACTGGCTGTTAGGGGCGGCGGGAGAGGCTTCCTGGGGCAGCGTCAGCACGATTCAGGAGCAAATCGTCAATGATAAACGCGCCCCTAAGCTGATCAACCATGCGGGCCATAACGGTCTGCTGAACTATGCGTATCACTTTGATGCGGTGGAACTCTCAAGGCTGTTGCGCCGAAAGGCTAAATCGTTTGGCGTCACCCATATCGAAGACACGGTCGATGCGGTTAGGGCCGGCGAAAACGGCTTTATCGAAAAACTGGTAACGCGGGCGCATGGCGATCAGACAGCGGACCTGTATATCGATTGCACAGGCTTCAAAGCGCAACTGATCGGTCAGGCTTTGGGCGTGCCGTTTAAATCCCTGCGCTCACAGCTTTTCACCAACCGGGCCGTGGCCCTGCAGGTGCCTTACGATCAACCGGGCAAACCGATTGAATCCCAGACCATTTCCACGGCTCAGGAAAATGGCTGGACCTGGGATATCGGGTTGGTCGGGCGTCGGGGTGTCGGCTATGTTTATTCGACGGATCATACGACTGATGAGCGCGCCGAGCAGGTCTTACGCGAATATGCCGGACCTGCGGCGCGATCCTGTGATGTCCGGTTTTTGAATTTTGAAGCGGGCTACCGGCAGACCCACTGGAAGAATAATTGCGTGGCCATCGGCCTGTCGGGCGGATTTATTGAGCCGCTCGAAGCGACCGGTATTGGGTTCGCTGAAATCGCGTCGGTCATTCTGTCCAATCTGTTCCCCTGGGAACATAGTTACGAGGTTTGCGCGCAGCAATTTAACCGCTTCATGACGCGCCGCTATGAGCATGTGGTTGACTTCATCAAGCTGCATTACTGTTTGACGCAGCGTACGGATACAGACTTCTGGCGCGACAATGTCCGCCCGGAAAGCCTTTCCGATGATCTTAAAGATCGGCTGGAGCGCTGGCGCTTTCGTCCACCATCGTTTCTGGACATGGATCCCAATCACGACATCTTCACCGAGGCAAACTGGCAGTATGTCCTCTATGGTATGGGCTATAAAACAGATATCAGCGCTCAGGCCGGTGTCTACAGGTACTTCGAGGACGCCAAGACACAGTTTGCGGAGATAAGACGCCAAGGCGACCACGCCTTATCGATATTGCCCAAGCATCGCGACCTGATTGAGCAGGTTCGGCTGCATGGCTTTAAGCCCCCCAGCCTTGCTTAGCGGTCGGGTTGAGTGGCGCACCGATGCCTGCGGTGTCGATACATTGCGCCCGCGCTTTCGCTGGACGCTCAAAGCTGACGGCCCACTGTACAATAGGTTCCAAAGCGCGTTCAGAATCCATATCGTCGACAGCAGGGGCTGTGCGATTTTCGACATCGGGAAAGTAGTATCGGGCGCTCTGCGATATCAGCCTGATAAAGACATTTTGCTGTGCCACAGAGGCGCTGTGACTGGTTTCTGACCGTTAGGACGAAGCGGGTATTTCCTCCGGTAAGGCCCATGCCGGCAAGTTCGTTACCGGAATTTTTGCTCCCTCTCAGAACCTGGCAAAACGGATCGCCGGTCAGCCGCAGGGGGGGCTGGCTATTTTCAGCTCTCCCGGGCCAAACCGACCCTTCTGCGACGTGGAGGGTTTGCTCTCTTAACGCCTACGCCTGAACGCTGTAACCCCTGCCGCCGCTCATTGAAGGCGGCGGTAAGGCCGGCCTGAAAAAGCCATGCAAAGTGATTAATATCAGTATCTTGATGCTATTTTAAATCTATGTGCGTCTTTTTTATTTTGCTGTTGAAATGTAATTTTATATGCGGCAATATAAATCAACTAAATGCCCGAAGTGCGCGCTCTGAGCAGAGACTGCACTTTGAGGACAAAATACACAGGAATGAATATGGCGGGCATAAGTAAGCGAGATTTATTGGGTGGCGTACCAGCCGTGGCGGCGCTTGGCACCACAACTCTTGCGGCGAGTACGGCCAAGGCGGGTGAGGCTGGCTGTGTGCCGGGCATAGCGCCGGATGCAAAGCCTGAGTACCGTCTGCCGATGGCCGGAGGGCCGTTTCAGGAAAGCGTCGCCTACACGGCGCAGGACCTTCGCTTCACTACGCTGGGTGAACCCAAGCAGTCGGTCGTGGTCACATCGCTGGGACGCGCGGCAGGGCATGAATCGCGCCGGGTCAAACGGGTGAGCCTGTTGGGGGTGAAGAAAGCCTTGACCTTCCAGCAGACCGATAAGGCACTGGTGATCGACTTGCCATCGGCCTTGCCGACGCGCCACGCCAGCGCTTTCAAGATAACATTTCAGAGCTAGAGCGATATGCCGAAACGAAGTTCGGCGGAGCCCAAAGTGTGAGCGGTTTTCGGCGACTACATTGCGACTAAAATGCGTAAAGACAAGCCGCGCATTTCAATAATGCGCTGCCCCTATTCAGGTTTCCGCGCGTGCGGTCTTCAGGAAGAGACAATGAAATTTAGAGATATTTTGATCGGAACCGCAGCCATTTTGTCGGCTGTTTCCGGAGTGATACCCGCTCAGGCGCAGGCACAAACCCCTGCGGGCCACATGCAGGGCGTGAAGACGGATCGGCTTTATGTGGGGGCCAACTATCAGCCCGTTGACCGCACGCCCAAACAGATCACTCAGGACATTGCCCTGATGAAAAAGGCGGGCTTTACGGTCGTGCGAATGGGCGATCTGTCCTGGGACTATTTCCAACCCGCGGAAGGGGTGTTCACCTTTGAGGCGTTCGATAAGGTCATGGCCGAGATGCATGCCGCCGGCATCAAGGTCATCGTCGACATTCCCGGTCAGCCCGCACCGATGTGGTTGCATAAAAAATATCCCGGCGTCGATCTGGTGACGCAGAACGGCACGCGTCTTTATGCCGCCGAACGCTATATGGATAACACCAGTGATCCCGACTATCAGCGACTGGTCGCTGAGCTGGCTGAGGCCATGACCAAGCGCTATGGCAAGCATCCCGCGACCATAGCCATCGGTTACAATAACGAAATCGGCAACGGTTTCATGTCCTATTCTGAGGCTGACAAGGACAGATTTGTTGTCTGGCTCAAGAAAAAATACGGCAATCTGGAAAGCCTGAACAAGGCCTGGGCCACCCAGCGCTGGTCGCGCACACTCACCGACTGGGATCAGATTGAGCTGCCTTACGGCGACGGTCCTGGCCCGTTTGAGCGTTACCTTGATCTGCGCCGCTACTGGTCAGAGGTCACTATTCATAACCTGATGATCCTTGAAAATGCTCGCCGTCGCAATGCGCCGGACAAACCGGCGATTTCCAATCTGTGGGACTCAAGCGGTCGCAAGGGCTTTGATTATCTCTCGACCTATAAGGACTACGTCACGCACGGCTCGCACGGATTTTACAACGGCGATGCTATCAGTGGTGGCTATGAGACCATGATGATGCGCGGTGCTTCGCCGAACCCAAGCTGGTACGTTGAGTTTCAGGCCGGTGGCGGCGGCTATTATGGCTATAAGGGCCGGTCGCGCATGTGGGCCCATTTCGGGCTGGTCAATGGCGCTCAAGGGTTGCTGGCCTGGACGTTCAACAGCCACCGGGGCGGTGAGGAGCAGGCTCTGTTCGGCCTGGTCGATCACGACGACACGCCGTCATGGAAGCTCGACGAATGGGGCGGGATCGCTAAAGAATTCAAGATGATGGAAAAAATGGGTTTTCCACGTCAACTGAAACCAGAAGTCGCCATCGCCTATTCGTTTGAAGCCAAGGTCGCCTCAGCGCCCAAAAGCTGGTCAAACACGGTAGCGCAATACTACACCACCGATTACATGGTGCATGCCCATAACGCGTTTTCGCCGGTCTATAACGACAATATCGATGTGTCGGTCATCAATATCGGCCCTGAAGATCTCAGCCGCTATAAGATGGTGGTGGTGCCGGGTATCTATTTGATGGATCAGGCCGCGGCGGACAATATCCGTAAGTATGTCAAGAATGGTGGCACGGTCATCATGACGGCCATGTCGGATAAGGTGGATGAGACCAACCAATGGTTCAGCACCCCGCTGCCGGGGCGCCTGACCGACGTGTTCGGCCTTACGACCAAAGAGTTCTATCGCAGTTGGGGGCCGCTGACGGGCAAGCTGGGTGAAACCGACTTCAGCACGACCATCAACTTCTACGAAGTGCTCGAACCGACAACTGCCAAGGTGCTGGGACGCATCACCAATGTCGAAGGCTCGCCCCCGATCGCCACGGTCAACACCTACGGCAAGGGCAAGGCCATCTATGTCGCAACCCCGGCCCAACCGTCGATCATGAAGCCCCTGTACCAGAGCCTGTATGCGCAGGTCGGTATCGTACCGGGCCCGAAAACACCGGAAGGGGTTTATGCCCGCACCGTCAATGGCCGCACGCTTTATGTAAACGCCTCATACGGCCCAAAAGACGTGGTTCTGGACGGCAAGAAAACCGGCCTGCTGTCGGGCAAGACCTACACCGGAACCCTGCACCTCCCGGCTGATGGCGTTGAACTGATCGAGTAGGTATCTACCACAATGGCTCAGGGTGAACCATTTCAATGATGCGATGGCGTCGTCCTGAGCCTCTTTTGCCCCCGCCCGTGAAATGCAAGACCGTGAAATATTAGTCCTTATATCGGAATAGCTAACATGACCTTCAATCTTTCCCGAAGAACCTTTGCATCGATGATAGCGCTAACGGCGGCGACATCCGCTTCTGGTGCCATGGCGCAAGGCCGTGTTGCGCGGCAGGCCACGCTTGATCTTACCAAAGCGACTACGCCGGTTGATCGCTTCTTCGATTTGTCCGTTGGCGCAGACTATTCCGGCACAACCATTCGCGAAGCCAATCTGGCGCAGCTTGAAACCGCCGTGGATGAGCTGGGGTTCCGCTACATCCGCTTCCACGACATCTTCCACGACGACTTGGGCACGGTGAAACTGGTCGACAATAAGGTCGTCTATGACTGGACCAAGATTGACTATATGTACGACCGCTTCCTGAAGATGGGCATCCGGCCGTTCATTGAGCTGGGCTTCACCCCTTCGGCTATGAAGTCGGCGGATCAGACGATCTTTTACTGGAAGGGTAATGTCTCCCACCCGCGTCTCGACATGTGGGAGCATCTGATCGATGCCTTTGCGCGTCACCTGATCGCCCGCTATGGCCTCGAAGAAGTACGCACATGGTATTTCGAGGTGTGGAACGAGCCGAACCTTGATGGTTTCTGGCGGTTTGCCGATCAGGAGGCTTATTTCGCGCTTTATGGCGTCACCGCCCGCACGCTTAAGGCCGTCGATCCTAAGCTTCGTGTCGGCGGCCCGTCGACCGCCGGTGCGGCGTGGGTGCCCGAACTGATGGCCTATGCCAAGGCGACCAATACGCCGGTCGATTTCGTCACCACCCACACCTACGGCGTCGACTATGGCTATCTCGACGAAGAAGGCAAGATGGACCTCCAGTTGTCGAAGAACCCCAACGCCGTCATCGGTGATGTTAAAAAGGTTCGGGCCGAGATCGAAGCTTCGCATTTGCCCGGTACGCCGCTGTACTTTACGGAATGGAGCACCAGCTACAATCCGCGTGACATCAGCCACGATTCCTATGTCGCCGCCCCCTATATCGTCAGCAAGGTTCGGGGCGTTCAGGGCGTGGCTCAGGGCATGAGCTACTGGGTTTATTCCGACCTGTTCGAAGAACCGGGCCCTCCGGGCGGCCCCTTCCACGGCGGTTTTGGTCTGATGACTAAGGACGGCGTGCGCAAGGCGTCATGGTTCACCTATAAATACCTTAACGCGTTGAAGGGTATGGAAATCCCCACCACAGACGCGCAGGTCTGGGCGGCTGTCGATGGCCAGTCGGTTGCGGCGGTTCTGTGGGACTTCCAGTTGCCGGATCAGAAGGGCAGGAGCAATGGCACCTTCTTCAGCAAGCTGGTGCCCAACCGCAAATCCGAGCCGGTGAAACTGAGCCTGACGGGCCTGACCCCCGGCAAATTCGCGCTCAAAATCAACCGGACAGGTTACAAAAAGAACGATGCCCAATCTCTGTGGATTGAAATGGGCTCGCCCCAGGAACTGACGCCCGCGCAACTGGCAAAGCTGCAGGACGCGACCCGCGACCTGCCCGAAACCGAGCGTGTGGTGACGGTTGGCCGCGATGGAACGGCCGAGGTCAGGGTGGCGATGAACACGAACGATGTCGTGCTGGTCAAGCTCACCCCGCTGGGGTGAGCCCATCAGGCATACGCAGGATGACGAACATGACGAACCCCATTGATCCCCATCGCCGCAAGTTCATGTTGGCGGCGGGGGCAGCCCTTGTGCCCATGACGTTTGCCAGCCTTGCGCGCGGCGCAGAGCCAGGGGCTGCTCAGCGCTCAATGGGTGCGCCTGTAGTCTATCCCAGCTACAATACCCGTCCGCTGGCACCCGATGCCAGCAGCATGGCCAGCAAGGCAATTCAGATCGCCGCGCGCATAAAGCTTGGCTTCAATATCGGCAATACGCTTGAAGCCATTGGGGGCGAAAACGCCTGGGGCAACCCGGACATCAGTCAGGCTCTGGTGAATGCTGTCAAGGCCAGAGGGTTCGACGCGATACGCCTGCCGTGTGCCTGGAACCAGTACGCCGATCAGAAAACGGCGAAAATCAGCGAGGACTGGCTTAACCGCGTCAAGACGGTCGTCCAGTATTGCATCAATGCCGACATGTATGTCGTGCTCAATATTCACTGGGACGGCGGCTGGCTGGAAAACAACGTCACCGTCGCGGCCAGAGACCGGGTCATCCCCAAGCAGCGCGCCTTCTGGGAGCAGATTGCCACCCACCTGCGTGACTATGACGAGCGGCTGATTTTCGCCAGCGCCAATGAGCCCAACTGCAAAACCGCTGAGCAGATGGAGGTGCTTTATGCCTACCATCAGACCTTCGTTGATACCGTAAGGTCGACGGGTGGCAAAAATGCATACCGCACGCTTGTCCTGCAGTTGGCCGAAACCAATATCGAGCTTGCAGAGCCTCTCTGGAACAAGATGCCGGCCGACACCGTGCCAGATCGGCTGATGGTCGAAGCCCATTACTACACCCCCGCACAATTTGCGATCATCAGCGAGGACGCGAGCTGGGGCAAGATGTTCTACTACTGGGGCAAGGACTTCCACTCCACACTGGAGCCGGAACGCAATGCGACCTGGGGCGAGGAAGATACGGTCGATGAACAGATGGCGATTCTGAAGCGCCTGTTCACGGATAAGGGCATTCCCGTCATTCTTGGGGAATACGGTGCCATGACTCGCAAAGGCCCGTTCGATCTGGAAAAGCATCTGGCGTCGCGCAATTACTGGCTGGCCTATGTCACCCAGATGGCCCTCGAGAATGGTGTGGTGCCGTTCCTGTGGGATACCGGCGACCTGATCGACCGGCGCACGCAGGCCTTACGTGATCCGCAAGGGCTAAACGCACTCCTGATCGGGGCTGGCAAAAAATAACTGCGGCGGCTTCAAGCCAATGCAAAGGGGACGGAAACCACAAAATGACAACACTATCCAACAGCAACCGCCGCAGATTTTTGCTGGCTGCCGGTGCCTCACTGGTGCCGCTCAGCCTGATCAGTTGTGGCGGTGGGGGCGGCGGTGGCGGCAGTTCCGGCGGCGGTTCTTCATCGTCATCTTCATCTTCATCGTCAATTGCGCCGGTCGTCCAGCCGACAACCATGACGAATGGCATCCCGATCGTCGTTGATCAGTTCGGTTATCTGCCGGGGCAAGCCAAGATTGCAGTCGTGCGTGACCCGCAGAGTGATAATCTGGGCACCACATCGCAGGGCGACCCGATTGTCAGCTTCGATGCGGCCGATTCCTTTGCACCCGGCACGGTCTATGACGTCGTGAACGCCGCGACCAATGCGGTTGTGTTTACGGGCGGGCTGACAGCGTGGAACGGCGGGGCGACCGACCCCAGCTCTGGCGACAAGGCCTGGCACTTTGACTTCAGCAGCGTGACGACACCGGGTGAGTATTTTATCCGCGACACCCAGCGCAATGTGAAGTCCTACACCTTCAAGATCGCGGCAGATGTTTACCTGCCCGTGCTTAAGGCGGCGGTGCGTACTTTCTACTATCAGCGCGCCGGTCAGGTAAAGCTGGCGACCCATGCCGGGGCCAACTGGGCGGATGGCGCATCGCATGTCGGGCCGGGTCAGGACCGAAACGCGCGCCTGTTTACGGCACAGGCTGATCCCTCGACCGAGCGCGATCTGTCGGGCGGCTGGTATGACGCCGGGGATGCGAACAAATATACCAGCTGGGCGGCGGGCTATGTGACGGCGCTGCTCTATGCCTATTTCGAAAATCCGACCGTCTGGGGCGATGATTACAACATCCCCGAATCCGGCAACGGCATCCCTGACATCATTGACGAAGCCAGGTGGGGCCTTGACTGGCTGAAAAAAATGCAGGACGGGGCCGGTGGTGACGCCGTCCTGTCTATCGTCGGCCTCGGCGGCGGCAGCCCGCCGTCTTCCATTACAACCCCCAGCTATTATGGTCCGGCCAGCACCTCCGCCACGCTCAGTACTGCCGGGGCTTTGGCGCTTGGGGCAAAAATTCTGGCGGGTTTTCCCGCGCTTTCCACCTATGCCGCAGATCTGCGCATCCGTGCCGAACGCGCCTGGACGTGGGCGGTGGCCAACCCCAATGTGCTGTTCCAGAACAATGATGCGGCCTACGGCTCTCAGGGGCTGGGGGCCGGACAGCAGGAAACCGATGATCGCGGGCGTCTGATGGCCAAGCTGCAGGCAGCGATCTATCTGTACGCTTTGACGGGCAGCAGCGTGTACCGCGATTTCGTCGATGCGAACTACGATGAGGCTAATCTGGTCCGATACGGCAACTATGTGACGGCCTATGAAACCGGGATGCAGGATGCCCTGCTCTACTATGCCAGCCTGCCGGGAGCCACGACTACGGTCGCTAATTCGATCCGAGCCCATTACGTCAACGGGGCCAATGGCGAATATGTGTGGGGCAAGATTACCACTAAGGCCGATCCGTACTACGCCTTTATCTTTGACTATATCTGGGGCAGCAATTCGGTCAAAGCCAATACGGGCCTGATATTCACCACACTGAACACCCACAATCTGGGTACCGCCCATACAGCGACGGAAAATCTGAATGCCGCCGCGCACTACATCCATTACCTGCACGGCGTGAACCCGCTGGGCCTGTGCTACCTGACCAATATGTCCAGTCTTGGGGCGGAAAAATCAGCCAACGAGATCTGGCACTTCTGGTTCTTTGATGGCACCCCGTGGGACAGCGCGGCTACCTCCGCTTACGGCCCGCCTCCCGGCTTCCTGCCCGGTGGTCCGAATAAGGGCCAGTGGAACTGGGGTGACCGTTGTCCTTCGATCAGTTCGCAGTGTGGCACCACGCGGCCATCTCCACCTTATGGCCAGCCGGGGCAAAAATCCTACAAGGACTTCAATACCGCCTGGCCGCTGAACTCATGGCCAATCACGGAAAACTCCAACGGCTATCAGGTGGCCTATATCCGCCTGTTGTCCCGGTTTGTTTAGAGCGTTCCCAGTGGCGGAAGGCTCTCGGCACAGCGTAAGGGCAGGATAGCGCAGGTCGAGTTTCTGGGCTATGATTCGGTGCCGTTTGAACTGGGTATGGACGGTCTGACGGTCAAATTACCAGACGTAAAACCGGCCTTCACGCCTGTGCTCAAAATCACCGGCCAAGGTATGGTCTGAACCGGAAAAAGGAAACGCTAAAATGAAACCAGCCATCCTGATGGGTTGTATATCAGCACTGGCTCTGATGTCGGGTGTAGCTCTGGCCGCAGCCCCATCGGGTCTGGATGCCAATGGTCATCTCATGGGTGTGGTGGCCCCCTCTGAGGCCGGGTTTACCTTCACGCGCCTCACGAATGGCGTGCAGGTAAGGTACGCAGGTGTCACCAAAAATATCATTTTCTACGGCCCCGAAGCGGTGCGGGTCAACGCCAACCTCGGCCAGAACTTCTGGACCGCGCCCAGCCTTGTCGTGATTGATAAGCCCGACCCGATTGCCTTCGACATCCGGGAAACAGCAACGGCCCTGACTATCGTATCCAAGAAACTAACGATTGTTGTCGATAAGCGCTCCGGGGCCCTGACGTTCACGGATGAGGCGGGCAAGGTCTATACTTCTGAGCGTGCGCGCCAGCCCGAAACCCTGAAGCCGGTCGAGATTTCCGGTGCGCCCACCTATGAGGTCAGCAACAGCTTCAACCTCAAGCCGGATGAAGGCATTTTCGGCTTTGGATTCGTCGGCGAGGGCGAACTCAATCGCCGGGGCAAGGAACTTCTTCTGGTCCAGACCAATACCGGGATCATCATCCCTGTGATGATGTCGTCAGAACGCTACGGCATCCTGTGGGACACCTATTCGGTTATGAAGTTCAGGGACGATGCGGACGGCGCGACCCTGTGGGCGGAAAGTGCGCCGGGGGGCGTCGATTATTACTTCATGGGCGGCGACAATATGGACGCGGTCGTGGCGGCCTATCGTGATCTGACGGGGCAAGCGCCCATGTACCCAAAGCAGGCGTTTGGCCTGTTTATGAGTAAGGAACGCTATCAGACTCAAAACCGCCTGCTTGAAGTGGCGCAGACCTTCCGCAAGGAGCAGTTTCCACTCGATTACATTGTGCAGGACTGGCAATACTGGGGCTCCGACAAGGACGGTACCTGGAGCGGCATGATCTGGGACAAGGATCGCTTTCCTGATCCGGAGGGCGTGATCCGCGATATTCACGACCTAAATATGAAGCTGATGATCTCGATCTGGCCGTCGGTGGGCAATGATACGCAACTGGCCAAAGAGCTTGATGCAAACGGTCTTCGTTTTGAACCGCTGCACTGGATATCGAAAAAGGCGCGCATCTATGACGCCTTCAGCCCTAAGGGCCGTGAAATCTATTTCAAACACATCAAGACGGGCCTGCTGGACAAGGGTGTGGATGCGCTCTGGATGGATGGCACCGAAGTGGAGGTCGGCACGGCCGTACACAATCCGGATGAGGTTGTCAGAGACATCAAAGGCCTGGGCACCAATGCCCTGGGTGATTTCACGCGCTACCTCAACCCCTACACGCTCCTGACGACCCAGGGCACCTATGACGGCCAGAGGGCGACCAGCAACAAGCGCGTCTTCACCCTGACGCGCTCGGCCTGGGCGGGTGCACAGCGCACCGGGGCCGCCTCATGGTCCGGCGACAACTCGGCAAGCTGGAAGACGCTGGCCGAACAGATAGATGGCGGTGTCAATGTCACCATCACCGGCAATCCCTACTGGACGCAGGATACCGGTGGCTTTTTCGTCAATGATTTTCAGGGCGGCGAGCAAAACCCGGCCTACCGTGAGCTTTTTGCGCGCTGGTTCCAGTACGCTGCGTTCAACCCGATCATGCGCGTCCACGGCACCAGCATCGAGCGCGAGCCGTACATCTTTAAGGATCTCGATCCGCAGATGTATCAATCGCTCATCGGCAGCGTCAATCTGCGTTACCGCCTGCTGCCCTATATCTACAGCCTGAACTGGAAGGTGACGGATGAGGGCTATACCCTGATGCGCGCCGTGCCGATGGACTTCCCCGACGACCGCGCGACCCATGCTATCAGCGACACCTTCATGTTTGGGCCGTCACTGCTGGTTCATCCGGTTACCCGCCCGATGTATCACTTTGGCGACCCGCCTGCCGAAACCATTCCGGCGGCCTATCTGCGCACAAACGGCGGGCAACCGGGTCTCGAAGGCCAGTATTTTGCCGGTGAGGCTTTCGATACGCCCAAAGGCAAGGTCATCGATACCCAGATCGATATGAACTGGCCGGGGCCGCCTCTGGCGGAACCGCCCGCGGGGCTTACCAGCCTCGATCACTTCTCGGCCCGATGGGAGGGGGTGATTATCGCCCCTGAGGACGGCGAGTACGAAATCGGGCTGGAAGGGGATGATGGCTTTCGTCTCTTCCTCGACGGGCAGACGGTTGTTGAGGACTGGAAGAATGGGCCCAAACGCTACAAAAGCGTGAAACGTGTGCTTAAAAAGGGGCAAAGCCTGCCGGTCAGGATAGACTACTATCAGGGTGAATATGATCGCGGTCTGCGGCTGGCCTGGCGCACGCCGACACAGTTGCGCGGTCTGGAAACCGCCGAAAAAACCCTGAACCTGAAGATGGAAACCTATCTGCCGAAGGGTAGTGACTGGTACGATTTCTACACCCATCAGCCGTTCACAGGCGGCCAGACCGTGGCCCGCGAAGCGCCTCTGGATATTATCCCGCTTTATGTCCGAGCCGGTTCAATCCTGCCGATGGGCCCGGTGCAGCAATATGCAACGCAAAAGCCCGAAGCCCCCTATGAAGTCCGCGTCTATCCCGGCGCTGATGCCGCCTTCACGATCTATGAAGACGACAACGAGACCTATGATTATGAAAAAGGTGAATATGCCACCTATCAACTGGTCTGGAATGATGCGGATCGCACGCTGACGATCGGCGCGCGCAAAGGGACATATCCGGGCCTTGTTCCGACGCGGATACTCAATATCGTCATCGCAGACCCCACCAATGCGAGCGGTGGCGCACCGGCGCAGGTAAGCCGCACCGTCAGCTATTCCGGCAAACCGGTAACGGTCAGGTTTAAATAGCACGGGACGGGATCGACAAGGTTATACGTATGCAAAGACGATGGGTACTCAAGGGGCTGGCCACAGCCGGTATGCTGACGGCGGCGACGCGGGTGCAGGCGGATGACCTCTATGGGTGGGGGCGTTTGTCCGAGGACTGGTGGGCGGCGCGGCATAAGGCGATTTTGGACTTGGTTGCCACAAAACCTGACCCAGAGGTGATCCTGATCGGGGACTCGCTTACCCAGAACTATGAAAAAGCCATTCTGCCGGATGAGAATTTCCAGCCGACCTGGCAGCGTTTCTATGGCCCGCGCAGGGCTTTAAATCTGGGCTACAGCGGCGACACGACCTCAAACGTGCTATGGCGGATTCAGAATGGTGAAATCGAAGGCCTCAACCCCAAGGTCGCCATCCTTCTGGTCGGGACGAACGACACCGACTATGCGGGTAGGGATGCCCAACAGACGGTGCGGGGTATTGACGCCGTCGTGGCCGAACTGGAGCGGCGCCTGCCGCAAAGCCATATCCTGTTGCTGGGGCTGTTGCCCAGTCAGGTCAGCGAGACGAAAACGGCGACGGACAGAGCGGTCAATGCCCATCTGGCGTCCAATTATGAGCTAAATCCCCGCGTCACCTATCTGGATATTGGCTCGGTTTTCATGAGACCTGACGGTAGCCTGAACACGGCAATATTCTATGATCCGCGCTTAAAACCGCCGCGCCGCCCCCTGCATCCTGATACCAAGGGGCAAGGCCTGATGGCGCAGGCGATTGAGCCGACGCTGGCCCGGCTTTTGGGGCGGGCGCCCGTTATGCCGCTTGAGGCTATGACGCAGGTCAATACGGCCCTGATCCCGGTGCCGCGACTGGAAATCGATTCCTATGACTGGTACGCGCGGCATCAGGCGGTAAAGGCGGCGGGGCGGAAAATGTCGCCTAAGGTGGTGATGATGGGCGACTCCATCACGCACTTCTGGGGCGGCACGCCGGTGGCGCAGCGGGCATCGGGGCAGGAAGCCTGGGACAGCTTGTTTGGCCAAACTTCTGTGTTGAATCTTGGTTTTGGCTGGGACCGGACTCAGAATGTCCTGTGGCGGCTGCGTCAGGGAGAGTTTGACGGCCTGACGCCGGACTGGGTGGTGCTCAATATCGGCACCAATAACCTGACCGGGTCTGCCAATGCGCGGGCCAGCACCCCGGCCGAGGTGGCCGAAGGTGTCGGTGCCATAGTCGCGGATATCCGGACAAGATCACCGAAGACCCGTATCATCGTCATGGGCATTTTTCCGCGCGGCTTTTCTGCGGACGATTCCCTGCGGCCCTTGATCCGCGATAGCAACCGCCTGATCAAGGCGCGCCTGAACGGGCTGTCTCATGTGACCTTGCTCGATATCGGTGGCCAGTATCTACATGAGGATGGTCAGCTCCGGCGCGATCTGATGCCCGACTCGGTCCACCCCAATAATGCCGGGTATGAGGTATGGGCGCGTGCGCTGTCTGGCGTTCTGTCCTGACAGCTAGCCAATATTCACAAACAGATTGGCGGTCAGGCGGCCCGTTCGCGGATCGTCGGGCAAGGTATCGACGCCCGCCATTTTCGCGCTGTGCAACTGACCGGCGCGGTAAAGAATAAGGCGGTTGGCGACCGGTTCGATATAGGCAATCTCTTCGTAAAGCGCCTGTAGCTTGCTGTGGGGGCTGCCCTTGTACGCCTCCAGTTCAGCATTGCGTTGCTGGTAACTGGCCTGACTTTTGGCCGGGGAGACCACTTCGAGGCCGGTGGCCTTATGGCGGTAAAACGCAGTGCCGCCGTAATCGTGGGCACTCAGGAAATGCACGCTCGCATAGGCATTGGGCTGGGTGGCGTCGGCATGTGGGATCACCTGATCCGGCATCAGATCAGCCGTAAGTACGGTCGCCAGCCCATAAAATCCGAATGACGTAGGGCGCGGCCCCGCCACATAGCCGAACACGCTTTCCAGAGGTCTGCGCAGGGCGGCAAGAATATTCGGCATATAGCTAGCGGGCAGGGGGGCAACCCGCCCCGGATAGCGTGATGTGGATGGCGGCGGGCCAAAGGTCGTGTGCTCAGCGGCAAACGCAACCATGGCTTCAACATTGATCAGCGCCTGATCAACAATAAAGACGGGCTGTTGCTCATGGCCGATTTTTTTAATCTCTACCCTGGCGTTGGGGTTGAGAGCCACACCGGGAATATCGACGGCGCGTGAAGCGTGCATCATAGGGCGTTTCCGTTTTTGTTTGTTTTAGGTTTATGCTTTTGGCTTTTACGCCAAACTCTTGCTCAACCCTTTCAGGATCGCCGCGCGCTGTTGCGGCGTCAGTTCGCCCAGTAAGCCACGCAGGGTTTCGGGCAGGTGATCGGCGACGGGATCAGACTGATGGAAGATGAAGTGGTCGAACATCGCCTTCCACGCACGGTTCTGGGCGGGCGGCAGGTCGCGCACGGTCACAATGGCGCTCATCAGCGCCAGCATCGGCTGAGGCGTTTGGGGATTTTGCAGAACCGCCGGATTCCACCAGTAATTGATCTGCATGTTGAAGGCCGCATCTGACATGACCTGATGCCACCACATATAGGGTAAGAACAAAACATCACCGGGCTTAAGCTCGGCCATCTGACCCGCCGCCAAAGCTTCGCGTAGCCGGGGGAAGCGCTCGAAATCGGGCTTGTCTATATCGGCCATTGAAGCCGGTACGCCTGAGACCGTATGCTCCAGCGGGCCGATGTAGAGGTTTTTCGTTTGCTCCGGCGGGAACAGGATAAAGCGCTTGGTTCCGGCCACCATGCAGACCAGATTGTCGTTCAGATCAAAGTGCGTCGGGGTGATCGACTGATTGCCGATCCAGACACGCGGGGCCGCATCTACGTCCGGCAGGCGGTTGGCTTTGGACAGCTCAGGAAAATGAAGGCCCAGCGGTGCTGATTGAATATAAACCCTCTCGTCGGCAGCACCTCTCGCCAGTAGCCGCATGCGCTCAAGCACGGCCCCCATGGGCATGGCACCGCGCTGAAAGTTGAAGCCGCGACCGCTTTCGTCATAAAAGTAACGCCCGTCGCCACCCGTTGCCTGCCGAAAGACCTCAGCCGGTTTGCCCGCATCGAAGCCTTTAAGATAGTCGATCAGAGCGTCAACAGAAGACTGGCGAACCAGAGGCCAGTCGGCCACCGCACCTCTGAAAATCACCGGGGCGTCCCGTCCGGCAACTGCCGCAGCGATCTGGTCGCTTCGCATATCATTGCGGTCTTCAATCGGCGTAAATGGGGTCATGAATAGGGCTCTTACGTCCTGCCTGTGGGTGTCTGGATTTCACGAATATGCGAATCGCTGTGGCCGCCGGAAAGGGCTCATCAGTATAACTTGACGTGCCGAAACACAGTAACGTATGCGTGTGGAAAAGGGGGAGACAATCTTTATGCAGCCGGTCAAAAATGTCATCGTCGTCGGAGGCGGCACCGCGGGCTGGATGGCCGCAGCGGGTCTGTCGGCAAGTTTCGCCTCCAATAGTGTTGCTGTGACCGTGGTGGAGTCCTCGGAAATCGGCACGGTGGGGGTTGGCGAGGCGACGATTCCACCGATCCGTCAGCTTAATCTGATGCTGGGTCTGGATGAGGATGAGGTGGTGCGCAAAACCAACGCCACCTACAAACTGGGTATCGAATTTGTCAACTGGGGCGCATTGGGCGACCGCTATTTCCATCCCTTTGGCGATATCGGCCATGATCTGGGCGGTGTGCCGTTTCACCATCACTGGCTGCGCACGCGGGAGGGGGCGTTTTCGGACTATGCGCTGACCACGCTTGCGGCCTATGCCGGGAAGTTCGGCAGGCCCCAGGACTATCCGGGAAATGTCCTGTCCAAGATGTCCTATGCGCTACATTTTGATGCTGCACTTTATGCCGGTGTCCTGCGCGAAGTATCGCTCAAAAAAGGGGTGACGCACATCGATGCCCGGATTTCGGGCGTGAACCTCAATAGCGAGACCGGGTTTGTGGACAGCATGCAACTGTCAGATGGCCGAACCCTTACGGCAGATCTGTTTATTGATTGCTCAGGCTTTCGGGGTCTGCTGATCGAAGAGGCCCTCAAGACCGGTTATGTCGACTGGTCGCACTGGCTGCCGATGAACCGCGCCATAGCGGTGCCGAGTGCTGTCACAGGCCCGGCCCCGCCCTATACGCGTGCCACAGCCGGACGCGCGGGCTGGCAGTGGTGCATCCCGCTGCAGCACCGTGTCGGCAATGGCCATGTCTATTGCAGCGATTTTATCAGCGACGATGAGGCCGAAGCCGACCTGCGGGCCAATCTGGACGGGCCAGCGATCGCCAGCCCCAGACCGCTGCGTTTCACCACGGGTCGGCGGCGCCTGACCTGGAACAAGAATGTGGTCGCTCTGGGTCTGGCCTCAGGCTTTGTTGAGCCTTTGGAATCTACCAGTATTCATCTGGTTCAGCGGGGTGTGGCCATCCTCACGTCGCTGTTTCCGGCGCGCGGGATCGTTCAGGCCGAGGTCGATCTTTATAACAAGCGCATGACGGCGGAATATGAGAATGTCCGCGACTTCGTGATCGCGCACTATAAGCAAACCCAACGCGACGACACGCCGTTCTGGCGTCAGGTGCGCGAGATGCCGGTGCCGGACAGTCTGGCCAACCGAATGGCTGTGTTTGCCAATATGGGCCGTCTGGTTATTGACTCCCATGAACTGTTTAAAACAGAAAGCTGGAGCGCGGTCCTGCTGGGGCAAGGGCTGTGGCCCGCAGGCTATGACCCGCAAGCCGACAAGATACCCCTCATTGATGCGCGAAATGCCCTGCGCAAGATCAAGGGCCTCATTCAGTCCGGGGTGGACACCTTACCCGGTCACGATGAATTCCTTAGCGGGCGGCGGGCGCAATTGTGACCGGTTTGTCATGGCTTTTCTGCGGATTGATGCAATTTTTCCCGCTATTTTAAGTACTTTGGTCCGATAGGGTCTTTCCTTTTGGCGGCAGGGATGTGATTTTCAGGGCCAGATAATAAAGGCAAGCGCCTATGGCCTCAGACATCCTCGCCCAGACCGTACAGACAGCACCCGCCATGCATCATGCCGCTGAAATGAGTGGCCAATATGCCGTGGGGATTGTGTTTCTGACGGCGGCGGCGGTGTTTGTGCCGCTGTTCAATCGCTTTAAAATTTCGCCGGTTCTGGGCTTCCTGATGGTCGGCGTCATTCTGGGGCCGGACGGGCTGGGGCGGCTGGCCGACATGTGGCCGGTGCTGGCCAAGTTTACGGTTACCCAATCCGAAGACATACATAATCTGGCGGAACTGGGCGTGGTGTTCCTGCTGTTTGCCATTGGGCTGGAGCTGACGTGGGAACGCCTTAAGGCCATGCGGCGGATGGTGTTCGGCCTTGGGATGCTGCAGATCATCCTGTGTACGCTGGTGCTGTTTGGGCTGTTCCTGATGATGAAGCGCCCGCCGGAAAGTGCGATCGCGCTGGCCATGGCGCTGGCCTTGTCATCGACGGCCATGGTCATGCCGGTGCTGGCGGAACTGAAAAAGCTCAACACCGCCACCGGCCGCAGCGTGTTTTCGGTTCTGCTGGCGCAGGATCTGGCGGTGGCCCCGATCCTGATTACGGTCATTGTGCTGGCGGGCGGCGAAGGCGGGCCGACCGGGGTGCAGGGGGTTCTGGCCATCATCCCATCGATTGTGGTTATGGCGCTGCTGGTGCTGGGCGGACGTATGCTGCTGCGGCCATTGTTTAAATCGGCGGCGCTGACCAAGAGCCCGGAAATCTTCATGGCGGCCTGTCTGCTGGTGGTGCTGATGTCAGGGCAGGCGGCGGTCATGGCCGGTTTGTCCATGGCTATGGGCGCGTTTGTGGGCGGGCTGCTGCTGGCCGAGACCGAATACCGGCGCGAAATTGAACTGATGATCGAGCCGTTCAAGGGGCTGCTGCTGGGGCTATTTTTCGTTACCGTCGGGGCGCGGCTCGATATCGATGCGGTCCTCGCCTCGCCGGTGCTGGTTCTGGCGCTGGCGGGTGGCCTGATCGCGCTTAAGGCGGTGGTGGTCTATCCGCTGGCGCGGCTTTACGGCCTGCCGCGCGCTGCGGCGCTGGAAGTGGCAGCCCTGCTGGGGCCGGCAGGGGAGTTTGCGTTTGTTATTATCGATGAGGGCATGGGCCGCAACCTGATCGATCCGCAAATAGGTCAGGCGATCATTCTGGCGGCGATCATTAGCCTGTTCTTGCTGCCGGTAATCGGCTCTACCGTGACCCGGTTTACCAAACGCCTCAGCCCGCAAAAGGAAGCCGAACCGTCGGCAGCGCCCGACATTATCACCGAAGTCCCCAATGAGGTTCTGGTGGTCGGCTATGGCCGTGTCGGGGAACTGGTGGTCGATATGCTGGGGCGACACAATATCAGCTTCACGATCGTCGATGTGAACCCAAGGGTGACCTCACGGGCGCGGTCGCAACATCTTGAAACCTGGTATGGCGATGCGTCCAATGTCGAGTTTCTGGCGCGGCTGGGGCTTGAGCACCGCAAAGCGGTGGTTGTGACGGTATCGAACGCCGCCTTTACCGATAATGTCGTTAAGGCCGTGCGGTCATTGCGCGACGATATCTGCCTGATCGCGCGGGCCAGAGACGCCCATCATGCCGAGCGCCTGTATGAATTGGGTGTGACCGATGCCGTGCCGGAAACGATCGAAGCGTCTCTGCAACTGGCGGAAAATACGCTGGTTGATCTTGGGGTGCCGATGGGGCTGGTGCTGGCCTCGATCCACGATAAGCGCGATGAGTTCCGGGCGCGGTTGGCGGCCCATGCGCCGGAAGGGCGCGGGGCGCGTCTGCTGCGTTCAACCAAACGCGAGCCTAAGCCCACGGAAAAGGTGGTTTAGGAGAATAGTCATACTCCCCCAGTTTACTGGGGGAGGTGGCGGCGAAGCCGACGGAGGGGGGCTTTGGCATTAGCGGGCTGTGGAAAAGTGCCCTCCCCAATAAATTGGGGAGGTATAAAAACTACTTATGCCCGTTTTCCAGTCGGGTGCGCAAACTGTCGATCTCGTGGAAAAAGCGCTTGCGGATTTCGGCGGCGAACGGGTTGTCGCGCTCAATCGACATAAACAGCTCATCACTGTCGCCGGAGACCAGACCGACGCCTTGCATCAGTAAGTCATAGGAACGCGTGGTGTGTTCGGTCGGTAGCGGACCCATGCCGTTGAGCACCTTGGCGATCAGGTGAGTCAGGCCCTGCACGGCGGCCAGGGCGCGGTCATGGACTTCGGGGGTGGTCACTGACACCTTGAGGTCGAGGGTTTTCTCAAGAAACTTTACAATCGGCGGCAGATGGCGCACGCGCACCGGGCAGACGACGATTTCCATATTATGGATGCCGTAGCGCGCCGACTGCGGCCCGAACAGCGGGTGGGTACACAGGACGCATACCGATTTGGGCAGGGCGTCGGTCAGCCACTGGGCCGGGTTGACCTTGACCGAGCCGACATCGATGACCAGCGCATTGAGCGGCACATGGGGGGCGATCTGCTCCGCCAGCGCTTTCAGCGTGCGGATAGGCGTCGCCAGAATAACGATCCTATTGGCGGCGGCTTCCTCTAACGAGACCAGCTCGACATTGTGGCGTTTGGCATAGGCTTTGGCTTCGGGCGAGGGGTCATAGGCCCGTATGTCAAAGTAAGGCGACAGATGGCGCACAATCAGGCGGCCAAATGCGCCGAGACCAAACAAACCGAGTTTATGAACTTTTTTAGGCACGCAACGCCGCCGTATATAGTTGAGGAGGGTCGCCTTGGTAACACATCGCCAAAGTTGAGGCGAGGTGAAAGGGTCGTAAATCTTACGAAAGCGTAAGCTTTTATACGAAACGAGCGGGGTTGCATAAAAACTTATACCAAACGCCGGTATTAAATTGCAAAAAGCAGCCTTAAATCTGGCTCTTGCGTGCAAAAAAGCGCCCTAATTTGACGCCTCTGCTTGTTTGTTGCAAGCGCAACAATGTAATTTGTGGCAAATACTGTCTGGCGGCAAGTCGTATCATTTAATACTACTTGCCGCCGAAATAGATGGGTTACTGGCGGCGTTTTTTGCCCTTGCCATCGCGGGGGGCTTCAAGGGCCTGCTGCATCGGCGTCTTGGATAGGGTGTCGAGGGTGAGGACACCGTCGACGTCCTTATCCAGCAGACGGAAGCGTGCCAGAGAGGCGGACTCCCATTCGGCGGCAGTGATCTTGAAGTCGAAATTAGCGTCGGCGCCGCGCACGGGCTGCGGCTCATTGATCAGGCTGAACTGGGCGGCCCCGGTAATCTGGCGCTGATAGGGCTGGTTGGTCAGGGGCTTGCCTTCGGCGTCGGTCGTCCTACCTTTGGGCGGTTGGGTGATCATCGGGACGTGTGAGAGGATTTCAGGTGCCAGTTCTTCCTCATATCGCGTGTTTTCCGGTGAGGAGATCGCACCATTTTCGTCCTTATCGATAACGGCGAAATAGCGTTTGGCGTCGGCCACGTACTCTGCTCGTGTCAGTTTGCCATCACCGTCAGCATCGGCCTTTTTGAACCAGTCGGCGACCGGATAGGGGGCCGGGGTTTTGGCGCGAAAAACTTCACCCGACGGGCTGAAGAAAATCTGGTTGATTACCGGGCGATCAGGGCCACCTTCGGGTGGCATTTGCGCGACTGCGGGGGCCGTCAGCGCCAGCAAAGGCAGGAGGAGGAAAAAGCGGGTCATGGGTTATTCCGTTATCAGTAAACGTATCAAACTAAGCTGACCTGTGCGGGGATTTCATGGTGATTTGATGTCCGTAAGGAAATAATAAGAGCGGGGACGAAAAATGTGCAGGCCGGACAATTCTGCCGGATAATAACGACAGGTTTTTATGTATTCGCTGAAATAAACAGGTGCTTATTGCCTGTATATTGATGGGTATGGCCATGATTTTGTGTAGTTATTGAAATGATTGTTAATTCAACGGGTTGTTAAGTAAGTGCTGGCCTTTTTTAGGTGTTTTGGCAATTGGGCTGAAACTCTAAAAGGAGGTACATATGCAGATCGGTAGTTCGACATCTGCCTATTCCAGCACCGCCCTGTCGCAGATGCATTCAAAACTGTTCAGCAGTATTGATGCCGACGGGGACGGCAAGATGACCCTGGCAGAACTGGAATCTTCGCAGGCCACCAGCAAATCAGGCAAGGCGCAATCGTCTTCGGCGAGCGCTTCGGCAACGTCTTCTGCGGCTGAACGATTCTCGGTCATGGATACTGACGGTGACGGTTCGGTCACCGAAGACGAAGGTCTGGCGTTTTTCACCAGTTCTATGTCGTCGGATACCATGGGCGGCATGTTGCAGGCCCAAGAAGCTGGTCAACAAGAAGGGACACGTCCATCCGGCCCGCCGCCCTCCGGTGGTGGCGGTCAGGCGCCCCAAACTTTTGATGAGCTGGACACCAATCAGGACGGCACAGTTAGTCTTGATGAAATGCTGGCCTCATCAGAATCTGAGGACAGTGCCGACACATCCATGATCGAGGAACTGTTCAGTCATATGGATGCCGACGGCGATGGTTCGGTGACTGAGGACGAAAAAACGGCCTTTGATGAGACTATGAAGGCTAATGGTCCGCCGAAGGGGCCGCCGCCCCAAATGACGTCTGAGGTCACATCCGCGACATCGACCGAAGCGGCTGTGAGCGATGCGACCGTTAGTGATGAAACGGCGTCTAAAATCGCCAACCTGACGGCCCAGTGGATGACCTCAATCTATCAGGCTCTGTCGGAAGGCACTAAGCAGACCTCGACCACGTCGGTGGCGGCATAAAAGCGCATGCCAAAAAGTGTGTAGCGGTTTTTGGACTCAATGCGCGTCTATAAAGCGAAAACGAGCCAGAACGGCTCGTTTTTTTTTTGCGAGAAACTAATCCTCAAGCCTTTGCCATTCGCGGCGGATATTAGCCCACGCGTAATCCAACAATAGATAGTAAACCACCGTCATGACGTAGCGGATCGTGTCCACGGCCCAAAAATACTGAGCCGTCATGGCAAGACACAGGGTCGCAACCATGACCCAGGCGGCGATCATCAGCTTTTTGGGCATATAAAGGCGGGACAAAAACGACATAGGCCAGACCGTGATTTCAATTAACACGCATACAGCTTATCAAAACGTCATTGCCGGGACGTTAAAACTTATAAGCGGCGCACAAAAATGTCAGTAAGATGAAATTTCGGCCAAAGTCGGGCTACCCTACTGATTTTTTATGGGCAGGCGTCTAAGTGATCCCGTGTCGCTGTGGCAGGGACACGACAGATAAGGCTTTGGTTAGATTGATGAACGTAAGTTTAGCGGATGATGCGGCATGGCCCGAAGGCATAGTTGAGAACGGCCTGCGGGTTCTGGTGGTCGATGATAATCGTCAGTCGGCGATGACGCTGAAATGGGCGATCGAAGGCTGGGGCGATGAAGTTGTGGCCTGCTATGACGGCCCGACCGCCCTTCAGATCGCGCGTGAGTTCAGGCCCGATGTGATCCTGCTCGATATCGGTATGCCGGGCATGGATGGCATTGCGGTCTGCCAGGGCTTACGCGCCGCACCTGAAACCCGCAGCGTGAAAATTATAGCCCAGACCGGCTGGGGCGATGACGCCATGCGCCGTAAAACCGCTGAAGCGGGCTTCGATCTGCATCTCGTTAAGCCGGTCAATTTCGATGTCCTGGGCGATATGCTGGCCTTGCTGCGTATGTTGCCAAAATCGGCCTGAATGTGAACCGATCCGGTCATCCCAACGAATAAGCATCAGGAGAATAATCATGCGCAAAGCTATGAGTGTAATCATGCCCGCTGTATTGTTGGGCACGGCGATGCTGGTCAGCGGCTGTTCGACCCTGTCGCGTGGGCCAGTGGGGAATACGGCGGTGCCGCAGCCGGCTAAGGCTGTCGATATCGCCCGTTATCAGGGACTGTGGTACGAAATTGCCCGCTATGAAAACGGCTTTGAAAAGGGCTGCGAAGCGGTCACGGCGCATTATGGCCCCTTACCGGATGGCAAGATTGAGGTGGTCAACACCTGCCACAAAGGCGCAGTCGACGGCCCTGCCTCCACCGCTAAGGGCAAGGCTAAGGTCGTAGATGGCAGCCAGAATGCCAAACTTAAGGTGTCGTTCTTTGGCCCGTTCTATGGTGATTACTGGGTTCTGGATCGGGCCGAGGATTACAGTTGGGCGATCGTCGGTGAGCCGTCCGGGCGGTATTTATGGATATTAAGCCGCACCGCCAATCTGTCTGAGGACGAACGCACGACCCTCATAAAGCGGGCGGGTGAACTGGGCTATGACACTGCGCTGATCCGTCCGGTTAAGCACTAAGCTTATTGAATTTTTGCATATGGGTGGGCCACTGTACCCTTTGTTAATAGAGGGGCGTCATGGCTGATATCGGCTACAACATACTCATCAATAACCGCTCCGGCACGGTACTCAATATGGGCCAGCCGGCGATTGAAAGTGCGATCGAGGCCAGTGGCATTGCCGTAAACGAGCTGTGTTTCTGTGAGCCCGAAGACATGGCTGAGACTTTGGCGCGGATGGCCAAATCCGATGCGCCTCTGCTGATCGGCGGAGGTGACGGCACTATCCGCGAAACGGCCTCAGCCTTGGTGGGTAATAAAAAGGCCTTTGGCGTTTTGCCGTTCGGCACCATGAACCTGATGGCCAAGGATTTGAACCTCAATTCGTTGCAGGCGGCGCTATCGGCCTACGGCGAAGGTCATGAAATTCAGGATGTTGATGCCGGTTTTGTCAATGGCGAGATTTTCCTATGCTGCGCCAGTATCGGCACCATGCCGCAGGCGTCGGTGTTTCGCGAAGAAAACCGCACGCGCTATAATATTCTGCTAATCCCGCGTCTGTTCCTGTTTGTGGTCGATCACCTGGATAAGAACAAACGCCAGCGTATCAGACTTCAGATCGACGGGGCGCGCTTTAAATTTCGGGCCGCGGCGGTGGTGATTTCCAATAACCGCTTTGCCGAGACAACAAGCTGGACCGAAAGCAATTTTAAGCGCCAGTCTTTACAAGGGGGCGAGCTGGCCATCTATGCCTCAACGACCAAATCGCGTCTGTCACATTTTCGGTTTTTGTTGCGCCTGATGATCGGCAACTGGATGAAAGACCCTGACCTGTCAGAGCAGATCGGTAAGCGCATGACGCTCAATACCCACCGCAAAAAGGAACTGGTGTCGATTGACGGCGAGGTCGCCGAACTGATGACGCCGCTTGTGTTCACGATTAAGCCGCGCCATATCCAGATGCTGGTCCCGCAGCCCAAGGATGCGGAGGCAGCATGAAGATAGCCCATATTTCCGACCTGCATTTCGGGGCCCACGAAGATGAGGTGCGCGATGCTTTGCTGGCCCATCTGAACGGGGCGGAGCTTGATCTGGTGATTGCCAGCGGCGATATCACCCAGTCGGCGACGGTCGATGAGTTCGAGCAAGCGCAAGCCTTCTTCTCGCGCCTGACCTGCCCGTTGTTATGCATCCCCGGTAACCACGACCTGCCCGGTATGGACCTTGAGCGTTTCATCAGCCCGTTTGGCCGCTATAAGCGCTTTATTGCTCAGGAACTGAATCCGCAGTTTCAGTCGGAACTGGTGCAGGTCAAGGGCATCAATTCGGCCCGCATGATCCTGCCGCACTGGAACTGGGCCAATGGCTCAATCAGCCGCCCCCAGTGCCGTGACATCAAGCGCACCTTTGCGGCCTCAACTGCGCCGTGGCGGGTGGTCACGGTTCATCATCCGGCCATGAACTCCAAGGACTTTCCACTTGATGTCAGCCTGTTCAACGTGCGGCGGTTCTTATCGGCGGTCGATGAGGCTAAGGTCGATGTCGTGCTGGCTGGTCATCAGCACCATGCCTATATCGAGCCGCGCGTCATGGACGGGCATACGACCTTGTTTCTCAATGCCTCGACCGGCATGTCGCACCGCATCCGCCGGCAGCCTCACGGCTTTAATATCTTGAACTTTGCGCCCACCAGCGTGCGTATCGACATGCTCAGATATGACAGAGGGCAATTCACGATCTTTGAAGCCATGAGTCATAGTAAGTAGGTTTATCACCTAATCCGGCGTGGTTACCGGCGCAGGCGGCTTTGATCCGTCAATACGTTTGGCCGACAGGATGGTGACCGGCTCGGCCAGCATTTGCCCGTCCCAGCCGCTTTCGAATTTTTCTTTGGTGATCTTGCCGTTCAGGATTTTTTTGACCACATCCATGCCCTTGGTGACCTTGCCGAACGCGGCGAAACCGTCCGGGTCGTCCTTGCCGGCATCCATATAGGTCATGTCGCCAACCGAGATGGTAAAACCGTTTGAGGCTGTGCCGACATCATAACGGGCCATGGAAATCGTACCGTCCGTGTGGGTCAGGCCGGTCATTTTAGTCGATTCATGGGCAATGGGCGGGAACTTATGGCCGTTGGCGGTGGCCTGCACAAAGCCGCCCTTATAGGACTTCATAGCCCGCCAGAAATTAGCGCCTTCGAACTTACCGGAATCGACGTAGCGCAGGAAATTAGCGACCGTGATCGGAGCCTTTTTGCCGTAAAGCTCAATGACGATTTCGCCCTTGGAGGTTTCAAGCGCCACGGTCGTGATATCGGGTAAAACCGGCGGAGGGGGCGGTGGTGGCGGAGTCGGCATGACCGCCGGTTTCTTGGGCTCCGGCTTTTTCGGGGCTTCCGGCGGCTGAAAACAGGCGCTTAAACCCGCGCCCACAAACCCCAGTGCGCCTAACAAAAAATGACGTCTCATGCCGTTTTTACTCCGTAATTTAGGGGAGTATCAAAATTCCTTGACGGCTTGGCAAGCCACTAACCAACAAAAAAAGAGCGGGCCATATGACCCGCTCTTTCCAGACGAATTTAAGACTTCGCGCTTACAGAGCGACCACGCCGCCGTCATTTTTGGTGATGACGATTGTGGCTGAGCGCGGACGACCTGCCGCCGTGCCGGACTGGCTGTAAGGCCAGTTGGACGACGGAGCCGATGCCGAGCCACCTTCACCCGGATGCTGGATGTTAACAAACAGGGTGCGACCGTCCGGCGTCGAGTCAATGCCGGTGATCTCACATTCCTTTGGCCCGACCAGGAAGCGGCGAAGCTGCATGCCCGGTGCCTTACCGACAAAGGTGGCCTGCGTGGCCGTAGCCCCACCCGAGCCGGTGTTGGTGATGGTGCGCGCAGCACCATCGCCGACCGTACCTGGCATGGCCGCCAGCATCATGCAGTTCGTCACGTCCGTATAAGCACCGTCGTCGGTTTGAATCCACAGCAGCGGATTGACCAGACCGGCGGCATTGCTGGGGCGTGAGAACCACAGACCATCAGGGCTGGAGAAATCGTTGGTGGCATCAAGGCCGGAGATGTTGATGTTGGTGGCATCCAGATCAGCCCCAGCCCCGAACAGGTAGATATCCCACTGGAAGGCGGTTGATTCCGGGTTATTGGCGGCTTCCTTGAGACGGATGATATGACCGTTCGGGTTGCCGAAGTTGTTCGAAGCACCGACCGGATCATTGTAGTGACGCGGGTTGGCGGCGTTGGTGCCGGCCAGAGGACGGTTCGAGGCATTGTTGTTGGTCAGGGTCAGGTAAACCTCGCCATTGGCGGGGTTGACGGCGGCCCATTCCGGACGGTCCATCTTGGTCGCACCCAGCACGTCGGCGGCCAGACGGGTATTGATCAGCACATCGGCCTGATTGGCGAAGGCGTAGGTCGGATTGGCGGCGGTCAGAACACCGGTGCCAAAGACCAGCGGCAACCAAGCGCCCTGACCCGTGGCATCGAAGCGGGCGACATAGAGCGTGCCGTTATCGAGGTATTTGTCACCGACGGCCAGACGATCGCTGGCGTTGGCATCCGCCGCATCCCAAGGGGTTGCCGACACGAACTTATAGAAATATTCGCCGCGCGAGTCGTCGCCCATATAGAAGACCGGCTTACGACCGGCGACGAAGTTGGCAGGCCAGGCCCCTTCATGGCCCATGCGGCCAAGCGCGGTGCGCTTACGCGGGGTTGAATTGGCATTATACGGATCGATTTCGACCACCCAACCGTACTGATTGGCCTCAAAGCGGTAATCGCCGGTGCCATCAGCCGCCTTGGTGGTGTCGACCGTGACATTCCACTTTGAGAAATTGGCCTGATCGGCGGCATTGGCGGCGGTGACCGTGGCCCAGTTATTGGCCCCGGCAGCGCCTTGTGTCACGCCATAACGGTTAAGCGATGTCACTTGTTTGGCGCTGCGGTTGGCGTTGTCACCGGCGGCGCGGCGGAAGTAACCGGCCCAGTTTTCTTCGCAGGTCAGATAGGTGCCCCAGGCATTGACGCCGTTAGCGCAGTTGTTGATCGTGCCGCGACCGGCGGTGCCGTTCGTCGAATAGACGGTCTTGATTTGATCGTCGCCGCGCACCGGTCCGTTGAACACCATCGGCGTCAGCGGCGTAATACGGCGGTTGAGCGCACCACCCTGAACATAGTTCCAGGCACCGGTAGAGGCGCGGGTCACTTCGACCACGGCGACGCCGTGACATTCGATTTCCTTGATGGCCTCGGATTCCAGACGTGTGGCCCCGGCGGTAACGCCGTTCACGTGCAGGTACGGTGCGGTGATGTTTTCATGGTTCATGACCAAAAGCCCGCGGGTCGAGCTATTGACATCGCGCGCCGTACCCGTGGCCGCCAGGCCGAAATAGGCCATGCCGTCGTGGTGGTCGCCAGCGCGCCCGGCAAAGTTGGTGTCGGAACCATCATTGGCATAGGCCGCAACGCCTGCCAGGATTGGGTCGCCCAGACGGTAAAGTACCGAAACCGTATAGCCTTCGGGTACCGTGACGATGTCGTTTTTGTTCTTGGCCACGGCGGTGAAGCCCAGCACCGCGGGGCTGACCGTTACGGTCGCGTTGGCCGAAGATGGAAAGCCCGCTGTGTTCTTAGCCGTAAAGCTGAACACCAGCGGAGTGGCTGCCGAAACGCTGGGGGCCATGAAGGTGGCGGTGGCGGTATCAGCACCAGATAGCGTAACCGCCGGACCAGACACTTGCGTCCAGGATACGCTGGACGAACCTGACGCCGTACCGGTCAGGGTAACCATGCGGCCAGAGGTGGTGGCGCCTGCGCCGCCCGCCGATACTACGGCCAGCGGTGCCTTGTCGTCGTCATCGCTGCCGCAGGCGCTCAGGCCGAACAGGGCGGCGACTGAGGCCATACCGCCCAGAATCTGGCGGCGGGAATTACGCTGTTCGATAACATCGCTCAGGCTTGGGTTGTTCGATGTATTTAACTGAAAATCGCCGTCATCATGACGACCGGTAAGTTTGATATCGGACACAGCGCCCTCCAAAAAGTGTGTGGAGGGTAATTAATGACCTTGTTGTGTGTAGGTCTTTTACCAGGTCTGTATTTGTTTTGTGACAGATGGGTTCAAGGTCGCGGTCTGATCACCCCATTTACTGGAAGCGGGAAAATTGAGGATGATCGACCGCAGCAGCGTCAATGGCGGGCTGCAATTCCGCTTTCGCAAGAGACAGGTCGAGATCGGAATGTTTGTCCATAGTAAATATACGCTCACAATAAGTATAAAGCGTATCTACATCAATCTTTGAAAAATCAAAGGTCATAACTGTCATTCCTTATTCAAATAACGTATCAATTATGACTAAATTAAAATAAGGTTTCTATGCAAAATTGCATTATTATTTAACTCAACAATTCCGAATATATTTTCAAGCATCGCCATTAAATACATAAAAAAGAGCGGGCCTTTCGACCCGCTCTTTCCAATTAACATGTGAGCATTTTTGCAGGGCTTGGCCCGAAAAAATGATCTCGATAATGAGCCGGGGAAAAGTACACTGAGCGTTAGCGAAGGACTTTTCCCCGAATGGATTAGAAATCCATACCACCCATGCCGCCCATGCCGCCGCCGCCCATTTGAGGCGCTGCCGATTCCTTCTTAGGGGACTCGACCACAGCCGCTTCGGTGGTGATCAGCAGGCCCGACACGGACGCCGCGTCTTGCAGAGCTGTACGCACAACCTTGGCCGGGTCGATCACGCCGTCAGCGACGAGGTCGACATACTGCTCGGTCTGAGCGTTGAAGCCAAAGGTCGGCGAAGCATTGTCCAGAACCTTACCCACAACGATCGAGCCTTCGACGCCGGCATTTTCCACGATCTGACGGATCGGGGCCTGCAGGGCGCGACGGACGATGTTGATGCCGGCGGTTTGGTCATCATTGTCACCCTTAAGGTCGGTCAGGGCCAGCGATGCCTTCAGCAGCGCCGTACCACCACCGGGGACGATACCTTCGTCAACGGCGGCGCGGGTCGCGTTCAGGGCGTCATCGACGCGGTCCTTCTTTTCCTTAACTTCGACTTCGGTCGAACCACCGACGCGGATCACGGCAACACCACCGGCGAGCTTCGCCAGACGCTCTTGCAGCTTTTCCTTGTCGTAGTCAGAGGTGGTTTCTTCGATCTGGGTCTTGATCTGAGCGACGCGGCCTTCGATCTCGGACTTTTCACCGGCGCCATCAACGATGGTGGTGTTGTCCTTGGTGATCGTGACCTTCTTGGCGCGGCCGAGCATGTCGAGCGTGACCGACTCAAGCTTGATACCAATGTCTTCGCTGATTACTTGACCGGCGGTTAGGATTGCGATGTCTTCCAGCATGGCCTTGCGGCGATCGCCGAAGCCAGGGGCCTTAACGGCTGCTACGCGCAGGCCGCCACGCAGACGGTTGACCACCAGGGTCGCCAAGGCTTCGCCTTCAACGTCTTCGGCAACGATCAGCAAAGGCTTGCCCGATTGGACAACGGCTTCGAGAACCGGCAGGATCGGCTGCAGCGACGAGATCTTTTTGTCGAAGATCAGGATGTAAGGGTCTTCGAGGACCGCTTCCATCTTGTCAGGGTTGGTGATGAAGTACGGCGACAGGTAGCCGCGGTCGAATTGCATGCCTTCAACGACATCCAGTTCGGTTTCAGCGGTCTTGGCTTCTTCTACGGTGATGACGCCTTCGTTGCCGACTTTTTCCATCGCCTTAGCGATCATTTCGCCGACTTCTTTGTCGCCGTTAGCCGAAATGGTGCCGACCTGAGCGATTTCAGCGTTGGTCGTGACCTTCTTCGACGACGCCTTGATCTGGGCGACGGCGATGATGACGGCCTTGTCGATGCCGCGCTTTAAGTCCATCGGGTTACGGCCCGAAGCGACGGATTTCAGGCCTTCGACGGCAATGGCCTGGGCCAAAACGGTCGCGGTCGTGGTGCCGTCACCGGCCTTGTCGTTGGTCTTGGACGCGACTTCGCGGATCAACTGAGCGCCGAGGTTCTCGAAACGGTCAGCCAGTTCGATTTCCTTGGCGACCGAAACGCCGTCCTTGGTCGAACGTGGGGCGCCGAAGGATTTTTCGAGGATGACGTTACGACCCTTGGGGCCCAGCGTTACCTTCACAGCGTTGGCGAGGATGTTGACGCCGCGCAAAATCTTATCGCGCGCGTCGGAAGCAAATAATACGTCTTTAGCAGCCATTTTAGTGTTCCTAGGTTGGTTGCGTTATTGGAATTTCAGGCGGAGCGCTAAAACTAGCGGTTCACGATACCCAAGATGTCGGATTCTTTCAGGATCAGCAGGTCTTCGCCGTCGATCTTGACTTCGGTGCCGCCCCACTTACCGAACAGGACGCGGTCGCCAGCCTTGACTTCCAGAGCGACGATGTCGCCCTTGTCGTTACGGGCACCGGGGCCGACCGAGACGACTTCGCCTTCTTGCGGCTTTTCTTTAGCGGTATCGGGGATGATGATCCCACCCTTGGTCTTGGCTTCTTCTTCTACTCTTTTGACCACAACGCGGTCGCCCAGCGGACGAAAGCTCATGAGATGTCTCCGATTCAATATGGAAAGGTTGTTAGCACTCGACACATGTGAGTGCTAACGCACCCTTGAGTTAGTGTCGCGCCGGAAAAGAGTCAAGGACGGGCTATAAGAAATTTTTGTGAGTTTCCGCCATTCCGCCGGAGATGTGTTGAAAACTCACGGTAAAAGGACTTCGGTCATCAGCGGAAAGTGATCGGATATGACCTTGCCTTCAAAACTGTCGGTCAGGGTGCCAAAGCGGGTGACCCGAAGTCTGCGATCAATAAATATGTGATCTATGGCCTCGCCATCGGTGCGGCGGATATCAAAGCCATTGTAGGTGCCTTTCGGGCCAAAGACGATCGGGCTGACACTGCGGGCATCGCGTAAGGGGCCTGCGTTCAATATCCTGTAGGGCGCGCTTTTGGGGCCGGTATTGAAATCGCCCATGATAATAAGAAAGGCATCGGGGGCAGGCGCTAAGGCCATAATCTGGCGGGCGCAGTTTTCGCGGGCCTGCGCGCCTTTGTGATCAAAGTGGGCATTGCGGATATCGAGCACCTGACCACTGACCCGGTCGCGCAGGATCAGACGGGTAAAGGTGCGCGGCAGGTCGGCATCGGCGTCCTTTGACGGACGATCCGGTGTTTTTGAACACCACAGGGTCTGGGCTGACAGGCGCTCAAAGCGGTCGCGGCGATAAAAGATCGTGGTGGTTTCGCCCGCTTCGGCTCCGTCATCCCGTCCGACGCCGTAATGCGCGTAGCCGCTAAGGTTTTGGGTCAGATAGCCGACCATAGGGATCAGGGCTTCCTGCACGCCGAAAATATCAGGATCGTTGAAGGCGATCTGAGCCGCCATGTGCGGTCGGCGCTCCGTCCAGGGCGGCACATCGTCGGGATTATCGTAGCGGATATTGTAGCTCATCAGTAAGAGCGGTGTTTCCGCGTGGGCGCTGTTGACCAGAGATGTGGCCCAGATCATGACGAAACAGGTAAGTAAAAGCGCTTTCATGCTGTTGATCTACACGCGCTATGTATCGGTTTTATAATGCGGGTTCGGTAATTTCCAGACCCTGCGTTTTCAGTTTCTGCAACGCGCCGCCCTGCGACAGGAGCGCGCTGAGCGGCAGGACGATGACTGATTTCCCCCGCGTCTCCAGCGCTTTAGTGATCGATCCCACGGTCTGGTCAATCGTGCGCCCCAGCATGGCCGAGGTTGAGGGCGCGCCTTCAAGGCAGGCCAAAAGGGCTGAGTCCGGTGACAGTTTTTGCACGGTTTTCAGATCGCCGTGCCCCCAGGCTTCCGTCGCCGCGCGGGCATTTTTTGTGGAAAATTCGATCTCATCCAGCGTGGCGCGCACGCACGACATTTCCTGTGTCTTGGAGAACTGACCGACGCGCGAGATGATCTTGGCCGCACTATAAGAACCGGTCGGTCGGGTTTTGAGCCGGTCTTCCTTGGCGAACCGTTTCAGGGTTTTCTCAGGATCAAGCGTGGCGATCTGCGCCTTTTCGTAGATGTCCGCGCGCAGGGCTGCCGCCGCCCACAGGGGCGAAGCCTTCTTATACTTATCGCGATCAAGACCATAAGCGTCCGCCAGAGCATAGAACCGTTGTGAAATGTCGCTGGGCAGAACCTCATCCAGCTTTTTACCAAGCGGCAGACGTTTGTTCATCTGCAGTTTGGTCAGGCCGATCAATCCGACCTCGGCTTCGGGGGCGGTCAGCAGGACGTTGGACTGTTTCAGCACCCGGCGGATGCGCGCGTCGTCCCATGGGATGCGCTTCACCATGACCGGCATGGCGCCCAGGATATAAACCTCGGAGTCGCCTTTTTTGACCCGCCAGATCGCTGGTCCCGGCAGGTTGGCGGTGACCGTGACTTCGGTTATCCATTCGGCGCCGTCCTGAGCAAATTCGGGCGCTGATACGGTTTCCTGCGCCGGGGCAGTAAGCGGTAGCGCCATAAGGGCGGCGGTGATGAGCAGGGCTTTGGTCATGGCTACAATATAGTCTCCAAAACCGTGACCGGAATAGGGCGTCACTCTATGCCAGTGGTTAAATCACTTTCACGGGCATCATATTCCAGTATGTCGCCGGGCTGACATCCCAGCAGCAGGCAAATCTTCGACAGGGTATCAAACCGCATACCCTTGACCTTACCTGTGCGTAGCAAGGACATCTGAGTTTCCGATATGCCGACCTGCGCGGCCAGATCTTTTGCGCGCATCTTTCGGCGCGCCAGCATGACATCAAGAGTTACGCGGACAGGCATCAGACAAAATTACTCAGTTCAGAGGTAAGTTTTTCACGTTTGACCTGCATCAGGCGGATGCGCTCCGCCAGACAATAAAGGATAAGGCCGATCAACAGGGCAATGGTCGCGTGGAAAAAATCGATGGAAAGGCCCTGCCGCGGGGCGATGTCGTTGCCGTAGATATTTTGCCGAATCCACAGACTTGATCTCACAAAAAGCGCTATTGATCCGGCCCCAAGGCACAGTCCGCTGCGTTTCAACCCCTTGATTAGTATGGGTTCCAGCACTGTGTCAGGCTTTACCCGCGCAATCATGTCCGCCCCGAACCAGATCGCCAGCGCATAAAACACAAACGGCAATACCGGCAGCCCACCTTGCAGCACCGCGAACCCCAGCCGGTAAGGATCGCCTTCCATCATACTCCATAACTTTGGCAACTGAACCACTATGACGATGGCAAATACCGTCAGCGGTAAACCCACCATCAGCTTTAGCGGCCAGTAAGTAAAATTGGATAGTTTTTTCATCGCGTCCTCCCGTGTGCCGTGTTTTTTATCAGACAAAGCTGTCCATTTCCGATTTCAGCGCCTGCCCCTGCTGCGCCATAAGGAGTAGCACTAGCTTGGCAAGAAATATTTATCTTATATGTATATAAATTTAAATGAAACTTAAATTTAAGGCATTTGCAGAAGCTTATTATAGATGCGTCTTAGCCTTTGGTGGAACTGATTTCAGAATAACCCGGTGCAAAGAAAAAGACGCGCCAATTCCTCAGGTTATGCGCCAGCACGTTGACGACCTGTGGGTTGCAAAAATACAGTAGAGAGAAGTGGTGGTTGGAGGCGGGATCGAACCGCCGACCTGTGGGTTATGAATCCACCGCTCTAACCATCTGAGCTACCCAACCACGGGTTCTGTCCTTGCCCTTCACGGCGGAGTAGTCAACGCCTTTAGGGAAGGGCCACGCCTATAACCAATAAGGCGGATGGCTTCAAGCCTATTTATACCAGAGACGATAATATCTGTGAAAGACGCGCAGCCCCCGCGTCCTGACCGTAGGTATCAAGGGCCATGGTGCGTGCCATATCCGCGCGGGCAAGGGTGGCGGGCCAGTCATCCATGGTGGTGGTGATGGCCTGAGCCAAAGCCTGTGCATCCTGCGATGCACACAGCCCACCAAGCGGGGCAGAGCCTGTGGGCTGCAAAATCTCACGCGGGCCGTCGATATCGAAGGCAATGACGGGCACGCCCGCGGCCATGGCTTCGGTCACCACAAGGCCGAACGGTTCAACCCTTGATGCCAGGACAAACAGATCAAGCCCCGACAGATAATCGGCGGGGCTGTCCACCCAGCCGCAAAATTCAACGCGATCACCAAGGCCAAGGGTGGCGGTTTGGGCTTCAAGCGCGGCTTTTTCCGGCCCGTCGCCGGCGATACGCAGCCGTACCTCACGTCCGCCGCGCACCAGTTCAGCCACAGTCTCAAGCAGGATATCAAAGCCCTTATTGACATGCAGCCGCCCCAGCGCGCCGATGACCGGCACGTCTGTGGGGGCGGACTTGACCGGACGGGCCTCCAACGGTGCGAAGTTGGGCATGTCGAAAATGGTAAGCTCAGGGTGTGCGTTGTGCAGGGCGTCACGTACGGCGCGGCTGACGGTTAAGGCGGCACGGGCCCTGGCGATATCGCGTTTGAAGCGAAAATTATGGACCACGGCCACCGTCTTACCGGCCCCGCCGCTTAGGGGGTGAACGGCGGTGGCGATGGCGCGGTTGCCGTGACACAGGATCAGGTCAGGCTGAAACCGCGAGACGTGACGACGCACGGCAAGCGCGGCCAGCGGGTCATGGCTGAAATGCGAGACAATCGGCGCAAAGGGTGCCGTCAGGCGCGCCAGTTCGCCCTGCGGGTGGCCAAGGCTCATGACCTCATGATCGGCGGCCAACAGGGCCTGATGGTAGCGCACGGCCATGGTCTCCAGACCGCCACGGCCTTTGGCCAGCATGAGATTAAGTATGCGCATGTTGTCTTCCGTTTCTAATCGCTGGTGATAGGACGGTTTTCTTCGGAAATCCATATTTTTGCGCATTAACCGTTTTTCATGACTTGGCGCGGCTTTAGGGATGTACTAGGTAGATATTAGCAAAAACGCCCCCGTTTCGGGAAAACTTTATCGGTTTTTGCCCCTGGGAGAAAATAAGTTGTCCGATAATATTGACGAGCTGGATGCCAAAATTCTTGATCTCATTCAGGAAGACGCCAGTCTGTCGGTGGCTGAAATCGCCGAAAAGGTCGGCTTGTCGCCGTCACCGTGCTGGCGGCGCATCAAACGGCTGGAAGACATCGGCGTGATCAAAAAGCGCGTCACCGTGCTTGATCCGGAAAAGCTGGGGCTGGGGTTTGAAGTCTATGCCGGCATTAAGCTGTCGGTGCCGTCGCGGGAGAACCTTGAGGCGTTTGAAGCTAATCTCGACAAATGGCCGGAAGTGGTGTCATGCGCCACGGTCACGGGCCGCGAAGACTATATGCTGCGGATCATGACGCGTGACATGCATGCCTATGACGACTTCCTGCGCGATCAGTTGCTTGCCTCCGATTTGGTGTCTTCGGTTGAAAGCCGCATCATTGTCCGCTCCATTAAAACCACTACGGCGGTACCGCTTAAACTGGTGATCGGCGACCGTATGACGAATTCGTAAAACTAGAGTGGAATGATTTTTCTCATGAATCATTCCAATCAGCCGCCATTGCGGCAGCGGCCAAGGCGGCGGATGCTGCCGCCCGGCGAGGGCAAAAGAAAGGATGGATATGAGGCAGCTTTGGGGGCGATTGAGGGCTGTTTGGTGTGCGGGTCTGATGGCGTTCGCGGTCTTGCCGGTTTCCGCCCAGACGGTTGACCCTGACTCTGATCTGGGCCGGTTTCGCGCCTTACGAATCGAAGCCGCTCGCGCCGTGCAGGCCCAGGAATGGGATAAGGCGGTCGCCGCCAGTGATGAGGCCCTGAAGATTATGCCGTCATCGGGCGCGCTGCTGCTGTTGTCGGCTCAGGCCCGTGTCGGGGCCGGTAAAACCGCTGAAGCGAAAGCCAGCCTGCGCGACTATCTGGCGCGCGGCATGGTCGTCAGTAAATCCAGCTATCCGCAACTGTCGCCTTTGTGGGACGCCAAGCTGGACCAGCAACTGATCGCCAATAGTGAACCGATCGGCACGTTCAAGCCGGTGCAGCGCCATGCGGCCTTGAGCGTGGCGGAAGGGCTGGCGATTGAGGCGAAGTCCGGCAAAACCTATCTCAGCGCTCTGAGCCGTGGGGCGGTTAATGTCGTCAATAATGGCGTGCTGAATCCGCTTTATAGCTTGCCGGAAGGGGTTGGGGCCTATGGTCTGGCCTTGCGTGGTGATGACCTGTGGGTGGCGACCTCTTCCGGGGCGGTCACCAAAGGCTATGATCCGGCTAAGCCGGCGTTGGCCGAAGTGCTGCACATCGACCGCCTGAGCGGGCAAATCAAGGCCCGCTTTACGGACGAGACGGCACCGCGCCGGTTCGGCGATATCTTCGCGGGCAAGACCGATCTTTATGTTAGCGATGGCCAAAAGGGTGAGGTGCTGCGCCTTAATAACTATAGCGGTGCGTTTGAGGTGCTGATCCCTGAAGGCTATATGGGCTCGCCGCAAGGGTTGGTCGAAAACGAAGCCGGCAATGTGCTGATTGTCTCTGATTACAGTTCCGGGCTTTACCGGATCAATCTCGACAGTGGCGATATGGATCGGCTGGAAGCACCCGCCAATATCACCTTGCTCGGCGTTGATGGCCTGGCCCGCTATGGCAATGACCTGATCGCCATTCAGAACGGCATCAAGCCTGACCGGATTTTGCGCCTGCGCCTGTCGGCGGACTGGAAAACCATCAGCCGCGCCGAAACCTTGCTGCGCGGGGGCGAAGGGCTGCGCGAACCGACCGGGCTGCAGGTGGTCGGCAATAAACTGATCTTCATCGCCCGCAGTCAGTGGTCCGATGTCGGAGCGGACGGCACGCCGCTCAGTGTCACCCCCGGCCCGGCGATCGTGGGCGAGATGGTTCTGAGGCCGTAGCCCATGAAGCCCCGCCTGAAACTCGATATCGGTTTTAAAGACCTGTTGTCAGTGTTCATGCCGGTGGCCGAGGATGAGGCGTCACTAAGATTAAAGATTGCCTGTGGGTTTGGGGGTGACCGGCCCGTAGTGGCGGGATTGTCGGTGCGTACCCTGTTTGATGCGGCGCTGACCACCCTGATCCCCGAATTGGGGGCAGGATCGATCGTCATGAGTGCGGTCAATATCGAAACCATGCGCATGATCGCCGAGAGCCACGACCTTGATGTCCATGCTGTCGATATCGTCTCGGAAACCCTGTTGCCGACGCCGCAAGCCCTTGAGGCCGCACTGAAAAACAGCGGCGCGCGCATTGTGGTCATCGCTCAGCTTTATGGCGCGGTATCGGACTTAAAGCCGCTGGCTGAGGTCTGCCGCCGTTATGAGGCCGTGCTGATCGAGGATGCCGCTCAGGCCTTTTGCGGTGATTTCCATCGCGGCGATCCGGCGGCCGATCTCAGCCTGTTTTCGTTCGGCCCGGTCAAGCGGGCGACGGCGCTAGGCGGGGCCGTGGCGGTAGTCAGCGCACCTGAGCGGGCTGAGGCCATGAGCGCGATCCTGAATCACTGGCCCATGCGCGGCAATGGCTGGCTGCGGGCGCGGGCAGTGAAGATTGCGGGGCTTAAGCTGGCGTCATCGCCGCTGATCTATGGGCTGATCATCCGGTTGCTGGAGGGGATGGGTATGGACCCTGACGCCACTATCGGTCGGCTGGCGCGCGGATTTTCTGGGGGCGATATCCTGACCCAGATCCGCTACCGTCCGCCGCGCACCTTGCTCAGGCTGCTGGCGCGGCGGTTGGGGCAGGTCCATGACCTGAGAAAACGCCGTAACCGCGCCATAGAGGTGGCGATCGGCCTGCCCAAAGGGGCGACCCTGCTGGCGACCGACGCCACAAAAAACGCTTACTGGGTCATGCCGGTGGTGTGCGGAGACCCGGATGAGGTGGTGGTGCGCGCACGGCGTCAGGGCATTGATGTGACCCGTGGCGCGACCTCCTTACGTGCGTTCGGCAGCCCGCGTCAGGCCCCGGCGGCGCATAATCTGATCCGGCGGGTGGTGTACTGGCCTTTGTAATGGTGTGGAAACTCTTCACAACGGATTGATCAAAAAAGACTTGCTAGAATTTAAAAATGCGACTTATTCTCAATTTATCGCGTGGCCATCCGCCGGGAGTAAGTCCTATGATTCTGTTAAGCCTGGGGGCCGTCACCCTGTCGCAGCTCATTAGCGAAACCGATTGTCAGCCGATAAGGCCCCCGTTACCGCAGGCGTCCCATCTGTCGCGATCTCATATCGCGCCCGTCAATGTCCTGTGGCCGTATGAACCGGGGCTGGAAGACGGTGAATCGGCGTCCGATTTGACGTAACTGCGATATATGAAAACTTCGGCGTTTCAAAATGCTGTATGGTTAACAGTTTTACTTTACCTGCGTTAATCCTTGTGTCAGTCTGATGACAGGTTCAGCCGTCATGGCTGGCATTAAACCTGCTTAATAAAAGCTTAAGGGCATCGAAACTGGTTTAAACCGGCACGATGGCCCGGATAAAAGGTAAATTGTAACAGGGTAAAGTGATGGAAACGAAGGCTTTTAAAGTCATTGCAGGTTTGTTGGCGGCGTCGGTTGTTCTGTGCGGGGCGCAGATGGCTTCGGCCAAGACGATTCTGCCCGCTATGACGGCTGAGTCATTGTCTCCGGTCTCTGATGCGGCTCTGGGCGGTGATTTTGATGGTGATGGCCGCCGTGATGAGGTCATGGTGGTGCGCGATCAAACTCGTGACCGCCTCGATATCCGTGTTCGCCTGAACCGTGTGGACGGTGCTCAGGACATTAAGGTCACATCGGTTTCGGCCAGAGAAGGCTATAATCTGCGCATTGCCGGTGATGAAACCTTCCGCCGTGACTGCGGCGATGGCGCGGCCTGCGCGTCTGAGAGCTTCCGTGCGCCCCATGACAGTGTTCTGGTCAGCCTGGATGCCGGTATGGATGTTCTGGTCTACTGGAACGGTAAGACCTTTGAGCAGGATTTTGTGTCGAGTGACGAAGTGCTGATGCGGCGCGCCCTGTCGGCGCTCTATGCGCTGGACCGATAAGCCTAAACCTAAGTTTGGTTAACAAAAAATCTTTTAAATTTAAGAGTTTAATAAGGAAATTCTTAAGCCTGTTGCCTGTAGACGATGACTTTCAATGTCATCGTAAGCTCAGGGGAGGGCATAACGATCATGGGCCGGTCTGCGGACTATTCATCACAAAACTGCGCCGTGGCGGCAGCACTGGACGTCGTCGGCGATCCGTGGACTCTGCTGATCATCCGCGACGCCTTTCGCGGGATTTCCCGCTTTGATCAATTTCAGGAAAAACTGGGTTTGGCGCGCAATGTGCTGGCGTCGCGGCTCAAGATGCTGGTGGCCGAGGAACTGCTGTCGGCGCGCGTCTATAATGAACGGCCGCGTCGTTATGAGTATATCCTGACCGCCAAGGGGGCCGATCTGGCCCTGACCATCACCGGGCTCTATGTCTGGGGCAAGAAACACGTTTACGGTGAGCATAAGTCGCGCGTCGAGATATTCCACAAAAGCTGCGGCCATCCGCTGGTTGAGCCGATCTGCCACTGCGCCCACTGCGGTGAGGCGATGGAGCGCAAGGATCTGGTGTTTGATCGCGACGAAGACGCTATCACCATCGGCGAACTCAAGGCCCTTAAGGGGCAGCCCATCTAAATCAAAGGGACTGTACGCGCGATAAAGCCGCCGCCCAGAACGCGGTCGGTATCTTCCGGGTCATACAGCACGCAGGCCTGACCCGGTGCCACCCCTTCTTCACCCGCCATAAAGCGCATGATGGGCTGACCGGCGCTATCGAGGTCAAGCTGTGCGGGCACTGGCGGGCGGGTCGAGCGCACGCGGGCCAGAACTTCGGTTTTCTTCGCGGCCGCCGCCGCAAAGCTATCGTCATCGCCCAACCAGTTCAGTTCCTTCAGCGCCAGCGCGCCGGTCAGCAGGGCCTCGCGTGGGCCAACGATGACGTGCTTTTTCACCGGATCAAGCCGCACGACAAACAAAGGCTCCCCCACCGCGACATTGAGGCCGCGGCGCTGACCGATCGTATAGCTGATGATGCCATCGTGCTGCCCCAGAACGCGCCCATCAATGTGGACGATATCACCGGCATCGCGGCCTGAGCCCTTGGCGTGCCCGGCCGGTCGCAGCCGGTCGATCAGGTTGGTATATTTGCCTTCTGGCACAAAGCAGATGTCCTGACTGTCGGGTTTGTGGGCGATTTTCAGGCCCAGTTGCCGTGCCAGATCGCGTACCTGCGGCTTTGGGATGCGCGCCAGCGGAAAGCGCAGGTAATTAAGCTGTTCCTGGGTGGTGGCAAACAGGAAATAGCTCTGGTCGCGCGCCTTATCAGCGGCACGGCGCATCTGCACCTGATTGCCGCGCACCTCACGCTCGACATAGTGACCGGTGGCCAATGCCTCGGCACCCAGATCGCGGGCGACATCCAAAAGGTCACGAAACTTGACGGTCTGATTACAACGGATGCACGGCACCGGGGTTTCCCCGCGCAGATAGGAATCGGCAAATTCTTCGATCACGCTGTCCTTAAATCGGCTTTCGTAATCCAGCACATAGTGCGGGATGCCGATCTTTTCCGCCGCCACGCGGGCGTCGTGAATGTCCTGACCGGCACAGCAGGCCCCGCTTTTCTTGAGCGCCGCGCCATGATCATAGAGTTGCAGGGTCACCCCAATGACTTCGTAGCCCGCCTGATGCAGCAGGGCGGCGACCACGGTCGAATCGACCCCGCCGGACATGGCCGCGACAATGCGGCTGCCCACGGGCAAGCCGACGCTATCGCGCACGGCGGCGATGGCGGCGACCATATCGGCATCTTCGATCACGGGTACAGGGCACGGTGTCATCCGCCCCATATAATTCAAGTGAACCTAAAATTACAGGGGGTGGTTACTTTAAGCTGCAAACTTATGGCGGCCGCTTGACAGGCGGGGTCGCAGGTGGCCTAATTGTGATCACAAATTCAAGCTCTTAATGCGTGGTGCGATCTCCATGAGCCTGACGTCCCCCCTGATCCCGATAACCGCTGTGGCTGACACCAAGGCTGAGGTTATTTCCGCCCTGAAAACTGTGTTCAAGCCTGATCAGGGTTTTGTTGACGGGCAGTGGAGGGCTGCGGCGTCGGGTGCCACCTTTGATAATATTGCTCCGCGCGATGGCACGCTGACCAATCAGATATCAGCCTTTGACGCTGCCGATGTCGATGGGGCGGTGAGGTCGGCGCGAACCGCGTTTGAAGATGGCCGCTGGAACGGGCTGGCCCCGAAAGCGAAAAAGAAAATCCTGCATAAACTGGCCGATCTGATGGCCGAACATGCTGAAAATCTGGCGCTATTGGAGACGCTCGATACCGGCAAACCGATCCGCGATGCGCGCGCGGTCGATATCCCGCTGGCCATCAATTCGGTACGCTACTATGCCGAAGCGCTCGATAAGATTTATGGCGAAGTCGCCCCGTCGCCGGATACGCGCCTGTCCTACGCGGTCCATGAACCGTTGGGGGTGATTGGTGCGATAGTGCCGTGGAATTTCCCGCTGCATATGGCCATGTGGAAGGTCGCCCCGGCGCTGGCCATGGGCAATTCGATCGTCCTGAAACCGGCGGAAAATTCGTCGATGACCGCGCTTTATACGGCGGCACTTGCCATTGAAGCGGGGGTTCCGGCGGGGGTTTTCAACGTCATTCCGGGCCTTGGTCAGGTGGCGGGTGAAGCTTTGGCGCGACATATGGAGGTCGATATGATCGCCTTCACCGGCTCCGGGCCGGTTGGGCGGCGGCTGATGGTGGCGTCAGCGGAATCGAACCTCAAACGGGTGTCGCTGGAGCTGGGCGGTAAGTCGCCCCAGATTGTATTTGCCGATTGCCCGGACATGGAGGCCGCCGCGCAAAACGCTGCCTGGGGCGTGTTCTATAATCAGGGGCAGGTCTGCACCGCCGCGTCGCGTCTGCTGGTCGAAGACAGCATCCGCGATGAATTTGTGGCCAAGGTTATGGCGGTGGCCAAATCCATTCGCGTCGGCGACCCGTATGACCCCGATACCCAATTTGGGGCCATGGTCTCTGAGCGCCAGATGAACACCGCGCTTGATTATATCGCCAAGGGGCAGGCGGACGGCGGGCAGGTTTTGATGGGCGGCGGTCGTGTGCAATCCGATACGGGTGGTTTTTATGTTGAACCGACCTTGCTGGACAACATCACCCCCGGCAATATTCTGGCGCGCGAGGAAGTGTTCGGGCCCGTCCTGTCGGTGCTGACCTTTAAGGGTGAGGCGGAGGCGTATCAAATCGCCAATGATACCATCTATGGGCTGGCTTCAGGTGTATGGACCGCTGATATCGGCCGGGCCATGCGGTCGGCCAAGGCGTTGAAAGCTGGCCTTGTGTGGATCAATGGCTGGGATGCCTGCGATATCACTCTGCCTTTCGGGGGCTTTAAGCAGTCTGGCTTTGGCCGCGATCGCAGTCTTCATGCTCTGTATAAATATGCCGACTTCAAGTCAGTCTCGATCAGTTTTTAAAGGGGGATGGCTATGAATCTTACCGCCGCGCACAAGGCCCTGCTGGGCAAACGTATATTGGCTCATGCCAATCACGACAGCTTTCCGGTCACTAATCCGGCGAACGGTCAGGTCTTGTGCCATGTCCATAACGCGGGGCCAAAAGAAACGCTTGAGGCGATTGATGCGGCCCATGCCGCCTTTGCCGATTGGGGCGCGCAGCCGCAAAAGGTGCGGTCGGATATTCTCAAAAAATGGTTCGCCCTGATCCTTGAGCACACGGAGGATCTGGCGCAGATCGTGACGCTTGAGCAGGGCCGGGCGATTCGCGAAACGCGTGGCGAAGTCGCCTACGGGGCAGGCTTTGTCGAATGGTTTGCCGAAGAGGGCCGTCGTGCCTATGGCCGCACCATCCCCGCCAATGTGCCGGGTAAGCAACTGGTGACCATCCAGCAGCCGGTCGGTGTGGTTGCGGCCATCACCCCGTGGAATTTCCCGATTTCGATGATCACCCGTAAAGTCGCACCGGCCTTATCGGCCGGCTGTACGGTGGTGTTAAAACCGTCCGAAGAAACGCCGTTGTCGGCGTTAGCTTTGGTGGAACTGGCCAAACAGGCGGGTTTGCCGGACGGGGTTTTGCACATCATCTGCACGACCAAGGCGGCCGAAGTCGGTGAAATCCTGACGTCTGATCCGCTGGTCAAAAAGTTCTCATTCACCGGATCGACGCCGGTCGGCAAAAAGCTTTATGCCCAGTGCGCCACGACCATCAAAAAGATTTCGCTGGAATTGGGCGGCAACGCTCCGGTGCTGGTGTTTGACGATGCCGATATTGAGGTAGCCGTGACGGGGGCTATGGCGTCGAAATACCGCAATGCCGGTCAAACCTGTGTCTGCGCCAACCGGATATTGGTGCAGGCGGGGATTTATGACGCCTTTGCCGGCAAGCTGGCTGAGGCCGTGCGGGCGCTGAAACTGGCCGACGGCATGGATGAAGCCACGCAAATTGGACCGCTGATCAACCAAAAAGCCGTCGATAAGGTCGATGCACTGGTTAAGGACGCGACGGGTAAGGGCGCGAAACTGACCGTTGGCGGCGGGGTCGATTCGGATCAGGGGCCTCTGTTTTATAAGCCCTCCGTCCTGACCGGCGTGACCCACGATATGCGCATTTTTAATGAGGAAATCTTCGGGCCGGTGGCGTCTCTGATCAAGTTCAAGGATGAAGCCGAAGGGATCAAACTGGCTAATGACACACCGTTTGGTCTGGCGGCCTATGCCTTCACCAAGGATGTGTCGCGCGCCTGGCGGGTGGGTAAGGCGCTTGACTACGGCATGGTCGGTCTGAACGACGGGGTGATGTCGACAGAGGTAGCCCCCTTTGGCGGTGTCAAAGAATCCGGCATCGGTCGCGAAGGGGCGATTGAGGGCCTCGAAGAATATATGGAAACCAAGTTCCTGAGCTTTGGGGCGCTGTGATGGTGGCGTCACTGCCCGCCGCCACCCATGACCTGAACACGCCGCTGATGGATTTCATCCTGTCGGAAACGGCGCGGTTTCTGGATGAGCGTCCCAACACCAAAGCCTTGGCCGAAAGGTCAGGTCATGTCTGGCGGGGCGGGACGCCGATGCACTGGATGAGCGACTGGGCCTCCCCCATTCCCATCTATGCCGCCCGTGCCGAAGGGGCTAAATTATGGGATGTCGATGGCTTTGAATATGACGATTTTTGCCTAGGCGACACCCCGTCGATGTTTGGCCATGCCCGCCCGGAAATCGCCCGCGCCATAGCTGAGCAGGCGAAAAACGGCATGGGCTTTATGCTGCCGACTGAGGCCGCCGTTGAAGTCGGTGAATTGCTGACGCAGCGGTTTGGCCTCAGCAAATGGCAGGTGGCCACCACAGCCTCCGATGCCAACCGTGCCGTCATCCGCTGGGCGCGGGCGATCACCGGGCGACCGAAAATTCTGATCTTCGACGGCTGTTATCATGGCATGGTCGATGATGCCTTTGTGGGGCTTGAGGACGGTACACCGGTCATGAAAAAGGGCCTGATCGGCCAGGTGGCGGATTTCACCGACACAACGACCGTCATACCGTTTAACGACCTTGATGCCCTCGAAGATGCCCTGAAATATTGTGATATCGCCTGCGTGCTGTGTGAGCCGGTGATGACTAACTGCGGCATGATTGCGCCTATTGACGGGTTTCATGAGGCTATGCGCGCCTTGACCCGCAAATATGGCACCCTCTTGGCGATCGATGAAACCCATACCCTGTCGTCGGGCTATGGCGGCTATACCCGCGCCCACGGCTTAGAGCCCGATATGTTTGTGGTCGGTAAGGCGATCGCGGGCGGGGTGCCTGCCGCAGTGTGGGGTGTGACGGATGAGGTCTCCGCCCGCATGGATCAGGCGCAGGCGGCCATCGGCGCAGGCGCCAGCGGGATCGGCACGACCCTGTCCGGCAATGCTCTGGCCATGACCGCCATGAAGGTCATGCTGACCGAGGTCATGACTGAGGCGGCTTTCGCATATATGATCAAAGGCGCTGAAAACCTGGTAAAGCAGTTGCGGGCGGTTATCGCCGAACAGGGGCTGAACTGGAGCGTTGTCCATGTCGGCGCACGGGTGGAACTGGTGTTTGCAGGTCATTCGCTGCAAAATGCCGCGCAGATGCGTGACGCCATGAATCCTTTAGACCTTAAAGCCCTTCATCTTTATCTGATCAATCAGGGCCTGCTGATTGCGCCCTTTCACAATATGATGCTGATATCCCCATTGACATCGCCAGACGCTGTCGCCCGTCTGGTTGCGGCGATATCCGCATTTGGGCGCATCATCCGGCCAAATTAAAAAATGTGATCACATGGCGAATATTGCGTGACGGACGGGGCCGTTCGCTCTTAAGGTGAGGCTTGCAACCGCGTGCTAAACTGCTGGCCAACCCATGAGTGCCCTATGACCGAACCTTATTTGCCGCCGCATCCGATGGTCGCCACGCCTGATGAAGCCAAGGCCTTCCTTGAGGCCCATCCGCATCTCAACTATTTCGAGATCCTGTTTACCTCGATGACCGGGGTACCGCGGGGTAAGCGTCTGCGCCGCCATGAACTGCTGCCGATTTTTGAATATGGTCGTTTTTTGCCGGGCTCGATTCTGGTGGTCGATACGCTGGGGGCCGACTGCGAAGAGACCGGCCTTGTCTGGGAAGACGGCGATGCTGACCGGATCGCGCGCCCTGTGCCGGGGACGCTGACCGAGGCCCCGTGGCTGGGCGATGATGTCGGTCAGGTCATGCTGTCGCTGTATGAGCTGGACGGCACGCCCAATGACCTTGATCCGCGTCACGTTCTGCAGAGGGTGCTGGAGCGCTATAAAGCCGATGGTCTGACGCCGGTGGTAGCGTGCGAACTGGAATATTATCTGGTGGACATTGAGCGCGGCCATGATGGTCAGCTGATGCCGGCCAGGGGTTTTAACACTGGTGAGACCCCGCGCGGCATTCAGGTCTACGGCCTGCCCGAAGTTGAGGCCCATGGCGAGTTTTTCCGCACCCTGTGGGAAACCGCCGATGTCATGAATATCCCTTTAGAGGGGGCGATTTCAGAATTTGCGCCGGGGCAGGTTGAGTTGACCCTGAAGCATAAACCCGATGCTTTGCGCGCCTGCGATGATGCTGTGCTCTATAAGCGCATGGCCAAGGGCGTGGCTTTGTCGCTGGGTATCGAGGCGACCTTTATGGCCAAGCCGTGGGCCGATCGCGCCGGATCGGGCTTCCATGTCCATATCTCAGTGGCCGACAAAGACGGCAAAAACCTGTGCGCGTCCGATGATCCGCAGGGCTCAGACCTGCTGAAAACCATGATCGGTGGCATGAAAGACCATCTGGCTGATTGCATGGGCATTCTGGCCCCCGGTGCTAACAGCTTTAAGCGCTTTAAGGCCAATTCCTATGCGCCGGTCGGCCTGACCTGGGGGGTGAATAACCGCACTGTGTCTTTGCGCGTGACGGCGGGGCCATCGCACACCCGCCATGTTGAGCACCGCGTTGCCGGGGCCGATGCCAATCCGTATCTGGTTATGGCCGCCATTTTGGCCTGCGCCCACCACGGCATTACGCATAAAACCGATCCCGGCCCGGCGGTAGTCGGAAATGGCTATGAGGTCGCCGCCAAGACGGGGGCTAACCTGCCGACCAACTGGTATGCGGCGGTTGATTATCTCGACAAATCGGCAACCTTGCGCGACTATTTGGGTGACCGTTTCGTCGATATGTATGTCAAGGTCAAGCGCACCGAACAGGCGCGGTTTTATGAGGAAGTCACGGCGCTCGATTACGACTGGTATTTGAGAAACGCCTAAGTTTGTGCGCTGTGGGCGCTGTGATCACACTTAAGAGTTGACAGAGGGTTAATCCCGTATTCTGTTACTAATATTACGGTTTCATGAAGGGGGTTTCATGATGAGGCCCGCGAATATCAAGGAGATCAGGATATGAGTTCACCTCGCCATCTGGCTAATCGTCGTTCCTTACTCGCGGGGCTGGGGGCTGCGGCTGTCGGCATCAGCTTCTCGGCCTGTTCCAAGCCCGCCGAAAAGGCCGCGACCGACGGGGCCGAAGAGCCCAAGCTGAACTTCTATAACTGGGACACCTATATTGGTGAAACGACCCTTGCGGACTTCAAGACCGCCACGGGCATCGACGTCAACATGCAGTTGTTCGCCACCAATGACGAATTGTTCGCCAAGCTTAAGGCGGGTAATTCCGGCTTTGACGTGATCGTCCCTTCGAACGAATTTGTCACCCGCATGGGGCAGGCCGGTCTGCTGAAAGCGCTGGATCACGCCAAGATCCCCAATATGAAGAATATTGACCCGCAGTATCTGAACCCCAGCTTCGATCCGGGCAATAAGTTCTCGGTGCCCTATACCTGGCTGGTCTTAGGTCTGGGTTATCGTAAATCGAAGTTCAAGACCGTGCCGGATAGCTGGAAATACGTCTTTGACAGCGCCGAATATAAGGGCAAGATCGCCCTCCTGTCGGAATCTGCGGATCTGATCCGTCTGGCCGCGAAATATAAGGGCGTCAGCCTCAACAATATCTCGCCCGAAATGCTGACTCAGATCGAAGCCATGCTGGTCAAGCAAAAGCCCAATATCCGCGCCTTCCACGAAGATAACGGTCAGGACATGCTGCAAGGCGGCGACGTCGATATCGTGATCGAATATAACGGCGATATCGCGCAGGTCATGGCCGAAGATGACGACATCGGCTTTGTGGTCCCAAAAGAAGGCAGTCTGCTCAATTCTGATACCCTGTGTATCCCCGCCGATGCGCCGCGTCCGAACAATGCCCATGCCTTCATCAACTATATCCTTGATGCACAGGTAGGGGCCGAAATCTATAAGACGATCTTGTATCCGTCGCCAAACGCTGCCGCCAAGGCGCTGATGCCAGACGATTATAAGAACAACCCGGTTATCTTCCCGCCGGCGGATATTTTGGCCAAGTGCGAATACGGCAACTTTGAAGGGGCCGAAAAAGCGTCGCAGTATGAGGAAATGATTACGCGGGTCAGGGCTTCGTAGCCTTTCCTTCTCCCTGCGTGCGGGGAGAAGGTGATCCGTTAGGATCGGATGAGGGGCATTCGGGCGCCCGGCCCCTCACCCAACCCTCTCCAGTAGTCTCAGTTGCGCTATCGCTGCGCTGTCTGAGCGCTGCGGGGAGAGGGGGCGCCGTTGCAAGGGGACTGCGATGGAACAAAGCTGGCGGCAGGCGAAGTCAATTTTCGGGCTGCTGCTGAGTGCGCCCCTGTTTTGGCTGGCCTTTTTCTTTATTGTGCCCATGGGCATTGTCTGGCTCTATTCGTTCGGGGAAAACCGCGGGCTGGTCGATATTGCCTTTACCGGCACCTGGAAGAACTACGCCCGCGCGCTGGAGCCGCTGTATCTCGGCATATTCGTTAAATCGCTTTATGTGGCAGCGCTTACGACCTTTCTATGCCTGATCGTTGGCTTTCCGGTGGCGCTGGCCATTACCTTTGCCGCCGATAAGTGGAAGCCGTGGCTGCTGCTTTTGATCATGCTGCCGTTCTGGACTAACCTTCTGATCCGCACCTATGCGCTGATTGCGGTGTTGCGTACCGAAGGCTATGTCAATCAAACCTATGAGTTTTTATGGACGAATGCGGGTGGATTAATGACGCTGGTGGGCTTAGCACCGCTGGGCGAGTTTCAGCCGCTTGATCTGCTGCATAATAATTTCGCGGTGATTTTTGGCCTCGTCTACGTCCACCTGCCGTTCATGATCCTGCCGCTCTATTCGACCCTCGACCGGATGGACCGCTCGCTTTTGGAAGCCTCGCTCGATCTGGGGGCTGGCCATTTTCGTACCCTGTGGTCGATCGTCGTGCCGATGTCTGCGGCGGGGATCGCGTCGGGTATACTGATCACCTTCATTCCCGCACTCGGCGCTTATCTGACACCGGATCTGCTCGGCGGGCCGGAATCGCAGATGATCGCCAATGTCATTGAACGGCAATTCAAACGCGCCAATGACTGGCCGTTCGGGGCGGCCCTGTCGTTCCTGCTGGTCTATCTGACCTTCATCGGCATCGCCATTCAGGGTATGCTCGACAAACAAAACCGGGGGAGGGCGGCCTGATGACCCAGTCTGTTGCCAAGGTTAAAAAGACCCCGCCCGGCCCGCTCGAATATATGCGCCGCTGGCCGATGCAGGCCTGGCTGGTCGGGGTGACGGTGTTTCTGTATGCGCCGCTGATCACCCTGATGATCTTTTCGTTCAACGACAGCAAACGTAACATCGTCTGGCAGGGCTTTACCCTCAAATATTACGTTAAGGCCCTTACGAATGAGAGCCTGATTCAGGCCTTCACCAACTCGCTGGTGATTGCGTTTTTCTCGACCATCATCAGTGTGGTCGTAGGCGCTATGGCCGCGATCCTGTTGTGGCGCTTCCGCTTTCCGGGCAAGACGGCGCTGGACGGCGCTATGTCGATCCCGATCGTTGTGCCGGAAATCTGCATGGGTGTGGGGATGCTGGTATTCTTCGCCAAGGTCTTTCCGTGGCCGCAAGGCATGATCTGGCCGCTCAATCTGGGGGCCATCATCATCGCCCACGTCTCGTTCTCCTTCCCGTTCGTGGCGGTGGTGGTGCGCGCACGACTGGCGTCATTTAACCGCGAACTGGAAGAGGCGGCCAAGGATCTGGGGGCGTCAGAAATCCGAACCCTGCTGGATGTGCTGGTGCCGCATATCAAGCCATCTTTGCTGGCGGGTGGGCTTTTGGCCTTTACCCTGTCGCTCGATGATTTTGTGATTACCTTCTTCACCGCCGGGCCCGATACGGTCACCTTCCCGGTCAAGGTCTATTCGATGGTGCGCTTCTCCGTCACCCCCGAAGTCAACGCCGCCTCGACCATCCTTATTGTGGTGACGGTGATCTTGACCTTCTTTGCACTGAAATTCCAAGGTTCTGACGCCCTGACCGCCGGTCATGGCGCTCCTGAGAAAAAGTGAGGCTGAACATGTTTGACGAAACCGCAAAACCGGCTGAGGCTCAGGGCAAGACCATCATCAGCTTCAAAAACGTCTCCAAACGCTTCGGCAAAAACGTCGCGGTCGATAATGTTTCGCTCGACATCAAAGAGGGCGAGTTCTTCTCCCTGCTGGGACCGTCGGGCTGTGGCAAGACGACTTTGCTGCGCATGTTGGCCGGGTTTGAAATGCCGTCGGATGGGCAGATTCTCATCGACGGTAATGACGTGTCGCAGGTCTCGCCTAATAAGCGGCCGGTGAACATGGTGTTTCAGTCCTATGCTGTCTTTCCGCATATGACCGTGCTCGATAACGTCGCTTACGGGCTGAAAATGGATGGGGTGCCCAAGGGCGAGCGGCTGGCGCGTGCCCAGGAAGCGCTGGAATTGGTCAAGCTCGGCGGGTTCGGGGAGCGCAAGCCCGATCAGATGTCGGGCGGTCAGCGTCAGCGGGTGGCGCTGGCGCGGGCGCTGGTCAAAAAACCGCGCGTGCTGTTGCTGGATGAGCCGTTATCGGCGCTTGATGCCAAGCTGCGCGATGCCATGCGCACGGAACTGACCCTGCTTCAGGAAAAGGTCGGCATCACCTTTATCATGGTCACCCACGATCAGGATGAGGCGTTGGCCATGGCGACGCGCTGTGCCGTCATGAACCGCGGCCTGCTGCAACAGGTGGCGACACCGTTTGATCTTTATGAGTTTCCCAATTCGCGTTTTGTGGCCGATTTTATCGGCAGCGTGAACCTGTTCGAAGGCACGCTCGATGTCGATGAACCGGATCACGCCATCATCAATACGACCGATATCGGGCCCATTTACCTCGACCACGGCGTGACGGGTGCGACCGGTGCAACCGTCTGGGCGGCGGTTCGGCCGGAAAAGATCGAGATCGACAAATGGGATGCCAAGCCGCTCAAGATGGAAGATGCCCCCGAAGGCTACAACATCATCGCCGGTGAGATTAAGCATCTGGTCTATCTCGGTTCGGAAACGGTCTATGAGGTTGAGGTTGCAGGCGGGCGCATGGTCAAGGTGTTGCGCTCGAATCTCACCCGATGGGATCAGGAAGACTTCACCTGGGACGAAAAAGTATGGCTGTCGTTCAATGCCTGCGCCCCGGCGGCGCTCCTAAGTTAAATGAAACCCCTGATCGGTATTTCCTGTTGCAACCGTGATGTCGGCGGTGAAAACGCCCAGACCGTCAAGGATCGCTACGTCAAGGGCGTGATCGAATATGCCGACTGTCTGGCAGTTCTGATCCCGGCTATCACGACCGGATTTGAAGCAAAAACTCTGGCCGGTAAACTCGATGGCCTGATGCTGACCGGCTCGACCTCCAACATCGACACGCGCTTTTATGATCCTGACACCCCGGCAGGCGAGGGGCCGTTTGATATCGATCGCGACAGCGTGTCCTTTGCCATGATCGAAGCCATGATCGATGCGCAAAAACCAGTGTTTGGCATCTGCCGCGGCTTTCAGGAAATCAATGTCGCCTTGGGCGGGACACTGCGGCGCGATCTGGGCCCCACGCATCATGCGCCCGAGCGCTCAAGCAGCGAAGCGGTAGCGCAAAATAAAATCGCCACTTTCAACGACATGTTCGAGTTTGGGCATGACGTGACCCTTATCGACGGCGGTTTTTTTGAGGAACAACTCGGCGGAAACCTCTGGGTAAATTCGGTCCATTTTCAAGGCGTAGCGCGGTTGGCAGAGGGACTGACTATGGAAGCCGTAGCCCCCGATGGCATCATCGAAGCGTTCAGTGCTAACCTTGGCGGATCGCAGGTCGTGGCCGTGCAGTGGCACCCCGAATGGCGGCCCGCTGACTATCCCGACCGGCAGGCATTTTTCCAGTGGCTAGGTCAGGCCGCGCGCGGTGAAGCGGTGGTTTAAATAGGCACAATAAAATTGTGATCACAATTTTATTGGCGCGGACGTAAATTTCTGGCAGACCTGTTGCACTCCTTTTTTCCGGAAATAATGCTATGAGCCAGCCACTGAAAAACTACGATATTGCCGAACTGAAGCGTCTTGATCTGGCGCATCATTTGCCGGCTCAGGCAGACTATAAGCTGCTGGAAGACATCGGCGGGTCGCGCATTATTACCCGCGCCGAAGGCTCGACCATCTATGACGGCGAAGGCCATAGTCTGCTGGATGGCATGGCGGGGCTGTGGTGCGTCAATGTCGGTTACGGGCGCGATGAACTGGCGCGTGCGGCCTATGAGCAGATGCTGGAACTGCCTTATTACAACACGTTCTTTAAGACCGTGACGCCGCCGCCGGTGCGGCTGGCCACCAAGATCGCGGAAAAGATGTCGGTCGGCAATCCTGACCTTCAGCATGTATTTTTTAACTCGTCCGGGTCTGAGGCCAATGACACGGTGTTGCGGTTGGTGCGCTATTACTGGCAGCTTAAGGGCGAGCCGGATCGCAATATAATCATCAGCCGTCGCAACGCCTATCATGGCTCAACGGTGGCCGGGATGTCGCTGGGCGGCATGACCTTCATGCATGCTCAGGGCGGGCCGATGGTGCCGGGCATTGAACATGTCCGCCAGCCCTATCAGTTTAACGAAGGCTTTGGCCAAGATCCGGCGGCCTTTGCGCAGGCTTGCGTCGATGACATAGAGGCGCGTATTCTGGCCGTGGGCCCTGACAAGGTCGCCGCCTTTATCGGTGAACCGGTCCAGGGTGCGGGCGGGGTGATCATCCCGCCGGAAGGCTATTGGCCCAAAGTTGAGGCCTTGTGCCGCAAATATGGCATCCTGCTGATTTGTGATGAGGTCATCTGCGGGTTTGGGCGCTTGGGCCAATGGTTTGGCCACCAGCATTACGGCATCAAGCCTGATGTGATTGCTATGGCCAAGGGTATGTCGTCGGGTTACCTGCCCATTTCGGCAGTCGGGGTGTCGTCAAAGATTGTCGATGTGTTGAAAACCGGCGGTGATTTCGTCCACGGCTATACCTATTCCGGCCATCCGGCAGCGGCGGCCGTGGCCTTGGCCAATATCGAGATTATCGAACGCGAAGGCTTGGTTGAACGTACACGTAACGACACCGGCCCTTATCTGGCCAAGGCGTTGAAGCGGTTGGACGACCATCCGCTGGTCGGTGAGGCGCGCTCGCTGGGCCTGATCGGGGCGGTCGAGATCGTGTCAGAAAAAGGCACCAATCATCGCTTTAAGGGCGCGGAAGGCACGGCCGGGCCGATCGTGCGCGACCTGTGCATCAAGAACGGCCTGATGGTGCGCGGCATTCGCGACAGCATCGTCATGTGTCCGCCGCTGATCATCACCCATGAGGAAATCGACCGGATCGTCGACATCATTGAGCAGTCGCTGAATGAGGCCGAGCCACAACTAAGAGCGCTTTAAGCGTTTAAGGGCCCCCACCACCATCCACGTTCGAAAGCGAACTTGATGGCCCCCCTCCCCAACTGCGCTGCTTGAGCGCAGTTGGGGAGGTATAAGGTGTTGGTTTATGTCCGCCCATCAGTATTTTCGCGCAGCGAAAAACTTATGGGTGAGACTAATCCAGCGGCGGCTTGGCCACTGGCAGCCGCTGAAACACCGAACGCGTCAGGCAGGAAAACACCAGTCGTCCGGCCTCATCCAACAGGTCGTGCTGAGCAATGACCACGCCCTTGGTGTCACCGACCGCGTCCTTGCCCATCACAGTCAGGCGCCCGCGCAGCAGTTCCCCCGGCGGCGGATTGCGTGACCAGCGCAAGGCATCGACCGCGAGGCGCTTGGTCTGCGGCCAGCCCTGTGACGCTTCGGTTTCAAGCCGCGACCACAGCGTAAAGATCAGGGCATCGGGAATACCGTCTTTTAAATCCCAGGTTGGCGCGTAGGTCTTACAAAACGCCGCAAGATCCTCCTGACTGATGACGCCAGCACCGATAGAGGCGACCTGACCGATCCATAAGTCATCAAAGGCTGCAGGCATTGGGTAGAACTCCGTGTATAAGGCTTTTGATTGTCTTTAAGCTGAGTTTCACCGGTCGGCAATGGCTGTTATGCACAGGGTCAGGCGCTGAGTGTCTGAACGCAAAGGGTACGCACCTGATTGTCACAAATGTGGGCTATGGGTGGCGTGCAACTTGAAGCCTTTACACTAAATGCCGCCAATGCCAAAAAACCTGTATCAATCAGGCACAATCATGGCATCGTCGGCGCGGTTGTATTGATTCTCAAAACGGGCTGTGTTTCAGTCCGGCATCGGCGGGCGTAACGCACGCCCTATACAGTGCCGTTGTGGGTATGATCTATTGACAGTAAGAGCTGATCTGACGGGAGTATCGGAAGATGAAAGCGCGGTCTTTGAAAGCGGGCAGTTTCGATCAGGGTGCCGTAGGTTCGGCAGACCATGATCTCTCGCCGCTTGGCCGTGAGCCTTCGGTCGTCATGACGCACGATCAGGACCAAAATCAGTTAAACGACTATGATGAGGTCGAAGCCGCCGCGCGTGCCGATACGCTGGCGGGTGAGCCGCTGGCCTCTGACTTGAACATAAGCGCCCATGCCGACCCGCATTACGGGGTGGTGCTGGGGGACATCCTGCGCTCAGCGCGCGAAGCGTCTAACCTGACGCTGGATCATGTGGCCGACATTACCCGTGTCCGCCGCAGCTATCTCGAAGCGTTTGAAACCGGGGCGCTGGATCTGATGCCGGCGCGGCCGTTTGCCATCGGCTATGTCAAGGCCTATGCCAAGGCGCTGGGGCTTGACGAAGAAACCATGGCCGACTTGCTCAAGCGTGATCTGGCCGATCCGGCCCCGACCTTGCGCGCACCGATAGGGGCGGCGATGGACGAGGTGCAGCCTTCTTACGGGCGCTATGTTGCCGGGGCTATCGTTGTGGTCGGGGCGGTCATTATCTGGAATGTGCTGCAGCGCCAGCCGGAGCTTTTCAAGGCCCGTGACGAGACGCCGACCGTAACCACGCAGGGCTGGTCTCAGGGGGTGCCGATTGTGCGCGACGGCGTGGTCTATGTGTCTAAGCCCGGTGCGCCGCCCATGGATCAGGATGTTCCGGTGCCCTATGTCACGCCGGGTCTGGAGGTCGGTTTTGCCGAGATTGAGGCCGAAAAGGCCCGTAACGGCACCGGCACGGCGTCGCCCGCCGACAGCCTTCAGATGCGCAAGGCCTTTAACCCCAAAGGGGCGGTCTTTGGGGCCCCGCCGGAGCAATCCAGCGTGGTCATTCAGGCCAAGCGCAGTGTCAATCTGGTGCTGCGCTCTAACGAAGGTCAGGTCTATTTTGCCCGTCAGTTAGGGGCCGGGGAATCTTATCGCGTCCCCAATGCCACAGCGGTGCCGATGCTGGTCGACGTATCGGATGCCACGGCGTTTGAAGTCTATTACGACGGCGAATATGCCGGTGGGCTGGAGGGCACCAGTACGCCCACCGCCCGTATCAATGCCCGCGCCCAGCAAACGGCCAAGCTGATGGACGCCCAGCAGGCTGAGGCCCGTCCGGTAGCCCCCCCGCGTCCCAAGATCGAAAAGCCGAGGGCGCGACCGATGCCGACGGAGCCGATCCCCTATCAGCCCGCCCAGCCCGTACAGGCTCCACCGGCGCAACAACCGGCAGATCAGACCATACCTTATTAACGCTCAACCCCTTTTATTGCGAGGCGAAAAGCCTTAAGTAGGGGGCAGGTTACAGAGGTGGTCTATGAGTTCTCACCAGCACGTTCGTCCGTGGCGCATGATCGAGCGCCGCAAAAGCCGTAAAATCCGCGTGGGCTCTGTCGAGGTCGGGGGCGATGCGCCGATCACGGTTCAGTCCATGACCAATACCCTGACTTCGGACGCGCAGGCGACCTTGCGTCAGATTGCGGCCTTGGAAGAGGCTGGTGCCGATATTGTGCGGGTGTCGTGTCCGGATGTGGAGTCAACTCAGGCGCTCAAGACGATTGTCGACAACACCGCTATCCCCATCGTGGCGGACATCCATTTCCACTATAAGCGCGCCATTGAGGCCGCTAAGGCCGGGGCGGCGTGCCTGCGGATTAATCCCGGCAATATCGGCTCAGCCGACCGGGTGCGTGAAGTGGTGCAGGCGGCTAAGGACTATGGCTGCTCCATGCGCATCGGGGTTAATGCCGGGTCGCTGGAGAAGGAACTGCTGGAACGCTATGGTGAGCCATGCCCCGAAGCCATGGTTGAAAGCGCTTTGTTCCACGCCAATATCCTGCGCGATCATGATTTCCATGAGTTCAAGATTTCGGTCAAGGCGTCGGATGTCTTCCTGACTGTGGCCGCCTATCAGGCCTTGGCCGATGCTATTGACTGCCCCCTGCATATCGGCGTGACCGAAGCGGGGCCTTTGCGCACCGGCACGATCAAGTCGTCAATTGGTTTGGGTAATCTGCTGTGGGCCGGGATCGGTGATACCATCCGCGTGTCGCTGGCCGCCGATCCGGTCGAAGAAATCAAGGTCGGCTTTGATATCCTGAAAAGCCTCGGCCTGCGCCACCGCGGTGTCAACATCATCGCCTGCCCGTCGTGTGCGCGGCAGGGGTTCAATGTCATTGATACGGTCGCCAAACTCGAAGAACGGCTGGCGCACATCTCAACACCCATGTCACTGTCGATTATTGGCTGTGTCGTTAATGGACCCGGCGAAGCGCTGTTTACCGATGTTGGCTTTACCGGCGGCGGGGCAGGGGCCGGCATGGTCTATATGGCCGGTAAGCCCGATCATAAATTAGCCAATGGCGATATGATCGAACACATCGTCGAACTCGTAGAACGTAAGGCTGAGGAACTGAAGGCGCAAGAGGCGCCGGTTGCGGCCACGGCGGCTGAGTAAAGATACGGTGAATTTGATGCGGGCCATAAGAGCGTTTTTAGTGTGCCTTATGGCGTTTTGGGGTGGGCAAGCATTTGCCGAACCGGTGAAAACCGCGCACCTGACGACCGAACTGGTTGCCGAACATAAGGCGGTGGCTAAGGGCGGAGACATCTGGATCGCGATCCGCCATGAGCCGCTCAAAGGATGGCACACCTACTGGCAAAATCCCGGCGATACGGGATTGGCACCTGTGGTCAACTGGTCGCTGCCGGATAAGGTGACGGTCGGAGAGCCGCAGTGGCAAACGCCGGAGCGTCAGCCCTATATGGGTCTGGTCAATTATGGCTATAGCGGTGGGACCTACCTTTTTTATAAGCTTACCAATGGCACGGCGCTGGGTGACGGCGATATACTGCCGCTTAAGGCCCGTGTTGATTTTTTGGTTTGTGAAAAAGTCTGCGTGCCTGAAACGGTCAATGTTAGCCTTAACCTGCCGGTTGGGCCCTCAGGCGGGGCTGACCGGACGTTTCAGAAAGCGTTTGAGGCCCTGCCGAAACCGGCACCGGCTGGATATTTCCGTAAAGCCGGTAATATAGTCGAATTGGGCTTTCCGGCGGCTGATACTTCCGAAATGTTCGAAAAGCCAAGCGGCGCCTATTTCTTTCCTATTACCGCGGGTGCTGTCCCGCCCGCCGCCGATCAAAAGCTCGATACCGGGGCCGACGGATTTACGCTTAAGGCCACAGCGGCAGATGATAAACCGCTGTCCGGCGCGGTGACTGGCGTGATCGCCTTTCCGAACGGCGACAGTTATCAGGTCACTCTGAATGAAGGTGCCATCCCGCATAATCTGCGCGGTCTGGGGGGCTTAAGTGCGGCATCCGGCGAGGTGTCGGTGGTGGGCGTCATCATCGCGGCCGGATTTGCCTTTGTCGGCGGGATTATCCTCAACCTGATGCCGTGTGTGTTCCCGATCCTGTCCATGAAGATACTGGCCGTATCGCGGGCCGGTCAGGATCACAAACTGGCGCGCCATGAGGCCCTGCTGTACGGCGCCGGTGTCATCATAAGCTTTGTAGCACTCGCTGTAATGATCACTGCGGCGCAGTCCCTGGGAGCTGCGCTCGGCTGGGGTTTCCAGCTACAGTCGCCGTTTGTGACGGCCGCCTTAAGCATTGTCATGTTGCTGGTAGCCCTCAACTTGTCGGGGTTGTTCAATATCGGTTCCAGCGTTCAGGGATTTGGCGCAGGCATGGCGGTGAAAAACCCCTACATCGGCGCGTTCCTGACCGGCGTGCTGGCGGTGGTGGTGGCAGCACCCTGTACCGCACCGTTTATGGCGACCGCCATCGGGGTGGCACTGGCGCAGGGCGGCTTCGTCAGTTTTGTGATCTTTTTGGCGCTGGGCATCGGGTTTGCCCTGCCGATCGTGGGGCTGACCTACGCAATCACCTATTTTCCGGCCTTAGCCAAACGCTTGCCCAAGCCCGGCCCGTGGATGGATAGATTCAAGCATATACTGGCCGTGCCCATGTATCTGGCGGCGCTTTGGATGGTGTGGGTATTTGCCCAGCAAGTGTCGGGCTGGGGGCTATTTGCGTTGATCATCGCGTTGGGCCTGATTGTGCTTGGCGTGGTGCGCACCCTCATTCCTGCCGCCACGCGCCCGGTGTTACTGGGGTTAGGTATTGTGCTGGCGGTCGCTTCCGCCGCCCAGACCCGCGCCGTCACCACCCCCGCCGCGGTAAAGGCCGATGTGCCCTATGAAACCTTTTCGGTCGAGCGCATCGCCCAACTACGCGCTGAGGGTAAGAACGTCATGGTCGATCTGACCGCCGCCTGGTGTGTGTCCTGTAAGGTCAATGAGCGGCTGGTGTTTCATACCGATGAGTTCGCGAAGGCATTGAAGGCCACCAACACGGTTTATATGGTCGGCGACTGGACCAATCAGGACGCGCGCATTTCGCAGTACCTCAGCCGCTATGGACGCTCCGGCGTGCCGCTCTATGTCTGGTATGGCCCAAAGGGTGCCGAGCCGGTCATTCTGCCGCAACTGCTGAACAAGGGCGAGGTGATAAAGATGATGGGTGAGCGTTAGTCGGCGGCTTTCGCCAGCCAGATGGTGGCACCTCCGCACGTAATATCGCCGACGACGCGATCCAGAATCACAAACCCGTTGGTAGCCAGCAAGGTCTCATAGTCATCAAGGCTAAGGCTAGCGTGATAAAGGGGCTCATTGCGCCAGCACCCTATTGTCTCATCCCGTTCTGATCCGCTGGTAAACATCAATGGAGCGGAGGGCCTTAGGTGATGGGCAAAAACCGTAAACATCTGGGCCTGATCCTCGGGGACAAGATGAAACAGGCTATGCCAGGCGATAATCCCGGCGAACCTATGATCAATATCAAGTCTGCGCATATCGCCAACGACCCAGGTCTGTTCAGGGAAGCGCTGGCGGCACAGCGAAATCAGCGATGGTGAGCTATCGACACCGGTGACGCTCAGTCCTGCGGCCAGAAGCTCAGGGACAATTGGCCAGCCGGAGCCGCAGCCGAGATCCAGAATAGAGGCCTCTGGCAGGGCAGCTTCGGTAAATCGCCTGATCCATACGGTTTCACCTTCAGGGCGTGACTGATGGCGATCCGCATCCCATTCGCCCGCATGATGCTCATAGAGGGCAATGATGTCATCGGCGGGTGTGGGCATGGGGCGAGCCTATTGAAACTCCAGCACGCAGTCCATGCCTGACTGAACCGTAGCCGGAGTGGTGATCACGTCGATATTGTCGCTGAGAAGGGCCGATAGCTCGTCGAGCGTGTGTTTCAATTCGGCGTCGGTTTTGGCGGTGATCAGGGCGTCGTGTTTGAGCTTAAGATCAATCGACACGCCCTTAAGTACGCATTTCAGATCGTTATCTGTGCCACGCGCTTTCATGTCGAGATGGGCTTTCAGGTTCTGTTCGGATAACGCGCCTATATCTTCGGCAAATGCCTGAAACTTCCCGTTGGCCAGAAGTGTCAGCGATGGAGCTTTGGCGTATGTATCGCTGCGGGTCCTTAATCTACCCGCCTGTTTGATGATCCCGGAATAGGGTTGTTGTTTGGCGATGGCATTTACCGGCGCAGGCGTGGTCGCGCAGGCGCTGAGCGGAATGGCAATAAGTGTCAGGACAAGCAGGGCATATCTCATAGTCCCGATATGCCCCAATCCGCCCAATAATGGGTTAACGTCTATGCGCCACCACCAAGGGCTTGATAGAGTGTGGCCTGCGTGATCAGCCGGTTCAGCCGGTTGGCATCGACGGCCTGTTGCGCTGACCGCAAACTTTCCTGTGCATCCAGCCATATCCGCAGGCTGACTGCGCCGGTACGATAACGCAAAGCATAAAGCGCTTCGGTCTTTTGCGCGGCGGCCAGACTTTGCTCCAGCCGTGCCCCCTGAATGGCCAGTTGGGTCTGGGCCGACAGGGTGTTGTCGACATCGCTAAACGCCTCAAGCATCGTCTGGCGGAAGTCGATGACGGCGATCTCATAGTCGGCTTTGGCGACTTTGATATTGAGGCGGTTCTGGGCGAAGTTCAGAAACGGCAGGGTCAGGCCCGCGCCCAATGTGCCAATCGGGTTTTTCACAACGTCCGACAGAGCCGTCGATGATCCGCCCGCAGAGCCGGTCAGAGACAGCGCCGGATAATAGGACGCGCGGGTGGCATCCACGCCCGATAATGTCGATCTGAGGCGATATTCAGCGGCCTTAAGATCAGGTCGCCTGCCTAGTAATTCGGCGGGTAATCCGGGGGCAATGGCGGGGAGGTCTGCTGTGGGCAGGGTCGTGGCTTCCTGATCGGCGGGCACGACGTCACCGTTCATCAACAGTGCCAGGGCGGCACGGTATTCGACCTGTTGCTGCTGAAGCTCGCTCAAGGCCGCGATCTGGGCATTGACGGTCTGGTCGGCCTCACTGACCTCAATGCCGGACACCGATCCGGCATCATGCTGGGCAGTGACCATGGCCCGAACGCGCTGGGCGTAGTCGAGGCTGGCCTGAGCGTTACGGATGCGCTCATGGGTATAGGCGATCTGCCAGTAAAAGGTCGCCGTCGTCCCGATCAGACTGAGGCGCGTGGCCTCTAGGTCTTCGGAGGTGGCCTCGGCCTCCCATTTGGCGGCATCGGTCTGCGAGGCCAGTTGGCCCCACAGATCGGCCTCAAAGCTTACCCCGACACGGGCGCTATAAGACTCGCCGTTGTCGCCGGGGGCCGTATCGTTGAGCTGCTTTGAGGCATCGAGGTTGCCGGAGACTTGCGGAAACTGATCAAGTCGGTAAACGTCCGTGCGCAGTCTGGCCTGACGCAGGCGAATGGCGGCGGCGGCCAGATCGTTATTGCTGGCCAGTACCTTATCAATCACGGCGGTGAGTTTAGGGTCGTTGAAACCCTCCCACCAACGATCTGTGGCCCCATAGGCACCCGAGGCCGGGGCATGCTGAAACGCGGACGGGATATTGACTGCCGGGGTCTCATAGGGCGTGTGCAGGCAGGCGCTTAAACTTACCGACGCCAGCAGAATGGCAACAAGCTGTTTTTTCATAGTCTAATCCCTCGCTAAGGCCGCGACCGGATCAAGCCGCGCGGCGTTACGCGCCGGCAGGAAGCCGAAGATGATCCCGATCAGGGTGGAGCAGCCAAAGGCCGCAATTATGGATGACATCGAATAGACCAGCCGGAAGTCGGTTGAGAACTGCGCAAAGATCACCCCGAACAACAGGGCAACCACAATCCCCAGCACCCCGCCGATCAGGCAGACCAGAACCGCCTCGATCAGGAATTGCTGCAATATATCGCGCTGACGGGCCCCCACCGCCATACGCACGCCAATTTCCGACGTGCGTTCCGTGACCGACACCAGCATGATGTTCATCACCCCGATGCCGCCGACGATCAGGGAGATGACCGCAATCGCTGAAATCAGCACCGTTAGGGTCTGGGTGGTGGCGGTGATGGTTTTGCGGATCTCATCGGTGTTGATAATGAAGAAATCCTTGGTGCCGTGCCTCTGGGTGAGCAGGTTGGTCACCCCGGCTTCGGCAATGCTGGATTCGGTGTCATCGTTCACCCGCACGGTAATGCTGCGCAAGGTGGTGGTGCCCAGCATGCGCGCGTTAACCGCCGTATAGGGCATGTAGATATTCATCGAATCCCCGCCCCCGCCAAAGCCTGAGCTCGAGGCCTCGACCACGCCGATAATGCGGGCTGGCGTTGAACCCAGCAATATGACCTCACCAATCGGATCGCCCGCAAATTTGAGCGTATTGACTGTGTTCTGATCGATGACCACGTCCTGAGCGGTGGTGGCGATTTCCTCATCCCCGAACAGGCGGCCGCTCGATAATTCCACGCCCTTAACGCGGAAATATTGCGCGCCGACGCCGTTGACCTGACCGGTATTGGCGACGGCCCCGTAGCGCACCGTGACGGAGGATCGCACGGTTGGCGTCACGCTATCGACATAGGGTTGCCGTGCCAGCGCATCGGCATCGGCGACCACCAGGGTGCGGATAGCCCCCGACCTTCGGTCGCCAAAGCCTGAGCCCGGCATGATCTCCAGCGTATTGGTGCCAATGGATGAGATTTGCTCCAGCACCTTTTGGCGTGATCCGGTGCCAAGTGCGACCACGCACACCACGGAGGCAATGCCGATGATGATACCGAGCATGGTCAGAAATGTGCGCATGCGGTGGGCATTCATAGCCAGCAGCGCCATCTGGAACGCTTCACGGAAGCTATCGATCAGGGCACCAATCCCGTCACGGCCTTGCGCGGTAAGGGCGGGCAGGGGCTCATGATCGGTTTCGCCTTTGCCTGCACCGGGCCGGTCGTCAATGATTTCGCCGTCGCGAATTTCAATGACCCTCTGGCAATGGTCGGCCACGTCGCGGTCATGGGTGACGATGATGACCGTGTGGCCATCGGCGTGCAGCCCTTTGAGGATGCGCATGACCTCTTCGCCGGACTTGGTATCGAGCGCGCCGGTCGGCTCATCGGCCAGCACGATCTCACCGCCGTTCATCAGGGCGCGGGCAATCGATACGCGCTGCTGCTGGCCACCCGATAACTGTCCGGGCCGGTGCTGGGTGCGGTCGCCTAATCCCAGCCGTTCCAGCAAAGAACGGGCGCGGTCTTTGCGGGCCTCGACCGGCACACCGGCATAGATCGATGGTACTTCGACATTACCGAGCGCGCTCAAATCCCCCAGCAGGTGATAGCGCTGAAAAATAAAGCCAAAATGCTCACGCCTAAGTTCGGCCAGTTCATCGGGTTCCAGAGCCGCCGTTTCGCGCTCGCCGACCCGGTACACCCCGGCGGTGGGGCGATCAAGACAGCCCAGTATGTTCATAAGGGTCGATTTCCCCGAACCGGATTGGCCGACAATGGCGACCATCTCACCGGCCTCAATGGTCAGGTCGATGTCTTTCAGGACGGTGATCGTCCCTTCCCCGGCCGGAAATTCGCGCCGGAGTTTTTCAACTTTTAAGACGGGCGGTTTCATGATCAGCGCCCTTTACAGTCCGCCCTGCGGGCCGCGCCGCATGCGTTGTGAGGTATCGCTGGGGCCGGAGGCAGCTTGCGCGGTCACGACCTTTTCTCCGGCTTTCAGGCCCGACTTGACCTCGACATTATTACCGTCATTGAGCCCGATGGTGATCTTACGCGGCGTGATTTTCTCATCGGCCCCCAGAACCTGCACGGTGTAATTGCCGTCACGGTCAGGTTTGCCTAGTGCGGTTGACGGGATGGTCAGGACGTTCTTGGCACTGCCGAGCACGATGGTGACATTGGCGGTCATGAAGGTGCGCAGGGCCCCGTCGGCATTATCGACATCAAAAATGCCGTAATAATAGATGGCGTTGGAGGCGGTCGAGGTATCGACGCTGTCGCTTTCCTTGATCGAATCCGGCGCAGGTGCGATCGAGCGCAGCGTGGCCTTATAGCGCCTGCGCGAATCGCCCAGGGTGGTGAAATAGACCTCCATACCTTCGCGGACATTGATGACATCGGCCTCGGAAATTTCGGCCTTTATGGTCATGCGGTCGAGCTGGCCCATTTTAACGATGGTCGGAGTCGTCTGGTTGGCGTTGATGGTCTGGCCTTCCTTAGTGACGATGGCCAGAACGGTGCCGTCAATCGGGGCGGTGATACGGGTATAGCCGAGATTAACTTCGGCGGTGTTGCGCGACACTTCCGCCGAGGCGATCTGGGCGTCGATGGCTTTCAGGCTGGCCTGAGCGCTTTTATATTCGGTCTCGGCCGTCTCGAAATCGGCTTTCGAGCCCGCATCGGCCTTATAAAGCGTGGCCTGACGGTCATAGTTGAGTTTGGCAGCGGCTAACCGCGCTTCACCTTCGGCGCGCTGGGCGCGGACATTGTTGATATTGGCTAGCGCCGTTTGCAGGGCGTTGTTTTGGGTGGCCGAATCAATCTCGGCAATCAGGGCGCCTTTTTTAACCTGATCCCCCAGTTCAACCTTAAGGGAAGTCACCCGCCCGGAGGTCTGGGCCCCGACGCTGACCAGGGTGTAGGGCTCCAGCGATCCGGTCGCCAGTACCGTCTTTTCGATGTCTCCCATCTGGGCCGGGGCCGATATGACCGGTGCGGCCTTGGGCTTTGAAAAGAAAGCAGCCTTAAGGCCCCATCCAGCCATAACCAGAACCAAAACCCCAAGCCCGATCATCAGGGCTTTGTTGTCTTTACGGAAAAATTTCGACGCCATAAGTCTATTGCCTCATTAGACGGCCCCCGTAAGGCAACGGGCGCACACACTTCAGTTTTTTAGGAACTATGGATAGGCCGCGTTTTGTAAGGTTGCCATTATAAGTTCCGCCCGCCACGGCAGGTTTCGTTAAGCGACTTAACACGCGAATACGCTCAGCTTATGTCGGTTGATTTTACAAACCGCACGTTTGACGATAGTTATTATGGCGATGCCTCAGACAGGGGTTTGAAAAAACTTGTCTCTTGGGGCCGGATGTTCTATCGCCACACCATGACCGATAACGCCCCCAACACCAAAGATTTCCGTCCTGAAGCCCGCGCCCCGCGTGGGTTTGCTGATAAGCGCGCATCCCAGATTGCGGCCGAGCGTCGTCTGATCACGGCGGTGTCTAAGGTCTATGAGGATTTTGGCTTTGAGGCCCTGCAAACCTCGGCCTTTGAATATGCCGATGCCTTGGGTAAATTCCTGCCCGACGCCGACCGTCCCAATGTCGGCGTGTTCGCGGTTGAGGATGATGATGAGCAGTGGATGGCGCTGCGCTATGACCACACAGCCCCGCTGGCACGCTTTGCCGCTCAAAATTGGGACAGCCTGCCCAAGCCCTTCCGCCGCTATGCCTTCGGGCCGGTGTGGCGCAATGAAAAGCCGGGGCCGGGCCGTCTGCGTGAGTTTGTGCAGTGCGATGCCGATACCGTAGGTACTGATCGCCCCGAAGCCGATGCTGAAATCATCGCTCTGGCCGTGGCCGGTTTCAAGGCCGCCGGTCTGCCCGCCGGATCGACGGTGCTTAAGATCAATAATCGTAAGCTGCTGAACGGCCTGCTGACCAGTCTGGGCGTGGTTGATGCGGGGCAACAGATGGGTGTGTTGCGCGCTATTGATAAGCTCGACCGGCTAGGGATGACCGGCGTTGAACTGCTGCTGGGCGGTGGGCGCAAGGATGAGTCAGGCGACTTCACTAAGGGCGCTAACCTAAGCGATGCTGCCATCGCCGCGGTGCTGGCTTTCGTGGCGGCGGGTAACGCGGAGCGTTCCGTGGTGCTGGATCGACTGGCGGCCGTTCTGGCCAATTCACCCGAAGGTATGGCCGGGCTGGATGATCTCAGCCGCATTGGGGCGACCCTGAACGGTTTAGGTGTCAGCGAAGCGGATGCCATCTTCGATCCGTCGATTGTGCGCGGTCTGGAATATTACACCGGTGCGGTATTCGAAGCCGAACTGTTGCTGGAAACCCGCGATGAAAAGGGTGAACTGGTTAAATTCGGCTCGGTCGGTGGCGGTGGTCGCTACGACGATCTGGTGGCCCGCTTTACCGGCGAGAAGGTTCCTGCGACCGGATTCTCGTTCGGTGTGTCGCGTCTGGCGGCGGCTCTGGCTCTGACCGAAGGCGGGAAAGCCGCCCCTGTGCGCGGGCCGGTGGTGATCATTGCCTTTTCTGATTCGGACATGGGCGAATATTTCAAACTGGCGTCAGAAATCCGCGCGGCAGGCATTCCGGCGGAAGTTTATCTGGGCCGGTCGGGCATGAAGGCGCAGATGAAATATGCTGACCGGCGCTTATCCCCGGCGGTTGCCATGATTGGCGGCGACGAGTTGGCTAATGGTACGGTTACCATCAAAGATCTTGATCTTGGGCGCGAAATGGCTGCGGAAATTTCAGATAACAAAGCCTGGCGCGAGGGGCGTCCGGGGCAGGTCACCCTGCCGCGTCAGGACGCCATTAACCATTTGAAAACCATTATTAAATCTTCGTAAATTCTTTGACAGCGTTGTCAAATGCTGCGCAGTATTCACTGCGTAACGATGTTACGCGTTGTAATTATGTCGCAGGCCTGAAAAGGCCACTTTATTTTTGACATAATGTTATAAAATCTATTGACACCGTCGCCGAAAAACTGTTTTGTCGGTCTCAAGAGAACGGAACTTTCCCCCGAAGAGGAAAGTCGGTTCCCGGCGTTTCGGGGAGGAAACGCCTGCATAACAAAGAAGGGCCTGTCAGAGATTATCCCCCTCAGACAGGCCCTTACTTTTTGTACCCAAAAGCCTGTTTTCGGCATTAATTGAATATCAAAATAAGCCCGCCGCGAATATTTTGACAAATGTGTCAAAATGTAATTACGCTTGCTTGATTTTGCGATGATGCATCAGGCGGGTGAAATAAAAGTATTGACCGTAAGGCGCCCGGTGCGCGGATCATCGGTCAATGGGCTGCCGCCGAGCAGGGCCGAGTGCAGGCAATTATTGCGATAGACAATCAGGCGATCAAAGGCGGCGTCGACGGCGGCAATCATCTCATAGGCCGGGGTTTGGGCGCTGGTATAATGATCGGGCACGCCACGTCTCAGGTCGTCTGCGGCGTGCTGGTCGAACGGGCTCATCTGAATTTGGGCTCACCGTTTCAAAGCCGGTGGCGCGCTGTCGGAAAAAGCCGGTTCCGCCGTGAGGGCCATCGCAAAAATAATGCACAACCGCCAGCCGGAACGGATCAGTCGAATCGAAGTGCGGGATGCGCTGATAGGGTTTGAGTTATGAGGCGGCCAGGGTCGCCAGCGCCATAAAGCTATGGAATTGCAGGGGGGCCGATTTGGGCAATCCAAACCCCTGATGCAGAATGGGTTGCAGGGCCATGGCCAGGGCCTGACCGTAAGCCTCCGGCATGGGTGCGTTCAGCCCCGGATAGGCAGAGTTGTCGGGCCGGGTGAACGGGCTTTGGGTGGCCAGTGCCAGAACACCCTGCGGGTTTTTCAGCACATTATCGATAATCAGCAGGGGCTGTCGCTCGCGGCCGATGTGACGGGCCTCAAGGCGCGCCGCCGGATTGAATTCGGGCGTAAAATCAGGCGTTGTCATAATCACAGGCTTTTGCAGGTGGCGCGCATCAGCCAGCTTATCTGGTCTTCGACAGCGTGGCTGGGGATGGCGATGATGCGTTCCTCCAACGCAATGACCACGATGCCGTGGACCGCTGAAAACAAGGTGCGGGCGGTAACGGTCACGGCCATATCGTCGGCATCCGGCATCAGACGCTTAAGTGGGGCGGCGACATGACCAAACAGGCCCAGTTGCGCGCTGATGTTCCATTCGGGCAGGGGGCGACTTTTCAATCGCATCTCGAACAGGGCGCGCCATAGCAGCAGATTGCTGCGCGCAAACCGGTAATAGGCATGGGCAACGGCCTCAAGCCGCGCCACAGCGTCTTCCGGGGTGACCATGGTGGATCCGGCGGCCTCCGTCAGGGCCTGATCAAGGCGGATCATGGTGCGCTGGGCTGCCCGCAGATACAGCATCTCCATATCTTCGACCAGATTATATAGCCCGCCCAGAGCAATACCGACATCGGCGGCCAGATCGCGGGCCTTGAGGCTGTCTATGCCCTCAGCGGCAATGCGCTTTTCGGCGGAATCGATCAGGGCGTCTAGCTGAGCCTGACGGCGGACTGTGGTCGCTGTGGACGGGGTTGGGGCGGTATGGGCAGCGGGCGGCATGAGCGCATCCTGATAAAAATGAACATTGTTCAAAATATCTATTGAACAATGTTCAAATATATTGTACATATCTGTTCGTGAACGGCGTTCATAACACATTGTATCCCCGTGTTAAAGCGTCCATTCATGTTTCTGCCTATGGGGTGGCCCGCATAATCCTATTGAGGTTAGCGGGGCAGATCGGGGGCGGGCGGCAGTTTGCCAATGGCTGCCGCCCGAAGCCATGACCCCAATACAGAAACGTCCGGCTTACCGTGCGCGCGGCACCGCGTGGGGATATTCAGGTTTCAAAGAGCAAACACATGGCTCGCTTTAAATTTTCGGCTCGCACCACTATGATCCTGGGTTCGGCCCTGATGATCGCGCCGGTCGGCATATTGCTGGCGGTTTTCGTGAGCGCGGGGCAATTGCCGTCCGACACCTATGATATGTCGGGTCACTTTGGGCGCTATCAGGCGCAGGCGGAAATCGGTGCCGGTATTCTGACCGCAGGTGTGTTGCTGCGTCTGTTCGGCCTTCTGTGGTCGGATCGTCGCAGGTAGAGACTAAGATAGCGCCCGGACTATGGCCGTCTTTAACCGGCGGATCAGGCCGGGCGTCAGATCGCCTAACACGCCCTTGTCATGGGGGCGCAGATGGGCGGTCGGGTCACCATGACTGCCGAAGATGTAGTAGTCGAACATAGCCTTCCACAGGCCGCGCTGATCCTCCGGCAGGTCGCGTATAGCCAGCATGGCATGATATAGCGCCTCATAGGGAGCGGCGGGCTGAGTGGCCTCGTTCCACCAGTAATTGACCATGACATTGACCGGGCTCAGCGAATGAACCTGATGCCACCAGCCGTAAGGTATATAGAGCGCATCGCCCGGCTCAAGCTCAACCGTGGTCATCTGCGCCTGAGCCTCGGCAAAGCGCGGATGGCGCTCCAGGTCGGGATTTTCGATATCGACCATGCTGACCGGCACGCCGCCAATGGTGCGGTCGAACGGGCCGGGATAGAGATTGACCACCTGTTCCGGCGGAAACAGGTGAAAGCGGCGCTGGCCCGCCACCACGCAGGCGACATTATAATTGAGATCGTTATGTGCCCGCGTCACCACGCCGTTACCGATCCAGATGCGCGGCTCCACGTTCGGCAGGATGTCGAGGTGGTTTTCCACGCCAAAGCCCGGCATGTGCTTTGAGATGATCGCGGACTGAAGGCTGATGCCCTGCGGGTGAGGATTGTCGCGTGCCTTCAGAATTTCAGCCAGGATTTGCGGAATGGGGGCTGGACCGTGGCTGAAATTATAGGACTGAGTGTCCATGCCATAAAACAGCCGCCCGTGCGCCTGCGGTGGGGCCACATAGACCCCGGCGGGTTCGCCGGTGTCGTGGCCGTTTATATAGTCAATAACGGCTTCATCTGAGCGTTGCGCCATATGCACGGCGGGCCAGTGCGCGACCTGCGCCCTAAGCACGGCCGGGGCCGCTTCACGCCGAATCTGGCTGAACAGGGCCGGTGTAACGTCACGATAGTCTTTTAGATCCGGCATGAAATCCTGTCCGTTAAGCGCGGGGCGGTCGATTACCTTAACACCCCTGATGGGCACTTATGTTGGCAAAAATGCATCACTTTGGCGCAACACGTATAATTGTATACGTTATTAAGAGGGATCGTATAATTTATAATTGACGGATCGTCGAGACGATGGTTTGGTCAATTGTGTCAGAATTATTGCGCCTATTTATAAACGGGCGCGTGTCGCCTATCAGCATAAGGGGATTTTTATGCAAACGACTAAGAAACGTGCCGTAATGTTAGCCGGAGCGGCCTTTTCGGCCCTGCTTACCGGCCTTTCGGCGGCTCCTGTGTTTGCGCAGGACGCCCCTGCCGAGCCGGTGGCCGAAGAGGCGGTGCAGGAAGTGGTCGTCACGGGTACCCGTATCCGCCGTCCGAACCTCAAGAGCGCCTCACCGATCACCACGGTGAGTTCGGAAGAAGTGCAGCTTCAAGGCGCTATCGCGGTTGATAGCTTTCTGAACGATCTGCCTATGTTTACGGCAGACGCCAATGAAAACGGTTCTAACGGTTCAGATGGTACAGCGCGCATTAACCTACGTAATCTTGGCTCCAGCCGAAACCTGGTGTTGCTGGACGGGCAGCGTTTCCTGCCGACCCTTGGGGTTGATGTAAACTTTATTCCGTCTACCCTGATTGAGCGCACTGACGTCATGACGGGTGGCGCATCGTCGGTGTACGGCTCGGATGCAATTTCAGGCGTGGTAAACTTTATCACCAAGAAGAACCTGCAAGGTGTTCGGATAGATGCCAATTACAGCATCTATAATCACCAGAATGACGACAGCTATCTGCGCGGCATCAACACTGCCAAAGGCAACGAGTTGCCTGATAAGAATGTCTGGGATGGCGCTAAGACAGATTTTAACATCGCTGCGGGTAGCAATTTTGAAGATGGCAAAGGCAATGTGACGGCCTATTTCGGGTACCGCAAAATGGATGCGGTGACTCAAGACAGCCGTGACGTGTCTAACTGTGCACTGAATGCGTCCGGAACCAATGGTTCCGACTTAAGCTGCGGTGGTTCGCCCCAGCATGGCTATGGCCGCTTTCTTGTGCTTGATGAAGATAACCCCTTTTCTGGCAATGACTATTCTAACGCCAAAGACGGCTCCAAGACCTGGGCGTTGACAGATTCTTCATATGACTACAATTACGCACCGACGAACTACTTCCAGCGTGACAGCGAGCGTTATACGGCCGGTGCATTTGCTCATTATGACCTCAATGAACACGCTCAATTCTATGGTAGCTTCATGTTCATGGACGATCACTCCGTGTCTCAGGCTGCTCCATCAGCGATCTGGTTCTACAATCCGTTTACCATCAATTGTGATAACCCCTACATGAGCACGGCGCAGCGTTCTATCCTATGCGCCGGAGCCACAGCTCAGGCGACGGGTGAAACCAAGGCCTATGTGACCATGCGGGCGGTTAACGGTGAGCCTCGCCGTAACGATATGCGTCATACCGATTATCGCTTCTCCGGGGGTGTTAAAGGGCAGATCAATGATGCCTTCTCGTATGACGTCAATTATATGTACGCCAGCATACTTGATCGCGCGAATTACCAGAACGATATCAATCAGAATAAGGCCGCACAGGCACTTCAGGCTGAAACTGTCAATGGCGAGATCGTCTGTAAGGACACAAGTAACGGCTGCGTCCCTATCGATGTTTTCAGCGCGACGGGGCCTACGGCGGCAATGTATGAGTTCCTATATGCCCCGACCTATACGAAGACTGACCAGACCCTGAAAAGTTTTGGCGGCTTTATATCGGGTGATCTTGGGCGTTATGGTGTAACGTCGCCATGGGCGGCTGATGGTCTTGCCATGGTTCTGGGTTTCGAGCATCGTGAAGAAACGCTCGACACGCGTTATGATCAGGTGCAGCTTGATGCGGGACAAAATGATATCGACGGTAAGGTAAAGGCTGAGGAAATCTATGCCGAACTTGATGTGCCGATCGCATCCGATAAGCCTTATATCAACAGCCTCGATTTATCACTGGGTTACCGTACGTCGACGTTCAACGTATCCTCATCGACAGTCTCAGGCATCGAAAAGGACACGGAAACCTACAAAATTGAGCTCAAATATTCACCGACCCCTGATGTACTGTTCCGCACAAGCTATAACAAGGCTATGCGCGCGGCCAATATTTCTGAGCTTTTCGCCGCGCAAGGGGTGGGCAACTCGTCCTATGACGATCCCTGCTCTAAGGGTAATCTGAACCTTGCCGAGCACCCGACCCTTGAGGAGTGCATGCGGACGGGCGTAACAGAGGCCCAGTACAATAATAAGTCCATTATTGATTGTGCGGCAGGCGTGTGTACCGCTTTAGGGGGTGGTAATCCGAACCTTGATCCGGAAACGGCTAAAACCCTTACCTATGGTTTTGTTCTGACGCCGCAGGCGATACCGGGGCTTTCAGTCAGCCTGGATTATTTCGATATCCATATTGATGACTACATTGGCACGATTTCACCCAGCGTTACGATGTCTCAGTGCATCAGCACAGGTGACCCATACTACTGTAACCTGATCAACCGTGCCTCCAATGGTGTCCTGACGTCTCCGAACTTACAAACGGATGGCTATGTCATCGCAACCAATCTGAATACGGGTTACCTTGAAACGACGGGTTTTGATGTCACCGCTAATTACACCTTGAAGACTGACGAACTTTTTGGCGCGGACTACGGCAGTGTCAATTTTGCCATGGTGGGTACGCTGCTTAAGTCGCTGGAAACCGAGGTTCTACCGGGGCTGGGGTCTTATGACTGTACAGGCCTGTTCGGGCCAACCTGCGGTCAGCCATCGCCTGAGTGGCGCCATAATGTGCGTGCGACCTGGAACCTGCCCTGGAAGGATGTCGTCTGGGCACCAGAATCTCTGTCTATCAACTGGCGCTATTTTGGTGAGGTTAGCCTGACCAATAATACCAGCGATCCTTATCTCACGGGTACAGTATCAGAGCGTAATGCCAAGATCGAAGCCTATAACTATATTGACGTGGCGGCGAGCTATAAGCTGCGTGGTATGGCCATTCGCGTCGGTGTGAACAACCTGTTTGATAAGGCCCCTCCGGCGGTTGCCAACGGTTTGCTCTACAGCTTCGGCAACGGAAATACCTATCCCGGCACCTATGACGCCTTGGGACGTATGGTCTTCGTAGGGCTTTCCGCAAAGTTCTAATCTAATCCCCCGGAACGGGCGGGTAGCTTCGGCTACCTGCCCGTTTTACGTTTCAGTCCATCTTTGATGGGCCTGAAATCAAAGCGTCGGCATGCCAAAACGATTGAGGCAGGTCCGGCGCTTTTTTATTTGCATCAGCATCAAATGTCGGAGGCCGGTATGCCAGGCAGCTTTAATCGCCGCAGCTTTCTCAAAGGATCAACGCTGGCAGGGGTAGGCGTTGCCGCCGCAGCCCCTGTCGCCATCGCCGCCCCCAAGCTGTTGCCCGTCGATCAGGTATCGACGCAGGGGCAAACGCGTCTGTCGTCGTTTACGTCGGACGGTACGCAATGGACGGTCTATGAAGACCAGACCCGTCGCGACGGCCAGATCAGCTTTGTCTCAGGCAAGGGCGCGTTTAGGCTCGATAAACGACTGGCGGCTTGTTTCGATGATATAAAGCCGTCCTATCTGGGGCTGGCGCTCAAGGATATCTGTCTGGCGGACGCTGATTTGCTGGCGGATAAGCTGCTGGAAAATGGTGATCCTGATCCGGAGCAGGTGCGTCGTGCCGCCCCGCCGCTGGGGTGGAACTACACGCGCGAATCCCTGTGGTGGCGGATGCCGTGGACCAATTTTGTCGGCACCCGCCAGCAGGGCGACACCATGCCGATCTTCCCCAACGGGCGCACGCGCGGCTACCGGCCGGAGCATGATTTTCCGGAACTGGAGGGCGATGACGGCGTGAAAACCCGCTGGGAAGGGCTGCTCGGCGGTTGGCTGCCAGCGATCCATAAGATCATTCAGGTGTCCGACACCCGCTATTATGACCTGCTGGTGTTTGCCGATGTTAATGCCCCTGATGAGCTGTTGGTGCAAACCTGGCACCGCACGGTGCAGTACGATAACGGTAAGGCCGTCAAGACCAGCTTTGGCTATTCGTACGCGCCGTTCCCGCCGCGCCGAACCGTGCCGAGCGCAGAAGATTTTTATGCGGCTCTGTTCGCCTTTGCCGGTTACTGGCAGAATGAGGTCAAGGATCAGGCGGCGGTGACCCTGCCGGACAAAGCCTTGGCCGACATGGTCAGCCATGCCTTTGCCAAGGAACTGATCACCCGTCCGCGCGGGGTCTACCCCAAATACGGTGTCGTTGACCGCGACTATTTCGGGCCGGAATATGATGGATTTCAGGACATTCTGACCTCATCGCTTTACGCCAATCTGGAGTGGGGCCGCTTCGATCAGGCCAAGACCGTGCTGGAAAACTATTTCGATCAATTCGTCTATGATGACGGCATGATCAATATGCGCGGGCCGGAAGTGGCGCAGTTTGGTCTGACTTTGAGCTTGCTGGCGCGCTATCTGCATTACACCGGTGATCTGGCGACCCTTAAAAAATATGCCGGTAAAATCAGCAATACCGCCGTCCTGCTGGCGGAAATGCATGATCTGAGCCTTAAGAAACCGGCGGCTGATGCGGGCTTTGGCCTGATCGATGGCTGGAGCGAGTCTGATGCCTGCCTGCATCCGGACCCCAGCCTGTGGTGGAAACCGTACTGGAACAATTCTTCGTTCACGATCCGGGGCTGGCGCGACATAGCGCGCGTCTGGCCGCTGATCAGCCCGGATCAGGCGGGGCAGGCCGCAGGCTGGAACCAACGCGCCGATCAGTTGCAGGCACAGTTGGTCAAGTCAGTGCGCGCCAATATCCGTCATGACCTGAAACCGGCCTATCTGGGTGTTTTGCCAGGCCTCAAGCAGACCCACCGTGAGGCTCTGGCCGAAGCGCGCGCCAAGAAACAACGCACGGAGCAAGGCTGGGCCCACCGGGTCTATGCCGAATTGCTGCAAGCCGATGTGCTGCCGGATGATCTGGCCAGCATAGTCATCGATGCGGTGCGCGGTCATGGCGGCACCTCGATCGGTGTGCTGGCCAACTTCTCGCCAGCCAATGAAACCAATCGCGATCAATTGGGCTTTATCTCCTATGGTTATGCCCAGCAATTGCTGCGCTCAGACCGTATCGAAGAATATCTGCTGTTCTTACATTCGCACCGCTATCATTCTCATACGCCGGGCACCTGGGTGGCCGGTGAGGTGTCGGACATAGACGGTGGCTTGCCGCTCTATTGCGTACCCGCACAACTGACGATCCCCAAGCTGGTGCGTTGGGCGCTGGTGTTCGAGGCCTCCGATACCGACACGCTTTATCTGGGACGGGCGATCGCGCGTGACTGGATAGCATCGGGAGAACCTGTGGCCATAACGGGCGCGCCGACCCGCTGGGGTGCCGTTGATTTCAGCGTACAGGGGCAGGGGGCATCGATCCGCGGGCAGGTGGCGTTTGCCGGTCAGTCGCGACCGAAAGAGGTTCATCTGCGGTTGCGGGTGCCCAAGGGTAAGACGCTGCGGCGGGTGCTGATTAACGGCAAATCCGCCCGTATCGTCGGTCGCGAAAAGGATACGGTGGTATTCTCACCGGCGGGTGTTGCGGCGTTTACGATTGAGGCGATGTTAGCCTAAAGCGCATCCCCAAAAGTGTCAGCGGTTTTGGGATCAAGATGCGCGTCTAAAAAATAAGAGGGGCTTTTCGGCCTCTCTTCTTATTTGTCATCACTGTACGGACTTTTGCCGCCGTCCGCGATAAACTGATCGGTGCGCGTCTCGATCACCGGCAAAGGCACCGACCCCAGATCGAGCATGGCGTCGTGGAAATTGCGGATGTCGAACCTGTCGCCCAATGCGGCTTCGGCTCGGCGGCGGGCCTTCCAGATCGCCAGTTCGCCCATATAGTAGCTGAGGGCCTGACCCGGCGTGTTGATGTAGCGGTCGGTCTCGGTGGTGATCTCATGCTCACTCAGGGCCGTATTATCACGCAGGAACGCCAGCGCCTGATCACGGGTCCAGCCCTTGGCATGCATCCCGGTATCGACCACCAGGCGGCAGGCGCGCCACATCTGATAGGTCAGCATCCCGAAATGCTCATAGGGCGTGTGATACATGCCCATCTCGACCCCCAGCCGTTCGGCATACAGCGCCCAGCCTTCGCCATAAGCTGAGATGTAGCCGGACTGGCGAAACTCCGGCAGGGTCTTGTTTTCGAGCGCAAACGGCATCTGCATGGCGTGGCCCGGCGCGCCTTCGTGCAGCGCCAGTGCGGGCAGGGTATAGAGCGGGCGGGATTTAAGATTATAGGTGTTGAGGATCAAAACCCCCGGCCCGCCATTGCCGCCGGTATTGTAGGGGGCGATGGCTTCCGGCGTCGGGATAACGGCAAAGCGCTGACGCGGCAGACGGCCGAACCATGTGGCCGATTTGCCGTCAAATTCTTTTGAAATCCACGCGCCGCGATCAAGGAATTGCTGCGGTGTATCGACATAGAACTGCGGGTCGGTGCGCAGGAAATCGTTGAACTCCTGTAGCGTGCCGGAGAACTTGACCTCTTTCATGACCTCAAGCATTTCGGCCCTGATCTTAGCCACCTCATCAAGGCCTATCTGATGTATCTGATCGGGCGTCATATCCAGCGTCACATATTCGCGGATCAGAGCCTGATAATAGGCCTTACCATCGGGTAGGTCATAGGCGGCAATCGTGGTGCGGGCCTTGGGCATATATTCGCTGCGCAAGAAAACCAGCAGTTTTTTATGCGCGGGGATAACCTTATCGGTGATGGCCTGCATCCCCAGACGGCGTAATTCAGCCTGTGTCTCTGCCGGGATCGAGGTGGGTATGGTCTTGAACGGGGCGTAGAAATTAGTGTCGGTGGCGGCCTTACCCTCATAGGGGATGGATACCGACGAGTCGCGCCCCTGAATGGAAATGCGCGAGGGCGTAAAGCCGCGTTTCAATCCCGCCCTGAGATTATCCGTGCTCTGATCAAAGAAGCGCGGGACGTCGTTCAGCCAGGCGATATAGCGCCGATACTCAGCTTCGGTGCGCAGGTTTTTGGGGATGCCCCAGCTCAGGCCGTTCCAGAATCCGAAGTTCATTTCAAAGCTACGAAAATTCTGATCCGCCAGTTGGGTGTCGATCTGATGGCGGTAGACGATATAGTTGATCTGCTGTTCGCCAGACAGTGTCTTCGGATCGATTAGGTCAAGGGCGGTCTTAACCTCACGCCACTTTTTCAGTTTGGCGTCCTGCGCAGCCTTTGAGACGTCAGGCATGGCGGTCCGGGGTTTCGTCGCTTTCGCGCGGGCCAAGGCTTTGCCGCCATGTCCATTCCGCCTCATAAATGGCGGTGAAGGCCGCATCAGGCGATACGGCCGCCGCCGCGCTTTCGGCGGCGGCAACCGTGGCCATCGTGCCTGAAAGCAAACTGGTGGTCAGGTACAGGCTCATCAGCAGGGGGCGCACAGGTGTGGGGGAAACTATCGGCATCTTTGGACTTGCCTCACGGAATATTACAGCTATGCTAAAATTGTATACGGTATAATTAATTCTGTGCAACAGGCTTTGACCGTTCGGTGCGTGTATGTTTACAGCAGATAAGGGTGATAAGGCATGAGCTCGGTAATGTGGCGTTCGCTCCTTTTGGCCACGGCCATGTCTTTGCCGGTGGCGGCATATGCCGCGCCGGACGTATCGGGACGGGCCGAGTGGGAGCAGCCCGAAGTGGTTTCAGTCAATCGCCTGCCCATGAAAGCGACCTTCTTCAATTATGAAACGGTCGATAAGGCGGTGGCGGGCGACATGGCCGCTTCTGCCAACTATCTGTCGCTGGATGGCACCTGGAAGTTTGCCTTTTCAAAGACGCCGGAAACCCGTCCGGTCGATTTCTATAAGCCCGACTATGACGTCTCCGGCTGGGGCACGGTGCAGGTGCCGGGCATACTTCAGGCGCAAGGCTACGGCACGCCGATATTCAGCGGGGCCGGTTACCCGTTCGGGGCCAATGAGCCGTTCGTCAAGCATGAGGTCAATGAGGTCGGGTCTTATCGCCGTGATTTCGACCTGCCCGCAGGCTGGGATGGCCGCGATGTCATCCTGCATATCGGTGCGGCGGGGGCGGCCTATTATATCTTCGTCAATGGCGAAAAGGTCGGCTATTCCGAAGATTCCAAACTGCCGTCCGAGTTTGATCTGACAAACTATGTCAAGGTCGGCAAAAACACCATTTCGATTGAGCTTTATCGCTATGCCGATGGATCATATCTGGAGGATCAGGATTTCTGGCGCCTGTCGGGATTTGAGCGCAGCGTCTACCTCTATGCCGAAACCAAGACACGACTGGCCGATTACACCGTCAAGGGCCTGCTCGATAAGAGCTATACGGACGGGGTATTTAGCCTTGAGGCCGAACTGGGCGGCACCAAGGGATCCGGGACGATCACCGCCACGGTCTATGATGGCGAGATCGCGGTTCTGAAAACCTCCGGTCGCGCCACGACAGCGGCGGCGGCAAAGCTGTCCGGCACCATCAAAAACGTCAAACCCTGGTCGGCCGAAACGCCGAACCTTTACCGCATGGTCATTGAATATCGTGACGGTAAGGGCAAGCTGATCTCGGCAACCTCTAAGAAAATCGGCTTTCGCACGGTTGAGATGCGAAATGGCGAAGTTCAGGTCAATGGCAAGCGCGTGATGATTAAGGGCGTCAATCGCCATGAGCATGACCCGCACACCTTCCGCGTGGTGTCGCCGGAGACGACGCGCAAGGACATGGAACTGATGAAGCAGGCCCACGTCAATGCCCTGCGTCTGTCGCACTATCCGAACGATCCGCACGTCTATGATCTGGCCGATGAATACGGCCTCTATGTCATGGATGAGGCCAATATTGAGAGCCATACCTATATGGCCATGATCCGCGACATCGATCAGCGTTATAAGGCGCAAATGGGCTATAAGCCGCACTGGTACGCGGCCCACCTGGATCGTGTGGCGCGCATGGTTGAGCGTGATAAGAACGTCACCTCGGTCATCTTCTGGTCGCTGGGCAACGAAGCCGGTATCGGGCCTGCGTTTGAAAAATCGGCCAAGTGGATTCGCGATAATGATAAGACCCGCCTGATCAATTTCCTGGGCCACGGCACGATCGGGGAGGAGCATCGCCCGAACGATTATGTCGATATCTATGCGCCCATGTATGACGACATTGAAAAGATGGCCGACTATGCTCAGGATGAACGCTATAGCCAACCGATGATCCAGTGCGAATACGCCCACGCTATGGGCAATTCGCTCGGTAATCTTGAGGAATACTGGGAAACCATCCGCGCTCACAAAAAGCTGCAGGGCGGTTTTATCTGGGACTGGGTGGATCAGTCGATGATCCGTAAAAACGATGCCGGCAAAGAATACTGGGCGCAGGGTTTTGATTATGCCGATGGCTCATGGGAAGATACGGCGACCATTGGGGATGGCGTCATTCAGGCCGACCGCACCCCTGATCCGGAATATTTTGAGCTGCAAAAGGTCTATTCGCCGGTGGTGTTTGAGGGCGACCCAAAATCCGGTAAGGTCACGGTGGTCAACCGGAATGACCTGATTGACCTCAGTGGCTATGACTTCGGCTGGAAGCTGGAACGTGATGGCATCGCCGTCAAGACGGGTGCGCTTGAGCGCATCAATGCCCCCGCGGCGGGCCGCTCAGAGATAGCGCTTGATCTGGGTGCCGTTAGCTATGATCCGTCGGCGGAATATGTACTGACTTTGTTTGCCACCGCCAAAGACGACCGTATGCCGGGACTACCCAAAGGGTCGTCGATGGGCTGGACGCAGTTTGTGATGCAGGCCGCAAAGCTCGCACCGGTCACGACTGCCGGTTCGGTGAAGGTGGCAAAATCTGCGGCTCAGGTTGAACTGTCCGCAGGGTCCACGCGCCTGACGCTCGATGCCAAAACCGGTGAGATCAAATCCTACGCCGTCGGTGGTGAGACTTTGCTTAGCGGCGGCACGCCCTATTTCTGGCGCGGCCTGACCGACAATGATGACGGCACCGGCGTGGCCACCAGCCACGCCATCTGGAAGAGTTTGAGCGAAAAGCGCACGTTGGAAACCCTCGATGTGTCTGATGACGGTGAGGTCAAGATCGGCTGGCGCGTCGGGGCGGGGTCGGTGAAATTCACCACCACCTACAGGCTCTATGGTAATGGCACGCTGGAGGTTAAGGCCGACTATGTGCCGGTGCGCGATGATCTGCCCGATCCGCTGCGGGTTGGAATGAAGTTCTCCAGCAATCCAAAGCTTACCAATATCGAATGGTACGGTCGCGGGCCGCAGGAGAGCTACTGGGACCGCAAGACCGGTGCCGCTATCGGCCTTTATGCGGGCAAGGTCGCGGATCAGTATCACGACTATATCCGCCCGCAGGAGAGCGGCAACAAGACCGATGTGCGCTGGATGGCGCTTAAAACCGATGCCGGGGCAGGGCTTAAGGTGACCGGTCATCAGCCCTTATCGGCCAATGCCCTGGCCTTCCCGGTTGAGGATCTGTACCTGCAACCGGTGGGCAAACGCCATAGTTCCGATATTACGCCCCACGGTGACGGCACGCTTATGATCGATGCCGTGCAATCGGGTGTCGGCGGTGATACCGGCTGGAACTGGGTCGGGCGGCCACTGATGAAATACCGCATCCCGCACGCGCCCTTAACCTACAGCTTTACCCTCTCGCCTGTTGATAAATAAGGCAGCGGTCATACCGGCGACACATTGCGGCCTGATGCTATTTCCATCGGTTTCATGAGGTCTGTGATGATTAAGTTAATGGCGGTTATGGGTGTGGCGGCGCTGGTTTTGGGTGGGTGCGCGGCTATGCCGATGGGCGGTGCAACTCCCGATGCCACTGAGACCCTGTCCGTATCGGTTGGCCCCTGCTTTGGGTTCTGCCCGGTCTATAAGGTGTCGATGACGCCGCAAGGATTAGTCAGCTATGACGGCGAACGTCACACAGCCGTTTTGGGGGCGCGCACCCTTGATAAAGGGCCGCGCGGTTATCGCGCCGTCAGTCAAAAGCTGTCGGCGTTCAAACCAACCCGCGGACAAACGGCGGATACCCAGTGCGAGCAGCGCATCAGCGACCAGCAGCATTACCGCATTGTCTGGACCGCGGCCGACGGTACTGAAACCGTGCTTCAGCACGACAAAGGCTGCCGCTCACCCGCCAATGACCAGCTTAACAAGGTTCTGGAAAGCCTGCCACAAACTCTAGGCATTAGTGACTGGGCCAAGCAGGAAACCCGGCCTGGCGTTTCGCGCGGATAAGCACTTTCCAAAAAGTGTGAAGCGGTTTTTGGACTCAAAAGTGCGATAAAATAAGCCTGATTATTTCTGCGTCTTTTTTAGCAGGGCGGTCAGGTCATCCTTCCAGAACTTGGCCCAGGTATGGGTGCCATGACCGCGCGTATCCGGTGACGACGGGATCAGGCGATAGGTCACGCTCTTGAGACGCGGCAGGGCTTTTTCCGGTATGCCCAACTCTGGCGGATTGATGAAGTCATCGCCGGAATTGATCCATACGGTCGGGGCGGTGATTTTTTCCAGGTTAGGCCACGGATTATAGGTGCGTGACGCGTCGAACTGATAGATGAAATCATTGGCATCGCGCGACGCAATATCCTTTTCAATCCGTTCACGGATATTGGCCTCAGCCTGCGCGCGTGTCGGGAACTGGGCCTGAAGATATTCCGGTGCGCTGCCCGCCATGACCGACAGGGCCGCCGCCGTGCGCAGGCCCTGAACCGGCTGGGTCGCGTAGTTGCCGTCTTGCCAGGCGGGATCAGCACGGATGGCATCCATAGCGGCGACGCGCCACATGCGGTTACGGCCGGCGATTTCAACGGGCTGACACGCCATAGGCATGAGTGCGTCGGCAAAATCAGGGTGCGCCTCCGCCCACACAAAAATATGCATGCAGCCCATCGAGGTGCCAAATATCAGCCGCAAATGATCGATCTTAAGCGCGCTTTTCAGCATCTGACGCTGGGCTTCGACCATGTCGTCATAATCATATTTCGGAAACGCCATGCGCAGCCCATCGCTGGGTTTAGACGACGCGCCATGACCGATATTGTCGGGCAGGATGATGAAATAGCGAGTGATATCGAGCGGTTGACCGGGGCCGTAAAGCTCATCGGCAAACTGCGGCACCAGAAACTGCGCGCCTGAGCCGCCGGTGCCGTGCAGGATCATAACCGCATTATCGACCTGACCCTTGGCATCATAGTGCGGCGTACCCAGGGTGCGGTAATGCATCTTAAGTTCGGCTAAGGTTTCGCCGGAGTTGAAGCGAAAATCTTTCAGGGTCACGCTGGCCTGCTTGGCGGCATTGGCATCAAACGCCATGACGGGTGTGGCTACCAAAACGGCCCCGATCAGAGCGGCACTCAGATGTACTTTGAATGATTTCAACCTCAGTTTGGTCATGACGGGCTCCGGTAAGCGGTTGCGCGATAAAAGACGCGTGAACAGGTGGGCTGACGGTTGACATCAAAGTATATCGTATACAACATACAATTCAGTGATGTTCAAACAGGTGGCAGGGTTTATGGCGCGATCAGCAGTTTCACTTTTTCTGGGTTTGGTGTGCGCGGTCTCTCCGCTGGCCCTATCACAGACCGCTTTGGCGCAGATAGCAAGCCCGCCCGCCGCTCAGGCGGGGCAAACCGCCGATCAACGCCTGAAAGCGCTTTATGAAGCCGAGTGGACCTGGCGTCAGGCGGAGTATGGCCGCTCCGGGCCGGGCCGGGGCGCAAGTTCGGATAAGTTGCCCAGCGTCACGCCGCAAACCTATGCCCGCCGGCTGGCCTATTGGGATAAGGTGCTGGCCGAACTGAATACATTGCCGGTGGCGCAGTTATCGCACGATGAAAAGATCAATTACGATGTGTTTATGGCGTCGGTGTCGGCTGAGGCTAATCAGATTCGTTTCAAGACCTATGAAGCGCCGTTCAATTCCGACAGCTTTTTCTGGACCGGCATGAACCCGCGCACGCCGTACCGCACGGCGGAGGACTATAGCAAATACTTAAGCCGGATGAAGGACATCCCGCGCTATTTCGATGAGAACACTATCAATATGAAGGCGGGGCTAAAGCGCGGCTGGACTGTGCCCTATGTCTCAACCATCGGTCGCGAAAAAACGATGGAGGCCTATACTAAGGCCGACACGACCAACCCGTTCTATGAAGCCTTTGCGCAAATGCCGGACACTATTCCGGCGGCTGAGGCGGCCGCGTTAAAGGCAGAGGCACAAAGCCTGATCCGCGATACGGTCGCCCCCGCCTATGTCAAGCTGCACACATTTTTCACCAAGGAATATCAGCCCAAGGCCCGCCGCGACATAGCTGCCTATAGCCTTCCCGATGGCAAGGCGTTTTACAAAGCGCGGATGCAGGAGTTCATCACCCTCGACCTGACACCCGATGAGGTCCACCAGACCGGCCTGAAAGAAGTCGCCCGTATCCGCGCCGACATGGAAAAGACCATGAAGGATTCAGGCTTTACCGGCACCTTCCCGGAGTTTCTGGTGTTCATGCGCACTGATCCGCAGTTCTATGCCAAGACACCGCGCGAATTGCTGTCCTATTCGGCCTATGTCTCCAAAAAAGCCGACGGAAAACTAAAGGATTTTTTCAACGTCCTGCCGCGCTATCGCCATGCCATTTTGCCGGTGCCGGATGCGGTGGCACCCATCTATACGTCGGGTCGCGGCGGCCTCGATAGCTGCCTGATGAACACCTACGATCTGCCGTCGCGCCCACTTTACAACCTCGCGGCCCTGACCCTGCATGAATGTACGCCGGGCCACAGCTATCAGGCGGCGGCGGCGTTAGAGGCCCCGCCACGGCCTGATTTCCGGCGTGGTACAGGCTTTTCCGGCTATGGCGAAGGCTGGGGGCTTTATACCGAATGGTTGGGCACTAAGATGGGCATCTATGAAACCCCCTATGAGGAGTTCGGCCGTCAGACCTTTGAGATGTGGCGTGCCGCTCGTCTGGTGATCGACACGGGTATGCACACCAAGGGCTGGACCCGTCAGCAGGCGGTCGATTACCTGACCGAAAATACCGCTCTGGCGCCGCTTGATATCAACAACGAGATCGACCGCTATATCGCCTGGCCGGCGCAGGCTCTGGCCTACAAGATCGGTGAGCTTAAGATGCGTGAGATGCGCACGCTTGCGGAAACCGAACTGGGCAGCGATTTCGATCAGCGCACCTTCCACGACACGATCCTGAATATGGGCTCTGTGCCGCTGACGACCTTTGAGTCGGAAATGAAAGCCTATATCGCCGCTGAAAAAGTACGTGCGCAAACTAAAGCCACGACGACACCTGTGGCCAACTGATGTCTGGATCGTCCATGAAAAAATACCTCAGCGCGGTGGCCGTGGCTGCCCTCTCACTTGCCTCCACCGCCCCCGCCATGGCCGCAGCCCCGACGGTCAGCGATTATGAACGCTCGATCGGCCTGCGTGAGGCTTGGGTCGGGTTTGCGCAAAATATCGCCGAACCGGGTCACTGGATCGACGGTACGCACAAATATGTCTATCGCCGCACCGTGCCGGGCGGATTTGAATTTGTCATGCTGGATGCCGATACGCAAACCAAGGCTCCGGCCTTTGACCATGACCGATTGGCGGCTGCCTATAGCAAGGCAATGGGTAAAACCTATAGCGGCCTAAAACTGCCGTTTACCGAAAACTTCACCTCCATGCAGATGACCGATGCGCAGACGGTGAGTGCGCGTCTCAACGAGGTGACATGGATATGCACGCTGACGGATTATGTCTGCGCGCGGCAGGTCGATAAGCGCCAGCCGCGTGGCTTTGGGGTTGTGCGTGATCTTAAGGTGCCTGCTGATAATACCCCAAAGCCGTCGCCCGATGGTAAGTGGGTAGCCTTCGTTCAGGGCTATAATATCGCGTTGCGGCCTGCTGCGGGTGGTGCGGTGACGGTCCTGTCGACCGACGGCTCAGAGGGCAATTTCTACGATCCGGAATCGATCGTCTGGGCTCCGGATTCGGGTAAGCTGGCGGCTTACCGCGTAACCCCCGGCTATCGCCGCGAAGTGACACGGGTAATCTCATCGCCGCCCGATCAGGTGCAGCCCAAGGTCGATGTTCAGCTTTACCCAAAACCCGGTGACGCCATCGATATCGACCGGCCCGTCCTGTTCGATGTGGCCGACAAGCGCCAGATCAATGTGCCCTCTGAGCTGTTTGCCAATCCGATTCAGATGGGCGATCTGAAATGGCGTAAGGATAGTTCCGGGGTACGCTTTGAGTTCGATCAGCGCGGCCATCAGCTTTACCGCCTGATTGAGATCGACGCTGCGTCGGGCATGCCGCGCGTGGTTGCCGAAGACACCAGCAAAACCTTCATCAACAGCTATAGCCGCAGTTTGGCGCTGGATGTCGGCGGTGAGGGCAAGGAAGTCATCTGGATGTCAGAGCGTGATGGCTGGAACCATCTTTATCTCTATGACGCCAAAACGGGTAAGGTCAAAAACCAGATCACCAAAGGCGACTTTGTCGTCCGTCAGGTCATCAAGGTCGATGAAAAAACACGCCAGATATGGTTCGCCGCCAACGGTATGCGCCAAGGCGAGGACCCGTATTTTCAGCACTATTACCGCATCGATTTTGATGGTCGCAATCTGACGCCGATCACCAAAACCGATGCCTTTCATGATGTCGCGTTTTCATCGGACATGCAGTTTCTATGTCGATACCTATTCGCGCGTCGATTTGCCGAATATCGCCAAGCTGCATAAGGCCGATGGAACTGAGGTGGCGCAGCTTGAAACGCCCGATATTGCGCGGTTGCTGGCGGCGGGTTTCAAGCCGCCGGAAGTGTTCACCGCCAAGGGCCGTGACGGTAAAACCGATATCTGGGGCGTGATCGTCCGCCCGCAGAACTTTGATCCGAACAAAAAATATCCGGTCATTGAAAACATCTATGCCGGGCCGCACTCGTCGTTTGTGCCTAAGACCTTTTGGCCGTTCGGCCCGCACTCCAGCGGCGATAAGGTCGTGGGGATGCAGGCCCTGGCCGACATGGGCTTTATCGTGGTGCAGATTGACGGCATGGGTACGCTCAACCGTTCCAAGGCCTTCCACGATAAGGCGTGGAAAGATATCGGCGACACCGGCTTTCCTGACCGCATCGCCTGGCATAAGGCCGCCGCCGCCAAGTACGCCTATTACGACATTAGCCGCGTCGGGATTTACGGCGGCTCGGCCGGTGGTCAGAACTCCCTAAGCGCGCTGGTGTTCCAGCCTGATTTCTATAAGGCGGCGGTCGCCTATGCGGGTTGTTTCGACAACCGCATGGATAAGATCGGCTGGAACGAAGCCTGGATGGGCTGGCCGATCGACGACAGCTATTCGCGCTCATCCGGCGTCGATAATGCCAAAAACATGACCGGCAATATCCTGCTGGTCACGGGCGAACTGGATATGAATGTCGATCCGGCCTCAACCCTGCAGGTCGTCAATGCCCTTATCAAGGCGCGTAAGGATTTTGATCTGCTGATCGTGCCGAACGATGGTCATGGCGCGCTCAGAACTACGGGTGATGTGTCCTACGGCCTGCGCCGGCAGTATGATTTCTTCATCCGCCACCTTCAGGGCGAGGTCACCCCGGACTGGAACGCCCTGCCGCAAACCGCCGCTAAACCGGCGACGGGAAAATAGGTTAAGTTGGGCTTCCCTGTATTGCTTGTGACGAGTGCGGACTATTTTCGCTTGATTTTGATCTAAATTGCGCGTTAATTTGTCCTATAATTAACGGCGATAATCGCTCAAAAAGGCAACAGGGATTCAGGAGATGATCAGGAAAGCTATGCGCCATATGGTGCTGGCCGTGGTGATGTGTGCATCGCTCATGGCCGCTTCAGGTGCGGAGGCCCAAACCAGCGCCCGTCAACAGGAACGCGAGCGTCAGGCCGCTCTGATACGCGAACGCGATGCTGCCGAAGCGCTTAAGGTGACCGCCCGACTGATCGCAGACAATCAAATTCCGTGTGAAATCACCGAGGCGGGCACTCTGCCCGCCGTCGAGATTGTGCAGGACGTTAAGTCCGTGGCGGCTGATGTCTATGAGGTGGTCTGCAAGGATCAGCGCGGTTATGTGCTGCTGAGCGCGAAATCAAAACTGATCGGCGATCCTATGGGCTGTCTGCAGGCCGCAGAGTTGGCTAAGGCATCGCCGGGAAGTCCGGTCTGTAAACTTAAGGCCAACCGCGCGGCCCATTACTGGCTGACGGATACGGCCAAAGCCAAAATCCCGAACTGTCAGATTGCCGGGGCGCGTTTCATCAGCCACAGCCCCGCCACCAATACCGAAGTCTATGAGATCAGTTGTAAGGGCGTCTCCGGCGGCATTTTCACTGTCCCGACCCATAAGGCTGCTGATAAGACTGTGGGGTATCTCAACTGCCTCAAAACCGCTGATACGGCGCTCAAATGTGAACTGACGACACAGGAACTGGCCACCCAGACCCTGAACCCTCTGGTCAAAAAGAATGTGCCCGACTGTACGGTGGCCAATGCCCGCTTTGTGGGCGCCACCAAGGACGCCGAATATTATGAAATCGGCTGTCAGAGGAAGGCCGGTTTTGTCATGGTGACCGACCTTGACGCCGGTTTCAAGGCGACGGTCGGCTGCGATAAAGCGGCCTCGATCGGCGGCTGCAAATTCACCGATACGGCGGCTCTGGCGGCGGCGGGTAAGGCGAAAGCCGATGAGGCTAAGGCTAAATATCAGGCAGCCTATACGCAGGCGCTGAGCCAAAATAACGTCGCCTGCACCTTCACTGATTTCCGTCGCATCGGGCGTGACAGCGCCACCAATCGCGATGTGGCTGAGTTCAAGTGCCCGGAAGCGGCCCATGGCCTGATGGCCTTCATTCCCGATGCGGGCAAGACGGAAAAGTTTGAGAGTTTCGACTGCTATGTAGCCACCGTCAACAAACTCGACTGCGCGCTTACGACCGCCGATGAGCTTAAGGCTCATCTGCAAACCCTGTCGGTAGGTCACAAGTCGATTAAGCCCGACTGCGTGATCGGTGAGGCCCGCTATGCCTTTGAAAACGCCGGGCAGGTGGTGATGGAAATCGCCTGCGTCAACACCCGTGGCTATATCGCCGTGCTGAACAAGGCGCGCACCGCCCTTAATCCCGCCGTGCCCTGCCACATCGCGGCCACCAATCCGGGGGTTCCGGAAAAGTGCTCGATCAAGGGCAATGGCACTAAACAGGATTAAATCACGCCGGACCTCGGCCAAATGCAACTAAGCACGATTCCAGATGTGCATGACGGCATAGGCGCGCCATGGCCGCCAGTTCTGCGAGGCCGCTTCCGCCTGTTTTGGCGTCAGGCGTTTAGGCAGATCGCGGCTGAGGTTATTGAGCACAGCGATGTCTTCCTTTGGGAAGGCGTCCGGCCATCTTAAGGCGCGCATGGCGATATAATGGGCAGTCCATGGACCAATGCCGGGGATGGTGGTGAGCTGTGCCACGACCGTTTCTGGCTTGATCCCGGCCTCCAGGCTCAGTTCGCCTGAGGATACCTTTTGCGCGACTGCAATCATGCATTTGGCGCGGCGGCTGATGATGCCTAAGCGGGCAATGTCGTCGACCGTGGCGGCAGCGATCCGTTCCGGGCGCGGACTAAGGCGGGTCAGGCCCTCGATCGGGGTGGTGACCGGCGCACCGAAGGCTTCGGCAAAGCGGCACGACAGGGTGGTGGCCGCCTTGACGGTCACTTGCTGGCCCAGAATGGCGCGCATGGTCATTTCAAAACCGTCAAATGCCCCCGGCACGCGCTGGCCGGGATTAAGTTCTACCCACGGTTTGAGTAGGGGGGCTTCGGATAGTCGCGCGGCGATCACATCGGGACGGGCCTGAAGGTCGAACAGGTTTTTCAACCGTCCCAAAAACGCGGGCAAGACCGGCAAAAGGGCGGGCGCGATATCGACCATAAGGGCGTTTTTGTGCGCAGCATTTTGCACCTGTACCCAGCCGGTGTGGCCGCCCAGCTCAATCGTGCGGGCATAAAAATCCTCACCGACGACATCGACACCGGTCATGACGCGGCCTTTCAGAAAGGCCAGTATGCCGTCCCAGTCATAGGGCGGGCGATAACTCAGTTGCAGCGATAAGCTATCCGAATCGGCGGCACCTGCCGATTTGCGCAAGGCCGAAGGTGTCAGGGCGTAGTGTTTCTGAAAGGCATCATTGAACCGGCGCAGGCTGGAAAACCCGCTGGCAAAGGCAATTTCGGTTACCGGTAGCCGGGTTTCGGTCAGTAATTGCTTGGCCAGCAGCAGCCGCCGCGTCTGGATCAGCTCAATAGGGGACACCCCCAGTTCCGCCTGCACAATGCGCCGGATCTGACGAGCACTCAGGTCGAACTGGTCGGCGATGTCCTCAAGTCCGCTGTCGCCCGAAATAACGCCTTCTTCGAGCCGGTGGGCAATCAGGCTGGCGATGCGACCAGAATCATCGATGGGGGCCAGACCCGGTGCCAGTTCAGGCCGACACCGTAAGCACGGGCGAAACGCGGCTTTTTCGGCAGCTTCGGCACTGTCAAAAAAGCGGCAATTATCGGGCTTTGGCTTTTTGGCAGGGCATATCGGACGGCAGTAGATGCCGGTCGAGGTGACGCCCATAAAGAACACGCCGTCAAAGCGCACGTCGCGGGCCAGTGAGGCGTTATAATAGGTATCTTCGCGGTTCATGGGAAAAAGACTAGCATGTTTTTGAGCGCGTACCGGCCATTTTCGGACATTATATTTACGCTCAAACGCCGCGAGGCTCGTCGCAGGGGCGACGGCGGGCGGTCGCCCTTGCCAAGCCAAAGATTGGCTTGGAGGTATAATTTCACAAACGGGAGAACGCAAATATAATGTCCGAAAATGGCCGGTGTTAGAATTCATTATTCGCCATAATCGACCTCTGATATAATCCTGCCCGGAGGCGCTTATGCCCAAAAGTTCACCACCTGCCGAAACCATCCATTACGCCACAGGCCCGTCCAGTCTGGGGGCGGTGCTGGTTGCCCAAAGTACCGCCGGTCTGTGCAGTGTGATGATCGATGACGACCCGAAGGTTTTGCGGGATCAGTTGACCCTCAGATTTCCCGATGCCGAACTGATCGAAGACGTAGCTGGGCTTAGAGCCGTTTTGGCGCAAGCCATCGCCCTGATCGATGCGCCCGCTGCGGCTTATGACGGCCCGCTTGATCTGCGCGGCACGGCATTTCAGCAAAGCGTATGGCGGGCCCTGATGACGGTGCCGGCGGGGCAGACCCTGACCTATTCCGAATTGGCGCAGCGTGTCGGTAATCCAAAGGCCGTGCGCGCGGTAGCTGCCGCCTGCGGCGCCAACCGTATCGCGGTCGTCATTCCCTGCCACCGCATTATCGGGAGAAACGGATCACTTATCGGCTATCGCTGGGGGGTTAAGCGCAAACAATCCCTGCTGCAACGTGAGGAGAGAGGTAATGGATACGCTTGATCTTTCCATAGTGCGCGACAATCCGCGTCTGGCCGACACACCGCGTCTGATGCGCGAACTGGATGCGCAGGGCTGGGGCCTGCTGCCGGGCCTGATCAGTGCCGAAGAGTGCGCTGATCTCAAAAACCTGTGGGCGGCCGACCCGGCGTTTCGCAGTCACATCCATATGGCGCGCCACGGCTTCGGTAAGGGCGAATATAAATATTTCACCTATCCCCTGCCGCCGCTGATCTCGACCCTGCGTCATGAGCTTTATGAAATGCTGGCCCCGGTCGCCAATCGCTGGAACGCCTATATGGATATTGCCACGCGCTATCCTTTGCGGCTTGAAGAGTTTCTGGCGCGCTGTCACGAAGCGGGGCAGGGGCGGCCGACGCCGTTGCTGCTGAGCTATCATGACGGTGATTATAACTGCCTGCATCAGGATCTGTACGGAGAGCATATTTTTCCGCTGCAGGTGGTCGTGCTGCTGTCGGAGCCGGATGAGGATTTCACCGGCGGGGAACTGGTGCTCACTGAGCAAAGACCGCGGATGCAGTCACGGGCTGAGGTTGTGCCACTGTATCGGGGCGACGCTGCGGTCATAGCCGTGCATCACCGTCCGGTCAGGGGGACGCGCGGCAATTACCGCGTCACTATGCGTCACGGCGTTAGCCCGATTCGCACAGGTGAGCGCTTTGCCGCCGGTATTATTTTCCACGATGCGGCCTGAATGGCGGAGACTCTGGATTTATTTGGGCAGAGCGGCCCGCAAGCCCTAAGTGACGGGGCCGTGCTTATACGCGGATTTGCTCTGGCGCAGGCTGAGGCCTTGATCGCCGACATTGAGGACGTGGCAGCACAGGCTCCGTTTCGCCGCCTGATGACACCGGGGGGCAAGCCGATGTCGGCCGCCATGACCAATTGCGGGGCTGCGGGCTGGGTGTCTGATCGGCGCGGCTATCGCTATGAGGCCTGCGATCCGCAAACCGGCAGGCTATGGCCTGATATGCCGGACGGGTTTCGTGACCTGGCGGTTGAAGCCGCGCAGGCAGCGGGCTTTGAGGGGTTCGATCCGGACGCCTGCCTGATCAACCTCTATGGGCCGGGGGCGCGTATGTCCCTGCATCAGGACCGCGATGAAACCGATCTCAGCCAGCCGATTGTGTCGGTGTCACTGGGACTTGAGGCGGTCTTCCTGTGGGGCGGTATGGCGCGGACTGATCCGACACAAAAGATCATCTTGCGGCATGGCGATGTGGTGGTGTTCGGTGGGGCTTCGCGGCTCAGGTTTCATGGCATCGCCCCGCTGAAACCGGGCCACTGTCCGGGCATCGGCGCGCGACGGTACAACCTGACCTTTCGGCGGGCTATTTGAGAATACCAGCCCCGACGCCGTAAATGGCGGCGGCCACCCGGTCGGTGACATTCAGCTTGGCATAGATGCGGCGCATGTGGGTGTCGATGGTGTGGGTTGAGACCTCAAGGATGTTGGCGATAACGCTGTTGGACTTTCCCCGCGCCACCCAACTGAGGATTTCGACTTCACGCGGCGACAGGTCGGCTTGCTTTGACTGGCTTTGCAGGATCAGGTCGCAATAGCGTAAATGAGCCCCCTGAAAGATGATCTGCAATTCCTGACGTAAAACCGCAGGGACGGCCATTTTGATTTCAGGTAGTCCGACCGAACACAGGGCGCGCCGCCCCATCGGCCCATAAAGCGGAAACGCCAGACCGTCACCCACATTATAGGCCAGATAATTCGTCACATACTTACGGATTTCCGGTGAGGTCGTGGTGTCGCGCAGGTCTTCGTTCATAATGTCAGACCAGCAGAATGGGGTGATGGCGGTGCGCGCATACTCCATAACCGGCGAGATACTGATGTAATCATTTTCTATGAAGTGCGCGACCCAGTCCTGGGCAAAGCCTTCGGAGGCAATCAGGGGCTTTTCCTGATCAAGTGCGCCCAGCGGTGGGATATGCATGTAGGTCAGGCTGGTGAAGCCCTTCCGGGCGCGAAACTGATTGAGTAACGCCCATATGTCATCGAAATTTTCGGCACGGTGAATCCGGTCCAGATAGTCCTGAAGACCCGGTTCATCACTCTTTGCTGCCCGGCCCATGACTCCCGCCCCATGTTTCGGTCACGCGCTATCGGGATTCGATTGGCGTCGAACCCTGTTTAGCCCATGCGGGCGGCGGACACCACATCAAAACAAGGCTGTCCCTTTCAAGTCAGCGTTATCAGCGGTGGAATGTATCCGGCTCCGGTTGCCCGGCCAAGTTACCCAGCCAGAGCCAGACCGTCCGTGTGGCCAAACAGCATGTCGGGGATAAGCCGGCACAAGGCGTTGGCGCTCAGCGGACGGTGAAGGAAGTGATCGCATCCGGCATCAAACAGACGCTGGATGATCTGACGCGACGGATCGGTGGTGGTCACGAGCGCCCTCGGTTTGACCTCAAGGCCGCTCATCCAGTCGAGTAGTCCCAGAGCATTGATCCGCGACGGCTGATGGTCGATCAGCACGGCACCATACGATTCGCCAGCCAGTAAGGCCTTGGCTTCGGTTTCGGAGCGGGCAATGTCGAAATCTGCCCCAAGGGCTGTCATCATATAGCGCACGAACACCAGATTGGCGTCGCAGTCATCAATGATCAGCAGTCGTGGAAGAGGGGCGGTGGTCACAGCCGTAATCCTTATGGGGAACAAAAGGTACGCTTGAACTGATCGTGAGGCATTCCGGAAAAATTAGCGGTTTTTATGGAAAGCCTGCACGCGATACGCAACATTCCGTTGCACGGGGCCATGTACTCAGGGGGGGAGCGGCACATTGACCCCGCACAGGAACAAAGAAAAACGCCCTTTGCTCCATCAGAGACGCGCACTCATAACGTCTCAAACCGGATGTTCGCTTTATGAGGGAATTATCCGTGGACGTCATGTCACGTAGTTACGGGACACCCTATCCTTAAGGGTTTTTGAGGCTGACGGTACGCAAAAGGTATGATGTTAAAGCTGCCTGTGGCGCGAGTGTATACTATGTATGCATCATAAGGTTTTGTTTTTATGAGTATCTTGCCCTCATGGTATGTGGCCGCTATTTTGACCAGCCACTGGGTAAACTATGGTTTATCCAAAATCGGAGACAGGTATGACCACTCAAGACGCCGCACCGTTTGTTATCGAAATGAAGGTGCGTGATTCGGAATGTGACGCCCAAGGCGTGGTCAATAACGCCAATTATCTGGTCTATTGCGAACATGCCCGCCATGAGTTTCTGGAGGCGCACGGGGTGCATTTCAAGGATCTGGTGGCGCGTAATATCTTCCTGATGGTGGCGCACATGGATCTGACGTTTCTCTCGCCGCTTACCGGCGGGGAGCGGTTTGAAGTAGCCTCAACCGTTCAGCGCCATGGCCCGCGCGCGCGGTTTGAGCACGTCATCACGCGCTTGCCGGAACGGACCGTGTGTCTCAAAGCCCATGTCGATGTTATCTGCAAGATCGATGGCAAGCTTACGCGCGGGACATTTTTTGAGGCGTTTGGCTGAGCGACGTTGAGGCGGGGTGGGCCCACAGCGACAGGTAGGACGCAATCGAAGCCTGCGGCATGGGCCGTCCGATCAGAAAGCCCTGGGCCTCGTCGCAGCCATTGCTGCGCAAAATCTCAAGCTGGCTTTCGGTTTCGACCCCTTCGGCCAGTACCGGCACCCCGATAGCATGACCCAGACCAATGACGGCCCGCACAATGGCCTTGGCATGGCCGTTGCGTTCCAGATCACTGATGAAGGCGCGGTCGATCTTGATCTTGTCGAACGGGAAAATCTGAAGATAGCTGAGCGACGAATAGCCGGTGCCGAAATCGTCCATGGCGATGCTGACGCCCAGCATCTTGAGACGTCGCAGAATATGCAGCGCCCGGTCAGTATTCTGGATCAGCACACCTTCGGTCACTTCCAGTTCCAGCCGTGACGGCGCAAGCCCCGTGCGGATCAGGATGTCGTGGACGTGATGGGCCAGATCGCCGTCAAATATCTGTAGCGGCGACAGGTTGACGGCGATGGTGAGCGGCATGTCCCATGTGGCGGCGGTGGTGCAGGCTTCTTTCAGTATCCACTCGCCCAGAGGCACAATCAGCCCGGCTTCTTCGGCGATGGGGATGAAAATGTCGGGGGCGATGGCCCCAAATTGCGGATGGTTCCAGCGCAGCAACGCCTCAAAGCCCAGCACAGTCTGATCGCTCAGACGCAGTTGCGGCTGATAGGCCAGAGATAATCCGCTGGCCCCGTTGGTCATGGCGTCGCGCAGGTCGTGCTCAAGACGGCGGCGGTGATTGACGGCATCGGCCATGCTGGCGTCAAAGGCGCAGGCCCGGTTGCGGCCTTCGCTTTTGGCACGGTAAAGGGCCATGTCGGCATGGCGGATCAGAAGGTCGATATTGGCGGCATCCTGCGGGTAGAGCGCATAGCCCAGACTGGCGCTGACCATGCCCGCCGTCAGCGGGACGTGATCCATGATCGCGTTGCGCACGGCATGGATCAGGTGTTCGGCCCGCAGTCTGGCGTCTTCGGCAGACTTTACGCCGGTCTGGAGCAGCATGAACTCATCCCCGCCAAGCCTCGCAATGACATCGGTCTTGCTGGAATGTTCGATCAGGGTGCGCGCCACGATTTTGAGCACATCATCACCGACCGGATGGCCCAGAGTGTCATTGACCTCCTTAAAGCGGTCGAGGTCGATAACATGCAGCGCCAGTGCAGATTTACGGCGGCGGGCGCGGATAGCCTCTTCGCTCAGGCGGCGCTGAAAAAAGGTGCGATTGGGCAGGGCGGTCAGGGCATCATGGTGGGCCAGAAACTGCAACCGGTCTTCATAGTCACGCTTTTCAAACGCCAGCGCACACAGGCGGGTGCAGATATCGACCATGCTTTGCATGAACGGGGTTAGGGTGATGGCGCTATGGCTATAAAAGGCAAAGGTACCCGCCACGCGACCGCACTTGTTTTTAACCGGTGTCGACCAGCAGGCATTGAACCCCATGGGCGCGACCAGTTGGGTATAGCCTTTCCATAGCGGGTCGGTGGCGATGTCGTTGACCAGCACCGGCTCCCCGCGATAGGCCGAGGTGCCGCAGGAGCCGACCGATGGGCCAATCGGCACCCCATTCAGCGCCTGTTTATAGCTGTCGGGCAGTTGCGGTCCGGCCAAAGGGCGGATGCGCCCGTCCTCGTCAATCCGCTGGATCGACATGGTAATGCCAGGCAACAGCTCTTCGGCCTCAAGGCAGATCAGGGTCAGGATGTCGCTTAAGGCCTTGTCCTGAATCAGAGCCTCCAGCACCTTTTGTTGCAGGCTCTCGTACAGCTTGCCATAGGTGATGTCAGTAACGGTGGCCACTAGCCACAGCTTGCCTGCGTCATCGCGAACCTTGGTGACGGAAAAACCGCCCCAGATCGGGTGATGATCGCGATTGTAAAGCAGGACTTCGCCATCACATGAGGATTTGCGGCGCAGGGTTTTCAGGGCGCTTTCAATCGCCCCGCGTGAGGCCGGTTGATCACGGCACAGATCATAGATTGAGCGCTTAAGCAAGGTGCGGCGGTCAAGTCCGGTCAGGGCGGAAAAGGCATTATTGGCGTAAATAAACCGTCCGCGCACATCCATGACGATAACCGCCACATGGGTCTGGTGGATCGCACCGGCCATGAGGGCGGAGATACTGGCGGGAATAGTGTCGTGCGTATTCTGGCTCTGTCCGGTCATCGTACCTGCCGTGTAATTATCAAATAGCGCGCAAACTGACGCAAAGCCTAACAGGACAGGTTGAATAAAGTGATAAATGTTAAGCTTAACGCTCCGGTGAAGCCGTACGTGCCCTAATGTCGCAGACACGGATTGCGGCTTTCTTTCCCTTTGGACTCTGCTAAGGTGTGAGAATGAGTTGCACAAAGGGCGCTAAGGTTTGTCATGAGCGCTGATGATCCAACAAATCCGGCGGATAAGTACCGTATGACGCCTGCGCGCCTGATCTGGCTGGTGGCCGGGTTGGTCATGGTCGGGCTGGGGATTGTGGGTGCGTTTTTGCCGCTGATGCCATCGACCATTTTTTTGATTATGGCGGTGTGGTGCTTTGGCAAGTCCTCGCCCCGGCTTGAGGCGTGGCTGCTTAACCATCCGCGCTTTGGGCCGACCTTGCGTAACTGGCATGAGCGTAAGTCCATATCCCGCCCGGCCAAGGTCATGGCGCTGGGGGGCATGGCTGTGGGCTACGGCCTGTTCTACTGGGGGGCGCGACCGAATATTTACGTGGCGGCGGGGGTGTTGGTGGCTATGGCGGCCTGTGCGGTCTATGTGGCGAGCCGACCGGAATAAGCCGTAAGCGCATCCCAAAAAGTGTGCAGCGGTTTTTGGATTCAGATGCGCGACAAAAAATTAGAACGCTTCGGATTGAATGTCGGTATCGCCGCTAAACCATGCTCGTTTCATCCCGGCTGAGCGGAACGGCACCTGCACTTCGCCCGTTCGGCTGACGCTGATCAGCCCGCCTTCGCCGCCGAAATCGACCACTTCTTGCAGAGCCGCCGCGGTGGCCTCACTTAAAGACTGACCGGCCTTCAGGCGGTAGGCTATCTGGGCTGCGACCTGCGCGCGGATGAAATATTCGCCCTGACCGGTGCAGGAGACGGCGACCTCCGCGTCGGCCCAGGTGCCTGAGCCAATCACCGGTGTGTCCCCGACCCGGCCCGGTAATTTGCCGAACACGCCTGCGGTTGAGGTGCCCGCTGCAAGATTCCCGTAGCTGTCCAGACACACGCACCCGACCGTACCGTGCGCTAACGTCCCCGGCGGGTGATTGGACTCGAACAATCCGGCGCGGGTGAAATAGGTTTCGGGATTGCTCAGGGCTTTAAAGCCTTGGCTCTGTGCAAACCGGCGTGCGCCGTCTCCAGCCAGAAAGACATGGGGCGTGCGCTCCATCACCGCACGGGCGACATCGATCGGGTTGCCGTAACCCTGCAAGGCGGCGACGGCCCCGCAGGATTTGTCGACGCCATTCATGATGCTGGCATCCAGTTCAAACTCGCCGTTGAGGTTGGGTGAGGCACCCTTGCCTGCTACATAAAGCCCGGAATCCTCCAGCGCGCGCGCGGTGTCGGTCACGACATCCAGCGCCGTCGCTCCGCCCATAAGCGCCGTGCGGGCCGCCTCAGCAATACGGCGCATATCAGCGATTTCGGCGCTGTAGTCGCGGCCAGCCTTGGCACCGGCACCGCCGTGAAGGGCAAAAGCGATCATGTTCGTCTCCGGTATCGTCTCTGGTGAAACTGCCCTTATCTCCGCGTCCGGGCGGGGTCAATCCATATTCAAAGCGTCACGGCACAGACGGCGGGGCGCAGGCTTATGGCTGATCAGGATCAGGCCGCGTGGTTCGGCGTTCAGCCGCGTCTCCAAGGCATCAATCAGGCGGGTTTCGGTCATGGCATCCAGCCCTTCGGTCGGCTCATCCAGGATCAGGATCGGCGCATCGCGCAACAGGGCGCGGGCGATGCCGAGGCGCTTTTTCTCGCCGCCCGATAGCGTAACCCCGCCATCGCCAATCCATAAATCAAGCGGTTTTAACGTCAGTTGCGCATCGCTAAGCGCCGCGATCATCATGGCGTCAAGCTCGGCTTTTGAGTAGGTTTTAAGGGCCTCGGTTGAAAACGCCATCTTGAGATTGTCGCGGATGGTACCATTGAGCGGCGTGGCATCCTGCGGGCTTAGGGCGAACAGGCGGCGGTCAAATTGGCCCTGGTTTGCCTCGGCGGGGCGCAGCCCCATTAGCGTCTCAACCAGCCGGGTCTTGCCCGCCCCCGACGCACCGGAAATCAGCAGGCGGGTATCGCGATCCAGCCGGAAGCTTTGAACCTTAGCGGTCAGCAGGCCTTCGGTAAGGGAGGCCTTGCTATTGGTGGTGTGTGGCATGGCCTGATCGTACAGATCAGCGACACGGGTTTCGGCTTCATCAAAAACACGCTTTTGGCCAAAGGCTTTCAACAATGGCGCAGAACTTTCAAACCCGACGGTAACCGCCAGCACCGCCAGCGCCAGCAGGGGCAGGTCATGGCCGCGATGGGTTAGAAACAGTACGGCTAAGGTCACCCCCATGACCACCAGCGACACACTTTGGATCAGGCCGTCCAGCGATATCTGACCGGATTTTGCGGCGGCCAGATCGCCTTCCCGCGCGGCCATATCGGCCAGCAGGCGCTCGCTCAGGTCATAGGCGGCAATATCCGGCGTCAGGGGCAGAATCTCAAAGAACCGCTGTTTCAGACCGCCCAGAATGGCCTGTTCGCGCTGAGCCTGATCGTGGCGGGCGGTTTTCTGTCCCAGCCACATACCGGCCCCAAGTGTCACCCCCAGACCGGCGATGAAAATAGCGGCAGCCCACGGCGACAGAAACAGACTTAAAGACACTGCCGCGATAATCCCGCCGATAGCCGATGCAGGCGCACTTTGGGCTACCAGCCGGTTTTCCAGCACGGTGATGTCCTGCACAAAGCGGGCGGAGGTCTCACCACGGCTGAGTTTCAGAGTGTATTGTGGATCGGCGGCGGCGATACGCGAAAACAGGTGCGGGCGCACGACCGCCAAAGCTCGCAAGGCCGCCGCATGGCCGCTGTAGCGTTCGACGTAGCGCAAAAGCGTGCGTGCAATGGCCAGAAAGCGTATGGCCGCACTGGGCAGCAGATAGTTGAACATCTGCACCGCCACGCCACCGACAGCCCCGGCAATCGCGGCCCCGGCCAGAAACCAGCCCGATACCCCCAAAAGGCAGACGGCGGCGACACTGACCGCGGCGGCACTTAAACCTGCGGTCATCAGATCGCTGCGGAACGGGCGGGTGGCCTGCTTGAAATAGGTCTTAAAGGCGCTCATAGCGGCACCACCTTATCCGCCAAAGCTTTCAGGGCCTTAGAGTGGGTGGCCATGATGACGGTGCGGCCTGTGAAACCCCATATCAGAGCCGCGATAATGTCAGCTTCTGCGGCGGCATCCAGATCGGCGGTCGGTTCATCCAGTATCAAAATCGGCGCGGGTTTCAGCAGGGCGCGCGCGAGGCCAATCCGGCGGCGCTCACCACCCGACAGGCCCGATCCGCGCTCATCCAACAGGTGATCCAGCCCATCCGTCCGTGCGGCAATGATGGCCGACACGCCAGTGATATCAAGCACAGCCTGCATGTCGGCATCCTTTAACGCGGTGTTCGACAGCCGCAGATTGTCGCGAATAGTTCCGGCCACTATCGGCGTGTGTTGCGACATCCACGCAATCGACGGCGCTATGGTCATGCCAGCAGTCAGCGGCGCTCCGTCGATCCGGATATGACCATCAAACGCCTCAGACGGGTTGAGCAGGCGGCGCAGCAGGGTCGATTTGCCGGAACCGGTATCGCCGGTTATGGCCACGACTTCACCGGGTGCGGCCTCAAAACTAACCGGCCCGATGCGGTAATCGGGATCATCCTCAAAACGGGCGACCACGTTATCAAACACAATCGCCGGGGCGGCTGTGATCGGAAGGATCGTGGCCGCATCACTCAGGCGCGGGGTAAGCTGCATCAGCCGCTCGGTCGCCGCCACGGCGGTTTGCTGATCATGATAGGCGGCACTGAGGCGGCGCATGGGGGCATAGACTTCGGGGCTCAGGGCCAGCGCAAAAAACGCCGCCGTAAAGGCATCTCCACCCTTGAAATCCAGAACCTCCGCCACCGGAAATGGCAGGAGGCCGAGCAGGGCAAAACCGCAATAGACAGCGACCAGCGCCACGCCCAACGCGCTGAAAAACTCCAAAATCCCGGAGGCGGTAAAGGCGATTTTCAGCACGCTTAAGGTGCGCTCGGACACTTCGCGGGCTGCACGGTTAACGGCGGTGGTCTGGGCGGGGCCATTATCAAAGCTTAAGATCAGTGGCAGAGCGCGCATGCGGTCGGCAAACAGGCTGGACAGACGCGATAAGGCATCAAGCTGCTGACGCGATTGGGCAGAGGTCGTCAGGCCTGACAGCGCCATCAGTGCGACAAAGGGAAGCAGTGTGCCCATCAGGATCAGGGCCGACAACGGGCTCATCACCGCCACGACCGCAATCAGGATCAGCGGCGTGATCGCCGCCAGAGTGCGCGCCGGCAGAAAGCGGGCGTAGTATCCCTCCAGCGCTTCGGTATCTTCAAACAGTGACGTAAGTTTTACCGCGTGGGTTGCGGAAAGTCCTTGGCTGCGCAGCAGTCTTCCGGTAATATCCATACGAACTTTAAGGATAATGGCGCGCGCTGCCCTGTGGTTAAGTTTTTGAATTAAATAGCCTAAAACGGCTTTGGCGCAGAGGGACGCCACCAGAATCAGCACCGGCCCAAAAAGATGCGCTCCACCTGTACCATAAAGCCTTAGACCGCCCAGAATGGCGCTTAAGGCACCGGCAAATCCGACGACGGCGGCCACGTCTAACAGGCTCAGCATGGCCGCCAAACGTGACGGGCCTGTGGCCAGGGTTTGCCACTGTCTGAGGCATCTGGCGGGCTTTAGTTCCGGCGGGGGCGTAGCTGAGGTGCCCGTGGGGTGCGACATTTGGTTCCTGTATCTGGCGTGAGCTTACTGTTACAGCGCGGACATTAGGGCGCTTCGGGTGGGCTGTTAAGTGATTTTGGCTCTCAAAAGCGTCGTGAAATTAGTCAAGCTGTCTGTGCGTGTCTATTGTCATAAAGGTTTCACACGGATTTCGTGACACTATGCCGCATGACGGGAATACGATTTGTATAGGATAATTATCGGAATGTTGAACGGGCACGGGGAATTATTATGGATTTAAGTACCGTCGAGTTATCGCGTCTGCAGTTTGCTTTGACTGCGCTTTATCACTTCTTGTTTGTGCCGCTGACGCTCGGCCTGTCCTTCATGCTGGTCATCATGGAAAGCGTCTATGTGCTGACGCGGCGCGAAATATGGCGGACCGTCACCCGTTTTTGGGGGACGCTGTTCGGGATCAACTTCGTGCTGGGCGTGGCCACGGGTCTGACCATGGAGTTTCAGTTCGGCACCAACTGGTCGTATTTTTCGCACTTTGTCGGCGACATCTTCGGAGCCCCGCTGGCGATCGAAGGGTTGATGGCTTTTTTCCTGGAGGCCACCTTTGTTGGTCTGATGTTCTTTGGCTGGGATAAGCTGTCGCGGGTCGGGCACCTGATGGTGACCTTTCTGGTGGCGCTCGGTACCAATCTGTCGGCCCTGTGGATTCTGATCGCCAATGGCTGGATGCAAAATCCGGTCGGTGCGGAGTTCAATCCGGCCACCATGCGCATGGAAGTTAATGACTTTATGGCCGTGCTGTTCAACCCGATCGCTCAGGCCAAATTCGTCCATACGGTGTCGGCCGGTTATGTCTGTGCGGCGGTATTCGTGCTCGGCGTTTCGGCCATCTATCTGCTTAAAGGCAAGTGGGTGAGTGTCGCCAAGCGTTCCATGGCGGTGGCGGCGGCCTTTGGTCTGGCGTCCTCCCTGTCGGTGGTCGTGCTGGGCGATGAGTCAGGCTATGCCCTGACCGATAACCAGAAGATGAAGCTGGCCGCGTTAGAGGCTATGTGGCACACCGAACCGGCACCGGCGGGGCTTACCCTGTTTGGTATTCCGAACATGCAGACCCAGCATACCGATCTAGAGATTAAGGTACCCTATGTGCTGGGCCTGATTTCGACCCGCAGCCTTGATCGCCCGGTGGTGGGTATTCTCGATCTGGTCGATCAGGCCGAGGCCCGCATCCGTTCCGGTATTTTGGCCTATGACGCGGTTGAAAAGCTCAAAGTCAATGACACCGACATCGCTGCCCGCGCCCAGTTCGAAGCGCACAAGCGTGATCTGGGTTACGGCTATCTGCTAAAGGCTTATGTCAGCGATCCGCGTAACGCCACCAATGAGCAGATCGTCAAGGCGTCACTGGATGTCATTCCGAACGTGCCGGTCATGTTCTGGACGTTCCGGATTATGGCGGGCATCGGGGTGGCTATGATTGCTCTGTTTGCGGCGGCCTTCCTTCTGGTGTCGCTGCGTAAGGCCGAACATACGCGCTGGTTCCTGCGTCTGTGTGTGCTGGCTATGCCTCTGCCGTGGATTGCTATCGAAGCGGGGTGGATGCTGGCCGAAATCGGGCGTCAGCCCTGGGCAGTCGAAGGGGTTCTGCCGACCTTTATGGGCGCCTCTTCCCTGACCAAGTCGCAAATCTGGATGACCATTGTCGGCTTTACCCTGATGTACGGTACGCTGGCGGTCATCGAGGTCAGGCTGCTGCTCAAAACGATCAAAAAAGGCCCCTATGCCTCCAAGATGGGCCACATGCACGACGAGGCCGAAGCCAGCCCGCTTGAGGGTGGCAAAGGCGTCACCGGGCCCGCTTAAACAGATATTCAGGAAGAATAATCATGGAAATACCTTTGGATTTTGAAACCCTGCGCGTTATCTGGTGGGCTCTGATCGGCATCCTCCTGATCGGGTTTGCCATCACCGATGGCCACGATATGGGGGTCACCGCCCTGCTGCCGTTTGTTGCGAAAACCGACGAGGAGCGCCGCGCAGTCATTAATACGGTGTCGGCGACCTGGGAAGGCAATCAGGTCTGGTTCATCCTGGGTGGCGGCGCCATCTTTGCGGCCTGGCCGTTTGTCTATGCGGTCAGTTTCTCAGGCTTTTATCTGGCGATGTTCGTGGTGCTGATGGCCATGATCCTGCGGCCGGTCGGCTTTAAGTACCGCTCCAAGCGCTCGGGTAAGGCCTGGCGACGGAACTGGGACTGGGCGCTGTTTGTCGGCGGCTTTGTACCGACGCTAGTTTTCGGTGTGGCCATTGGCAATGTCCTGCAAGGGGCGCCGTTCCGTCTCGACAGTGATCTGCGTATTACCTATGAGGGCGGTCTTTTGGGGCTGTTTACGCCGTTCACCGTTTTGTGCGGTCTGACCTCGGTGGCTATGGTGGTGCTGCAAGGGGCGACCTGGATCGGTCTGAAGCTGGAGCGTGGTGAGGCTCATAAACGCGCCATGACCTTTGGCTTTGTCGCCGGTATTGCTCTGATCGTCTTGTTTGCCATCGGCTTCCTGTTCCTCAAATTTGGCAATCTGGGTTATCAGGTGGTCGGCGATGTGGCCGCAAGCGGGGCTTCTAATCCGCGCCGCGCCGAGGTCGTACCGATGGCGGGCGGCTGGCTTACCAACTACGTGACCTATCCGTGGATGTGGATCGCGCCGATTGTCGGCTTTGCTGGCCCCGTGCTGGCGCTGGTGGGGCTTAAGGCTCGCTCTGAGGTGCTGGCCTTTGGCGGATCGTCGCTGGGGATTTTTGGCATTATCGGTTCGGTCGGTGCGTCCATGTTCCCGATCATCCTGCCGTCGACCTTGGATGCCAAGTCCAGCCTTCTGGTCTGGACGTCCTCCAGTTCGCATCTGACCTTGTTCATCATGCTTTTGGTGACGCTGATATTTCTGCCGATCGTGCTGGCCTATACAGCATGGGTTTACAAGGTTCTGTTTGGCCGGGTGGGGATCGAGAACATCAGGACGAACCCGGACATGTATTAAGATCATGGGGGGAAAAACTTTCCCCCATGTGCCCCCTTTGTTTGTCTCATGGGTAAACCCAGGTTTCCCCATGACCCCCTTCCTGATATCGAGGAAAATTTCTTGGGGCGGCCCGTTGAAATTTTCCGCTTTTTTATTCGGCGTTGCCGAAATGGAGATTAGAAAATGTGGTATTTTACGTGGGTTTTGGGCTTAGGTCTGGCGGTGACCTTCGGCATCCTCAACGGCATCTGGTTTGAGTTTCTGACCGAAGACGATCCCGATGCCGAAGATCCGTTTAAGGATTAAAGCGCATTGGCTACGCCTAACATTGTTTCCGAAAAGTGTGCAGCGGTTTTTGGACTCAAATGCGCGTTAAAACTAAAACTTTAGAGCAAAATAAAGCCCCGGAAGATGACTTCCGGGGTTTTATTATTTGATACGTGGTTTACTCGGCGGCGGCGGTTATGTTCACCTGCGGCCGGTGGATCTTGTTCACGAACGAAAACAGGAGAGAGCGCACCAGATCATCCTCCGACTTAGAGGCGATCTGGAATAGACGCTCCAGGTCTTCCGGTTCGATGACATGGGTTTCGTTCTGGCTGACAACCTCAAAGATGCCGGGCATGACTGGCGCCTGTGTTTCGTCAATATCCGTCAGATCTTCGGTCAGCTTTTCGCCGTCACGCAGGCCGATGAATTTAATTTCGATATCGCGTCCTGCCTTGAGGCCATAGAGCCGGATCATGCGCTTAGCCAGATCGACGATCTTCACCGGCGTGCCCATTTCCAGCACATAGAGGTTCGGCATATCAGCTTTGGACTTGGTGTTCTGTAACGCCGCCTGCAGTACAAGTTGAACCGCCTCAAGGATCGTCATGAAAAAGCGCTCGGCCTTGGGGTCGGTGATGGTGATCGGCCCGCCGCGCTCAATTTGGGCGCGGAACAGCGGCACGACCGAGCCGGTCGAGCCCAACACATTGCCAAAACGCACGACGCAGGCCTGAGTGTAGGCAGAAGATTTGAGGCCATTATGACGGATCAGATGTTCCGCCAGACGCTTAGTAGCCCCCATGAGCGACGACGGGGCCACGGCCTTATCCGACGAAATCATGACCAGTTGAGCCACCTTACAGGCATTGGCGACTTCGATCAGATTTTGCGTGCCCAGCACATTGGTCAGCACCCCCTCGGACGGGTTTTGTTCAACCATCGGGACGTGCTTTAAGGCAGCGGCATGAAAGATAATGTCGGGGCGCTCCGTCCGCACGATGGTCATCAGGCGTTCCTTGCGACGAATGTCACACAGGATCGCCCGCTTGGTCATGCCGAACCTGGCCTTAAGGCTTAGGCTCTGGTCGATGGAATAAAGCGCCAGTTCGGAATTTTCAACGAGGCTGACATGCGTGGCCCCCATTTCGGCGACCTGTTGGGCAATCTCGGAGCCGATCGATCCGCCGGCGCCGGTAATGAGTATGCGCTTACCCTTATAGAACTGCTTGAGTTCACTGAGGTCAAGGCTCACCTGCGGGCGATGGAGGAGATTTTTGTAGGCGATTTGATCGTCACCAGACGGAATGGTCAGGCGCTGCGGCTTTTTTCCGAAAAAAGGTGTGGAGGCCAAAAGGCGCAACATCTGGAAATGCACAGGGCCCATCTAATCCAAACCGAAAAATAGTCTAACGAAATCAATCAGCACTCAAATCACAAAATCAGCCTATCATAGCAAAGGTAAATGACACTAATAAAATGCCTAATTGCGTAGATTTCGGAGCTTTCTGTGGTTTTTGTGTTTGATAATGAGTTCGCTTTGGGCACAAATCTTGTTGAGAATAAGGAACTGGTAAAAAATCTTAGGTTGTAACCCAAAAAAACGGCATAAATTTCGTTTGCGTCGACAGGCACGCGCCGCGAGCGATTCTGAGGTGCTATAAAACCGTATTTGCGTTCTGGACTATTTCTACGCTTTGCCTGCGTCGTTGGTGTCGGTTATGGTACGTCATGGATCATCTGATTGTACGGTTATTGCCGGAGGCCTTGGATAGTATCGCCGCCTTTCGTGAGTTTTCCGAAGGGGCGGCGGATGGTGCTATCGTCACCTTTACTGGCAAGGTGCGCGGCGTCGATAAGGCAGGACAGGACGTCGATCATCTGTACCTCGACTGGTATCCCGGCATGACTGAGGCAAGTATGGAAGCGATAGCCCACGCGGCCTGCGCGCGTTTTCATGTGGCGCGGGTCATGGTGCTGCATCGCTGCGGGCAGGTTCAGGCGGGCGAAGATATTGTCTTTGTGGCCGCCGCCTCGGCCCACAGGCGGGCCGCGTTTGAGGCGGCGGATTACATGATGGACCGGCTGAAATCAGAGGCCGCGTTCTGGAAGCGCGAGCAGGGCGCCGGGGCGGAACGCTGGATTGAGCCGACCGCCGCCGATCAGGCCGACAGAAAAAGGTGGGAAGATGGATAAGTCAGAGCGCAATCCAAAAAGTGGGCACCGGTTTTTGGATGAAATTGCGCGCCAAGATAAATTATCGCATATCGGTGGCGATGGTCGCGCGCAGATGGTTGATGTGTCCGAAAAAGCCGCCACGGCGCGGGTGGCCACGGCGCGCGGGCGGCTGATCTGTGCGGCGGAGACGGTGGCGATAGTCCGTGATGGCAAGGCGCCAAAGGGAGCGGTGATTACTACCGCCGAACTGGCGGGTATCATGGGCGCCAAGCGCACGGCTGATCTTATTCCCCTGTGTCACCCTCTGGCCCTGTCCAAGGTCGAGGTCAAAATCACGCCTATGGATGATGGAGCCGGTTTTGCCATCGAAGCCATCGTGAAGACCACCGGCCTGACCGGGGTTGAGATGGAGGCGCTGACGGCGGTCAGTGTAGCGGGGCTGACGCTTTATGACATGCTCAAGGCGGTCGATAAAACCATGCGCCTGGAGAGAATCGAAGTCACGTCCAAGTTGGGCGGAAAATCCGGCGACTGGACGGTCTGAACGGGTATAAATTTACGCTCCCCACACAATAAAAAGGCCTCACGGGAACCATGAGGCCTTTTTAATGGGAGGAGGAAAAATAATTAAAAGAAAGGCTTAAGCTAATTATTCCGCCATTATAGAGTTGACGGGACACCTAATGGGTAGACCGGCAGGGAATAAAAAAGCCATAGGGAAAGTGCTTCCATCAGGCTTAACCACCGTTAAGCTTTTAGCCTGTCTTGGTGACGTTATTAATACAGATTAGCGCGAATACCGAGCCACAGACGACGTCCGGCTGAGCCGTAGTTCGCTGCCGTTTCATAGTCTTCGTCAGTGGCGTTCTCAACCCGGCCAAAGACGGTGACCGTGTCGTTGAGGCGGTATGCCGCCCGCAGATCGACCAGAGTATAGGCACCCAGCTCGCGGGTGTTATAGATATTCTCAAACGACTTGCCGGCATAGCGCGCCGAGGCACCGAGCGATAAGGCATCGGTGGCCTGCCAGTCGATATGGGCATTGGCCAGATGCTTAGGGGCGCGACCCAGATCGTTCTTATAGGTCAAGCTGTTCTTGGCATCGTCGCGGGCGATGATATGGCTGTAGTTACCGGATATCTTCACCACATCACTCAGGTCGCGCGCGGCTTCAAGTTCGATGCCGTAGGCCTTGGTCTGGGCGATATTGCCATAGGTGAAGGTCGACATATCGTAGTCGATCTGGTTTTCCGTCTTGCGGCCAAAGACCGACACGCCATAGCGGCCATTGTTGGCACCGTAAACATCAACGCCGAAGTCGATATTAGTGGCCTCTTCGGGCTTCAACGCGACATTGCCCGACCAGCCGTCATAAAGCTGATAAAGGCTGGGGGCCTTAAAGCCCTGACCCAGACTGGCGTGCAGAACCACGGCATCACTAAGCGCATAGGCGGCGGCGATCTGGCCGATGGTGTTATCGCCAAAGGTCGAGTGGTCGTCGCGGCGGACGCTGGCGTTCAATGTCAGGGCGTTGATATCCTGACGGACCTGCGCGAACAGGCCGTTTAGCGTTACCGATTTGACAAGGCCGGTGGCGATGATTTTAGAACGCTCAGACGATGCCCCAAAGACGAACTGGGTGGCTTCCGACAGTGTGAACGCGCCGGTATAGTCATAGCTGAATTGCCGACCCTCAAAAGGATAAGAGGTCGCATTGGCCAGATCCGAGGTTTCGCGCTCGGTCTTGGTCTGGCTGATGGTGACGCTGTTTTTCAGGCGGCCCTCAAGCATCTGGTTATAGTAACCGACGCTGGCGACACTTTCATCCTGTGTACCAAAATCAAGAGTATCGGCCAGAGCAAACGACGCATCATAGCCGTCAAAATCATAGTCGCTTTCGGTGTGGCTCAGGCGGGCCCGCAGGCCCGATGTCTCGGTCAGGGCGTAGTTCAGATAACCGTTGAGGTGCTTTTGTTCAAAGCCGTCTTTCTCGGAACCCGTGCGCAACGATGACACACCTTCATCGTCGATATAGGCCCCTGACAGGCCCCAGGTCAGACGATCCGCCTTGCCGCCGATTGAGGCGCGGGCCGTGATGTAATCCTCAAGCCCCTCAACCGATACACGCGCTTCGAATGGCTTTTTCGGGGTGCGGGTGGTGATGGCGACCACGCCGCCGATGGCCTGAGAGCCCCACAGGGTCGATAGCGGCCCGCGCAGGACTTCGACCCGCTCGGCGTCATTCAGCGCCAATAGGCCGAGGTTCAGACCGCCGCCGATTTGCGACGGGTCACCCAGTTTCACACCATCGATCAGGAACAGGCTGCGGTCGCTTTCCGCACCTCTGAAACGGGCGGTGCCGACCTGACCGGGGCCGCCGGTTTGGGCGATCGAAACGGACGGCGACTGGGCGATCAGGTCGCTGAGGAACAGTTCCTGACGGGTTTCAATGGTCTCGGCATCAAATACGGTGACGCTCTGGCCGACCTTGGACAGGGCGACAGGCTCACGGGTCACGGTGACCACGACTTCAGTAATTTCACCGCTATGGGCGTGGCCGGCCACGGTCATCAGGGCCAAGGCCGAGGCGGTGGTAAGCGCGGCAATAAGGTAGGTTCGCATGGGTCGTATAGTCTTTCGCAGACGAAGCAACAGCCACGGATCATCGATCCGCGCTGTCAAACATATCGCCGCTCAGGAAAGGCTCCCGCTCTTGTGACACACCCCGATCACGCAAAGGACGACAGCAAAGGGCAGGTCTCCTGACTTGCGCCTCAGACATTTGCGGCCGCCTTCCCGAAGTTACCTTCAGTGGCATATGGCCGAAAACTCAGCGCTTACAGTTGCGGGGACAGTCCGGGGTTTACACCCGGTTCCCTATTAAGCCGTTCTCACGGCACCTCTTGCACGGCCGGGGCATTAGGCCGTTTGCGGTCGGGGGTCAAGGGTTTAGATGCGGTTTTTGGACGCTTAAGCCTTGACCCTGCGGGCATTTTCGGGTTTGCCAGAGGTATCTTATGAAACGAGGGTGTGATGAAAATTTGGGCAGGGATATGTGCGGCGGCGTGGATGATGGCCTCAACTGTGGTCGCGCAGGCTGCGGGGTTTACCTCTATCACCGACCTGAAAATCGCCACCGATCTGGCCCACAGCCTTAAGGCCGATAAATCAAAGCGCGTGCTGGTGGTGTTTGACATTGATGACACCCTGCTGACCGTGCCGGGCGACCTGGGCTCCGAAGGCTGGCTGGGTGGCAAGCTTGACGGGGCACAAGGCGAGCAGCGCAATGTGATCCTTTATGAGCAGGCCCTGTGGCTGACCCTGGCGGGTCTGAAGCCCACGCAGGATGACGGTCCGCAGCGGGTGCGCGACCTGCAATCGGCAGGGATTCCGGTCTATACCCTAAGCGCGCGCGGGTCCGAGTTACGCGGGGCGACCGAGCGGGCGCTGATGGCCGTTGGCTATGATTTCAGTGGCGCTCCGGAATGTGAAAAGCCGCTATGCACCCGTCGCGGGCGTCTGGGCGATGACGAAATTCGCAAGGCTGCCGGAAAGGTCAAGGTGACCCTGCCCGAGGGACCGCACCGCGACATTACCGTCTCAGACGGTATCATGCTGGCCGCTGGTCAGGACAAGGGCGTGATGGTTCAGCTTCTGGCGGCATCTATCAGCCGGAAACCCTTTACCGATATCGTCTTTGTTGACGACAGCCGCCGCAATATCGATGATGTTGTGCGCGCCGCGACCACCACGTCGAATCTCACATTCCACGTTTTCCGCTATGAGAAAATCTGGCTGCGTAACGTCGATTTGCATGACAATCCGGCCCGCCTCAAGGCCGCCGATGCGCAGTCGGACGCTATCCGCGCCAGCCTGTGCGCGGCGTTCGACAGCGTACTATGCGGCTATAGCTACGGGTTTGGACGCAGGGATTAATTCCCGAACACATAGACCTTGGTAGGGCGGACGTAGACGGTATCGCCCAGTTTCAGGTCGCTGGCGTCGGAATCGTGGGCGTGCTGGGTCTCGAACACCGTGCCGTCCTCGGCCTGCACTTCAAGGCGCAGATTGGCACCGGCCGGCAGGATCGATAACACCTTACCCTTAAAGCCCGGCCCGTCTTTGGACAGGTGGGCATCGAACGGGCGGAAACGAACCACTTGTGGCCCTGTCAATTCACCTGAAACAACGGCGGGTGCGGTAAAGCCCTCGAATTTCGCTTCTGCGCCACTGACCGTCGCCGTGACCTGATTATTGGTGCCGAGGAAATCGAACACGAAGCTGGAGACCGGTTTACGGTAAAGCTCAAGCGGTTTGCCGATCTGCTCAATCTGGCCATCTTTCAGCACCACGACGCGGTCGGCAAGGTCGAGGGCTTCTTCCTGATCATGGGTGACGAAGATGGTGGTCACGCCGGTTTCGTCATGGATGCGGCGCAGCCAGCGGCGCAAATCCTTGCGCACCAGAGCATCGAGCGCGCCGAACGGTTCATCCAGCAACAGAATGCGCGGCGAAATGGCCAGCGCCCGTGCCAATGCCACCCGCTGACGCTGACCGCCGGACAGTTGTGATGGGAAGCGCTTACCCAGGTCTTCAAGCTGAATCAGTTTCAATAAGCTCTGAACCTTGGCCTTGATCTCAGCCTTTGAAGGGCGATCTTTGGCCGGGCGGACGCTAAGGCCAAAGGCGATGTTCTGCTCGACCGTCATGTGGCGGAACAGGGCGTAGGATTGAAACACCATGCCTATGCGGCGTTCGCGCGCGTTCAGCGCCAGATAGTCTTCGCCCTCAAAGGTCACGCTGCCGGAATCGGGCTGATCAAGACCGGCCAGCAGACGCAGCAAGGTGGTCTTACCCGATCCCGACGGGCCAAGCAGGGCGAGGAACTCACCCGAATGGGCCTCAAAAGACACATTGTCGAGGGCCGCGAAATCCGAGAAGCTTTTGGTGATGTTTTGAACGGTCAGGGACATAATATTCGGGTTCTCGAAAAGCGGTTAGTGCCTGCGATGGGCGGCAAGCTCGTCGGCAAAGCGCCACTCAAGCAGGGTTTTAAGTATCAGGGTCACAATAGCCAGCCCCGCCAGAATCGACGCTGTGGCAAAGGCCGCGACCGTATTATATTCGTTGTATAACACTTCGATATGCAAAGGCAGGGTGTTGGTCAGGCCGCGAATATGGCCGGAGACGATGGACACCGCCCCGAACTCACCCATGGCGCGGGCGGTACACAACAAAACCCCGTAGGTCAGGGCCCATTTGATGTTGGGCAAGGTTATGCGGAAAAACACGTCCCAGCCGCGCGCGCCCAGGGTGACGGCGGCGATTTCTTCATCCGTACCCTGATCGAGCATCAGCGGAATCAGTTCACGCGCCACGAACGGTAGGGTGACCAGCACCGTGGCGATGACCAGCCCCGGCAGGGCAAAGACGATGCGGATATTATGGGCATCCAGCCACGCGCCGAACCAGCCATGAGCCCCGAACAGCAGTATCCACACCAGACCCGAAATGACTGGCGACAAGGTAAACGGCAGGTCAAGGACCGACAGCAGCAGGCCCTTGCCCGTGAACTCAAAGCGCGTGATGCACCAGGCGGCGGCAATGCCGAATACGGCGTTCAATGGTACAGCGATGGCGGCCACCAGTAGGGTGAGTTTGATGGCGCTAATAGCGTCCGGTTCCAGTATGGCCGCGAGATAGGGGGCGACACCGGTTCTGAACGCTTCAAACAGCACATTGACCAACGGTAGGACGATGACCAGCGCGATCCAGAACAGGGCAAAGGCCAGAAGGGCGATGGCGGCCGGTGATTTGGGTGCTTCGGGAGCTTTGACTTTCATGCGCGGCCTCGGCGGGACAGGAGCACCTGAACAAAGTTGGTGACTAGCAGGATGGTGAACGACAGGGCCAGCATGGCGATGGCCACTGACGCCGCACCGGCATAGTCAAATTCTTCGAGCTTGATGACGATCAACAGCGGCGAAATTTCGGAAATATAGGGCATATTACCCGCAATAAAAATGACCGAGCCATATTCCCCGACCGCGCGGGCAAACGCCAGAGAAAAGCCGGTGATCAGGGCGGGCGCCAGTGACGGTAAAATCACCCGGATGGCGGTCTGCATTGGGGTGGCCCCAAGGGTCAGGGCGGCTTCTTCGACCTCGGCATCAAACTCAGCCAGAACCGGCTGAACCGAACGCACCACAAACGGCAGGCCGATGAATACCAGCGCGATAAAAATCCCGATCGGCGTATAGGCGATCTTGATGCCCATCGGGTCGAACAATGAGCCTACCCAACCATTGGGGGCATAAAGGCTCGACAGCGACACACCGGCCACGGCGGTCGGCAGGGCGAACGGCAGGTCAACAATGGCGTCGATAATCTTCTTGCCCGGGAACTCATAACGCGTCAGCACCCACGCTACGATAAGGCCGGCAAACAGATTAACCAGGGCGGCCCAAAAGGCGGTGGTAAAGCTCAATTGCAACGCCTTAAGGACGCGCTCATCGGTGACGGTGCGGATAAAGCCGTCAAGTCCGGCTTCCCAAGGCCTGAGCACCAGCGCCACCAGCGGCAGCAGCACGATCAGCGACAGATAGGTCAGCGTGATGCCTAATGACGCATGAAAGCCCGGCAGGACGTGCTGGGTTCTGTGGGTAGCCTTGGGCGGCTTAAAGCCTTCGGGTTTTATCTGATGCGGCGAACGCCCGTTTGTCTCCAAGCGGGCGTCTCCGGCAGATATAGGGGTGTCTGTCGTCATGGATTACAACGCTCACGAAAACGGGGGCCGTTTAGGCTTTGAAGACTTTGGCGGATATTTGATCAAACAGGGCGCCCTGCTCGAAGTGGCGGGCATTAGCCGTGGTCCAGCCGCCAAAATCCTTATCGATATTCAGTTGCTCAATGGCCGGAAAACGGTCAGCAAACGATTTGAGCACGTCCGCGTTGGTCGGGCGGTAAAAATGCTGCGCCGCCAGGGTCTGGGCGTCTTCGTCATAGAGCCCTTCCAGATAGGCCTTGGCCAGCGCTTCGGTGCCATTGGCCGCGACGTTTTTGTCAACCCAGGCGACCGGCGTGTCGGCGGCAATAGACAGCGACGGATAGACGATGTCGAACTGAGCACCATCCTTGGCCGCGCTCATCAGGGCCTCGGATTCCCAGTTGATCAGTACGTCGCCCTGACCGCGCTGAATGAAGGTCGTGGTCGCCCCGCGCGCACCGGTATCCAGCACCGGCACATTTTTAAACAGGGCCTCCAGGTAAGCCTGCGCCTTACCTTCATCGCCATTGTTAGCCCGCAGGGCCCAGCCATAGGCGACCAGATAGTTCCAGCGTGCGGCCCCCGATGTCTTCGGGTTCGGTGTAATGACCTGAACGCCGGGTTTTACCAGATCGCCCCAGTCCTTGATGCCCTTGGGGTTGCCTTTGCGCACCAGCAGCAGGATGGTCGAATTATAGGCGACGGAATTGTTCGGCAGGCGTGACGCCCAGTCGGCGGCCAGCAGGCCGGTGGCGGCCACCGCGTCGATATCGTGGGCCAGAGCCAGTGACAGGACATCGGCCTTCAGGCCATCGACGACCGCGCGCGCCTGCTTGCCCGACCCGCCGTGGCTTTGGTTGAAGGTCGGAGCCGGTTTGCCGCCGGTGGCGTATTTTTTGGCAAACAGGGAATTATAGGCGGCGTAAAATTCGCGGGTCGGGTCAAACGATACATTCAGTAAGGATTGGGCGGCCGGCTTGGCACAGGCCGAAAGGGCCGTCGCCGTACCGGTCATCAGGGCGGCACCGGTTACGGTTTTCAGAAACTGGCGCCGGGAGGCATCTGAATTCTTCATATTCGGTCTATCCCTATGTTCGGTATGTCAGCGTTCTGTATGTCAACTTTGCCAGTCGCTTGCGAGACTATCAAAGCCTTAAGGTCAGCGCAAATCAGGAACGCGTAAACGCTCCGGATGCCAGAGAGTTGATTAATTCCTACCCGGTGGTTGTTGTTTAAACAACTGCCGCGGTCAGGTCATGCGACGATTTTTCAGCAATCCGGTTAGCTTCTCTAACCAATCAGCTTTCATATATCAGTTGCCAAGATATCAGTTGCCAAGGGGGGCGCGAAATGATTGTAAAGGCACACAACTGTATACGGAATTTTCCATGTCCCAGCCGATTTCTGAGCGTACCCGCCTGACCAGTGCCACCCATGAGCGTGAGCCGTCTCACCGCGCCGTTAATGTCGGCGTTGAGCGCGGCTCGACAGTTCTATATGCTCGCGCCGAGGATCTTTATAACGAAGACATCAAGCCCGGCTATGGCATTGAGGGGCTTAGCACCCAGCGCGAACTGATGCGCCTGATGTGCGACCTTGAAGGGGCGACGGACGTGTTCCTGCTGCCGACGGGGTTGTCGGCGCTGACCTTGGCCATCACCGCTTGTCTTAAGGCCGGGGATGAGGTGGTGTGCGTCAATAGCTGCTACGGCCCGATCCGGCGGTTCTTGCAGTCCCAGATGGCGCGGTTTGGCGTGACCAGCCGCTATTATGAGGCCGGTGCCAGTGTGGATGAGGTCATGGCCCTGACCAACGATAAAACAGCCCTGATCATCGTCGAATCGCCGGGGTCGCTGACCTTTGACATTCAGGATATCCCGGCCATTGCCAAGGCCGCCAAAGCGCGCGGTATCCTGACGCTTTGTGATAATACCTACGGTGCCGGTGTGCTTTTCAAGCCACTGGAGCATGGTGTTGACATGTCAATGCAGGCCCTGACCAAATATGTTGGCGGCCATTCCGATATCCTAATCGGCACGGTGGCGGTCAAGGACAAGGCGTTGGCCAAGCGCCTGGATGACACGACGCGGGCGTTTTCATTTTTTGCCTCGGCGGATGAGAGCTATCTGGCTATCCGTGGTTTACGTACGCTCCATTTGCGGCTGGAACGCAGCGGCCAGTCGGGACTTGAGATCGCGCGCTGGCTGGAAGGCCATGATCTCGTGGAGCGCGTGCTGCATCCGGGGCTGGAATCGTTTCCGGGCCATGCCTTATTTAAACGCGATTTCACCGGCTCAAACGGTCTATTTTCGGTGGTGCTGAAAGGCGGCAATATCGCTGCGTCGTGCGCGTTTTTGAACGCGCTAAAGCTGTTCGGGCTGGGCTTTAGTTGGGGCGGGTTCGAGAGTCTGGCTATCCATTTTGAGCCGCAACTCATCGGAAGGATCGGGCCAAAGCCAGAAGGCTCGCTGATCCGGTTCTATATCGGCCTCGAAGACCCGGCTGATCTCAAGGCTGATATCGCGCAGGCGCTTGAGGTTTACCGCGCGGCCATAGGCTAGGCGGCTTTCTTAGGCACTTCAACGCCGTCATCAAACTGCGGCACGCCCGGTTGCGTGGCATCCAGCGAAAAGCGCGGGGTGAGCGGACTTTTGGCGCCATTGAAACCGCCAAAGGCTTTGAGTAAACGGGCGTAGATAATCTTGGCCGCCTCAAACGGCAATACGCGCTTGTCGATATCCGGTTTCCAGCCGAACCAGCGGCGCAAACAACCATTGGCGTAGAGCACATTGGCGCGCCAGATGGCCGCTGGTGTCATGAATTCAATCGACATCGACACGTTGACCATGTCGTGATTGACGATGCGGTGCGGGGCATTTTGCGGCCAGGTGATCATTTCACCGGGCTTAAGGTCGTGTACCATCGCCGCCTCATCCCACGCGGCCTCATAGGGCAGTTGCTCATCGCTTTCACGCAGGGCAATACCTTCGAGGTCGGGGTTCGAGACGAATGGCGAGGTTGGCGGATAGACATAGAGTTTTTTAACACCGCGCACCTGCCACAGCATCACCAGCGGGATATCAAGGTGGTAAAACACATGGGCCTTGGGTGAGGAAATCAACAGACCCAGATCGGGCTTCAGGGTCTTTTGACCGCTCTCAGCCTCCAGTTCGGCAAACATCCGCCCGCACAGCTCATTAAAGGCCGGATCGGCGTGATTGACCTTGCGCAGATTGAGCCATAACCGTCCGGCCCTGACTCCGTCCATCAGGGCGCGGCCATCAAGGCCGGAGCGCCTGCCCAGATACCACTGTCCCCAGTTGGACGGGTCGTAACCCATGCTGAACACTTCGAGCTTATCTTCAGGATAGCGGTCGATAAGATCAATTAGAGCTTGGTCCGTGAATAGCTCAGAGCCCGCTAAAGTGTGCGAAAACAGCAGAGTTTTTTTCGTGAAATTGTGGCGGTGGTCGTCCGACCATGTCAGCAGTCCGATCATAATCTCATCTTCCGGGGGCGTTGGTTTTGAGCAGGGCGGTACCGTAAAAGCCGAGCTTAAACGGCGGAAACCAGATCAGTTTGCCGAGGCCCCGCGCGCATTTATCGAGGGCGCTTGCAGCCCCTTTGGCACGCATCAGCGTCAGCAGCCCGCCCCAAATCCCAAACATCACGGTCTGAACCGCGCCATTGATCATCCAGTAGGCGCAGGTGAATGGTTTGGGCGGGGTGTGCGCCATGGCCGAGGTTGATGGTCCCTGACCATAGGCAAAGGCGCGGGCCAGAGTGTAGTTCAGGGTTGAGCGGCTCTGCGGGACATCTTCCCACACGACGGCATCTGCGGCCCAGGCCATGCGTTTACCCTGCTCACGCAGACCGTAAAACAGCTTATCGTCCTCACCACCGCAGTCATTGCGATCGACCGAAAAAACCTCATGAACCTGCGGCAGGGCGGCGCGGCGCAGCAGGCTGTTGCCGCAGCCATAATAGTGGTCAATCAGTCCTGTATCGCTCGGCCCAAAGCGCGAAAAGAAGGCTTTGAAATAGGCGGGATATTTGACATGGGTGGCCATCAACCGGGCGCTGACCGGGCCGAACACGACATCGGCACCAAGTGCGCTCTGGGTGGCCAGCATTTTCGATAACCAATCAGACGGCGCCTCTTCGTCATCATCCAGAAAGGCGATGAAATCGTCATCGGTCGCCGAAAGCGCCGTATTGCGGGCATTGGCCACGCCGGTTGCCGGTTCGTGCAGATAGGCGATTGGCATATCGGGGCTGTCAATGGCCGCGATCACCTCACGCGCTGACGCTTCCGGAGAATTGTCGCACACGATAATGCGGGTGGCGACATGATCTAGGCCGGTTTGCGCCAGCACGGATCGCACCGCCAGCTTCAAGCCCTCCGGGCGGCGAAAGCTCGGAATAATCACACTGAGGCGCACGGCGGTAAAGCTATGCGGCGGGGCCGGTTTCATCAACGGCCCTCCGGTGATTTCAGGCGCTGCGGCATGGCCCGCACGGCCCGCCACAGGCCCTTAAGGCGATCCGGCGTATTAAGTTCAAGCGCACAAATCTGATCGACGCGCCGGCTCAGGCGGTTGGCGATTTCGCCCAGACGCGGCGGCAGGGACTGACCGGCTTCACGCGCCCATGCGGCCCTGCGGGCGCTGAACCGGCCGCCCGTGGTGTTGCCATAGACGCGGCCGTGGGTAACGACGCGATGGCTGTTGCCAAAGGCGTTTTTGTAATGCTGCTCACCGGTCGACAGGTCGTAATAGGTCACGCCGTCGGCCTTAAGCGCATCGCCACACCCCATCAGGAATACCTGACCGGGCGAGAAGGCGCTGAACGCCGGATCAAAGCTGGATATCCATGGGTGCATGACATCGCCCAGCCTTACACCATAATGGAAAATAATCCCTTTACCGCCCGCCGTCAGGGTTAGCATCTGCCCGCGTAGGCCTTCAGAAGGCGCAGCAAATAGTTGCCGCATCAGGGCTTCGACCCAAACGGGGGCCAGAAAATCATGCAGGCCAGTAAGGCGGGTCTGCTCACGTTTCAGGCGCAGCATGGTCTCGAAATGGTCAGGATCGCGATCAGGGGTAATAAAGCACACCTCACCGTGCTGCTCTTCAAGGCGGCGGCGCAGACGGTTTATATTCTTGGCATGTTTATGCGGAATGTGATCAAGCGGCTGGGTGAGGTCGATCCCGCAGGCATTGTCGGTCTCCCCGCCGATATCGCCAAACACACCGTACGGATCGATCAGGCCGATGACCTGAAACCGGTCGATGCAGGCAAGGCTCAGGGCCTCGGCTATGGTAATATCGGGGTCGGGAATACTGATCAGGGCGGTATAGTCTGAAAACGGGGCGCCGACGGGTCTGGCCAATCCGCCGGGGCGGCGATGGTGGGGCAGAAAGCCGACTGTTTGGCCTTTGCGGCGATAGATGGCGACCCAGACATCATCGCGCACCTGGGCGATGACCTGCGCAAATTCCAGCGACAGCAGGGGGGAGCGTAAATCGGGCGTAGCAACGACCATATCGCGCCATGACTGCACTTCGGATGCACTCAGGTCATGGGGGCGGATAAGGTCACAGGTTGTCATGGGTCGAGAACACTAATCGTTTTTATAAAGGGTGCAGACCCATACCGAGGTCATAATCGTACCTAGCTGTAAATATTCAGTTGGTTTCGAAACATTTATTTCCGAGCGTCGTGACAATTATAAATCTGTAAAATTTGCGCGTCATTATGACAAGGGTGCTTGACATATTGCACGATCTAAATGTAAAGGGTGTTTGTCTTATTGTTAAGGAGGGTTGATATGACAAAAGGAAAATTAAGCGGACAGGTGGCGATCTACGCCATTCTGGGGATAGGCGCGCTGCTTGGGGGTGTAATTGGATATCTGGAGGGGGCAGGTATTGCCGACATCAGACAGAATCCGCAACTGGCTATGATTGTGGTCACGGTCTTTATATTGCTGGCTCTGGCGTTCAGCATTGTGTGGTGGCGATCCAGTGATGAAGCGGTGCGCGAAGCCCATAAATGGGCGTGGTACTGGGGCGGGTCATGCGGCCTGCTGGTGGTTATGCCGATCTATTTCTTGTCGGTGGCCACCGGCGGCGACTTTGGTGAGAGCTTTATGGCCTATTTCAACGCGCAAGGATCGGGATTTGAGTTTGGTATCATGACCGGTTTGATCCCGCCGATTATTGGCTATGTGATCGCTTGGGGCATCTGGTGGTTGAGGCATAGATAATGAAAAACCGTATCAAGGTTCTTCGGGCCGAACGCGACTGGTCACAGGCCGATCTGGCCGACCGGCTGAGCGTTTCACGCCAGACCATCAATGCCATCGAGACCGAAAAATACGATCCCTCACTGCCGCTGGCCTTCAAAATCGCTGACATATTTCAGCAACGGATCGAAGACATATTTCTGCCGGATCAAAAAGCTTAAGTTCGAAAATCATAGGAAACCTCATGTTGAAATCTTTTAAAACTATGTTCAAGGCGCTTGTAGTGGCCGGTGTGGCGCTTTTGCCGGGTGTCGCCACTGCGCAGGACGCCAAAACCGGCACCCCGCTGATGTGGGTGGTGACGGATGCGGATTCGACCGTCTATCTGCTGGGGTCTATTCACCTGCTAAAGCCTGACATGCAATGGCAGGATGCCCGCATCAAAACCGCGATGGCAGGCTCAAAGGAAATGTGGTTGGAGATCGCCAATCTGGATGATCAGGCCGCCGCCGGTTCGGCCTTTCTGAAACACGCCATCAACCCCAAGGGCAATCTGACCGAGGGCATGAGCGAGTCCGATATCGCCCGCCTTAATCTGGCGCTGGATCAGCACGGCATCCCGATGGCGCAGGCGCGTAACCTTAAACCCTGGGCCGTCGGGTTGCTGATCACGGTGAAATCCATGGTCGATGCCGGTTATGATCCGAGCTCCGGCGTCGATAAAACTCTGCTGGATCAGGCCAAAGCGGCGGGAAAGCCGGTTAAGGGCTTTGAAACCATTGAACAGCAGATGGGCTTTTTCGGCAGTTTTGACGAGGAAACCAGCCGCCAGTTCCTGATTGATGTGCTTAATCAGGAAGAGGAAGGCAAGGCCCTGCTGGAGACCATGCTTACCGCCTGGCATACCGGCGATGTAGCCACGCTGGAGCGGATATTTACCGAAGAGATGATGGTCAAGACGCCTAAACTATACGAAGTGCTGCTCAAAGGCCGCAACCAGAACTGGGTGCCGCAGATCGAACAGATTCTGGCCGGTTCCGGCACGTCCCTGATCGTGGTCGGTACAGGCCATCTGGTCGGGCCGGACGGCGTGCCGACCCTGTTGAAAGCTAAGGGTGTTAAGGTCGATGCCCTCAAGTAACTCATGACCAATAATCATAATCCAGGCCGCGCTTTTTTATTGACATTGGGGATAAATTTCCCCAAAAGGCCGCTCTAAGTCCTACTTAGGTTCTTTAATCTCCTCTCCGTTTGTTCGGAGAGGATTTTATCTTTTGGGATGTTACCATGAGCCAGTCAGATCATCTTTTCGGTGTTTACAGTCGCGCCCCCATCGAGGTTGAGCGCGGTGAAGGGGTTAACCTTTACACCAAGGATGGCCGACGGTTTCTTGACTTCGTGCAGGGCATTGCTACCAACGGGCTTGGCCACGCCAACCCGATCCTGATCGATGCCGTGACGAAACAGGCACAGAAGCTATGGCATGTATCGAACATTTTCCGCATACCGGATCAGGAAGCTCTGGCCGAGCGCCTGTGCGCCGACAGCTTTGCCGATCAGGTGTTCTTCACCAATTCCGGCACCGAAGCGGTCGAATGTGCGCTGAAACTGGCGCGTAAATATCACGCCGCCAAGGGTAATCCTGAGCGCATTGATGTCATCACGTTTCAAGGCGCGTTCCACGGCAGATCGTACGCGGCGGTCAATGCCGGTGGCAACGACGCTTATCTGACCGGATTTGGCCCTAAGCTGCCGGGCTTTGTGCATCTGCTGTTTGGTGACCACGAAGCCTTGAAAGCGGCCGCGTCGGCACCGACGGCCGCAGCCATTCTGGTTGAGCCGGTGCAGGGCGAAGGCGGCACGCGCGCCGTGCCGAACCAATGCCTGCAAGGGTTGCGCGACCTGTGTGACCAGTACGGCCTGTTGTTGATGTTTGATGAAATCCAGTGCGGTATGGGCCGGACGGGTAAGTTGTGGGCCTATCAGTGGTCGGATATTGAGCCTGACGTTCTGATGACCGCCAAGGCCCTGGGCGGTGGGTTCCCGATCGGTGCTTGTTTGGCCACAAAGGACGCAGCGTCCGGCATGGTCGTCGGTGCTCACGGTTCGACCTTTGGCGGCAATCCGCTGGCGATGGCGGTTGGGCTTGCGGCCTATAATGAACTGTCGAAGCCTGAAACTCTTGAGCACGTTAATGATGTGTCCAACTACCTGCGTCAGCAGCTTCAGAGCCTGATCGCCACCTACGGCGATGTCATTGAGGAAGTGCGCGGCAAGGGACTTCTGGTTGGCATCAAGGTCAAGCCGCTCAACCGTGAGGTCATGGCTCTGGCGCGTGATGCCGGCATACTGATTGCGGGCGGATCGGACAACTGCGTACGTCTGCTGCCGCCGCTCAATGTCACACTCGATGAAGCCCGCGAAGCCATTGGCCTGCTGGAAAAAACCTTCATCGCCGCCCGTGAAAAGGCCAAAGAGACGGCATAACAGGGGCCGGACATCCAAAATAAAAGGGGGTACAGATGACCCGTCACTTTCTCGACCTCTGGGCCTTAAGCCCGGAGGATATCCGCTCTATTCTCGATGACGCCCATGCGCGTAAGAAAGCCCGCCTCGGCTGGCCGAAAGGGCGCGTCGATGCCGATGCTCCGGCCAAAGACCGCGTTCTGGCCATGATTTTCCAGAAAAACTCGACCCGCACACGCTTTTCGTTCGACGCGGCCATCCGTCAACTTGGCGGTGACGGCATTATCTCGACCGCCAATGACATGCAGCTTGGGCGTGGGGAAACGATCGAAGACACCGCCAAGGTTCTGTCGCGCATGGTCGATGCCATCATGATTCGCGCCAACCGCCATGAAGATGTCGAGCAATTGGCCGCCGCATCAACGGTGCCGGTCATCAACGGCCTGACCGACAAGAGCCATCCGTGTCAGATCATCGCTGATCTTCAGACCATCGAAGAACATCGCGGGCCAGTGGCCGGTAAGACTTTAGCGTGGATCGGCGACGGCAATAATGTCTGCGCCTCGTTCATCCATGCAGCACCTAAGCTTGGCTTTTCATTGAACATCGCCTGCCCACCGCAATATAGCCCGTCAGCGGCCGATCTGGCGCACGGGGCAGGGGCGAAGATCACCGTCACCCACGACCCGAAAGCTGCGGTTGCCGGTGCCGATGCCGTCATGGCCGATACCTGGGTCAGCATGGGCGATACCGATTACGATGAGCGCATGACGGCCCTTGGCCCCTATCAGGTCAATGAAGCCCTGATGGCGCTGGCTAAGCCCGACGCCCTGTTCCTGCACTGCCTGCCCGCCCATCGCGGCGAGGAAGTCACCGCAGCCGTTATCGACGGCCCGCAATCGGTCATCTGGGACGAGGCCGAAAACCGGATACATGCCCAAAAATCCATCCTCGCCTGGTGTTTTAAAAAGGCTTGAGTTTGGCGATCTGCGGCGTTGTCATCGCTTGCGGGTACTATCTGTACCCGCGGGCGCTCGACGCCTGGCATCTCATCCAAACTGAAGCCTTTTTAGGGGCTGTGTGAGGTTTAATACGGCTGAAATGCGGGCTGGGGATTGCCGCCGACGAGGGCGAAGATGTGGACCAGCAGGATGATCGCGGCGGTGCCGGACAGCAGCATGATCAGTCGGTAAGGGACAAGTCTGACGGCATCGGTTTTGAGATTGGGTGGCCGCGCCCCCAGATAACCGCTGAGGATGCACGCTAATACGGCGGCAAAAAACATGATGAGCGTGGTGCCAAGATCAAATTCCATGTTTGCGAATATGGTAGGAATGTGGCGCGGCGCAAGGCTTTCACGGTATTTTCCCTTATCAGGCGTTTATATAATGCGGCGGTTCTCCACAGGAGAATGGCGTTATCCCAATAGATGGTGGTTAACAAAAGGTTTACACGCAAGATGATGGTGGTTAGCCTCATACATTGCATAAGTAGGGGATTCGCATGTCTGCGGGCACGCCATGGAGTGTTAAGGGTATAGATTCTAAGGCGCGCGAAGTCGCCAAGGATCTGGCGCGCCGGTCTGGCATGACCCTAGGGGAATGGCTTAATCAGGTGATTCTGGAGGGCGATGAGCCCGAAGCCGATCCCCGCGAAAATCGCGGTCGCCGTCCCTATGTACCACAAAACGATTATCAGCCGGAAACCGGTGAAGACTATCCTTCGGGGGGCGGGCGTATGAAGCGCACCTACACGTCATCACGTCATGATGAAGAGTTTATCAACCGTCCGCGCCGGTCGGCGCCAGCCTTTTCCTCCGTGGCGGCACGCGAACGTGCGGCCCGTTATGAAGATGATTATGACCGCTATGAGCGGGGGGGCGATGGGCGTTACCCGGCTGAGCACCCATCAGAGCGTCACAGCTCCGGTTCCGAAGACCTGTCGCGGGTGGCCCGCGCTCTGGAATCTCTGGGCTCGCGCATTGAAACCTCTGAGACCCGTTCGGCGTCGGCCGTGCGCGGTGTATCTCAGGCAGTTGAGGGTTTGCTGACCCGTTTGGAGCGTACCGAAGCGGGGGTTGCCGCGCGCACAGAACATCTGGCCGAAAAGCTGGAAAGCCACGCCGACGACGTGTTCACCTCGCGCGAGCGCCTGATGCGTACCGAAGAAGATCAAGCGGTGCTGGCGGAGCGTCTTGAGGCGGCGGAACGTCTGGTTGACGCGCAGGCGGAACGGCTTGAGGGCCTGTCCGGTCATCTGCGCGAAGAACGCGAACGGGTGGCCCGGCTTGAGGCCGAGTTGCGCGCCCCGCAGCAGCAGGAAAATATCCGCGCCCTTGAAGGGGCGCTGGGCAAGATTTCCAATCAGCTCTATGAAACCGATGTCCGCAACCGTGAAAATTTCAAGGATGTGCGCTCCGACATGCTGGGCCTGTCGCACCGTCTGACCCAGATGGAATTGCGTGATCCTGATGCGGCGGCCCAAAGCCTGATCGATAAGGTTGTGGCCCAGGTGTCCCAGCGTCTGGATAGTGCCGAGGCCCAGACCTCGACGGCGCTGAAAACCCTTGAGCAAAGCTTTGCTGCACTGGATTCGCGCCTGCTGCGGACCGAAGAGCGCGGCGATGTGTCGGACCCGGAATCGGTGCAGTCTCTGCGCCGTCTGGCCGATGATCTGACTCGCCGGATCGATGAGGCGCGCGTTGAAATTGCCCGCTCGCTCGAAGATACCACCCATCATAATATCGAGCAGGCCTTAAGCGGCGTGCACGAACAATTGGCGCAGGTCGATCAGCGTTCGGCTAAAGCCATTGAACAGATGGGCCATAATGTCCTAAAGGTGGCTGATAATCTTAACCGGAGAATGACGGGCGTGGAGCGTCAGGGCCATGACGCGGCAGATCGTTTGAACGCTGAGATTCGCCGGGTGGCGGATTCGGTGGAGGTTCGCTTTGCGCGTCAGGACGGTCAGCATTCTCAGGCGCTGGAGCGTCTGGGGGGCGAGATCGCCCGCATTTCTGAGCGCCTGTCGAGCCGTATTTCCGAGAGCGAACGCCGCACGGCGCAGGTTCTGGACGGGGTGCAGGAACACCTGCGCCAGACCCATGAACATACCCATACTGAGTTGGGTGAGCGTATCCGCCAAAGCGAAGCCCGCACTGCCCAGATCCTTGAGGAAGCCCGCGCCCGTATTGAGCAGCGTCTGAGCAAGGCCGAAAGCCAGCAACTGGCGGAACGTATGACGCGCGCCACACCGGCACCAGATGTCCTGCCCAGCGCCTTTTCGGTGTCGCGGTCCCGCTATGCGCCGTCACCGGAACCCGTCGTCGAAGACGTTGTGGATGTGGTCGATGACGCACAGGTCGACGCCGAACTGGACGCGGCGACGGTCACCCGCTTTGACTTTACGCCGCCGGTGGCTGAGACGGTTGAGGAAGATACGGACTCAGATGACCTCGACCTGACCGGGCATCTGCTGAAAAACGTGACCGGCTTTGGTGAAGAGCGTGCCGACAATGGCCTGCACGACGCGAGGTTCAAGCCCGATTACGATCCGTTTGAGGACGATCTGGATGCCCCGGCATCTTCGGCTGAGGCGGATCCTTTCCGCGAGGACGATGAGGCCGATCCGTTCGCTGATGTCGCTCTGTCGCGTAAGACCGCGCCGCATCTGCGTCACGACCGCGATCCGTTCGCCGATGAAGCGGATGGTGACAGGGCGGCTGATATTTTTGATGATGAGCCTCTCAAAGGCTTTGGGGCGCGCCGCGACGAAGAGACCCCTGAAGAAGCCCCGGTCTCCGTCTCCACGCGCGATGCCCTGGCGGCCGCGCGGGCGGCGGTGCGCGCCAGCCTCGAAGACGCCGATGATCGCCGTCCGGGTTTAGGGGGCTTGAAGCTTGGGGCCTCACGCACACGCGGAGCTGTGGCGGATAAGCCTGTCAAGACGGCGGAACCCAAAACCAGCCCAAAAACGGGATTGGGCGAAACCCTGAAAAAAGCTTTTAAAGCTTCGTCTGTGGCCGTGGCCCTGACCGCGGTCGGCGCAGGTGGTTATGCCGTATTGCGCGATGAGGGTAACTCTGGCCAGCCGCCGGCCAAGCGTGGTGCGGGCACAGAGGCACCTGCGGCACCCATTGCCGCTGCCGCCATCACCCCGCCAGTTGAAGATCGCGCCGCACTGGAGCGGCAGTTTCAGGACGCCGTTCAGGCCCTGACCGCCAATGATCCGGTCGGTATTGATAAGCTCAAGGCCGTGGCCAATCAGGGCTATGCTCCGGCTCAGTTCCGCCTGGGGCGGATCTATGACGGCGAAGAAGGTTTCAGCGGCATTACACCGGACAAGACGCAGGCCCGTTTGTGGACGCAGCGTGCCGCCGAAGGCGGTGTGTCGCGCGCCATGCATAATCTGGGGCTGATGTATTATGCCGGTGACGGCGGCCAGCCGGATCGTGGTCAGGCCGCGACCTGGTTCCGGCGTGCCGCCGAGCGCGGCATTGTCGACAGCCAGTATAATCTGGGCATCATGTACCGCGAAGGTATTGGCGTCACGCTCAACCCGACCGAAGCCTATAAGTGGCTGCTGATTGCTGAGGCAGGCGGCGACAAGGAGGCCGCTCAGGCGGTAGCTGATCTGAAAGCCGAACTGTCAGCCCCTCAGCGCCGGATCGCTGAGTCTCAGGCCAACGGGTTTCAGGCGGTAGCAGATGATGCGGCGACGCTGGCGGCAGCACCATCTGCGCCACAACCCTGAGCGTCTGTTCAGACTCTGTTCAGTTAATCGCGCTAAGCTTGGTTAACGGCCTGCATCTGTGTGGGCATCGCGGTCGATTAGTGCCTTTAAACCTGAGCCTGTGAACGTGGAAATCTACCTGCCCATTGCCGAAATGTCGGTCAATGTCCTGATCATGGTCGGGCTTGGGGTACTGGTGGGGTTTGTGTCGGGCCTGTTCGGTGTCGGCGGCGGATTTCTGATGGCGCCGGTTCTGGTGTCTCTGGGGATTCCCCCCTCGGTCGCCGTGGCCTCACAGGCCGGGCATGTGCTGGCGACCTCAACCTCCTCGGTCATGAGCTATAGCCAGAGCGACAGCGTCGATTACCGCATGGGCGCGGTCATGGCCGCAGGCGGCGTGGTCGGTGCTATTATCGGCGTTGAAATTTTCCGTATTCTGCGATTGTTGGGGCAGATCGATCTGGTGGTGTCTGTGGCCTATCTTTTGGTGCTGGGCTCCATCGGCGGCATGATGCTGAATGAATCACTGTCGGCCATGCTGCGCCGCCGTAAGGGCGAATCGCCCCCCCGGCCCAAGGTCAAGCGCCCGGTGTGGATATATGGCTTGCCGTTCAAGATGCGCTTTCCGCGTTCGGGACTTTATATCAGCTTCATCCCTCCGGCGGGGGTTGGTCTCTTAGTCGGGATATTGTCAGCCATGATGGGTGTAGGTGGCGGCTTTTTGATTGTGCCCGCCATGATCTATGTCCTGCGTATGAAGGCGTCGGTCGTGGTCGGCACCAGCCTGTTTCAGATTATCATCACGACCTTGGTGACCATGATCCTTCAAGCCGTGCGCAACCACAGTGTCGATATGATTCTGGCGCTGATCCTGCTGGCGGGCGGGGTCGTCGGCGGGCAGGCCGGTATCCGCATGGCCAACCGCTTTCGCGCCGATGAACTGCGCGCGATCATGGCGGTGATTATCCTGATGGCCGGATTGCAGATGGGACTATCGTTGTTTGTGCCGCCGCAGGATCCGTTTGTCCTCGTACCCACGGGGCAGCAATAATGGTCGCCGTCCTTCCCCCCGCCATACCACCGGCAATCGTTCAGGCCCTGCCCGAAGCGGCACCGTCCTCGAACATTCTCTCGACCGACCTGACCCAGAACCGCATCGAGGTATCGTCCTCGTTTCAGGGGGCCAAGGTTGTGGTCTATGGCGCGGTCGTCGAAAGCCGGGATCAGCCATCCGATGTGGTGGTGGTTGTCTCCGGCCCCAAGGCCTCGATGCGCCTGATCCGCAAGGTGCAGGTGGCGGGCCTGTGGCTCAACAGCCGCCCGGTGGTATTCGAAGGCGCGCCGGGCTTTTACATGGCTGCCTCATCTCAACCGCTGGATCGGATTACCGGCTTTTCCAACCGCCGCCGTCTGGGGCTGGGGGTCGATTATATCGCCATGGATACGCCGCGCGACACCAAGGTCGTGACGCGCTACGGCGTGCGCGATGTGGTGGTCAACAGCCTTGAGGACGATTACCTGGAGTGGCGGCAGGCGGTGACGCGTCTGAAACAGAAATCCAGCCTCTATAGCGACAATCCGTTCGGGGTGCGCTTTGTCGACCGCAACCTGTTTCGCGCTGAGATCGATCTGCCGTCAGATGCCCCGATCGGCACCTATAAGGCCGAGGTCTGGCTGTTTCGCGATGGGGAGCCGGTCAGCTACAGCGCCAAACTGCTGCGGGTCGAAAAAGTCGGATTTGAGCGCTTCATCTATGACACCGCCCACCGCAGGCCTTGGATGTACGGCATTGTCAGCGCCCTGATCTGCATCGGGCTGGGCCTTGGGGCGTCACGCATTTTTCAGCGGCGTTAAAACTGCGCGGGTTTTGTGTATTGGTTTTGCGCGCGTGGATGTTTAAGTTGTTCGGGTGACTCGCGATGATCCCCAACCCCCGATAACTGATGAGACCAAGCCCGCCGTCCTGCCGGATGCGCTGCCTTTGAGTTTCCGCGAAGTCTTGCCGGGGCAGTCTCTGGCCTTCCTGCCGTCCAAAGCGGGCCTGAGCAATGGCCATCAGACCCGCCGGATCGAGATCGTGCATTTGCGCGAACTGTGGGGCCGCGAAGCCGTGCTGGTCGCCAATGCGCCGTTTATCCGTCAGCGCCTGTTTGCAGGCCGCGGCCACCGCGAAGTGCAGCATTTCGATGTGCTGGAACTGTTCGCCTTTGTGCGTCCGGCGCAGTTTTGCGCCCCGTCAGTCGCAGGTCTGGCGCAGATTATGGGCTACGGCGAGCCGGACGGGCCGGAAGAGGGCGCGTGGGTTCTGTTTCGGGTGGCCGAAGATCTGTTGTCTGAACTGGCCGCCGCATCGGTGCCCTTCCGGTTGATGGCGCGGGCCAGCCTCAATTTCATGGCCAAAAACGGCTGGGTGTGGGCGGGCGCGGTTGAGGCGGCGCTGGCGCGCAATCCGCTGCCGGCCGATTTTGTAATCCCGCCAGCCCTTGAGGTCTGGTCGCTGCTCGACGAATGGGAGGATCAGGCCCCGGACGTGCCGCCCAAATCGGTATCGGTGACTGAGGACGAAATCGCTGACGCCTTGTCGCGCCATCTGGTTCGGGCCGGTCTTGATGAACGCCGCCCTGAACAACTGGCCTTTGCCCAGTCGGCGCGGACGATCTTTCAGCCGAAATGGGTGATGGATCAACCGCACATGGTGCTGGCCGAAGCGGGCACCGGCGTGGGTAAGACGCTGGGGTATTTGGCCCCGGCCCAAGCCTGGGCGCAAAAGGCGCAGGGCAAGGTGTGGGTATCGACCTATACCCGCGCCCTGCAAAAACAGATTTTCAATGATACCCGTGCCCTGTTTGATACCGATGCTGAGCGCCAGATGAAGGTGGCGGTGCGCAAGGGCCGGGAAAATTATCTGTGCCTGCTGAATTATCAGGAACGGCTAACCGCGGTCACGCAAACGCCGGGGGAAGCGATCATTGCGGGCCTGATGGCGCGCTGGGTCGTCTATAGCCGTGACGGCGATATCATGGGCGGGGATTTCCCGACCTGGTTGCCGTCATTATTGCCGGTGGGGTCGGGGGCGCACCTGTTTCAGTCGCTTAATCCGGCGGCTCTGGTTGACCGGCGCGGGGAGTGCATCCATTCGGCCTGCGCCCACTACCGGGTGTGCTTTGTCGAAAAGAGTATTCGTAAGGCGAAATCGGCCCAGATCGTCATCGCCAACCATGCGCTGGTTATGGCGCAGGCGGCTTACGAGTTGCACGCCGCCCAAAAGGCGAATTTAAAAGCGACCGATGACCGCAGCGAAGAACCGTCCGAAGTGCCGGTGCTGTCGCGCCTGATCTTCGACGAAGGCCACCATGTCTTTGAGGCGGCGGATTCGGCGTTTTCGACCGCTTTGTCGGGGTTCGAGGCGGCGGAACTGCGGCGCTGGATACGCGGCAACGAAGGCCACCGCAGGCGCTCACGCGGTCTGGAGCAGCGGTTAGGTGATTTGCTGGCCACGCGTGAGACGGCGCAGGATGCGCTCAAGGATCTGATCCGCGCCGCCCATGTCCTGCCGCAGGAAGGCTGGTCTCAGCGCCTGACGACGCGCACCCAATCGGGCAACATGATGGAGCCGCTGGGGCCGATTGAGGCCCTGCTGGCCACGGTCATGAAGCAGGTTGAGGTGCGTCAGGCCGACACCACCTCGCGCTCACGCTACCGCGCGGACACAGAGGCGGGCGGTGAATGTGAGGCTCATCCGTGCCTGCCCGAAGTGGCTGAGGCATCAAAGGCGGCGGCGGTGGCTTTGCGCGGGATCGAAGCGCCGCTGCTGGCGCTGGTGCGGGCGATTGAAGATGTTCTTGACGCTGAAAATACCGAACTGGAACCGCAGGAACGCATAAGGCTTGACGGGGCCTTGCGCGGGCTGGAGCGGCGGGCGCGCATCACGCTGCCGGCGTGGCGGGCTTTGTTGCAGCGTATGGCCAATGATGAGGATGAGACGAAACCGCCATCCAATCAACCGGCCTTTGTCGATTGGTTTGCCGCTGAGGCGGTGGGGGGGCGCGTGGTCGATGTCAGCCTTAACCGCCACTATGTCGACCCGTCGATCCCGCTGGCGGAATATGTGCTCAAACCCGCGCATGGCGTGCTGATGGCGTCCGCGACCTTAAGTGACGGAACCCATGAGGATCGGTTCGCTTTGGCGCGGCAGCGGACGGGCGCTAATCATCTGGTCATGGGGGCCAAGGATGTGCGCATTACCTCGCCGTTTGATTATGGCGAGCAGGCACGGCTGTTTGTGGTCACCGATGTCGCCCGCGACGATGCCCGCGCGCTGACGGCCGCCATGCGGGCGCTGTTTCTGGCGTCGCGCGGCGGGGGACTGGGGCTGTTTACCGCCATTCGTCGCCTCAAGGCCGTCTATGAGCATCTGCACCGTCCGCTGGCCGAGGCCGGGATATCGCTGTACGCGCAACACGTTGATCCGCTTGATGTATCGGACTTGGTCAGCGTGTTCCGCTCAGAGCACAATTCCTGCCTGCTGGGTACGGATGCGGTGCGCGACGGTATTGACGTGCCGGGTGGTGCCTTGCGGCTGATCGCCTTTGACCGGGTGCCGTGGCCGCGGCCGGATGCTCTGCACCGGGCACGGCGGGAGCATTTTGGGGGACGACTTTATGACGACGCATTGGTGCGAGCCAAACTGGCGCAGGCCTTCGGGCGGCTGATCCGGCGCAAAGACGATAAGGGCGTGTTCGTCATGCTCGATTCCGCAGCCCCGACGCGTCTGTTTGAGAGCCTGCCCGACGGCGTGGTGTTGCAACGCTGCACACTGGCCGAGGCGCTTACGGCGATTGAGGCGTTTTTATTTCCGACCTAAGAACTCCCCCTGTTGCAGGGGGAGCTGTCTTTGAAGTAACCTCAAAGACAGAGGGGGTAATATCGGACGATCCGGTTGTCTGATGCGCCAGTTACCCCACCACCCCCTTCGGGGTATCCTCCCCTCCAACAGGGGAGGTTCTGTGACTTAGAGGGACGCGCCCGTGACCGACGACACATTGACTGCCGCCGAGACACCCAAAAAAGCGCCGACCAAATGGGGGCTGGCCTGGCCGTTCCTGATCGTGCTGATCGCCCTTGGCCTCTGGAGCGCCTACTGGATCTATATGGCCCGTCAGGTCGAGAGCAACCTGACCGCTCATCGTGAGGCTTTGATCCGCGCCGGTTATCATGTCCAGTATGATCCTGTCAGCGTGCGCGGCTACCCTTTCCGCATGTTTATGGAATTTAAAAAGGTTGAGGTCGTGGCCCCGTCGGGTAAGGGCTTTGCCGCACCCGTGATTGCGGCCGAAGCCAATGCCTATGCGCTCGATAAGTGGGTGATGGTCGCCGAAAAAGGTCTCACCCTGTTGCGCGGCCGGCATGAAGGCCTTGATCTGGGGCAGGTGACGGTGACCGGCGATGCTCTGCGCGCCAGCGTATCGGGTCTGTCGAAGCCCATCTATGATTTGGCGATTGAGGGGCTTAATCCGGTGTTTGTGTCCTCCGATCCGGCGCGGCCCTTTGCGCTCAACGGGGCCGAGCGGTTCGAAGCCTATCTGCGGCCCAATGCCAAGACCGCCGATATGGCCGATATTCTGGTGCGCCTCACCGGCGCCAAGGGCGACCCGTTAAGTCTGGCCGGCAAGATCGGTCAAACCAAGCCGTTTACCCTGCACTGGGAGGCCAGCGTCAACCACCTGTCGCAGTTTAAGGGCGTCGATTGGGGCCAAAGCGTTGAGACCTGGCAAAAGGGCGGCGGGGCGTTGAGTGGCCTTAAATCGTCGCTGAAGATCGAGGAACTTAATCTGTTTCTGGAAAGTGACCTGATGAGCGTCGATAGTAATCGCCGCCTGAACGGTCAGCTTAAGCTTGAGATTTCTGGCTCAGGCGATCCGTTCGGATTTTTACTGTCAACCGGTCTGATTGATGCCAAGTATGAGCCCCTGGCACGGCCACTGGTTGGGGTGCGTATTGTGGCCGATAAACCGGTGGTCATGAATTTTGAATTCCGGGACGGCGGCACCTATACCGGCCCGCTTAAGGTCTCTGACGCACCGACCGTTTTCTAAAGGCTAAAAAGTTTCAATTGCATCAATGTGATAGGCGATGGCGGCCGCAAAAGCCCGCTTGCGGGCTGCCGGTGAAATGGCTATGTAAGATCATCCTTATGACGCAAAGTGACGACTGTTTTGACAGCACACCATCACCAACCTGTTGACGCTCCGTCCCTTGACGCTTTGCGCCAGCGCATAGATCAGATCGATGCGGAACTGTTGAGCCTTGTCGATACGCGCGCCAGTCTCGCCCAGGCTATCGCCCATGCCAAGACTATGCCCAAGACCCATGATGAGGCGGCGCTTGAAACGGTGCACCGCGAACGGGTTCCCGCAGCGCATGTCTCCCTGTTGCGTCCTGACCGTGAAGCGCTGCTGATCCGTAAGTTGTTGGCGTCACCGGGCCGTAAAGTCTCCGATGCCGTCATTATCCGCATATGGCGTGAACTGATCTCCGAATCCTTGCGTATTCAGGGTGCAGATCGCGGGGGTCTGCACCTTAATTTATGGGCGGGCGATAAGGCTGAGGTGACGTTATGGGCCCGTCAGCGCTTTGGAGCGGCTCCGGCTATCCAGCAGGCTGCCGATCCGGTTTCAGCCATAACGGCGGCGCGTGATCCGCGCCATGTCGGGGTCATCAGTCTTGACCCTAAGGGCGGGGCGTGGTGGGCGCGGTTGCTGGCGGAACCCCATGTCCGCGTTATGGCCGCCCTGCCGGAAGAGGCGAGCGGTCGACCGCGGGCGCTGGCGGTGGCATCTTTGCTGCCTGAACCGACCGGCAATGATGTGACCTTTTGGGTAACCGATTATGCCGGGCCGGATCATAAGCTAAGTGATATCCTGTCCCAGCGGGGTCTGATCGCCGATCCGATTTGTCAGGCATCGGGCTTGAAACTATGGTCGCTTACCGGCTATGTGCAGGAAGATGACGACCGCCTGAGCGGTTTTGGCAGCTTGTCCGGTGTGATTGGCGCGGCCGCCCGGATCTATTGAAAGTTTAAGCTCATGACCGATATCCTGACCCGTTTGCCGCAACCGAAACCCGGCATCATGGATATCCATGCCTATGTCGGCGGAAAATCAAAGATCGAAGGTGTTGCCGAACCGATCAAGCTATCGTCCAATGAGAATGCGCTGGGGTGTTCAGCCAAGGCTTTGGCCGCCTATGATGAGGCTCGCGCCAAGCTGTTTCGCTATCCCGACGGGCTGGCCTCGCCTTTGCGCGGGGCTGTATCAAGTTATCACGACCTTGAGCCGGAGCGCCTGATTTTCGGCAATGGCTCGGACGAAGTGTTTGGGATGCTCAACCAGACCTATCTGCAACCGGGCGACAATATCGTCACCGGTGAGTTCGGCTTTCTGGCCTATCGCATCAGCGCTCAGGCCTGCCAGTCGGAGGTACGTCTGGCACCGGAGCCGGAGTTGCGGGTCGAAATTCCGCGCCTTCTTGAACTGGTCGATGATCACACCAAGATCGTCTACATCTCCAACCCCGCCAACCCGACCGGCACCTGGAATACACCTGAAGAGATCGCCTACCTGCGCTCAGAGCTTGATCCGTCGGTCATTCTGGTGATCGATGAAGCCTATGCCGAATTTGCCGATGAGCCGACCTGGGAGACGTCGTTTGGTTTGGCGCGCGCCCACGACAATATTGTGGTGACGCGGACCTTTTCCAAGATTCACGGTCTGGCCGGTTTGCGGGTTGGCTTTGGCTATGCACCGATCGGTATGATTGAAGCGATGGAGCGGATGCGTATGCCGTTCAACATCAATCTGCCGGCCCAGTATGCCGCCGCCGCGGCCTTAACGGATCAGGCCCATATCGATGCCTCGCGCCAGCAGGTGCTGAACTGGCGGCCACGCCTTATTCAGGAAATCCGCGCTCTGGGATACCGGGTGGAGCGTTCGGCCGGAAACTTCCTGCTGATCCATTTCGACAGCGAGCAGATGGCATCCGATGCCAATGATCACCTGATGCGTGAGGGCATCCTCATCCGCTGGGTCAAGAACTATGGTTTGCCCAAGGCTTTGCGGGTAACGGTCGGCAAGGACAATGAAAACCGTGCCTTCCTCGAAGCCTTAGCGCGCTTTAAGGCTTAGACAAAGCAGCTTTGGCAGCCCCTTTGCAGACATCCTCCCATACGTCTCAAAATGAGGATGGGGTAGGGCTGTGGGTCGTGCAGAGACTATATGGAAATTGCCGCAGATCGTTCTGCGTCGGGCCTTTGGGCACCTGACCCGCCGCGACTATCACCTGGCCATGCTGATATTCTTAAGCGTGTTTATCTTCGCGTTTGTGGCTAATTCCTGATCAGAGCTTGCCTTCCTTGACCCCCAGCGCATCAGCCAGACGCATCCTGGCCGAACCGGGTCGCAGCGGCTTTTGCTGGTTCTCGTGCGGTTTCCAGCCGGACAGGGTAATGATCTCAAACGTCGCCGTAACCCGCCCGTCATCCTGCACGAACCGTTCCTGATAGAGTGCAAAGGCGCGCTCAAGGATCGCCTTATTCAAACCTTTGCGCGGGCGGTCATGCAGGATGTTGGTCTCCCCCATCGCCCGCAAATCCTGAAGCAGGCGCAACGGGTGCGCATAGGTCACGCTGACCTTATCAGCATCGACGACCGGCATGGCAAAACCCGTGCGCTTCAACAAATCGACCAGATCATAGCTTTCCGCAAAGGGTGCGATACGCGGGCCATAGCCGCCGCGCACCTCAATCTCAGCCTCCATCAGGACGGCGCGCAGTTCTTTGAGCGTCTCCCCACCCAGCATCGAACCGATAAACAGCCCGTCGCCTTTCAGCGCCCGACGGATCTGCACCAGCACACCCGGCAGATCATTGACGCTGTGCAGATTAAGGGGGGCTACGATCAGATCGAGCGTATCATCGCCGAACGGCAGGGCCTCTTCGTCCAGCACCATCTGGAGGTGGCCATTGCCCGTCCGCCCGCGGGTCATGCCGTGCGAAATATCGGCCTCGATTAGCGTGCCGATCTTGGTTGAGGCATGGGATGATTTTAAACACTTGCCAAAGGTGCCGTCTCTGGCCCCAATATCGAGTGTCAGATCAAATGTGCGGTTGATGGCGCTTAGGGTATCTAAGGCATCTTCTACCGCGCGGATTTTCAGGAAACTGGCTGCACCAAAGCCTTCGGCCACGCGGTCGAGGCGGCGGGCGAGAAGCGAACGGTCAAAAAGACGCGGGGGAGCTTGAGTCATGGGGCCGGGGGATAGGGGACAATGAATAACAGATGGGCGTTCATAGGCGAATTGCCAACCAAGGTTAAGGGGCTGATCGCAGATAATGGCCGTAATGCCGTGCGCGGCGTGATTGATGCCATCTATCCGGCCCAGTTGCTGGACCGCGATCCCCATGATCCGGTCAATTACGCGGCCCCCAATGAGGCGATGATGCTGGGGGGCCTGTCGGCGGACACTTGGGGTCAGATCCGGTTTTTAAGCGATGAGGGCTGCGATATGTGTGCGCGGCCGCTGGCGGGGGGCATTTATCTGGGGGCCGGGGGGCGTTGCGAAGGCTGCACGTTAAAACCGTTTCCGTTTGTGCGCACGCGGGCGGCCTGTCTTTATGGGGAGGCGTCCAAAAGCCTGATCCTGCCGTTCAAACATGCTGACCGCACCGATATCGGGCCGATGTTTACGCAGTGGATCGGGCGGGCGGCGGCAGAACTGATCAGGGACTGCGATGTTATCGTGCCGGTGCCGCTGCATTGGACGCGACTGTGGACCCGGCGCTACAATCAGGCGGCGGAGATCGCCCGGCCTCTGGCGCGGCAGTATGATAAGGACTATCTGGCCGATGGCCTGCGCCGGATTAAGGCGACCAAGCGCCAAAGCTCCCGAACCGAGAGGACCAAAAACGTCAAAGGTGCGTTTGTCGTGACGCCTGCGGGTACGCGGCGCTTAAGGGGCCGTCATGTCGTGCTGGTGGATGATGTGTTCACGACCGGCGCAACCGTGCGGGCCTGCGCCGAGGCTTTGGTGGCCGTCGGGGTGCGCCAGGTCGATGTGGCGGTGATCGCCCGCGCCGCCCCGGATATGGATGCGGCACTTTAATTATTCTGCATCTGGATTATATACAGTTTAATATTACACGTCAGCGGAAGTTGTTTTATGGCCAAGATCGAAATCTACACCAAACCCTACTGCCCCTATTGTGAGCGCGCCAAGGCGTTGTTTGACAAAAAAGGGGCTGCCTACGAGGAGTTTGTGGCCTCCCATGACCCGGAACTGCGCGCCCAGATGAATCAGCGCTCCGGCCGCAGCACCTATCCGCAGATCTTCATCGATGGCCTGCATGTCGGCGGGTGCGATGATCTGGTGGCGCTCGATTCGCGCGGCGGGCTTGATCCGTTGCTGGCAGGATAAATCGTGCCTGATACGCTTAAAATCGCCCTCATTCAGTTGACCACACCCGCCGATCAGGCGGCGGCGTTGGCTCAGGCTGTGCCGCTTATTGAGCGGGCGGCGGCGGAGGGCGCGCAGCTTATCCTGACGCCGGAATGTTCCAACCTGATGGAAATCCGAAAGGATCAGAAGGGCCTCAAGGTCACGGTAGCGGAGAAAGATGTATGCGTTCAGGGCTATCGTGATCTGGCGCGGCGATTGTCGGTGCCGATCCTGATGGGGTCGGCGATCGTGATGGAAAACGAGGGTGAACTGCGCTCAAGCAGCGATAGCGGTAGCGCGACTAAAGACCACCATGCCGTCAACCGTACCCTGCTGATCGGGCCGGACGGTGAGCTTATCGACGTCTACGATAAGGTGCATCTGTTCGATGTCGAACTGGCGAACGGTGAATCCTATAAGGAAAGTAACGGAATCACCGGCGGTACCCGTGCGGTGGTGGCAGATGTCGCGGGCGTCAAACTGGGCATGAGCATTTGCTATGATGTGCGCTTTGCCTATCTGTTCCGGATGCTGGCCAAGGCCGGGGCATCGGTGATCACCACGCCGGCGGCCTTTACTCAGCCTACGGGTAAGGCCCACTGGGAAGTGCTTTTGCGGGCACGGGCGATTGAAACCGGCGCGTTTGTGCTGGCTCCGGCGCAAGGGGGGCTGCACGAAGATGGTCGCAAGACTTGGGGCCATTCTCTGGTGGTGGGGCCGTGGGGTGAGGTGATCGCGTCGCTGGATCACGACCGGCCTGATGTGCTGTTCGCCACACTGGATCTGTCTGAGGTGGCTAAGGCACGGGCGGCGCTGCCGCAGCTTAAGCACGATCGGGATATCGTCCTGTCATGATCCGTTACGCGTTAAGGTGTCCGCACGCCCATGAGTTCGAGGCGTGGTTTTCATCCTCCTCCGGTTTTGAGGATCAGCAGACGCGCGGGCTCATCGAATGTCCGATGTGCGGCGCAACCGAGGTTGAAAAAGCCATTATGGCCCCCAGCGTGCGCACCACCAAGGGCAAGGATCCGGTTGCGGAAGCGCATAGGGTCATGGCCGAAGCCGCCTATCAGATGCGCCAGCATGTCGAAAAGAACTTTGATTATGTCGGGGAAGGCTTTGCCAGGGAAGCCCGCGATATCCATGAGGGCTATTCCAAAGACCGGCCCATTTACGGCGAAGCGACCCCGCAGGATGTCAAATCCCTGATCGAAGATGGCGTGCCGGTGATGCCTCTGCCGGTGATGAAGCCGGTAGCCCCTCAATCCGATGTGCCGGTTGTGCCGTCACCGGCCCCAAAACCTGCGGGTAATTCAAAACTGAATTAAAAAAAGCCCGCCAATCTGGCGGGCTTTTCGTATTTAGGCTTCTTCGGAGGTGGGCTCGGCCTCAGCCTTTTTGCGCCGTGGCGCACGCGGCTTTTTGACCGCCTCAGCAGGGGCGTCATCCGCTTCAGGGGCGCTAGAGACCGCTTCGACCTCACGCGGGATACGCGGGGCGCGCAGGAAAGCCGGCAGGTGGTCGGCATCGACGCTGGCGGGTGGCGGTGTAAAGGCGGGTTCTGAAACCGGTGCCAGAGGCACGGGCGCTAAGGGCACCAAAGGCTCGGTCGAGGCGATGACCGGCGGCGCACCCAGCGGATCAGCGATAATCTGCTCCTGTTCGTTCAGGCGCTGACTGCGACGGCGCTCATAGCGCTCACGGCGGGTTTCGCGGCGATTACCATCGGCATCAAATTGGTCACGCTCAGGGCCACGGTCGGCGGCTACGCGCTCAGGAGCACGATCTGGCCCGCGCTCAGGACGCGGCTCACGCGGTTCTCTGGGCTCGCGCGCCTCATAGGGGCGGTCGCGATTGCGGTCACGGTCATTACGGTCGCGATTGCGATCGTTACGATCCCGGTCGTTGCGATCACGATTATTGCGGTCGCGGTTGCGGTCATCATTGCGATTGTCGTTTCGGGGGCGCTGATCGCCTTCGGTTGAGGCGTCACCGGCCTCATAGGCTTCGGTCTCGGTCGCTTCGGCCTGAACCTCACCATTTTCGTTTTCGCCGTCGCCGTCTTCTTCGACATCATAGAAGTTCGAGAACGGGTCACGCACCACAAATTCAGATACCGCACGGGTCGGCTGCATCTGGCGGATCAGGCGGAAATAATGCTCGGCATGTTGCAGATAGTTTTCGGCCAGAACCCGGTCGCCGGACGAATTGGCGTCACGGGCAAGCTGCTGATATTTTTCGTAGATGGTCTGGGCATTGCCGCGAACCTTGGCACCTTCCGGCCCGGTCGATTCGTAGGCGCGGTTGGGATTGTTGTTCTGCTGACCAGAGGGTTTAGTGGTATTGCGATTCCGGCCACGTTGCCGTTTCATACCCCTGAAATCTTTCATGTGTGTGCGACCGTTCTATACGCTTCGCCCGCAGTGGGGCGGCAAATTTTCGTAAATCCAGCAAATGCTTATGGTTATTCGGATGGATACGACCATAGTATTTGGTGATGTCTTTTGGGTCGGTTTGTGCGCGCGGGGTGGCCCCGTATGAAATACCCGTCGTGCGCCCGACCAGCCTGCTTCGCCCAATTTACGTGATACGGACTATTCGTATCACCGCAGGCGTTAACAAGGGATGGAAGACACCCCTTGATTAGCGGCAAATCTATCAAACGCCAAGCGATTTTTTAAAGGACGAACTTTTGACCGATCACGATGCGCGGGTTTGTTGACAGGTCAAGCAGGGTGTGGACGTTGATGAATCCCGCCTCTTTCATAAGCTTTTCAACGGCTTCGGATTGATCGAAGCCGATTTCGATATAGGCCATGCCGTCTTTTTTCAGGACGCGGAAAACATCGGGGATAAGCTCGATATAGGCTTGCAGGCCGTCCGGTCCGCCGTCCAGCGCCAGAATCGGGTCGTGTTCTTTCACTTCCGGATCCAGGGTCGGAATCACTTCTGAGCGGATATAGGGTGGGTTTGAAGCGACAAAATCAAAGCTGTCATCGGCCATGCCGACCGCCCAGGAGGTGCGTAAAAATGCCGCACGTCCCGCAAGGCCCAGATTGGCGGCATTTTCGCGCGCTACGGCCAGGGCTTCTTCGGAAATGTCGGTGCCTAAGCCCCGTGCGGCGGGTCGCTCGGCCAGAATCGACAGCAGAATTGCGCCCGAACCGACGCCCAGATCGGCGACCTGAAACGACTGGCCCTCTTCGGTGCGCTTCAATATCAGATCGACCAGACACTCGGTCTCCGGGCGCGGTGACAGGACGTGGGAATTGATGTTGAGCATCAGCTTCCAGAAGCCCTTGCGGCCTAAGATTCGCGACACGGGCATCCGCTTGAGGCGCTTTGACAGATAATCTTCGAGGGTGGCGACCTGATCGGCGGTCAGCGGACGATACGGGTCGGTGACGATTTCGGTGCGTGAGGCGCCGGTGGCGGCCTCCAGCAGCAGGCGGGCATCGATGGCCGGGGAATCGAGCCCTGCGGCCTTGAGACGGGCTTGGGCGGATTTCCAGGCGGTGACGAGGGTAGTTGTGGTTTCGGTCATAGGTGGTTCCGTTTGTTCCTCTCCCCGCAAGCGGGGAGAGGGAAGGGTGAGGGGCCTGGGGCGGATCGGGAGTACGGCAAAATGACATTGCCCCTCATCCGGTTTTCGGCCTTGCCTCAAACCACCTTCTCCCCGCAATCATAGCGCGCTAACGCTGCGCTGTTTGAGCGCAAAGAGGGGAGAAGGCGTTCAAAAATGCCGCGCCACCATCATATAGTTGACCGCTATATCGTTCGACAATGCCCATTGGTCAAGTATCGGGTTATAGCTGACCCCCACGGCCGGATCAGGCGTCAGGTCAGTTTCCGACAAAAAGTCCTCGATCTCGGACGGTTTCAGAAACTTATTCCAGTCATGGGTCCCTTGCGGCACCCAGCGCAGCACATATTCGGCGGCGACGATCCCCAGCGCAAAGGCCTTGGTGGTGCGGTTAAGCGTGGCCACAAACATCAGCCCGCCGGGCTTAACCAAAGACGCGCAGGTTTTCAGGAACTCACGCGGATCAGCGACGTGCTCGATCACTTCCATGCACAGGACGACATCAAACTGAGGCTCACCCGACGCCGCCAATTGTTCAACCGTCTGGGCCAGATAGCGGATATCGAGCCCGCCTTGCGCCGCGTGGGCCTTGGCCGTGCCGATGTTTTTCTCAGACGCATCAAGGCCGGTGACCTCAAACCCCATCCGTCGCATGGGTTCACTCAACAACCCGCCGCCGCAGCCGACATCGAGCAGGCGCATGTTCACGAACGGTTTTACATCATCTCCATCCAAATGAGGGAAGTGCATCAGGCACGTATCGCGGATAAAGCGCACGCGGGTCGGGTTGAACTTGTGCAGAGGCGCAAATTCGCCCTTCACGTCCCACCATTTGGCAGCCAACGCTGAAAAACGGGCCACTTCAGCTTCGTCGATCGAAAATCCACTCGCCGGTGAATTTGTCGCATCAGTTACGGGTTTTTCGGAATTTTCACCGCCAGATGCCGCGAAAGCTTGCGTTTCGGGAATATTTTTTCGCGTAAGCGCCATTTTTTATGTCCATTTCGCGGGCGAAACCGCAGCGCAACTCTTGCCGCGCGGCTTTTGTGTCGCTAGATATGCCCGCCTTAAGCGACGGGCAAGCTTTAAGAATAGGTCTTCATAGCATCTTTTGTACGTCAAACAGTCAGGATTTGTATCAGAGTGACTCGCTTAGTCATGAAATTCGGCGGCACGTCGATGGCCGATCTGGAGCGCATCCGTCGGGCGGCGCGTCTGGTCGCGGCTGAAGTCGATGCCGGTCATAATGTTGCCGTCGTGGTCTCGGCCATGTCGGGCAAGACCAACGAACTGGTCGCCTGGACGGACGGCGCCGGTAAACCAACCGGCAAGGCCATCGAAGGCGATGACGAATATGATGTCGTCGTGGCCTCCGGTGAGCAGGTGACCGCAGGTCTGCTCAGCATGGTTCTGCGCAATATGGGCTATGACGCCATCTCGATGATGGGCTGGCAGGTGCCGATTATTACTTCCGACGTGCACGGTAAGGCGCGCATTCAGGACATTCCGCCCGCCAAGCTTGAAACCGCGCTTGATGCCGGTCAGATCGTGGTCGTGCCGGGTTTTCAGGGTGTGACCGAATCCGGCCGCATAACCACGCTGGGCCGGGGTGGCTCCGATACCTCGGCGGTCGCTGTGGCCGCGGCGGTCAAGGCGATCCGCTGCGATATCTACACTGACGTCGACGGAGTCTACACCACCGATCCGCGCGTGGAATCAAAGGCCCGCCGCCTCAAGAAGATTTCATTTGAAGAGATGCTGGAAATGGCGTCCCTTGGGGCCAAGGTGCTTCAGACCCGCTCGGTCGAGCTGGCCATGGGGCAGCGTATGCCGGTGCGCGTGTTGTCTTCCTTCGTGGAGCCGGGCGAAAACATTGATCAGGGCACCATCGTGTGCGACGAGGACGAAATCGTGGAAAAGCATATTATTTCCGGCGTGGCCTTCAGCCGTGATGAAGCCAAGATCACCCTTTTGGGCCTGCCGAATAAGGTCGGCGTGTCGGCGGCAGTGTTCTCAAAGCTGGCGCAGGCCAATATCAATGTCGATATGATCGTGCAGTCGGAAAAGCGCTCAGGCGACTATGCCAACCAGTTGTTCACGGTCGGACGCCGTGACGCTCAGGCGGCGGCGGATCTGATGACAGCAGCCAAGGACGAACTGGGCTTTGACACCCTGAAAGTCGATGAAAGCGTCGCCAAGGTCTCGATCGTAGGCGTCGGTATGCGCTCGCACACCGGCGTGGCGGAGACTATGTTCCGCGCTTTGTCGGACAAGGGTATCAACATTCAGGTAATTTCGACTTCTGAGATCAAGATCTCGGTGCTGATTGATGAGGCCTATACCGAGCTTGCCGTGCGCGCGCTTCATGCGGCTTACGGCCTCGACAAGATCGGCGTCTAACAGGCTTTTAAATAATCCGTATACAAAGGCCCCGGAAACGGGGCCTTTTTCAATTTCAGATGTTATTAACCATAACCTTATACCATTGAGCGAGGGGCGTGACCAGCATGGGTGTGGTCAAATAGTACGGGGTTGAAATGTTTAATAATTTACCGATGATGGTTAAGGTTGTGGTTCTGCTGGTCGCGCTAGGACTGGTGTCGCTGGGGGCGGGGGTGTTTGCCACGTCGCAGACCTCTGGTATTGGAAAAAGCTATAATGAGGCCTTGAGCGGACCTTCGCGAGCCAATGTCGCTCTGGCGCGGGCCGGGCGTCACATCGTCTGGACCTCGCGCTCGATCATGAAGCTGATCATCGCGCGTACTCCGGAAGAGGCCACTAAGGCTAAGGCCGAAATCGCTGATGGCCATACCAAGGTGGGCCAGGAACTTGATATCGCCGCCGAGCGTATGCCGGCCCAAAAAGCAGAAATCGACGCCATTCGCCAGAGTTTCCAGTCAGTGAACCAGTCGAGCTGTGCGCGCACCATTGAACTGGCTGAAACCGGGCAGGTCGCTGCCGCAACTGATTTGATGAACGAACAATGTGGCCCTGACCTGATGACGGTAATGTCCGGCATGACAGCGCTGATTGAGCGCACGATTGCTGACAATGAGGCTCTGGCGGGTAATCTCGACAAGGCGGTCAAAACATCGGGCCAGATCACGCTGGCGGTATTGCTGGGCGGTTTAGTGGCCATGCTGGGTCTTGCGGTCTGGCTGGTCCGCGCAGGCATTGTCAATCCCATCCAAAGCCTGATTGCGACGATGCAGTCGATGGCCAAGGGGGAGCTTAACCTCACCGTGGCGGGACAAAATCGTAAGGATGAAATCGGGGCCATTTCGCGCACCACGGAGGTCTTCCGTCAGGGGTTGATGGAGGCTGAAAATCTGCGGGCCCTGGCCACCCGCACCGAAGCCGAAAATGCTGAACGTATGCGGGCGGATCGTCATGCCATCGCCGATGATTTCCAGTCCAAGATGGGGGCGCTGGCCAATGCGTTCGTGTCCGCCTCGGGGGAAATGTCCGGCGCGGCCCAGAGCCTGTCGGCAACCGCCGAAGAAACCACCCGTCAGGCTCAGGTCGTCTCCGGCGCTGCTGAAGAAGCCGCGGCCAATGTCCAGACCGTAGCGGCCGCGACGGAGGAAATGGAAGCGTCTGTGCGCGAGATCAATACTCAGGTTGCCCGTGCCGCGCATGTGGCCGCCGAAGCGTCCGACGAGGCCGCCCATACCGAAGCCGAAATCCGCGCCCTGTCCCAAGCGGCGCAAAGCATTGGTGACGTGATCAGCCTGATCAATGATATCGCGTCCCAAACCAATCTTCTGGCCCTGAACGCAACCATTGAGGCGGCGCGGGCGGGTGATGCGGGCCGGGGTTTTGCGGTTGTCGCGACCGAGGTCAAGGCCCTGGCCACCCAGACGGCACGGGCGACCGAAGATATCGGGCGCAAGGTCGAAGAAATTCAGGCGGCGACCCAGCGCACGGTCGGCTCCATCGAAAGGATCGTCGCGACCATCACCGATATTCGCACGATTTCATCCAATGTGGCTTCAGCCGTTGAACAGCAAGGGGCGGCGACCAGCGAAATCGCGGGCAATACCGCCCGCGCGGCGGATGGTACCGCGCAGGTGACCGAGAACATCTTCGGCGTCGGTCGGGCGGCGGAAATGACCGGTGCCGCGTCCACCCAACTGATGGGCCTTTCAGGCAATCTGGCCGAACGGGCGGAAAACCTTCAGGTTGAGGTTCAGGCCTTTGTGCAGCAACTGCGTGCCGCCTGATCACCTAGGTCGCTGGACGATTACGGATATGTGACGGGAAAAGCGCTCTGCGATTTGTCGCAGGGCGCTTTTCTGTGGTGTATGAAGCTGAAAAATATAATATTAACGCGCAAGCTATCTAAGGGGACGCGTACGATATGAAATCCGGTCTTGCCATCAAGGGTCAAAGAGGGCTGCTGCGCCAGATCCGTGAGGTCATGGCCGACGGCACGACCGCACAGGTCAGACTTGATGCCGTGGTGCGCATCATTGCCAATTCGATGGTCGCCGAAGTTTGCTCGATCTATCTGCGTCGCACTTCCGAAGAACTGGAACTGTTCGCCACCGAAGGCCTGAATCGCGCGGCTGTGCACAATACCCGCCTGCGCCTCAGTGAAGGTCTGGTCGGTGAAGTCGCCCGCGCTGGTGCGCCGCTCAATCTGTCGGATGCGCCGGCTAATCCAAACTTTGCCTACCGTCCGGAAACGGGCGAAGACCCCTATAACTCATTCCTTGGCGTGCCGTTGCTGCGTGGGGGGCGGACCATTGGCGTTCTGGTCGTGCAGAACCGTGCCATGCGTCACTACCAGGAAGAAGAGGTCGAGGATCTTCAGATCATCGCCATGGTTCTGGCCGAAATGGTGGCGGCGGGCGATCTTCAGGTCTTTGATGAACTGAAAGACATTGAGCTTGCGCCCCATAAGCCGGAGCGGCTCAAGGGGGCAGCGTTTTCTGACGGTATCGCCCTTGGGGTCGTGATCCTGCACGAGGTGCCGGTAACGCCTGAGCATCTGTTGTCGGATGATCCGGTCGCCGAAGAGGTGCGTCTGCTGACCGCGATTACGTCGCTGCGGGAACAGATCGATCAGATGTTTGAGGGCCAGCACGGTCTGGCCGGGCCAACCTTTGACGTGCTCGAAACCTATCGCATGTTTGCTCATGATCGCGGCTGGACGCGCAATTTGGTCGAGGCGGTGCGCTCCGGTCTGACCGCCGAGGCCGCCGTTGAGCGGGTGCGTAACGAACAGCGCGCCCGCATGAATTCGGCGCGCGACGCCTATATGCGTGAGCGCCTGCATGACCTCGAAGACCTCGCCAACCGGCTGCTGCGGGTGCTGGCGGGCAAGAGCACGGTGGCGCGCGAAATCCCTGAAAATTCCATTCTGGTGGCCCGTGATCTGGGCCCGGCTGATCTGCTGGAATATGACCGCAAGAAGCTGAAAGGCATCTTGCTCGAAGAGGGCTCCGCCGCCGCCCATGCCGCGATTGTGGCGCGTGCCCTGCAAATCCCGTGTGTGGGGCGCTTAAGCGGTCTGCGCGACCGGGTCAGTCAGAACGATGCCGTCATTGTCGATGGTGAAACCGGCGAAGCCTATCTTCGCCCGCGCCCTGACATTATTGGGGCTACCCACGCCCGTATGGATGTCCGCGCTCAGAAACGCGCTGAGTTCATCAAGATCAAGAACGTCCCGGCCATTACTAAGGATGGCCACAGCGTCGCCATGCTGATGAATGCCGGGCTGGAGTTCGATCTTGAGATTATGCACGAAACCGGCGCCGAAGGGATCGGCCTGTTCCGGACCGAATTTCAGTTCATGGTCTCTGAGGATCTGCCGCGCCTTAAGCGCCAGACCGAGCTTTATGAGCGGGTGATGGATGAGGCGGGCGATAAGCCGGTCACCTTCCGCACGCTCGATCTGGGGGGCGATAAGATACTGCCCTATATGGAGACCGAGCGCGAAGAAAACCCGGCTCTGGGCTGGCGCGCGGTGCGTATGGGCCTTGATCGTCCGGCCCTGCTGCGGATGCAGATACGCGCCCTGATCATCGCCGCCCGCGGGCGCGAGTTGCGCATCATGTTCCCGATGGTCGCCTCGATCGATGAGTTCCGTCAGGCGCGCGAATGGGTCGATGTCGAAATGGCCTGGGCCAAGCGTCGCGGCAGGGCCTTACCGTCAGTGCTGCGGGTCGGGGTGATGATCGAATGTCCGTCCCTGCTGTGGCATCTGGATGCCCTGCTGCCGATGGTCGATTTCGCCAGCGTCGGCACCAATGACCTGACGCAGTATCTGTTTGCTGCCGACCGCACCAATCCGCGCGTGTCGGAGCGCTATGATGTGCTGTCGCCGCCGATGCTGCGGGCTCTGTCGTCTATCCGTCAGGCGGCAGACGAGAGCGGCACGCCGGTTTCAGTCTGCGGTGAAATGGCCGGGAAGCCGCTGGAAGCCTTTGTGCTGGTGGCGCTGGGCTTTAACCGCCTGTCGATGCCGCCCGCAGGGTTGGGCCAGGTCAAGCGCATGATCCTAAGCTGCGACCGTGAGGCGGCGTCAAAGGCGATCACCCGCATGATGACGAGTTCCTATAGCTCGCTGCGCAGTGAGATACTGTCACTTGCCAGAAAGCTTAATGTAGACCTGTAAAATCGCGGTCTTTGGCCGATTAATACGCGGTCTGCACTTGCAGGTACTAAGTGTACCTGCGGCGTTTGTCAGCTATTACTCGCCTCAAATCTCACGATTTTACGTTTGGTGGGCTGTAAGGCAGAAAGCAAAGAGTTCCCGTGGGGCCGCCCCCAGGGAACTCTTTTCGATATTGAGCCACCGAAAACGTATTTTGGCGAAAGCCAAAAACTTTTCGGTGAGTATCACTTCATCATCGCCATAGATTGCGACACGGTGGTCGTGCCGCGGGCCGACGTCTGAATGCGGGTCTTGACCGGCGGGGCAATCTCTATGGCCAACAGCGCGTCGATCTCTTCGACCTTGACCGGCTTGGAGAACAGGAAGCCCTGAATGATCGGGCAACCGGCCTGTTTCAGGATGCTGCGCTGCTGCTTGGTTTCGACCCCTTCGGCAACGATGTTGAGATGCAGGGCCTTGGCCAGCTTGACGATGGCGCGGATGACCGCATCGGCCTCGGCATCGACCCCAAGGTTCGAGACAAAGGAGCGGTCGATCTTGATCTTATCGACCGGATAGCGGCCAAGATAGCTTAAGCTCGAATAGCCCGTACCGAAATCATCAAGGGCGATAGTAAAGCCCATATTGCGCAGATCCTTAAGGATGATCTGGGTCTGATGATCGTCGTTCAGCAGCACGCCTTCGGTGATTTCGATCTCGATGCGCGTGGCCGATACACCGGTCTCCGCCATCATGTCTTTCAGGCGCGCAATAAACTGGCTGGAACGCAACTGGGTGGCCGAAACATTGATCGCGACCTTAAGACCCGGCCAACGGTGGCTGTCCATCATGGCGCGGCGCATGATCACAGCCCCCAGATCGATCATCAGGTTGCACTCTTCGGCCAGCGGAATGAAATAGCCGGGCGAGATCGGGCCGCGCTCACGGTGCGTCCAGCGGGCGAGCGCTTCGACGCCGACAATGGTGCCGAAATGATCGACCTGTGGCTGATAAACCACGTCGATTTCTTCGCAATGAATGGCTTCGCGCAGGCCGGTTTCCAGCATCTTACGCAGCTTGATGGTCGCGTCCATTTCAAGCTCGAAGAAGGCATATTGACCACGGCCCAGTTCCTTGGCGCGGTAAAGGGCCAAATCGGCCTGCCTTAAGGCTTCAGCCGACTCGACATCGGCATCGCTGATCAGAGTGACACCAATCGAGCAGGAGCAGAACACCTGACCGGAATCCAGCGTCACCGTGCCGGTCAGGTTTTCCTGAATGCGCTTGGCCAGGGCCGAAGCTGAATGGCCGTCGGTATCGGTCTGGATAATCACAAACTCGTCGCCGCCCAGACGGGCCAGGGTATCCCCGGCACGGATCATCGACGATATCCGGCTGGCGCAGTTTTTAATCAGTTCATCGCCGGCCTGATGGCCGAGCGTATCGTTGACATCCTTGAAGCGATCCAGCCCGATACAGAAGACGGCGACATTGCCACCCAGGCGACGTACACGCTCGGTCGCCTGGGTTAAGCGATCGGCAAACAGGGTGCGGTTTGGTAGGCCGGTCAGGCCATCGTGCAGAGCCATGTGCTTAGCTTTTGCCTCAGAGGCAATCAGGCTGCGGGCGGCGCGCTGGGACTGGTGCAGCATGAGTACAGCAACTGCCCCAAGGCCCAGCGAGACCAGAAGTACGGGGCCAAGCGCGCCGATAAACAGCTTACGGCCCGGTGTTTCCGGCATCCATGACAGGTGTAAAAGAGCGCGGCTTTCCTCGTCAAGAAAGATGACATTGGCGCTACCGGGTTGGGCCGTCTGGCCGGGACGCAGCATGCGTACCTTGTTTAGGGCATAGCTTTCGGCCAATGTGTTAAGTTCCGGGGCGGAAATCTCACGGGCGCCTAGAATAACAAAGGGTCGTTCACGCGTGATATGACTCTTACGGTCAGTGCTGATAAGGGCCGCCCCAAAGGCATAGACGCGGCCATTGACCTGAATGAGCTTACCATACTTGGTGCGGGAGGCATCTTTTTGAATAAGCCTGCGCGTTTTTGGATCGAAATTACTGCGCACGTCTAAAAGCAGGCTGCGCGCTTCTGACGAAAACCCGTTATAACTGCGCGCCGGAATTTCACGGCCACGGCGCGACGCATAGACCGGCTGATCCTTGTCGTCCAGCAGATAAGACAGCTCAAAGCCCAGAATGTTGCGCATATAGTCGCCGTAAACATTCTGCACCCACTCAGGATTATAACTATGGTCTGTGTTGCGTACCGCCTCATCCCAAATGGCCATGGGGTTGAGCAGAACGGAGGTTTCACTAACCATATTGTGGATGCCAGCGCGAACCAGATTTTCTTCACGTACGCGGGCGGCGCGGTCGGTTTGTTCGGCCCATACCCACAGGCTCCCCACCAAGGCGCACACGGCGGCCAGTACGATCAGCGCCATCGGCGCGATCAGTTTAAATTCACTACGTTCTTTGGTCACCAAAGGCCTCATTTTGAGGGGAAAGCATTTTACTGTGGTTGGTTGTACACGAAAGTTATTAAATTAACGCAAACGGAAATCCTTGTAATTTAAGGGGTTGTAAAGGTTTGTATGGGGCGTGATCACTTGATTTGAGGGCTGTTTTACGGGTAGGTTTCACGCATGAAACCCCTTGACGGGCAGGGCTTTGCGATGTCTTAAAGGCGGGAAACTGAGCGCATCAAAGGGCAGCGTATTATGAAACTCATTATCGGTACAGGTTCACCATTCGTCCGTAAGTGCCGGATTGCGGTGCGTGAAAAAGGTCTGACCAATCAAGTTGAAGAATTTGTGACGGCTGCGACCGATGATGCGCCCGAACTTTTGGCTATCAATCCGATCTCTCAGATCCCCGCCCTGCAAACCGATGATGGTGTCAACTATTTTGACTCTGGCCTGATCTGTCAGTGGCTGGATGCGCATTTCGATAGCGGCTTAAAGCTCTATCCGATGGGTGGCGAAGCCTACTGGCGGGCGCGTCGTCTTGAGGTGCTGGCCGACGGCCTGCTGGAAATGACGGTGAAGATGGTGCTGGAAAACCGCCGTCCGGAATCCGAGCGCTCGGCCATGTGGCTGGCGCGTTGGGAGCGCAATCTGATGCGCGGCTTTGCGGTGGCGGAAGCGGAATGTCCGACGCTGGATGAGGTTGAGCAGCATGGCCTGGATATGGGGTCGATTACGCTGGCGATTGCGGCGACCTATCTGGAGTTCCGTTATCCGCACATCGAATGGAAATCAACCTCGCCCAATCTGGTGGCTTTGAAAACGGCTTTAGAAAAGCGGCCAAGCTTTATTGATACCTATCCGCGATAGGTGCTAAAGGCACCGTCACAGTTTGATGAAGGTGTTCCCAGTGATCCGTCTGCCGCAACAAAAGCTTGATCAGGTGCTTGATCGGTTCAAAATGATCGAAGCCCGCATGGGTGCGGTCACTGACGGCGTTGAGATCGTCAAGCTGTCGAAAGAGCACGCCGAGCTTAAGCCGGTGGCCGAAGCGGTCGAGCGCGTGCTTAAGGCCCGCTCGCAGGTGCCGGAGCTTGAGGAACTGATCGCCCTCAAGGACCCGGAACTGTCGCCGCTGGCCGAAGACGAATTGCAGGAACTGAAAGAACAATTGCCCGAACTGGAGCGCGGCGTGGCGCTGTTGCTGGCGCCGAAGGACAAGGACGAAAACGCCTCGGCCATCCTCGAAGTCCGTGCCGGCACCGGCGGGGACGAAGCGGCGATCTTTGCGGGCGACCTGTTTCGTATGTATAGCCGCTATGCGGCGGCGCAAGGCTGGCGGGTTGAAATCGACTCGATCAGTGAGGGCGATGCCGGCGGCTATAAGGAAATCATCGCCTCGGTCACCGGCGATGGCGTGTTCGGCAAGATGAAGTTTGAGTCCGGTGTTCACCGCGTTCAGCGCGTCCCCGCCACCGAAACCCAAGGGCGCATCCATACCTCGGCGGCCACCGTGGCGGTTCTGCCCGAAGCCCAGGATGTTGAGATCGAAATCCTCGACAAAGACATCCGCATCGACACCTATCGCGCGTCGGGTTCCGGCGGGCAGCACGTTAACAAGACCGATTCGGCGGTGCGGATCACCCACATGCCGTCGGGCATCGTGGTGACCTCATCCGAAAAATCGCAGCACATGAACCGCGCGATTGCCATGCGTAACCTGAAAGCGCGGCTGTACGATCAGCAGCGTCAGGCGCTCGATACCGCCCGCTCTGATGCGCGTAAATCTCAGGTCGGCTCTGGCGATCGGTCGGAACGCATCCGTACCTATAACTATCCGCAAGGCCGTATCACCGATCACCGCATCAACCTGACCATCTATAACCTGCCGCAGTTTATGGAAGGGGAGATGGACTCCATGATCAACGCCCTGATCAATGAGGATCAGGCCGAGCGTCTGGCCATGCTTGAAGATGAGATGGGCTAGTTAGAACCTCCCCTGTTGCAGGGGAGGAGGGAGGCCGTCAGGCCGGAAGGTGGGGTCATTGCCCCTCTGATATTTGAGCTATGGCTCAAATATCAGCTCCCCCTGCAACAGGGGGAGTTCTAGGAAAGGTGTTTAATGTTCACGATTTCCGGACTGTACCGCCATCCCATCAAAGGCTTTACGCCGGAGCCGCTTCAAGTCGCAACCTTGGTCGAGGACGGCTTTTTTCCGTTTGACCGGCTTTATGCGCTGGAGGTCGGGCCGTCGGGCTTTACCGCCGAAGACCCTCAGTTCCTGTCCAAAATGAAGTTTGCGGTGCTGGCGCGCTTTGCGGCCGTGGCCCGGCTAAAAACCCGCTATGATGAGATTGCCGAGACCTTTCGCATCGAAGATGAGGACGGTTCGGTTGAGGTGTTTGACCTGACGCAAGCGGTGGCCAGGGCCTCACTGGCGCGCCACGTTGAAAACGTGCTGGCCGCCCATGAAGATTATGATCCTGTGCGCTTTCCGCTAAAGCTGCTGGAAACGCGGGCCGATCATCACCGCTTTACCGATTCGGCCAAGGGGTTTGTGTCACTGCTCAACCTCAATTCGCTGAAGGATTTAGGCGCGAAGATTGGCCGCGATCTTGATCCGTTGCGCCTGCGGGCCAATGTGTGGATGAAGGGGCTGCCGCCATTTGTGGATCATGACTGGGTGGGCAAGACGATTAGGCTGGGAGATCACGGGCCGGAGCTTGAGGTTTTGAAACCGATCGTGCGCTGTGTGGCCACCCATGTGAACCCGGATACCGCTGAGCGCGATGTAGATCTGGTGGGGGCATTGTTTGAGCACTATGGCCGCCGTGACTGCGGTATCTATTGCCGTGTCATCCGCGCAGGCACTGTGCGCGTCGATGATATTGGCCATGTGATGTGACGTAAAAGAACTCCCCCTGTTGCAGGGGGAGCTTTGCGCATATCTCTATGTGCGCAAAGAGGGGGTAAGCTTACGGAGGTTTTACCCCACCACCGCTGCGCTACGCTTGCGGTTCCCCTCCCCTCCAAGAGGGGAGGTTCGTGCGACAAAATTCCACATCTGCTCCCCCTTGTGTGATCCATATATCACACCATATCAGGTTCATGTCGGCGGTTGCTCTCGTGAGGATCGCCCATAATTTCCGCCTTATGAGGGGATGCCATGAACATCGAAAAATATACCGAAAAGACCCAGTCCATTATCCGCGCCGCGCAAACCTTAGCGCAGGCCAATAGCCACCAATATTTCACGCCGACCCACCTGCTTAAGGCCATGCTGGACGACAAGGACAGCCTGTCGAAGCACCTGATTGAGCTGGCGGGCGGCAATGCCACGGCCTTCACCGGCGCGGTCGATCAGGCGCTGACCAAGCTGCCTGCGGTCACGGGCGCAGGTCAGCAGCTTTACATGCACAATGACACAGCCAAGGTCTTTAACGACGCCGAATCCGAAGCGGCCAAGGCGGGCGACAGTTTTGTCACGCCTGACCGATTGCTGATCGCCATCGCGGGGCTTAATGATAGCGCGCCCCTACTCAAAGCCGCCGGCGTCACCGCCAAACAATTACAGGAGGCGCAAGTGAACTTCCGCAAAGGCAAACCTGCCAATTCCGCCTCGGCCGACGAAGGCTTTGATGCGCTTAATAAATATGCCCGCGATCTGACCCAAGCCGCGCTTGACGGCAAGATTGACCCCGTCATTGGCCGCGACGAAGAAATCCGCCGCACGATTCAGGTTCTGGCGCGTCGTACCAAGAACAACCCCGTCCTGATCGGTGAGCCTGGGGTGGGTAAAACCGCCATTGTCGAAGGGCTGGCCATGCGCATCATCAATGGTGATGTGCCGGAGAGCTTGAAGGACAAAAAGCTGTTTTCGCTCGATATGGGTTCGCTGATTGCGGGTGCCAAATACCGCGGTGAGTTCGAGGAACGCCTTAAGGCCGTGCTCAACGAGGTGACGCAAGCCGAAGGCCAGATCGTGCTGTTTATCGACGAAATGCACACGCTGGTCGGGGCCGGGAAATCGGACGGCGCCATGGATGCGTCGAACCTGCTCAAGCCCGCTTTGGCGCGCGGTGAACTGCACTGCGTGGGCGCCACGACCCTTGATGAATACCGTAAGCACGTCGAAAAAGACGCAGCTCTGGCCCGCCGGTTTCAGCCGGTGTTTGTCTCGGAACCGACCGTTGAGGACACGATTTCGATCCTGCGCGGCCTGAAAGAAAAGTACGAAGTCCACCACGGCGTGCGCATTTCCGACAGCGCCATTGTGTCGGCGGCGACCCTGTCCAACCGCTATATTGCGGATCGCTTCCTGCCGGATAAAGCGATTGATTTGATTGATGAAGCGGCGTCGCGCGTGCGCATGGCGGTAGATTCCAAGCCAGAAGAACTGGACGAAATCGACCGCCGCGTCGTGCAGCTTAAGATCGAGCGCGAGGCCCTCAATAAGGAAACCGATGCCGGTTCCAAAACCCGTTTGGAAAAGCTCAGCGAAGAACTGTCCGAACTGGAATCGCAATCGGCTGATCTGACGCAAAAATGGAAGGCCGAAAAGGATAAGGTCGGGGCCGCCGCCGTGGCGCGTGAAGCGCTCGATCGGGCGCGGATTGAGCTGGCCAATGTCCAGCGCGCCGGTGATCTGCAAAAGGCGTCGGAGATCCTGTACGGGCAAATTCCCGCGCTGGAAAAGCAATTGGAACGGGCCGAGGCCACCTCTCAGGAAGCCCCCCTCACGCCGGAAGTCGTGGACTCATCCCAGATCGCGCAGGTCGTGTCGCGCTGGACCGGCATCCCCGTCGATAAGATGCTGGAAGGCGAGCGCGATAAGCTGCTGCGCATGGAAGACGAACTGCGTAAGCGGGTCGTGGGCCAGGATGAGGCGCTGGAAGCCGTGTCCGATGCCGTGCGACGCGCGCGGGCGGGCCTGAAAGACCCGAACCGGCCGATCGGCTCGTTCCTGTTTCTGGGGCCAACCGGCGTCGGTAAGACCGAGTTGAATAAGGCTTTGGCCGAGTTCCTGTTTGACGACGAAGCGGCCATCACGCGACTGGATATGTCCGAATATATGGAAAAACATTCCGTCTCACGCATGATCGGCGCGCCGCCCGGCTATGTCGGTTATGACGAAGGCGGGGCCTTGACGGAGGCGGTGCGCCGTCGTCCCTATCAGGTCGTGCTGTTCGATGAGGTCGAAAAGGCCCACCCGGATGTGTTCAATATCCTGCTGCAAGTGCTGGATGATGGACGCCTGACGGACGGGCAGGGGCGTGTGGTCGATTTCCGCAACACCCTGATCGTCATGACGTCGAACCTGGGCTCACAATATCTGGTCAGCATGACCGAGGACACGGATATTGAAACCGTGCGGCCTTTGGTCATGGACGATGTGCGCCGTCATTTCCGGCCGGAGTTCCTCAACCGGATTGATGAGACTATCCTGTTCCATCGCCTCGGTCGGGAAAACATGGCCGCCATCGTCCGCATTCAGCTCAAAGGCATTGAAAAGCGCCTGTCTGAGCGCGGCATGAGTCTGGTGATTGATGACGCGGCCCTAAGCCATCTGGCCGAGCGCGGCTATGATCCGGCTTATGGTGCGCGCCCGCTGAAACGGGTCATACAGAAAGAACTGGTCGATCATATCGCCAAGCAAATCCTCAGCGGCGCACTGGCCGATGGCGATGTCATCAGCGTCGGCTACGACGGCGAGGAACTGGTGATCGCCAAACCCACCGTCAACTAGCAGGGACTTAGTCCCTGCACCCGATTGACCAGAGGTTGCTAACAGAACGCCCTTTCGCTTGCGGAAGGGCGTTTTGGGTTGCAAGTGTAAAGTTATGCGACGATATTCTGCTCATGGATAACTCACATGATGAATATATCGGCAAGCGTCTGCTTATAGGTATAACCTTCGTTGACGCGGATGATGTCGTTCTCGAACAATTCCAAACCCACGGCATTATTACCTCGATCAATGATCGAGATGGTGTGACTATCGAGCAAGCCAACGGCGCTGGAATTTTTTATCTGCCGCCAGATGTAGAGAATCTGCATGAAGCCGCAGCCGGTGAATATAGACTTAGGGCCACTGGCGAAATCGTTGTCGATCCTGATTATTTAACGACATGGACAGTTGAGACGGCAAAATCAGAAGAGATACCTAATTATACCGCATCAGGCTTCGGGCCATTTTCTCGTAACAACTGATTAGGGCCGCTGCACCAAAACCCCGCGCCAGCCGAGGCCATCATAGGTCTCATAGCCCGGCGTTTTGTGGTAGGCGGTGATAGTGCCGTCAGGGTCGCGGTAGTGGCCCGACTCGCGGCCATCGGACTTGATCTGCAGCCGCTCAGACAATATACCCTTACCGTCGGAAGACGCGATGATCAGGCCTGACGCATCGACCAACAGGGCGCGGGTCTTGGCGCGTTCTTCGTCGCCCAAACGGATGCCGGTCATGATCGTCTGGGCTTGCGGCTGCCAGTCGAAATGCACCCCTAAAATCCCCAGAAGCTTGCCGTCCGCTTCGCCGCCCGCGCGTACACCTGTGGCATAGGTCGCAATTTGTGCGCCGTTCAGCAAAGGCTCCGTGGTGATATCGGCGACGGCGAAATCATTACCGCTATGCAGGGCGCGGGCGCGCTGAAACCAGTCACGATTGCTGACATTGTGTCCGGCGACCCCGTACTGGCCCGGCCGACCTGACGCGATGATGTTACCGCTTAAATCACACAGCCACAGATCAATATAGACCGTATAGGCATCAAGGATGACGCCCAGCCGCTTTGAGGCGTAGGCGCAATTGTCGGCCGCAGGATCGGCGGCGGCCTCAACCATCGCCGCATCGGTCGCCCACCAGCGCACATCGCAGGTGCGCTCATAGAGGTTGCGGTCAATTAGCTCGATGGCGTTGAGCGCCAGATCGGTCAGGCGCGCACCCTGACTTTGCAGGGCCATGTCCTGCGTCAGTTTTTCAAGTGTGTCGAACTCTCCACCCAGTTCTTTGGCCAGAGCTGCTGACAACCCTTCGACTTCGGTGGAAATGCCGCGCACTTCGTCAGCAACGACCGAAAACCCACGGCCGAGCTCACCGGCGCGATTGGCTTCGATCAGGGCGTTGAGCGCCAGAATCTTGAGCATGTTGGTGACCGAGCGAATGTCACGCACCTTACCGTTGGTGACCGCCTTGGCCTTGGCGGTGTGGGCGATAATGTCATTGACGCTGACAGATTTTGTGGCCGAGACTATAGACACGGTCCCCCCTAGTGATACCGGCTGAGTGGTAAGATATGCAACCATCTGCCGGAAATGTTAATTAACTATAAAGGCCGAACGAGGGGGCTCACATTTCGTATACTATTTTAGGTGAGGGGTGTGCATAATCTAAGAAGTGTCGTCATTTGCGACAGCTTATTAGAGCTTATCCATAAGTGAATACCAGCTCAGGCCCGCAATCAGGGCCGGGGTGCGTAAACGTCGCCCGCCCGGAAATGGCGCTACGGGCAGACGGCTGAGCAGGTCGATATCGCGGCCATCGCCAGATACGGCGTGCGCGAGCAACTTGCCGAAATAGGGGGCCAGCACTACCCCCTGACCGGAATATCCGGCGGCGCACAGGAAATTACGGCTAAGCTGGCGCACAAAGGGCGCACGAGTAAGCGTGATGGCCAGTGTCCCCCCCCAGCCGTGGCTGATGGTAACGTCAGAAAGCTGTGGGTAAATTTTCAGCATGTTCTTGCGCACAAAGGCGCGGATATCTTTCGGGAACCACGGCATGTAGTTTTCGCCGCCGCCAAACAACAGGCGGTTATCGGGCGTCTTTCGCCAATAATTGACGACAAAGCGCGAGTCAGCGGCGGCATAGTCGTTCGGCAATATCGCCGGATCGGTCAGCGGATCGGTCGTCAGGATAAAGTTGTTGATCGGCAGAACCTTCGCATCGGCCTCATCGCTCAGGCCATGCATATAGCCGTTGCCGCACAGCAAAACATGATCACAGGTGACGCGGCCCGTTTCGGTCAAAACCTCATAGCTGTCGCCTTTTGGGGTAACGCTCGCCACACGGCTGTGTTCATAAATCTGCGCCCCCAGTGTGCGGGCGGCCCCCGCCATACCGAGCGCCAGTTTCAGCGGGTGCAGATGGCCGCCGCCCCTATCCAGTATCCCGCCGTGATAGACATCGGTGCCAAGCTCCGTGGCGACGTCGGATTTGGTCAGGACGCGGGTTTGGTCATAGCCATAGTTTGTGCGCACAAACTCGGCATAGGCAATGTCGTCGTCGGCAAACTTCGGGCGGTGCCAGGCGTGGATCAGCCCGCGTTTGACATCGCAGTCGATGCTGAACTCATCAATCAGTCCGTGCAAACTGGCCATCGCGGCTTGCGACATATCCCAGAAGGCGCGGGCGTCATCTGGCCCAAACAGGCTTTCCAGATACTGCGGATCCAGGCGCTGACCGACATGCATCTGTCCGCCATTGCGCCCTGACGCGCCGGAGCTGACGCGCGCCCCTTCCAGCAGGACGCATTCTATGCTGCGCCGCCGTAACTCTATGGCCGCCCCCAGACCGGTATAGCCCCCGCCGATGATGCAGACATGGGTGCGAACATCGCCGCTCAGCGCGGGTGCTGCCGCCGGAATGTCGGCGGTCTGGGTGTACCAGGAGTCTGCGGGATGGCCGGTGTTTTTCATTCTAATGCCCCGTCCGTCTTTTGCTGGCGCAAAATCCACCTCCCCCGCGTTGCAGGGGAGGAAAATGGGCTACACGCTGAGTAGCAAGAACTCCCGTTCCCACGGGCTGATGGTGCGCATGAAGGTCTCATATTCGTGCTGCTTGACGCGCGAATAGGCGGTGATGAACTGCTGGCCCAGAATCTCGGCTACCGGCTCAGAGCGCTCCATCTTGATCAGGGCCTGAATGAGGCTGTAGGGCATGTCGCCGGACGGCACCTCGCTCATGTCGGTATCGACCGGGGCAGCCGGTTTATTGGCCTCAATCATTCCAAGATAACCGGTCGCCAGTACGCCTGCGATAGCCAAATACGGGTTGGCATCCGAAGACGGAATCCGGTTCTCAAGCCTACGGTTTTCGGCGTCCGATGGCGGCACGCGCAGACCTGCGGTGCGGTTATCATAGCCCCAGTGGGTGTTAACCGGCGCGCCTGACCCGCGCGTCAGGCGCCGGTACGAATTGACATAGGGTGCCAGCAGCGAGGTGATCGCCGGCATATATTTCTGCTGACCGGCGATGAAGTGGAAAAAGGCTTCGGTCGGCTCACCGGTTTTGGGGTCGGAAAACAGGTTGTTGCCCGTCTGCGCATCCAGAACCGACTGGTGAATGTGCATGGCCGAACCGGGCTCGAGCGCCATCGGCTTGGCCATAAAGGTCGCGTAGATATCGTGCTCCAGCGCCGTTTCCTTGATGGTGCGCTTGAACATGAACACCTGATCGGCCAGTTCAAGCGGATCACCGTGGCGCAGATTGATTTCCATCTGGGCCACGCCTGATTCGTGGATCAGGGTGTCGATCTCAAGCCCCTGACTTTCCGAATATTCGTACATGTCCTCAAACAGGGCATCAAATTCATTAACCGCCGAAATCGAATAGCCCTGACGGCCGGTCTCAGGCCGCCCGGAACGCCCTGTCGGGGGCTTGAGCGCATAATCGGGGTCGATGTTCTTTTCGACCAGATAGAATTCAAGCTCTGGCGCAATGACCGGCTTCCAGCCTTTGTCGTGATAGAGTTTGAGCACGCGCCGCAAGACCTGACGCGGGCTTTCCTCAACGGGGCGGCCATCGGGCAGAAAGGCGTCGTGGATGATCTGAGCGGTTGGATCGTTCGCCCACGGCACGACGCTTAGGGTGTTGAAATCAGGCCGTAAAAACACGTCGGTATCGCTTTGTACCGTGCCGACAATGCCTTCTAAATCCGGAAAGTCACCGGTGATGGTTTGATAGAAAATCGACAGCGGCAGGTTCATGGAACCGACCTGAATAAACTTGCGCACCGGCATGATCTTGCCGCGGGCGACACCGGCAAGATCCGGCACCATGCACTCGATTTCTTCGATATTCTGGGAGGCGCACCAATCAGCCGCTTCACGGATGTCTTTGGCGCCGCGCTTGTTATAGCCGGTTTGGGGACGTTTGGATTTGGACTTCATGATTGCCTTCTGGGCTCATTTTTATCAAAGACTTACAGGTCTTTATGGTGATTTGATATTGATCATGGCCGCTTAAGCTATATTTTCAACCTTTAAATCACGGTGGCCTCTAAGCGCCACGGAAATGTGATCACAAAGGCGCAGATCTTAGAGCGCATGCCGAAAAGTGTGAAGCGGTTTTCGGAATCCAATGCGCGATAAAACAAAAAACTTAGAGCATTTCAACGATCAAAGTTGATCGGGAAATGTTCTATTCCCGCCGTTTGCGGGCGCGCTATTCCAATCGAATCCCTTTGTCGTGTTTCCGGCCTCAAGGCTGGTGGCATGGTGTTTCATCCGCTTCATATCGGAGACCAACCCATGAACATTTTGAGAGACTATATCCCCCACTGGCTGATCGTAGTGGGGGCGGCGGTTCTGTTTTTACTGATCGGGCTATTGGTGGCGCGGCTATTGATGGCGTCGGCGCGCAAGTTAGCCAGCCTTAATGCCAGCGCTCCCTATCAGTTCAATGTTCACCGCCTGCGCAGGCCGCTGTACATGGTCATACCCCTGCTGATGGCGATCATTGCGGTGCGCCTGACCTGGCCGGAAGCCTCGGCCAATCCGTTCTATGAGGGTGTGATTAAGATACTGGCGGTCAGTTTTGTATACTGGCTGGCCGTCAGTATTGTCGGCATGGTGTCTGCCGCCGTCATGCGCCGTTATGATGTCAATGTGCGTGACAATCTGCGGGCGCGGCGCATTCAGACCCGGATTGTGGTCGTGCGGCGCATCGTGTCCTTCCTGCTGTTCCTGATCGCGCTCGCCGCTGTGTTCATGATGTTTGAAAGCCTGCGCGGTTTGGGGGTTAGTCTGCTGGCGTCCGCCGGTATGGCCGGTCTGATCATCGGTTTTGCCGCGCAAAAGACGCTGGGCAATCTGCTGGCCGGCATTCAGATCGCCATTGCCCAGCCGATCCGCATGGGCGATGCGGTCGTGGTCGAAGGCGAGTGGGGCTGGATCGAAGAAATCACCCTGACCTATGTGGTTATCCGCATCTGGGACCTGCGTCGTCTGGTGTTGCCGATCAGCTATTTTATCGAAAAGCCGTTCCAGAACTGGACGCGCAATTCGGCCGATATCATAGGCTCGGTCGAATTGTTCGCTGACTATTCTTTGCCGATTGAGCCGTTGCGTGCCGAACTGGTGCGCATATTGAATGAGACCAAGCTGTGGGATCAAAAGGTGCAGGTCGTTCAGGTCACTGAGGCCGAAAGAGATGTCATCAAGATCCGCATTCTGGTAAGTGCGGCGGATTCCCCCACCGCCTGGGATCTGCGCTGTCTGGTGCGGGAAAAGATGGTGGGCTTTATTCACGCCAATTATCCGCACTGCCTGCCCAAGACACGGGCCTTGCTGGAGCCTATGGAAACCGATGCCCGAATTTTACCTCACTGACCCCGATGACCCGCGCCTTGAGCCTTACCGTGATGTCAAAGACCGTGACCTGACCGGGCGGCAGGGCCTGTTTATGGCTGAGGGCAAGGTGGTGCTGGAGCGGCTGTTTGCTTCGCCCCTGTGTGAGACGGTCAGCGTCCTTACCACACCGGCGCGGCTTGAGGGCTTAAGCGTGCCCGATGATGTGCCGGTCTATGTCGTGGATCAAACGGTGATGGATGACGTGGCGGGCTTTCCGATCCATCGCGGCTATCTGGCGCTGGGGCGATACGTCCCGCCGCAAACCCTTGAAGATATTCTGGCGCGTCAGGGGCGGCTACGGATTATGGCGCTAAGTGCCATTGCCAATACCGACAATATGGGCGGGCTGATGCGCAATGCGGCGGCCTTTGGCGTCGATGCGGTGGTGCTGGATAGTGCCTGCTGCGATCCGTTGTACCGTAAGGCCATCCGCGTCAGTGTTGGGGGCGCTCTGGTGGTGCCGCATTATCGGTTAGGGGTGGGGCAGGGTTTGCTTGACGTTCTGAGCAACCACGGCCTGACCGCCTATGCTCTAAGTCCAGCGGGTGATGTGGTGCTGGATCAGATTATGCCCGCTGAACGGTCGGCGTTTTTACTGGGTGCCGAAGGGCCGGGCCTGAGCCGCGGCATTCTGGACGCCGCCATCAGTGTGCAGATACCCATGCACGGCGGCTTCGACAGCCTGAATGTCGCTACCACCAGCGGGATCGTGCTCTATCATCTGTGTCGCTAATTGAGGCCCTTATAACCCTTAAACCAGGTCGCAAAGCGCTCCAGTCCGTCTTTGAGCGGGGTGGAGGGGGCGTAACCCGTAACGGCCTTGAGCTTTGAGACATCGGCATAGGTCGTGGTGACATCACCTGGCTGCATCGGGCGCATGATCTTGTTGGCCTCACGGCCGAGCGCGGTCTCAAGTGTGGAAATCATGTCCATCAGGCCGACCGGCTGATGGGCGCCAATATTGTAGATCTCGTTTTTGCCACCGGCGGGTGGATGATCAAGAACGCCGATAATGCCCTCAACGATATCGTCGATATAGGTGAAGTCACGGTGCATATGACCCTCACCATAAACTTCGATGGCCTCACCCTTCATGATCTTTTCGGAGAAGCTGAAATAGGCCATGTCGGGGCGGCCCCACGGGCCATAGACCGTAAAGAACCTTAAGCCCGACTGTGGAATGCCGTACAGGTGGCTGTAGGTCGTGCTCATCAGTTCGCCAGAGCGCTTGGTGGCGGCATAGAGCGAGACGGGCTCATTTACGCGGTCATCTTCGCTAAAACCGTCACCGGCCAGAGGACGGTCGCCGTACACGGATGACGACGAGGCGTAGACCAGATGCTCAAAACCTTGGGCGGCACGGCAGGCCTCAAGGATGCTCAAATGACCCTGAAGGTTTGAGCGCTGATAAGCAAACGGGTTTTCAATCGAATAGCGCACCCCGGCCTGGGCGGCGAGGTGAATAATGCGGGTGATGCCGGCGTCAAGCACCAGTGCCTTGACGTCATCGGCATCGGCCACATCCATCTTGACGAAACGAAAGGCCGGGTGATCATTAATCTGCTTCAGGCGGGCATCTTTTAGGGACGGATCGTAATAGTCATTGACAATATCAATGCCGACCACGGTTTCGCCGCGCGCCAACAGGGCGCTTGCTACGTGAAAGCCGATAAAGCCCGCTACGCCCGTTACCAGTATTGCCGTCTTAGCCAATGTCACCGAACCCTTTGACTGCCGTTCCCTGCGGGCGTGTTTAGCCGCCAAACACCGTCCCGTCACGCACAATATAGGTATCAGGCTTAGAAAAGGTTTATGGCAGATCGAACTTTAGTGGGCGGTTTCAGGCTGGAAGGAGGCCAGAAGTTCCAGCGACTCCAACAGGATCGTCCGCATGGCTTTTTCAGCCCCCACCGCATCGCCGTTTTCAATCGCCACCAGAACCGCTTCGTGGGCAGGGATGGAGGCGGTATGACCGGCGATCTTATTGGTCAGGCCGATGGAAATGCGCAGTGCGGTATTGATCAGGGCCCTCAGTTGCAGGAAGAACGGATTGCCCGACGCCTTAAGGATAGCCACATGAAAGTCGATATCGGCCAGCAGCGCCAGATCATGCTCACCGGCTTCGTTGCGCATGCCGTTCAGGCCGTCCCTGATGGCGCGGATATCGGCCTTATTGGCACGCTGGGCGGCGAGGGCGGCGGCCACCGGCTCAATCGCCAGACGCACCTCGGTGAATTCGCGGTAAATCTTGTTAGAATATTGCCGCTCCATCAGCCAGCGCGTGACATCGGGATCGAGCAGGTTCCAGTGGGTGATTGGCTCGACCTTGGTGCCTTGACGCGGGCGGGCGCTCAAAAGGCCCTTGGCGGTCAGCATTTTAACGGCTTCGCGGGCGACGGTGCGGCTGGCGCCAAAGCGGATGCAAAGCTCCGCTTCGGTTGGAAAACCGCTTTTGTCAAAATCGCCGATCACGATCGATTGCCCCAGGGTCTCAAGCAGACCGTATGTGAGGCTGGAGCCACGTTGGGTACGCATGTTTCTCTACCTTGCCTTTTTATGCTCGCTTGGCGGGAGTCATTATATATGAAATTGTGGACGGTTACCTTTAATCGGCAAAAAACGGTGATTTTGTCCAGTTTAAATGGCTGCAAACACACATTTTTTGCCAAGGCGCAGGTTTTTCAGGAACGGTTCTGCCTCCCCCGGCCACTCAATTTCGTGAACTTCCCCTATTGGACACGCTTTTCAATGATAGCGCTATCAATTTTGACTTGCTGTTTCAATTTTTGATGATACACAAATTTGTAAGATAAAATAGCTCACCGCGTGCCAAATAAATAATACCGCGGCAAGGGCAAACATCGGGAAGAGATGGTGAAGGGACATCCCACTTGCGGCTGAGAGCGCGGCGCATGACGCTGGCGCACGCTTGGCGTATATTCCCGGCAAACAAATGATGACTTCAGAGGGAGCCGGGTAACCGGAAATTCAGTATGATATCCGCACACGCAAAGCTGACGCGTCGTTTTCTGATGGGCGCCTGTGCTAGCCTGATGGTGGTGTCGTCGGCAATGCCAACACTGGCGCAGGTCGCGAATGAGCTGCCGCGTATTGAAAAAAAGAATGGCAAGGCCGCTTTATTTGTCGACGGTGCGCCCTATCTGATCCTGGGGGCGCAGGCCAATAATTCGTCCAACTATCCGTCGCAACTGCCCAAGGTCTGGCCAGCATTGAAGGACATCCACGCCAATACGCTGGAGATTCCGGTGGCGTGGGAGCAGATCGAGCCCAAAGAAGGTCAGTTCGATTTTTCCTATGTCGATGAACTGGTTAAGCAAGCCCGCGCGAACAATGTCCGGCTGGTGCTGTTGTGGTTCGGGACGTGGAAGAATACCTCGCCCAACTATACGCCGGACTGGGTGAAGCTGGACAATAAGCGCTTCCCGCGCATCACCAAAAAAGACGGCACCATGTCCTACTGCCTGTCGCCGATGGAGCGCACGACGCTGGAGGCCGACAAAAAGGCTTTCGTCGCCCTGATGACGCACCTGAAAAAGATCGACGGCGATCAGCACACGGTCATCATGATCCAGCCGCAGAATGAGAGCGGCACCTATGGTTCGGTGCGTGACTATTCGGCCAAGGCCGAGAAGGTGTTCGCTGGTCAGGTGCCTCACGCGCTTCTGAAAAAGAAGGGTATCGCTAAGGGTGGGACGTGGGCGGACGTATTCGGTAAGCACGCTGATGAATATTTCCACGCCTGGTATATCGCCAGCTACATCAACGAGATCGCAGAAGCTGGACGCAAGGTCTATGACCTGCCGATGTTTGTGAACGCAGCCCTGCGTGAGCCTTTGCTTGATGTCGGGCCGGAGACCTATTCGTCGGGCGGGCCAACCCACAATGTCATTGATATCTATCAGGCGGCGGCCCCGGCCATCGATATCGTAGCCCCCGATATCTATAAGCGCGACTCGGCCAATTACGAGGCCGCCCTTAACCACTATTCAAAGCATAACAATCCGCTGTTCGTACCGGAAACAGGCTCTGACAGCGAGTTTGCCCGCTATATTTTTAGCGTGCTGGGCCGTGGCGGGATAGGGTTTTCACCCTTCGGCATCGACTATACCGGCTACACCAACTATCCGCTGGGCGGCAAAGACATCACCTATGAGGGGTTGAAGCCTTTCCGCGAAAAGTATGCCCTGTTTGCGCCGATGATGCGCGACTGGGCGAAAATCGCCTGGGAAAAGCCGGTCTGGGGTGTGGCCGAAGCTGACGACCGCAAGCCGCAGTCGATTGACCTTGGCGGCAAGTGGAAGGTCGATGTCATGTACGGTGAGTGGCAGTTTGGCCTGACCGAATGGGCTTGGCTGGGTAAGATCGATCCGGTGCCGGGCCGTGAGAAGCCCAATGGCGGTATCGTCATCGCGCAACTGTCCGAAGACGAGTTTCTGGTTACTGGCGTCCATGCCCGCCTCAATTTTGGCGTGGGCGACAAGCAAAAAGGTAAGAACCTGATCTTCCGCGCGGTGGAGCAGGGCCATTTTGAAAACGGCAAGTGGGTGGTAGATTTCGTCTGGAACGGCGATCAGACCGACTACGGCCTTAATCTGACCGGGGAACCGGCTGTCCTTAAAATCAAACTCGCTACCTATTAAACGATACAGGGAAGACGATTATGAAACCATTTATCTATGCTCCGGCGTTTGTCGCATTACTGATGGCCAGCACGACGCTTGCTGGCTCATTTGAAAAAACAGCGACCGGCATTGTGGTCAAGCCTGATGCGGGCCCCGCCAAGGAAGTGCGCCTTGAGGTCATTAACGACTCGATCATCCATGTACTGGCGGTCGATGGTCCGGCCCGCCCGCAGATCGAATCCCTGATGGCGATGGCCAAGCCCGAAGGCAAGTTCACGGTCACTGGTGCTGCCGATACCGTCACGCTTGATGCCGGTAAGGCCAAGGCCGTGGTGTCCCTGAAAAGCGGGCTGATAACCTTCAAGGACGCCAGCGGCAAGACACTGCTGACGCAGGCCAAGGCCGACATCAAGCCGGTTATGGTTGAGGGTAAGCCCTATGTCGCGACCCATGCCCAGTTCAATAAGGGTACGTCTGAGGTTTTCTACGGTCTGGGCCAGCACCAGAACGCCCAGATGAACCTGAACGGCGAAGATGTCGAACTGCGCCAGCACAATATGGACATCGGCATTCCGTTTGTCGTCTCCGACATGAACTACGGCATCCTGTGGGACAACAACTCGGTCACACGCTTTGGTAACCCGATCCGCTTCGGTCTGGCCAGCCGCGACCTTAAATTGCAAGGGCTGGACGGCAAGGCCGGTTTGACCGCCAAGTACTATGTCGACGGTAAGCTGATTCTGACCCGCAGCGAGCCGGATATCCGCTACCAGTTCCTGAGCGATGTCGACAAATATTGGCCGAAAGACGCGGCACTTTCCAAGGAAGCCACGACAGGCAAAAAGGTCAAGGTCGTCTGGGAAGGCACCATGACGTCCGACCAACCGGGCGTGCATAAGATGCGCCTGTTTGCGTCTGACTATGCGATCCTCAAAGTCGACGGCAAGACCCTGTTTGATCATGATATCTGGCGCATGGGCTGGAATGCCTGGTACAACAATTTCGAGCAGAGCTTTGAGGCCGGTAAGCCGGTTCCGCTCAGCCTCGAATGGGAGCCGTCAGGCGGCCTGATCTCCCTGCATCACTCCAACCCGGAACCCGATGCCGATAAGCACTCGCTGCGCTTTACCTCTGAGGCAGGCACGGGCCTGAACTACTATTTCATCGCGGGCAAAGATATCGAAGGCGTGATCGGCGGTTATCATCATGTCACCGGCACCCCGCCGATGATGCCGAAATGGGCCTACGGCTTCTGGCAGTCGCGTCAACGCTATGAGACCCAGGATCAGTTGCTGGGCGTGCTCAAAACCTACCGCGACAACAAATGGCCGATCGACAACATCGTGCAGGACTGGTTCTACTGGCCGCAGGATCAATGGGGCAGCCACAAGTTCGACCCCATTCGCTTCCCCGATCCGCAAAAGCTGGTCGATGAGGTCCATAAGCAAAACGCCCGCATCATGATTTCGATCTGGGGCAAGTACTATCCGAACACTGATAACTATAAGGAGTTCGAAGCCAAGGGCTATATGTGGACCAAGAACGTCGAACTGGGCTATAAGGACTGGGTCGGCCCGGGCTATCTCAACAGCCACTATTCGCCCTATAACAAAGAAGCCCGCGACATCTATTACCGCCAGATGAAAGAAGGTCTGGTGAAATATGGCTTCGATGCGTGGTGGATGGACAATACCGAGCCTGACGTCCGCTCAAATACCTCACCGGAAGAGTTCGCTGAACTGATCACCCCGACCCAGATGGGGCCGGGCGCTCTGGTTCACAATGCCTATGCCACCATGAACACGCAGGCCATGTATGACGGCCTCAAGGTCGATCAGCCCGATACGCGCCAGTTCATCCTGACCCGCTCAGGTTTTGCCGGTGTGCAACGCAACGCGGCGGCCCTGTGGTCGGGCGATGTCGTCGGCACCTGGGACAACCTGTTCGATCAGATCTCAGCCGGTGTGCAGACGGGCTTCTCCGGCGTGCCCAACTGGACGCACGACATCGGTGGTTATGCGCAGGAAACGCGTTTTCAGGGTAGCGATGTCGGTGGGCTCCAAGAGAACCGTGCCGCTGGCGGCACTGGCACCGCCGAAGACCTGAAAGAATGGCGTGAGCTGAACCAGCGCTGGTGGCAGTTCGGGACGTTTAGCCCCCTGATGCGCTCACACGGCGAAGGGGTGAAGCGGGAAATCCACGAAATCTCGCCCGAAGGCTCGCCCATGCGCGCCAACATGGTGTGGTTCCTGGAACTGCGCTACCGCCTGATGCCGTATATCTATTCGGCGGCGGCCGACAGCCACTATACTTCGGCGCCGATTATGCGCGGCTTTGCCCTTGATTTCCCGACGGACGCCAAGGCTAAGAACGTCAACGACCAGTATATGTTCGGCAAGTCGATCCTGGTCGCTCCGGTGACGAAGTATCAGGCGACGTCGCGCAGTGTCTACCTGCCGATGGGCGCTGACTGGTATAATGCCTATACCGGCGCGAAAACCACAGGCGGTCAGACGATCACGGTTGACGCGCCGCTCGATCAGATCCCGCTGTTTGTCAAATCCGGTGCGATCGTGCCTATGGGGCCGGTCATGCAGTATGTCGACGAAACACCGGACGCACCGCTGACCCTCAACGTCTATACCGGCGCCGACGGCAGCTATAGCCTCTATGAAGATGACGGTGTCTCCAATGCCTACATCAAGGGGCAGTTCAGCCGTATCCCGTTTGCCTATAACGACAAGACCGGCGAACTGAAGATCGGGGCGCGTTCGGGCAGCTATAAGGGCATGGTGGCCAACCGCACGTTCAAGGTCCGCTTTATCAAGGACGGTGGCAAAACCACCGACTTTGACGCAGCCGACCGGACCGTGACCTATACGGGCAAGGCTGTGACCGTGAAGCGGTAAGATTGCGGTCTTTGGCCATCTAATACGCAGTCTGCGCTTGCAGGTACTAAATGTACCTGCGGCGCTTGCCGGCTATTATATGACTCAAATCTCCCAATCTTATATTCGAGCCTGATTTTAAAGAAAAACCCCCGCCGGATCGCTCCGGCGGGGGGTGTTATTTGCGCTTGAACGGCAGGGGCCGGTCGGGATCGATGTTCAGGCTCACCAGCCACGCCCTGACGGCCTCGACCTTGCGGGCCTGTTCCAGCTTTTGTTCGCAGATCATGTCCTCGACCGCCCACATATAATTACGCAATTGGCGCGCATAGCGGCTGATCGGGCAGCAGGGGTCATCAACAGGCATTAAGGCGCGGGTTCCTTATGGGCGGACTAAACCAGAGTCTGGCCGGTGATTTTCAGCACCGGCGTTGCGGCCGGACGCTGAGCGGGCAGTTTCACATTTAGTCCGTCTGGAGACAATTCAAATTCCAGAGGTTGAGCTATACCCAAAAGTTCGACACGTTCAATAGTGGCTTTGGAAGTGAGCGTATTTTTTGCGAACGTGGTTATGAGCATCTGCCCGCCTTCGGGCCAGTCCTGAGCCAGCGCATAAAGCGCGCCGTCCTTGGTGGTGAAGCGAATATCCTTATCGGTAAAAGGTTTGGCAGCGGCTTCGTTCTGGTGACCGGCGCCGACTTCGGTTGGGCCTTCGCCAAAAGTATGCCAGGCGCGGGTGCCAAAGATAGCCTCGCCATTGACGGCCATCCACGCCGCCATGTCCTTAAGGATCGCCACTTCTTTCTCGTCGATTTCCCCATTGCCGCGAATCGGAATCGACAGCAACAGGTTGCCATTCTTTGAGACCGCATCGATCAACAACTGGATAACCTGCTTGGCCGATTTATAGCCATCGCGCTCATAAAGGGCGCGGTCGTAGTGCCAGTTGCCAATGCAGGTGCAGGTCTGCCAGTATTCAGGCCGCAGGTAGGCCGACGCCCCGCGCTCGACATTGTTGGTCAGGGCCTTGGCCTGAGTGGCATCCAATTTGTTACCAGTCACCACAGCTTCGTTTTTGCCGTGCCATTTGGTGGATTGGTTATAGAAATAGGCGGTGGCCTCAAGCCCGACACCGGCTAGTGGCGTGACATAGTTGTCCATATAGACAAAATCGGGTTTGTACTTATCCATCAGGTCGTTCTGACGAGCGAGCCACTGCTTGGCGTAATAGGGGTTATTCTTCGGCTGAGCTTCGGTCCAGTCGCCGGAGGTCTTGTCGTTAAACGCCTGCATGTCTTTGATGGAGGTAATGCCATCGGGCGGGACCATGCCCTCGGCCGGGCCGGTATAAAGTTCCTGCGGGTCGAGGCCCTCCCACCATGTGCCCTTGCCGTCTTTTTTGGTCAGGCGGAAGGCGTCATAGCGCACGCCCTGCATCGGCCCCTCGGCGTCATAGCCATAGGCCGTCTGCCACCAATGCCAAGCATGGGCCGAGTGATTGGAGACGCCAAAGCGCAACCCTTGCGCCTTCACCAGCTTTTCCCAAGTACCTACAATATCCTTTTTTGGGCCGACGCGGACACTGTTCCAGGCGTGATATTTGGAATCGAACAGATCGAGGTTGTCGTGGTGATTGGCCATAGCCACGAAATATTTCGCGCCCGCCGCCTTATAGAGCTGGATCAGTTTTTCCGGCTCCCACTTTTCGGCGCGCCACTGACCAATGATCTCCATAAAGCCGGTTTTGCTGGGGTGACCATAGTGTTTGACGTGGTGATCGTAATAATGATTGCCCTGCATATACATCTGGCGGCCATACCAGTCGCCGGCCTCCGGCACGCACTGCGGCCCCCAGTGCGCCCAGATGCCGAGCTTGGCGTCCTTAAACCATTCCGGGGTCTGATAGTTCTCAGACAAAGACTCCCAGGTCGGTTTGAATTTGACGGGTTTAGCTTGGACGGCAGGTGCCATTGCGGCGGCAGTCAGCGCCGAACCGGAGGCCAGAAGATCGCGACGGGTGGGGGTCATGGAATGGCCTCTTCAAACGGAATAGCGGGCAGATCCTGGTCGGAATAGAGATTAACATAGGGTGCGTCGGCCCAGGCATAGCGCACGAATTTGGCCTGCGGTGTATTGGCGGCTTTGAGCGTGACGGTCATGCCCGACACATCGGTGGCCGTGAACCGGCAGGTTTTGGCCGCATCACACACTTCAAACCCGATGGCCTGAGCCGAGGAATAGGCTCTGAGTGCGGCATCAAAGGTGATGACGATATCGGTGCCGCTGCGCACGACGGTCACCGGCTGCGGGCCACCGGAGACGACAGCCTCACCATAGGCGACTTTGCGCGCCGCCAGTGCCAGACGCTGCCCCACCACGTTTTTTTGGGTCGGGTGGATATCGACGCGGTCACCAATATCTATGGTGACGGCCAGTCCGGTTTTCGAATCATTATTAACGGTTTGACGCTGGGCTTCGCGCAGTTCGGCCCATGCCGATTGTACTGGCAACTTGGCCACTGGCCCGAAATTGGCCAGTTGCACGACCAGAAACGGCAGGTCAGGGGCATCGAATGCTCTGCGCCAATCCTTAATCATTGCGGGCAGCAGGCGGGCATATTCGGCAGCCTGTGAGACATTGGCCTCGCCCTGATACCACGCTGCCCCTTTGAGGGTGTAAGGCGCAATTGGGGCGATCATACCATTATAAAGGTTGGTCAGGCCGCTGTTCGCAAGCCACGGTGTCGTGGGTGAATTTTTAAGCGCCGACAGCGGGGCCGAGACCTTATATTTCCACTGGGCGGGCAGGGTGATGCTCGATCCGTCCGCAAAGGCGATGCGCCGGTCTTGGGGCTTGCCCCACAATCCTCCGCCCCCGCCGGAATCATAGGCGCGGACGGCAATGACGTTTTTACCGGCCTTAAGCGTCCCCTTGGGGATGGCGTAGGTGCGCGGCGCGTTCCAGCTTTCGGTCGCCCCGACGACCTTGCCGTTGACAAAGGTGGTGTCGCCGTCATCTACGGGGCCGAGTTCAATCGTGGCGGCCTGTTTTGCCTGTGCGGCTGTCAGCGTGACCGAGCCGCGGTACCAGATCACCCCGTCGAAATAGGTTAGCTCCGGCTTGCCTGCACTTTCCCAGAAGCCATTGGCGGTGATTGTGTCCCAGTCGCGGTCGTCGAAATCGCGCGTTGCCCAGGTCGCCTTAAGCTTGGCGTCAGGTTCATTGGCCTGCCACCAGTCGAGCATGACCGCCTGCCACTCGGTTTTAGCGCGAGCCTGATCGCGGCTGTAGGTTTTCAAGGTCTCAAGGCCCTGATCATAGGTTTTCAGATCGCGCAGGGCAGGCTCGGACATCCACGACTGAATGGTGGTACCGCCCCATGACGAATGGATCATGCCGATGGGGGCGTTTTGGGTTTTTTGCAGTGCCTTGGCCATGTAATAGCACACCGCCGAGGTATCGCCGGTTGTCTCCGGCCCGACTGCGCGCCACTCAAGGCGCTTGGGCAAGGTGTCCAGCGGGTTTGGTTGTGCATTCCGATCGACCGTCACAAAGCGAATATCAGGATTGGCCGAGTTCTGGATCTCGTTATAGGCATTGGTGGCGTATTTGGTCTGAAATTCCATGTTCGATTGGCCCGAACACAGCCAGACATCGCCCATGACGACATCGTTCAGGGTTGTGGTCGCAGAACCGCTGGTGGCCTTAAGGGTGTATGGCCCACCGGCCTTGGTGGCGGGCAGGGTCACCGCCCACTCACCCTTGGCGTCGGCGGTTACAGGTACCGACGCGCCTGCCAGTTCAACCGTGACCGGCGCGTTCGCAGCCGCTCGGCCCCAAACCTTAACCGGCGTGTCCCGTTGCAAAACGGCATGGTCGTTGAAGATATGGTCAAAAGCGACCTGCGCCTCTGCCGGAGCCGCTACACTCAAGGTCGCAATGGCCATCAATAAAGCCCGCATGATATCCCCCTATTTATTGGCCGCTTCCGGCAGTTTGAAATCACCATACAATACACCCCTACCATCCGTGCCGATATAGAGTCGGCCAAACACCTTGGGGTCGCCCGCCATGACGCCGCGGATCGAGCCGAACTGCTTTGACGGCGTGGTCAGCCTGACCCAGCGTGCCCCCAGATCGGATGAGAAATAAAGCCCTTCGCGGTCATTAAGCTTACCCCACACAAACAGGGCCGGATAGGTTTCACCCGGAGCCGATTTGCCAAAGGCTACCGACCAGGCTTCCTGAAAACCGGGCAGAGTGGAAAAGGTCTTGCCGCCGTCATCGGAGACATTAAGCGCGTTCCAGCCGCCGACCCAAAGATGGCCCTCATGGCCGGGAGCGGCCCTCATCCGTCCGCCCCAATCGACGGCGCTCATTGTGGCGACCTTGAACGTCAACCCATCGTCTTCGGAGGCATAGACCGTCTTTTTGCGGTTATCATAAAGGTAGAATTTCTTAGGGTTCACCCGGTCGGCAATCGGGAAGATATGGCTTTCACTGTTGACCGGTGCGCCCGTCGATTTGACCCAGGTCTGGCCTTTGTCGGTAGACACATAGGGCTCAGACTTGGCGGGCATCCACACCCACGACGCGCCGTCTGCCGATACCCCAATGCCCATAGTCTGGTAATCAGTGCCGGTGACGGTGGGGGGGCGTGACGCAAAGCCGGTCCAGGTCTTTCCGCCATCTTCGGAATAATAGCCAAACGGCGGCCGGTCGGAGGTGCGCACGATCAGGCTGGGCTTGGCCTCGGCGAAATCCATGCCGCGCGTGTGGACGCCATTGGGATGGAAATAGGTCGAATTCTGGGCCGAGGTCAGGTCGTCATGGCGGAACCCGCCGATATCGCCCAGCGCCGAAAACACGGGTGCGCCCACCGGTGGCGAGACCAGTTCCAGAACGGCGGTTTCTTCCAGTCCCTGATTGGTAAAGCGCCAGTTGAGCTTTGAACCGGTATCAAAGCTGGCCAATTCGCGGTTTTCCCACAGGCCATAGCCAGTGACGTAGAACACCCGGCTGGAATCAAACGGATCGATATCGATATCGCCGATCCAGTGGCCGAGGTGGTCATGGCTGCCGCCCGCATAGGGCAGTAACCATGGGGCTTGGGATGTGTCGAATGTCGATTTTTTGCTGAGCGGCGTCCACGATTTGCCGCCATTGGTCGAGCGGAAAATCTCATCGCCTGAACCCCAGCGGTTAAGGGTCGAGACCACCAGCGTGCCGGGTTTTTGCCTGTCCAGCGACAGGCCCGCATAGCCGAAGGTTTCCGCTGTGGGCTTAAGCGGGGTGATGTCGTCCCATTTGCCGGTAGTCGGATCATAGGTCTTGACCGCGCCGTCCTTGACGCCGTTGGGGCCGACACTATCCGAAAACGTCAGGAACAACTTGCCGCCCGCATCGAATTCCGCGTGGTGGGGCATCAGGCCCTTGGGTGTGCCCGAAACCGCCGCCCATGAGGTGCCGCCGTCCTTTGAGACATAAAGGCTTTTGCCGTCCCTGGCCTCCGCACCGGCATAGAGACTGCCTTTACCGTCCGGTAGTGCCCACAGGATATGGTCGGCGGGCAGGGCAGTCTTTGTCCACGTCAGACCTGCATCCTCGCTGCGCCACAGGCCGTCGCGGCTGGTGCCCAGCCACAGGGTTTGCGGGTTTTTCGGATCGACCACAAGGCGCTCACCGGTAGAGCGGCCATCGGCATTGCCGCCCAGCCAGAACGGCAGTTCGGTCTTGGTGAAGGTCTTGCCGCGATCCTTGGAAATCAGGATCGCGCCTTTACGGGCATTGCCGCCGAGATATTCACCGGCGGCCAGATAAACGCGATCAGGTTTTTGGGGATCGAGACCGATCGAGAGCACACCATAAAGCTGCGAATCGGCCTTGCCCAGAAAATCGAGCATCTGGACCCAACGGCCAGCTACGGGATCAAAGCGATAGGCCCCGCCAATGTCAGTGCGGGCATAGACCAGGCCCTTTTCGGTCGGATGAAACACCACGCCCGGTACAAAGCCACCGCCCAGGATTTCGACATTTTGCCAGGCATAGACCGGTGCCGTGGCCGGTTTAGGGGCGGGCGCTGGGGTTTGCGCCAGGCTGATTGATGTGAGCGCTAACATGGCGGCCGAGACCCCAGCCGCAATTAAACCTTCCCGTACCATAGTTGCTTCCCGTTATATTTTTGGGCCTGTCTTTTCGGAGACGGTGCAAACTTAATTTTGCGTTTGCGAAGATGCGTGCCGAACAAGCCTTTGATATTTGTAGGATAAATTAAGCGCAAAAACGCAAAATTGGCAAGGTGGAAAAGATTTTACATGTGAAAATCGCGCCGTTTGCTTTGAGCGCCAAAGCGGATTATGGCTATAGCTGGTTGATTACATATCATTTTCATTATCATCGCCGGGGAAAGCGAGTGGTAATAAAATGAATAAGCTAGGGGAACAACTTGGCGAGAAAAGTCGGGCGTCGCGGCGGCAATATAGTGACTATTCATGATGTGGCGCGTCATGTGGGCGTATCGCCCATGACCGTGTCGCGGGTCATCAATGGCGAAAAAAATGTGCGTGAGGAAACCCGTCAAAAGGTACTGGCCTCGGTTGAGGCGCTCAACTATTCGCCGAATATGGCGGCGCGCAGTCTGGCGACGCAGGATGTGGCGCGGGTGGCGCTTTTGTATTCCAACCCGTCCTCAGCCTATCTCAGCGAGTTTTTGTTAGGCATCCTTGAGCAAAGCGCCCAGAGCGGTTGCCAGTTGACTATTGAAAGCTGTGACGGCCCCGAAGGGGCGGCGTCGGCGATTGAGAAGTTGAAATCCACCGGCACAGACGGAGTTGTCTTGCCCGCACCCCTGTCGGATTCAACGCGCGTGGCCAAGGCGCTTAAGGATCTCAATATCCCGTTTGTGGGCGTGGCGACGGCGCGGCCCTCACCGGATATAACCTCGGTCAGTATTGACGACTATAAGGCCGCCTATTCGATGACTAAGCGCCTGATCGCGCTGGGGCACCGCCGGATCGGCTTCATCAAGGGGCACCCGAATAACTACGGCAGCCAGCTTCGCTATGACGGCTTTGTGGCGGCCATGGCCAAGGCCGGGCTTGAGGTTGACGATTCGGATGTGGTGCAGGGTTATTTCACCTATCGCTCCGGCTTTGATGCCGCCGAAACCCTGCTGGGGCGTGAGGAACGGCCAACGGCGATTTTCGCCTCCAACGATGATATGGCCGCAGGGGCCGTGGCGACCGCCCATCGGCTGGGTCTGGACGTTCCGTCGCAGGTCTCGATCGTGGGATTCGATGACACGGCCATGGCGACCATGGTCTGGCCGGAACTGACGACGGTGCGTCAGCCGATCTCGGACATGTCGGCTTTGGCGCTTAAACTGTTGCTGGATCAGATCCGGGCCAAGCGTACCGGCGTGTCCTATACGCCGATCCGTGAAATCCGGGATTTCTCCCTGATTGAGCGCCAATCGTCGGCTGCGGTAAGTGATACCTGAGTTTTTATACGTCATGTAAAATCTGATGGGGATGGCCCCAAAATTCGCACTGCGATATGAGTGTTTTGGCTTGACATGAGCCTGTCGGCAGCGCAAATGGTAGCGCTATCATGGCGTAAAAGCTAACGGCGCGTTCAATTTTGACGGTTTTGGCAAAAATGCCAGATCCGCCATGACGTTGAGTGTGTGCGTTTTGCCCAAATGCGCACAAGAAAAATTGAGGAAAAACAAGGCCATGCCAAATGCCGACCACAGCCTGATCAGCGCCCTTCCGCAGGACTGGCGCGACGCAACCCTGATCGGACGCATCCTTCTGCCGGAAGGCCCGACGCCGGTTATGGTGCGCGGTGGTAAGGTTTATGACATGACGCCGGTGGCGCCGACCGTGGCGCAACTGATGGCGGTGTGGCCTGAAAAGGGTGCGCCCAGCGGCGGGAAACTGCTCGGTGACCTCGAAGGCTTTAACTTCACGACCACATGGTCGGGTGAGGCATCTAAAGACAAACTGCTGTCACCGATTGATCTGCAATGCGTCAAGGCAGCCGGGGTCACCTTCGCTGTGTCGGCGGTTGAGCGCGTCATCGAAGAGCGCGCCCGCGGCGATGCCGATAAGGCGCAAGGCATCCGTGATGCCCTGAAAGAGCGTATCGGGGCCGATATCCGCTCGGTCGTGCCGGGGTCCCAAGATGCCGCCAAGCTGAAAGATGCCCTGATTGCCGATGGCATGTGGTCGCAATATCTCGAAGTGGCGATTGGCCCGGACGCCGAAGTGTTCACCAAGGGGCCGGTGTTGTCATCGATCGGTTGGGGCGACGAAGTCGGTATTCGATCGGATTCGACCTGGAACAACCCCGAACCCGAAGTGGTTCTGGTGGTCGATCCCAAGGGCCGTCCGGTTGGGGCCATGCTCGGCAACGATGTCAATCTGCGCTGCTTTGAAGGTCGTTCGGCGCTGCTGCTGGGTAAGGCCAAGGACAATAACGCTTCGACCGGCCTTGGGCCGTTCATCCGCATGTTTGACGACACGTTTGGCATTGACGATGTCCGTCAGGCCAAGCTTGATCTCGATATCACCGGCCCTGAAGGCTATGTGCTTAAGGGCAAGTCGAGCATGACTGAGATCAGCCGCGATCCGTTGGAACTGGTGCGCCAGACCCTGAGTGAGCATCAATATCCCGATGGCTTTATCCTGATGATGGGCACGCTATTTGCCCCAACCCAGGACCGTGACGTTCCGGGCCGTGGTTTCACCCATAAGGTCGGCGATATCGTCAGCGTATCGTCGCCAAAGCTTGGCACCCTTACCAACCGCGTGGTGACCTCGAAAGACGCGGCACCGTGGGCCTACGGCATTGTTGACCTGATGCAAAATCTGGCCGGTCGCGGCCTGCTGAATACCAAAAAAGTACAGCCGCACGACGCGGTCGCGTAAAAAATAAATACAACTAAAGAAAGTATGGGGACCGATGTCGTCGGCAATCTATCCAAGCCTTAAAGGTAAAAAAGTACTCATCACGGGCGGCGGTTCCGGCATCGGGGCGGGCCTTGTGACGGCCTTTGTGCAGCAAGGCGCGCGCGTTCACTTTATCGATCTGGTCGATGAGGTATCGGCCACGCTCGATACCGGCGTGCTGGGGGTAGCCCCCACATTCTATAAGTGCGATCTGACCGACACCCCGGCCTTAGAAGCCGCGCTGGCCGCCGTTCTGGCCGATGGGCCGGTTAACATTCTGCTGAACAATGCCGCCCGCGATGACCGTCACACCCTGTCGGAAGTGACCTCGGAATTTTTCGATAAGAACATCGCTGTTAACCTCAAGCATCTGGCCATGACGACGCGCGTCATTGCACCGGGCATGAAGGCTGCGGGTGGGGGCGCGATCATCAATTTTGGCTCGATCTCCTGGCACTTAGGTCTGCCCGATCTGGTGCTTTATGAGACCGCCAAGGCGGGCATCGAGGGCATGACCCGCGCGCTGGCGCGTGAGCTTGGTCCCGACAATATCCGCGTCACCTCGATCATTCCGGGCAATGTCAAAACCCCGCGCCAGATGAAGTGGTACACCCCCGAAGGTGAGCGCCAGATCGTCGAATCGCAATGCTTGCCGGGTCGGATCGAGCCTAAGCATGTGGCGTCTCTGGCGCTGTTTCTGGCGTCGGACGATGCGTCGCTGTGCACCGGACATGGCTACTGGATCGACGCGGGATGGCGCTAGGGATTTCACCGAAAAGTTTGGCGCGGTGCGCCAATACATTTTCGGTGGAAAGAAAATATACCTCCCCAATTGCGCTCAAGCAGCGCAGCGGTAGCGCACTAAAATGCGCCGGGGAGGAGGCCGCACGAGCCGAAGGCGAGATGTGGTGGTGGGGGTAATGTCCGTGCCGGATTCCCCCCTCTTGATGCCGATGCAGGCATCGCCATCAAGCTCCCCCTGCAACAGGGGGAGTTCTAAAAAAACGCAAGGTGGGAGCAATGAGCGGTAATTTTGAGGTCACCTGCGTCTGGGACTTGAAGGCCATCTTGGGCGAAGGCCCGATCTGGTCGGCCAAAGACCACGCCGTCTGGTTTGTCGATATCAAGTCATCGAAAATCCATCGCTATGACGTCAGCATCGGCTCAAAACAGTCCTGGACCGCGCCGTCACCGTGCGGCTTTATCGCCCCGCGCAAACGCGGCGGCTTTGGTGGTCGGCTGCAAGAGCGGGCTTTATCTGTTTGAGCCCAAAACGGGCGATTTTACACTCCTGACGCACATTGAACCTCACCTGCCGGGCAACCGCCTGAATGACGGCTTTGTCGACTCAAAAGGTCGCCTGTGGTTCGGGTCAATGGACGATAATGAAGCCAATCCGACCGGCGCGCTCTATCGCTATGATGCGCGGGGCTTAAAGAAAATGGATGATGATTACGTCATCACCAATGGCCCTGCGGTCAGCCCGGACGGCAAAACCCTCTATCACAACGACACCCTGAAAAAGATCATCTACGCCTTTGATCTGGATGACGACGGCGAGATCGCGGGCAAGCGCGTCTTTGCGCGTCTGGACGAAGCCGGACATACCCCACCGCATGGCGAAGGCTATATGGATGGGCCGGTGGTCGATAGCGCGGGCAATGTCTGGAACGCACTGTTCTTTGGCTGGGGTGTCAACTGTTATGCCCCCGATGGCCGCCTGATCCACAAGGTTAAATTCCCCGTCTCCAATGTCACCAAGATTGCCTTTGGCGGACGCGATTTGAAAACCGTGTACGCCACCACGGCCGCCAAGGGATTGTCCGCAGACGACATCGCCGCCCAACCTCTGGCCGGTGGCCTGTTTAGTTTTGAAGCCGATATTTCCGGCCAACCGCAATATGAGATTGATCATGTCTAAACGCATTCCCGCCACGCCCAATGGTCGTTTCCGCTCTCAGGAATGGTTCGAGGCTCCCGGCCATATCGACATGGCGGCCCTCTACCTTGAGCGGTTTATGAACTACGGGCTGACGCCCGCGGAACTGCGCTCAGGCCGTCCGATCATAGGTATCGCCCAGACGGGCTCGGACATATCGCCGTGCAACCGCATCCACCTTGACCTTGCCGATCGCGTCAAGGCCGGTATCCGCGATGCGGGTGGGGTTCCGATGGAGTTTCCGTGTCATCCGATCTTTGAAAACTGCCGCAGGCCAACGGCGGCCATCGACCGTAACCTCAGCTACATGACGATGATCGAGATCCTGCACGGCTATCCGATCGACGCCGTGGTGCTGACGACCGGTTGCGATAAGACGACGCCCGCAGGTATCATGGCCGCGACCGCCGTCGATATTCCGGCCATTGTCCTGTCGGGCGGACCGATGTTGGACGGCCATCACGAAGGCGATCTGGTTGGTTCCGGCACCGTCATCTGGCGCTCACGCCGTAAGCTAGCGGCCGGTCAGATGACCGAGGATGAGTTTATCGAAGCGGCTGCGGCTTCTGCCCCCTCAGCGGGCCATTGCAACACCATGGGCACGGCCTCAACCATGAATGCGGTTGCCGAAACGCTCGGCCTCAGCCTGCCCGGCTGTTCGGCCATTCCGGCGCCTTATCGTGAGCGCGGGCAGATGGCCTATGAGACGGGTAAGCGCATTGTTGAGATGGCGTGGGAAGACCTAAAGCCCTCGAAAATCCTGACCCGTAATTCGTTCCTCAATGCCATTGCGCTGGTCGCGGCGGTCGGCGGTTCGACCAATGCCCAGCCGCATATTGTGGCCATGGCCCGTCACGCCGGGGTTGAACTGACCGATCAGGACTGGATGGCCGCTTACGATATTCCGTTGATCCTCAATATGCAGCCTGCGGGTAAATATCTGGGGGAGCGCTTCCACCGCGCCGGTGGCGTACCCGCTATCCATGTCGAACTGCTCAAAGAAAACCTGATCGACGGCGATGCCAAAACCATTACCGGAAAAACTTTGGCGGAAAACGTCATTGGCCGTGAAACCAAAGACCGCGAGATGATCTATACGGTCGCAGACCCGATGATGGAGCGGGCCGGTTTCCTTGTCCTCAAAGGCAATTTGTTTGACTTTGCCATCATGAAAACCAGTGTGATTTCGGATGAATTCCGCACGCGCTATCTGTCCACGCCGGGTCAGGAAAACATCTTTGAAGCCAAGGCGGTCGTGTTTGATGGCTCGACCGATTACCATGAGCGCATCAATGATCCGGCGCTGAATATCGACGAAAACACCATACTGGTCATCCGTGGCTCCGGCCCGGTCGGCTGGCCCGGATCGGCCGAGGTCGTCAATATGCAGCCGCCCGATGCGCTGTTGAAGCGCGGGATCACCTCTCTGCCGACTCTGGGCGATGGCCGTCAATCGGGCACGGCGGATTCGCCGTCGATCCTCAACGCCTCACCCGAAAGCGCGGTCGGTGGCGGGCTGGCGTGGCTCAGAACCGGCGATGTCATCCGCATCGACATCAATACCGGCACCTGCGATGCGCTGGTGGCTGATGACGATATCGCGGCCCGCAAGGCTGAGGGTATTCCGGCCTATCCGGCCAGCATGACGCCGTGGCAGGAAATCTACCGTCAGACGGTCGGGCAATTGCATACGGGTGCGGTCATGGAACCGGCGCTAAAATTTACCCATATCGCCGATCAGATGCCGCGCCATAACCATTAATCGAGTTTGAAATAACGGGAGAAATCCCGGCAGTCGCTGCCTATTTTCTCGCGAACAAGGGTGTATTCGCTTGAAAATGACAGCGCTGCCATTCATAGATTTGAGACCGATACGCGCGCGGGCAACAACGCTTAAATTCCGCACACAAGCGCGACGGATCAGAGGCGGACGCATACACCCAATCGGGCGTGTGCGCTGACACAACAGGGTGCATCACCATCGTGGGGATGGCCTTCAGGAAGGAAGCTATCAATGACCTCGTCACTGGCTAAGGTGAATATGGGGCTTGTCATGGGGCTGGCGATCGGTGCCGCTCTGGGGGGCCTTTTGTTCGGCTACGACACCGCCGTTATTTCGGGTGCGGAAGCCTCAATCAAGCATAACTACATCCTGCCGAATATGGCATGGGATGAAACCCAAAAGAACTTTTTTCACGGTCTGGCGGTCGGTATTGCGCTGCTGGGCTGCGTGATCGGCTCAGCCATCGCAGGGCCACTAGCGACCAAGTTTGGCCGCCGGGTCGGCATGATGATTGCCGCCGCTCTGTTTTTCGTATCGTCCATTATGTCGGGCTTTCCGGAAACCTTTATCGCCCCGATGGGCACACTGGGCGTCGATACCCTGTGGCCCTATATGATCTACCGCGTCTTTGGCGGGATCGCGATCGGTATGGCGTCGCTGATTTCGCCGATGTATATCGCGGAAATTGCCCCCGCCAAGCACCGCGGGTTGCTGGTGTCTTTGCAACAGATCGCCATCGTTGTGGGGATTACGCTGGTCTATTTCGTCAATATGAAAATCGCCGAAGCCGGTAATGGCGACGACACCTGGATTCACGCGCTCGGCTGGCGCTACATGCTGGCCTCGTGCGCTATTCCGGCCGCTCTGTTCCTGACGGCGGCCTTCCTGATGCCGGACACCCCGCGCTGGTACATGATGAAGGGCCATGAGGCCAAGGCTGAAAAACTGCTGCATGAACTGAACGACCCGGATACGGCCAAGGCCACCATGGTTGAAATCCGCGGCAGTCTGGTCAACCATTCGGGTAAGCTGTTCTCGTTCGGGGCAGGCGTTCTGGTGGTTGGTATCCTGCTGTCGGTCTTTCAACAGGTCGTGGGCATTAATGCCGTGCTTTATTATGCCCCCAGTATGTTCAAGAATGTCGGCATGGAAACCAATGCCGCCATGCTGCAAACCGTCATAATGGGCGTGGCAATGGTGGTGTTCACCATTATCGCCCTGTTCACCGTCGATAACTGGGGGCGTAAGCCTCTGTTGATCCTCGGCGCCGTGGTCATGGCCGTGTCGCTGTTTTTCTTGGGCTATCTGTACCAGACCCACCAACAGGGCATGATCTTCCTGGTGACGGCTATCGTCTATATCGCCGGGTTCTCCCTGTCGTGGGGGCCGATTGTGTGGGTGCTGCTGGCCGAAATGTTCCCGAACTCGATCAAGGGCACGGCCATGTCGATTGCGGTCGCGGCCCAGTGGATCGCCAACTATATCGTGTCTCAGACCTTCCCGATGATGGACGGTAACTCGACCCTGATCGCCTTGTTTAACCACGGTTTCTCGTTCTATGTGTATGGGACGTGTTCGGTTCTGGCGGCAATATTCGTGTGGAAATTCGTGCCTGAAACCAAGGGCAAGACCCTGGAGGCCATCGAAGGTCTCTGGAAAAAGCACTGATAATGGCGTAGACTTGATCTGCATCTAAACGGCGGCGGGGTGCATAGCCCCGCCGTTATGGCTTATAAAACTATAAAAAATAAAACCGGGAAGGCCGCCATCATGTCCGATATTACAGAGGGTGATACGCTCACCCTCAGCCGTGCGCGTGACGCCGTGTGCACGCTTACCGTCGCCGATACGCAGCTAAGGATCGCCCCGCATCTGGGAGCCTCGACCTTGAGCCTGACCCATAAGGGCCGCGATTATTTGCGGCGAGCACCGGATGGGGCAGGCGATGTGTTGCAGACCGGCAATTTCCTACTGGTGCCGTTTGCGAACCGCATCAAAAACGGACATTTTGTCATTGGCACCAAGGACATTCAGCTTAAGCCCAATCTGGGCGACCATCCCCACACCCTGCACGGTCAGGGTTGGCGTGCGGCCTGGCAGGTTGCGGAGATATCAGATTCGCGGGCGCGGCTGGTGTTTGACCATAAGGTCGGGGAATGGCCGTGGGATTACCGGGCCGAAGTAATCTATGAACTGCGTGACGGGGGCTTAAGGATCTATCTGTCGGTGACCAATCTGTCGACCTGCGCCATGCCGGCGGGGCTGGGCTTTCATCCCTATTTCCTAAAAACTGAACAGACGCGTCTTAAGGCCCATGTCGAGGGCGTGTGGCTGTCGAGCGACGACTGCCTGCCGACCGAATGGCACGGCGGTATCTATCGCGGCAAGGACTGGACGAATGGCGATGTGGTTGATGCCGAGCAATTGCTCGATCACTGTCACACCGAATTTAATGGCCGGTTTGATATCTTTGAGGGCGAAGAGGCGACGCTGACCGTCAAGGCCTCACCCGACTGCCACTGGCTGCATATCTATGTGCCGCCGGGGGAGGATTTCTTCTGCGCCGAGCCGGTCAATCACATGCCCGATCCGTTCAATAAACCCAATTCCGGCCTGAAATGCCTTAAGACCGGTGAAAGTGCGATGATGTGGATGGACATGACCCTGCATGGGTGACTCATTTCTATTATGATTTGGCTCTATAAGGTGTTACTCGCCTAGATATTTTTGGAGACATATCATGACCTCTACGGTTAGCCGTCGCAGTGCATTAATTACAGCTATAGGGGCCGGGGGGCTGATCATGACGTCCGCCCAAGCAGTAGCGCAGTCGGGATCAAGTCCTGCTGTTAAATCTTACCAGCCGGAGATGCTGCCATTTGATCCCAAAAGCCTTGCATGGTTGTCGGAAAAAATCCTTACCAGTCACCATGACAATAACTATGTCGGTGCTGTTAAACGCCTCAACATGATCGGGGCCGACTTTGCTAAATTGGATATGAAGGCAACGCAGGGATTTGTGCTTAATGGCCTAAAGCGCGAGGAACTGTTGGCCTTCAATTCGATGATTTTGCATGAGATATATTTTAAGTCTCTGGGCAAAAGCGCTTCACGTCCCGGTGCAAAGTTACTGCAGCAGATCGAAACAGATTTCGGTAGCTTTGAACGCTGGACGCAGGAATTTGCCGCCATGGGCAAGGCTTTGGGCGGCGGATCGGGGTGGGTATTGCTGTCCTGGTCACCACGGGCAGGGCGCTTGGTCAATCAATGGGCGGCGGATCATACGATGACCGTTGCAGATGGCACGCCGTTACTGGCACTGGACATGTATGAGCATGCTTATCACATGGATTACGGTGCGAAAGCTTCCGCCTATGTGGATGCATACATGTCCAACATTGAATGGTCGTCTGCCGAAAGAATGTTTAGCAAATATTCGGGCTGACCCGTGCGGCCACTTAATTCACCCAGCCGCCGTCGATAATATAGGGCTGGCCGGTGATAAAGGCGGATTCGTCGGAGCCTAGGAATACCGCCAAGGCGGCCAGCTCTTCGGCCTTGCCGAAGCGGCCCATGGCCTGACGCGACGTGAACTCGCTGTAGGCTTTATCGAAGTCGCCGGTGTCGCGCAGGCGTTGCAGCAGGGACGGGGTCTCAACTGTGCCGGGGCAGATGGCGTTGCAGCGGATGCCTTGGGCGACGAAATCGGCGGCCACAGCCTTGGTCAGGCCGATAACGGCGGCCTTGGTGGCGCAGTAGGCAAAGCGGTTGGGGATGCCTTTGATAGAAGAGGCGATCGACGACATGTTGATGATCGAGCCCCCGCAGTTCTTGATCATATTCGGCAACACCGCGCGGATCAGGCGGTACTGGGCGGTGACGTTGAGGCTGTTGGAAAAGGCCCAGTCGTCTTCGTCGCAGTCAAGGATCGTGCCCGCGTGTACAAAGCCTGCGCAGTTATAGAGCACGTTGATGTTTGGAAATTCGGCGGCGATGGCCTTGATAGCTTCGGCATCGGTGACATCGAGCTTACGCGCCGTGACGCCGGGGATGCCGGAAAGTTCGGCCAATGACGCATCATTGATATCGGCGGCGATGACGTGGGCACCTTCGCGCACGTAAGCTTCGACGGTGGCGCGGCCAATGCCTTGTCCGGCGGCGGTGATCAGGGCGGTTTTGTTTTGCAGTCTCATGTCAGGCTCGCTTTAAAGGTAAGCATGAAGGGCCAATCGGCTCGAACGCCTTATAGGTGAGGATAAATTCCTGGTGGCCGAGGGCTTCGGATTTGGTGCGGGCACCGGCAGCGACCTTAAGCACCAGATCAGTGATCTCCTGCCCCACGTCATCCAGCGTGGCGCGGCCTTCCATGATCCGGCCCGCATCGATATCCATGTCTTCGGACAGCTTGCGATAGGTTTCCGGATTGGCGCAAATCTTGATGACCGGCGAAATCGCTGAGCCCACGACCGAACCTCTGCCCGTGGTAAACAGGGTCAGGTGCGCCCCGCAGGCGATCAGTTCGACGATTTCGGCATTGTCGGAGATATTGGGAAAGCCAAAGCGCGGCTCACCGTCCGGCACCACATCCAGCAGGTAAAGCCCGCCGGTCGGTGGCTGATCACCGGGTTTCAAGATGCCACAGATCGGGGCTGACCCGGACTTGGAATAAGCCCCCATCGACTTTTCTTCCTGGGTCGTCAGCCCGCCTTCGGCATTGCCGGGCGCAAACGATCCAAAGCCCATAATGGTGTAATAGCGTTCGGCCTTTTCAACGCTTTTCTCTAACGCGGCCCCCAGCTCCGGTGTGACGGCCCGGTCGGCCATGATGGTTTCACAGCCGACCAGTTCGCCGGTTTCCTCAAAGATACAGGCCGCCCCCGCCGCCCCAAAAGTATCGAATGCGCGCCCGACCGCCGGATTGGCGGTGATGCCTGAGGTGCCGTCCGAACCGCCGCAGATGGTGCCGATAATCAGTTCGGAAATGTCCATATCCACGCGTGGGGCTTGAGCGGCCATGGCCTGCATCCGTTTGACCGCTTCGACGCCTTTTTGAATGGTCGAGGCGGTGCCGCCGGAATTCTGGATCACCAGAGTCTCAACCGGCCGGCCTGACGCTTCGATGGTGGTTTTTAGCTGCTCACGGTTAAAGCTTTCGCAGCCGAGCGAGATCAGCAGCACACCACCGACATTGGGGTGAGTGGTCAGGGCCTGCATCATCTTGAAGGCATAGGCATTGGGATAGCAGCCCGGAAAGCCGATCAGATGAACTTCGGGCGTAATCCCGATGGTCGCGGACGCCAATTGATCATAGTCCGTAAAGCGGTTGACGATGCCGCGCGCGACATGGTGGGCACATTCGACCAGATAGGCAACGGCAATGACATTGCGGATGCCTTTGCGGCCATCGGGCCTGAGATACGCGTTGCGGATGGTCATCAGCCGACGATCTTTCGGGTGTGGGAGGAAATATAATCGCTTTTCATATTGTGCAGATGGACGTGATCGCCGCGTTTGGCGTCCGCTGTCATGGAGCCAATCGGCGCGCCGTATTTCAGGATTTTATCACCGGCCTGCAAATCGCCGCGCGCGACCTTATGGCCGACCTCAATGGCGGCCGGGATGATGACGGTGTCGCCGTCAATGACCGTTTCAAAGCCCGCCGTAATGGGGGCGCGGCACACCAGCACATTGTCGTCGGGGTGCAAAAGGATAAGGGGGGAAATCATGCGGATACAGGCGTTTCAGGTGTCGGGGCAGGTGTCGGGGAGTTGGGCGGTATCAGCCCGCCGGTTTTCAGGTCATCCCACAGGGCGGGCGGAATCGGGTGGTGAAACAGGGCAGCATTGCTGCGCACCTCGTCGGGCGTGGCCATGCCGGGAATGACGCTGACGACCGCCGGATGAGCCAGCGGAAACTGTAAGGCCGCCGCCGCCAGGGGGACATGGTGATCGGCGCAAATGGCTTCGATGCGCCGCACCCGCGTGATGATCTCAGGCGGGGCGGGGGCGTAGTCGTAAAACGGTGTCCGGCCATTGCCTGCACCGGTAATTAGTATGCCGGAATTGAACGGCCCGCCCAGAATGATCGAGACGCCGCGTGCCACACAGCGGGGCAGAAAGGCCGTCAGTGGTGCCTGTTCCAGCAGGGTATAGCGGCCCGCCAGCAGGACGGCGTCCAGATCGGCGTGATCCAGCACCTGGTCACAAATTTCGGTCTCGTTGACCCCCAGCCCGATGGCGCCGATGCTGCCTTCGGATTTCAGCGTCTGCATGGCTTTGAGGCCACCGCTAAGGAACGCTTTCAGGTGGTGATCATGATCATCGCCATGGGTCAGGCGGCCCAGATCATGGGCCAGCAGAATATCGATCCGTTCGCGCTTCAGTCGGGTAAGGCTCGACTCGAACGATCGCATCACGCCGTCATAGCTGTAGTCGAAATGTTCCTCGAACGGGTCGCCATCAACAAAGCCATGGCGCTGGGTTCCGGACGGGGGCGGGGCGATGGGCGTCAGGACACGCCCGACCTTGGTGGAGACGATCACGTCATGCGGCAGGACGGCCCCTAAGCGACGCTCACTCAGGCCATGGCCGTAACGCGGGGCGGTGTCGAAATAGCGAATACCCGCCTCAAGGGCCGTGGTCACGCAGGCGCTCGCCGCCTCATCGCTCAGCGGGCGATAGAGATTGCCTATGGCGGCGGCCCCAAACCCAAGGGCAGGGACGCGCACACTGGTGCGGCCAATTAAATTCAAGGTGTCAGCCCCTGACATTATGACGTTTCCGGTTAGGTTTCATTTATAAATGAAATCGTTGTTACTGATAAAAGTAAGCTTTTGGCGCGCACAACTCAAGGCTTTTGTACGCTCAGCGAGAAAAAGCCGCCTATCGGATGGGGATGCGTTCGACGGTATCAACGCCACCGAGCGATTTCGATATGGTCTGAACGGCGGTCTGGAGTTTGCGGGTGGCGTCCTCAAGGCTTTCGCTACCGAGCGAGCGGATATAGGGGATGGTCAGGGCGGCGATGACGGTGCCGTCGCTGAAGATCGGGCAGGAAATATCGGTGATCCCGTCTGTGAAATCCGAGCGGCGCTGCACATAGTTGTTTTTCTGGGCAAACTGGCACAGCTCATCAAAGGTGCGCCAGGTATCAGGCGCAGTCTCCGCCATCAGTTGGGCGCGCCAGACTTCCTTCATCTTATGCGGCTGAAAGCTGAACAGGGTGACGCCGGAGGTCGATTTCACGACCGGGGCCTGATGGCCGACCCGTACCGAAAAGCCGAGATCGCCGGGCGCTTCGACGCGGGCGATAACGACGATCTGGTTGTCGGAGGCGATGGCGATATGACATGACTGGCGCGTCGATTCGCTTAAACCCTGCATGACCGGCATGGCGCTGGCCAACAGGTTCTGGCTGGGGCCACGGCTCATGCCAAGCGAGAACAGCTTATTGGTCAGTTCCAGCCCGTCGCCGCGCAGGGCCGGGGCCACATAGCCGCGGTTTTCCAGCACCTGCACCATGCGGAATAATTCGCTGACCGAGCGGTCAAGATGGGCTGATATCTGCGACAGGGTCAGCGGGCGTTTATGGGCCGCCAGCAGTTCCAGCACATCAAGGCCTTTTTCTAACGCCGGGGCGCGGTATTTCAGGACGGTGGTTTCGGTATCCTTATCGTCGTCACGCAGATTTTGGTGCAGATTCATAGCGTTACCCCTGGTTCAGATTTAATTTTATAAAAGGATTTGGCATTGGTTTCGAAAATTTTATGAATGTTATTGGCAGGCAATGCCCGCAGATGGTGGTCAACCTGATCGAACCATGACCGGTAAGATTGGCGCAGATTGACGACCGGCCAGTCCGAGCCCCACATCACCCGATGCGGCCCGAACTGTTCAAGCAGGTGGTCCACATAGGGCCACAGATCATCAATCGGCTGACCCGGCATCATTTCGGTGACCAGCCCTGACAGCTTGGCGTGGACATTGGGGTTATGGGCAATGGCGGTGATCTGCGCGCGCCAGTGCCGCGTCTCTTCCGGATGGCTGTGACGGTGGGCAATCGGGGGTTTGGCGCCGTGATCAATGACGATGCGCAAAGCCGGGCAGGTCTTCGCCAGCCGCTCAATCGCGGGCAGGTGGCGGGTAAAGATCAAGGCGTCGAAGGTAAGGTCGTGGCGGGTGAGCGCTTCAAGCGCCGGTGCCACGGCGGGCTGATTGATCCAGTCGTCATCGGGCAAGGATTGCAGCATGGGCCGCACGCCTTTGAATTTGGGCTGCTGCGCCAGATGGGCGATGCGGTCGGCGGCACCGGGGGGCGACATATCGACCCAGCCGACGACGCCTAAGATCAGATTGTCATTGCCCGCGACTTCAAGCAGCCAGTCGGTGTCGGCGTCATGAGCTTGCGACTGCACCACTATGGTGCCGGACAGGCTGACGCCCACCGCCTCCGACCTTAGATCCTGCGGCCTAAAATCCCGGTAGATCGGCCCAAGATCGGACGTAGGCCATTCGTGGCCGTTGCGTCCGATCTGCCAGAAGTGATGGTGGGCGTCGATGACCATCCGACCCTCAGTGTGTGGTGGCTACGGGCGTCGCGCTAAGGGGGCGCTTGGGCGATTTCAGCCCGTACCAGGCGATAACGACAAAGCACAAGGCGGGGATGAAGATAGAGGTGCGGATATGCGACGCATCCGAAATCAGCCCCATCAGCGGCGGCAGCAAGGCCCCGCTGACGATGCTCATGACCAGAAGCGATGAGCCGGTTTTGGTCAGCGGCCCAAGGCCATCCACGGCGGTGGCGAAAATCGTCGGGAACATGATCGACATAAAGAACGATGTCGCGGTCAGGGCATAGAGGCCATATAGTCCGCCTGCGGTTGCCGCATAGGCGCACAGGCCGATATTGATGACGGCAAAGACAGCCAGAATTCGCACTGGCGACAGGCGGCTCATCAGGGCCGTGCCAACAAACCGGCCAACGGCAAACAGGATCAGGGCGATGAACAGGAAGTTAGCGGCGTCTTTTTCCGGCATGGCCAGTTCGGACTGGGCGTAGCGGATCATGTAGCTCCAGATCCCGACCTGTGCGCCGACATAGAAAAACTGCGCCATCACGCCAAACAGGAAGTGGGGTTTGGCAAACAGGCCGCTTAAAGAACGTCCGGCAGAGAGGTTTTCGCCAGTATGTTCGTGGGTGTTTTCGGTCGCGGCGGCCGGGAACTTCGACAGGGCTACCAGCACCGCCCAGGCAATGATGATGGCACCGATGATCAGATACGGCACCTGAACGGCCTGAGATTCGGAAATGTAAAAGGCCTGACGGGCCTGATCAGACAGGGCGCTCAAAGACGATTCGTCATGCTCGACCCCCGACAGTATATACTCCTTACCGACCCAGATGCCGGTAAGCGACCCCAGCGGATTAAAGGCCTGCGCCAGATTAAGCCGGAAGGCGGCCTTTTCGGGCGGCCCCAGCACGGTGATCAGCGGATTGGCTGAGGTCTCTAAAAACGCTAGACCTGACGCGATCACAAACAGCGCGCCTAAGAACCAGCTATATTGGTGATTGTCAGCGGCGGGATAAAACAGCAGGGCCCCGGCGGCAAACAGCAACAGGCCCGCAATCACCGCCGCCTTGTATCCAAAGCGGCGCATGAACAGCCCCGCCGGAATGGCCAGCAAAAAATAGCCCATGTAAAAGGCCGACTGCACCAGACCTGATTGCAGGTCGGTCAGGCTGAACGCCTTTTTAAACTGGGGGATCAGCACGTCATTGAGATTGTTGGCCATGCCCCAGAAAAAGAACAGACTGGTAATCAGAATAAGGGGCCAGAGCGCACCCGTTGCCGGGCGCGACGTGTCAGATGCGCGCATGAAATATCCTCAACCTGTGTGGGCGTTATTTTTTAAAGTCGCCCTTTGCAAAGCAAGACATCACATATAAACCAAATCGTCAAATATGAAATTTACATCATTGTCAAAAAATGTCGGCATGGATAAAAATGCCACGTATAACCTTAAAGGCAGGAGACGCCACATGACCTTGAACCGATATTGTTTCGCCCTTGATCTGCATAATGATGCCGCTTTGATCGAGCGTTATAAGGTCTGGCATCAGCCGGGACAGGTGCCTGCGGCGATTGTGGCTTCCATTCGTGACGCCGATATCCGCAGTATGGAAATCTGGCAGGCGGGGGATCGCATGTTCATGATCATGGAAACTGGGCCAGCGTTTTCAGCGACGGCTAAGGCGGCGGCGGATGCCGCCTCAGAAGACGTTCAGGCGTGGGAGCGCCTGATGTGGGCGTTTCAGAAGCCTCTGCCGTTTGCCAAAGCGGACGAAAAATGGGTTGAAATGACCCGTATTTTCGACCTGACGCAGCAGCCATAGGCGACATACGCAAAAAAGCGCTTCACAGTTCCGGTCTGTCGGGATATCTGACGAAACAAATTGCCGGACAAATGGTCCAGGCAACCAGACATGATGAATTATATGATAATTGCCTTGGCCGAGAGGTTCGGCTAAGGGCATGGCAGCAGGTTTCAAGTGCAGGGAAAGCGTTGATGTTCGGTTTCGGTAAAGCAAAAGCACAAAAAGGGGCAACCCAAACTCAGACCCTTAAGATCGGTCTGATCGGGCTGGGCAAGATCGCGGTCGATCAGCATATCCCGTCCATCCGCGCCAATAAAAACCTTGAACTGGTCGCCGGTGCCAGCCCAGGGTCGCGTCCGCAAGGGGTTGTGGCCTATAACACCCTGGCGGAAATGCTGAAAGCCCACCCGGAGATCGAGGCGGTCTCCGTCTGTACGCCGCCGCAGGTGCGGTTGAGCGTTGCGCGCGAAGTCATTGAGGCCGGTCGTCACGTTTTCCTTGAAAAGCCGCCCGCAGCGACCATGGGTGAGGCCGAACTTATCCGTGATCTGGCTAAGGCCAAAGGCGTCTCGGCCCTGGCGAGCTGGCACTCACGCTATGCCCCGGCGGTCGAAGCGACCCGCAAATGGATGGGTGAGCGTCCGATCAAGTCGGTCCATATCGTCTGGAAAGAAAATGTTCGCCAATGGCATCCGGGTCAGACCTGGATCTTTGAGGCTGGTGGCATGGGCGTGTTCGATCCGGGTATCAATTCCCTCTCGATCCTGACGCGGATTGTGCGCGATATCGTAATCGTTAAATCAGCCGATCTGCATTTCCCGTCCAATTGTCAGGCGCCGATTCAGGTCGAAATGAACATGCAGACCGATCTGGGCCTGCCCATTCGCGCCGATTATGACTTCCTGCAAACTGGCGTGCAGACCTGGAGCATTTTTGTGGAATCCGAGGCCGGTGAAAAACTGACCCTGTCCATGGGCGGCACCGAGCTTGAGATTGACGGCAAGACGATCATCAAGGAAAAAGAGGCTGAATATTCAGGCCTTTATGCCCACTTCTATGATCTGGTCAAAAGCGGCACCTCGGATGTTGACCTGAGCCCGCTACGGGTTGTGGCGGATGCCTTTATGGTCGGCAAACGCATCGAAGCTCCGGCCTATATCGAGTAATCTCGCCGGATGGGGGAAATCCGGTGGCGAGGCGACAGACGATGCGCTAAGGTTAATGCGGGTTCAACGTCTTGGAATGGGGGGAGGCATGGCTTTGCGGCAAATCAGTTTGGCAGCAGTAACCGGCCTCATCCTGTTGGGGGCGTGCGATAAGCCGCAACCGGCTAAGCCCGCTGTGCCCGATGACGCCTTACCCGCGACCGTGCCGATCCGTGTTGACGACAGCTATATGCAGTCCGAAATGCGGGCACCACGCTCCAGTACCGCTGACCTGCCGCCGCAGGCCGCCAAGTTTATCACCGCGCTCAATAGCGACGATGAAAAGCTCATTCTCGGCTATCAGAGCTTTGAGGATATGTACTCCGAAAAGGGCAAGCTCAATCAGGTTGAGCGTGACCATATCCAAAAGGCCTTGCGCCCGCTGTTGGCATCAGGCTCAATCGCCATCAAGGAAATCGATCGCGCCGATCACGAATTTACGGTGCTCTTTTATCTGACCGAATATGCTGATCAGATGGAAGACGAAACCTTCCTGCGCCAAAGCTATCTGACCGCCTATTTCGCCTGCCGGTTTGATGATACGGGTGGTTCATGGAAACTGGCCCCGCCCGCGGTGTGTTTCTCTGAGACCGATGGCCCGTACGGGTAACAGGCTAAGGCCTCCGGGCGTTTATTTCCCTGACAACCGCCCTAGGCTGCAGATAGCCGTCCCGTCGGGCTGAAATTCTCCCTTGACTTAGAGCGCACTCTAACTCGTAGGTTCCTATGCGTCGTGGCGAGAAAAGGGTGTTCATGAAGATTGGTGAACTTGCGAAGCGTTCAGGATTGTCGGCTCACACCATCCGTTATTATGAGCGGATAGGGCTGCTGCCTTATGCTTACAGAAATCAATCGAGCCAGCGTGACTACGACGCAACTATCCTGATCTGGATCGAGTTTCTGAACCGTCTAAGAACGACCGGAATGCCGATCCGAGATATGCTGCGCTATGCAGTCTTGCGGGAAAGCGGCGTCGACACTGAGGCTGAGCGCCGTCTTATACTTGAACACCATCGTGAACGGGTTCGCGCCCATGTAACGGAGCTGAACGCCTCTCTTCTTGTCCTCGACGCCAAGATGGCCGGTTATGCCGGCTCGCAACAGAGGATAAATGAGTATGACACACCACCACCAGAGCGCAGGCGAAAGCCGACTGGAACGCGGGCGGCGCGCACTCGCTGAAATCGACGGTGATGCCGGACATAAGGTCGTGGCCGCGCTGGCTGACATCGCCCCCGACTTCGTAACCTATTTGTTCGAATTTCCTTTTGGCGACATCTATAGTCGCCCGGGCCTTAATCTGCGCGATCGGGAGATCGCCACCATTGCGGCCCTGACGGCTATGGGTAACGCAACCCCTCAACTGAAAGTCCATATCGACGCGGGCTTAAACGTGGGGCTGACTCAGGAGGAGATTATTGAGGTCATCATGCAGATGGCCGTTTATGCGGGCTTCCCGGCCGCGCTTAATGGATTGTTTGCGACGAAGGAAGTTTTTGAACAGCGCTCAAAGGCTTAACGGGATCAGCAAAAGCCAAGCTTCTGAGAGGTTGAAACAGACCGTGTCATCCCGGTTCGCAGAGTTGGTGATTCTTCTAATAAAAATTATTTTAGTTTATTTTGATAGGTTAACATAAATAGGGTGATTTTTTAAGTATGTTGCCGTGGATGGTGAACCTAAAAATAATGCCCTGAAATCGAAGTTTCAGGGCATTATTTTTTCAGTAATTGAGACTTGATCCGCTTAAACTTTAGGATCCGCAATAAATTCAGGCTCCGGTGCATGGGTGCGGGTGACCTTGGCGACCCGCAGGGCATTGGTTGAGCCTGATTTTCCAAACGGCATACCCGCGACGATAACGATATTTTCGCCCACTTCGGATATGCCTTCGGTACGCGCCAATTGCGTGGCGACGGCGACCGTTTCCGACATCGAATGGGTCACGGGCGCGGTCGTGGCATGCACGCCCCAGGTGATGGCCAGACGGCGGGCGGTTTCTATATTCGGCGTCAGACCTAAGATCGGCACGTTCGGACGTTCGCGCGCTACCCGAAGCGCCGTTGAGGCCGAGTTGGTCAAGGCCGCAATCGCCGACGCGTCAATGGTTTGCGCGACCTGACGGGCTGCGGCGGCCATGGCGCCGGACGTGGTTTTTTCAGGCTCTGGACGACGGCGATCGGTGTTGGCGCGCCAGCCCTCGTCGGTTTCAACGCGAGCGACAATGCGGTCCATGATGGTTACGGCCTCGATCGGGAACTGGCCCGCGGCGGTTTCAGCCGACAGCATGACGGCATCGGCACCGTCAAATACGGCGGTGGCGACGTCCGACGCTTCGGCGCGGGTAGGGGTCGGCGCGGAAATCATCGATTCCAGCATTTGGGTTGCCACGACCACCGGCTTACCCATCATGCGCGCCGACTGGATAATACGCTTTTGCGCCAGAGGCACTTCTTCGGGCGGCAGTTCGACCCCAAGGTCGCCGCGGGCGACCATGACGGCATCGGACAGCGCCATGATTTCTTCCAAATTATCAAGCGCTTGCGGTTTCTCCAGCTTGGAAAGCACCCATGCCCGGCCTTTAATGATTTCTTTCGCTTCGAGCACGTCTTCGGGGCGTTGAACGAACGACAGGCCGATATATTCAACCCCGCGTTCCAGGGCGAATGCCATATCTTCGCGGTCTTTTTTGGTCAGGGCCGGGATCGGCAGCACCACGTCGGGGACGTTGACGCCCTTGCGGTCGCTGAGGCGGCCACCGTTAATGACCACGGTTTCGAGATGGTCTTCGCGGACGTGGGTGACTTTGAGTTTCAGCTTGCCATCATCGAGCAGCAGGTGCGAGCCGATCTGGGCCGCGGCAATAATCTCAGGATGTGGCAGGTTGGCACGGCGGGAATCGCCCGGTGTCGGATTCAGATCCAGCCGGAACGTCTGACCATTATTAAGAACGATGGCACCGCCCATGAAGCGGCCAACCCGCAGTTTCGGACCCTGAACGTCAGCCAGAATACCGATCGGGTGCTTGGTGCGCGCCTCAAGCTCGCGGATCAGATCGATATTGCGGCCGTGATCTTCGTGGCTGCCGTGGGAGAAATTTAGGCGGAAAACATCGGCACCGGCCTGAAACAACTGCTGGAGCATTTCGGGGTTCGAGGAGGCAGGGCCCAATGTGGCGACAATTTTGGTACGACGGCGGCGAAGTATCTTCAAGGCAGGACTCACTAACAGTTGGGTATTGACGACTCAGCGGCCTTGTAGAGCTGAAAGCGGTAGATGCAGCGCTTTTGTCCCGGCCGGGCTTGTTGCTGCGACAAAGCGCTGCTTCTTAACGCCTGGTCAAGTCATATTTTTATAACAAATAGTAAAAATGAGGCCCGCAAGAGTGTGTAAAATTGACACAATGGTCAAAACTTTACGCTTAAAATCTTTTTTACGGACTATTTGTGTGACTTTTGCGTCAGCATCGCATATTTTTATGGCAGCGCTGTCAATCTTTAGTAGCTTCTCATTGATATTATGATATCGCTACCATTCAAGAGTGCCCGTTTCAGTGTGTTTTTGGTTTTTAAACATATCTGCGGCAGGGTGCCGGACGACAGTCAAACTGGAAGGGTTTCAGGTTAAGGGCGCAATTGCCGGACGTGGTGTGTACGTTCCGGGCTTCCTCATACATCCTCGAATATCCGCCCTTTTTGACTGAATAACTGTGATCGCGGTTCACAATTCTCAGAGAGACTGCCCATGCAGGCAATCTCCGGGCCGGGATCATCAATTTTGGGACGCATTCAATCACACCGGCTGCAAAGACCGGAGATTGAGCCTTGGTTTATTTAGAGGGAGGAGTTTTATGAAAAACTCACGTACTGCGCTTAACGGGCGCAGCGTTTACAGCATCGCGCTTAAAAACGGGGTATCTGCAGTGGCACTTGCTGCGCTGGCAGCGGCTCTGGCCATGCCGGCCATGGCACAGGACGCTCCGGCCGAAGATTCGGACGTGACCGAAGTGGTCGTCACCGGTCAGCGCGCCCAGATCAAAACGGCGCAAAAGATCAAGAGAGATGCCGAAGTGGTCGTCGATTCGATCACCGCGGTTGACATTGGCGCCCTGCCGGACCGATCGGTATCTGAAGCCCTTCAACGGGTTGCAGGTCTGCAAATCCAGCGCGCCTCTGAAGCGCGCGATCCAATCCGTATGACCGCTGAAGGTGGCGGGGTCGTCATTCGCGGTCTGACCTGGGTACGTTCAGAGACCAATGGCCGCGATATCTTTTCGGCCAAAAATGGTCGTTCGCTGAGCTTCGAAGATGTGTCGGCTGATTTGCTGGCCGGTGTTGATGTCTATAAGAACCCGGCTGCCGATATGATTGAAGGCGGGATTGGCGGCACGGTCAATCTGCGCACGCGCCTGCCGTTCGATTCGCGTAAGCGCATCATGGCCTTCACCATCGACTCGACTTACGGCGACCTTCAGAAAGATTATCTGACATCGGGCAGCGTGGTTTACTCTGATCGCTGGGACACCAAAGTCGGTGAAATGGGTCTGTTGCTCAACTACTCGCTTGGCAATGTGGGTAACCTGACCAATGTGATCGCGGTTGACCGTTATGTGAATGCTGAAACCGCCGCCGGTGATGATGTGTTGGTGCCGAATACCATGGGCTGGCGCACGATTGACTGGACCCAAAAGCGCGAAGCTGTGGCCGCAGCCTTTCAGTGGCGTCCGAACGACAGCCTTGAGTTTACCTTGCAGGCTTTCCATTCCAAGGCGACGCCCGAGAATACCGAATACAATGTCGGATTCTATAACGACTCTGGTGAAATGACGAGCCTTTACACCGAATCGGGCGGCGTGCGTATGCCGACGGCTTCGGCTGCGACCTACGGTTATGACTCCTCGGGCACCTTTGAAAACGGCACAGTTTATGGTGCTGGTATCACCGCGAACACCCGTTACGGCAAAGATGTCAAGACGACCACGGATATCGCTTTAGCGGCCAAGTGGTACGTCAGCGACAAACTGACCCTAACCGGTGATATTCAGTACATTAAATCGACGGCTGAAATCCTGTCGAATACGGCTTTTGTGCAGTATTGTACCGAAATGGTCGGTGGTAGCTGCACTGTTGCCGGTAAGGCTGATGCCAGCATCGATCTGCGTGGCGACCTGCCCAAAATTAGCATCCTAGACAGCGGTGAAGACATTCAGGCCAATTACTATTGGGCCGCCGCTATGGATCATATCGAAGATAACGAAGCCGAACAAAAATCGATCCGCCTCGATGGCCGTTACGATTTCGACGACGGAAGCTGGCTGAAATCTTTTAAGTTCGGTGCCCGCACCACCGACCGCGACTACATCACGCGCCAGTCCAACTGGAACTGGGGTGCGCTTAGCCATCAGTACTGGGGCTTTCTATCCGGCGGCGTAAGCCAACCGGTCTATCTTGACGAAGCCGGTGGCTGGGATGTGGGTTGGGCGTCTTCGCCCGCCAATGCCAACCTGCCCGCCCAGTCGGAACTTGTAAGCTTTGACAACTTCATGCACGGTGATGTACCGGTGCCAGGCAATATCTGGTTCCCTTCGGAAGGTCTGGTTTCGTCGGGTCCGCAGGCGATGTATGAGCAACTTAAGGCCACGGAAACGGCAGGCTGGGGTTGGTCACCGGCCACACTCACCAACCAAGGGGCTGCCGGCCTCAACACACAGAACGAGCAAACCAAAGCCGTTTACGGTCTGATTCGCTTCGGGGGTAACCTCGATAGCTGGGGTGGCCGTGAAGTTGACGGGAATATCGGCGTTCGTGTCGTTAAGACCGAAACCGATGTGGGGGAATCCTTCGTTACGACCACGGCGCCGACATCTGTCGTCAGCTGCGTAGATACAACACAAACGGCCGGAAATTGCGCGGTTTACAATAGCGTGATTGCGTTCGGTGCGGCCAGCTTCCCGGTTAGCGGTGGTACGGAATACACCAATGTCCTGCCGAGCCTGAATCTGCGTCTGAAATATTCAGATCAGCTTCAGTTCCGCTTTGCAGCCTCCAAGGCCATTGTGCGTCCGGAAATGTCATGGCTATCGCCTTATACGACCCTGGGGTCAAGCTTTACGACAGTGGCGCGCACGACACCGGATGGCCCGGATGCCGGTTCTGATCCCGATCCGATTTTGGACGGTAACGGTAATCCGACCTACTATGTGCAGTCCTACAGCCTGACCGGTCAGGGCGGAACCGCTGATATCCAGCCGGTCGAAGCCAATCAGTATGACCTGACGGCGGAGTGGTATTTCGCCCCGACCAGCAGCTTGACGCTGGCGCTGTTCCGTAAGGACATGAAGAACTATATCTATGTTCAGTCAATACCGGAAACCTACACCAATAATGGCCAGACCCTGACGTTTAACGTTAACCGTTATGTGAATGGCTCAGAAGAAGGCAAGGTCGAAGGGTTTGAAATCGCCTACAATCAGTTCTTCGACTTCTTGCCGGGTATCTGGTCAGGGCTCGGGGCGCAGGCCAACTATACGCGCATCGAATCTTCGGGCGGGCGTAATCCGGTGGTGTCGATCTCCGATGGCAACCAGGTATCCAATTCCAACCTGAATGATCTGCCTCTGGAAGGCATGTCACCTGACAGCTACAACCTTGCGGTCATGTACGAAAAGTACGGCATCTCGGCGCGTCTGGCATATAACTGGCGCTCTGACTACCTCTACACCACCTCGGCGGCCAATGTGAACCGTCCGATGTGGGCTGAGGCCTACGGTCAGCTTGATGGCTCAATCTTCTACGACATCACGCCGAAATTCAAAATCGGTATCCAGGGCACCAACCTGGGACGTGATGTGGCCTATACCCGTGTATCGAGCGACCTGAGCCGTCCGCTGGAGACGCAATACTACTCGGCGACCAAGACTGATCGCCGTATCTCTTTGGTGCTGCGCGGCAGCTTCTAAACTAGAGGTGACGACCAGAGGCTTCTCCCGTATAATGCGGGAGAAGCCTTTTTCTTTTGAAAATTTGCGCTCTTTTGGGGGGCGTTTATGCAAAACCCGATCAATAAGCTGATTATCGCGGGCGGAGGCACCGCCGGATGGATGACGGCGGCGGCTTTGAGTGTGGCCCTGCCGAAATCGGTGGAGATATTGCTGATCGAATCCGAGGATATCGGCACGGTCGGCGTTGGCGAAGCGACCATTCCCACCATCCGAAAATTCAATGAACATCTCGGTTTGAATGAGGGCGAATTTATCCGCTCGACCGAGGCGACGTTTAAACTCGGCATCGAGTTTCTGGGCTGGGGCCGCAAGGACAGCCGCTACTTTCACGGCTTTGGCGATTATGGCGCTGATCATCAGGCCATCAGCGCCTATAGTTTATGGCGGCGGTTGCGGGCTGAGGGCGATGACACCCCGCTGGAGGCATGGTCTCTACCGGCAGCGCTGGCCTATGCCAACCGGTTTTTCCCGCCCAATCCCGATCCGCGCTCACCGATGCATGACTACACCTATGCATACCATTTCGATGCGGGATTGTTTGCAAAGTTTCTACGGAGTCATGCCGAAGCGCGTGGGGTTAAGCGGCTCAACGCCAAGATTACCGAGGTTGTTTTACGGCCAGAAGACGGCTTTATCGACGGCCTGCGCCTTGATAATGGCGCGGTCGAGTATGCCGATTTTTTCATGGACTGTTCCGGCTTTCGCGGGCTGCTGATCGAAGGCGCGCTCAAGGCCGGATTTACTGACTGGTCGCACTATCTGCCAGTCGATCGGGCATGGGCGGTTCCGTGCCAAACCCGCGGTGAGTTAACGCCCTATACCCGTTCTACCGCCCATGAAGCCGGCTGGCAGTGGCGCATCCCGCTGCAGCATCGTACCGGCAACGGCCATGTGTTTGCGTCGAACTTTATCGATCAGGACAAAGCCCTGGATACCCTGATGGCAAATCTGGACGGCATGCCGTTGAAAGATCCGATGCTGATCCGTTTCAAAACCGGCCATCGCACTAAAATCTGGGACAAAAACTGCCTGTCGTTGGGTCTGGCGTCGGGGTTTCTTGAACCGCTGGAATCGACCTCTATCAATCTGGTTCAGACCGGTATCACGCGCTTCCTTGACCTCTATCCGGGCCGCGATTGCGATCCGGGGCTGATACATGAATATAATCGTCAGATGACCCTCGGTTATGAGCGGGTGCGCGATTTCATTATTCTACATTACAGACTTAATGAGCGTCAGGACGGGGAACTGTGGAAATATTGTGCTCACATGCCTATACCGGATGAGTTGCAGCAAAAGATCGACATATTCTCGCGCCGCGGTCATGTGGTGATGTTTGAAGAGGATCATTTTGCGCGCCCAAGCTGGCAGGCGGTGTTCAATGGTCAGGGTGTGATTTCACAAACCTATGATGGTCTGACCGACCGGTTACCGCTTGATGAATTGCGCCAGCTCATGCGTGGGCGGCGCGACGCGATTGCCCGTGTCGTGCCGCAAGTGCCACTGCACAGCACCTTTATTGCGCAGCATTGCCCATCGCAAAACTTCATGGCCGCCAGCTAAGATGGGCGCGCCGCTGAATATTGTTATTGTGGGCGGCGGCACGGCCGGGTGGATGACGGCGGCGGGGCTGTCGCTGGCCTGCCCGCCGCAACTGGCGACCATCACCCTGATAGAGTCCGATGATATCGGCACGATTGGGGTGGGTGAAGCCAGCATACCCTCGATCGCCCATTTCAACAGCCTGCTGCGCATTGATGAGCGCGAGTTTATGGCTAAGACCCGTGCCACTTTCAAGCTTGGGATCGAGTTTGTCGGTTGGGGTGGTGAGGGCCAGAGCTATATGCACCCGTTCGGCAGTTTTGGTACCAATTTCGATCTGGCCGCGTTTCACCATTACTGGCTGCGTCTAAAACAGATGGGTGAAGGCGGGGACATACTCGACTACAATCTGAGTGCCGTTTTATCGCGTCAGGGCCGGTTTGCCCCACCATCACCGGATAAAAATTCACCGTTATCGTCTGTGGTCTATGCTTACCATTTTGATGCCGGGCTTTATGCGCGATATCTGCGTAGTTATGCCGAGGCGCGGGGGGCGCGCCGCCTTGAGGGCATGATCACTCAGGTCGGTCAAAACAGCGAAACCGGCTACATCGAAGGGGTGACCCTGAAAGACGGTCGCGTCATTGCCGGGGATTTTTTTATTGATTGCTCAGGCTTTCGCGGCCTGCTGATCGAAGGGGCGCTCAAGGCCGGTTTCGAAGACTGGTCGCACCTGCTGCCGTGTGATCGGGCGGTGGCGGTGCCGTCTGAAAACCCGGCGCAGTTGACGCCCTACACCCGTGCCACCGCCCGCAAAGCCGGATGGCAATGGCGTATTCCACTACAGCACCGCACGGGTAACGGATTGGTCTACAGTTCGTCTCATATGAGCGATGACGAGGCCGCGCAAACGCTCCTCAGTAGCCTTGAAGGCAAGGCGCTGGCTGATCCGCGACCTATTCGGTTTCTGACCGGACGGCGTAAATCAGCCTGGGTGAAAAACTGTGCGGCGGTGGGATTATCAGCCGGCTTTCTGGAGCCGCTGGAATCGACCTCGATCCATCTGATCCAGAAGGGGGTGAGTAAGCTGATCCAGTGCCTGCCGCGGCAGGCGACTGCTGGGGGGGCTTTTGCGCCTCACCTTATGGATCACTTCAATCGTGAGACCCGCCATGAATACGAGGATGTGCGGGATTTTCTAATGCTGCACTATAAAGCCAACGCTCGTGACGGGGCGTTCTGGCGGTATTGTCGTGAGCAGGACATCTCAGATCGCCTGAAAGCGCGCATGGATCTGTTTCGCGAAAGCGGGCGCATCTTTACCGGCGAGACGGAGCTTTTCCGCGACCCAAGCTGGCTGTCGGTGATGTTGGGGCAGGGGATATTTCCGCAGGATTATGACCCTCTGGCGGATCGCATGACGATTGATGACATTCGCCAAAATCTCGCTCACATTAGCCGTACATATTTGCGTAGCGCCGCCCAGGCGCCTCGGCATGAGGACTTCCTGCAACAGCATTTCGGCAAACCTAATATCGCGACTGAAATCGTGTAACCCGGCACCGCGAATATACGAATCAGCAATGGTGCGGTGCAAAATCGGCATTAACGTCAAAAAAACTTAAGTTACGAAATTTTTTCATGAAATTTTCGCGTAAGGGTTAATTTTCGTCTTTTAAGGGCGCTTTTGCAATTGTCTGGCAAATTTGTTGGCTAATTATAAGTACTTGCTGAAAATCAGTCTTTTCACGATTTGCGCCTTAAGAGCGAAAAATGAAAAAAATTGACGTTCGCAGGTTTTTTCAGTTGCAAATTAACTCCAAAACGCGCTTTTTGAAATTTGATTTATTTAATCGGGAAGGGCCTATAAAGAGCCTTCGTCACCGAACACAGGGTAGGGTACATGTCCGAACCAACACCTAGCGCCAAAAAAGGCTCCGGCCTTGTCCTGGCGGTCATCTATGTCACAGCGCTTTTCTTCATATGGGCGTTCGTCACTAATTTGCTAGATCCGCTTTTGAAGGCCATGAAAACGGTCTTCACACTGAATAACCTCGAAGCCAACCTGACTGGCTTTGCTTTCTTCATAGCCTATGGGGTCATGTCGTTCCCCTCGGCAGCTTTCCTTTCAAAATTCGGCTATGCCAAATCGGTTCTGCTTGGCCTTGGCGGTATCGTCATCGGCTGTCTGATCGCGCTGGTGGCCACCAAGGTTCAGATTTATCCGGTCTTCCTGGTCGCCTTGTTCACCATGGCGTCAGGGGTCACCCTGCTTCAGGTTGCGGCCAATCCGTTGATCGCCTCGCTGGGCTCGGCCAAGGATTCACACTTCCGGCTTAACCTGTCGCAAGCCTTTAACTCGCTGGGTGCGGCGTGCGGCATGTTCTTCGGCGCACAGTTCCTTTTGGGCGGCGACATCTTCAAGGAAGAGGTCGTTGTCACCGAAGCCCTGCGTCAGGAAACCCTGGCTTTCGTGGGCAATGTCTACTTCCTGATCGCCGCCGCTCTGGCTGTGTTCATCGTCGCCATCTGGCTGGTGCGTCAAAAGATCACCGATGCCGCGCCAAAGATGGGCCATCTGGTATCGCCGTTCTCAGCGCTACAGTCTAAGTGGGCCAATCTCGGCGCTATCGGCATCTTCCTTTATGTCGGTGCGGAAGTCGCGATTTCGCTGAACCTGCTTTTGTTCCTTGAGCAAAAAAATATCTTTGCTCTGGGCGCTCAGGATGCGGGTAAGCTGATCACCTTCTACATGCTGTTTGCCATGATCGGTCGCTTTGCCGGTTCGGCCATGTTGAAGTTCATCAAGGGCTATATCCTGCTCGGCGTATTTGCCGTCGGTGCGATGGCCATGTGTCTGGTGGTTATCTTCTCCAATGGTCTGGTGCCTGCGGATATGAACTCCAGCGTCAACCTGCTGGGCGTCAACCTGCCGCTGACCACCGGCGTCATTCCGGGCTTTGCGGCTCTGCTGGTGGGGCTGTTTAACTCGATCATGTTCCCGACCATCTTCACCCTGACACTGGAGCGTTCAACGGCGGCCACTTCGGCCACGTCGGGCCTTCTGGTGCTGGCGATCGTCGGTGGTGCGTTCCTGCCGCTGGTGTTCGGTTACATTACCGACATGACCGGCAGCCGTAACCTCGGCTTCATCGCGCCGCTGATCTGTTATGTCTATGTGTTGTGGTTTGCGATCGTGGCCCCCAAGGCCCCGACCCATGCCATCGAAGAAGGCGTTGCTAGCGGCCATTAATCTGGTCGTCTACGCTGAACTGTAAACGAGGGCCCCTGCTTAAGCCTTAAAACAGGCAGGGGCCTTTTTATTTGAGTTAAACCAAACTGAGTAATCTGGGTATTCTGGGATAAAAGATGCTTTATATTGGCGTTGATTTCGGGGGCACAAAGATCGAGGCGGCGGCGCTGTCAACAGATGGCACTTTCCTGAGCCGCCAGCGTGAGCCCAATCCCGGCAGTTATCCGGCGGCTATTCGTCTGGTGCGTGACCTGATCGCACGGGTGGAGGCTGAGGCAAAAACCAAGGCACCGGAACTTGAGCGTGTTAGCGCTACCGTAGGAATCGGCTCGCCCGGTTCCATGTCGCCGCGCACCGGAGTCATGCGCAATTCAAACTCCACCTATCTGAATGGCAAGCCGTTCCGTCAGGATCTGGAAAGCGCACTGGGGAGGCCGATAAAGCTGGCCAATGACGCCAACTGTCTGGCGCTCAGCGAAGCCGTCGATGGGGCGGGTGCTGGGGCGGGCTCCGTCTTTGCGATTATTGTCGGCACCGGCTGCGGAGGCGGGCTGGTCGTCAATGGTCATCTGGCCGAAGGTGCCAATGGCATTGCCGGGGAATGGGGCCATATGTCCCTGCCGTGGCCTAAGCCTGAGGAGTATCCCGGCCCGAAATGCTGGTGCGGCCTGCATGGCTGCCTTGAGACCTGGGTGTCCGGCACCGGCTTTGCCCGTGATTTCGTGGAAACCACAGGACGGCATATGAAGGGCGAGGACATTATCGGGGCCATGCGCGCCGGTGATCGTGACGCCATGGCGGCCTTTGACCGCCTGCTTGGCCGGTTGGGCCGCAGCATGGCCTCAATCGTGAATATCCTCGATCCGGAAGTCTTTGTATTCGGGGGCGGGTTGTCGAACGTGCCTGAAATCTATGAGCGGTTGCCGGGGATGATTGAACCCTATGTCTTTTCCGATAGCTGGCAGGCGCGCCTCAGTGCCGCTCGTTGGGGGGATTCGTCCGGCGTGCGCGGGGCGGCCTATCTCTGGCGGGACAACTAGATCCTCGCCGGGCGGTGGCGGCTTGAGCGGAATGTTTCCATTAAAAGTCATTCCGCTCTAATCGATTTTTATCTGGCAGATCAGTTGTTTTTAAGACAGATAATGTCTGCGTAATTCATTAAAGTGGTCGCGGCGTTATGGCGAAGATCGGATTCAGGGTTGGGGTGGCAATAGGTCTGTGGATGGCGATGTCCGCCATGGCTCAGGCGCAATCGCCAAAACCTGATGGCCCGGCGGTCAGGACGGCCCAAGGCGCGCTGATGGGCGAAACCGGCCCCAACAAAAGCTTTGCGTTCAAGGGCGTGCCGTTTGCCAAGGCTCCGGTCGGAGATCTGCGCTGGCGCCCGCCTCAGCCGGTTGCGGCGTGGAAGGGCGTGCGGCTGGCTCAGAAAAGCGCACCGGCCTGTTTGCAGGTGTCCTATGGCTGGAACGAAAAGGACGCGGCCTCCAGTGCCGAAGATTGCCTTTATCTGGAACTGCGCACCCCGACCCTTGAGACCGGTGCCAAAAAGCCGGTCATGGTCTTTATCCATGGCGGTGCCAATCGCGCCGGGGGCGGGGCGGGCACCATATCGTCGGCCATGGTCGATGACGGGGTTGTGCTGGTCAGCCTGCAATACCGGCTGGGGATTCTGGGGTTCATGTCCCATCCGGCCTTAAGCGCCGAAAGCCCGTACAAGGTTTCGGGCAACTATGCTCTGATGGATATGATCGCGGGCCTTGAGTGGGTGAAGGCCAATATAGCGGCTTTTGGCGGCGATCCGGACAATGTCACGATCTTTGGCCACAGTGCGGGCAGCCACGATGTCGGGTTGCTGCTGACCTCGCCCTTGGCGAAGGGCTTGTTTCATAAGGCGATCATGCAAAGTGGCACGCCACAGTTCGGCATGGCCCCGCGCACCCTGACCCAGAACGAGGCTTTGGGCGTCGAACTGGCTAAAACCGTCGGATCGCGCACCGAAAAAGATCCGGCCAGCGCCCGCGCTCTGGCGGCCTTGCGGGCGGCACCGGCCAAGGCCCTGCAAGCGGCGGCGGATAAGTTGGATGCCCCGATCCCTGACGACAGCTTCATCTGGCTGCAACCGACCGTGGATGGCTATGTCCTGCCGCGTGCGCCCGAAGATGTGTTCATGGATGGCGATCAGGCCAAGGTGCCCCTCATCATCGGTATGTCGGCGCGTGAACTGGGGCTGCACGGCGGTAAGGAGGCGGTCTACAGCACCATCCAGCACGAATTTGGCGAACGCGCCTTTACCGCCAAGCGCTATTATAAGCTTGATATCAACCTCGATCCGCCCGCCGATCCGGTGCTGGGCTCTGCCGATCTGCAACTGGCGACCGATATCAGTTTCCGCTGTCCGTCGGCGTGGGTGGCCGATCATCAGGCCTCAATCGGTCAAAAGGTCTGGCTCTATCAGCTTGAGGTCGATGCTGACCCGGCTAAGCCCGCAGGCCACGGCTCGGAGCTGGCCTTTGTGTTCAACCGTCCGCCCGCCGGGGCAAGCTTAAGCGCGTGGCCGCCGATGTTGTCTTACTGGGCCGGTTTTGCTGCCACAGGGGTGCCAGGTGGCCCCAACCTGATGGCGTGGACGGAGTATGGCCTTGACGAAAACTATATGACGTTTTCGCGTACCGGCCCGGTGGTGCGTCAGCGTCTGCGCGGGGGCATTTGCGACCTGCTCAACCGGCCTTAAAGCGCATCCCCAAAAGTGTACGCGGTTTTGGGAGTAAGATGCGTGTTCTCTAAACCGACGCCACAAACAGGCCGTCGCGGATAGCATCGCTTAAGAACGCGTAGAGATCCCCCTGGTCATCGCCATTCAAGCCTTTGAGGGTCTGGCACAGGTTTTCCGTATCGAGGAGCGTACTCAAAAACTGGTCCTGCTGCGGACTGAGGCGTATCTGACGCGCGGCGTGATTGCGATCCCGCCAGACCAGAATAAGATCGCTGGCCGGGACAACCTCAATGGCGGTCACATCTGTGGTTTGAAAGGCCTGATGCAGACTGAGGACATCAAAGCCAACGTGCAATATGTGCACGGACGGATGCAGAGCCACCGGCAACTCCCCCTCATCCAGCAAGAAGTCGTCCATGTCCAGCCGGTAGGCATCTGCGCCCTTACGCGCTTCGGAGATCGCCCATTCCAGTTGCACCAGGTCGTAGAGGTAGGGAAACGCACCCAAAGGCGGATGAGCCTGACAATGGGCGGCAAAACCTGGCGGGCTGCCCCAGCCATCATACGACACAAGGCTATCACGCACATAGGCGGCGCACAGATCCCTGAACGCTCCGTCGCTCAGGACCGAGCGGGTGACAGGGTAGCTGGCGTGCAAAAGGTCATGCAGGTGTTCAATCTGATCCTGCCGACGCGCCATAAGTCGGGCGCGCGCAATCTCAGCCCGATAGTCAAGCGCGCCCGAGGCTGATCCGCAGCGATAGGTCAAAATGTCGGTCAGACTGATGTTTGCCGTGGAGAGGGTGCCTGCGGCTGCGGGGACAGGGCTATGGTTATCGTCAGTCATCGAACAGTATCCCCAAAATGCGGGCCAAAACACTCAGCCGTTGAGTAAACACGGCTCTGTTTGCCTTACGGTTCAGCTATCCGTCAGGTTACATCCCGTATAAAATATTTGAGGGTTTGGGTTCTTATGACAAAAAGGGTCGATTTTTTTTGAGAATGTGTAACGATCAGACCCATGGCTGCGTATTATCCTGAAACATGGCAGAAGTGGATGCGGGCGGCGCTGGACGGCGATGCTCAGGCTTACCGTGATCTGCTGATGAGTATCAGACCGTTTCTGGTCGGCTATTTTTCCCGCCGCCTTAATGCCGGACATCACGGGCAGGCGGAGGTTGAGGACCTGGTGCAGATGACCCTTTTGAGCCTGCATGAAAAGCGCGCGACCTATGATCGTTCCGCGCCGTTTGTGCCATGGCTTATGGCTGTGGCCCGGCATAAACTGATCGACTATGTGCGCAAAACCAAAAAGGCCGTTCATGTGGAACTGGATGATAGCTTATGCGCTGTTGATGGCTATGGGCCGGCCCTGGCCAGACGCGATGTAGCAATCCTGCTGACGCAACTGCCCAGGGATCAGGCGCGAGTGATCAGGCTGCATAAGCTTAAGGAGCTGAATGTTGAGGAGGTCTCGCGCGTGACCGGCCATAGCATGGCCAATGTGCGCGTCATGGTCCACCGCGGCGTCAAGCGGCTTCAGGCCCTGATTGCCGGTGGCGCCTTATGACGCAGGTCGTGATCGATAAACTGGTGGAGGATTTAAAACCGATACCCGCGCTGCGGTCGGCCCATTTGTGGGGCGTGGGGGCCCTGATCATTGCTCTGACGGCGATCTATGTCGTTAGTCGGTTTGGCGTGCGGCCGGAATATCTGGCCATGATGCACCTGACCTTTACCGTCAATGAAGCGGTCTATGGTAAGCCGCTGCTGTTACTGTGGGCGGGGTTAGCTTGCCTGTGGGGTGTTGCCCGGCTTTACAGACCAGAGGGGCAACTCGGAGGCACGGTCTGGGCCTTTATGACAGCGCCGGTTATTCTATTGCTGCTGAATATCGCGCGTCAGTTCGCAGAAATGGGCGTGATCGAAAGCCTGAGCCGCGTCGATGACTATGCCTCACAATGCATCATTACCAATTTTTTTGGCGGGCTGATCGCATTTGGCCTGCTGTGGGCGCTGTGGCTGCGCAAAGCCGCACCGGCCCGGCCGGCGGTATTCGGTGCCATGGCGGCGGTAGGTGTGGCGTGCCTTGTGGCGGCTACCTATGCGCTCCGCTGTGACCGCGATGCGCCCACCTATGTGCTGGTCTGGTACGTTCTGCCTATATTGGCCGTGGGCGGGGTGGCCGGGCTTATGTCGCGGCGGATGTTGCGGTGGTAGGGTTTAGTTGGTCTTCATCAGGGCTTCACGGATCGGCAGGAAGCGTTCATTGAACGGCAGGATGGCAGCCCCCATGGGTGCGGCGTCTATCGCCAGGGCCGCCCGCGTGACCGGCGCAATCTTGGGAATGCGATCACTCAGCCTGGCATAGGCTTCGTTCAAGCGAGCACACAGCTTTTCGATGAGGCTGGCAGGCAGGCGTCCGCCAATATAGTGGGCTTCGGGGTTTATGGCGCAACTGAGCGTCAGAAACGGGTCATGCAGGTGGGCTGCGGCTATTTCGATCCAGTCATCAACAAGGCTTAAACCTTCCGGCGACAGAGTCTCCAGATCGGTCGGGGTCGATACCCTATGGCCTGCCGCATTGAGATGGGCGTAGAGCGCATAAAGCGATACGGCGTCCTGCAGAGAGGCCGCGGTGTTCGTACCGTCAGGGTTTTGGCGTACAATTGGCAGGAAGCCGATTTCACCGCTACGGCCGTGGGTGCCGCGGAAATAGTGGCCATTAATGACCAGCCCGCCCCCCAGACCAGCGCTGATAAGCGTGTAGATAAAGCTGGAGGTTTGCAGGCCATGACCAAACTGCATTTCACCAATGGCGGCGGCCGTGGCATCGTTTTCGAGGCTGACCGGTACGTTGAGGATCGCGCCGAACCGTTCGGCCACATCAATCTGCGACCAGACTTCGTAGGCTTCGGGACGGTTGGGAAGGCGCACACGGCCCAGATCGTCAGGCATACCCACACCAATGCCGATCAAACGGTCAAAATCTATGGCACGGTCCGCTCTGATCTGCTCAATCGCCGCCGTGAAGAAGTCCACAACCTCATCGGGCATGGCGAAATGAACCTCGCGGGATATGCGGGCGCGAACCTTGCCTTCAAAATCGAGGGCTACCACGGCGATGTGGTCACGATCGATATTCAACCCGATAGAAAAGGCGCCGTCCGGGTTTGCCACCAGCTTGGTCGCCGGTTGGCCACGTCCGCCCAAAAGCCGGCCAGCTTTCAGGATCATTTTGTCATCCAGCAGACGCTTAGTGATATTGGCAATCGCGGGTGCCGTCAGGCCCGTGATCTGCGCCAGATCGGCGCGCGTAATAGGACCGTTGGCACGCACAGCCTGAAGGGTGACACGCTGGTTGTGATCGCCCGCCCGCTCAAGATTTGTGCCCGACATACCTTCACCGTAGTTGGCCGGTTTGGCGGCGCTGCGGTCGCTATCGAAGCGTTCATCTGCGCTCATAATCGGGGCTCCTATAAAAATGCCATCCAAACAGTCGCTTTCCGTATATTGATCGGGTTAAAGAAAATTGAAATATTTAATTTGTGTCTAGGGGTAATTTGAGGACTCGTCCAATCGGCGGGTTCATTGCGGTCATAAAGGCACAGGCCGCCGAAAAAGCATCGATGTTATGAGATGTGTGCGCTTTGTCACGGGCGGATTAAGATTTTTTAGTCTGATGATGTCATTCCTATGAGTTGCTGAGTTCGCTTGCTACCATTGCGTTAGGAACGAGATGATGAGCGATATTTTTCCAGGCTTATCTGTGGCGGATGTGAACGCATTAGTGCATTCCATCGAGACCTTGGGGTACGGTGTCATTAAAAATGGCCTGTCCGAGGCGGTACTGGCCAAAACCCGTCGCTTTGTCGAAGAGCGCGTGCGCGCCAATCGCGGCGAATATCTGCACTTTACCGGTGCTGAGGCGGTCGCGGGTACGCTGTTGCAAGACCTGTCCAAGAGTAAGAATTTCCAGAATATTTGCCGCTTAATTTATGAGCGCGGCGTGTCACCTTCACCGCCGTCGCCCCGGTTTCATCTGGTGCTGCGCTGTCTGGCCGGGGAGACTGGTCAAAAGCACGCCTATTATTTTCATTACGATTCCTATGTGCTGACGGCGCTGGCCCCGGTCATTATTCCGACTGAGGGGCAGACCGGCGACCTGATCCTGTTTCCCAATGTCCGCCGTATACGCAGGCACTATGTGACCAATCTGTTTGACAAGATTTGTCTCGATAATCCGGTCACCCAATGGGCTTTGCGCACCGCCGTGCTGGCCGGATGGCTTAAGCCCGTCCGCTTAAAGATGGAGCCGGGCAACATCTATCTGTTCTGGGGCTACCGCACGCTGCATACCAATGAGCCATGTGACGTAGACAGGATCCGCTCGACAGCCCTGATGCACTACGCAGATCCCCATGCGCAAAGCTGGCTGAGGCAGAAACTGGGGCGGGCTTAGGCATTGGCCTCCGGGTCGAAATAGTTCTCAAAGATCGCCGTGTCGACAAGGTTCAGATTGTACTGAAAAACATCGATAAATTCATGCAGGCCCGACGCGATGATGTCGTCGGCTTTTGAGCCCTGAATACTGCCGATCAGGGTTTTCATTTCCCGCATGGCCAAGGACGGCGCATCGGCATTACCGCACAGCAAACCCAGCGAAAACGCTGCCGATTCCAGCGTAAAGCTGACCGAACGCGGAAATGCGGTTGAGAACAGTAAAAACTCCGTCACATTGCGGTAGTTGATCGAGTGATATTGCTGGCGATACATTTCCAAGGCATCAACCGATTTCAGAACCGCTCCCCACTGCACCGTATCATAGGGGCTGTCGATGACCTGACCGCGCGGCAGCAGCAGGAAGTATTTGACGTCGATCAGGCGGGCGGTTTTGTCGGCCCGTTCCAGCATCTGGCCCAGATGGGCGAACTGCCAGCTTTGGTCGCGCGACATGGTGTTGTTCTTAAGGCCGGTGAAAATGTAGCCACAGCGGCGCACAAACTCATAATAGTCCTGAAGGTCGGCAATCGAGCGCTTACGGCTCTGGGCCTGGGTCAGGTGGTACAGTTCATTGATCATCTCCCACATCTCGACCGGGATAATTTCGCGCACCGTGCGAGCATTTTCACGCGCCAGATAGATGCTGGAAATGATCGAGTTGGGGTTTTTCAGATCAAAGGTCAGGAATTTGACGACCGATTTTTCATCGGCGACCGAATAGCGCTTGGAAAAATCCTCATCATCGCCGGAGGTGGCGATCAGCGGATACCACTGGGTCGAATCCTTATCGAGCGACAGGTCGAGCATCAGGTGGGTGTTGACCGTGATGAAGCGCGCGACATTATCGGCGCGTTCAAGATAGCGGCTCATCCAGTAGATCGAGTTGGCGACTCTACTCAGCATTTGCGCCCCCTTCCACGACCGTGGTGTCATCGCCCAGAACCCAGGTGTCCTTAGAGCCACCGCCCTGAGACGAATTGACCACCAGCGAGCCTTTTTTCAGGGCCACGCGCGTCAGACCGCCGGGCAGGGTGAAAATCTCTTCGCCGTACAGCGAATAGGGGCGGAAATCGACGTGACGGCCCTCAATGGCATTGCCCACAAGCGTTGGTGCCCGCGACAGGCTCAGCGTCGGCTGGGCGATATATTCGCGCGGCTTGGCCTTGATCAGGGCGGCAAATTCTTTTTGCTCGGCTTTTGTGCTTTTCGGGCCAATCAGCATCCCGTAGCCGCCCGACAGATTGACCGCCTTGACCACCAGCTTATCAAGGTTAGCCAGAACGTATTCGCGCTCTTTATCGTCCTCGCAGATATAGGTCGGGACATTGTTGGCGATCGGGTCTTCGCCCAGATAATATTTAATGATCTTAGGCACATAGGCATAGATTGCCTTATCGTCGGCAATGCCGGTGCCGGGCGCATTGGCAAGCGACACATGCCCCATCCGATAGCAACGCATCAGCCCCGGCACACCTAAGAGCGACTCCGGCCGGAAGGTTTCCGGGTCCATGAATTCATCATCGATTCGGCGATAGATGACATCGACTTTTTTCAGGCCGCGCGTGGTGCGCATCCAGACATAATCGTCCTTGACGATCAGGTCGGAGCCCTGCGCCAAAGGCACACCCATTTGTTGGGCAAGATAAGCGTGCTCGAAATAGGCGCTGTTATAAATGCCGGGGGTGAGGACGATGATGTTGGGGTCTTCGACGTCTTCGGGGGCAATGAATTTCAGCGTCCGGTACAGGTGATCGCCGTAATCGGAGACCGGGCGCACCTTCATCGACTGAAATATATGCGGCAGGATGCGCTTCAGCACCGCCCGGTTTTCGAGCACGTAGGAAATCCCCGACGGGCAGCGCAGATTGTCCTCCAGCACATAAAACTCACCATCGCCTGCGCGCACAAAATCGGTGCCGGAAATGTGCGTCCACACGCCCTTGGGTGGCTTTAAGCCCTCACACGGTTTGAGGTAGCAGGATGATGAGAAAATCAGCTCACGCGGGACAATGCCGTCCTTGAGGATCTTCTGGTCGTTATAGATGTCCTGAATAAACAGGTTAAGCGCATAGATGCGCTGCTTGATGCCGCGCTCCAGCCGGTCCCAATCGGAGGCGGCCACCATACGCGGGATGATGTCAAACGGCAGGATCTTTTCCGTGCCCTTCTTGTCGCCATAGACGTTGAAGGTATTGCCGGACTGATAAAGAATATCCTCGGCCCATTTTTGTTTGCGCTTAAGTTCTGCCTTGCTCAAGGCGTCGATCTGCTTGACCAGAGGGGACGCGGCATCATGCGCCACGCCGTCCCCTTTGAACAGTTCGTCATAGAACCCACCGGTCTGATACGCCTCTAAAGCCATGTTAAATCCCCTGCTGGCTTTTGAAAGTTAAGTGTCTTTTAGTCGCGCATCTGATTCCAAAAACCGCGTCACACTTTTTGGAATGCGCTTTTTAGGTCTGAAACACCTCGTTCATCGTCACCTGAACCCGAAGTCTTTCTTTGCCGCCGCCGCGATAGATAGTGCCCGATGTGGGCGTTGCGTCGAGGTAGTTACGGCCGCAGGCGACGCGGATATGATCCTGCGTCACCATGATGCCGTTGGTCGGGTCGAACCCGCGCCAGCCAATGTAGGGAATATAGACTTCGGCCCAGGCGTGGGAGGCATCGGACTGAATCTTATTCTCATAGTTGGCGCCGGTGTAGATATAGCCCATCCGGTAGCGCGCCGGCACGCCCAAAAGCCGCGCCAGACAGATGAACAGATTGGCGAAATCCTGACAGACCCCTTTGCGCGACGCATAGACATCAAACGGCGTCGTCGACAGCGAGGTCGAGCCCGGAATATAGCTGAAATCGCGGTAGATGGTCTGATTGATATCGTTCAGAGTTTCCATCAGGTTACGGCCATTGCGCTCAGAAAAGCTCTGGGCATAGATCATCAGCTCTGAAATCTGGGTTTCAGGCATTTCCAGCAGAAGCAGATAAGGCTCCATCATCTGGTTCTGCCACGGCATCCACGAAATCGGGATGGTCGCCTGACGGCGGGCATGGCGGTAATCATCCGGCGGCGAGGCGTAGATTTTGACCAGAGAGCGCGCGCTGACCGTAAGGGATTTATAGGGCTTGATGATCGAATAGTGGATGTTCTGATTGCCGAACACATCCTCAAAGCGCACGTCCTCGCCTTCGACCGACAGGCTCAAGGTCGAATGGATGACTTCCTGCGTCTGATCTTCGACCGGCAGCAGGCGGAAAATATGGGTCGAATGTTCGACCAGCTTTTCATAAGCATACTCAGTTGAGTGAACCAGATCATAAAGCCGGTACAGCAGCGGGCTGCCGTCCGGCGTCTGAGTGATCGAGCGGGTATTGATAACGTATTTTGAGACATTGCCCATCTGCTGAAGCGACTGGGCGATCGACAATTGTTGTGACTGGGCCTGAGCCTCATTGAAACCGCGGCTACGCAAAGCGGCGGTGGCAGTGGGGGCGACCTGCTGGCTTGCGGGCGGCGTCTTGGGTTTAACCGCGTCCTTATTGGTCCAGACCATAGAGCCGCGCCGGGCGATGATTAACTGGCCGCCCTGCATCTTCGTCCACTCGCCCGTCTGAAACGGGGAGGACGAAAACACCAGAGCGGTACGAAAGGTATCGCGCGGGTTGGAAATAGCAAAGGAGGCGGCATCTGAGGTGAAGGCTTCGTCCTCATGCGGCGGCTTAAGGCGGCTATAGTACAGTTCCGACTGAGAGTTGGAACCATAAAACACGCACAGGGTCACGCCGTCGGATATGGCCATGTCGGCCGAGCCCAGATCGTCAAGCTGCCCGAACCAGCCCGCCAAAACCTTATGATCGACCTCAGCCAGTGTGCGCGCCCCGGCGTCCTGTATCCGGCCGAGCAGAAACACCAGTGCCAGCTCAGAATCGGTGCGGCCCAGCGGCTCAAGGAAAATGGATTTGTTATGATGCAGCTTAGACAAGGCGTTTTTGTCAAGATTGCCATTGTGCATGAACACCCAGTCTTGCCCCGCAAAAGACCGCGTGAATGGCTGGGTCTCAAGGTGGGTATAGCCAGACGCTGCCCCGCGCACCTTGCAGAAGAATATGGTCGAACGGAAGCCTTCCCAGTCGCTCATGGCGTCTTTGAGGGAGGTGGTATCGCGGGCGGCGGGGTCTTTGGCGACCATGGCCGCACGGGTATCGGCCGGATACCAGGCCAGGCCCCAGCCGTGGGTGTGGTCACCTTTTTGCGGGCCGGCGCGAAATTTCAGGTCTATGGTCGGTGACGATAAGCCATCGAAACTAAAGGCCAAAATGTCGGATGAGATGTCACTTAACAATTTTTATCCTCGTGCCGCAATGCAACTAGACTTTTTTGCGATGCGGTTGTCTAGTCCCTGATGAGCGTATGGGTACAATTTTTTTTCGGATTCGTAACGGGCCTGTTACAGATTCGTGACGCGAAAACAGTTTAAAGGTTAAATCTATGGGAATCCTGACGGCTCTGCATCACGTCACCGATTATCGCTATGATCGGCCCATTAGTCTGGGGATGCAAACGATCAGATTGCGACCCGCCCCGCACGCCAAGGCCAATGTCCAGTCCTATGCCTTAAAGATCGAGCCCGCCAATCACTTCATCAACTGGCAGCAGGACCCATTCGGAAATTATCTGGCGCGGATCGTGTTTCCTGAAAAGACCAGCCATTTCCGGGTCGAGGTCGATCTGGTGTCGGAAATCAAGGTCTTCAATCCGTTCGATTTTTTCCTTGAGCCGTCGGCAGAGAAAATCCCGTTCATCTATGATCCGGCCCTGAAAGAAGAACTGGCACCGTACCTTGAGATCAAGGATTCCGATCCGCTGCTAATGAGCTATGTGGACGGCATTTCGGATGATCCCATGCCGACCATCGACTATCTGGTGGCGCTCAATCAAAAACTGAACGGCGATCTGGGCTACACTATCCGCATGGAACCGGGCGTGCAGTCGAGCGCGGAAACCCTGAGCCTCAAAAGCGGGTCGTGCCGCGATATGGCCTGGCTGATGTGCCAGATCCTGCGCCATAAGGGGCTGGCGACACGCTTTGCGTCCGGCTACCTGATCCAGTTGAAAGCTGATGTGAAATCGCTGGACGGGCCATCGGGCACGGATCACGACTTTACCGACCTTCATGCGTGGTGTGAGGTCTATCTGCCGGGGGCGGGCTGGATCGGGCTTGATCCGACGTCTGGCCTGTTTACCGGCGAAGGCCACATTCCCTTGTGCTGCACGCCGAACCCGTCATCGGCGGCCCCCATATCGGGCAGCCTTGAGTTCGCGCAATCGACCCTGCACCATGAGATGACGATTGAGCGCATCTATGAAAGCCGCCGCGTCACCAAGCCCTACAGCGACGGCGAATGGAAGCGCATCGATGCGCTCGGCACCAAGGTCGATGAGGCGCTGAATAAGCAAGACGTGCGCCTGACCATGGGCGGGGAGCCGACCTTTGTCAGCTTAGATGACCGCACCGGCGATGAGTGGCATTTTACGGCCCTGTCGGATGCTAAGAAAAAACTCGGCTATGACCTGTTTCAGCGTCTGGCGGCCAAGTTTGCGGTTGGGGCTCTGGCGCAACATGCGCAGGGCAAGTGGTATCCGGGCGAAATCCTGCCGCGCTGGGCGATGAATATGTTCTGGCGGTTGGACAAGACGCCGATATGGCTGGATCAGTCGCTACTGGCCGATCCTGACAAGGCCGCAAAGCTTAAACCCGACATAGCCGGGGAGTTCCTGAACACCCTGACCCGTGTGCTGGGGGTGCCGCAGAACCGCGTTATTCCGGCCTATGAGGACATTCCCTACCTGTTGTGGAAAGAGCAGCGCATCCCGCTTGAGGGCGAAATGCTCAAGGCCGATGTGTTTGAGGCGACCGAGCGCAAACGGCTTCAGGCGCAACTGGATACCAATGTAGGTTTTCCGACCGGCTATGTCCTGCCGCTTCTGTTTTCGGCCAAGACTGATGGCTGGCTGTCGAACGCATGGAAGTTCCGCACCGATAAGATGATGCTGATCCCCGGTGACTCGCCGGTCGGTTTACGGTTGCCGCTGTCGGCCTTGCCGGTGGTCGAGCCCAAGCTGGTGGCCGAACATGTTTTTCCGCCGCGCTCACCCTATGCCGAAGACGGGGCGCTTATGGATGCGGCAGCGAAGCTGGCCACATATATAAGAAAACTCGACAGCGCCGCCACTCCCACCGCTTCGCGGTCCCCCCTCCCCGTAAACGGGGCGGGAGATTCTGCCAACGGCCTGATCCGCAGCGCCATTTGCGCCGAGGTGCGTCAGGGCAAGCTTTATCTGTTCTTGCCGCCGCTCAGCTATATCGAGCACTATCTCGACCTGATCTCAGCCATCGAAGCGGTCGCCACCCACCTGAAAACGCCGGTCATTATCGAAGGCTACGCCCCGCCGCGCGATCACCGCGTCGAGTCGATGAGCGTCACGCCTGACCCCGGCGTAATCGAGGTCAATATCCAGCCCGCCCGCAACTGGGAGGAACTGAAGTTCATAACGAACACGGTCTATGAAGAGGCGCAATCCGCCCGCCTGATTGCCGATAAGTTCATGATCGACGGCAAGCGCGTTGGCACCGGCGGCGGCAACCACATCGTCATGGGGGCACAAAGGCCCGACGACAGCCCGTTTTTACGCCGCCCCGATGTGCTGCGTTCGATGATCGCCTTCTGGCAGAACCACCCGTCGCTTTCCTACCTGTTTTCGGGCCTATATATCGGCCCAACCTCTCAGGCCCCACGTATCGACGAAGCCCGTCACGATTCGCTCTATGAGCTGGAAATCGCTTTCAACAGCATCCCCGATGGGCCTGATGCGGGCGATGTGCCGCCGTGGCTGGTGGATCGGTTGTTGCGCAATTTACTGGTCGATTTGACCGGCAATACCCACCGCGCCGAGTTCTGCATCGATAAGCTCTATAGCCCCGACAGCGATCGTGGCCGTCTGGGCCTGCTGGAGATGCGCGGCTTTGAAATGTCGCCGCATCCGCAGATGAACCTCATTCAGACGCTGCTGATCCGGGCCTTGGTCGCCCTGTTCTGGAAGAAGCCCTATACCTCTAAGCTGGTGCGCTGGGGGACGATGCTGCATGACAAATATATGATGGAACACTATGTCCGCGAAGACCTGAGTGAGGTATTGGAGCACCTAAACCAAGGCGGGTTTAAGTTCAGCCCTGACTGGTTTGTGCCGTTCTTTGACTTCCGCTTCCCGCAGGTCGGCCATGTGCAGATCGGCGATGTGACACTGGAACTTAGAAACGCGCTGGAGCCGTGGCCGGTGATGGGCGAAGAACCCTCCGGCGGCGGTACCTCACGCGGGGTCGATTCGTCGGTTGAGCGGTTGCAGATCGCTCTCAAAGGGGCGGTGTCGTCTCAGCATGTCGTGACCTGCAATGGCAAAAGGTTGCCGCTTAATCCGACCCGCGACCACCATACGCAGGTCGCCGGGGTGCGCTATAAGGCCTGGGCGCCCTATAGTGCGCTGCATCCCAATCTGCCGATTAATACGCCGCTCAATTTCGATGTCATTGATACGCGGCTGGAGCGCTCCATCGGCGGCTGCCGCTACCATGTCATCCATCCGGGCGGGCGCAATTATGAGACCTTGCCGCTCAATGAAAACGAGGCCGAGGGGCGCAGGTTGTCGCGCTTTGAGGCTCCGACCCACACGCCGGGGCGCCTGCGGCCACCGCCGTTAATCATCAATCCCGACTATCCGGTCACGCTTGATCTACGCTGGCCGTCATAGGTTTTTTGGGGTAAGGCGGAAAAAGCTTCGCGTGTCAGGCGGGATGGGTGGTAATGCCCGTCAGGGACGGTATAATCGCGCGCAATGATACGGCGCTATCAGATTGAGGTATGGGGTGAGAACCAGAAAATCGAGGACATCAAAGGCCATCTGGGGCCGGTTATTACTCGTGCCTTTGGTTCTGATTCTGGCTTTGGCCGTAGTTGGCGGGGTTATGTTCCTGACCGGCAAAACGTCTCCCAGCGGTGAAAACGAGTGGGTGACCTATGCCCGTGCGCAGGTTATGGGCGATCCGCAGGCTCAGTACATCAAAGCTATTGTTGCCGATACCGGCAAAGACCGCAACGAAGCCGAAGCCATAGAGTGGTATTCAAAGGCCGCCGAGCAAGGCCATGTGTCGGCCATGATGGGGCTGGCGGATATCTATGATAAGAAAACTGACACCAGCAGCCGCACCTTAGCGGCGCACTGGTATGCTGAGGCTGCGCGAAACGGCGACGGGCGGGCCCAGTATCAACTGGCGCAATATCATATTAAATCCTGGGGCGGGCTGACACCCGATCCGGCCAAAATCGCGCACCTGCTGCAACAATCGGCTGATGCCGGTTACGGCCCGTCGCTGACCCGGTACGGCGTCGAACTGAGGGCGCAGGGTAAGCTGGATGAGGCCTTGCCGTGGTTTCGCAAAGGTGCGGCGCGCGGGGATCTTGAGGCGCTTTATAATCTGGGTGAAATCTATGCCGATCCGCAAAATGGTGAACTGACCGATGTGATCCGCGCCGTGACCTATTTTGAGGAGGCTGCCAATCTGGGCCATGTTCCGTCACAGTTGAAATACGCCTATCTATGTCTGGCGGGGCAGGGCTTGCCGCGTGATCCGGCGGAGGCTTACAAATGGGCGGAAATCGCCAGCCAGACTGCGAATAGTGCGCAAAAAGAGGCGGCTTTAGAGGTGCGCGAATACCTGCGTACAAAAATCGCTCCGGATGAACAACATAGCGGCGAAATGCGAGCGCAAGACTGGCTCAAAACGCGTAGCTAAGGTCGCCTGATTTACACAAAATTAGAGTTAATCCGCCATCGTGGCGCGCAAGTTTAGCGCTTCAGGGGTATGGACATGGCGGTATTTGGTCTGGCGAAGAAACAACAGGCGCAGGCATCAAGCGAATTTGAGATGTTGTCGGCGACGCTGGAGGCCCTGACATCCCCGATATTTGTCAATGCCCTGACGCCCGGTGAAGAAGGTTTGGTCTATCTCAATACCGCCTTTGCGCACGGCATCCGCGCCCGTCATAAATCCGACTATTTGGGCAAGTCCGTGTCGTCGTTCTTCGCCGCCCAGCAGCCCGAAGGCCGCACCGCCATTGAAATGGCCAAAAATACCGAAGCCACCATTGCCCGCGATGGCAAATGGACCGGGCCAACCAACTATGTGCGCGAAGACGGCACGATTTTTGAGGTCACCGCCACAGTCACCCTGATGACGCTCGGCGGTAAGCCCTATGCGGTGGCCCAGCTTCAGGACATGAACGCCGCCGAACAGATCAGCCGTCATCGGGCCGAATTCCGCGATCTGGCCGATAGCCTGCACGGCGATGTCGGGGCCAGTGTCGAGGCGATTTCGCGCGCCACTGACGATCTGTCCGGCATTGTCGCCACCCTGATGCATTCGGCCGAAGAAACCTCCCGCCAATCGCAAAGCGTGGTCTCGATCAACGGGCAAACGAATAATAATGTGAACACCGTATCGGATGCGACGCAGGATCTGGCGTCCTCAATCGGGGCTATCGGCGAGCAGGTCGGACGCTCCACCGCCATCGCCCGCGATGCCGTCCAACAGGCCGCCAATACGCAGGAAACCGTCAACCGGCTGGTGGCCGCCGCGGAGCGCATCGGCGATGTCATCAAGCTGATCCAGACCATCGCGTCCCAGACCAACCTTCTGGCGCTTAATGCCACGATTGAGGCGGCGCGTGCCGGAGAAGCGGGTCGCGGCTTTGCGGTAGTGGCCTCGGAAGTGAAGTCTCTGGCGCAACAAACCGCCAAGGCGACCGAGGAAATCTCAGCCCAGATCAGCGATATTCAGGCCGCGACCGGCCAGACGGAATCCGCCATCCGCGCCATTGCCGAAACCATTGAGCAGATCAACGAAATCTCTAGTGTGATTGCCGATACGGTCGATATGCAGTCCGGGGCGACCCAGCGTATCTCCCAGAACGTGGCTCTGGCCGCGCAAGGCACCGGTGAAGTCAGCCAGTCCCTGCAAACCGTGGCTGATGTGGCCAAAGAGACGACGATGACCGTGGGGCAGGTGCGCAGCCGTATCGAGACGGTTTCCGATGAGGCGCTGAACCTGCACGATAAGGTGCGCGCCTTTGTGGAGCGTCTGCGCAAAGAGGCGTAATTCTATTCCTTAAATTCGACGCATTCTGTTACAACTCTGCCGATACAATCATCGAGGGAGAGGGACTATGCGTACACTCATCATAACCGCGTCACTGATGGCCCCAGTGCTGCTTTTGGCGGGCACGGTGGTCGCCCAGACGACGCCTGCGGCCAATGCCTATCCGTATGACAAGGCACCGTGGTGGATGAAGGAAAGCGTCATCACCCAGACCGGCTTTGTGCGCACTGAAATCGAGGCCAACCGCGCCAACTTCTCGGCCCAGTTCCAGACGGTCGGCAGGACCGCCGAAGACGCGCAAAATAAAGCCATTGCCCAGACCAAGGCGCTCAATGAAGCGCTCAAAAAACTGGGGGCCGATAAGGTGCAGATTTCGACCTCCTTTGCCATGCGCGCCCTTTATGAGCAGTATAAGGATAAGGACGGCAACCGGATCGAAAACCAGCGCGGCGACAAGATCGACGCCTATCAGGTCAATCTGGGCCTGACCTTGCAGGTGCGCGATATGGCGGTGCTGGAACGGGCCTATGCGCTGGTTTTGGCGGCCAATCCGACCTCGACGGCGCCCATTTATTTTAATCTGGAGCCGTCGAATGAGACCAAGTCATGGCTCTATTCCGAAGCGGTGAAGGACGCGGCCCGCCGGGCTAAGTCTGCGGCGGCGGATGCGGGGGGCATGCTGGGTAAGGTCAAGGTGATTGATCCGACCGGAAGGGCGTGTGAAACGGATATATTGGCGCGGGTGGCACCTAATTACTTTGATGATACTCAGGCGATTACGGTTTCTGGGGCGCTAAAAAGGGATCGGGTTGAGTATAATTCGCCGCCCGCGATAAGGGCCGAACCCGCACCGGTGTCACCTGTAGAAGCCCTGGAAGCCAAGGCCGCGCAAAATCCGTTCCTTCAGGCCCCGCCGCTTAGCGAACTGACGGCCAAGGCCTGCGTGGTTTACGGGTTGAATTAAGAAAGAGCCCCCACCACCCCTTTTCTTATACTCCCCCACTGCACTTTGCCTTAGGTTTAGCGGGACTTTGTCATGTGGGGGAGGTGACGCGCCGTAGGCGTGACGGTGGGGGGCTTAAAAGAGTTTTCGAGTGAAGCAGCCCCCCTCTGCCTCGGACAAGCCTCGGCATCTCCCCCATATGATATATTGCAACAGTAACTGAAACCGGGTGCGATGGGGGAGTATAAGTATAGCGATACAGGTGCAGCCGCGCCAAGTTTCGGGTCAAGGGGGCTTGCCCCCTTGTGATCAACTTTCGGAGAGAATACCGCGCAAGGCGTGACCTTTCGCACTGCAGCAGGTAGTTTGCCGCCAGAGTATAAAGGTGCCCGATATGAAGATGGATAAGGTTGAGAAGCTGTCGGCTCATTATGAGCAGGTGGTGCTGGTGCTGCAAGGCGGGGGGGCGCTGGGGTCGTATCAGGCCGGGGCCTATCAGGTGCTGCACGCCCATGGCATTGAGCCCAACTGGATTGCGGGGGTGTCAATCGGGGCGATCAATGCGGCGATCATTGCCGGCAATGCGCCGGATGAGCGCATGGCAAAGCTGACCTCGTTCTGGGAGCAGATATCGACCGCCTTTCCTACCGATGGCTTAAGCAATCTCAATCCGTGGTTCAACACCCAGTTCCGCCAGATGAGCGGACTGTGGAGCATGTTTCAGGGCGTGCCGGGTTTCTTTCGGCCCAGCGCGCAGACGATGTTTTCGACGCCGTGGTTGTTGCCGTCGGAAACCAGCTTTTATGATGTATCGCCGCTGCGGGATACGTTATTGAGTCATATCGATTTCAAGCGGCTTAATGACGGCGATATCCGACTGAGTTTGGGCGCGGTGCATGTCACCAGCGGTAATTTCGTCTATTTCGATAATCGTGAACGCACCATCACGCCTGAGCATATTATGGCCTCGGGCGCTCTGCCGCCCGGTTTCCCGGCGGTGATGATCGATGGTGAAGCCTACTGGGACGGCGGGGTGGTATCGAACACGCCGCTCAGTTATGTGCTGCACGGCGGGGTCGGCGACATGCACGAAGACACGCTGGTGTTCCAGATCGACCTGTTCAACGCCCAAGGGGCGATGCCGGAAACGCTGGATGAGGTCTATGCCCGCATCAAAGACATCACCTACTCCAGCCGGACACGGTTGAACACCGACGCTTTCCTGCAAAAATATGTGCTGCGCCAGGCGATCCGCACCCTGTATGAGCATATCCCCGATGACCTTAAGGCGTGCGCGGAAGTGCAGGCCCTGAAAGATCTGGCGTCCGAAGACCGGGTAACGATCGTCCACCTGATCCACCGCGGCACCCAGTGCCAGACCCAGTCGAAAGACTATGAGTTTTCGCGCGTGACCATGCTGGAAAACTGGGCGTCCGGCGTGGCCGATGCGCAAACCGCCATGCGGCATGAGGAATGGCGCACCCCGCCGACGGAAAAAGACGGGCTGATGGTCTATGACTTCACGCGCGGGGCCAAGCGCAAAGCCAAGTCGGGTAAGGCCGTCAAGGCTGAGGTGTAACGGCGTTACTCAAGGCTTTATTTTTCTCCCATAGGGTGTATGGTTGTGTGCTGTCATTTTTCGGGAGGGGATTATGAATAAGGCTTTAGCGGAGTTTGTCGGCACATTTGTGCTGGTGGTGTTCGGATGTGGGGCGGTGGTCTTTTCATCAGACGTGGTTGGCGTTCTGGGCATCGCGATCGCCTTTGGTCTGGCGATTGTGGCCATGGCTTACGGCATCGGCAGCGTGTCGGGCTGTCATATCAATCCGGCGGTGTCGCTGGGGGCGCTGATCGCGGGCCGGATGACGCCGCGCGATTTTGGCATCTATGTCATTGCTCAGTGCCTTGGGGCCATAGCCGGGGCGGCGTTTCTGGTGGCGGTGGTCTCGGGTAAGATGGGCGGCTATGATGTCGCGGTTGACGGCCTTGGGCAAAACGGCTGGGGCGAAGGTTACGGCGGCGGTTATGGCATGGCGGCCGCGTTTTTGTTTGAAGTCGTGGCGACCTTTATCTTTCTGGTGGTGATTTTGGGCTCAACGCATGCCTCAAGCCCTGCCGGTTTTGCGGGGTTGGCCATCGGCCTGACCTTGGCGGCCATTCACATAATCGGTATTCCGGTCACCGGCGTTTCGGTCAATCCGGCCCGCAGTTTGGGGCCTGCCCTGTTTGTTGGCGGACAGGCCCTGGCGCAACTGTGGCTGTTTATCGTGGCCCCGCTGATCGGGGCGGCGCTAGCCGGTGGCCTTTACCGCTTCGGATGGTTGCAGCCTAAACTTTGAGGCGCTGGCCAATCAGGTGATCGGCGGACCACTTGCCGCCGCCGTGGATGATCAGGCCGGTCAGGATAATCGCCCAGAACAGGTGCTGATCGTGCGCAAGGTAAGTGAACTGGATCACCGCCGTCATGACCAGAAGCGGGATGGCGGCCAATCGTGTGCCCAGGCCCAGCCACAAAAGCACCGGGCAGATCAGCTCAAATGCGGTGGCGGAAAACGCCGCAAATTCCGGCGGCAGAACCGGCACCTGATACTCATCGGCAAACAATAGGATGGTGGTGTCGAAATCGGCGATCTTGGTCAGGCCGGAGACGAAAAACACCCAGCCGATCCACAGCCGCGCCATCAGCCACCACGGCGCTGATAAAACTTCGGGCAAGGTGTATAGACGGGCCAGTCGATAGACGTCATATCTTACGGCAGATGAGGGATTCGAGCGCGCAGGCGTTTGGGTTAGCATCGGGGCGGTTCCTTTTTGGGTTGCTGCCATACTATTCGCTGCGCAAAGGGATACGGTTACACGGTGTCTGATACGCCCACACGCACTGGTCATGAAGCCCGTCTGCATCCGCTGTTTGTGGCAGCGTGTGGTGGCGACCGCCGGTGCTATGTAGCGTTGCTTTCTGCCATATCCGACATCGCTCAGGGCTATGTCCGGCGCAAGCTGAGCGCCGATGGCGATGACGTGGTGCAGGAAATCCTGATCTCGGTCCATAAGGGGCTGCACACCTATGATGTGAAACGCCCCTGCATGCCGTGGCTGGCGGCGATCATGCACTACCGGCTCAATGACGCTTTGCGTCGGCGGTACCGCGATCAGCGCATGCCCAAGGTGGCTATTGAGGACGTTGAGGCCTATCTCTGTGCGCCTGTAACCGAAAGCATCGACTTAGACGAACACATAGTTGCAGCCATTGCGGAACTTCCCGAAGGCCAGCAAAAGGTGATCACCGGCATGTATATCAAGGACATGTCGGTGGCCGAAGTCAGTAAGGCATTGGGTATGAGTATTTCCGCCGTCAAGGTTACGGCCCATCGGGCCTATAAACGCCTCAGAGATAAGCTAAAGGAGGGCGGATCATGAGCATCGAGACCCTCATTACGCAACTCTCCGGCAAAGACCGGCCCGTTCGTTATGTGCCGTTTCTTCGGGTATGCGCCGAATGGATGGCGGTGACGGCAATCAGCTTTGGCGTGCTGACGCTGATCTATGGGCTGCGGGCGGATCTGGGTGCGCGGATAGGGGAGCCGCTGTTTTTGGCCGAACTTCTCATGAACCTTAGCCTTGTGATTGCCGCCGGTGTGACCGCGACGGCCGCCGCCTATCCGGATCGGGCGGGCATTAAGGGATGGCGCTATCTGTTTATCCTGCCGCTTGGGCTCTATGCGGTGGTGTTTACGGCGGCGGCCTCCGGCACGCCTGATCTGGCGGGGGCTGTGTTCCATAAACACGGCTTTCACTGCCTGTTGTGCATCGTTATTTTTGCGATTATTCCGGCGGCGTGGATGCTGTTTAGGTTGCGCAGGCTTATGGTGGTTAAGCCCATGCAGGCGGCGGGCCTGAGCCTGATTATGGCACTGGCCGCGGGGGGCTTAGGCATCCGGCTGGTCGATGCGGAGCCTCTGTCGGTCGGTCTGCTGATCTGGCATTACCTGCCCATCCTGATGCTGTCGGGCCTTGCATTGTTACTGGGTCGAAAAATATTTCGGTGATAGTGTAACCGCGGGCAAAGGCGGGGCGAATGCAATTGAGACCGGGCATTTCGGAATTATCCGGCCGGTGTTCTCCGACAGAAGGAAACCAACCATGAATAAGCTGCTTATCACTGCCGCCATTGCCTCGGCCCTGGCCGGTGCTGTTGCCACCGCCCCATCCTTTGCGGGCGACGACATGAAGAAAGACAAGGCCGACAAGGAAAAATGCTACGGCGTCGCCAAGGCCGGCAAGAATTCGTGCGCCTCGGCTGACGGTTCGCACTCCTGCGCCGGTCACGCCACCAAGGACAATGACCCGAATGAGTGGGTCTATGTCAAAGCTGGCGAGTGCGTGAAAATGGGCGGCTCCCTGACCCCGCCGAAGAAGATGTAAGAGTGCGGGCCTTCTCCGTGTTCCCTTCGGAGAAGGCCGCTTAATTCATGATGTCATCATCTCATCTCGGTTATGGCTTAGGCCTGCGCAGTCCCCACTATGGACACTTCCTGAACGCGCGGCCAAGGTCGGTCGACTGGATTGAAATCATTTCCGACAACTATATCCGTGCCCACGGCGGTTATAATGACATGCTGTGCGACCTGCGCGCCGATTATCCCATCGTCATGCACGGGGTCGGCCTGTCGATCGGCACAACCGATCCGCTGGATGCAGATTATCTGAGCGCACTGAAAGCTCTAGCCGATAAGCTTGACGCCGCCTGGGTGTCTGACCACCTGTGTTTTACAGGCATTAATGGTGAAAACAGCCACGACCTTTTGCCTATACCCTATACCGAAGAAGCGCTTAAACACCTCATCCCGCGTATCCATCAGGTGCAGGCCGCGCTGGGGCGCGAACTGGTGCTGGAAAATGCGTCAACATATGTCGAGTTTGACGGGGCGACCTTAAGCGAGGCTGAGTTTTTCGCCGAACTTCATGCGCGCACCGGCTGCGGGATTTTGCTCGATATCAACAATGTCCATGTCTCCAGCTTCAACCACGGCTGGGATGCGCGCGCATATATTGATGCGGTGCCATCAACGGCGATCAAGCAATACCATCTGGCCGGGCATGCCGATCACGGCGATTACCTGTTTGACACCCATAATGCGCCGGTCGCGGATCCTGTGTGGGCGCTGTATGACTATGCCCGGTCGGTGCACGGTGAGCGGGCAACCATGATCGAATGGGACGCCGATATTCCGGCGTTTGAGGTGCTGGAGGCCGAACTGGATAAGGTACGCGCCCGATGACCTACCGCCACCAGCTTGAGCAGCTTTATGAGGCGGCGACCGGACGCGGGCCGGCGGATATGTGCCTGTTTAAAGCCTCACGCGGCAATATACTGCCCCCGCAGCGAAGGCTAAACATCTATGCTGACGGCTATATTGAGAGGCTTCGGGCGGCGGTCGCCGCCGATTATCCGGCGCTATCGGCCTTCATGGGGGCGGATGCGTTTGGTGCACTGGTCGCCGCGTATGTCGAGGCCACGCCGTCGCGCCATTGGGATTTGAATCTCTATCCCATAGGCTTGGCCAACATTATGGAACCCGGCCCGGCCAGAGATCTGGCGACACTGGAAGCGGCGATTGTTGCTGTGTTTTGGGCGCCGGACTCTGCGCCCCTAACGGCGGCAGATTTGACCGGTGTGGATGAGGCGGCCTTTGCTCAAATGGGCTTTAAGCTGCGCACAGCCTCGCGTCATTTGCGGTTTGACGCCGCGCCCAACGCCTATCTGACGGCGCATAGGGCGGGCAGTCCGGCCCTGATGGATGAGGGGCCTGAATACCTGCTGATCGTCCGCCATGACCACGAAGTCCACCGCCACGCCCTAGAGCCACTGGAATATGATGTGCTAATGTGCCTGTCGCAAGGGCAAAGCCTGACGGATGCGATTGTCACCGAAGCCGCCGCCGCGCGCTTGCCGCATTGGCTGGGCCGGTGGCTGACGCAAGGGTTTTTCAGTAATTCTTAAAGCTACAGCTCGACCTTGGCGACCTTGTCCTTAAAATCTTCCTTGGGGTCAGATCCAAGTAGAAGTTTCAGACCGGCCATCAGACTTGAGGCATCGACCCAGATTTCGGCTTCACGCGCATCGAAACGCAGCAATTGCAGCTTCGGATCATCCTTACCGGTAAACCAGGCGGCGATGAACGGGTTCCAAAGCCGTTCAATCACGGCACGGTCATTATGCGGGCTCAAGGCGCCATAAACCGTCGCAAAGACATTATGGCCTTTGTCAGCAAAGGTAAAACGCGCGGTCTCATCTGGCGTCAGGGCCTTGGCCAGTTCGGTGTCCTTAGAGGTAAAAATCCAGATCGGCCCGCCTTCATCGCCGTCAACCAAGGCGGTCATCGGGCGTGGGGCCACATTGCGCAGGCCCAGCATGATCGTGCGGTCAGAGCGCAGGGCTTTCCAGAATTTTTCGGTGATATCTTTTTCTGTCATGAGTGTGGCTCCTTAGTTTCGGAGCGACAGTGTGCGCCCATGACCATAAGTGCGCGATATGGATAGTAGGGGTTAAGGCTAAATAAGCGGGCACGCTTACCCTGCTTTGTCAAAGCGTTGACATCTTGGGTGGCGTTTGGTGTGCGCTATGATTTGCGCCGGATTGTGCGCCGCCAGTTGACAGACGGCTTCAAACACAACAAATCAAACGCCCGTGTGCTTACTATTCCCCGAGGGCGTATGCTTCAGGATACCCGCCAATACGCAATTTACAATCTCCTGCAATTGCACCGGAGTTGTACGATCACTGACCTCGCCCAGCGTTTTGATGTGAGCGATGAAACCATTCGTCGCGATATTCGCCAGCTCGAAGAGGAGGGGTTTGCGTTTCGCGTCCGCGGTGGGGTTACCTTAAAGGAAACTGCCACTGAAGCGCCGTACCTGATCCGACGAAACCAGAATGCCGAAAAAAAGCAGGCCATAGCTTTAAAGGCGGCGGCGCTGGTCGAAGATGGAATGACCATACTCATCGATTGCGGCTCCACGTCCTACTGGCTAAGTAAGGCGTTATCGAAACAGCGAAATCTTACTGTGGTCACCAACGCGCTTGAGGTAGCGCGTGAAATGACCGGTAAGAATAACTGCAAAGTGTTTTTTGGCGGCGGGGAAATCGACTACGATTATCAATCGTGTTTTGGTCGTGATACCGAGGCGTTCATGAGCCAGTTCACCCCCGAAATCGCCTTTTTCTCCATCGGTGCCGTTGATTCCCGGCGAGGGCTTTTAGATTTTCACTATCCGGAGGCGACGTTAAAAGCCAAACTTGGGCCTTTGGCCTCGCGGGTTGTGGTCTTGGCCGACTCTACAAAGTTCGAACGGCGGGGCATCGTCAAAGCGCTGGATTTCAAACAGATCGATATATTCATAACCGAAACGTCACCGCCGTCCCAACTGTTTGAAGCCTTGCAGACGAGTGAAGTTCAAATCCTCTGACGGGTCGCACAAAATTTATTTCATTTCTGCATTATCGTCCCAACATGTGGGATGAGGTTGTGGTGAAGTGGCAAATATCACACGTTTTGTAATCTGCGGCGCTTGAATCTCACAAATTCTCACATTTTAGCCCACAAAATACACATTTGTCACAAACTGTCGGTAACGGTCTCTCATGTGGCCGACCGCGGGGGGCATTTTCCGTGCATCGCGATCGCCCCGCCAGGTGTTATCCCACGGAGAGATTCTTATGAAAAAGCTCATGACGAGTGCGGCCGCAGGCGCGCTTTTCTTCATCGCTGCGCCAACCTACGCGCAAACCGACACTACGGCCGCCCCGCAAGCCGGGCAGGGCGACGATCAGACGGTCGAGACCGTCGTGGTTACGGGCTTTCGTGGCTCGCTGACCAAGGCACGCCAGCTTAAGCGGGAATCGGGCATCATCAAGGACGTCATCGTCGCCGAAGACATGGCCAAGTTCCCGGAACTGAACCTGGCGGAATCCTTGCAGCGCTTGCCCGGCGTGCAGATCAACCGTGAAGCCGGCGAAGGTCGCCGCATCAGCTTACGGGGCCTTGGTCCGGATTTCGCCCGTGTGCAGCTCAACGGCATGGAAGTGCTGGGGAATGTCGATTCCGCACAAGACAGTCGTGGCCAACGCTCACGCGACCGCGCCTTCGATTTCAACATCTTCGCCTCGGAGCTGTTCTCGCGCGTTGAGGTCGAAAAGACCTTCCAGGCAGCCCAGAACGAGGGCGGCATGGCCGGTACGGTCGGCTTGTTTACCGGCAAGCCTTTCGACTATGCCCCCGGCTCAAAGGGCGCTGTATCGGTCAAACTCGGTACGAACGAATATACCAAGGACACTCAGCCGCGCATCGCGGGCCTGTTCAGCCGCAACTGGGACAACAAGTTCGGTGTGGCCGTCTCGGTCGCTTATGGTAAGCGCGAAACCACCGAGCAGGGCCGCAATACCTACAACTATTCCCACCCCAGCGCGTCAACGCTTCAGGGCCTGGTCACCAAAGGTTTAGACATCTCCAATCTGAGCGCGGCCCAACAGACCAAGTTCCTGTCCGGGGATCTGTACTTTGCTGATGGTAACCGCACTTCCTCATGGAATGCGGAGCAAGAGCGCCTCGGCATCACCGCCGCGGTTCAGTGGCGTCCGACTGAGAACCTGCTGCTGACGCTGGACGCGCTGCACGGCGAGTTCACCACCAAGCGTAACGAGATGCATTTGGCGACACGCCCTCTGTCGTCGACGGGCTCTGTAGCGTTTGATACGGCCGCGGGCGGCGTCTGGCCTGCTGCCTTCCAGACCAATTCCGTCATCAATGACCTGGCCTGGGATGGCGACAACTACGTCACCATGACCGACGTCACCGGCACCACCTTCGGCAGCGAGCATCGCCGGTCTTTGAACGAAAACAACTTTGACCAACTGGTACTGACCGGTAAGTGGGACGCATCTGACCGCCTCACACTGGATGGCCATATCGGCTATGAGAAATCGACCTACAAGACCCCTTACGATGACAAGCTCTATATGCGCGCCAAGGGCAATCTGATTGCCAACTATGGGACTGACGGCCAGTCGGCGTCGTTCCAGTATCCGGGCTGGGATACCACCAATCCGGCCAACTACGCGATGGACTCTTTCTACTACCGTGGTTTCAACAACGCTTCGGAACTGCGCGAAGGTGTGCTGAACGGGCGGTATTCGTTGTCTGACGTGTGGACGGTGCGCGCCGGTCTTGCCTACCACAAGTTCTCGCAAGAGGGCATTGATCTGTTCTATGACGACAATGTCAATGGCACGCGCGCCAAAATGCGCGGCACCTCTGTGGCCGACGTCACCTCGGTATTCACCAATGATTTTGGTTCGTGGCTGATCGGCGACTACGCCAAGGCCTTTGCGAAATATAACGAATATCACCGCTTCGGGCCAAATACCGATGGCACCGGCGGCGCGCTTCAGGACATTGAAAACGTCTATGAAACTACCGAAGAGACCGTCTCAGCCTATGTTCAGGCGGACTGGGACAGCGAGCTTATGGGTAAGCGCTTCCGCGGGAATATCGGCCTGCGAAGCTACTCAACCGACACTCACTCGACCGGCTGGATACAGGGTGATAGTTACGCCTACCTCGGCACCACCGACGTAGAGGGCAGCTATTCAGGCGTATTGCCGGCTATGAACTCAGTGCTTGAAGTGACACCGGAAGTTCTGGTGCGCTTCTCCGCCACGCAGAACCTGAACCGTCCTGGACTGGGCTCCATGGCCGCTGAGGGCAGTGCGTTTCAGGATTCAGACTCTGGCGAGATCACGGCATCGCGCGGTAACCCCAACCTGAAGCCCTATAAGGACACCACGCTTGATCTGGCGGTGGAGTACTATTTCGGCAAGATGGGCCTGCTGTCGGCAGGTGTTTTCCAGAAGGAAATCAAGAACTACATCGGTTCTGTGACCCTCGAAGATATCCCCTTCAGCGAGACGGGCGTGCCGTTTGCTACCATTCCGGGTGCTACGGCGGATACCATCGTCTCTGAGTTCTCGATGCCGGTTAACATCGCAGGCAAGAATAAGCTGACGGGTATCGAACTTGTGGCCCAGGGTCAGTTCACCTTCCTGCCGGCGCCGTTCGATAATCTGGGCGCGGTCGCCAACTATACGAGTGTCGATGCCGATCAGGCCCTGACCGGCATATCGAAGACCAGCTACAATGCCACCATCTACTATGAAACCAGCCTGTGGGGTGCGCGCGCCTCGATGAGCCACCGCGATCGCTGGTACAGCGGCTATAGCGATGACGTCATGAGCGCCAGCACACGGGGCTTTGAGGGCGGCACCTATGTCGACGCCTCGGCCTTCTGGAACGTCAGCAATGCCCTTCAGATCACCCTGAACGGGGTCAATCTGACCAACGAAAAGGACACGCAGTTCTGGGGACAGAACCGCTACCTATATAACCAGAACCAAAGTGGTGCTACCTACATGCTGGGTCTTAGCTATAAGTTCTAAGCCCGAGGGTCTTTGAAAAACCGGGCGCTTCACCTGTCCAAAGGGTGAAGCGCCTTTTTGAGTATTTCGGTCTATGATTATCTCTCATCGCCATCGTTTCATCTTTGCGGCGGTACCCAAGACCGGTACCCATTCCGTGCGGCAGGCTCTGCGTGAGCACATGGGGGACGGTGACGTCGAGCAGGCAGGGTTGTTCGTCAATAAGCGCTTTCCCTGGCCTGAACTGGCGGCGATTCGTCATGGCCATCTGTCTTTGCTGCAGGTGCGCCCGTACCTTGGTGACGAGGCCTTTGAAAGCTATTTCAAGTTCGCTTTTGTGCGCAATCCCTTTGACCGCTTCGTCTCCTACTGCGCCTTCATGTTGCGTGACGGCGATGTCTTCCAGCAGCGCCCACGCGACGTCATGCGCCACTTTCTGTTTGGTGCGCCGCCGCAGGATCACATCCTGTTCCAGCCGCAGGCGTCGCTGTTGGTGGGGGCGGATGGTCACACCATGCTGGCTGACGCGGTGGGGCGCGTTGAAGATATGCAGGCCGATTATGAGGCGATCTGCGCCCGTATTGGCATTGCCGCCCGCCCGCTGGAACGGGTCAATGGCAGCCGCCACGATGATTATCGCCGTTACTATGATCAGGCCTTGATCGACGGGGTCGCCGCACGCTACACTCAGGATCTGGAATTGTTCGGCTACAGCTTTGAGGGCCTGCGATGAACGCCACCCCTCTGCAACTCAGCGGTAACCCGCGCAAAACCATGACGATACGCCCGCTGGGGGCGGTCGATATAACGGCGCTGCGGGATGCTGTGCTGGCCATTCCTGAGCCCATCTGGGAGGCCGAGAACGCCTCTAAGCCGAACCGGTTTGAGGCGCTGGGGGATACCCGACACATCGTGTTTCGCTTTATCGACAGCCCCCGTGACTGGCGCCGCTCCCATGATCGCCCCGCCTGGTCCGGGTGGCGCGCCGTGCTGGAGCCGGTACTGACGCAGGCGGTGCGTGAATATGGCTATGCGCGCGGGCTCTTTCCGCGGGTAATGCTGGCCAGAATGCCGCCGGGCGGTGTCATCCACCCGCATATCGACGCCAATCCGGCGGCAAAGTGGCCGCATAAGATCCATGTGCCGGTGACGACCAATCCTGACGTGGCGTCCTTCTTCGGTGGGGCCCAGCACTATTTCGCGCCGGGTGAGGCGGTGGAGGTCAATAACCTCGGCCCGCACGGGGTGCGCAACGGCGGTGACACCGATCGCATTCACCTGATCTTTGAGTACTACGACGCTGACCAGCCGGAGCCGGACTGGCTGGAGCCGTTTTTGCTCTCCGGTACGGCGCGATGAATGTCACGGCGACTTTAGATGATCGCGACGCCCTGTTGCAGGCCGCCAGAGACCTGCGCGCCCGCCAACGCCTCGCCGAGGCCCTGGCGACTCTGGAGCAATTACAAGCGCTGTACCCTAGGTTTAGCCGCCTCTATCAGGAGCGCGGCCACTGTTACATAAACGCCGGAGATGCGCGGGCGGCCATCGATGCGCTGCGGCAGGCGGTGCATCTGAACCCGACCCTGCCCGCCAGTTGGGACATGCTGGCGCAGCTTTATCGTATGGGGGGCGACACCGCTCAGGCGGCTCAGGCGGCGCAGCGTCTGGCTGTGTTAAAACAACTGCCGCCCGCGGTGGTGATGGCCAATAGTCTGTTTGCCGACGGCGACCTGGCCCCGGCGGAGGCGGTCATCCGCGACTACCTGCGTCAGGATCGTGACAATGTGGGGGCCTTGCACCTGCTGGCGCGCATCCGCAAAGACAGCAATGCCCTTGGTGACGCCGAGACATTGCTGGTGCCTGTGTTAGCGCGCGCCCCGGATTATCACGCGGCGCGTCTTGACTACGGTATGATCCTGTTGCAACAGCAAAAGCATGTGTTGGCGCGAAAAGAAGCCGAGCACTTGCTCAAGCATGATGGGGATAATCGCGAATACCTTAAGCTATATGGCGCGGCCTGCGTCGGTCTGGGCGACCATGAGCCGGTGATCGATCTCTATGATCGCTTGCTGGCCGACCCTCAGTCACCAACCGAAGTCGCCGAATTGCGCCTATGGCGGGCGAACGCCCTGAAGGTCACGGGCCAGCAGCCACAAGCCATAGCCGACTATCGCGCAGCCCTTGCGGCCCGGCCGGACTATGGTGTGGCCTGGTTCAGTCTGTCTAACCTCAAGACCTATCGCTTCACGGATGACGACCTTGCCGGCATGAAGGCCGCGGAAGCCAGGGCCGACACACAGCCTATGGACCGCATTTATCTATGTTTTGCGCTGGGTAAGGCGCTTGAGGACCGGGGCGATTACGCCTCCTCATGGACCTATTACGAACGCGGAAATGCGTTGAGGCGCACAGCCTCGCGTTACCGCGCGGAGATTGCGGAGTCCTGTGCGGCCCGAATAAAGACGGTGTTCACTTCCGAATTTTTTGCCACGCGGGCTGACTGGGGCGTGGATGATGCTGCGCCTATCTTTATCTTAGGGTTGCCGCGTTCGGGCTCGACCCTGATAGAGCAGATTTTGGCGTCTCATTCCCAAGTTGAGGGCACGCAGGAATTGACCGAAATCGGCAGATATGCCGGGGAATTGTGCGGCCTCGATTCGGCCTGTGGTTTGCCGCTTCATCCGGAAGGCTTAACGCGGCTGACGAAGGATGACGCCCGCAAACTTGGGGCGCGCTTTCTGGCGAAAACCCAAACCTATCGCCGGTTGGGTAAGCCGTTTTTCATCGATAAGATGCCGAACAATTTCTGGCATATCGGCCTGATCCATCTGATATTGCCACAAGCCACGATCATCGATGTGCGGCGCGAACCGATGGCGGGCTGTTTTAGCAACCTTAAGCAGTTGTTCGGCACGACCAATCAGGAATTCAGCTACGGTATCGAGGATATCGCCCGCTATTACCGTACCTACATCGACTTCATGCGTCATTGGGACGATGTCCTGCCCGGTCGGGTTTTGCGGGTAGCGTATGAGGACGTGATCGAAGACCTTGAGGCCAGTGTGCGCCGCATGCTTGATCACTGCGGCCTGTCTTTTGAGGCTGCCTGCCTGACCTTTCACCAGACGAAGCGCAGCATACGCACCCCCAGTTCCGAGCAGGTGCGCCAGCCGATCAGCCGGGAAGGCCTTGATCAATGGCAGCACTATGCGCCCTGGCTAGGTGATCTGAAAAACGCGCTGGGCGATGCCATAACCCACTACAGGGATTGACCGATGAAGCTGTCGCAACCCTTTTTTCAACTGCCGGTGCTTTTTGATGTCGCGCGTCTTCAGGCCGAAGTGGCCGCTCTGCCGGCCCGAGCCTGGGTGCCGCACCCGGATCGCGTACCCGGCAACAGTGCCGCGCGGTTGATCAGCGCGGATGGCCTTGAGACGGATTCCGTCCACGGTCAGATGTTGCCGACCCCCTGGCTTGAGGCCATGCCGTATCTGCGTCAGGTGCTGGCGGGCTTTGGCGTGGTCTGGAGCCGCTCGCGGCTGATGCGGCTGGCACCCGGTACCGGCGTGCCTGAACATGCCGACATTAACTATCACTGGCATAACCGGGTCCGGCTGCATATTCCGGTCTTTACCCGCCCGGAGGTGCGCTTTCATTGCGACGGGCAGTCGGTGCACATGGCCGCCGGTGAGGCGTGGATTTTTGATAACTGGCGACGGCATCATGTCGAGAATAACGCCGACGCCGAGCGCATCCATTTAGTGGCGGACACCACCGGCACGGCGGCCTTCTGGCAGTTCGCTTGCGGTGAGCGACCACCGCGCGCGGCGTGGCGCACGGTCGCGTATAACCCCGCCAGCCGTCCACAACTGCTGACCGAAAACGACCTGCGGTCACCGGTCATGCCCGCCGCCGAAGTGCAGCTTTTGGTTGATGATCTGCGCGCCGAACTGGTGGCGGCCACCGACACGTCTGACACTGAGGCACGCGCCGCGCGGTTCAGCTTTTTACTGGAAAATTTCGTGCACGACTGGCGGCAACTGTGCGCGCTGCACGGCGTCAGCGGGGCGGGACGTGCGGAGTTTGTGCGACTGGCCTCCGCGGTGCATGAGGCCGCCAAACCGCTTGCTAGCGGGCTTGTGATGCGTACCAATAGCGCCGGTGCGCTGCTGGTGCTGGAAAAGCGCGTGCTGCAACATCTGGTCGCCGACGAGGGCGCGCCATCACCCAAAATTGGCGTGCAAACTCGCTCCGATCGCCCCCAGGAACGCCCCCAGGAACGCCCGCTGGAAAAGCCGGTCTTCATCATCGCCGCCCCCCGGTCCGGCAGCACGCTGCTCTATGAAACCCTGGCCTGCTCGCCGGGGTTCAACAGTTTTGGCGGTGAAGCCCACTGGCTGATTGAGGACCATCCGTCGCTCCGCCCCGGTGCGCCAGGATTGGATTCCAACCGGCTTGTCGCGTCAGACGCCACGGCTGAGATCACCGCCGCTATCCGTCAATTGGCGCTGTCGAGACGGATCGGGCCGGACGACGCTGCCCCCGCTGAGGGCGCCCCTCTGCTGGAGAAAACCCCGAAAAACGCCTTGCGCATTCCGTTTTTGAAAAAAATATTCCCCGATGCGCGCTTTATCTTCCTGTGGCGAGACCCGCGCGAGAATGTGAGCAGCATCATGGAGGCTTGGCGCGCCGGTGGTTGGGTGACTTATAGGGCCTTACCCGGCTGGGACGGGCCATGGTCGTTATTGCTGCCGCCGGGCTGGCAGATGATGGCGGGCGCGCCGCTCGAAACCATCGCCGCCTGGCAATGGCGCAGCACCAACCAGACCGCGCTCGACGACCTCCAGCACCTGTCGCCGGAAGACTGGACCAGCGTCAATTATCACGACTTCCTCGCCGACCCGGATGCCGTGACGCGCCGCCTGTGTGACTTTGCCGGTGTGCCGTTCGATGCCGCCCTGCAGGCGCGCACCCAAGGCCAACTGCCGCTGTCACGCCACACCCACACCACACCCACACCAGATAAGTGGCGTCGCAACGAAGCGGCTATCTTAAAGGTGTTGCCGGGCTTGGAGGCCTGCTGGCATCGGCTGCGCAATTTGGTCTAAAGTAAGCTCGCTGTCAGTTGTCTGCGGCTTGAGAGGCTATGATGGCGTCAGGGCGCTTGGCCTTTTTCTGGCCAAAGCGGATCAGGCTGAAATAGGCGAGGGAGGCGGCGGTGGCTAAGGCGACCACGGCGGCCGAGCCGTAGCACAGCAGACTGAAAAACGCCTGCCAACTCAGGTTCAACTGGGTGAAGTTCTTAATCAGCATCAAGGCCACGCTGCCGCCATAGCCGGAGGCATCGGCCACATACATGAAAAAGGCGGCATTGCCGGGCACGCCGATCGCGGCGGTCAGCCGGTCCGCCAGTACGGCATTGTAGGGTACGTAGCCCATATAAACCCCTGCCCCGACCGCAATCATCCACCCGACCGGGCCCAGCCATCCGGCCTGAAAGGCGAAGGTGGCGCCAGCTATGGCCACGGCACCGGCAATGATCATGACGTGATACACCAGCACCGCCTGACGATTGTCACGGATAAGCGCGGTCAGGGCAAACAGGATAAGTACGAGGCCTGCTACCGGTAGCTCGGATAAGGCGAACACCGACGGTACATCGCCGTAGCCCAGAGCCCCCCACAGTTCGACCGCAAAATTGTCACGAAAATCCCTGAGTGCGGTCAGCACGACATAGGCGACCACCAGCATCAGCAGGCCAAATCCGGTGGCGGCAATAAAGGCTTTGCGTTCAGCCTTGAACATCGGGCGGCGCTCGACCCGCTCGGCGATGTCGCGGGCATCCGGTGGTGGCGTCCGTGACAAGGCCCAGACCGATAAGGCCATGATGGGCATGAACAAAGCGCCGGTCAGGGCCGGCATCCATAGCTCCGGCACGCCGTAATCGACAATCATGGCCCGGCCCACAGCCTTAACGGCCCCGGAGGAAACAATAAAGCTGACGCACAGTCCCGCGCCTAAGATTTCGCTCATCCGGCGGCCTTCGAGGTAGGCAAACACCAGGCCCCAGATCATACCCAGCGGCAGGCCATTGAGGAAAATGGCCGCCAGTTTCCACGGCCCCGGCACGACGGCAAACAGGATCAGCCCGACCCACGAAACGGCGATAAACCCAAGGATCATGGCGGCGCGGTTCTTGGCCCCGGCTTCGCTGACGATTTTGATGCCGATCAGTTTTGAGGTCGCATAGCCCAGAACCTGGGCGATGACGGCGGCAATTTTGAAATCTATGCCGGCATCGAAAAAGCCGGGCCACCCGGCCACGTTCTCATAGGTCGCCGCCGAGAACGGCTTGCGGAAAGCATACATGCAGAAATAGGTTATAAAGGCCGCGCTCAGGGCGTAAAGGCCCACCCAGACATGGCTGGCGCGCGGCAGGGTGCGGGAAGACGCAGAGGCCATATCTTCGCTCCTATGGCCGCAGGATGATTTCCGCATAGCCCGGTCAAATGACGAAGGTCTTTACATAATGTAGTTTTATAACCGATCTGTGACGCTTAACTCATAACGGCCTGAGAGCGGGTGCCATTGACGGCGTCACGAAGATATAGCGCCAGATAGGCGTCCAGATCCGGGGTTACCGCCTTGGGGTCTTTGGCCAGATCATCGATACGCCGCAGGGTGATCGCGTCATCGGCGTAGGGGGTGCGCAGGAACACCTGTTGCTCTGCCTCGGTCATGTGTCCGCCCTGGAGGGCAAAAGATATACGCGAGTCTTTGGAAAGCGAGGCTTCGTAGCCGTCCTCTACCGAACATAGATAACGCTTGGCGGCCACATGCAAACGAATGGGTTCACTCACGGCTTCGGGAAAATGCGTGGCCGCCCATACAGCCCCCAAGTCCTCGTGCTTGTCATCAACGCCGTCTTCGGCCGGTGCCTCGCCCAGATCGTGCACCATGTGACCGACATCGTGCAGCAGGCTGGCCATGATCATCGCGGGCGTCAGGCCTTGTAATTCGGCGTGACGGGCCGATTGCAGCGCGTGCTGGAGTTGGTTTAGGTGATACAGGCCGTAGGCCTTGGTCCCGTTACGCAGATAAAGACGGCAAATCTCCTGGGACAGGTCAGTCAGGTTTGTCATAATAATTTCGTATTTAATTTCGATTTATATTTGAAATTATTATATACAGGTCTTAGCCGACTTCGGCAAGACGTGCAAAGGCAGAAACGGCCGGAATTTCGAGACTTTCGCGCAGGGCCACAACATAGACCCCAACCTTGCGCGTCAGGCCGCGGATCGGTAAGGCCTTGAGCCGCACGTCCTCGCCGATCTCACCATCCAGCACGAAGCCTAAGCCCACGCCATTGGCCGCGGCTTCCTTGACGGCTTCACGGCTCTCGACGGTCAGCACCGGCTGAAAAGGCGCCCCGATGCTCTCAAACGCCATTTCACTTAAGGTACGGGTGACTGAGCCTTCTTCACGCGCCACGATACCAAGGCCGGACAGATCGCTGACGGCGATATCGCTGCGGCCGGCAAACGGGTGCGATGACGGAACCAGCAGATTAAGGCCCTGCGGCGCAATCAGGTGACAGGTCAGGGAGGGGTCAGGGTCCATCAGCGACATGATGGCGGTGTCGATCCGGCATTCCATAAGGTCCGCGCGCAGGGATTCGGTATTGCCATGACGCGCCACCATCTCAATCTCCGGATAGGTGCGCATGAAATGGCCGATAAGCGTCATGGCGACCGGTGGAGTCGAATAGCCGACCACGATCCGGCCGCGCTTAAGGCTGCCGAACAGATTAGCCGCGGTCTCAAAGTCCCGCATCCGGCTGATGACCAGGCGCGCCCGGGTATAAAGCTCTCGCCCGGCATCGGTTAGACTCTGGTTTTGGGAGCGCCTGTGCAGCAAACGCACGCCGCAGGCCTGCTCAAGCGCATTGATCTGATTGGAAATATTGGGTTGGGATACACCGATCTCAGCCGCGGCGCGCGAAAATGACCCGAGATCAACGACGGCCACAAAGGCCCGCAAAGCCCCAATCGACAGGCCGGTGGTATCGCGACGACGGTGGATGCGCTCCGGGGTGTCGTCTGCTGCGGCGGTCAGGGGGGCAGGCATGATGAGTCTCTCAAACTATTCGCACTGCCAACCCTAAAACATGGTGTTTAAAAGTGTAAGCCTAAAACGAAAAAACCCTCTTCCGGCCGAAACCGGAAGAGGGCGGGATTAAACCGTCAGGTTTTGGAGCCAGATGAGGTCGAAAGGTGATCTGGCTCAAAGTTTTTATGTTGTCACAATGTAAAGCCAAAAACCGCTTACACTTTTTGGCCATGGCTCCTAGTAGGTATAGGCAAAGCGCAGGATGAAGTTACGGCCCGGCTCCATGTAGTCTTTCTGATAGGTCGGGTTCTTACCCTTGGTGGTGTAATAGCGGTGACCATCCAGAATGTTCTGTATATCGAAATCGACCGACAGGTTCGGGCGAATATTGTAGCGCGTGTGCAGATCGAGCGACTTGTTCGGCTGCACCCACTTATCGACGGCGTTGTCGCGCGTATCTTCGATATAGGCCCCCTGATACTGATAGGACAGCTTGGCTTCGATACCGTATTTCTGGTAGGTCAGCGAGGCGTTATAGATCAGATCCGGTGCCTGAATGAACGAGATCGGACGCCCGCGACGGTAGTCCAGACCGGTTTCCGCCAGTGAGTTCTGCGAGGTGACATTGGCTTCAACGCCGAAGCCATCGAACGGGGCCTGAAGACCTTCGAACGATTTGATCAGGTTCAGTTCAACACCAGTGATGGTGGCATCCTCACCGTTTTGTGGCTGGGTGATGGTGATCGTGCCTTCCTTGGTGTCGGCATCGACCGAGCGACCATTGGTGAAAATGAAGTTTTTGATTCCCTTATGGAAGAAACCAATCGACACCATACTGGAACGGTCAGGGTAGTATTCAGCCGACAGGTCGAAATTGACAGCTTCCGCCGGTTTCAGATCTGGATTGCCGCGTTCAATGGCAACGATCTCATCGGTGATCGGGTCGCGGGTGATGCTTTCGCCGCGCGAAATATTGGCATATTCCGGACGCGAGAAGCTGGTCCAGACCGCACCCCGGTACACCAGATTACTGCCCTGGCGGTAAACGGCGGTGACACTCGGCAGGACGTTGGTGTAGTCGGCTTCGGTCTTACCAAAGCCCGAGCCGTTGTCATCGTCGATCCAGCTTATGTTCTCGACCTTGGTGTGTTCGACACGGGCACCAGCAATGATTTCCCAGTTACCCGTCATCATATGGGCCAGACCGTAACCGGCATAGATGGTCTCGTTACCCTTTTTGTCATCCTCATTGAGGTCTTCATAGGATTGAGTGACCGGATTGGCAGCGCGGGCGGCATCAATGGCGGCAATGACTTTGGCGCGGTTCATGATCGAGCCGTAGTAATAGCGATCCTTAAAGAAACCATCTACCTGACGCTCAACCAGACCGGATTGGGCCAGGGTCTTGCCGTCCAGAGCCGTACCGGACATATCGCCTTCCCAGATCGGGGTGGCGTCATATTCGCGCTCGGACTTCAGATATTTGAAACCGCCCTTCACATAGTCGATCAGGCCGTCCATTTCGTATTTGGCGTCAAGCTTAAGCGCCGTGCGGGCATCGGATTGCTGGCTACGGTTCATATAGGCGCCATCGAACGGCAACAGGTCGTCGCGTTTGTCGACATCGGCGGCATAGGCGGGCAATTGCGGCAGCGGGAAGCGTGGATCGGACGATGACCAAAGGATACCGGTTGAGGTAAACATCGGATCGGTTGAGCATTTGTCGCAGTTATAGGTTATGCCATAGGAGAGTGGCGTGCCCTTTTCGCCGTAGGAATAGCTCAGGTCATAATCCAGGGTCAGGCGCTCATACCGGCTCTGGCCGCCGACATTGAGGGTGTAGAGTGACGATTCCTGATCCTGAGATTCATGGGTGCGGGCAAACTGGAAGGCTTTTGGGTCCCAGACACCGGAGCGGCCGTTCAGCGACCAATAGCCATTCCCGGCGCGATCGGCATCGGTGATGACGCCGTCGTTATCGGTATCGACGATCTGGCTGGTGGTATAACCATAGATATTGCCGCGCGAGTCACTGCCGGTAATCATTTGATCCGGGCTTAACAGGGACGTATCGTCGATATTGACCTGATTAAGACGCGCGGTCGGGCGGCTGCGGAAATCCGTCCAGTCATTGGTGCCGGTACGGTTCAGCTTGGCATACTGGCCGCGGACATAGAGGTCATGCTGATCGGTGCGGTAATCGGCCGAGAAATTGCCGCCGAAGCGTTCCTGCTCGCCGCGCCGATAGTCGAGGTCGATACCCGGCAGGTACATGGAGCGGGCGTCGATATCCTCCTCAGAGTCCTTGCGCCAGCGGTAGGGTTCCCACTCACCATCGTTTTCGGTTTCTTCGTTGGTATAGTGGCTCTTGCCGTAATAGAGCGACCCGAAAATGCCGAAATTGCCTTCGCCCAGTTTACGGGCAAAATCGACCTGAAGCTGGCCGTTGGAGGCGTCTTCGTCCTGTTTTTGGGCGCGGTCGTTAAGGCCGTAGGTGCCAAAGACACGGATGGTCGGTTTTTTGAAATCAAATGCGGTTGGGGTTACGAAGTTAACCGAGCCGCCGATGGCGTCGCCGTCCAGATCCGGCGTCAGAGTCTTATAGACCTGGATCGCTTTCAAACCGTTAGGTGGCAGCACGGTCATCGACATCTTGCGCGAGTCATTATCGGTCAGGGCCACGCGCACGCCGTTGATGGCATAGGCGTTATAGGTGCTGGCCAGACCGCGTACCGAGACATATTCGCCTTCGCCGGTTTCCTGATTGACGACCACATTGACGCCCGGAATGCGCGCCAGAGCGTCCGCGACGTTGGCATCGGGCAATTTGCCCAAATCATCCGCCGAAATGACGTTCATAACGCCGGTGGCTTTTTTCTGCTGCTCGATCGAGTTGGCGTTCGACAAGCGCTGACCCGTAACGACCACTTCGGTGACCGTGTCCTCGGTCACGGTTTGAGCGGCGACCGGCAGGCCCAAAGTCATAGCCAGCAGGCTGACCCCGGTAAGCCGTATAGATTTAAGCGTGTGCATCGGTATCTCCATGCTGTGCGCGGCCGCAATACGGCGCGCGTCTATCCCCTGCCGCGGACGGACGCCCGCAGCTTTTAACAAAGCAGACCCGCGGACCCGGATATGCCGGGCCGCGGGACAAATTGGGAGGCTGTATCTTTTGCGAAACGGCTGACCTATGCCCCCCGGCGGGTCAACCAATATAATAAATGCAAATGATATGTCGTTATCTATATAATTTAGATATGACGGTTTGTTGACGATCTGCGACGAAGTGTCACTTGTTGCCCCGGTGATGCACGCTGAACACATCGCGCAGACGACCCTCAGAATCGACCATGCGCGCCTCGATGGTATCGGGCGTGATGCTCAGGGCAACATAGTGGTGGGCGCGCACGGTTTTCACGGAAAACCATGGCTTGTTGGGGGCGAAGTCTTCCAGGTTTCCGCCTAAGCCCCCGACCTGAACATAGGTGATGCCGTTGACTGTATCGACCTTATTGCCGCGCAGGGGCCAGCTCCGCTCATAGGCATGCAGGTGGCCGAAAAAGACCAGATCTACATTGTGCTTTTCATAAAGCGGCAGGAAATCGGCCTGAACATCCCGGTCGCCGTGGGTCGAGGTTTCGCGGAAGCTGTCGCCGTAATCATCATTGTCGGAAGTGCGCACATCCTGATGGTGCATGGCGATTTTCCAGCGCGATTTTGAGCTCTTGAGCGCCTGATCAAGCCAAGCTTTTTGACGCGCGCGAAAGCCCGGGGCCTCGCGTTCGCGCTGCTCAAGATTGGCATCCAGCACAAAGAATTCGACATCGCCATAAACCATCGAAAAATAGCTTTCGCGCCCAGGCGAGGCCATGTTCTGCCGGTGATAGTGGCGATACCAGTGCAGTTCCTCTTCACCATTACCGACCACGCCCAGCGTCGGTACGCGGCCGAAGAACGGTCCCATGCCGGTGAAATATTCATGGGTCCATTCAAAGCGCTTCTCTTTTGAGCCGCCATCGGTCAGATCGCCCATGATCGCCAGCAGGGCCGGACGTTCTTCCCACATCAGCTCGGACATGCGGTTATTGATGTGCGGGCGGGCTTCGGTATCGCCGGAGATGACCATAACGAAGGGGCGGCCGGGCAGGGGCGCGCTGCGGAACGACAACAGGCCTGAATCCAGTTTCTGGCCTTTGGCGTCCGTGCCGGTAACCCGGTAAAAATAGGGGGTATCGGGCTTCAGGCCGCCTAGTTTCAGGCCATGCAGGCGGCTAGAACCGGGCAGGGCAACGGTTTTAAGCGTGTCTTCGGTTTCGCCGTAAGCGACCTGCGCAGTGGCATCATGATCAAACTCAAACGACAGTTCGATCGAATCGGTTTGCGGTGTGTTGAGGTAGGGCGGTTGGGTGAAGTGAAAGCGGTCGGCATAAAGTCGGCCCTCTTCGACCAGTTGCGATTGGGCGTTAAAGCGCGCGGCAATCTCTGAGGCGCTCAAGGCGCGCCGTTCAAGGGCCGCAGTATGCACCAGATTGGCCGGGATCATATAAGGCTCATGCCCCAGATAGCTGTCGAGACGCACCGGACCGGCCACAGTCGTTCCTGTGGTTTCAGAGAGCTTGACGCCGTTATGATAGAGGCTGAGGCGCTGACCTTCGCGCACCAGTACCAGATGATGCCAGCGCTCTTTAAAGGCTTTATCGTCGAGGCTGGCGCTCCGCATAGCCTCTTCCGGCCCGAACACCGCCGTACCGTTATAATAGCCCAGTCGGCTATTGCCGACGCTCATCACCGCCCCGATTGGCTGATTAACGTGATCCACCAGCCAAAGCTCAGCGGTGTAATCACCCGTCACGGCGTCGGCGGACAGGATCTGCGAATGACTGGCGGCGGTGCCGAACAGCCGGGGGCCAATTGGCAGGGCGGCCTGCAGGATCTGACCCTCATAGGCGTTGGGCGCTTTCACAGCGGCGCGACGCGGCAGGTCGTAGCCGGTCTCCAGGCGCCAGGTTTCCGCAAGCGCGGGCGTGGAAGCAAAGGTCATAAAGCTTGTCCAAAGGGCGAGGGACCGAAGTGTGGTGGGGCGCATGGGATGAATCCAGAGTTAAATCAAAATCAATTTTAATTATGATAATATATTTGTTATGCGACATTGTTATGAATGATCTGTGGATCTTGAGGTGCTTACATGAGTTATGATGTCGCCATTGTGGGCGCAGGTATTGTCGGGTTGGCTCATGCGCTGATCGCCGTCCGGCGTGGGCTGAAAGTGGTTGTTCTGGAACGCGGGGCTGCCCCCACAGGGGCGTCGATCCGCAATTTCGGCTTTATCACGGTGACCGGGCAGGGGGCTGGCGATACCTGGCGGCGGGCGCGGCGCAGCCGCGATATCTGGGCGGAAATTGCCCCAAAGTCTGGCATTGAGGTTCTGCAAAACGGGCTTTTGGTCACCGCGCAACGCCCGGAGGCCCTGTCCGTGCTCGAAGCCTTTGCCGCTCAGGATATGGGGCTTGAGTGTCAGGTGCTAAGCGCCGCCCAGGTTCGCTCGACGTTTGATTTTATCGGTCGTGACCTGTGCGGTGGCCTGTTTAGTCCTCACGAACTCAGGGTTCAGTCCCGCCATGCCATCCCGGCGCTGGTCTCATGGCTCCTCGCGCAGGGCGTTGAGTTTCACTTTGAGACGCCCGTGACTGAGATTGCGGCCCCTGACATTTGCACCCCGCGCGCTAAGGTGAAGGCGGCGGTGATCATTGTGTGCCCCGGCGATGACCTGAACAGCCTCTATCCCCACGTTTTCGATGCGCACAGCGTAACCCGTTGCCAGCTCCATATGCTGCGGCTGGCCTCACCAGGACGCCGCCTGCCGGTGCCGGTGATGTCGGACCTGTCGATGGTGCGCTACAAAGGCTATGCCGAATTGCCGGAAAGTGCCGCCCTGAAACAAAGGCTTATGCAGGAACAGCCGGATCATCTGGCGGCAGGGGTGCATCTGATTGTCACTCAGGACGCCGACGGATCGCTGATTGTGGGCGACAGTCATCACTACGGGCGCGCGCCGGAGCCGTTTTACGACACCCAGGTTGAGGCGCTGATCCTTGATGCATTTTGTGAGGCGCTAAATATCCAGCCGCCGCCGGTAATTGAACGCTGGCTTGGCACCTATGCCAGTGCGCCAAACGACATGTTCATGGCCTCGCCTGAGCCCAATGTGCGTTTGGTGGTGGTCACCAGCGGCACGGGCGCCTCTACCGCCTTTGGCATTGCCGAAGAAACTTTCAATGACGTGCTGGGAACGGATGACTGATATGACGAGACCCCCTGTAAAGCTCAAGGCCGTGATTTTTGACTGGGCCGGCACCATGGTCGACTTCGGGTCTCTGGCCCCTGTCATCGCCATGCGTCAGGCCTTCGAGGCCGTAGGGCTCGACCTTGCCGATGCCGAGATCCGTGGCCCGATGGGGCAGGCAAAGCGCGATCATGTGGCCGCCCTTATGGCCTTGCCGAGGATCGCTACCCTGTGGCAGGCCAAGACCGGACACAGGCCGCAGGAGGCTGATGTTGAGCGCATCTATTCAAGTCTGGATGACCTGATGCGCCGGGCCGGCACAGAACGGGCGATGCTCATTCCCGGGGCACGCGCCACGTTCGACAGTCTGCGCGCGCAGGGTGTGCGTGTTGGGTCATCGACCGGCTACACGCGCGCCATGATGGCCCCGATCCTTAAGGCCGCGGCAGTGCAGGGCTATGAGCCTGAACTGGTGGTCTGCGCCGGAGAAACCGTGGCGGGGCGACCGGCACCGCTGATGATCTGGAAAAACTTAGTCGAACTGGGTGTTTATCCGGCTTCCGATGTCGTGGTCGTCGATGACGCGCCCGCAGGTATTTTGGCCGGTAAGGCGGCGGGATGTTTCACGGTTGGCGTCGCCGCCAGCGGTAACAGCCTGGGGCTAAGTTTTGAGGATTACCAGAAACTGCCCCCGTCGGATCGCGATCATCGTCTGAGGGCGGCCTATGCGGAATTGCAATCTGCGGGCGCGGACCTGGTCATTGACAGCGTTGCTGACCTGCCGGGGCGTCTGTTAAATTAAACACGGTGACCAAAGGTCAAAATACCTGGCAGACGAAAGGAAATACGGCACGTAACCAACATTTGATTGTAAAGATATATGCAACACTCAAAAATTGAGTCATCGTTCGACCGGGATTGTTTGGGGTCGGGATTAAAATGGTAAGTGCGGGTTTTGCCATTTTCAGTCCTTGACACAGTTGGAATGGCTAGGATGACGCAAGATGCTCCGAATATAGAAGGTGTTGGCGACACTTCGATCAGCAGTCGGTGGGCCAGAAGAGCCGGCGCTTTTGTCGCCAGGACCTATGGCGACTCTTTACGTGACAATTTCGACCATCTTGAAGTGCGCGATGGTTTGGACGCTGTGCAGGCGGCGATATTCAAGCAGATTAAGGCCGATTATGAGGCGGAGATGCTAAAGCCCTTGCCGGATTTTCCAACCATGCTGCGCATAGAGGCCGCGTTGGTCGATTTTGCATCGGATGCATATATCCTGCAACGTTACTGGGCGGTTGAAGATCGTTTTGAACGCATATTGCCGGCCGGTACGCGAGCAACATTTAAGGCCAGTCTGCCCCAGCGCGGTGATAAGCAATGGACTGATGCCGCATATGTCCGACGCCAGATACGCTCGCTGCTCGACTCCATTCATGCCAACTATACCGTTAACCTTGCGCGGGAGCGCATTGTCCAGGGCCTGAAGGTCGGTATGTTAGGCGTTATCTCTGTGGCCGCGATCATTGAGAGCATACTGGGTATACTTTACGCCAACGGTTGGGGTATCGCCCCGCTTACCTTCGGCCTTTACACCTTAGTGGTCGTTGGTATTCTCGGCGCAGCGCTGAGCATGTCGCGACGGTTGCAGGTGGCCGTCTCGCATGACGCGATGGCCTCGGACGGAATTTTCGAACTTATCGGCCTACGGTTGGGCTGGGTGGGAATGGTTTTGTCGCTCGTCATGGGCGGTGCGTTTGCACTGGTCGTCTATTTTATTGCGCAGTCCGGTGTTCTGTCGGTCGGTTACCCTTCTACGCTAGACCGACCGGTTGGCGCGGTTGCGGAGGGGGACACGTCGGCATCGACGTCCTCCGAAGCTGCCAGTGCTACGTCTCCTGAGAATTCATCTCAGCGGGAACCACCCAACGCGATGCCTGCTGCGGTTAAAACACCCGCTTGCGTCATCGAACCCTGTCCCTGCGATGCCGACACCGGGTTGATCGCTGGCCTGGCGCCTGACGTACAAAGTAATTTTGCCAGTGCATCTTCTGGTGTCCCTCTCGACACCGGTGGGCACGCCTGCAAGATTCCGCTGACCCAGAAGGAAGCGCAGCTTTTGCAGGCTATGCGGCTTAGGAGCATGACTGACTTTTACAAAATGTTGCTTCTTGCCTTCCTGGCCGGCTTCGCTGAGCAATTTGTTCCGGACATTCTTAATCGGCTGACGAAACGACAAACCTGATGTCAGGTGATGCACCTACGCACAGGTATAGCGTCGGCCCCACACATGTACCTTGCGGGCACTGACAGCTGATGTCTTGGAGACGTCGTTCCAGTCTAGGCTCAGGACTTATCGATTGATCCAGAAGGCGAAGTTTATAGCGATGCAGATGGCATAAAGAATGTCTGAGCGCATCGGTCGTAATGGGTCGTGACGCTTCGCTAGTCCTTAAACTTTCCGAAAATGCTCTCGATTTTATGACACTGTTTTGAGAAACCCAATCGTCCCATCATCTTTGACGGCGGATAGATGACAAGCGCAGTGTGCTCAAACGACTGTTAGATGGAAGGCTGATTTAAACTCAGAATCTGGGTTGTAGAACCGCTTGAAACTCAATCCTAATAAGCATTAGTCAGGAGTTTTTAGTCTTCGGAAGTAAAATGGTGGACCCGACAGGGATTGAACCTGTGACCCCTACGATGTCAACGAAGAAGAAACTTAACAAAATCAAAGGCAAATCTTAGCAAAGCACAGCAATGGTACGCAAGCAAAATAAAGCATTCCGCTTATGCTGCGTGCTACTGGCGTGTCATTTTGCACTAGCCCAATCTCAAGAAAAGTCGGTGGCAAGCCATCCTGTTCTACGACGTCTACAATTGCTGAAGACCAGCCTCAATCATCGGGTTTCCAATCGACCTTATTCGGTTTTATCTACGGAAACCGGATCTATCCATATTTCGAGAAAGGCATTTTCACCGCTTTTGTAGATCGGGCTGAAATCCTTTACCAGAAGTTCCGGAGCGTTCGGATCGCTTTGTCGCAAGATGGCGGTCGCCTTCTTAGCCAAATCTTGCGCTGCAGCCCTTTGACCCTTGTTGAAATAGCGGACTTCACGCAGGCCGCGGGCCTGAAGCAACTGTTGCCCCTTCGTCTTTGGAAATGCTTTACGCAGCTCCGCGACAAGTGCACTGATCTCGCGGCTGTCACCAGGCGGATATTGGACGTAAACGCCCGGGGTCTTTACCGGCGGCAGGTGATCTTCGATCGCCATAGGCACGACTGAAACCTTCAGCCAGTATTGTCGGCCTGACGGTCGGTCATAGGGTACTGGCCCGTCCTTGGCGTAAACGAGGGAGCCCTGGTTTATAAGAGCAATCGGCGTCGCCGACGCATAGTTGGTAGCCGACGCCGGCGACGCCGTGCGAAGCCACACATTGTAATACAGTTTGTAGATCTGGTTCGGCTTTACCGTGGCGGGATCGACGAAGCGTCCGGTTGTCACATCAACCAGTACCGAATTGCCCGTCGCCCCGATCCACATGCTCCCACTGATAGAGTCGGCATCTGCCGCCGTGGCATTTTCGGAGGTTTGCGCGCTTTCGATTTCGGCGACGATCTTCTGTGCGTCGCGCTGCGACAGCTTTCCCTGTTGTAATGTGACTGGCGCACCGACAACCGGGATATCGCCGTCCACAGCCGCAGACGATGCGACTTCGTTATTCGTTTGCGTCACCGCGTCCGAAGCGCTGTTGTCGATGTACCAGCGGCCACCCGCTATCAGTACGGTGAGTGTAGCGAAAATCGAGACGGCGGCTATGTTGCGGGTCTGACTCTTCGAGCGCTGATGTGCAGTCTCTGCGGCATTGCTGGCCTTGACGAATTCCTCAAGGTGAGCGTTTTGAGAATGCCGCGCCAGAACCTCCCTGGCCGTCTCCAGCGCCTTGCCGCTCAGCAAGTAGCCTTTGTCGCGATCCGACTCCAGCCACCGCTTCGCGAGGCCCTCCTGCTGCCCCAGAATATCGGTTTCCGAAGGTGGCCGCTCAAGCCACGTCTTCAATAACGGCCAATACCGCGCCAGCAAGCCGGAGGCCAGTTCGAACCGGTCTTCACCACCTTTTCCCGCTACCGTACGGCGCAGGATGTCGGCGCCAACCAGCGCCTTCATGAGGCCGACGTGGGCGTTTTTGCCCAGCCTGTCGTTGATCTGCTTCAAGGTCAGCGATACGGTGCCGTTCCGGTCTTCTGCCGCCGCTACGACGCAGACGATCGCCCAAGCATCCTCCTGTTTACTCGCGGGCAAGCTATCGAAGGCCGCCTGGGCATGGGAGGCCCAGACATTCCCGGCTTGAGACTCCATATTTTCGTCAAAATCGGTCAGCTCAACAAGGTGCGGATAGGTCTTTTTGTCGGGTATGGTTGCGATCCGCGCCGTCCAATAATCGATCATGCCTTGGACGATGTTCTGTTCGGCCGGACTGCGTATCCAAGCGCCAGCTTTCGCGGCCCGCAACCGGAAAGCGTCGGCGATCACAAGCTGATGATAGGGAGCCAGCTTCTGGCATTTCCGCATCAGCTTGAAATGTTCGGCGCGCAGGTCGCCGGCCACGGGCCAATCGCTGACCTTCGCCGGCTGCCGTGTCTCAGCCACCGTCATTGCCGGTCCTCCAAAAATGTGCCAAGCGGCGTGCTCCACATGGTCATCTCGCCGCAGACGGTTAACAGGCGATCGTCAATGCCCTGAAACTTCATTCGGCAGGCATTTATGTAGAAACTGAGGGCAAAGCGCATGTCCCTCGTAAACGGCGCCGGAGGCGACGGCATGAGCGCCTCGAACTCCTGCTTGCGCGAACCCATCGTCTTCAGCATCAGCTCATCGTCGTCCTCACGAGTCACTGAGACCACCTTTCTGCTGAGATCGGCCCAGTCATGTTCGAAGCCGGCTGTTGTTTCGCCCTGGCGTCCAAGATATTGCGTCGAGATATGCCAGAATTCGTTGTCCACGGCCTGCCAGTCGGCATGTTTTTGCAGCAGATTTCGCCACTGCGTATCCAATCCGTCGAGCGCGATTTCGGCGGCGGCCAGCCGCTCGTGAAGTACATCTCCCGGATTGGTGTCCTGCCGAACCTGCTTCATCAGGTCCCGTATTTCGAGGATCGGCAGGCTGCGCGCTTTATCGCACAGGCTGTTGGCCAGCAATCCCATGTAATATTGCAGCCACGACTCCACTTTTCCTAGCCAGCTCATTAGTTGGCCGTGAAGGGAATCGGAACCCGAGCGCTGGTCAAGTTTGTCAAACCGCTCGATCAGCGCCGTCAAGGCTGGCGAAATCTGGGTCTCGTGCCCCTTAACCCGCAGCGGAGATTTGCGCGCAATCCCGTCCAGCGTTTTCTGGCTGGGTCTCAATCCCTCGACCAGTTCCTTGATCCTGTTGATGTCAAGTACACGCTGGTCCGCTAGCAGTATCTCGTCGCGCAGTTGCCCGAAGATTGTTATCTGGACGATATGAAGGACATTATGGAGGTCTTTATGAAATTCTAGTTCGTCAATTTTCTGCGCCGCGTCCGTCATCCACACAGCTCCTACGACAAGCGCCTTTGCCGCCGGCGTGTTTTTGATCAGATCAAGCGCCAGGGTCGCAGCCGTTGCCTGTTCGAGAAAAGTTCCCTGCTGCAACGCCTTTTCATGTTCAGCTGCAGAAACATGGCAATAGATATCCGGACAGTTGTCGCTCACCCAGGCGCGAAGTTCAGCATTGGCGGGCAGTGCCTTATAGACGGCATCGACGAACGCGTCGAACTTCCCCATGTTGGTGACTTTGGTAATCAGCGCATCCAGTTCGTCTTCCAATGGCCCGTCAGGGACATAATAGTGAAGGCCGAAGCCCATTTCCTTTTGCAGGAGGGTATCCAGCTTCCGACCTCCGTGCCAATCGCCGAAGGCTCTCAGCAGTATGGCGTGGAATATCTTCAGTATTTCCGGTGTCATCAAAGTGAAGTCAGGAGAATGTTGTTGGCCTCGAGCTCGCGTGCGATGCGCCACAACGGAACGGATTGGTTGTATATTGGATCGTTCGCCGGGTCGGCCGCGTGATGCAGTCCGATTAGGTCAAGGTTGGCGGCAAACAGGGGGGCGCCCGAAGAGCCGTGGTCGGTCGTCACGTCATAACGATAACGCAGGCCGTTTCCGGGAAATTCGGTAACGACGCCCCAAGCTAGGCCGAGAAACGCGCCCTTGGCGTGCTGAAGGACGGTAACGACATCCTCGCGCATGACGACCGGCGGTTCCGTCGAGAGCGCTAGTGGGATGCGCGATGCGTTCATCGGACTATCGAGCACAAGCAGCGCGTAGTCGAGTTCCTTGTCCGTCGGCTGCCCCTTTGCGCCGAGGTCGCTATCGGAATAAGGGCTCCAGTCACGCAGCCAATTATCTCGCCTCAGTTTGACGGGCGTTCCCTTCGGGTCTGCGCCGGGCTCGGCATTCCAGTAGTCGAAACGGCAGGTGACAACGTTGCCGGGCGGTAGGTTCGCCTGCAGCTTCTCAACGACGTGGTAATTGGTCATTACCGTGTTTGGGCCTATCAAAAAGCCGGTTCCCTTCGACACGGGAGTCTCGACCCGGCAGATCGCCGAGCCGATGACTTTGAGCTTTTCCAGAAACGCGCCAAAATTTATCAGCTGCGACCGCGGGTTTACCATCGCCTCTAGCGACGCCGGTACACCCTTGGCTGAGGACGCGATCATGTTGCGTGTCGTCTGCGGCTGGTTCAGCGCGGCGGCAGGACTGGGCAGCAGGCGTTGCGCCGCCTCCTTTAGCTTTGGATTGCCCGGGGTCTCCCTCCATAGCATGGCCAGCAGGTCGAGCGCGCGCCCCTTGCTGTGGGCCCATTCGACCAGACCGTCGATGATTTCCAAGTAGGGTGCGGGCAGGGCCACAACGTCCCCAAGTTGCAGCCCCCAGTTCTGCGACAAGGCGACCTGGAGGGATCCTTGCCGGCTATAGGCGCGGTGGATAGCTTCCTTAATATCTGTGAGGTCTTCGGTGCTCAGGTTGGGATCGTCGATCATTGCGTCACCCCGGCACGACGCGCCTCTGCCAGTTGCTTTATGGCGGCAATATCCAGGTCTTCGGCCGCAATCCTAGCGGCATCGGCCTTCAAGCTGGCTGCGTCGAAGGGTTCGGCGGGAAGGGAGACCGTTGCGATATCCACAAAGTTTCCCTCCAGTCCCATCGCTTCCAGCGCGCTCCTGACCGGAGCCTGCGTCCAGCGGGGGCCGAAGCGGTAGACGGCATAGAACATCGTCTTGGCCCGCATCATGCCGACGCCGCTGCACCGCATCCCCCCATAGAACATCTCGTGTGTCGCCTGCCACGTCCGCGTTTTTTCGTCGCAATAATAGTCGTGGATGATGGAGGCGTTGCGGTACTGCCCCTCGAAAGGGCCGCCGGTAACCGACCACAAAAAGTTCGGGATAGAGGCGCCATCGACGATGGTTTCCGCCGGCACTGGCCATTCCAATCCGGCGTCGTCGACAAAAGCATAGGGACTTTTCAGTTGCATATGACGGCCGTCCGAGAGCCACAATGTGACCGGCTGTCCCTCGTAGCGGCCGAAGGCTCCCGCCTCCAACGCCTCCAAGGTCGACCCTGCTGTCCAGGCTAGGGCCTGAGGACGCAGGATAGCAACGCGGTCCCGGCGGCGCGTGACCGGCCGGATGCGGACGCAGGCGCCTTGCTGGCGGGCGATTTCCGGCGTGACGGTCGTCCGTCCGCCCCCGCCAGCCTCCAGCATGTTGCCATCGTCCCAACACAAGGCAACGTGCGTGACCGCCGAAGCGGAACCGAAAAAGACGATGTCGCCAATTGTACTCTCTGCTAGGGTGACGGCTGAAGCCCGGTTCTGCGCCGCGAAGTAGCGGTATAGCCCTTCGGCCGTCTGGTCGCCGGGCGGGTCGAGATTGAGTTTGGACAGCGCCCATTGCACAAAGCCGGAGCAATCGTAGCCGACGGGTCCGCTGCCGCCCCAGATATATGGCTTATCCAATTCGCCTTCGCAGGCGGCCCGAAAAACCGATTTACTGACCATTGCCCGCACCCTCCTTAGCGGGCACCAGCAATGCGTTGGTGATATTCTTGATCAGTGCGTCGCGCTGTGATGTCAGCGCCGCTCGCCCGGCCGTATCCGTCGCCGGCAGGGCATCCAATTTCTTCTGCACATCGTCGGCCTTTTGCCGGTATGCCATTTCCGACGCCAGTTTTAATCCATCGACGACGGCCTCTATCGTTGCCGTTCCGCCCTCCTGCATGTTGAAAAAACGTTTTATGATCGCGGCGCTGGCCACCGTAGGGGCGAAGTTGGCCAGATTCGGACGGGGCTTGCCATCGAGGCTGATCACGGCATAGGGTTCATCGCCATTGTACGGCTTTTTCGACCCGCTTTCCACAATGCCGAGCCGCTCGTCATACTCGAATCCCGCAGAAAGGCTTGGATCACGGCTCAGAATTCGGAATTCTGCGACGGCGGTACTGGTCCCAGGGCGGTCGAAATTGATGGACTCGGTTATTGAGAATTCGGACTTACCGTCGAACAGGGCATCACCCAGCCCGGCGGTTAACTTGATCAGTTCTCCTGCGCCCATTAGCAGGCCGGCATTTGGCAGCATCAGTGGAATTTCACCGACTTTCTGCAACGCCGATCCCAGTTGCGCCAGCAATGCGCCGGGGAAATTATCGACCGCGAACTCGATTCCTAGAACCAGCGAATCGCTCACGACGGCCGGTGAGTATGCGATGACCGGTGTGCCGTCGTTGAACGGACTCGGCATATTTAGGTGGGACCGGGAAGCAATGTTCGGGGCGAGGAAATTCAACGCACGTGAGGTCGCTGCAAATATCGAATAATCCTTAAGCCCCGATACGACGGCAACGTCCTTCGCTTTGTCGAACAAGCCGGCCTTTGGATATTTACCCGTGTAAACGTGGCGGAGTTCAATCGTCAGTGGCAGCCCAAAGCCGATTTGTGTAAATGCGGCAAGTGGCGTCGTATCGAGTGCTTCCAGTGCGCGGAATTGCCCCGCCGTATTGGCGTCGTTGAAAATCTTGTTGTTAACAATCCTAAAGACGGCCATCCAGATTCCCCTAGTCTAAATGTGAGGACGTTCTGCGTGTGAAAACGTCACATGATTGGAAAACGCCGATTTGTAGCTTGAACGCCATCAAGCGTGGGTCTTTGATTTCCTAATTCACTATACAGCCGCCGCTTCCAGCGTCGCCGGTATATGAAAGGGGATCAAAAATTACGCGAAAAAAACTATGGAACAAAGATATTGACACGACCCGGACAATCGAACTTTTTCGGGCTCACAAGAGCAAGGGTACAACACAATCAGGAGGATAGGCACAACACAATCAAGGATAGATTTCCACTCTTTTTCATCCTGATCTTTCTTAGGTGGAAAAGTGTTGTTATTGCGCAACGGCCTTATCACATCTTACCGCTCCGGCCCCATGAGGTTGGGCTGATTGGGGAGGGAGTGCGCCGCTTTACAAGCGGGCCGCCCTTCAGAATGAGGCGGTTCCGATATTTTGGCAATTGGGGAAGCGGAACACAAACGGTGAGCCACGGCCCCCACCGTTTGGTTCGAGTTGGCTTCATACCACGGCCTTGCATCCCGCCAGCAAGCCCGCGACGCGAGGGGTTTGGTCTCCGAGCCGGCGTGCCTTCAAGGCGTAGTCATAACAGCGTTTACGCGCTTCCTCTTTATCTGCTCCCGCCGAGAGTGACCGGGCTTCAGCAAAAGCACGAGCATTTACCGCACTTGCAAGCACATTGGCGGCCGAACACCGAGGGGCTTCGGCCAACGCATCGCTGACAAGTGGAGCTACGGAGTCGGCCGATGCCGAGATAAGCATCTCTTCACCACGGCGGACCTCCTGAAAAACGGTAGTCGTACAGCCGCCGAGCATTGCGGTCACATGATTAGTTGAGGCGGTGAAAGTTGCGCCAAGCAGCACCCCGATGAGGGCAGACACAAGATTTACAATAATCGGCCAGAGAACTTGGCTTTTGACGTTTGTGGGTTGAGACATCGAAACAATCCTTTCTAGGCTGATTTCGATGTCGGATTATTCACACTAACGTTTTGAATACAAAAGAATTTTCCTTACGTTTCCGATAAGTGGCCTTGGTTCGTGTTCGCTTTAACCAAATCCACCAAAAAGCAATGCGGTCTTCTTCGATTCATTCGAATTGACATTTTGCCTAAAAACTGGTGCCGAATCATAGCTTTGCAACATCGTCCCAATGTGGTACGGTTTGCTTTGGATTGATTTTGTTTGATTTGATTTTTATCGATTGCAAGCGAAACGATTGAGATGGCTAGACACCGATTCTCTCTACTTTTTTTAGTGCAGAAAGCTTTATAGAAGGTTAACGTTCGTGACAAAGGGGGAGGGGCTTCGGGAGGATGTGAGCTATCAGGAGGCCGTGCGCCTGCTAAATAGCTTCTTGGCCGCTACGCCAAAGCTCCTTCAAATCGTAGCGAAGCATAACCCGGATCACGCGGAAACCTTCTCGAGCGCAATACAACTCTTGCCGTTTAACCAAAGGTCCGTGAGCGATATCCAAGGGCTGGTCGGCTACGGTCACGTAAAGTCGGAGCCGGCTGTTGTCAATGATCATGACGACTTGCCGCATCGCGAGCCTGTTCCACGCATGGTGTTCGATTTTTGTGCACTGCTTTTTCTTACGCTGCGAAAAGTCCACACGACCAAGAAGCAAATATGGACAGCAATGATAACGGCGGGCTTGGATGTTGGTGAATATGCGACCTGCGCCCAACGTCTGGCGACTAATCTGAAAGAGCAAAAATATATTTATTGGCCGCCAAAGGGACACAACGGCGCCGTCACTATGACGGAATCTGGCAAGAAATACTTGGCCGAACTGACGGCGCCCGGTGAAAGGGGCCTAGGTGAGGAATTGGTGGCGTATTATAAAGAGGTCATCGAGGAACATGTTCAGGCACTGGCGAAAGCGCCAATTCAGCGGGCGCGCCCTGTACGCTGACAGCGTCTGCTAAGTTGCCGGTGTAAAATAAACGCACTTGAAATTAGACCACGGCCCGATTGATCTACGCTTAGATCGCCGGAATGAAATTTGTGCACCAAGCCGCAATAAAGGCGGCTGCCTCGCTCAGTGTTGATTTCAGGAAAAAGTTGTCTACCGGAGGGCTGCCATGAATCATACACCGGCCCTAGGTAGACATTCGCCATCTGCGATGTCACTGGATCGAAGAGTTGAGCGTTTTGTATTTTATGGATTCTAAATCTCGATGCTTGCCTCAATATCGGATCAGTACAAGGGGGGGCACCACGAATTGCCAAAAGAGAAACAGAACCGAGTCAATGAAATAGCGAACGAGTCCGCAATTTAGGCAATTATGGAACTAACTTCGGATAACAGCAGAGGAGAAAGTCCTAGTGAATTCGGCGGCCTAGACCGTAGCCATTGAAGCGCGGCTTGTGCGTCTAGGTCCTTGCGTGCGGACAGATCGTTCAGTTTCATAGCTGTGACTCGTGATAGTCCCAGAGAGATAAAGCTGATCATAGTTCGGTCAGAGGCGCCTACCTCAAGATACAGAGGTAGTGAAGGAATACTTGAGGCTAAAGATACCAAACCTGCTGAATCCAAAGCGTATACTAGTAGGGCGTTGTAACAGCCAAACAATCTTACAGCTTGAAAACGGATTGCTGTTTCAACGAGCGTTAGGCTATCACGTATCACTGTTTGAACAATCTTTTTTGTCTCTCTGGCAATCTGACCGTCAATAATCTGGGGAAGCGGCATGCCGCGCATCCATCTCAGCGCAATTAACGCATGAAACCTGTGCAGATTTTTTGACGTATCTAGCCCAAGGACAATATCGTAGCAAATCGCCAAAATGGCCGCGTAGGAATCATACGCTTCACTTTCTCTGGGATGCCGAGGTATCAGAGTCTTGGCCGCATCTTCGCCAAGTTCGATCTTAGCTCGCAAGTATTCAAACATTCTTTGCTGTTTATGGGCCGAAATATTCGGGGTACGTCTCACAATTTCCGCTGGCAAGGTGACTCGCAAATCCGCATCGCCAAGCGCGCTAGTCAAGGCGATGGCTTCGGCACCACCTTCCAAAATTCCTATGCGATTTAGGGTCGTTTGAAGGTCGCCACGTTTCAAGTCAGAATAGAGCCTTACAAATGCTGTTTCCAAACCGGCCCGGTCTGAGCCGCGCATTTTGACGTCGTCAGATATGACGGTAAAAAGCTGAGCTGAATCGAACTTGATGCTTTTTTCGATTGCCGGCATGATGACGGCGTCTTTAGGTCCGTCCAAAGGCTTTTTCTTCCAGACGTCATAATCAATAAGAAAAATATTGCCTTGAAATTCCCGTCTTAGACGCCCTGCGCGACCGGCTAAGTTCCAGAAATCAGTTGATTCAAGAGGATGTGTCTTGCCCTTCTCCGGGGTACACATAAAAATATTCCTCGCGGGCAGGTTCACGCCCTGTAGAAGTGTGCTCGTGCAGACAAGATAATTTATGTCGCCACTCACGACTGCGGCCTCTACTGCCAAGCGTAATTGCGTTGGCATATTGGCATAGTGGAAAGCGACCCCGTGCTTCACACATTCGGCGAGGACGTAATTAGGATGCACTGCCTCTTTCGCTAAATCTGAAAGATCAATATGTACGGAGTTGCTTTCCACTTCGGAGAAAAGGTCGGCGAGTTGAACCGCGATCTTTTCTGCATCCGCGGCGCCATTCGCGTAGACAATATTTGACTGCCCAGCGCCTAAAATCGCAGAAATATGGACTAACTTGTCAACTCGGCTTGCGAGTGTACGATCAAGCTCAAGGCGCAACACTTCAGCAATTGGCGCCGTGCCGTCGCCAACCGTGTGAACGCTGATTTTTCCTTTAGTCGCAGCTTCTACTTTCACAATCAGGAAATTTTGGGCAACAGTTGGCTCAACTGATCTAAATTCTAAGACGTCAGCAAGGCCAAATAGCCGTCCGAAAAGTTCAAGGTTTTTGATCGCCGGGCTTGCAAATAATATTTGAAGGCTAGGGGATCTGGTGAGCAGGTCGTCTATCACCCATTGTAATAAAACGCCGCGAGAGTCGTCCGCGATAGAATGAGCCTCATCAACGATCACAACGCCGGCGCTGAAATCAGGAAACGTGCTCAATGAAAGTTGAACTCGCTCCTGCGTCATTACGTAGATAGCGCGGAATGGAAGTTTAGTTTCAGGATCGCCTGGCACTGTTACAATTTCTGGCATATCGGACCCAAGCTTTTTTAGGTGTTCGCCAAGGTCGTTAGCGACTTGAGCAATCAATGCGCGCGTCGGGACGATATAAATAACAATCTGAGGGCTGGGATCTGTAAAAAGTGCCGAGATGTACCGCTGAAGTACAAATGATTTACCAGCGGAAGTGGGCGCCGCCAAAGCCACTCTTTTTTTGGCCTTCAGGCTCGTCCACAGCTGGTTCTGAAATTCAGTCAGATGAAATACTTCACCACCTATCACGAGTTTTGATAGATCAGTTTGACGAATTTCTTCCGTGAGCAAACTTAGTGGGAGATGGGCATCCGCGACTTTTACGTCAGTTCTTGTGCCGATCGAAGGGTAATTCCCTAGGCGGGCTAAAACTACGCGAAGAGCTTGGTCCAGAGGGAGGTGGTTCGAGCCAAACAGCTCATATACCCAAGTGGCCGCCCGAAATGCTGCTCTTCTGTGCTGTTGATCTTCAGAGCAGGCCAGTATCGCCGCTGCGCCAATGAGCTTTTGAACGTGCGCCGATTTTTCGTCAATCTCAACTGGCGACCCAAGCTCACGTTTCAGCCAGGTATGTTCGATTTGACGCAAGGCTGAATGGAAGGCCGGATTTTGCCAGACCTTGTTGGAGAGTTCCTGGATCATGGGGGCCACCCAATTTTACTCTGAAAAAAGTCCCGAAACTCAGCGACTGACGGCACCGGAAATAAAAACAATTCTATTGGTTGAGCCGCTAACCCAGCCGTGTTGACTGCGTCAGCAAGTTTTGGCGCCAATTTTGACAATTCGTCTTTTGCCAAGCTTGTAAATTTAGCTTCGGCGTCATTGCCATCAGCGGCCGATATTTTTTTAAAGCCGTCAAAGTCGAACCCAATTAGGCAGGTAATAATATTGTTTCGCTGGTTTGAAGCTTCGTCGAACGGGTCGAGGTAACTTAGGACAGCGGCTCTACCGATGTCATCAAGGCCAGAAAATGAGATGTTGCGTTGTACCAGCTCCAACTCGTATTTTAGTTTTTCTGGCTGCAAGGACTCAGTGATCGAAGTAATAGCAGCCGTTAATGCTGAGCCAACATCTTTATATAGCTTTGACTCGCCCCAATACAGCATAAGCTGTGATGTATCGTGACAGTACTTCACATGGACGCCGTCGGCTCCGTGTACTGGCATCTCTGTATTCGTCTTCAGAGACATTTTTGCAATTAGTTGTGGCGCACCCAATATCCAGTCGGTTAACAGGTGCAGTAAAAGTTCTCCTGCTTCCCCGTTTCGGTTGGTTTTGATATTAGCACGCTTAAATAAATCTCTCGCCGACTCAGATAGTTGTGACCATTTAAGCTCATAGTCTTCTGCACTAATTTTCCCGTATTGTGCTCGAACTTCTTCAAGGGTTGATCTCGGCAGGCAAAACTGGGGCAAGAAGAGGTAAATGGTCTCTACCAGATCATGGATCGTAGCAGCGCCTTGGCGAAAAGACGGGAAATTAAGTCTTAGCGTCACCCCCTTACATTCAGTTGTCACGGAATGGTCCAAACATCGAATCCGGGGCGAAAGCTTAGCGTAGTCCCTACGGGACATGGCTGATATCAATTCATTCAGGTCGAATTTATCAGTCTCTGCATTTGGTTCGTTCGCCAATTTCGCCTGCTTAAACAGTTATTTTTCTGATTGTGTCGATCAACAATGTAAATATAAGTAGAAAATATAAAAAAGGGAAGAGCTATGCGAAGGAAGCGAAATGGGACGGACCAACCCTATTGATTTAGGTGTAATAAGCTTTGAAAAGCAAGGCGACGCGATTGCGCATTTTCGGTCTATGCTCCGGAAATACAAGCCGGGCGATCGCGTAGATGATTCTGATGCCATAGAGCTGGCGGAGCTGCTTAAGCGCCATCCAGAATACAGTTTAAAGCTTGGGGCGGGCATTGAGCACTTTGGTGTTGAGGCTGCGGAATACAACACCCAGTGCTTTAATTTAGTCAGAACAGATGGCTCAAGAGACCGGTTTTCGTTTCAGAGCTGTGTTAGCGGGAGAGCCCGTTAAAGTTCGGCCCCGCTACGGCGGAGTCACGTCTTTACGGTTTCATCACTGAGTCGGCTAATGTTTCTGTCTGCCCAGCTTCGGCAATTAGGTAAGATATTTTCCATCTATCGGCGGTACAAAGTCTTCGGGGCAACGCCACTTCCGCTGCGCTCCCTATTTCTGAAGCACTTTAAATTGCGGAGACGGCGTGAATATTAAATGGGACGATGTTTTCGATAATTGCGCTGTTAAAACAGTTTCACCTACCGACAAAAGTAAAGGAGCCTACCTCCCGAACCTAGGCCAGAAGGCAGCCATCCACGCAGCGGGTCTTTCGCCGTCGGCAGCGCGGCCGAGAGAAGAGTTCTCCATCACCGTGTTGCTTGACGAAGCACGAGACGCAGTTAAGGCGTCATACTATTATTCGGAGCGAACTGGTGCCGGGCGCACCCCGGAACCTCGGATGGGTCATGAAATCATAAGTGCTTGGCTCAACGTTGGGGATGAGGTGGTTATCGGAAATATCGGATCACAGCTATTCGCCGTTAAAGCCTTATCAAAGGCTGCAACCAATGCCGAATTCGTAAAAGCATTGGCTAAGGGGGTAAGCAGAGGTGCTCTTTTCAAACGCGCGCAAGCTGCGATTGGTCCCGCCCCCACTAGAATGACGCAGCGCACTGAGTTCGTTCGCAATCCATTCGTTGTTGCCGCCGCACTTGTTAGATCGGAGAATAAGTGCGAGGCGCCCGGATGTTCACGCGAGCTATTTGTACGCAGTGACGGCAGGCCTTACTTGGAAGTTCATCATGTTACGCCGCTCGGAGAAGGAGGTGATGACACATTAAAGAACGCTGCTGCATTGTGTCCGCACTGTCATCGTGAACTTCACTTTGGCGTAAACAGGCTAGTTCAAAGAGCCGCCCTTGCCAATCGAATTGCAAGTCTGACTGCTGACTCTACCTAGTGTGAATACGGCCCATAATTGCGAACAGCTACACACTGTCTAACTTAGCAAAACCTCTTCATTTTGGTGATAAACGTCAACGATTTGAGCGTGCTTTATGCGAAATTGGCTACGTCGCTTGATTGCTGGGTGCAATGACGATGCGTTTTCTATCTTTACGGCAGGGTCGTAATAGATCTTGCCGGAAGCCAGTGCCTTTATAAACAATATAAAGTCCGTTTGTTCGCAGAGCAACACCTTCGCCCCATAAGCATATTCTGGTGGAGGTTCGTGAAACAGGCAAGGAAGGTAGGCGGCTTGGGCGTGCTTTCGATTCCAGTGTTGCATTATGCCTTTGAAACTCCAGGACGCCGCCATTTCGTCGGTGCGTGACATGAGGTTGATGCTTCCTTCCATGTCTGTAATTTTGCCAGTCTGGACGTCGTAACCGTCGAGGGTCATTTTTAGGCCAGTGTCAGCATGGAAGTCTTTGTCGCAGGTATAAATGCCGCCGAAATTAAACCGGTCAGCCTTGCCGCTCTTGTCGGCATATCCAAACCGGCGCAGAAATTCTGCCACACCTTCGTCTTTGTAGGTTCCCCCATTTGGCTCAGGCGTCATAAGTGTCACGGGGGTCTTGGCGCGATAAGTCTGGAAATCGGTGACACTGTATTGTTTGATTTCCCACCCCATGAAATCAGGTTCCGAGTAACCGTTAGGCGATATGCCAAGTTCAGCTTCGAGGGTATAGCCGCCGGCATTCCTGGCCGCGTAGGGCAGCTTTCTGCCGTCTCTGCTTAATTTCTGCGATGCAATCCATTTGAGCGCGTGTATCCGTCGAAGCTCCGCCAGCAATATCGATTTTGGATTTTGTGTAACGTCCGCGCTTGCTGGCAGTTCCAGAAAGACACCAAGGCTTTCCCACTGGCGGCTGTTGAGTTCCACGGCTACTGGGCTGTCGGCCTTGACGGCAAAGCCAAGAACTTCCCGCCGGGCTGTCACGCCAATGAATAGAACACGGCCAGGGTCGCGGACGCGCATGATTTCACTTGGCGCCTGCTTACAGCGCTTCAATAAGCCCGACATCCGGACTTCCGGATATTTAGGATACAGGATAAGTTGAGCCTCGGGGGCAGGGTGCTTTCCATCCTGATCCACCCAGAAGAAATTCAGGCTCGCTTTGCCGCGGTCGCGGACACTTCCTGCGGCCTCTTCGCTATCGGTGTAGATATCGTTGTGAGGTATAATATTGAGGACTGAAAAGTCGCCGCCAAGGTACACTTGGTTTTTAGAGTTGTCGTTTGGCGACAGTTTCTTTGCATATATCCTCGTCGCTCCGTGATGGAGCATGAGGCTTAAAAGCTGGGAAAGTGAATCAACCAAGATCTGAGCCCCGGATATTTATTGAATCGTTTCCGGACCTTAGCCAATCATCCAGAAGCTGTATAGCTTTCTGGTCGGGAAGTCTTCTGCGGCCTTTAAGCGCACATTCCCATACCGTTGCGACACGCCAGCCAAGTGCGCCAAGTTGTACGAGATTGCGGGCATCATTTTCAGCATTTCGACCGATCTTTGCCTGCCAGAAGTCCTGCCGCGTGCCCGGTCATTTGAACATGTGACAGTCGTGGAGGTGCCAGAAGCAACCATTGATAAAAATGGCGGCCCGGTATTTAGGAAGAACTAAATCCGGTTTCCCCGGCAGGGTTTTATCATGAAGCCTGTATCTGTATCCGAGGCGATGAAGCCCTTTGCGAATCCGGAGTTCGGGTTTGGTGTCATGGCCCTTAATCGCTGCCATGTTCCGGCTGCGTGTTATGGCATCATGAACGTCCGCCAAATCAACCCGCCTCTTTAAACTGCTGTTGCTGCTGGCTTACCAGCATCTGGATATGGGGCTGCATGATACGGGCGACCTCGCAGAAGACGGGAACGGCTACCGAGTTGCCAAACTGCATGTAGGCTTGAGTATCTGACACAGGTATCCGGAAATCATCGCCATACCCCATCAGACGTGCGCATTCACGGGGCGTCAGGCGCCGTGGGTTTTTGCCTTCGCCACGGTTGATCAGTATTTCCGAGCCGTCTTTGTAATAACGGGCTGAAAGCGTGCGGGCGACATCGTCAGGCCCAACCAGCCCGAACCCAAAACCGTTGCCCGCTGCCTTATGTTTGGCGGCATATCCCTGTAGATATTCCCAAAGCTTGTCGGTCAGCGTGTACTTGTCGTTCACCCTGGCCTGCGCACCCACGGTATAAGGCTCTTCGGTATCTTCACTACCGTCTTCAGGATGCAAAATACGGCGCAGTTGCTGCGCGCTCTTTGCCGGCAGTTTCAGATCCTCCCAGTTGAAGGGGACGTTTTCACGGAACCCGACGATAACTATCCGTTCGCGGTGCTGGGGAACAAAATGGTTTGCGTCGATGACCTTGTGCCAGACATGATACCCTAGTTCCTCACGAAGGGTCTTCATGATGACTTCAAAGGTTCGTCCTTTGTCATGGCTTTTGAGATTTTTCACATTCTCCAGCATGAAAGCCGCCGGGCGTTTTTCATTCAGGATACGGGCAACGTCGAAAAACAGCGTGCCCTGAGCCTCATCAAGGAAACCATGGCTGCGGCCGAGTGAGTTTTTCTTCGATACACCGGCAATCGAAAACGGCTGACATGGAAAGCCGGCCACCAGCACGTCATGATCCGGAATGTCTTCGGTGCCAATCCGGGTGATATCGCCATTTATCGGGTGGTTGTCCCGAAAGTTGGTGGCGTAGGTCTGCTGAGCGTACTTGTTCCACTCCGAGGTGAAAACGCAGTGGCCCCCGATCGAATCGAAGCCTCTGCGCAGTCCGCCAATACCGGCAAACAGGTCTATAAACGTAAAGCGGCTGTTCAGCACTGTGACGTTCGTCGAGCCCTGAACCATGGCTCTGAGAAGCGATAGGGCGGCTTCACGGGGCGGCTGCTCGCCTCTTTCCCAACGATATACCTGCCTTGGACTATAACCCAGCTTATCGGCGAGCGCTTCTATGGTAATGCCTGCCTGAATCCTGAGTGAAGAAAAGTCCTGGTTTTGCATTAGGCACCGCTGTCGCTGGGAAGAGTTTTGACAAGGTGTCGTTGTTCGCCCCAGATATCAAGTGTGTTTCCGGTTCTGAACTGAAAAAATGTTTCCCTTATGTTCTTTTTGAGTTTTTTGTTTCCGCGTCGGGTGGATTTGGAACAGGTGGCCCTCAATATTGGGCGGATCTCAACTCGCGGTGAGATCTTCAACTGCGCCGATAACTATCCTTGTTTAAGCACTATGCTATTAAAAATACCAAGTCAGGCCCTGGTTTAGCTGCCGGATCTGTGGTACGTTCAGATGGTAGTTAAACGGGCTGAGTGGCGCCGCCGCCCTATACCTGCAGGGCTGCGATATTATTGTTAGAGGCTTAAATATGGGCGTTTCCGTAGACATTGCTGATCGTCTTTACGACTACACAGACGAAGAAAAGGCTGCTGAAGCGGTATCGGAATTTCAGTTCGAGACCGGACTTAGTGATGCAGAAGTCGTGGCACTTTGGGACATCGACGCTGACCCTCGCCGAAATGAGCTGGAACGCCGTATCTTTGAAGCGGTCGATGCCAACGGTAGTGTGAAGAGAGCGCAGGAGTCTGTTCCTGGCGGCGTGGCACTATTTATTGACGTTAAACACGCCGGTTAGTGCGGCCTTCTGAAGTTCGCGTCGAGTTCATCAATAGGCAACGCCTCAGGTGACCGTTGATACCTACACTTGCTCAGACACGCCGTATCTTCCATTCCTTTTTGCCCCGGAAAATTTAATCAGGCCATAGCTTTGAAGGTGGGAGATATCCCGCCTCGCGGTTCGAATGGTAACATTCCATTCGTGCGCAAGGCTTTGCGCATTGCAGTCAGAACCACGTTTGAGTTCGCTGATAAGCCAGTTCTGGCGCTCATTTAAATCGGTTATTGTGACATTTATTGTGACATCTGTTTCGATGCGTTTGGCAGTGTCGCGGCCGATATCATGTCGTCTGGACACGGTTCGTTTACGGGCGGGATAGAGCTGAAAGGCATCCCAAAGATCTTCCCCACCGATCTGCATCAGGACGAGCCGCAATATACCGGGAGAGGTTCTCGCCAGAACAAGTAAGTGTCTGGAAGATGGGACATTTTTGGCCTGATACCAGTTTGTGACGGTGTTGAGGTTTGCGCTTGTAATCTGACCAATTTGCTTGATTGCGGATGCCATGTCTCCGAAATCTTCGCGAAGGGCTTTTGCTACAATTTTTGCCAGCTCCAGGTCGGAAGAAACGTTTGATTTTGCTCCCAAAACTCGCCTTGTTTTTGCAAGCGACAAGCCGTGCCCTCCCACGCTAAAACTCCCCGCCGCCTCAGAAGTCGCGGTAAGTGGTAACGCCTTCGGGATCGGGATTTATGAACGCAGGAATGACAATCGGGAGCGAAGAAACCTCCAGTCGCAGGCGCGGAGCGATGTACGTCCGCATGTCTACGGATCACCAGAAATACTCTACGGAAAATCAGGCGGATGCCATCCGCGAGTACGCCGAACGGTTCTCTATCGACATTGTCCGGACCTATACCGACTCCGGCAAGAGTGGTCTGAGCATTGATGGACGCGAGGCATTGCAGAGCCTGATTGCCGACGTTCAGTCTGGCGCAGCCGATTTCACAACCATCCTGGTCCTTGATGTTACCAGATGGGGACGGTTTCAGGATGCCGACGAAAGTGCCTATTACGAATACATGTGTCGGCGTGCAGGTATCGATGTGCACTACGTTGCAGAACAATTTGAGAATGATGGCAGTCCGGTTTCAACCATCGTCAAGGGCGTTAAACGCGCGATGGCGGGAGAGTACAGCCGAGAACTTTCCGGCAAGGTGTTCGCCGGCCAATGCCGCCTTATAGAGATGGGCTTTCGTCAGGGCGGTCCGGCAGGATTTGGCCTGCGGCGGGTCCTGCTCGACGAGCAACGGAACCCCAAAGGTGAATTGAAGCGGGGAGAGCACAAATCGCTTCAGACGGACCGGGTCGTTCTGGTGGCCGGACCAGAGGATGAGGTGGTGATCGTAAAGTGGATCTACAAAGCGTTTACTGAGGAGGGGCTGCGTGAGTCAGAGATTGCCGCCCGCCTAAACCTGCGTAGCGTGAAAACTGACCTTGGCCGAAACTGGACCCGTGGTGTTGTGCACGGCATTTTGACCAACGAAAAATATATTGGAAACAATGTTTTCAATCGAAGGTCATTCAAACTGAAAAAGCGGCGGGTCGAGAACGATCCGGATATGTGGGTACGCGCTGACGGTGTTTTTGAGGCGATCATTGAACCGCGCCATTTTTACACGGCTCAGGGCATTATCCGCGAACGAAACCGAAAGTTCACGGATGCGGACATGCTGACAAGGCTGAAAGCCCTGCATGAGCGGCAGGGCTGGCTTTCAGGTATCCTGATCGACGAGACAGACGACATGCCGTCAAGCGCAGTGTACGCCTATCGCTTTGGCGGCCTGACACAGGCTTACAAACTCATAGGATATGATCCAGGCCGTGACCTCACGTTCATCGAGGACAACCGGCATATCAGGCAGATGCACCCTGAGATTATAGCGGACGTCCTGAACCAGATCAGGCAACTTGGCGGCAAAGTTCGGGTGGACGAGCTGACAGATTTCCTTATCGTCAATGAGGAAATCAAAGCCTCACTTGTTATCAGTCGTTGCGGTCAGTCCACATCCGGTAAAAATCGCTGGCAGATACGTTTTGATGCCGGCCTGATGCCTGACATCACGATAGTCGTCCGAATGGCCGCCAATAATCGTGACGTCTTCGATTACTACTTGATCCCGGCGATAGATATTGAAACGCCAAAAATACGGCTCGCCGACAACAACCACCTTGCGCTGGATGCCTACCGCTTCGACGATCTTGAATCATTCTTTCTCATGGCTGAGAGAGCGGACCTGCCGGTGGCGGCATGAGTGGTGCGAAGGGCCTGCGTGTCGGTAAAATCGCAAAGATACCTATTGATCGCATCAACATCCTGAACCCGAGGGCGCGGAATCAGAAGATATTCTTTGATATGGCGACCAATATGACTCAGGTGGGGATGAAGCGGCCCATCATGGTGACGGCATGTCGTTCCGGCACCGCAGATAAGGACTACGACCTCATCTGTGGTCAGGGGCGCCTTGAAGCATTTCTCGCCTGTGGCCAAACCGAGATACCGGCGATGATCATTGATGCCAGTGAGGAGCAGGCTCTGATAATGAGCCTGGTCGAGAATCTTGCACGACGCCAGCATAGGTCTGCTGACATACTACAGGGTGTCGAAATCCTCGCGAAGCAAGGGTATGACGCGGCAACGATCGCCAAGAAGACCGGGATGTCCACTGAGTACGTCGATGGCATTATCAACCTGATGGCAAAAGGGGAACAACGTTTGTTGACGGCGGTGGAGAACGGCCAGATCCCGATGTACCTCGCCATTCGCATAGCGGAGGGCCCGGAAGAGGAGCAGTTGGCTTTACAGGATGCCTACGAATCCAACCAGCTCAGGGGCAACCGTCTGCTGCTGGCAAAGAAACTCATGGATACGCGCCGCCGCCGCGGAAAGGCTTACACCGGCGAAAAGCGTACGGGGCGGGAAAAGAGTCAGCGGGCACTTTCGGTTCAGGACGTGATGAAAGTTTTTCAACGGGAACTGGACCGCAAGCGCTTGCTGACGAAAAAAGCAGATCTTGCGGCGACACGGCTAACCTTTGTGACAGAAGCCTTACGGGAATTAACACAGGACGAGAACTTTTGTACGCTCTTACGGGCTGAGGGTCTTAGCACACTGCCGAAACCTCTGGCGTCACTTATGTCAGAACGGGGCGCGCATCATGGCTTCTAACCGTCGTGGCGTTACGAAACTGCCCCAGGTACCGATTGAGTCCAGTTTCGACGAGCGCACCGTTGACATCGATATCGACCAGATCATCATGACTAAGGTCATGGACCCCAAGGTTTTCAAAAGCCATAAATACAAGCAGATTGTCGCCTCGACACGGGCCGTAGGCATTATAGAGCCACCAGCGGTGTCGCTTGCCGTCGGCATGAATGGCCGCTACTTTTTGAGGGATGGGCATCTGCGTCTCTATGCTCTTAAGGAACTCGGTGAGCAGACCGTGACCTGCCTTGTGGCGTCCGACGACGAAAGCTTCACCTACAATAAGCATATCAATCGGATCGCATCGATTCAGGAACATAAGATGATCCGGCGGGCCATTGAACGCGGGGTCTCCGAAGAGAAACTGGCAGAGGCTCTGAATCTCGACGTTCGTCGCATTATCGAAAAGCGGGATATGCTTGAAGGCATCTGCCCTGAAGCCATCGAACTCCTCAAAGATCAGTTTATCGCACCCAAAACGTTTCCGGTTCTCCGTAAAATGAAGCCTCTGCGGCAGGTCGAAGCGGCAACGCTGATGAATGATGCAGGTATTTATACGAAGCCTTATGTGATGGCTCTGCTGGCAGCCACACCTAAAGCACAACTCGTCCATCCTGAACGACCCAAGAAGATTAAGGGACTGGACGAGGATCAGATGGTGCGCATGGAAACCGAAATGGACAGCCTTCAACGCGAATACCGCCTGATAGAAGACAGTTATGGCAAGGACGTTCTCAACCTGACTTTGGCAAAGGGGTATTTGGGAACCTTGCTAAATAACGCCAGAATTGTCCGCTATCTGTCGAACCACCAGCCAGAGATTCTGCGCCAGTTTCGGCAAATCGCAGATATGACCAGTTTGAAACCGGATTGATAGTGTTTTAGAAAGCCGCTTTAGCTTCGTGTCTAACCTCAAGCCCCTTCATCTGGCGGACTTTTGCGACCTTTAGCCGCCGTATTGGGCCTTCGGCTTCTAAAATGTCGCCGGGCCCGGCCTACGCGGCCGGCGTGCATCCTCAGTCAATATCCCAGCCTCCTGCTGTTTGATCATTTAGATGATCTGCGGGGCGGTAAAACCACTCCTTCTCATCTGTCTGCTCCTTCAATTGGGCAGACTCTAAGGTATCGTGAGGGCGTTAGCGGGAAGCGATCACCAGATTTTGAGCAAATTCAGAACGTTTGAAGTGCTTTTCTTATAGATTTATGAAGCACAAATCGCTGAGCTAGGACAGGATCCTCGTAGCCTCGAAATGACCATTGCTCCCGAATTAACTTTTCATTTCCGGATGAATTCTCGAACTGGTTGCCAATAAGTCCAATACGGTAAAAGAGTCTAACGACGTATTCACCACTAATTTTTCCGTAAAAGCGAGAACTACCTAACTCTTTGTTCGCTAGTGATGATTTGCGACGTTCAATCTCTTCCACATCAAATGCATAATGGTGCCCACGGACCAAAGATAGCAGATTTTCCCGTTCAAATTCATCATGAGATGCAGAGAGTTCATCGTTAAACTCCTGTAGCATATATCTACCGAAGTTATCCTCTGATCCTACGAAATCCGACTCATGAAATGTGTGACGCCGTGTCGACACATCCAGCGCAGCCTTGAGGCGTAGTAACACGCCTCTGGGACGATGAAGTCCTAAATCTAATAAGTAGCCTTTTATATCTTTAAAGCCAACAGATGTGGGAAAATAAGTTAACCAAACGTCCTCAGAACTGTATCCACAGCTTTCGATTTCAGAAAATCTAATTTTATTCTCAAATATACCCAATACTGGATGAGAATTTGCGTCTTCTTCGTGCCAATTAATATTAACGCCAAAAGCATCAAGAATTTTTTCCACTTCTTGATTGTTTGTCGCTATAGAGTTGAAAATTTCAGATCGTAAACTGGCTATAATAACAATATTAAAACCCAAATATGAGAGCATATTGTTTGTTTTGTATATCGAAAATACAAGATCTCTAACAAGTCTATGATCTCTCTCTCCATCTCCATCTTTGCTCATGAAAAATTCAAGTTCGTCTATGTATATCCTTATCTTCACATTCGAATTGAGCTTTATTTTTGGCATTACGCTTTGTATTAATCTAATTAAATCTAAAAAGTCAATTTTATCGTTATCCCGTCGAGCTTCAACTTCTCCTGATAGTTCTGACTTTAATAAATCAGTTCCAATGCTTAGTTTAATTTTTCCCTTAACCTTTTCTACGAAAAAACTATCAAATATATTATTGATTCTAGTTTCTTTTATATTTAATAGAGATTTTATATCAGATAGTAATGATTTGTCTTCAGATACATCATTTGTGTCTATTAAAGAGAATATATTTTTTAGCAGATACCATTCCCAAATGGCTTTGTAGTCACTTTCAATTTTGTATTTTTTTTGATCTTCAACTACGATAAGGTCTACCATTCGATCGAGCTTATCTCTATCTTCCTTTAATAAGTCTGACTTAAATAGTATAATTTTACTTTTTCCGTCTGAAGATCTCTTTAAGTGCCAGAGTAGAGTAGTCTTTCCACTTCCCTTTGGGCCTGCAATTAAATATCTTGCACCATTCTGCAGATCACTCATTTTTATGCGGGGAGGAACAACAAAGGATTGGTCAAGGATGTTTAGTTGTTGTCTATCTTGTTTCATGAACTCATGTAGAGCGTCACGTTCACCGAACTCAATATCAGATAGTGCGATCGGAAGCGCCATTTTGTCCTCATTCTCCTAAATATTTAATTGGGTTTAAGCGCTTCGTGGATAACGCCAGACATCCCCCTGACCCCTCAGCGATAATGGCACGCTCTCACATATCACGGTTATCCGCAAGCGCTACTTCCGCTTGCAATTGATGAGCCTTTGCTTCGGGATTGCTTTGCCTAAAATTGTGCCTTCAGAGGTTAGGGCTTCTTGTTCGCCCCTTTCATTAGGTCAAGGGCTATGTCCTTTAGATGCCTTCTGTTTCACTCTAAATTTGAGAAAAATAATTTAGACGCTCACCTGCAATGAGCCAGAGGCGTATAAATGCCCAATTTCGTTAATTTAGAAGGACGGGCTGGCCTAAGTTTTGAGGACCTCATTGCGTCCTTTGAGACTAGGAAACTCGGATAATAATTCCATTCCGTTGCCGTATTGTATCGGTAATTATAAGGATGCGTTTTGCCGAAGTTAGTTTTGAATGGGCGAGTGCTGTTTTCAACCATAGGGGGATTTCGAGAGCGAATTTCGATTTTTGCGGCATTATTATACTGGCAGTATGCAGATTGCACCATGGGTCTATGCCGTTTTATGGCTGGCCTCGGAGGTATGATGGTCGGAAAGCGCATTGATCCCGATGACTGGCGGGTAGCTGAAAACTACAAGCATCAGCGATTGATGGACAGGAGTGGTTGGGCTTGGAACTGGCTCAGCCGCAACGATGATTTCGGCAGTCAAATCATTCAAACCCCGATAAGCGATGCCGAAGTATCGGGCCTCAAAATATTCAGGTCTGAACTTCGACCCAATCTTTATCCTTGGGGGGTATCCTTTCGTCACTGATCAAGCTATGCAAGAACACGCGAGGGTGTTCTGGCGGCCCCAGTGGGACCGATCTGTTCTCATTGTACATGCCATACCGGCGTACTCTCGAGAACATGCATTTGACGTCCGTGCTTACGGGAATTGGGCCAACGTTTTGGTTGCCAAAGACAGATGTGAAATCGTCTTGTTGACGGACGGATACCATCGCCTTCAAATGGTTGTGCTTCAGGGCACGGTTCTAAGCGGGCCGGTTTACCTTCGATATATTCTGGGGGGATTTGAGCATCTTGACCTGCGGATACTCAGTTTGCGACGACTGGTTGGCCTTCATCAAAAGGGTCGCTTCATGCCAGGACTATATCCAAAAGATACAAAAGTGATGCGGTGGGTGGATGCTTTGCGCGCCTATGACGGCTTAAGGTCTGGTGCCAGTCAGAGAGACATAGCCGTAGCGCTGTTCGGCTTAGACGTAGTGAACGCGGAGTGGAACGGGCGGTCAGATTTCTTACGTCTTCGGGTACAGCGCCTGCTGGCCTATGCGCGACAAATGGCTGACGGGGGATACGGGCAACTACTAACGTGACATCTACTAGAAAGGCTAAGTCTTTTTCCTGAGCGTAGCTTCGGCAAAATCAATCAACATTTCAATTTGTACATCATTTAGGTGCTTAGCAGCTCCAACCAGTGCTTCCAACTTCGCCGGAAGTTCAGTTTCTTCGAAACCCAGTAAATAGTTGGGAGTGGTTTTTAGTACAACCGCTATGCGTGCAAGCGTTGCTAAGTCTGGCTCATTTCGGCCGGTCACGTAGTGTCCGTACCTTCTGGAATCTAAACCAACTTTTTCAGCCACGGTCGCATTAGAAAAACCCAATGTTTTCGCGCGTTCACGGAGTCTGGTAGAGAAAATATCCATGGGTACAAAATGTTCCCAAGATCAACTTACCTCCATGTATGTTTTGTAGATCAAAATCTACATTTTGTACTTACGTTTATGGCCCATTTTTACGGGTAAGTTCGGCGATAGAAACTAGCATTCGAAGCTGCTCAGCTGAAAGGTTGCGACAGGTCTCAACCAGTTGCGCAATTTCCGCCGAAGTCGGATCAGTATGAAATCCAAGCAACAGATTAGGGGAAGTACCCAAGGCGTTCGAGATTTTCAAAAGATTCTCATAGTTTGGACGACTTCTGCCACTGACATAATGACCATATGTCCTCCCATCTAGCCCGCAGAGTTTAGCAGCCTGAGCATTAGAAATGCCCAAAGCCTCGGCGCGCTCTTTCAACTTCCGGGACAGTATCTCCATAAGAACAAAATGTTCTCAAAGCCCGATCTCGGATATGTACAATATGTAGATTTACATCTACATTCTGTTCCAGATGGTGTTGCGGGGCGCGGTTGTATGCACAGTGAACTTCACCCGATGGCATATAGTCCTGAGGCTTAACGTAATCATCACAATCTCTTATGGGTGACGCAAAGGGACAAATCTCTGATGTCGGAGCTTCAAAAAGTTGTCGTTATCAGTCCGGCGCAAATCCGAAAACAGCGTCTGCAAAAAAAGATATCGATTGCACAACTGGCAAGGCGTATAAGGGAGACGCCGGATTATGTGCAGGCCCTTGAGGAGGGTAGGGTGCAGGCTGACACCCCGATGATCTATCGACTTGCCAAGGCCCTTAAGGTGGACGTGTCGGTCTTCTTTGACGGGGAGGGTGGACCGCGCCCGGTCACCAGCGGCGTGACGCGCGATGTCGACCTGTGGTTTTTCAACTCTGTCTATCTTCATGAACGGGATTTTCTATGGGTTGCCCGCACCCTTACCGATGACCGCGACAGTGCCCGCGATCTGGTGCAGGAGGCCTATGCGCAGGTGCTGACCGGCGACCGCTGGCGCTCCATTGAAAGTGCCAAGGCCTATGTGCTGCAGACGGTTATGAATCTGGGGCGCAATATTATCCGCCGTCGCAATGTGGTGCCGATGCGGCCGCTTCTGGCCACTGAGGCCTGTTCTTTCGCCGACGTGTCCCCGGATGCCTTTGACGTCATGTCGTCGCGCGAGGAACTGGCCCGTATCCTTGAGGCGATTGAGACCATGCCGGCTCAGCGGCGTAAGGTTCTCAAAATGCGCAAGCTTCAGGACATCCCCCTCCGTGAGGTTGCCCGGCAGCTTGGTATATCCCTGTCGGCGGCTGAAACCCATCTGGCACTCGGCATGGCCACCCTGACCGAAAGGCTGGCGGACGCTGACCCCCGCTGGGTCAAAACGAAGCCGCGCAATTCCCGATCATCGCGTGCAGATTAGAACTCTGACCTTGACGCCATGGCGGTCTTGCGGAATGAACTTATGCCTGCCACATCCGGAACATTGACGTGACTGCCTCGGACGAGCCTCAAGCTGACGATCTGTTGACCACAGCCGGGCTGTGGCTGGCGCGGCTTGATTCCGGCTCTGCCACCGCTGATGACTTTAATGCCTGGCGTGACGCTGATCCCCGACATGCCGCCGCCTTTGCGCGCGTCGCCGGTCTCAATCATCATATCAACCGGCTTCGCCCGTTGTTACCGGAACCTGAACTGGAGCGTTCGCGCCCGGATCGCCGACGGCTCCTGATGGCCTTGGGCGGTTTCGGCATAGCTGTGGGTGCCGGTACGGTGGGGGCTACGCTCTTTGGCGCCGGACGGTCATCGGCCGAGACCGCAGTTGGTGAGCAGCGCTCCCTGATCCTGCGCGATGGCAGTGCCCTTGAGGTAAATACGGCGTCATCCGTGAGCTGGCAGTTTACCGATACGGTGCGTAAAATCTGGCTCAGGCAGGGTGAACTGGCGCTTGATCTGATGGCGTCCTCCGTCGTCTGTCAGGTGTTTGCCGCGGGCCAGACCCTACGGTCCACGCAGGGGAAGTTCAATCTGCGCCTGCGGGGTGAGGCCCTTGAGCTTATGGTGCTTCAGGGGCAGGGCCATATTGATGCAGGAGGGACCGAAGGGCAGGGACGGGTCATTCCGGGTGGGCAGACAGCTATAGCCGCTGACCGCTCGATTCGGGTCCGGCCGGTCACGGAAGATGAGCGCGCGTTCGTTGCCGGATGGCGGCAGGGGGAACTGGTCCTGACGGGGCAGTCGCTTGGTCAGGTGATCGAAGAATATAACCGCTACCTGCCGCACAAATTGGTGTTGGGCGATCCGGCTTTGTCGTCGGTTCATCTGGGCGGTCGGTTTAAAACCAGTGACCCGACGGTGTTTCTGACCGGGCTGGAAGCGGGCTTTGGTATCCGGGCCATGCGTGACGCTGAAGGCACAATTATTCTGACGAAATAAAAAAGTTTCGTCGCGCGTTGGCGGTTTTTAGGGTCTTGTCGATCTCTATCCTCGCACGTCACAAATGTGACACGAATTGCGAGGGGATAAATGATAAACCAAACCTGCGCTCCGGCGCTCAGACGATCCTGTTCCATACTGGCCCTTGTGGCCAGCCTGACTCTGGCCTTACCGGCCGGAGCCTTTGCTCAGGCGGAGGTTCAGACCTTTGAGATTAAAGCGGCGACGACCGCTCAGGTCCTGAACGAGTTTGCGCGTCAGTCCGGCACGCAGATCATCTTTGACCATGATATCGCGTCCCAGACTGTGGCGCGATCGGTGAGCGGTCGGCTGACGCGGCAGGAAGCGCTGTCTCTCATACTGGCTGGCAGCCGGCTGGAAATCGCCCGTCAGACCGCGGACCTCATTGTCTTAAAGGTGAAGGGAAGTCCGGCAAAGCCGGAAGGGGCCGGGGCGGATATCCACGCGCCGGTGGACATACTCGAAGTGGTGGTGACGGGTACCCATATCACCGGGGCGCCCGCGACCTCTCCGGCGAGGTCGGTCTCACGCGGCGATATTGAGCGCTCCGGCTATGGCCAGACCGGCGATCTCGTCCGCAGCCTGCCTGAAACCTTTTCCGGCGGACAAAATCCCGGCGTGCTCAACAATCCTGTCGGATCGAACATCAATTTGTTCAATGCCTCGACCGTCAATCTGCGCGGTATTGGCAGTGATGCCACGCTCGTCTTGCTGAACGGTCATCGTATGGCGTCCGAGGGCCCGTTCGGCGGTGTCGATATCTCCGGTATTCCGCTGGGCGCCATTCAAAACGTCGAAATCGTCACCGATGGTTCCTCGGCGGTCTATGGCTCAGATGCGGTGGCCGGGGTCGTCAATTTTGTCCTGCGCAAAGATTTTGACGGGACGGAGGCCAGTGTGCGTCTGGGTGACAGTACACAGGGCGGCGGGTTTTCGCAGAGCTACAGTGTGCTGTCCGGTAAGACCTGGTCGGCCGGTCATGCGCTGGCGAGTGCGGAGTTTAGCCGCCAGGACGCGATTGCCTTTGCGCAGCGCGATGAAACCGCTGCCGCACCGGCCTTTAACAACATCATCCAGCCCTATGAACGCAAATCGGTCTTCATTGCCGCCGGACAGTCGCTGGGCGATCGTCTCGAACTTTCAGTCGACGCCTATTACAATACCAGCGACACCGACCAGAAATCGCAGTCCTCGTTTAGTGCCACGGCCAATCGCAACGGTCTCAAAGTCACCACATGGTTTTTGGCACCATCTGCCAGATTGTTGCTGCGCGGGGACTGGACGGCACGCCTCGATACCAACTATGCCCGCGCGCGCGGTTCCTACACCATAGTCCGCAGTAACGGGACGCGGTCTATGACCGCAATGCAAAGCGTTACGCAATACGCCGAAGTTACGGCCAGCGGCACAGCCTTCACCCTGCCGACGGGGGCTGTCAAACTGGCGGTGGGAGCCGGCTATCGCGCCGAAGACTTCAACCGCGTGTCCTCAACCCTTGTCTATCCCTGGCGGACCGACCGGAATGTTAGCTATGCTTACGGCGAAGTCCCAGTGCCGGTGATTGCGCCCTCAGCATCGCGCACCGGGCTCAATGAGCTGCTGGTCAATCTGTCGGGCCGTTCAGAAACCTATGATCATTTTGGATCGGCTTCGACCTATAAGTTGGGCGTGCGCTATGTGCCGTTGCCGGGGCTGGCTGTTCGGGCCACTCAAGGCACGTCGTTCAAGGCACCGCTTATGAATCTGGTGTCGTCACCGCCCGGCGCCAGCCTTTACCGAGCCACCACAGTCGGCGGCACGGGAACAGGCACCGTCATGTTCAAAAACGGTGGCAACCCCGATCTTGAGCCGGAAACGTCTGAAAACTGGACGTTCGGCATGGACTGGACGTCGCGTCGCGACCGGCCGCTGCGGATATCTCTGACCTGGTTCGATATCGAATATGAGGACCGGGTCGTGCAACCGGTCGTCCCCTATACACAGGCCTTGTCCAACCCGGATTTCGCCCAGTTCGTGACGGTAAACCCGACGCTGGCCGAGCAGGCCGAGGCCCTCGCTCAGGCCTTCACCTTCAATAACAACACCAATGGCTTGCGCTATGATCCGGCCAACGTCATTGCGCTGGTCGAAAACCGCAACATTAATGCCGCCGGGCAACATATTTACGGGCTCGATATGTCGGTTCGAAAGAGCTTTGAGACCGGGAGCGGGGATATTGATCTGTTCCTCAATGCCACAGACCTGACCATCGACCAGAATACTGTGCCGGGGGCGCCGACCACGAGTATCAGCGGTGTCCTGTTCGGGCCTCCGCAAGGGCGGGTGAGGGCAGGGGCCACCCTGTCGCGTGAGACCGTCACCCTGACCGGAACCATCAATCATGTTTCGGGTGCCAGCGACACCTATGTCACGCCCGTTGAGCACATCGGGTCATGGACAACCTTCGATCTGGTGCTCGGCTATCGTCCGGGCTGGACCGGAGCGCTCAGAGAGGTCGAAGCTACGTTGGCTGTCACCAATCTGTTTGACCGATCGCCGCCCTATGCGCGGGGTGGCGGGGCCTCAACCACCGGCATTTTGTTTGACAGTACCAACACAACCGCAGTCGGACGCTTTATCTCAGCCAGCCTGAAAAAGCGCTTCTGACCACCTGGGCTCCGCCACCTCCGGAGCGGAGCCCCTTTTACTTTATGAGTGTCAAATGTTCCCTCGCGTTCTGATGTCCGCGGTGCTGATAAGCTGTGGCCTGATGTCGGTTATGGTCAGGGCCGCTGAGCCCACCCACCGCACGCTGATTGAGACCAAGGATATTTCAAACCTCGCGGTATCGCCCGATGGCCGCACCGTCGCATACCGGGTGGAACAGGCCAGTCTGGCGCGAAACAGCTACGATTCCATCTGGTATATCCAGCCCGTAGACGGATCTCAAAGGCCGCTGGTCGTCGCCGATGGAGGTGTGCCCATTCGCGGTGTGGCAGGCCTGTCGGTCACGGAGCCGCCGGTATGGTCGCTGGACGGTCAGGGGATATTTTTCAGGGCCCTGATGGATGGCCGTATATCTGTCTGGTGGGCAGACCGTGGCGGACATCAGTCGCGCAGGCTGACTCCGGAAAATGCCGATGTTCTGTCGTTTACTTTGTCTCCGGACGGACGATATCTGCGCTACCAGTCAGGGCCCGATCTCGCCTTGCTCGCCGGGGCTGAAGCGGCTGAGGCTGAACAGGGTATTTTAATCGATCAGACGACCGTGCCGGGGCAGGGGCTGTTCAGGTCGGCGCACGTCAATGAGCGCCCAACCACCCAAAAACAGTCCGGATGGGCTGGACGGCAAAGTCTCCTTGCTGTGAGTGAGGTGAGGGTTTTGGATCTGGTTACGGGAACTACTGACGATCCGTCGGTTGTTTCGTCTGTCGCTGAACCAACAAAGAGATCGGCGGGGCTGTCAGTCATTGTGTCCGGCGGCGGGGTCGCTGAGGTACGGCGGATGGGGGCCGATCCGCAGCTTCTGGACCCGCCGTGTCAGGAGGTAGTCTATATCAGAGACGGGCACGAGGCGGCGGCGAACTGGCGCGAGGGGCGCACTTGCGAGGATGGGGAAATTGCGTCCCTGCTTCCGTTGAGACAGGCCAGTCAGATCGCGTTCACCGTGACGTCATATCGGGAGGGCCTAAGTCAAAGTCTGAAGGTCTGGGATATAAAGTCGGGGCAGATCCGGACGGTGAGAAAAGGCGAGGGGCTGCTGGCGGGAAGCCGCAGTCCAAATACCCCCTGCGTGGCCGGTGAGGCGGCTTTGGTGTGTGTTTCGTCGGCAGCCACCGCACCGCCCCGTCTGGTGGCTATCGATCTGACCAGCGGGCGGGAAACGGTTCTGGCCGATCCCAATGCCGACACGCGCAATGCTTACGGTGAGGCCGTTTTGCTGAACTGGTCGGGGGCCAGCGGCAGGGTCTATTCCGGCTGGTATCTGAAAAGTCCGTCACCCCGTAGCCCGCTGATGATCGCCTACAATAGCTGTCCGGGGTTTCTCAGGGGGGCAGCGGGTGACGAATGGCCACTGGCCGTCTTTGCTGCTCAGGGGATATCCGCCCTGTGCATCAACCGGCCCTTCGGTTATCCCAGAGACCCGAAGGTACGGTATGGCTATGGTCTCGATGCCGTTGAGGGTGCTATCCGGCACTTAAGCAAGCGCGGTGATATAGATCCTCACCGGGTCGGTATGGGGGGCTTAAGCTTTGGCAGCGAAGTCGTCATGTGGACTCTGATGAAATCGGATCTGATAGCCGCCGCATCCGTGTCTTCACCGATGACCTCACCGCTGGCCTATACACTGCGCAGCCTTCAGGGGGACGACTATTGGCGTGAACTCAAGGCCTCATGGGGACTTGATGCACCGGAGGTTTCCTCTGATGCCTGGAAAGTTATATCGCCGGCGCTGAACATTGATGAAATCACTGAACCCTTGCTGCTTCAGATGCCGGAACAGGAATACTGGGGCGCACTGGAGTACTATATCCCTATGCGCAATCAGCGCGCGCCAACAGAGCTTTACGCCTTTCCGTTTGCTCCCCACAACAAGGTTCAGCCTCGGCAGAAACTGGCCGTGTATGCGAGAAACCTTGACTGGTTCAGGTTCTGGCTGGCCGACTATGAAGATCCTGATCCACATAAGGCGGATCAATACGCACGGTGGCGGGTTTTGAAAGCCAGGCGCGCCGTACCTGAACCGGCTCAGTAAGGGGGATCTGTCCAGCTTGCGAGCCAGCCTTCTATTTTGGCCAGTTCAAACAGTTTAAGAAAGCGGTTGTCGTGCAACCGGAGCGGCTGGCTCATGAAACCTGAGATCGCCTTTGTATCGACGACACCCTGACGGGCGAGAGCGCCGCCGGTCAGAAGGTCGTGGAGCGCCTCCCTGTGACGATGATAGGCGTCGGTGTAAACTATCATGAAATTACCCTTGCTCCTGCGGGCAAGGACGCGCGGGGGCAGGCGGTTTTGAAACGCATCGCGCGCACATGAGCGATTGCGACCGCCATCAATCCACATCCATGTCGGGATGCGCAGACAGGCCTCCATAACCGGTTGCGATAATAGCGGCGCAATAACCGGAGCAATATCATCGCGTGAAAAATTGTCCCTGAATCTCTGGGCCGCAATCAGGCTCAGGACATGTTCGGCCTTGCCGGGCAGGGTGCGGTGTGAGCCGGTGTCCGACCAGGGATGGACGGGTGTTGGCACGGCGGCCATTTCCGGCGTCAAAAAGGTTAGATCTACTCTGCTAAGGCTCTTGGCAGGACTTACGAGTTTCCTCAACGCGAGGCTGGCCGCCGTCCAAAGGGTACACTGGTGCAGTTGTGTCAGGTCATTGAGGGCTTTTAAGACGTCAGGCCCAGGCCCGTAGCTTAACAGGGCATCCGTTACGGGTGCAGCGTTCTTCAGAAAGCAAAAGACCCCGTCGCCACCGGCACCGGTAAAGATGCTATCGACGTGTAAAGTCTTTGCGGCCTGCCGAAACTGAGCATTGGTAGCCTGCTGAAGGACGTCTAAAGAAGGCCGGAAGGTACGGCGGCGAGGTATGTTGAGCGTTAGGGCGGGCGCCAAGGTAGCCACTGTCAGCGGAAGCAAAAAGGCCTCGGCCAGTTCGGTAGCGTAGTCGCTTTCATCGGCATCGGGCGTTTCAGTACGAAGATTCAGGCAGGAGAGTTGGGCAGGGCCTGATGAGAGCCCTGCGGCGATTATCGAAGAGTCGAGCCCGCCGGATAGTTCGACCAGTGCGTGGTCAGCGATCTGCGCCCATGCCCTTAAAGTGGAACTGAGCGTCTGGTCCAGCACTTTGACCGCTTCAGAGGGACTTCGTATCTGATTTGATGTGTCGGCGAATGTCCACGGCGTCCACACGGTGGACAGGGTCTCTGTTGTTGCGGTCAGATCGAGGCGTGTGCCGGGCAGGAGTTCACGCACCCCCAAAAGGCCCGTCTCAATCGCTTTCGGATTAGAGTAAATGAGCTGAGTGGCGATGGCTGTCCAGTCAGGACCAGCGGGTATTCCGGTTATATCTGAGGCCATCTCCGGACTGGACGTAATGATGATCAGCCCGTCGCGGCGCCAGTAATAACAATCAAGGCCGCCGGATGGATCACGCATCAGGGTAAGTGTCCGGCCGTCCTCTGACATAAGACATAAGAGGTAGCGGCCCCACGCGGCCCCGATCAGCCAGGAACCGCGTGAAGCTACAATCCTGTCGGACATGTTGGCATCAACATACGGCACGGGTACTCTGATCGGGCCGGCTGTGAACATCTCGCCCAGAACGACGCCGCGCTCGTTGTGCAAAGGAAGGGGCTTTACCCGACCTTGCGTAAATACGGCAAGCTCATGGCCTGAGAAGGCGGGCAGGGTGTCGGGAAATGTTTTCGCTCTATGGCAAAGGCGGTGAAACTCACCGTCACCTTCCGGCGATGTTTTAAACATAGCGAGGAACGCTTTAAGCATCAGACGGTGAGGATAGTCGTGCGGCTGCGGACATAGCCCACCGCATCATTGAGGACAGTCCCGTCCAGTTGCACCCAGCAATGGGCCGAGAATGGGCGCTGGGATATCCCAAACACGAGGGTTGGCCATATATTTCGGCGGCGCAGATATTCAAACATAGCCAGAGAATCCAGAAGACATATGGTGTTGATGGGAATGCCAGGGCGAAGACCTGTAAACTGCCTTGCCAGTTCACAAGCGCGGCCTGTCTCAGATGCACAGGCCGGTGAAGAGACGTTTGCAGCCAGTTTTTGTCGCCGGAAACGTTGAATGATGTGGTACAGCCCTCCGGGCGACTTCAGTCTGTGGTGAAAGTCAAACAGGATAGCGCCGATTTCCGGGAGGTATCGCCACGGATGGCGGGCGACGGGGCTAAAGCCTTCGAGAGCGCTGCCGGTGATGGCGGCAGACTTGGCCGGAATTATAGGCCTTCCACCCTGTACAGATATAATCCCACGATCAACCAGACGGTTGAGCTTGTCTTTGCTGACCACATCGCCTCGCATAAGGGCGATAAATACGGATTCCAGATCTGCCGGTAATTCAAAGTAAAGATCGCGGAAAATGTCCAGAAAAACAGGACGATCCGCGATTATGCAAAAACTACAGGTGGGGGAGAGCAGGGTCATGAGGGACAAAACGCGCGCCCCGCATAGGGGCGCGCGCCCTGGTTTCAGTCGATAGCGATTCCGGGCAAAAAGGGCTCGCCGTGTTCTTCGCCGGCATTTTCAGACCCCAGAGTATCGCGGCTGGCAACACCAAGGGGAATGATATCGTCTTCGAAGGCGATGACCGGCTCAAAGGTTTTAGGCGTATTCATATTGACCTCCTGTGATAACCATGGACATTCATGGCCGTCAAAGGATGACTCTGATACGGGCTATAGTCTCAGTATACTTTCCGTATATTCAGAATATACTATCTGGTGTTCGGTTCTGTGCCGGTCAGTTTGTCCGGCGACCCATATCAATCATGAGGCGGGACGTCATTTCGCAGCGGTGCATAAGGGCTATTATGTCCTCAGCGAGGAACTGCCGGCGGCGATGATAGGTTATGAGGCTGTCCCGCAAGCCCTCCAGATCTTCAGTTCTCCACTTGGCAATCAGACCTTCAATCTCCTCGGCCTGATCTGTCAACAACGGGCCTTTATTGGCCCGAATCCAGTGCAGCCGATCATTTACATTGGCAATGGCGCGCGTGATCTCAGGGTTTCCGGAACACAGGCCTATGTCCATAAACAGGGCTTCCGTCAGGGCGGTCGCCTTACTGTCCGCATGTGTGAGCAGGCTCCACTCTCTCCATGACGACAGGCCGCTGTTTAATATGAGTTGCAGGGCCAGCAGTAACAGGTGCAGGTGCCACTCATAAAGATCGCGCAGGCCCTTTTCCGAAACCCGCGGGACGAAATAGCCCTTATGTATATGGGCTTCAACCAGGACCTCACTGCTAAGTTTGCCCAGAGCCTCCCGGACCGGTGTATGGCTGACCGAAAATTCTTTACCGATATGGTTGGCATCAAGCCGGTCGCCGGGGAGATAAACCCCGGTCCGCAGCCTGTCCTTCAACACACTGTACATCCTGACAATAATCGGCACTTTTTCGTTCACAGCACGCCTTCGATCAGGAGCCGAAATAACCCGGCAATGCCCATTCAGGGTTGTGGCAAAAGGATAGGAATACCATTGTCAGTCCACGGATGTAACACCCTCAGAACAATATATTCTGACAATATTCACCTGTGAAAGCTCATACTTAGATCGGCGCACCTAGTGCAGAATGCCCTAAGTATGCGCACAGCCTTTTTTTCGTCTCGAAGCCGAATGGAATCTCCCGATCGCATACGCAAGGAACGCTCATGCTATTAGCGACGGTCTTCTTCTTTGCGCTTACCATTGCACTAAAAAAGCTCATCGAGCTAAGCAGCTTAAGTATATTATCGGAAGTAAATGCCCTCAAAGATGTGTTTCCCGGTTAGTCTGATCACTAATATCAAACAGATAATGGACCGAGCCGCTTAATCTACGAATCACAGTTCTATGGTTGAACCGTTAAGTCGATAATAGAAACTCCGTTTGCAGCGGAATCCTCGATAGCGACATATAAGAGCTCCACCGGCACGGCCGCACCCCATTCAAAATTACTAATCGCAGTTTTAGCGGATCCATCGAGTGTTGAGTGCCCGTCAAAGTGTTGCTTGCTCACTTTTATGATATGAACATGAACACCCGCAATTCGCATGGCCTGCTTTTCTTGATTTAATTCAATGATCGGGCATCCAGATGCACCCGGATATCCTCCCGGCGAATATCTTAACATCCAGGGATGTTGTGATTTAGATCCTGGAAAATCAAAGGCTCGATAGGTCACTGGCCCTGATGACATATTTCCGCCAGGGTATCCCTGCCAGAGATAATGCTTGGTTATGGAGACATTTAAGCCTTCCCCTCCGGCCGGACCTTGCAATTCAAATACTTTGGGAAAATCAACACCTTCGATATTCATGTATGATTTGCCCAAAAAATACGGCGGGGCAGGCTTTTCAGCAGGATTAAGCTCAATTGCTACTATGTCCGCGTGGAGGCCATTTACACGGCAGCCAACAATTCGCCGTTCTCTTAGGTTTAAAGTTACCGGCTTTCCGCCCACGAACGATATAGTTTCGGCCATGACTTTGCCGGTCAAAACAGTCTGAGAAGATTCACATAGTTCTATGTTATGCCAACATGTAAACAGCCAAGTTGAGTTGTTGAAGTCGACGATAAAACCAGTACCGGAAGTGGCATTCTCACCGGGATAATTCGAAATTAACCTATGGGTAAAATTTGGAATATCGATTTTCGAGTTAGTTTGGAAAGGCATTTTAAGTCTCGGAAAGGCAATGTGATTTGGTATTTTAGATGCTGCTATGCGTCAGTTCAATTACCCCCGATACCTAAAGCCGCGATCATAAGGTTCCTTGATAAAGGGGCAAATGTCACGCACCCAATTTAAGGCACATAGTCAATGCCGGGGCCTTTCGGCCCCGGATATGGCCACCGCGCTTTGGCGCGCGGTGGCTTTTCGCTGGCCGCTCCCGGTGAAGCGGGAGGTGGCCGGCGCTCCCGTTTAGGCCCTCTGCCGTTAGTGGCAAGCCGGAGCTGGCTCCGGCTGCTGCACTGCGTTGCGCCCCATGCGGGTGCCACTGCCAGCCGGGTCGGGCCTCCCGGTAGCCAGTCGCCGCCCACCCCCCGCTTTCCGGGGAGGGTGTGGATTTTAGGAGACTGGAGGACAGATATGCGACCCACCGGCAAACATCAGGCCCATGGCCTCGGAGACACGGTTTCAGGCCCGCCCCCCTGTGAGGTGTCCCGCCTCAGCCTGTATGAGGAGGTGACCCGCAGGATTATGTCTGAACTGGAGGCGGGCCGCTATCCCTGGGCGCAGGCCTGGGGCAAGGCCGGAGCGTCCGGCCCCGGTCTGCCTCGCAATGCGGTAACGAGTGCGCGCTACTCTGGCATCAATGTTCTTTTGTTGTGGGATGCGGCCATTACCCATGGCTTCGCCGCGCAGTCATGGCTGACCTTTAAACAGGCCTTAGCCGCCGGTGGCTCTGTGCGTAAAGGCGAACGGGGCACGACAATTGTCTTTGCGGATCGCTTCACCCCCGAAGCGGAAAGGCAAAAGGCTCTTGAAACCGGCGAGGATGCACGGGCCGTGCCTTTCCTCAAACGCTATACGGTCTTTAATGTCGCCCAATGCGAAAACCTGCGGGGCGTCGGGCAGGTGAATGACGTCCGGTTACCGGAACGTGACCTGATACCTCACGCGCAAAAGCTGATTTCTGCAACCGGCGCTGATGTGCGTATCGGCGGCGATCAGGCCTGTTATGTGCCGTCCGCCGACTATATTCAGGTGCCGCCGCAACCGGCCTTTTCCGATCAGATTAATTATTATCGTACCTGTTTTCATGAACTCAGCCACTGGACGGGCCACGCCTCACGCCTGAACCGTGATCAGTCAGGACGCTTTGGCACAACGGAATATGGCCGTGAGGAACTATGTGCAGAAATGGGCAGTGCCTTTGTGTGCGCGGCTCTGGGCATCACACCGACTGTGCGCCATGCCGATTATCTGGGCGCATGGCTCGATATTCTGCGCGAAGACAATCGCGCCATTTTCCGCGCCGCCAGTCAGGCCAGCAAGGCCGCCGACTTCATTTTAGCTTTTGGCCCCGATGCGCCCGCAAGCTTAACGGAGGTAGCGGCATGATCCTCCTTACCCCCGAAATCCGCGCGCGTCTCCTCGCCAATGGGGCCGCTGAAACTGAGGCCGATCACGTCCCGGTAGTCAAATTTTTCGATCCGTGCGGCGCGGCCACATGGCTAGTCACTGAACTGGATAGTGACGGCGACACCCTTTTTGGTCTGGCCGACCTCGGTTTCGGCTTTCCGGAACCGGGCAGTTTCAGCCTAAGCGAAATTGAGGCCGTGCGCCTCAGTTTTGGCCTGGGCATTGAGCGCGATCTTTACTTTGTGGCCCGCTTTCCACTGTCTGTCTATGCCGAAGCCGCCCGCAGGGCGGGCGGCATTGTGGAAGACACCGACCGCCTGACGGCTGTCTCTGTGGCCCTAAAGGGGACCCCCGATCCCGAAATTCCGCCTGTCGGCGGATGAGCCCGCGCCGCCTTATCGGCGCTTAACCGGCCCGTCCGCACCTCCTCTAATGATCCGGCGAACGGGCCATCTGTCTAAAGGATGAACTGTTATGAAACTCGAAAACATTGCGTTTGATAAACTCGACATATCCGAACTGAATATGCGTCATGGCAGGAAGGCCCCTGATGTCAGCGACATTCTGCCCTCCGTTCGGGCGCGGGGTATACTTGTGCCCCTGCTGGTGCGGCCCAAATCGGCCGAGCCTGATCGCTTTGAAATCGTCGCCGGACGGCGGCGCTGGTTCCGTGTCAAAACCCTGATCGAGGAGGGCGGCGTGTCTGAGCCTTTGCCCTGCGCGATCATGGAGGCGGGCGATGATGCCGCCGCCCTTGAGGCGTCGCTGATCGAAAATATCGCCCGCCTTGATCCCGATGAGGTCAGCCAGTGGGAGACGTTTACGCGCCTGATTCAGAAAGAAGGACGAACCGTGGAGCAGATTGCCCAAACCTTTGGTGTGACGGACCTCCATGTCCGGCGGGTGCTGGCCCTTGGCAATCTTGTGCCCCGTATTCGTGAGCTTTATCGTGCCGACGAGATTAATGGGGTCACCGTGCGCCACCTCACCCTGGCCACCAGATCTCAGCAAAAGCGGTGGCTGGCCCTCTGGTCAGACCCTGAAAACCACGCCCCGACCGGTGCCCAACTGAAAGCCTGGCTGTTCGGCGGCGCGTCGATTTCGACCAAAGCCGCCCTGTTTGACCTCGCTACCTATCAGGGGCAGATCGTCACCGATCTGTTTGGTGAGGACGGATATTTTGCCGATGCTGATCGCTTCTGGATCGCGCAGAATGAGGCCATTGCCGCCCGCAGAGATCAGCTTGTTGAGGACGGCTGGGCAGAGGTCGAGGTTCTGGAAATCGGAGAGCCCTTTGCCTCATGGGAGTTTGAGAAAACCCCGATGACCGAAGGCGGGAAGATTTTTATTACCGTGAGTGCGCACGGTGACGTCGAGATTCATGCCGGCTTTCTGTCGCGTAAGGAAGCCAGACGCAAGCGTTCGGGAGGAGAATACACCGACCCTGACAGCCCGCCAAAGTCTCTGCGTCCCGAAGTGTCAGGCCCGATGCAGACCTATATTGACCTGCATCGTCACGCCGCCGTTCGCGCTGAACTGGCCCGTCATAGCGGTGTGGCGTTACGCCTGATGCTGGCTCATGCCATTAATGGCTCACCATTGTGGAAGGTAAAGCCAGAGCCGCAAAACAGTCGGGGCGAGGCCATGCGGATCAGCCTGGTTGACAGTGCTGCGGAGGCGCAGTTTGCCGAAAGCTCGCAAACGGCGCGGACTCTGCTCGATGTCCCGAAAGACTATGATCACCTGTCCGGCGGGAACGGCGATGACTATTAGACCTGCCTGATATTTGCCCGTCTGCTCACGCTTTCAGACGATGAGGTGTTGCGCATTCTGGCCGTAGTTATGGGCGAAACCCTGATGGCCGGGAGCGCCGTGGTTGAGGCCGTGGGTAATCACCTGGCGGTCGATATGCGCACGGTCTGGGCACCTGATGATGTGTTTTTCAATCTGATCCGTGACCGTCAGGTGGTCAGTGCCCTGTTGCGCGAGGTCGGTGGAAAACGGGTGGCCGATGGCAATGTGACGGAGAAAATCAAAACTCAGAAGGGGATCATAATTGACTTTCTGACCGGCGCTAATCACCGTAAAAAGGTCGAACACTGGGTACCGAAATGGCTCGGCTTCCCCGCCGCGACCTATACGGAACGCCGATTCACCACACTGGAAAAATGGCAGTCAGTATCGGCCCTTATTCGCTAACCGGCACCGCCAGTCGCAACTGATCCGCCGCCGCCAGATATCGCTGTCGCCGCCGAATAGCGGCCAGGTTCCATATTTTTACATCCGGAGACGGCGCGGGATCGATCCAAAGTTCGCGGTTTGAGGTGGCCCCCTTGCCGGACGCGATCTCGGAATATAACCGCTATCTCCCGAACAAGATCGTCATATTGGACCCGAGCCTTGAAACCATAAGGCTTGGAGGCCGCTTCAAAACACGTGATCCGGCCGAATTTCTGGCCTCTCTGAGTACGGGCTTCGGTATCCACGTTTCAAAGGATGACAGCGGCGTCGTCTTCCTATCAAAGTAGTTAGAGAGGATTTAGAGCGCGCAGACCGAGCGGGCCTGTCCTCGGCCAGAGGTCAGAAGACAGGGCGAATTATGGATCTGCATGCCGACGCCGCCAAGGCGATTGCCGACGGGAATTTTGACCGCGCGATGGACCTCCTGGCCCCACTTGTGCGCGCGGAGCCGTTGAACCATCGGGCTTGGGCACTGCTTGCGACCTTGGAAACTCTTCTGGACGATCCGGAGTCCGCCGGGGTCTGTCAATCCAATGCGCTGGACGCTCTGCAGGACGAGATCGAAGCTGCGGAAAGGCTTGTCGCGGACTGGAAGAGCGAGATGGCCATCGAAGCACTGGCAGGCTTGTGGCCCTACGTCCGGCAATATCGGCAATGGAACGGACGGATCGAAGTTCCGTTCTGGGAGGTCTTTGGTGACGCGCTCGTACAGCAGCAGCAGTCAGTGCGTGCGGAAATCTGTTTTGGGCTGGCCCTGAAGTTGCGCCGGCGTCTGATGCCATCGGACCTGACTGGTCTTGGGGGTATCTTTCAACGGTTGTGGGCCACAGCGTTCCAGCAAAACCTGCATGGCCGGGCGCGACGCAGGATACGGACAGCCATCCGGCTGTTTCGTTCCGGTCAGGCCTCTCGTCAAACTCTCGGCAACGCCTATGGTTCCCTCGCGACGCTTGAATCGGAAATGGCCAATCGCGACGAGGCCAACCGCGCCTTTTCGGCGGCGCTTGAATGTTTTGGGGGAGAAGGCACAGCGGAGCTCAAGGCTTATCTTCTCGCCAAACGGGCTACCCTCTATCTCCGTGAGAGGGACTACGGTCGAGCCCGTTCAGATTTTGAAGCGGCTTTGGAAATTGCCCGCCCGCTCGGCGGCCAAGTACTGTTCGATGTGGCCGTGGATGCGGCATCTTATGATCACCAGATCGGCGAATTCCTGAAAGATGAAGAGCATTTACGCGCTGCGCTTGCCCGCGTGGACGAGGCAGAAAGCACCGGCCTTGTCTCACCGAAATCGTACGCAACCCGCGGCGTCATCCTTCGTGCTCTCAAGCAGTTTGAGCCTGCGCGGCGCCATTTTCTGGCAGCTCTGGCAGGATATCGCAGTTTTGAAGAGCCCGATCTCCTCTCACAGGCGCATGTTGCCTGGAACCTGGGCGGTGCCATAGCGGGGATGGGGCATCACCGTCGTGCATTGCGCCTCATAAAATGGGCCCGTCCCCGCCTGCTGGCATTCTACGGGGCCGATCACCCGTCGTTGCTCAACCAACAAGTTACCGAGGCCGCCCTGCTCCATCGCATGGGGGACACCGCTGGCGCCCGCTCACATCTTCGACACGTCCTGGAAATGGAACGCCTTGTTCTGAAACGCGTCGTGCGCAAGGATATTCCGTTGGAACTGGTAGCGCACCAGCGTCTCAGCGTGGAGGCTTTCCAGGCCTATGCCGGTCTGACGCTCGCCGCGCTTGGCGAATGCGGCGCCGGCGACATACTGGATGCCGCGCTGTTGACCTCGGGTGCCGCAAGGTATGCTTTTGCGGCTGCGTCGCGCGAAGACCCGCAGGAGCAACCGCCTTCGGACGCCCTGGACTTGCCGGTCGGTATCTGTCTGGCCGTCTTTCTGCGCATTTTTACGCCGGTCGCACCCCGTGACCCTAGTGCATGGTCGACCGAATGGGAGGGCGCACGCGTCATATGTGTTCTCCACCACAAGTCCGTCGGTACGCGATTGCTTGCATTGGGTGATGCCGGTCGTTTCAATCGTCAGATGGAGACTTGGGGCCGAAATATTTTGAGCGGCAAAGCCGTGTCGGCGCCGCGTGGGCTGACGTCAGCCTTCCAGAAGATCAGGTCGCTATGCGGGAACGCCAGACTTATCACGATGCAATGCGGACTACCGGCGGGTATTCCGTTCATTTTGTGCGATCCGGATTTTCCGGCTGCCGACATCGAAGGCAACTGGGGCAGCGTCACCACGGCCAAATCGCATACGCCCGGACCGGCACTACTTGTTGCGAGCGGTGATTTCATCAGGGGCAGTGCTGGAAAAATTGCAGGCTCAGCACACATCCTGCAGGAGCTCGGGCGAGCACGCGGACCTGATGCCGTTGAACTCTATGACGGAGACGCGACTCCCGATCATATTATCTCCGCTCTTTCGCGCCGCCCGAAAAGGGTTCACATAATTGCTCATGGCGATGTAGCGCCAGGTTCGACGATCGACGCCTTCAGCGGCGCTGCTCTGCTTTTTCCGAATAACAACCAGAATAAACGGCTAACCGCACGTCACGTTGCGACACTTGATCTCCGAGGCGTGGACCTGGTGATCTTGTCGGCTTGTTCGACAGGTACTGGGCAGGTCCTGGAGGGCGAGGGCGCCGCCAGCCTGGCGAGTGGCTTTCTTCAGGCCGGTGTCCAGGCCGTCATAGCCAGCCTGTGGCCCGTCGGGAACGCGGAAACCTCAACCTTTATGGCGCAGTTCTACCAGGTTCTGGATGACTTTCCGACAGCTGAGGCGCTTCATATCACGCAGATGCGGATGCGAAAGAGCGGGCTCCCCGTTAGGGACTGGGCCGGCTGGCGCTTATATGCGCGCAATCTTTCCGCCGCAGTGCAGGCTCTGGGTTAAGACAGCAAAGTCTATATCCCAAGGGGTTGCAAACGCCGAATCGCTGATGCATCTTCTGGCTGTAGCGCCGCTCCAATGCCACTGAGTTGATATTCCTCGCGGACGCGACATAAATAGCGGCGGCCAAGGGAGGCAATCATGCAACTGGTGTTCGTACATGGCGTGGCAACGCGATCAAATCCTAACTACTTAAGGGAAGAACGTCAGCGAGATATGTTCTTCAAGGAGGCTGCGTTCGCCGGCAGCCCCGTGATGATACAAAATCCAAAGTGGGGCGATCTGGTCGGTGAGCCCTACTGGAAGAATGACAGCATGCCGAAATATGGAAATCCGGCGACGCCTTTCAGCCTGGGGCAGGCGCTGGGTTTATCCGGTGCGGCAGCAGAAGGAGGCGTCGCGCCTTCGAAAGCTCTGCCCGATCTCGCCAAGGTCAGTCTGGAAGCCGCGGTCGATGCCCTTGTTGTCAATATGGTCGACAAGGCAGTGCAGGCAGATCGCGATCTCACGGCCGACGAGCTGCAGTTTTTCGTGGATACGACCAGATATCTGAGCACGTCCCCGGACACATCCTGGATTAACAGCCAGATGACGGACGAAAGCTTCACACTTGCCCTCCAGAAGAAGGTTCAGTCCAACGGGTCGTCGGCTTTCGGAGTAGGCGTTGTGTCGTTTCTGAAGGATGCTGTCAGTGGCGTTACAAATCGGGCACGCAATCTCGTCGGTGTAGGACTGACGGCTGCCTTTAGGGACGACCTCAATCCCTTGGTGGGCGAATTTCTCGGTGATGTCTTTGCTTATCTCAAAGATGATTCCAAACGCAAGGATATTAGGGATTGCGTTCGGAAAGCTCTGCTGAAGGCTCATGCCGACAAGCAGGCGGGTGAACCTGTCGTCGTCGTGGGCCACAGCATGGGAGGGGTAATCCTGATCGATATGCTCTCCGATCCGGCTGAAGCCGAGCTTCTTGCCGACAAAATCGATCTGCTCGTTACGGTAGGGTCTCAGCCGGGATTCTTCGAAGAGCACAAGCTGTTCGTGGTGAGTGACAGGGCTATTGGGAAGCCGGATCGTGCCGCGTTCCCTGCCGGCATCAAAGACTGGTGGAATGTCTATGATCCGGTCGACATCCTCTCGTTCCGCTGCGATTCTATCTTTGCCGGTGTGGAGGATTTTCAGTTCAGTTCCGCCGTGGGCCTGCTGGATGCTCATACGGCATATTTCAAGCGGCCCAAGTTTTTCGAGCGGCTTCGCAAGCGGGCCAAAGGTCTGGGCATCATTGCATGACGATTGTCTTCGAGCGCCAGCTGGACGGAGAGGAAGGCACCCATGCACTGGTGATCGGTGTCGGAAGTTATCCGCACCTGGCTCTTCCGGGCCTTGATCCGCCCGATCTTGAAAGCGCTGTCCGCGGGGCGATCGCGTTCGCTGATTGTCTGATCCGACACGCGGACGCGCTGACGCCGCGACTGGCAACACTCGATCTGTTGCTGAGCCCGCCGGGCGGCGTGCCGGCAACATACCTTCCCCCCGACGGATCGCTAACGGCCGCAGGTGCGGTCGATCCTCGCCCCGACGCATCGGTCGAGGGGGCTGCCGAAGATAATGTTGAAGAGGCGGGATTGCGCTGGTCGACACACCTCCAGGCCACACCCGACAATGTCGCTGTCTTCTATATTTGCGGGCATGGTGTCGCGACGCCAAGCCGCATGATGGTTTTCCTGTCAGACGTTAAGAGCAAGGCAAGCCGGCCCTGGAACCCGCATGTCGATGTCTTGGTGGAAGCCGCCCGGCTTCACCGCCGATCCTCGGTGGCATTGGGGTGCTTTTTCATCGACGCTTGCCAGGAAGTCATCAAAGAGGTGGATCTGGCGGAAGCTGATAAACAGAAGATAATTCGCGATCCGGTCGAAATCCTGCCGCCCGGTCCGGACGATGAAAACACCAATGTCTACGCTCTGGTGCCAGGTCCGCGTGGCGCTCTCGCGTGGGATGACGAACACAAGGTAGGCGGTAGGTTTACGCAGGTTCTGGTGCAGGCGCTCGACGGAGCGGCTGCCTGTAACTTCACCGGTGTCGGCAACTGGGGCGTCAAGCTCGACGATCTGCATTCAAGAATGAAGCTCCTTTACGGACTCAACCCGCTTTGGGCCGACGGGAAGCCATTCAACCCACAGCCGGTCTACACGCCCGTTGCTCGCGGGCCGCTTGTGCAGTTTTCCTCGTCACCGAAGGTACCGGTCTGCATCAGGTTTTCGCCTGCCGACATACTGACGTCGGCTATTTCCCTTAATTTTGTCGCATCGACGATACCGCCGGATCCGCAGATATTTGCACTGACCATAGACGATCATTCAGGAAGCGCATCAGTCAGTGGGTGGAAGGATGGTATCTTCATCGCGTGGCCCAAGGCTTCGTTCGGGTCGCACCGTATGCGTCTGTCATGGAGGGTGCTTGAAGATGGGGTTTCTGCGTCCTCCGGACAAACCTGGCGTAATCCCGACCGCGAAACCGCAGTCGATATCTCCGAAATGCGCGTAACTCCCGTTGTTGTGCACGATGTGAGCTGAATCATGAGAAAAATCAGAATCGAATCTCCAGCTGCCAACGGTGTCGTCAGCTTTCACGTGGTTTCCAACCGGACCGGCAAAAGCCTGGTTTCGCCGGACCTTTTGACGCCGGACATTGGACTGTGCACGGTGGACATTCCGGACGACGACGATGTAAGCGTCGTATGGCGCCGCCTGGGTAATGCGACGGAGGTCCGGCAGGTGGAACCTGGCGCAGGTCATGTCGTGCTGGGCGACGATGTGAAGGCCGGTCCTGTCATTGCAGCGATTGAGACCCTGCCGTTCACAGCCGTCGACTCGCCGCTGACATTCCATACAGAAGGTCCCTTTGCTGAAAGATCGGTTGAGCGGGCAGAGCTGGCGACGCGCCGGGTGTTCCAAGGCCGGCGACTGCCCGGTGCGCAGGGCGTTGACGATATTATCGGCTTTAGCCCGGGCATCAGGGTGCTGGAATCGGCTGGCCCGACGGCCACGGCTACCGCAAAGCGATTGATGGCCAGGTCCACGGCTCGCAAAGCCACTCGGGAGTCGAAGCCGGAGCTGAACGTAAGCAACCTTGAAAAATCTCTGAACCGCTTTTCACGCAAAGAGCAAAAGCGGTCAGCGTCTGTCAGGAGCAGCGCTGTAGAAGCCAGGTTCATCCCCTCAAAGGAGGGAAAGGCCCTTGGGATGATGTTCATCCACGACGTACCGGAAGGACCTCTATCCGTTGGTGTGGCTTCCGATACCAGTCCTTTTAAGTATGGCGGGTGGAAGCCTTACCATGGTGAGTGGCCGATCCATGTACACCAGAATTTCGGGCGGCTTACATTTGAGATACCACCAGCTGGGAGAGGCCCCCAGCCGGTAGACTTCGAAGCGGGTGCAAAGGTCAGGTTTACGGTCGCGGCCATCAACCGCAAATCTACCCGGTTTCTGGTGCCCTTATATTCGGGGGGCACTCGTGTCACTTTGACGGGCGAAGGGCTTTCCAATTACGAGGTTCACTTTGACGTTGAACCGTCAGACTCGCGCCTGCGCGTTGTCATACAGTCCTTGGTGGTAGCAAATGAGCGCGACGTTCTGGCAGTTTCTGAATCGGTGAAGAAGACCGCGAATGAACTGCTACCCTCTGTGCGCGACGGTAGTCTTTATGACCCCTGGGCGGCGATCGTTCTCGGGCTCGCCATCCGTCGTCATAAATGGGATGTCGACTGCAGCTGGTGCCAGCCGCTGGCCGCGAGATTTCCCTGGATTCCTGATGCTCTTGTTTTGACCGGCTGGTGGTTCTCCACGAAAGCTGGAGGCAGAAATTTAAGCCGCACGGTTGAGCTTTTAAGCCAGGCAAGGCGATTGGGCGCTGTTTATTTCGCCGAATCAAACTCAATCCTGCGCGATCTTCTGGTCTGGCTGTCGTCTGATGGAACGACCAAAGCTATGCGCGCTCTGGCAAAACGCGAACTTGGGCTCTGGCGTTCCAAGGTTCCGTTCCAGAGCTGGAGCGGTGCCACATTCGCGTGGGTTGTCGAGCGGAGTAATCTGAAGGGTGAGATCGACCCGAAAAATGATCTTGTTCTCTACAAAGGACAAATCGGCGATCTCATCGGCTCGACCGATCCGAACAAAGGACGGTTCGGTGGCCGTTCCGAAGCCAATGGCCGTCGCGTGAAGGCACTTATATTCCCGACCGATGACAGAGAGTGGTACGAGGTCGAAGTATTAGTCGAAAGTCTGGATGGCACTGCATCTATGACTGGCAATGTGGAATTTCATCTGCACCCGACCTATCCAAGCCGGATCATCGAGGTACAGGCCGAGCAGGGAAAAGCCAGGCTCAAGGTACCTGCCTGGGGGGCCTTTACAGTCGGAGTGGTCGCTGATGAGGGAAAAACGAGGCTCGAACTCGATTTGTCGACAGCACAAGGAGCTACGACGGGCTTCACGGCAAGATAGTTGACCTTGATGACCGTTATTTTCCCCCAAAGCCGAAACCCATAGGTGTTGCATATAGTAGTGCGCTGGTCGGACACGCAAGCCCGCCCGACCAGTAAGTACTATCAATTCTCCGACGATCCGGCACCCGTTGCGACGGGCGGAGCCTGAATTATCGCTTCTTCGCCACCGTTATTCCTCTTCGTCGCGTGAGGACAACATCGCATAAGACCGCTCGTTTTTGAAACCGAAAGCCGGGAACGGGTACGAAGTAATCAACGCCGGGCATTTGGATATCTTCCCGCGGGTCAGCGGCAGAAAGCGCAGGTCGAATCAAGGCGCAGCGCCGCCGCCCCCCCCTGAGACGACCGGCTGCTTATCTGTGCATGGCTACAAAGGCTGATGCTCTTCGAGGCTATTTCGCGTCGGCGATTTTCTGATCGTAGGCAATAATCAGGTCTGCCATTTTTTGACCGTTCGTGAATTCCAGTTCGGTAGAATGGCCAAAAAACTCCGACGTCCCCGTCGCCGTTTGCTGGGCCTTTCCCAGCAGATCATCTAAAATGAAATAGGCCGGATCGACGACCAGGCCTTTTGAGTTGATCACCGTCGAATCCAGATGGCCGACAAAAAATCCACAGAGACGCCGGCCGGCGGCCTGCATGATAGCCGACCATTCCCTGTAGGCACTGCGAATTGTCAGGAGCGAGGTGTTTGCCTGTTCGTCAGGACCAGTCTCAGGGAAATAGGCGAACCTTCCGGCTTTCAGGTAGCCGAAGGTCTCGCGCAGGAGGGCTTTCCAACCACGCCGGAATTCTTCCTTCTCTTCGCCTCCCAGTAACCCGTTTCCTGAAAGGGCGTTAATGCCTGTCGAAATACCGCCAAAAAGTGTCCGGTTCACCAGGAAATACCACTGAGGCTCCTCATAGACGTCCACGATGGCTCTTCGCAGTTTCCATTCGACGGGATCGAACCGTATGTCGCTCGGAGGCTCTACGAGAAACGATAGTATAACCGAGACGCCGACAAATCTCGCCAGAACGCGGGGGTGAGTGGAGCTCACGTGCTGCCCTCGATTCCGCCAGTCAATAATCTCCGGGAGCTGGAACAGCATGATCGGAACGATTGTTGCGAAAAGGATGGGCGCGAGTGAGTGCATAATCACGTTGCACCTCTGGCCGCGGCCGAGATCATCTTCGTCAAGCCGGTATCCCCCGAAAATGTCCAGGGCCATAGACAGCGTCGCATAGCTGTCGGCTAAAAGCTCTGCGGTATAGCTTACAAGCGGCACGGAGGATCCGTAGTTGATTTCTTCTTCGGTAAACCGCTGAAGCGGAACCTGCTCCGAGATTATATTCGCCGCAAGTGTTGAGAAATAGCCCAGATGCCCGCAGATCAGGTGTCCCAGTTCGTGGCGCACAATCCATTCCAGCGAATATTCGACGTTCTTAGCCCAGACATCTTCCTGATCTTCTGTGGATGTGGAGACGAAGCGGCAGAAGTAACTTAAATAGTATGGTACCCCGAGGAAATTTTCCAGGTCTTTGGAAAACTGCGTCCGGCTCCATCTGACGGATTGACCTCCCCCCGTGAGGCTTACTCCCAACACAGATGCCATAATATCAATTTGTAACAATAACCCCGTGGAAACAGATATCTGAGCCGAGCCTCCGTTCGGAGACGGAGAAATCTCAGCGACGAATTTGTAAAGATTGTCGACGATTTTCAGCTCGCAGGCTGAAGATACCGGCAGCGAATTCCCGGAAATATCGCATCTGGACGCCACAACGCGGCTCCAGGTCGCCTCCAACTGGCGGACCATATTGGGCGCGATCTGAGTTTTCAGAAACTCAGAGTTCAAAACTACACCTGATGGCTGATCCTGGGCAGCACCATCAATCTCCAGTTCTTCAAAATGTGCTCTGTACGACCTGAACCGTTCAGTGCAGATGGCGAAGCCCTGCTTAATTTCATCAAACCTTACCGCCGTCATCCAAGCCTCCAGGCCGCGACAAGCCTCCGGGACGATAGGCAAACTATAGATGCCCGTACATCAAAATACAACTTCAAGGGGGTGCGGTCTTGATGCTCAGCTGACGCTTGTCCAGTTCACCGATTTTACATTCGCCGGTGGGCGACACCCAGGGCTGGATCCGGCGCAGAGCAAAAAAATACGACCGCACATGCGGTTTTTCACATGACCCGCGTCCTCCCCACGACGTCGCACAAGCGACAGTTTTGTGAAGGGGAATGAGATGGGGTTCAGAGTTTCCGGTAAGCATTGGTTGCGTAGTGGTTCGGTCGCGGCGATCGCCCTGACCATAGATCTCGTCTGCGCGCCTTTGACGTCGACATCCTCGTCCTCTGACGTCGGGAGCCCGTGGGCGATTTCAACGATCGCCGACAAGCCGAGATTGGCGTCCAGGAAGCGCGTATGTCCGAGGGGCGCGCGGAAGAGTTCGTGGCGCCAGATCAGGGTCTGGGCATCCAGCCAGATGGTGTTCATCAGGCGCATGCGCGTCATCCCGAAGGCTTCCGCCTGTTTGAAGAGGCGCTCCCCGAGTTCCACGCCGCGCTCAAAATCCGCTTCACTATAGCGAAAGCCGGCGCCCGTAGCACCCGTCAGGATAATAGGCGGCTCCGTCTCGTCTTCCAGAGGAAAGGTGGCGGCAACGCGAAAGGCCAGCTCCGCCAGGGCGTACAGCAGACCAGTCGATATCCCTGTCCAGTGCACGCCGTCCCGGTAGGCGGAAAAGGCATTGGTATTGTAGAACTGGTAGACGACGCACTCGAAATCGAAGTTCATGTCCTGAGCGAAGCCGCCAGCCAGTAGACACCGGCGATCCGTCGCGCGGAATCCGCGTCCTGCAAACGCAGGCTCGTGCTCGCCAGCGGATCGACAACCGCACCAGCCTCGGGGAACAGATCCGCAAACACTGACGCAATTTCTGCTTGCGTGTGGCCCTTCCACATTCGAAGCTCCCTTCCACCCGTTGACCTGATCACCCTGCATGGGAGAGTAAGCCTGCCGCCTCGTCAAGACAATCTGAAAGTGGAAGCCCGGGTGTTCTGGGCTGGTGACGCTGATGTAGTGTCGCTTGGCGGCCTGATCGAACCAGACGCCTTGAGCGGCTTTCAGCGACAGCTTCACAACCTGGTCCTAGAAGCCTATCAGCGGCAAATGCGCCGTTGCGCGGACGAACCGTTCGCCGACCAACTTGACGACCTCTCTCTCCTCTTCCTCCGCAGCGCCAGCCCCAACGCTTTCGCCATCGAAAAAGACGGACGGCGCGCCGTCGCGATCTGTCTCGGTCTGTTCGACGCCCTTTGGGGTGCCTTTGCCATGGCCCTGTCGGATTCCGACTTCATGCCAGGCTATTTTGACAGCGAGGCCCCGTCCTCCGCCGGCGCCATGAACCGTCAGGGTCTGCGCGATCCGGCCTGGGCGGACATCGCGCTGCCGGGCTGGCCGGAGGACAGATTGGCGGCGCTCAACGACCTGTTCTACCGCGCCGTGGACTTTCTGGTTTGCCATGAGTTGGCCCACCACGCCCGGCGGCACATTCCGTACCTTCAGGACACGCTGGGCATTGGCAGGGTGGACGAGTGCCTCAACGCGACCGCCGGCACCAACAGCGACGACGCCTATCGCCTGATCGAATTCGACGCCGACCATCATGGCCTCGACCTACTCGTCGTGGGCATGATCGACGATACGGAAAGACCGTGGGACCTGGACCGGTCCCAGACCCAGTGTTTTCAGTCGGCGGTCGCAATTCTGACGGTGTTCCTGCTGTTCGACCTCGATCATGCCTCGGTCGACCTGCAATATGGCAGCTCACACCCCGCGCCGGTGCATCGGGCCATGCGCCTGTCAGCGGCGCTGACCTCAACCTTTGCCCGCCTGTTTGCGTGGACGGACGAAGACCGGATCGATTGGCACGACCTCGCGTGGATCACAGTCGGCGAAATTGCGCGAATTCTTGAACTGCCCGAAGGGCGATGGCGAGGCGAGTTCACCCAGGGCATGGCCTTGGCGCGCTTTTGCAAGGAAGAACGGGCCCTGCTGAAGTTTGCACGCAGGTTCGATCGGTTGCCCTAATGATCGGCCTATGGCTTTGAGACGAAAAGCCGGCACTCCCCCCACCGCCAGTCGCCAGATCGCTCAATATCCAGCAGTTCATCAACCAGTTCTTCTTCGCGATGCGGAGAGAGCGTAAGGGAATCGTCCCTGCCATTGACGAAAGGCGGCACCGCATCGTCCAACTCGATGACAATTATTCTGTGGGGCCCGGCAATTGTTGTGGGCCAGTATTTGATGACCGGGCCTGGAACGTGTTGGAGGTCATTGAGCACCTTCCCATCGTAGTCGATACCCGGCGCCAGCCAGAACCACCCGCCGGTGGTCGCGAACCCAAGGACTACAAGGCTCCGTCCCTTTTTGGCTTTGACCTCAAGACGGAATTTATCGCCAAGCTTCAGTTGTAGTTCGTCCCCGACGGGCTGGTGTCCCTGTTCGATCATGCCGAGGGATGCGAGTCGCTTCTTCGGTTCAACCTTCAGGACGGGAAGGCGGTCGATCAGGACTTCGGAAATGCTTTCGATCGGCAGGGCAGCCAGCCTGCGGCGAAACTGCCGTGCCGAACCATCCGTCCAGAGCTTATAGGCCTCATCCGGGTGGATGCGTCCATGGGTGACTTCTGTCACCAGACGGGCCAGCTTTTCGATATGTTCGGGACTGACCATGTGCGGCCGGCGGCTCTTTTCCAGGTCGTCCTTCATCCACGAAGTGACGACCGAGCGGCCGATCCCCACCACCTTTTCCAGATCCGCGGCCTTGCAAACCCTACCGTCGGGAAAGGCGCTCGCAGGTTGAGCATTATAGGCTTCGTAAAGCGACGCCAATTTCCGTCCCAAATCCTTGCAGTGCTTGGTTGTTCTCAGTGCCATCACGTCCCCCATCGCTGAATTTTGTTCGCCGATACCTCACCTGATCAGCGGGTTTTTTGGGTTCATTGAAAGGGTCCACTTCAACTGAAGGAGACACCTCGATGATCCGCAAGACCGACATCGATACTATTCGCATCAGCGAACAAGAAAGCCTGCAAATCCTTGTCAATGCAAGCGGTTTGACCTATCCCGCCACCGGTTCTTACGAGCCCTTTCTCGACGGCGCGCGTGGCGCGATGGGCACCGCCTACGGCCCCAAAACGCTGGCTGACATCCGCGCCATGTCGGGCTGCGGCAGCGGCGTCTTGGTCATCGAAGGCCTGCCCTTCGACGCATCGGTGACCCGTGGTCTCGCCGACCCGGAAGTCGCCCTGGCCAACAAGCCCAGTGACCTCAGCGAGGTCATCCTTGCCGGTACGGTGAAACTTATCGGCGAGCCCTACGCGATCCTTCAGGAAGGTCGTGGCCTCATCTCGCACCTGTCGCCCAAACGTTCGCATCTGATGACCAATACCGGTCTCGGCGCGATCCTGGAGCTTGCCGAGCATATCGAAAACTCGGCGGCCCGCCTGTTGCCGGGCGACCGGTCTCCGGACGGCCTCGCCCTGATCAGCGTGGCCAAAGAGCGCGACACCTCGCCGGGTACGATCATCGCCGACGGCCGCCTGGCCCTGGCGTCCCGCCCTGAGAAGTCCCAGGCCATCCTGCGGGATCCCGAGCGGTTTTCGATCCGCTTTCCGGAGCGCTGGCGCAAGGACGGCTTCCCCGAGTTGCTGCCGACCGCCATCGTCTATGGCTATGGCGACGACATGACCTTCGTGGCCTCGCTCTATGGCGACATGACGGTGGGCAACGACGCGGAGGCTCAGGCCGAACTCGATGCCTTCGCCCAAGCCCTGCATGCGGTGTCCGTCGACCTCTATCTTGAGCCTGGCCGCCTGGCCTTGATTTCAAACAGGGCCGTTTTTCACGGCAGGCGCGGCTTTACCCCCGCCTTCGACGCGGACGGTCTCCCCTACCGCTTCCTGCAGCGCCTGTTCTGGACCTCCAGTGTGGACCGGTTCGGCGATTGGCCGCGTATCCGGGGGCGCCTGATCCACCCTCGCCCATAAGGCGGGCACGACCACTGACAAATGAGAGCCCTGGCGCCAAGCGCTAGGGCTCTTCCGTGTCCAGCTCCTCATTCCCAGAACCGGTTCCCGATACGGACGAAGGCCGCTCTGCGTCGACGTGCGCAACCTGTGGGCGGGCCCCGACCGGCCAAAACCATCGCGGTCAGGCTATTTTCCCCGCCGCGGGACCGCGGCTCCTCGCGCCGCTATCGCTTCAAAATAGCCCTGCGCTCCGGTCCTTCGCTGCGCTTTGGCCCTGCGGGTTTGGCCGGGCGCGGCCGCCCATGGGGTTCGCCTGTCGTCGAAGATCGGCTTCGACGACTATCGCAAAAGGAACCCTGAAATGTCTGCCATCGGTTATGTTACCCGCAATGCTGAAACCGGCCTCTATAAGGGCCAGATCAGAACCCTTTCCATCCGCACCGACATCGAAATTGTCCCCAATCGCGGCAAATCCTCACCCGAACATCCTGACTTCAGGGTCTTCGCCGGGGCCGTCGAACTGGGGGCGGGCTGGATCAGAACGGGCGAACGCTCCGGCAAGGACTATGTCTCGCTGGCCATCGCGGCCCCTGAATTTGGTCCGCGTCGCCTCTATGTCAATCTCGGTCGCGCCGCTGATCAGGATGATGATGAGGTCTTTGCTCTGATCTGGAACCCGGTCGACTGACCGCTATCTCCAGCCCCCGCATCATCACCGGTGCGGGGGTGTTTTGCGGATTAAATCTCGCCGGAGGTGCCCTCATTCCGTTTGGGGGGACGAAAACGGCAGGGGCGATTTTCGAGCGTCCCGAAGTGCGATCTTTCCCGACATCCTCCCCGTCAGAGCGCCTGTGTGGGCGCCTGAACGCTAAAGCTGAAAAAGGAGGTTATTTATGGAAGATCATGTCGAGCGTGCCGAACGTGCGCGCAAGGGAAGTCCGTTTTTAAACACCGCCCAGGCCGCGCATTATATCGGTCTGTCCCACCGAACCCTGGAAAAAATGCGCACTCACGGCACCGGGCCGCGGTTTCGCAAACATGGCCGCTATGTCCGTTACCACATTAAGGACCTCGACGACTGGTCTCGCGGAGAAGGCCGGATATCCACCTCGGAGACTGTAAAACAGGATCAATCCCGATGATCCGCTGGCAACCCGATCCGGTCCACCCCCTGACGAAAAATGCGATCCGCAGGGTGGTTATACTGGCCCTGGCAAGCCTCGGACTGACTGCGCTTGCACTGGGGGCGACCTCCCGGTTCCGGCCTGTCATTGTCTATAATGCCAGTGCCAGCGTGCCCCTCGGCTACTACCGGGTCCTGCCTGTGGGAAAGCTTACCGTCACGGACCTCGTCTTGCTCCATACGCCCGAATCTGTCCGGGATCTCGCCGATCGGCGGGGCTATCTGCCCCGGTCCGTTCCCATGATTAAGTCCGTGGCGGCTCTGGAAGGCGATGAGGTATGCGCGGTAGGGAATGAGCTATTCATCAATGGTCACCTCGTGGCCAGACGCCGGACCTACGATCATCACAACCGGTCTATGCCCCGGTGGGAGGGGTGTCAGGTTGTGGCGGATGATGAGGTCTTTGTCCTCAATGGCGGTGTCAGGGACTCGTTTGACGGGCGTTATTTCGGCATCGTCAAAACTTCACTCATCATCGGCAGGCTGGCCCCATTATGACCCGCTGGCCTCTGATGGTGATTGCCGCCAGTCTGACAATGACGGGCGTTTCGTCTCAGGCAGACCCCGTTCGTCAGGGGCCGTGGCACGACTCATTTCATACGGAACGCCTTAAGCCGTGGGCGGGCTACATTAGTGTCGCCTCTCAACGTTTTGGTATTCCGACAACCTGGATAGAGGCCGTCATCATGGCCGAAAGTGCGGGCCTGACCACTCTGAACGGACGCCCCATAACCTCATCGGCGGGGGCCATGGGCCTGATGCAACTGATGCCGGATACCTATGAAGACATGCGCATATCTCATGCCCTGGGGGCTGATCCTCATGACCCGCAGGATAATATTTTAGCGGGGACCGCCTATCTTCGGGCCATGTATGACCGGTTCGGCTATCCCGGATTATTTGCTGCCTATAATGCCGGACCGCAGCGGTATGAACGCAGTTTTCGGGGGGAGCCCCTGCCGAAAGAGACGCAAATCTATCTCACAAAACTCACCCGCAATCCGGCGCAGATAGCGTCAGGACCAGAGATTTTTGTGCGATTAAACCGTGACAATCCGGACGTAAAACCTCAGCAAAATGCCGGGCTTTTTGTCCCGTTACGCGCAGACGGAACCCAGGAAAAGTAATCCGAAATGTGGATATTTGATGGGGAGGGGCGAAGGCAAGATGAAACAGTGGTGCCATCTCCCTGCGGTCGGCCCTTAAGTCTTTGTCTGCACATCGTTTTTGAGTGTAGCGGCATAGCACTATAACACGGCTATGTAGTGCCAATGCAGGCTTTTTGTCTCTTAAGCTATTGAGTTTATTGAATTTAGCATGGTGCCTGGCCGCACGCTGCTGGGCGCCATGAGGCTTTGGATAACGGGAGGGCTTTCATGACGTCTGACGATGACTTTGAGCCGCACCTCGGCCGGATCAGGTCGGTCGGGAAGGGCAGGGCGGGCACGTTCCTGAATCGGGTGCTGGCGGCCACAAACCTCGCGCGCGGCGGGGCCGCTCAAAGCCCGCCCGGCCGCAAATCCCGCTTTGACGGGAGCCGGATCGGCCGGGGGTCCGGTGTGGGGCGGGTGCTGTCGGTGCGTGACGGCTATTCCGCCCTGCGCCAGCGCCGCGTCATTATCAAATCCCGCATCGTCAAACTGGCCGGTAAGGGCCTGTCGGCGGCCCGGGCGCATCTGCGTTATATTCAGCGGGACGGCGTGACCCGTGACGGGGCGCCGGGTCAGCTTTATACGGCTGGCCTCGAAAGGTGCGATGACAGGGCCTTTCTGGATCGCGCCGGGGACGGGGGCGACCGTCATCAGTTCAGGTTCATCGTCTCGCCGGAAGATGGCCATCAGTATGATGATCTTAAGCCGTTTGTCCGACGCCTGATGACGCAGATGGAAGAGGATATTGATACGAGACTGGATTGGGTCGCGGTCGATCACTATAACACCGGTCACCCCCACAGCCACATCATTGTGCGGGGCCGCGACGATGTGGGTAAAGACCTTATCATCGCCCGTGAATATATCACCACCGGCCTGCGTGAGCGGGCGGCGGAAATTGTCCGGATGGATTTTGGCCCGCGATCCGATTTTGAAATCGAGGCGACCCTGAAACAGGAAGTGGATCAGGAACGCTTCACCAGCCTTGACCGCACCCTCATTCGTGACCGTGACAAGAGCGGCGTGGTGGCCGCTGTCGACCGGGACGCCTTGCGCCAGTCGCTCAGGGCGGGGCGCCTGCAGAAACTTAAGCGGCTTGGCCTGGCCGAAGATATCGGCGCGGGGCGGTGGCAACTGGCCCCGGACCTTGAACCGATCTTACGCCGGATGGGCGAACGCGGCGATATTATCAAAACCCTTCACCGGGATATGGCCGCTCAGGGCCGGCCCTGGCCTGATCTGGTTATTCACCAGCCTGACACGGAGTCCCCGTCACCGGAACCGATCGTCGGTCAGCTTATCCGGCGCGGCCTGTCCGATGAACTTAAGGATCGCCATTATATGATCATCGATGGTGTTGACGGCCGGCTTCACTATGTCGATATCGGTCAGGGTGAAAGGACGCAGGCCCTGCCGGTTCAGGCGATTGTCAGACTAAGCCCAAATCAGCCGGACATCAGACAGGCTGACCTGATCATCGCTGAGGTCGCGGCCGCCAGTGGCGGATACTATGATGTCGAGGCTCATCTCCGGCATGATCCGTTGGCAAGGGAGAACTTCGTTGAGACCCACTATCGCCGTCTGGAGGCCATCCGCCGCAGCACTGGCGGCCCTGACCGTGACGCCGACGGGCGGTTCAGGATCGACGCTGATTACCTGAACCAGGCTCTGAGCTATGAGCAAAAACAGGCGCGGTCTGCGCCGGTGAGGGTTGAGCTCTTATCAGCCCTGCCACCTGACAGGTTGATCACGATTCAGGCGGCCACCTGGCTCGATCATGAGCTTGTCGCTGAGGTCCCGAAATCTGTTATTGATGCAGGATTCGGCAAGGCGGTAAGGGCGGCACTTAATCAGAGACGGCAATGGCTGATCGGGGAGGGGCTGGCGCGCGAGGCCGGGGAAGCTCAGACGGTGTTTAAGACCAACCTGATCGAAACCCTGAAGCGCTGTGACCTGCGTCTGGCGGCGGGACAGTTGTCAGAGGATCTGGGGCTGAATTTTGTGGAGATGCGGGCCGGACAGCGCATAGACGGGACTTTGCGCGACAGTCTGGATCTCGTGAGCGGGAAGATGGCGGTTGTAGAACTGACTTCCGGCCCTCACCTAAAAGCCCGTGACTTTACGCTTGTGCCCTGGCGGCCGGTCCTTGAGAACCATATCGGTAAACCCATATCCGGAATTGTGCGCGAGGGCGGCATCAACTGGACGATTGGCCGGCAGAGAGGGCTGGGCATAGAGTGACGGTGTCAGAACAAAGACCCCTGTGATGATATGGCAGGAGTATTTAAGGTGTCATGGGCGTCAAGGTGGGCGCCGTCCTTGCGCCGGCCTTTGGCAACGATGGTCAGGCTGCCATCGGGAAGGGGACGCTGCAAGGCCTTCGCCTCGTCCCAGGGCGCGCGCATCCACATATCCCGCTCGTCTTCCGTAGTCAGGATCACCGGCATAGCCTTGTCATGGACAGCCCCAATTTCAGCATTGGCGCTTGTGGTCAGAAAGCCATAGAGGTCGTTGGTCGTTACCCCTTCTGAGACCTTCCGGATCGAGGTATGGGCCGGTGTCCAGATGCCCGCGAAAAAGAGCAGAGGGCGGTCGGAGCCGCCGGCAAACCAGTGGATGACATTGCTGCCTGAAACCTGATCCGGTTCGGAGAATGAGGTAAAGGGGACAAGACAGCGGCCATTGATGTCATTCAGCCATTTCGACCAGTAGGGCTTGTCGGTGTTGCGGATATTACTGACGCCGGAGTCGTAGTTTTTGCCTTGCAATGTATAGGGCGGCGAGGGCATGCCCCAGCGGCACATGGCCAGTTCACGCCCTTCAGCGGTATTCCTGACAATAGGGCCAAAGCCATTGGCGCCTACGAATTCGAGCACGGGGAGGTTGCCGACCGAACTCTTCAGCACCCTGGCAAGGGCGCGGATAGCCTCAGCATTACTGGTCATCGAATATAGATTACACATTGGATGTGCTCCCCGTGTTTTTTAGATGAAGACCTGAATACACAGACTTGCCAAGGGTTTTCGACAGTGACGAGTCACCTTAGAGCCGCGCACAGGCTGACAGAGGTGCGGGCATGGCGTTAAATACAGACGGACTGAAGGCCTATCAGGCGGCACTAGCGACTCTAACCGAAAAGATGGGTGACTTACCCCCGCCGATCGTCAAGGGCCGGGCGGCCGCCTTGGGCACCCTGACCTCAATGCGGCGGCGGATCGATCTGCTGGTCGCCGCGTCCGAACATCGCCCGCTCACCGATAATGATCACAGAGGTGTGTCGCTGGACGTAAGTTCGATCCGGTGGCTGCGTGACACCGACTGGGTCTGGCAGGATTTCGCGGGCGTTGAATTTGAGCTCGGCTTCGGGCCGTTAGCGTATCAGGCCGCACTGGACGCGCTGTTGCAGGATCTGATGAAGGCTACCGGCTAAAGCGCATGACCCGGCTGAAGCGCCTGTAATTTTTTTAGACACGGAAATACCGCTGTCTGTTGCTTAAGCCTCTGGCCTTTCATGTGAAAAAGTTAACGCCCGCCTCCCTGTCAAATTCTGGCAGCACGTCACGACGCCTGCAGGCCTCTTGACTCTTAATCCGCTTTCGGAACAAAAGAAGAACATAATTTTGCATCCAGAAAGGATTGAGCATGTCATGGAACTCGATAATCGATCCCGGTTCAGAGCCCTTCGCGCCCGCTTCAGCGGACGCGACGTGGCTGACCGCTCCATTCTGCCCCTCGGACTCGACGAGGTTGACCGCAAACTCCCCGGCGGCGGACTGGTTCGTGGGGCCTTGCACGAAGTGGCCGGGGGCGCGAATGGGGCTGTTGACGGAGCGGCGGCGGCTGCCTTTGCCGCGGGCGTAGCGGCGAGAACCGGGGGCATGGTGCTGTGGTGTCATATCCAGCCGGATCTGTTTACGCCGGCCCTGGCTCAGTGCGGGCTGACCCCGGATCGGGTTGTTTTCTTTGAGACGCGCGAGGAGACCGCCATTCTGGGGTGCTTCGAAGAGGCGCTCCGGCACGGCGGCCTGAGTGCGGTGGTGGCGGAAATTGGCCACCTGAGCCTCAAGGCCTCGCAACGGCTTCAGTTTGCGGCGCAAAGCTCCGGCACCATGGGCATTGCCGTGCGGCGATGGCGAAGACAAACAGACGCGAGGGATTTCGGGACACCGACGGCAGCGTCGACGCGGTGGCGGGTCACGGAGACGGAATCGGAGAGATTGCCGGTCCGGGGTGTCGGTCGGGCCAGATGGTTACTGGAACTGATGAGGGCGCGCGGCGGCGATTGCGCGGATTTTGATGTAGAGGCATTTGATGCACAGGGTCATCTCGGTATTCCTGCCCACCTGGCCGACCGATCGCTTACGTCGGTTGCCGGCGGGCACCGCGCCGCCTCGTGACGCGGCCCTCGTCCTCAAAGGCACAGAGGGACGCCGCCGTGTGGTCACGGCTATGGACGATCTCGCCCGCTCATTAGGCATCTGCTTGGGGATGCCGGTGGCCAAGGCCCAGGCGCTCGTTGACGATCTTCTTTTGCTGGATGCCGATCCGGTGGCGGATCGCGCCGCCCTCGATGACCTGGCGCTGTGGGGCCTGCGGCGATATTCTCCCATCGTCATGGCCGATCCCCCGGACGGGCTGGTGCTGGATGTGACCGGTGCTACGCACCGGTTTGGCGGTGAGGCGGGAATCCTTGCCGACATAATCGCACACCTGGCGGACAAGGGCATCAAAGCCGAAGCCGCCCTGTCAGAAACCTGGGCCGCTTCCCATGCACTGGCGCGCTATCAGCCAGAGACCCTGACGCTGATCGCCCCCGGAAAGACTAATGAGGCCCTGCTCAGTCTTCCGGTCGAAGCCTTGCGGTTACCCGCCAGTACCCTGGACGGACTGCGCGTTTTGGGATTTGATACCATTGGCGAACTGGCCTCTCAGCCGCGGGCGCCCTTGACCCTTCGGTTCGGGCCAGAGCTGTTTCGCCGGATTGATATGGCTTTTGGGCGTATGAGCCAACCTGTGGCACCCATCGAACCGCCCGAAATGATCCTGTCACGGCGAGCGTTTTTCGAACCGATTGGCGCCGCCGATACGATGGCCAAATATACCCGCCGGTTGGTGGCGGACCTGTGCGACCGGCTGGAAGATGCGGGGGAAGGGGCTTTGCAGGTCGATCTGCGCTTTTACCGTGTCGACAACAGGGTTGAGGCGATACAGGTCAGAACGGCAAAACCCGTCAGAGACGAGAAGCGCCTGGGCAGGCTTCTTTGCGACAGGATCGAGACGGTTGATCCAGGCTTCGGGATCGAACGGATGGTGCTTGCGGCGACATTGACAGGGCCATTATGCCCGGACCAAATTCACGCAACCTTTGGAAACGCGCAAACGCCGGACGTCGATGACCTCTGGGATACGTTGACTAACCGGTATGGTCGCAACAGTCGCTTGTACCGGTCGGTCGCCTCACCGAGCGATATTCCCGAGCGCGCCGTTCAGAAACTTCCGGTGCACGCAAAGGCCACCGGATCATCCAGAAATGCCACGTTTCGGCGGCCGTTTCGCCTGTTGCGCCCACCCGAAGCCATGCAGACCATGGCGCTATTGCCGGATCATCCGCCGGTCTCGTTCCAATGGCGAGGCAGTCGCTACCGCGTCACGGCCGCCGATGGGCCCGAACGCGTGCGCGGCGAATGGTGGCGCACCGACAGGGAGACCGGCAAGGTCCGGGATTACTTCATTCTGGAGGTTGAGAGCGGCGAGCGCTTCTGGGCGTTTCGGACCGGGGATGGTCAGAACGAAGATACCGGCGCCCTGCGCTGGTACATGCACGGAAAGTTCGCCTGATGGCCGCTCTCGGCCCCTCCGCCTATGTCGAACTGCAGTGCGCCTCGCACTTTTCCTTCCTGCGCGGCGTGTCGTCATGCGACGACCTGTTCGCGCGGGCCAGGGCATTAGGTATGGAGGCCCTGGCGATAACGGACCGTAACAGTCTGGCCGGGATCGTGCGCGCCCTTGTGGCCGCACGGGCTACGGGTGTCCGTTTGATCATCGGCTGTCGGCTGGACCTCATGGATGGCAATGCCATGCTCGTCTATCCCACCGACCGGGCCTCATATGCGCGCCTGAGCCGTCTGTTGTCTCTGGGTAAAAGCCGGGCGGGGAAGGGCAACTGCCATATAGACTGGAATGACGTCGAAGATTTTAGTGACGGCCTCATCGCCATCTATCTGCCGGGCGATCCGGACGATCAATGCGGGCTAAATCTAAAGCGCTTCAAGTCGATCTTTGCCGAACGTGCCTATGTGGCGCTGACCTTACGGCGCCGCCAGGGCGATTACCTGCGCTTGCTTTCCCTGTCCAATCTGGCCGCCCGCGTTCGTGTGCCGACCGTGGTCACCAATGATGTCCTTTATGCTGAGCATGATCAGGCCATTCTGCAGGATGTGGTGACCTGCATCCGCCATCGCTGCACAATTGATGATCTGGGCGATCGCCGCGAACTCTATGCCGACCGCTATCTGAAGTCCCCGGAAGAAATGGCCAGACTGTTCCCCGACTATACCGAGGCGCTCAGGCGATCAGTCGACATTGCGGACCGGTGCCAGTTCTCAATGGAAGAGCTGACCTACCAGTACCCGGCTGAACTTAAGGACGACGGCCTGACCCCGATCGAGCGCCTGAAGCGCTTGTCATGGGAAGGGGCGAAATGGCGCTTTCCGGAAGGTGTCCCTGACGAAATTATCCGGCTCCTGAAGCACGAACTGGGCCTGATCGCCGATCTTAACTATGCCCCATACTTCCTGACCGTCAATGCGATCGTCCAGTATGCGCGCTCCATTGGAGTCCTGTGTCAGGGGCGGGGGTCGGCCGCCAATTCCTGTGTCTGCTATGTGCTGGGTATCACCTCGATTGACCCGGCCAGAAATGACCTTCTGTTTGAGCGCTTTATTTCGGCCGAACGGGGTGAACCGCCCGATATTGACGTCGATTTTGAGCACAATAAACGCGAACTCGTCATACAATGGGTCTTTGAGACCTATGGCCGTAACCATGCCGCTCTGTGTTCCGTAGTGACGCGCTATCGCACCCGCGGCGCTTTGCGCGATGTCGCCCGGGCCTTGGGCCTGCCGGAAGACCTGATCAAAACCCTATCGTCGCAAGTGTCGCACTGGTCGCGCGACGGCTTCAAGGCGGAAGACGCGGTGGGTCTGGGTATCAATCTGAATGACCGGCGCATTCGCCTGGTCATTGACCTGTCGCGCCAGCTCATGGGTACGCCTCGCCACCTCAGCCAGCATCCGGGGGGCTTCGTCCTGACCCACGATCGGTTGGACGAGATGTGCCCGATCGAACCGGCGGCCATGGTAAACCGGCAGGTCATTGAGTTCGATAAGGATGATATCGAGGTTTTAAAGTGGATGAAGGTCGATTGTCTGGCGCTCGGCATGATGTCGGCCATGCGCAGAGGCCTTGATCTGCTGCGCCAGCATAAGGATATCGACCTGAATCTGGCCACCATTCCGGCCGAAGACCCGCGCACCTACGCCATGATCCGCCGGGCCGATACGATGGGGACGTTTCAAATCGAGTCCCGCGCCCAAATGTCGATGCTGCCGCGGATCAAGCCCCGCACCTTTTACGATCTCGTGGTCGAGGTGGCGATCGTGCGGCCAGGGCCGATCCAGGGGGACATGGTTCACCCCTATCTCAGACGACGCGAAGGCAAAGAGCCGGTCAGCTACCCGTCGCCGGCACTGGAGGCCGTGCTCTCCAAAACCTTGGGCGTGCCTCTGTTCCAGGAACAGGCCATGAGGGTCGTCATGGTCGCAGCCGGGTTTTCTGCCGCCAAGGCCGACTTGGTGAGACGGGCCATGGCGACGTTCAAACATACGGGCGGCGTCCATCATTTTCGCGATGAAATCATCGAGGGCATGCTGGCCAACGGCTATACACAGGAATATGCCGAGCAACTGTTTGGCCAATTGCAGGGGTTCGGCTCGTACGGCTTCCCGGAAAGTCATGCGGCTAGCTTTGCTCTGATCGCCTATGCCTCATCCTGGCTGAAATGCCATCACCCGGATGTGTTTCTGGCGGCATTGCTCGATAGCCAGCCCATGGGCTTTTATGCGCCGGCTCAGCTGATCCGCAATGCGCAGGACCATGGCGTTGAGGTTCGCCCGGTTTGCGCCAATCGGTCGCGTTGGGACTCGACCCTGGAGCCCACCCATCACCCCAACCGGTTTGCGGTGCGTCTGGGGTTTCGGATGATCAAGGGGCTTAAGAACGCTGACATAGCGACCCTGATTGCCGCCCGCGGTGAAACGCCATTCAGGTCGCTTCAGGATCTGTGGCGCCGATCGGGTGTGCCGATCTCGACCCTTCAGACCCTTGGCCGCGCCGACGCCTTCAAGCCCTGTTTCAAACTGGCGCGCCGTGAGGCCCTCTTTGCCCTGAAGGGTATGCGTGATGAACCGCTGCCGTTGTTTGCCGACTTTCTTGGTGATGACGGCGGCCACCAGGCAGAGGCCATCGAGCCGGCGCTACAGCTTAAGGCCATGACGGCCGGGCATGAGGTGGTGGAGGACTATAATACGCAAGGCTTTAGCCTCAGCCAGCATCCTGTCTGTTTCCTTCGGAGTGAACTGAAGGCAAGGGGACTGATCTCGTGTAAGGCCGCTGTGTCAGCACCTGATGGGAAATATGTCAGGGTAGCTGGACTGGTGCTGGTCCGCCAGCGGCCAGGGTCAGCCAATGGCGTGACCTTCATGACTATCGAAGACGAGACGAGCGACCTGAACGTCATCGTCTGGGAAAAGACGGGGCAGATTTTCCGACGTGTCCTGTTAGCGTCCGGTCTTATTGAGGTTTCCGGTCAGATCCAAAAGGAAGGCGAGGTCATCCACCTGATCGCGAGGTCGCTCAACGATCTGTCACCTTTGCTGTCCACGATAAGCCAACGTGACGTCGCCATGACCATGCCCCATCAGCCAGGCGATGAATTCCGCAACGGTGGCGCGCTCATGGACGCGAGGGTTGCGAAATCACCGGGCGGTGCGGCCTTGGTAAAGAGCCGGGATTTCCGGTGATGACGATGACCGCAGATGAGTGGACTGCGTAGGTGTGGCTAAATTTATAACATGAACAGAATGCTATCTTGATTCCAAATATGCTGACGCTTCAAAAATTTCGACTAGACACGAAATGCTGAGTGTGTGACGGTAATATAGGGTGGGTATTCTTCCTATTTACAAGGTCTGCTGACTAACAAATTTATCTCTGGATAAAAATCAACCGACCTGGGGGTGTGTGTGAATGATTCGCCTAAAAGGGCCGTTTTTCGGCATGTCAATAAATTTCAGATGGAGCGATAATTATGCGCTTATTGCATGAAACCGATTTGCGATGGGTTGCAGGGGGACTTCCGGCATCGGGTGCTGAAGGTGAGTCTGTATATGAGAATGGAACCACCTATATCTGGGGTGCAGGCGCTTGGTGGCCCGTCAACGAGAGCGAGGAGGATATAACTACCGTTACTGTGAACGGTACACTTAATGATGACTACGATCACCCGGAATATGATTGGGGGGACCCTGACGATCCATTCGATGTTGAGGATTGGGCACCTGAAAATGCACCACCGCAAGTTACCTCAGACCAGGCAGTCATCAACGTCACCACGACGTTTACACCGAATGCAGATCAATTGAAGTTAATCACGGACTTTGCAAACCAGATCAAAGTTGTTGACGCGGCTATCAAATCCCTGCCTGACAATGCAAAGCTAACACTTTCTGACGGAAAAACAATAACAGGCTCTGAGCTTAAGCTCTGGTGGAGTTTGACTGATTTTGTTGTCGATCCTCCTAACACGACTTATCCAAACGGCGCAAACACTTCTGAGGCGAATTTTAACAATGGAAACCCTGTCGTCAGTGTGAGTGTCGATGTGGGATTGGGGGGGTATTTCAATTACGCGGGTAATACAGGGTTTAATCAATTTATTTTCCATGAATTGGCTCACTTTTCATCTGCCAATCGAGATCATTATGATGGTTACTATTCCGACAATAACTACACAACAGCAGAAAGGGCGCAGCATGAGATGGAGACAAATGATATCGCTAGAGCATTTATGAACTATCTTGGAGTGTCGCATTTTGCCGGCGGTACCGATAGCCCGGTCTTTGGGTATAGCACTGCGAATCCCATGGCGATCACGTTAAACTAACCATATTGCGACTTTAGAGTTCGAATTAAACGCTGGATAATAAATTATTGTGGAGAGATGTCTTGAAGGCAAGGAACTTAGTTTTACTAATAATCGCCATTTTTGGATTTAAATTAAGCTCCTTTGCCTCAGAATCTGATCAATCTGATCTGGTATCGTCGGCAAAGTTGGCTGATTGCTCAACTTTTCAATCAGTTCTTTCGAATCTGGATATTAAAACCATATCGGGAGAAGATGTAAGTTCCGATATCGAATGGAAGCCTGATAACAATCAAACTTTAATATTGGCGCATGCTCGTCGAGTGACTGGTAAGTGCGCAGCCCAAATAAGTTACTTTAGAGGCGACTTTATTGAAGTGAACGAAAAGATTGTGCTTTCCATTAAATCCAGTCCAGCTACAGAGGGAAATGTACGCTTCAACGACCTAAAGATTAAGAATTCTGACAACGCGCACCCGTCTTATGGTCGAGGTTCGTTTATTGCGGCATCACATGTACAATGGGGGCGGGGTGATAATTATGTAGGTGTTTGGCAAGAGGAAGCGAAATGGGTTGTCGGTGCCTATTCGCGATCAGTAAATGGCGCGTTCTCGCCCGTGGAACATATCTTTTCCTCGGCTTTTCCCATAAGAAGTGTTTCTTATTATCCTTCCTTTGATGCGCCGGGAGGCTCACTTGGGGTTGTTCAGGATCGAAAAGATGAAGTTCGATTAATAAGGCTGGATTGGATGCACGGGAAGCTCTTTGACTAAGGTTATGCGATGGGCTTTTTCTACCATGCGGAAATGCCGTGTAGCCTGCTCTGCTGCGGCTAGCGTCTGGACTACCGTGCCAATATTGTCCCAAATTGAAGCAAGGCTGCCCAAAGCTTGGTTTGCAGGTTTCGGTGGAGGGCTTGTATGCGTGATAGTACAAGCGAACTTAGTCAGTTATCAAAATTGACTATAACTGCGCATGAATGCCTTTTTAAGGGTGGGTTCTGTCAAAAATTCGCAAGTCTGATCAATTATGAGTTGCTATTCTCGTGACGTGGTATAATTGTATTTTCGTCCTTACGTAGTCAAACAAAAGAACTTGGGTTCGTTCGCCCAAGCGGGGCGGGGAAATGCAAAAGTTTGGGTTCGCACAGGGCGACATTGCTCGTTTGCGTGTCGGGTTAGAAGCTGTCCGGAGCCATTTCGATGTGCCTGGCATTGCTGCGGCCCTTGAGATGGATGGCCGTGTAATTGGGGCCGGGGTCGGCGTTTCCTCCACCTTATCAAGCGCCAAATTGACACCTGATGATCGATTGCCAATTTCGTGTGTGATGAAGGTGCTGGTGACGTGGCTATTGCTATATGCGGAGGGCGAGGGGAAAGTCGGTCTTGATGACGACATAGCAGTCTATGTGCCTCAGGTTCTGCGCGAAGGGGAAAGATCTTCCGGGATTACACTGCGCCACTTGGTGACTCATACCGCAGGTTACATAGAGCCTCAGGAAAACTCAGCAAGATGGGGCTACTCTCTTGAAAAATTTATTGAATTTTTCCCTCGTCGTCAGCAGGCTTTCGAGCCCGGCAGTGTCTGGAGTTACACGCATACCGGGCACGCCTTAGTTCAGATTGTACTTGAAAAAGTCTTTAACCGGGCCCTGGAAGATTTATTGCGGGATTTGTTGCTTTCGCCACTTGGGTTAAACCTGCTGTATTTGAGCGAAGGTAAGGCCTCCGGCGAGAATATATCGGCGCTGCATATTAAAGATCCCCGGTTGAATGTATTTCTACCAATGCGACCGCCGCAAGAGACCGGGTTTCTACGCTTTTCAATTTCAGATGCCTCTCTATCTGTACGTCATCTCGCGAAAATTGGTTCCGCACTGGCGGGAGGGTATGCAGCTACGCTCGCCCATCTCCAACTAGCGCGCACGCGGCTTCTGTCTTCAGCAATAAAGCTACCTGAATATATCCTTGGGAAAGAGGGGGAGCGTATGCCGCAAGCCTTTTGTCATGGGGTGGCTGATTTTGGCACTTTCAAAGGCATAAATGGCTCATATGTCGGCTCCACATGTGCGCTTAGGTTTTACGAGAAAAAGCATTTGGGCCTGGCCGCAATGATAAACGCTTACGAACCCCACGTACGGGACACCGTCGAAACAATGTTGGGTGAACCCTTTGGAAAACGGAGCGCGTCAATCACAGATGATAAGCCGAACCTCATGGATTTGAACCGGCTGGTTGGTCGTTACGAGGGGCTTATGCTGGGCCTGGAGCATGCAGATGTCTCGCATGACGGTGGCGGACTGAAATGCTCTGTTCACTTCAAACGGGGGGGAGGGATGACCGCACGTTTAGGCCAGGATAGCGATGGCAAACTTACAATGTTGGCAGGCTCAAGTAATGTATCCATGGCGTTCGCCGAGTATCCCTCTGACCGTACGCCATTTCTTATGGTCTCAACGTCGGCGTACAGGAAGGTCGCCGCATGACTACAATCGCAGCATTATCCCGTGACTTGAAAGCATTTGAAGAACGGTTAACTGGAACAGGCAGCCCGTTCGAGCTTGAAATGCTCGGCAACGGGAGCGCACAATTTAAAACAGCGCCTCACACCTTACCTGACCTGTATCGTCGTGCCCGACAGTCCGGCGACAAGATTTTAATTGTTGAGGATGGTAATAAACTGACCTACAGGCAGTTTTTTGACCGGGCTGATACTATTGCCACTAAACTCATTGGCGACGGTTGCTTTGGGCAGCGCGTTGGGCTTTGTCTGCGTAACAAAACAGACTGGCTGGTTTGGTTTGTCGCGCTGACGTCAGCCGGGTGTTCCGTCTTATTGGTGCCCGAAGACGCAAGCCCCACCGAATTGTTGACGTACCTTGGCCTCGCAAAGACGTGTCTAATCGTTTCGGATCATGAGATCGCAGGTCTTCAAAACCTTTGCCAATCTAGCGGCTTTGAAGGGACTGAGCATCCTTCGCTGGTTAATCCTGGCCTTGAAGCTCTGGTGGCCTTCTCGTCCGGTACTACAGGCACGCCAAAAGGAATAGTGCACTCGCATCGCAGCCTAATGGCGGGCCATCGCAACATGATGCTTGCGGGCGCCCTATCTAATCGTATGTTGCCAAACAACCAGGGCGGACCATCGCGGGCTCCGGCTATTTTAATCGCCTGTCCATTATCTTACATTGCCGGATATTCATCGTTTCTTCTGGCGATGGCAACGAGCGGTTTAGTTGCATATGCCGAAAGCTCATCAGATCCGGCTAAATTGTCAGACCAAATTGAGCGTGAATGTCTGTCGTCAATTAGCGGAATGTCCGACGAACTCTTACGCCAGATTATACGCTCCTCCAACTCGGGCAAACGCCTAAGATCTTTAAGGCAATTGCAACTTCACGGGACAAGCCTGAACCCGGCGCTCATAGCGGAAATCGCTACATACCTTCCGCACGTTCGCTTAATGACGGGGTATGGTAGCACAGAGCTTGCGGGAACCATAGCAGCTGCACCTGTAAACGTTGTAAGTGGTTCAAAAGGTAAATGCGGGCGAAAGCTGCCTTCCGTAGAGCTACGGGTTGTTCAAGGCGGGAAGACACTTACGGCGGGCCAAACGGGTGAGATCGAAGTCCGCGGCAGTATGACGACTTCTGGTTATCTCGGATCCGTTGACAGCAGCGACAGTATTACGCCTGATGGCTGGTTCAGAACGGGCGACATCGGCAATGTAGATGATGATGGTTGGCTGACCGTCCAAGGTCGTGCCAGCGCTCTGGTAAACGGCGCACAAGGTTTTCCATTAAATCTTACGGATATCGAAGAAGTGGTAAAGCGCCAGGAGGGGGTGGATGATGCGGTGGTTCTCCTTCAGGCGGCAGACCAAGGTGGGGGCTTTCAGGTTATAATTCAACGACACCCAAATCAGGAACCTGACGAGGTAGCCATCCGCGAGATAGTGATGCGCCTGGGGGCCGGAATGCCGTGTGTTAACTGGAGAGAAGTTGAGAGTTTTCCAAGAACGCGATCTGGCAAAATCGATCGGGTCAGGCTGTCAGAATGAGTGTTCAGTACGATTTGGATCTGTTGTTGGTTGCTCCATATCCAGCAGCATTATGGGAGAAAGTCGTCCCGGAACTCGCGCTTAAGTGTCGTGTGCATACCATTTATCTTGGGAACTTACCATCTGTGAGCGCCATGTCAGACTATGTCTTAAGCTTGGCACCGCAACGTTTCGCGTATGCTGGGTATTGCCTTGCTGCCTACGTCGGATTGAACATTCATCGCCACGAGCCTCAACGCATGGCGGGCATGGCATTTATAAACGGTGCGGCATCAACAGATGGTGCCACTCGAAGAGAAATTCGCCGACAAAGAATTGAAAAGCTTCAATTAAAGCTCGAGAGATCAGTTTATCCTGAAAAGCTATATCTCGAAAATGCTGCCCGCTGGCTCTTGTCGCCCCGATCAAGCCCTTCTGAGGATCTGCTATCATCAGCTATTGAACTTTTGTCGGAGATACCAATCTCACATTCTCTGTCGCATCAAAAGGCTTTGGAAGATCGTGGAGATTATCGATCTGAGTATGTCAGACCGAATTTCCCTCAAATCACCATCGGTGGCCGCGATGACAGGGTATGTCCTCCAGTTGATGTAGAGGCCTCGGTGGCCGCAGGCACCGTTACTTTCATTGAGGCCTGTGGTCACCTTGCCCCGCTTGAGAAGCCGGCGCTTGTCGCACAGTATTTATCGACGTGGTTGGCTGACATCCAATCCAATGACCAAACAAGGGGTATCCGGTATGGATAAAATATCTACGATTTCAACGATATGGGCAACCACTCTGGGCGTGCCGAGCGTGGGGCCGGACGATAATTTTTTTGCGCTGGGCGGGGATTCACTCATGGTGACAATAATGGCTTTTCAGGTGGAGCAGGCGCTCGACGTTATCGTGAATGCCGACCTTGTGTTTGATCACCCCACACTTGCTACTTTTTCAAAAGCACTGTTGGCCTAGTGCAAGCTTAGGCAGGGGGGCAAATGCCGGACGATACATCATTTTTCAGAAAAGAAGCAGTTGATGCATCCCGCAACAGAACGGGAGGGCCCGTCAATAATCAGGGTCTGGCCACCTGGATGTTAGTCGTCTTTATGGTTGCACTTTTTGTCATTGCGGTAATTTTTCTGGTGATTGCCAGATACGGTAAAAAGGAAACTGTCTTTGGGCAGGTGGTTCCGGCAGAGGGAGTGGTAAGGGTGACCTCTGGCCGCGCCGGTGTAATTACGAAGGTTTCTGCTGAGAGTGGACAAACTGTCCAATCTGGAGAGCCGTTGTTTATATTGTCGTATGATGCGGTTCTTGAGGACGGCAGTCGGTTGTCGAACCGGGTTGACCAGATTACGCGCCAGCAAATGCAACTCAGTTCAGACGAAGCTATGGCTCGCGAGCTCAGTCTCGAGGAAAATAATCATATAATAGACGCAAAGTTGAACAGCATTCGCGAAAGCCTGCCGCTTTTGCGGGAGCAACGATCCTTGCAGCTGGAGCGGGTGGCCATCCTGGAGAAAAGCTATGAGGCTATGAATACGCTGGCCGAAAAAGCCTATGTTTCGCAAGCTCAGCTCGGTGTCCGGAAGGATAATCTTTTGCAGGCGCGTCAGTCACTTTTGCAAATGGATCAAACCCTGGCACAGCAAAAATATCAAGTGGCGCAGATGGAGTCTGAACTTGCGGCTACTCGGCATGATCTCAGCGTCATTCGTACAAATCAGGGCAATTCTCAGGCGCAATTTCAAGAGAGGCAGCTTAAAATCCAGTCGGACCAGGCTGGGCGTATAAACGCACTTAAGACCGGACAGATTACAAACCTCCAGGCCCGGGTTGGTGACTTCGTACAAGCCAATCAAACCCTGGCACTCCTTGTACCCATTAGCGGTGATCATCTGCCCCAGGTCGTTCTGTGGGTGCCTTCGCGCGCGATTGGATTTGTCGAAAAAGGCCACAAGGTTCGTATCATGTTTGATGCCTATCCCTATCAGACATTTGGCGTAGGGCATGGTCATGTCGAAGAAATATCAATGGCACCGATTATGCCGAATGAACTGCCTGTGCCGCTGGAGACAAAAGAGCAAATGTACAAAGTGGTCGTAGCTCTTAACAAAGATACCCATCAGGCTTACGGACGGTCCTGGGATCTAAAGGCGGGCATGAAACTCACTGCGGATCTTGTGCTTGATGAGAAGTCTCTGTTCGAATGGCTGCTGGATCCAATCACAGCTTTGCGTAAACGATCGGAAGATTGAAGATGGTTCAGTACCTTCAATCCGAGCACTCAGAATGCGGTTTGGTCTGCATCGCATATTCGGCCGCGAAAATGGGCGCCCACCATGATCTGGCAGAACTGCGACGGAGATTCCCGACATCCAGTCGCGGCCTGGATTTGCAGCAGATGACCGATATCGCGGCCGCACTGGATATGATGTCGCGCGCCGTTCGCTGCGAAATCGAAGAACTGGACCAACTCAGGCTGCCCGCCATTTTACACTGGAACCTCAAGCACTTTGTAGTTCTGGATCGTGTTACTGCAACCCACATTTTCTACCATGATCCAGCGCTGGGCAGGGTTAAGATGACCCGGACGGAAGCCGGGCGGCGCTTTACGGGTATAGCCCTCGAACTCAGCGAAGCGCCGGCATTCAAGCCCCGAAAGCCGCAGCCCTCTATAAGTATCTGGTCGTGGATGCGGTATACGCCCCAGCTTTTTGCAGGCCTTGGCCAGACCTTGATTCTGTCACTTATGCTTCAGGCCTATGTTATCGCCAGCCCCTTTTACATGCAGCTCGCTATAGATCAGGCGGCTCTAAAGGGCGACGCTGAGCTTCTTAAAGTTTTGGCTGTTGGATTTGGTTTGTTCGGGCTTTTCAATATGGGCGCGGCTCTGCTGCGCAACTTTGCTATGCAGCACCTGTCTGCATACCTAAGTTGGGACATGAGCCTTAGGCTGTTTCGTCATTTGGTGAGACTGCCGCTCGACTGGTTTCAGAAGCGAAAACTTGCGGATACGATCTCACGGTTTGATGCCATTAATCCGATCAGAGATTTGATTTCGGGTAGCCTTATGTCGTCGGCAATTGACGGCGTTCTGGCGATTACAACCTTGCTGATGATGTTCCTGTTCGAATGGAAACTGGGATTACTCGTAGTCGGGGGTACGGTTTGTTACGTAATAGTTCGACTCGTGACATTGCCACGCTCTCTGCGTTTGAGTGCTGAAAGCCTCGGAGCGATGATTGCGGAAAACGGCAAGAGGATCGAGACGATAAAGGCTATTCAGACTGTCAAAACGATGGCGGCAGAAACGCAGCAGGAAACCCAGTGGTCTAATCAGTATTCAACACTGATCAAAAGAAACCTCGAATCTGCCCGCTTCAAATTCTCGGTAGATGCCGTTCATCAGGGCCTAGATGTCCTGGTGACAACATCCGTCATTTATCTTGGAATAATGGCTATAATCGCCGGCAATCTGACGGTTGGAATACTCTATGCCTTCATGGCTTATAAGGGGCAGTTTACAGGAGCGGTAACTAAGGTTGTCGAACAATTCATACAGTGGAAACTGAGTGATATTTATTCAATGCGCCTCGCCGACATTGTGCTGAATCCCAAAGAGGAAGGTATTGATCGTGTGGAGACGGCTTTGCCTGAGTTGCAGGGGCAAATTTATCTTGAGAACCTTTCATTCCGTTATGCGCCCCATGAGCCAATTGTTTTCAAGAACATCAATCTAAAAATTGAGGCAGGTGACTTTCTGGCCATCGTGGGGCCGTCTGGAGCAGGCAAAAGCAGTCTGATGAAAGTTATGAGCGGGCTTTATAACCCGACAGGCGGTGAAGTGAAAGTTGATGGTCGGCCGATCAGAGCTTGGGGGGCCAAGCTATTGCGACGTTCATACGGTGTTGTAATGCAGGATGACGAGTTGTTGTCAGGTTCGATCGCGGAAAATGTTGCTTTTTTTGATGATCATATCGACATGGACCGTGTGTGGACTTCGCTGGAGATGGCAGCACTTAAAGAGGAAGTACTGGCGTTACCCATGAAAGCAGACTCTCATGTAGGTGACATGGGCGGAAGTCTTTCTGGTGGACAGAAACAGCGCCTTCTGATTGCTCGTGCTCTGTATAAAAAACCTAAGGTTCTGTTTTTCGATGAAGCCACCTCTCACCTTGACGTGAAAAACGAGAGCATCATTAACCAAAGCCTCAAGGTCATGAACATCACGCGGATAGTAATTGCTCACCGAAGGGAGACTATAGAAGCGGCAGATAAGGTCTTCGACATAAAAAAAGGCAGGCTTGTGAGGCAGTTTGCTAAATCTGCAAAGGTATCAAATCCATATCCGGATTTATCGGGAAGTCAGGCGATCAACCAGATCCTCAATCCCCAAAATTCAGGATCTGGTGGCAGGATACCAGATGAGTAAAGCTTGAAAACACGACTGCTAGCGCAAAAAAACGCGCAAAAGGAGCGTTTTTTCGATGGACAATCTTGGGTAAAAATGCAAGATAATGTGAAGTAAAAGTGAGTGCGCAAACTTAAAATTAGTTTATTCATTTTATGAATTTGCGCAAAATGAAGTATAAAATAACATAATAATAAACAGGGTTGGTCATATGAAATATTTTTACTGAGAAAATGCTGGCATTGTAATGAAAAGGTGACGCTGATTGCTCAGTGCGTGGCGGTCTATTTTTCAAAGTAAGCAGTTATTCACACGAAGCTCCCCTCGATTCGCGGTTATCTGCGGAGCGGATGGATTTTTGCGCCTGGAGCTAAGTTATGTCCAAACCCGAATGCAGCCGTCGCACCAAATCAGTTACAATTTTTAAACGATTGTACTCTGAGGCCCTTAGCAAATATATTTGGAGTCTGTCGGTTGCGTTGATCTGTATGATTGTCATTGCCATTATGAGCTCCAGTCAGACCTATCTGATGGGGCCGCTTATTGACGAGGTCTTTGTCGCGCGTGACCCGGCGATGCTCCCGGTTATTGCGGGTGGCGTACTTATTATTTTTGCCTTTCGAAGCCTGGCCCGTTACCTTCAGGAGGTTCTGCTCGTCTCCCTTGGCCAGAAAATTGTTGCCTATTACCAGGGCCGGTTATTTAAAAGCGTAGTAAACCAGGGTTTGGGCCAAATCCAGGAACAGTCCAGAGGGCGATTGTCAGCGGCATTCATTTATGATGCCAACTTAATCCGGGCGGCCGTATGCGATGTCTTCCTTACTGCTGGCAAAGACACTCTGACCATCCTGACTATGATTGGTCTGATGTTTTTCACCGACTGGAAAATGGCTTTAATGTGCCTTGTCCTTCCGACCGCGGCGATCATACCTATGAAATATCTCGGTCGTGCTTTGCGGCGCGTATCTCTTACGACACAAAACGAAGTCGCCGATATGACGCAAACGCTCAATGAGGCGTTTAAGGGGATCAGAACCGTCCAGAGTTTAGGTCTGATGTCTAAAGTGAAACAGCAGGCATTTAGTAAAATGGATAGTCTCGCACGTCTGGTTGTCAAAGGGGCGTGGGTTGGTGGCGCGATCTTGCCGGTCGTTGATGGTATAGGTGGACTGGCTGTCGCAGTTGTTATTATTTATGGCGGCATGCAGGTTATCAGTGGAGCGCTCACACCCGGTGAGTTGGTGGTTTTTGTCGGAGCTATTGTTGGAGCCTATGCTCCGATCCCGTCTTTGTCGAAAACGAATGCCACTCTTCAGCCCGGTCTGGCGGCGGCTCAGCGCGTATTTGAGGTCATTGATCGCCCGTCCACACTTCTGGCCTCCGATGCAGCACCGGATCTTGTCCGCATGGCCGGTTCCATCCGGCTCGAAGATGTTCACTTTTCCTATTCTGCTGCCGGGGCTCCCGCGCTTCGCGGTGTCGATATCGTGGCGCCGGCTGGCAAGGTCACGGCGCTGGTCGGCCGATCAGGTGCAGGCAAGAGCACGGTGCTTAGCCTGATTTCGCGCTTTTATGATCCTGATCAGGGCCGGGTTCTTGTTAATGGCCAGGACATTCGCTCGGTTAATCCTGCCTCATTACGCAACCAGATCGCGGTCGTCGATCATCAGGTTATGCTTTTCGGTGACACACTTGCGGAAAACATCCGCATTGGCCGGCTGGATGCCAGGGATGACGAGGTTCTGGATGCGGCACGGGCCACTGGCCTTGATGCGTTCATAGCGATCCTCCCTGATGGTATGAACACGCGCATAGGGGAGGGGGGACTTTCCTTGTCTGAAGGTCAGGCGCAACGCATCGCTATAGCCCGAGCCTTTCTTCGGGATGCCCCCATCCTTTTATTTGATGAGGCCACAAACGCTCAGGATGCTGAATCCGAGCGCTATATCCGCCAGTCTATGGCCAGGCTGATGACGGGCCGCACGACCCTGATCATCGCCCACCGGCTGGAAACGATCAAACATGCTGACGTCATCTATGTCCTGGACGAGGGGCAGGTGGCTGAACATGGCAGTCACGATGAACTTATTGCCGCCGGTGGCCTCTACGCACACCTCCACGCCCTGCAGTTCAATGACATCAATATAAACGAAAATACCAATGATCCTGAGCCGACACTCATGTGAGCACGAAACGCAATGAGAAATGTGAAGAAGTTTAAAGGGGGGCAAAATGCCATTTCATAGTCAACTTAAGCGGCGCCGCCATTCGCAACGACAAACGTTCTCACTTTTGAAAAGACTGTACGACGACTCACTTCATCGGCACCTCTTGCTACTGGCCGTCTCGGTGTTGTGCATGTTTGTCATCGCGGCCATGGCATCGTCCTATACATTTCTAATGGGACCATTAGTCGACAAGGTCTTTATCGGCAAAGATACTACATTGCTCTGGATGTTGGGCTTTGCCGTGACGGGTATTTTTATAGCCCGAAGTTTTACGAGCTATATTCAGGGCGTCATGCTGATTCACGTCGGGCAGCAGATGGTTCTCGGCCTGCAGAAACGCCTGCTGGAAAGTGTCCTCTCCAAAGACATGACTGATTTTATCACCTATTCGCCGTCAATTCTGGTGAGCCGGTTTACCTATGACGTGAATTTATTACGAGGGAATCTCTGTAACTTTTTCTTACGGGTAGGCAAGGACACGATGACAGTGTTCAGCATGATTTTGCTCATGTTTGTAACAGACTGGAAACTCGCGACGTTCAGTATAATTGGCTTGCCGATTTCGCTCCTATGCCTGATTTACCTGGGCGGGCGTTTACGTGAAACGTCACTTCAGGCACAGGCAGAAGTTGGGCGTCTGAATGCGTCGATCTTAGATGCGCTATCCGGCGTGAAAACGGTAAAGAGCTTCGGTCTTGAGCATCAAAGGCGCGACCTCATCAAAAAGCTGGCCGACTCTGCTGCAAAATTAATAACTAAGGTTACAAGTCTGCAAGCGGCTATACTTCCAGTTTTTGACTTACTTGGGGGCCTGGCAATTGCCGGGATTGTGGTCTACGGCGGTATGAACGTTGTAGCGCAGGCCCTGACGCCCGGAACGTTTGTGGTGTTTGTCGGGGCCGTCTACGGGGCTTACCAACCGCTCAGGTCTTTGGCGCGTGTTAATATCGACCTTCAAACGGGTCTGGCGGCGGCTCAGCGCGTATTTGAGGTCATTGATCGCCCGTCCACACTTCTGGCCTCCGATGCAGCACCGGATCTTGTCCGCATGGCCGGTTCCATCCGGCTCGAAGATGTTCACTTTTCCTATTCTGCTGCCGGGGCTCCCGCGCTTCGCGGTGTCGATATCGTGGCGCCGGCTGGCAAGGTCACGGCGCTGGTCGGCCGATCAGGTGCAGGCAAGAGCACGGTGCTTAGCCTGATTTCGCGCTTTTATGATCCTGATCAGGGCCGGGTTCTTGTTAATGGCCAGGACATTCGCTCGGTTAATCCTGCCTCATTACGCAACCAGATCGCGGTCGTCGATCATCAGGTTATGCTTTTCGGTGACACACTTGCGGAAAACATCCGCATTGGCCGGCTGGATGCCAGGGATGACGAGGTTCTGGATGCGGCACGGGCCACTGGCCTTGATGCGTTCATAGCGATCCTCCCTGATGGTATGAACACGCGCATAGGGGAGGGGGGACTTTCCTTGTCTGAAGGTCAGGCGCAACGCATCGCTATAGCCCGAGCCTTTCTTCGGGATGCCCCCATCCTTTTATTTGATGAGGCCACAAACGCTCAGGATGCTGAATCCGAGCGCTATATCCGCCAGTCTATGGCCAGGCTGATGACGGGCCGCACGACCCTGATCATCGCCCACCGGCTGGAAACGATCAAACATGCTGACGTCATCTATGTCCTGGACGAGGGGCAGGTGGCTGAACATGGCAGTCACGATGAACTTATTGCCGCCGGTGGCCTCTACGCACACCTCCACGCCCTGCAGTTCAATGACATCAATATAAACGAAAATACCAATGATAACGCATTGCAGGAGGGAGTTTAATGGACGAAATCAAAGGCGACATTCATTCGACCTTATCTATTCCAACCTTTGTAGCTGGACCGAGTGGCCCGGTACGATCGTTCTGTCTGGCAGCATGGGGGGGGCTCAAAGACGGGGTTACTAAACCCGATTCGACAAACAAACCCAACGGTATGCTCCGTGTTCGCTTTCTCAGGCTAGGGGCCCTTCAACAGGCCGTCCGGCAGCTTGTGAAGCGTCATACCATCCTGAATTGCCGTATAGTGGAGCGCGACAACGCGCCGTGGCTAGTGCCACTTGAAGGTACAGAGCCGCGCTTACAGTTTCTGGATTGCAGCAATCTGGACAGGGAAAGCGCAGAGCAGGCCATTAGCGAAATTGTATGGACACCTTTTGATATAGCAACCGGACCGTTACTGAAAGTTTTTGCTGTAAAGCGTGATACTGACGAATATTACGTTGGATTAGTCGCGCACCACTTTGTTGCCGATGCGGTCTCGGCGGGTATCCTGTTGTCAGAGATCGTTGCGCTTCATAGAGCATTGGCACGTCACCAGCCGCCAAAATTATCACCAGTCCGACTTAAATACGAAGACTACCTTCGGGGAATAAACATGTGGGTCGAAACCCGGGAAGGCCAAAATGCTCGTATTTCAGTGATCAACAGACTTAGGGACAGCGTCGTCGCGGATTTTACCGCCATCACGTCAGGTCTTGAGGCTGCAGGCGATTACTTTGAGGTTGATAGCGATGTGTCGGAAGCGGTCCGGGCCGCAGCACGAAATCTGGGCACGTCACCGTTCGTGGTACTTCTGACAGCTCAAAATATACTCAATGCTCCCTTTTCAGATGGTATAAATTCAATGCTGAAAGTTATAACGACCGGGCGTGAGATTGGCGACCTCGCCAGGATCGTCGGAAATCTCGCTGACCGCATATTTGTGTCAACCTCACTACCGAAAGATACTAGTTTCTCAGAAGCCGTTCTTCGAACTCACGCCGCCGTCAGTCTGAGCCGAAAAACGGCATTTGTGCGCAGTGATTTCCAATTAATTGATCTGTCGCACAACAAAATTTCCGCGCAGGCACCGGTATTTAATTTCCGGACTTTGCCTTCAGAGGCTAGCAGGGCAACGCCGTTCAAAGTAGACGAGCAGTTTGTTCCACTTCGGATTCGGCCATACGCGAACGACAAAAGAACGGCACCAAGAGACGCCTACTATCTCGAAATCTTTGACAATGGCGAAGCCCTTTGGGGGAGTATGCGATATGGCCGTGGCCGGATTCTCGGCTATTTACAGGCATTCGAAGACGTCCTGCGATCCGGATGTTCGGCTCCACAGATCCAGATTTCCCGGTTCGATGACTACTTGGTTCATCACGCTAAAACCCCGGCTTGATTCAGCGAGACTGTGTGGTGAGTAAGCAGATAGCTATTGTCGATCAGGATATGCTTAAGTTTGGGAGTTTCCACTGATGAACAATTTAATACCGGATGCGCGAAATCCATCTCGCCGCAGCCGCTATCACCACGCTGTGGTTGGCATTTTTCGGAACGAAGCGCACGCACTTGCTGAATGGATAGAGCATTACAAAGTCTTTGGCTTTGATCACATCTACTTAATCGACAACGCCAGCAATGATGAGTACGCAGAGGTGATTGAGCCGTATTTGACGCGAGGCTATGTAAGCCTCTTTCATTGTCATAGGGACGGCTATCAGATTGGGGCATATACTGAGCTACTTCCGCAGATCAGGGCCGAGTCCGAGTGGATTGGGGCGTTCGATCTTGATGAGTTCATTTATCCAACTGTTGATTCCAATATCTCTGCCATTACGGAGCGATACAAAGATCAGGAGTCCGTCCTCATTCCCTGGCTAAGCTTTGGGTCAAATGGCCATGTTCAACAACCACTCTCAATTGTGAACGGATTCACCCGTCGCGGCCTGGCTCACAATAGCCGATCGTTTTTAAAAGCGATCACTCGACCAGCCGCAATTGAATATTTCTCACAACACAATCCGACAACGTCCAACGGCCGTAAAGTGCTGGCAAACGGTCAGCCGTTTGGAAATGAAGCATTCATACATCTTCCAGAAAGCAACGTATCACAATTCCAGCTTCTCAATAATCACTACCGGCTACAAAGCCGGGAGTATTTCCAAAACGTTAAAACGCAACGTCCTGAGGTGCATGAAGATGTTGTCAACAATACCAAGCACATATCATTTTTTCAACAGTACGACCAAAAATGGAACACTGTGATTGATACGCAACTGAGAGATAGACATCAAGTTTTGTGCTGTTTCGAGCCAAGACCTGAAGCCCCCCACTTTCAAATAGCTCAAATAGGATGAATTGGAAAAAATTCCGACACGGCTGCTAATTTTGATAGACAGTTGCGCATGGATAGGTTTTTATTAATTGCGCGGCTAAGTTTAAGTCGCAACTTTGCAGCAAAATTCGCCATAAATTCTAACAACACGCGGGCTCTGCAATCTCTTTCAAATAAATCGAAATAGCCGCGCCTTTTTTCAATTTAAGGAGATGTAGTTATGCGTGTTTTAGATGCAGATGATATGCGTTGGGTGGCTGGAGGGCAGCCTTCATATAGTGGGTATGCGGATGGAGAAACCTCTAGCGATAGCGAAGGGAATACTTGGACGTGGCAGACGCAAGGAGGCGTGGATGGCGCCTCTGGATCATGGTTCCTTACGGAGATGGCCGTCGAGGAAACTCAAGATAGCTGGTTGGAAGATGCGCTGTCAGCAGTTGGAGATTTCATTGGATTGGACGGAAACCTTGGATACGACGGCCCTGGTGACCGCGAATGGGCTTGGCAAAGCTGGGGCGATTCCATCGAAAACGCATGGGATAACGTGACGAATTTTGTGGATGGTGTTTGGGATGATGTGACCGATTGGTGGTATGAGCAGCTGGACTCGCAGCCAGGCTACAATCCCAGCGGGGATGCTACTTTCACTTCCGACCAAACAACGAGTCATAATGTGAGTCAGGAAGAATGGGATGCGAATGCGATGGGGGCACTTGCAGCCGCTCTTGCATCCCATGCCAATAGCGACCCAGCCAGCCCTTTCGCCGCTGAGACAACTCCACTTGAAAAAATGTCAACCTGGCAACAAACACATCCCGGCTGGTCAAATCAGCCTGAAGAAAATATTCCTTCGCTAAGTGATTTCTCTCCAGGAGGATTATATGACACTAACTATGGATCGGGCTCTCCTTATAGCGTGAGCCGGCCGTAATCATAATGAACAGCGTCAGCATTTTTATGCTGACGCTGGCGTCACATTGTTGTTCCGCTATGGAGGTTTTTGTGCATCGCATATATTACTCAGTGATGCTGGCTGTAGTGACTGCCCTGTGTCTTTTCGGCACGACTACTAATGCTGGTGCAGTGTTGCAGGGCACAAAAAGCTGGCCCTATGGTGAGGTGCCCTACCATATATCGGCCTCATTGCGAGTATCAGGGGCAAGTAATAATGGTTGCCATGGGTGGCACACATGGCCGCAAACTTCCGAAGCCTATCACGTGTGTCGGGCGATGGATGCGTGGCATCGCGCAACCGGAGTAAGGTTCACCTACGAACCTGTGATCAAGCCAGACACATTGATCATTTCGCAGGGGCAGGCGACTACTGCATACCTTGGATATCGTGACCAGTTAAATCGATTGAATATAAAAAAGAGCGAAAATTATGGCCCGATCTTACATGAAATTGGGCACATTCTAGGACTGGCACATGAACACCAAAGATTTTCAAGAAACGAGTATATTACTGTTTCTGAAGTCGTAAATGAAACGATCACATCTTGCGATGGGAACCCGCGGTGCAGAAACGTGAGCGTGTCCATGAGTCAGCTACCCGACATGGAAATTGTCAGTACAGACTATGATTTATGCTCAGTCATGCATTATGCGCCGGATCAGTCGAGCCTAGCGCTCACTGATGCTAAGTGGCAGACCATGTTTACGTTAACGCGAAGTGGCAAGGATGCGTTAAAAAAGTGCGCTGGCCAGTTTTCCCATTTGGGGAGCGGCTGCATGAAAGTTGGACAGAACTGTTCGATCTCTTTGAGCGACGCAAATGTTGCACGACGCTTTAATCTTGGACAGTAATGCCAAATTTGTCGGAGGTCACTTTAATAACTCAATACCCAGATCAAGAAAAAAAGCGCTTCGACTTAATTGGGAATGAGGTTTCATTTGCCTGTCAAATCTAAATTAGCCGGTTCAGTCTTGAAGGCCTAGTTTCGCGCCCAATATCCAAGGCGTTAATGGAGCGAAATAATCATCCGCCGAGAAAATTGTCATAGTGTCGTTTCTCAATGGTAACCAATATGTAAGGGATCTATAGCCTTGCGCTAATTCTTTATATTCCGATGTTTGCAACATTCGTCCAGATTAAATTATTATTTTAAAAGCATATCTGTCTACATTTTCATGTTTATTTATAAACTAATCATTGATTTGTTTTAAGGGGGGAGTTCAAATGCTAGCGGTAAAAATTCGATGGTAAGGTTAAATTCGCTATGGATTGGCTCATCGCTTGGTCCCATTGAGAGAGCGTGTTTTCGATCTGTGCTCAAGCAGGGGCATTCACTTACTTTATATTGCTACGATGAAGTCGCAGGAATTCCGGATGGCGTACGCGTGGAAGACGCTTCGACTATTCTTCCTCGATCAAGGATCTTTCGCCATGAAAGCGGAAGCATCGCCTTATTTTCTGATCTATTTCGGTATGAGTTGCAGCGTCAGGAAAAGGGGGTTTGGGTGGATTCTGATGTCTATTTTGTTCGCCCGCTTGATACATCTCCCAGCTATATTTTTGGCAGACAATGCGAGCATCGGCTAAATTCAGCAGTCTTAAAGCTACCCCCCTGTTCAGCTCTCCTTGAGGGCTTGTTGCGTATATTCGATGAGAAAGAAGTGCCTTTCTGGTTGCGCCCGGAGGATTTTAAGGCCGCCTCTAACAGGCTAGAGGCCAATGGACGTACGAATGTATCGATGATGCCGTGGGGATCTGCGGGACCAAATGCTCTCACAGCACTGGCGGACCATTATGGGGTGGCTGGTAATGCAGCTCCAAGTAGCGTATTTTATCCTCGCCACTACAAGCAGGCTGCCTGGATATGCGACCCCTCTTGCGCTCTTGAAGATTTCTCAACAGAGTTCACAGTCGCCATTCATTTATGGAATGAGATCATCAAACGTTACAAAGGTGGGCCGATCATTCACGGATCGTTTCTCTCACGGTTGCATGACGAGGGTGCGTAGTACGTCTCGCCTTCCGCTCGGATCGATTTGCAACAGCTATTTTCAGATGTTGTGAAACATCCGGGCATGTGAACTCTTTGTCAATTGTGAAACTTTGTTAAAGAGGCATTTGCACATCTGCCAGAAGATAACGTTTTGACCTAGCTTTCAAATAACTACTCTCGATTGCGAAGTCGGGTGTATTTCCAATCCATCAAAACGCAGATGACCTGCCACTGAATTTTCACCTAGTGTGACTTGGAGCTCTAGGGGAAAGATACATTGATCACAACCAGAAGATTACGGTCGCAGCGATGGCAATGGACGAGAAGAAGGTATGCGCACATCGGTCGTAGCGCGTGTGGATGCGTCTCCAGTCTTTCAGTCTGCCAAACATGTTCTCGATCTTGTGTCGGCATTTGTAGACGGCCTTGTCATAGGGTATCTGGTTTTGCGGTTGGCCTTGGGTGGGATGCAGGGTTTTATGCCGCGCTGTTCGAGAGCGTCCCGGAACCAATCCGCATCGTAACCCTTGTCAGCTAACAGTTCTGAGGCTGGTGGGAAGCCGTCCAGCATCAAGGCTGCCCCCCTTGTAATCGCTCATCTGCCCCTCGGACAGTAGCATGATAACGGGTCTGCCGTCACCGTCACAGACGGCGTGCAGCTTGGAGTTCAGCCCGCCCTTGGTGCGCCCGATACGTCTGGGAACAGCCCCTTTTTGAGCAGGCTGGCCGCGGTGCGGTGCGCCTTCAAGTGGGTGGCATCTATCATCAATCGATCCGGTTCCCCAGCCTCGCCCGCCAGGGCAGAGAATATCCGGTTGAACACGCCCAAAGCGCTCCAACGTACAAATCGGTTATAGATCGTCTTGTGCGGGCCATACTCACGCGGCGCATCTCGCCATCGTAGACCATTGCGGATCACATAGATGATCCCGCTAACTATCCGTCGGTCATCAACACGCGCTATCCCATGTGATAAAGGGAAATACGGTTCAATACGACGCATCTGCGTCTCGCTCAGCAAAAACAAATCACTCATCAACTGACCCTCCGGCCAATGAATGAATCAGCCAATCAGCGAACCCGCAACAAATTTAATGGGTCCTGAGCCTAGTGGCAGGTCAATCTCGAAATTAGGCATTCCCGATTTCAAATCTGATGCGTTGAAATGAAATGAAGCTCAAAATTTGATGGACAAACTTCCAGAGATGCGTTCTTATTGTGTTGCGCGGTTGAGTTAAACCGTAGTCTTGCAGTAAAATTCGCTATAAAATCTAACAACACGCGAGCTCTGCAATCTCTTTCAAATAAATCAGAAAAGACGTGCCTTGTTCTAATTTAAGGAGATGTAGTTATGCGTGTTTTAAATGCAGATGATTTGCGTTGGATAGCCGGTGGGCAGCCGTCCCACAGCGGGTATGCCGATGGAGAAACCTCCACTGATAGTGAAGGGAACACTTGGACGTGGGAAACGCTAAATGGCCAAGACGGTGCACCAGGTTCTTGGATAATGAGCTATAACGGTGACGATGAGAACTCGAGCAATAGCAATGGCACATGCCCCGATGATCGTGAATGTACACCTTACGACAACGGAAATGGCGACAATGATAAGTTCGTGGTCGATCAGGATGGCAATCTATACCTTTCCGATGCATGGGCCGATAAAATTGCAAATCAAGAAATAGACTGGTTTGGCGTGGCTCTGGACTTATCTATAATTGCAGCCGCAGGAGTCGCTACAATTGGCGGGGGTGTTGTCACTGCGATCGCAACCGCTTATGGTATTGGCGCAGAGTATCTCAGAGATATTATAGATGGTGATGGCTAATAATGTTGTCATTTTCGCCTGTTACATAATTGTTATTTGTGAATGCAATTCCTCGAAATGACCTCGTATACTGTTTCGAGGGGTTGCAAATTTAAAAATGGAGCTGAAATATGAAATATGCATGGCAAGTGTCTGCTGTACTGATTGCTCTAATAGCGACAATATTATTTGCTGCAACCGGCCGTGAGCCTTGGATACCGTTAGCTTTTTTAGTGATAGCTTTTGTCAAATTAATTATGGATGTGAAAAGGATACCCAAGCGGTTGACATCAGGTGACAAATTATAAAAGTATAAAAACTTAGCTCTAATTTTTGGCCGATGATCAGCCCTTTTTAGCACTGCATGCTTCCCTAGTGGATAAAGGTAGAAAGCCGGGGGCTTAGCTCCTTTAGTTTAGTGTCGGGCATGTACGCAGGTTCAGCGCCCTTCTTGTTTTTCTGTCCCTTTTTCTTCTCCCAAAAGTGGCTTTCTACTGCTTTATTTGAGGAGGTCACGCTGAGACCAAATGGCGAAGCGGTTTAATTATTTGATTTGGCGCACCTTGCTGTTCTTATCTCGAATAATTATGAGAATTGCGAAACGTTTGAATAATTCAGTCGCGTTTAGAGGTTGCGAGGCAATAGACGTATAGCAGTGCTCATGCTGCGCAACCTCTAAGTCTGCAACTTTATACTCCGTGTATGCTCTCAGAAATAGCCAAACGTATTCGTCAGCATCGTTGGAGCCGTAGAACCATCCAACACCATCAGTTCAAAGGGCACCCCGGGGGCAAAGCGACTCGATACATTACTAACTGACCTTATCTGGAGCCGCCGGGATGCAGCGAGACCATGTGAGCGCACATAGCGGCCATATGAGATTCCGAGGCCTTCTCTGATCATGTTCCCTGTTCGCGGCACTGTGGCTGCGGCAAGCGGAACCCGATCCATGACCCCCACAAAACTGCTTATCGGCCAGATTCTGATCGTTCTTTTGATCGTGGTGCTCGGCGTCTGGGCGTCAACCCAATGGGCGGCCGCACAACTGGGATATCAGGCCGGGCTCGGTACGCCATGGTTTCTGATTTTTGGTCTTCCGGTTTATCATCCGTGGTCGTTGTTTTCATGGTGGTATCACTTTGACGCCTATGCCCCCGAAGTCTTTTTCAGGGCAGGCAGCCTCGCGGCGACCAGCGGCTTTATGGGGTTTGTTGTGGCCGTCTTCGGGTCGCTGTGGCGAGCCAGACAAGCGCACTTTGTCACCACCTATGGCTCTGCCCGATGGGCAAAAATACCGGAGATCGAAGCGGCCGGCCTGTTTAATGACAAGGGCGTTTTCTTAGGGCGGGTGGGGTCTGACTATCTGCGTCATGATGGTCCTGAACACGTCATGGCCTTTGCCCCGACACGCTCCGGCAAAGGCGTTGGTCTCGTTATTCCAACCCTTCTGTCGTGGACCGGTTCTGTTGTGGTCCATGATATCAAGGGCGAAAACTGGGAACTGACAGCCGGATGGCGCTCAAAGTTTTCCCATTGTCTTCTGTTCAATCCGACAGATCTGAGCTCTGCCCGCTACAACCCCCTTCTTGAGGTCCGCAAAGGTCACGACGAAGTCCGCGACGTACAAAACATCGCCGACATTCTCGTTGATCCGGAAGGCGCACTTCAACATCGCAGCCACTGGGAAAAAACCAGTCATTCCCTACTGGTCGGCGCCATCCTTCATGTCCTTTATGCTGAGGAAGACAAAACCCTGGCACGGGTGGCGACCTTCCTGTCCGATCCCCAACGCACCTTTGTTTATACTTTGCACCGGATGATGACGACCAATCATCTCGGCACCAAGGACGCGCCGCTTGTGCATCCGGTCGTGGCTTCTGCTGCCAGAGAAGTCTTAAATAAGTCAGAGAACGAGCGCTCCGGCGTCCTGTCCACGGCCATGTCGTTTCTGGGACTGTATCGCGATCCGGTGGTGTCGGCGACTACAGAAGCCTGTGACTGGCGCATAGCTGATCTGGTCAATGCTAAACAGCCTGTCTCGTTGTTTCTGGTCATCCCGCCTTCAGATATTTCTCGCACAAAGCCACTGGTACGCCTGATCCTCAATCAGATCGGTCGTCGCCTTACAGAGCGCCTGGAAGGTGATCCCAACAAACACAATCGTCACCAGTTGCTGATGATGCTTGATGAGTTTCCGGCACTGGGACGGCTGGACTTTTTTGAAACCGCTTTGGCTTTCATGGCCGGCTACGGTATCCGCGCCTATCTGATTGCCCAAAGCCTCAATCAGATTTCCAAGGCTTACGGTGAAAACAATGCCATCCTCGACAACTGTCATGTGCGCATAGCCTTTTCATCGAATGATGAGCGCACTGCCAAACGTATCTCGGATGCCCTCGGGACAGCGACAGAATTGCGGGCTCAGAAGAACTATGCCGGCCATAGGCTGGCACCCTGGCTGGCGCATGTCATGGTCTCGCGGCAGGAGACCGCCCGTCAGCTCCTGACGCCCGGCGAGGTTATGCAGTTGCCACCCTCTGATGAGCTGGTGCTGGTTTCCGGTCTCGCCCCCATCAAAGCGAAGAAACTCAGATACTTTGAGGACGCCAACTTTATATCCCGCCGTCTGCCGCCGCCTGTTCTATCAGAGGGCACTTACGCCGACAGACCGCAAGCCCGGCCTGACGTATGGGAAGGTCAGGTCCGTGCCACTGACCGACGCCTGATCAAGGCCCTTGAGGGTGAAGAAGGTGCAGGCGCCGAAGACGAAGGTGGCTTGCAACAGCAGCGCCACCCCGGACTTGGAGAAGATGAACCTGCCAAACGCACAGTTCCGCAAAGCGATGATCTTTTTGGCCTGACCGACAACGACAATGACGTGATTGCCGACAAGCGGGTCATTGACCGCCTCTCCAACATTGCCCGCGCCCACGCCCTTAACGAGGGCGAGCGCGACCAGCCTTTACCCAGTTTCTGAGGATCACAGTCCATGAAACCCCGTCATAACCTCTATCTTGATGATGCCCTTTCTGAGCGGCTTGAGGCACTTGCTGAAAAGCCCGGCACGTCCAAGTCAGCCATCATCGCTGATGCCCTGCGGCAATATCTCAATCGCCGGGCAGCGCAATCTGTCGATGAAAGCCTTAAAATCCGCCTTGATCGTCAATCGCGTCAACTTGAGCGCATTGAGCGCGATGTTCAGGCGGTGTTGGAAACTCTGGCCCTGTTTGTCCGCTATCAGCTTACGGTGACGGCTCAGATGCCCGAACCGGATAAGGTAGCGCGTGCCGTAGGTCAGGATCGCTTTAGCAAGTTCATTGATCAGGTCGGCCGCCAGATGGCCGGAGGTCGCCGCATACTGGCGGAAACAAGGGAAGCTGCGGAACAAAGGCAGTCCCCAATTCAGGACGGGGAGAGCGGGCAATGACCCAGGCTTCCGTTTCAGGGTTACGCCTTCGCACCATGCTGCGTACCGCAATGGGGGAGGGACTGGCACAGGCCCTGACCGATCCGCGGGTTCGCGAGATCATGGTCAATCCCGACGGCTCAGTTCGGCTCGACCTGGCAGGCGAAGGACGTATCAACACCGGCGTCATCATGCCGGCGGCTGATATCGAGCGCGTCATCCGTCTGGTGGCCAGTCATATCCGCGCCGAAGTTCATGCCGATAGCCCGATTGTCAGTGCTGAACTGCCAGGTACGGTTGACGGTGTTAGCGGTGAGCGGTTTGAAGGACTGTTACCGCCTGTCGTGGCTGGCCCCTGTTTCTCGATCCGTAAGTCCGCTCACCGCCTTTACGGCCTGGGTGATTATGTGGCCGATCAGATCATGACATCGCAACAGGCCCGGATGCTGCGTCAGGCTATATCAGATCGTCGTAATATTCTTGTCGCTGGCGGCACGAGTTCAGGCAAGACGACCCTGACCAACGCCCTGCTGGCTGAAGTTGCCGAGAGAGATGAGCGTGTCATCCTGATCGAGGACACCCGCGAACTGAAATGTGCGGCAAAGGATGTTGTGGCCCTGCGAACCCGTCCGGGTTTTGTCACCCTAGCCGATCTGGTGCGTTCAACATTAAGACTCCGGCCTGATCGCATCATTGTCGGCGAGGTCAGGGGAGCCGAAGCGCTCGACATGCTCAAGGCGTGGAACACCGGTCATCCGGGGGGCATTGCTACCCTACATGCCAATTCTGCAAGGGGCGCGCTCTATCGTCTTGAACAGCTTGTTCAGGAAGCGGTCGTCCATGTGCCGCGCCCGATGATCGCCGAAGCCATAGATCTGATCGTCTTTATCTGTGGCGAAAACAGTTTCAACCAAATGCCGCGCCGTATCGAAGAGATTGCCGAAATCAACGGCCTCGATTCCGCTGGCGACTACCAGCTTCGATCACTCACCTGAGTGGCGAGGATACCTGCCCAACCTCAACAATTTCATTGAAGGAGACTCTATATGCGTGACACCAAAACTATCGCTCACCCCCTTACATCCAGGGCCTCATTGCTGATGCCCCTGATCATGGTAGCACTTGCCGGTGCCGCTCAGGCCGCAGGTTCGGGTATGCCGTGGGAAGCGCCCTTGCAGCAAATTCTCGATAGCGTGCAGGGACCCGTGGCCAAGATTGTCGCTGTGATGGTGATCATCGTGACGGGTCTGACCCTGGCGTTTGGCGAAACGTCCGGGGGCTTCAGACGTCTGATCCAGATCGTCTTCGGTCTTAGTATCGCCTTTGCCGCATCGTCGTTCTTTCTGACCTTCTTTTCGTTCGGCGGCGGAGCGCTCATCTGATGGCCGGGCCTGTGGAAGGGTATGACGTGCCATTGCACCAGTCCCTGACGCAAGCCCTGCTTCTGGGCGGTGCGCCACGGTCCTTAGCCATTATCAATGGCACCGTGGCCGCCGCTTTAGGGCTGGGGCTTCAGATGTGGCTGGCTGGCCTCATCTTCTGGATGGTGGGGCATTCCCTCGCCGTTTTCGCTGCAAAACATGATCCTGATTTCCTGACTGTGCTGATGAGACATCTTCGGCAGAAAGCGTATCTGACATGCTGAATATCCGCCAATATCGTAAAACCTCTGATGGCCTCGCTGATCATCTGCCATGGGCGGCGATGGTAGCGCCCGGTATCGTCCTGAATAAGGATGGGAGTTTCCAGCGCACCTTACGCTATCAGGGCCCTGATTTAGAGAGTGCGACACAGGCTGAACTGGTCAGCACATGCGCGCGCGCCAACAATATACTGCGCCGTTTTGGCAGTGGCTGGGCATTGTTCTTTGAGGCCCACAGGACAGAGGCGCTTGAATATCCGCAAACCGGGCCTGAGGCGGGCGTCGCACGTCTGGTCGATGAGGAACGCCGTGCGACGTTTGCGGGGCAAAGGGATCAGCATTTTGAGACACGCTATTATCTGACGCTTGTCTTCATGCCGCCAGCCGACTTCTCGGCCGGCGCCGGACAGGCTCTGCTTGAGACCTCCGATATGGGTACGCAGAACGGTGAAAAGGGAACGCAAAAGCGCAACTGGCGCCAGGAGCTTCAGGCCTTTATAGCCCGGACTGACAGCGCCCTGGATATGTTCGCCAGCTTCATGCCGCACATCGAAGCGCTGGATGACGCGCAAACCCTGTCTTATCTGCACGGCACGGTCTCAAGTAAAGCTCATGCCGTAAAGGTTCCTGATACTGCGATGTATCTGGATGCGATCCTTGTCGATACCCCGCTTTATGGTGGACTGGAACCCATGCTGGGTTATCAGCATATCCGCACTATGACGGTTCTGGGGTTCCCGAAGCATACCCATCCGGGCCTGCTCGACAGTCTCAACCATCAGGATATGGGGTATCGCTGGACCAGCCGTTTTATCGCGCTGGACAAGGATGAGGCGACAAAAACTCTGACTAAAATTCGTCGCCAGTGGTTTTCCAAACGCAAGTCGATCACAGCACTCTTGCGCGAAGTCATCTATAATGAAGCGACCCAACTCACCGATAGTGATGCCGACAATAAGGTTGCTGATAGTGATCAGGCCCTTCAGGCATTAGGCGGCGATCATGTCAGTTTTGGCTATCTGACAACCACCATTACCGTGATGGATGCAGATAAGCGCAAAGCTGATGAGAAACTGCGCCGCGCCGAACAGGTTATCAACGGTTTGGGTTTCACCACCATTAAAGAGTCCCTCAATGCAGTGGAAGCCTGGCTGGGTTCTCTGCCCGGTCATGTCTACGCCAATGTACGCCAGCCGCTTGTCCATTCGCTAAACCTCGTTCACCTCATGCCGTTGTCTGCGGTATGGGCCGGGCCGGAAAACAATGCGCATCTGGGCGGTCCGCCTTTACTCTATGCCCTCAGTTCAGGGGCAACGCCATTTCGTTTATCGACCCACGTTGGTGATGTCGGCCACATGCTGATCCTTGGCCCCACGGGTGCCGGCAAGTCGGTTCTGCTGTCATTTCTGGCATTGCAGTTCCAGCGTTATCAAAATGCGCAAGCGTTCATTTTTGACAAGGGTGGTTCAGCCAGGGCCGCGACACTGGCCATGGGCGGTCAGCATCATGTCCTGGGACGTAAGGCGCAACTGGCGTTTCAGCCACTCCGTCGCATCGACGATCTCTCTGAACGGACATGGGCTCTGGAATGGCTGATCCTGATCCTCAGTCATGAGCAGGTGATCGTCACACCAGATATAAAAGAAGTCCTGTGGTCGGCACTGAACAGCCTGAGCCATGCCCCGGAGACGCAGCGTACCCTTACAGGTCTCAGCGTGCTTTTGTCGTCCAATGATCTCAAATCGGCCCTTCGCCCCTATACCCTTGAAGGCCCATACGGTCATTGCCTTGATGCCGAAGAGAATGATCTTGATCTTGCCTCTGTCGTCTGTTTCGAGACGGAAGACCTGATGGGCGAGGCCGGGTTAGTTATGCCGGTCCTGACCTACCTGTTTCACCGGCTGGAGGAACGTTTTGACGGTCGCCCGACACTCCTTATGCTGGATGAGGCCTGGGTGTTTCTTGATAATCCGCTGTTTGCCGCGCGCATCCGCGAATGGCTGAAGGTTTTGCGGAAAAAGAATGTCAGCGTCATCTTCGCCACGCAGTCGCTGGCGGATATTGCCGATAGCACAATTGCGCCCAGCATTATCGAATCCTGCCCGCAACGCCTGTTCCTGCCTAATGAGCGCGCCATCGAACCTCAGTCACGCGCGGCCTATGAGCGCCTCGGTCTCAATGACCGGCAGGTTGAACTGATCGCACGGGCCATTCCGAAGCGGCAGTATTACCTGCAATCGCGCCGCGGTAATCGTCTGTTTGAGCTAAATCTTGGCCCCGTAGCCCTGGCCTTTTGCGCTGCCTCGTCGCCTGAAGATCAGGCAGTGATCGACCGCCATCTTACTGAGGACTGTGGGGCCGATTTTGCGCAAAGCTGGCTCAAACACAAAGGCCTGAACTGGGCCGCTGACCTCTTAATCTCTGCCCCACCGAAACGCCGGGATCGCCTGCGAACCTGAGGCTGTAAGGCCTGAACCCAACCACCAACTTAAACCAGCATCACCGGACTGTCTGCAAACAGTCCACGCCATCCCTTGTCCAAAATCAGGAGCACTATCCATGAACCATAAATCCATTAACGCCGCCATTGTCGTCATGACTATTGCCGCGACTTTTAGCACTGGTCTGACACCGGCGGTCGCGCAGGTCGCCGTGTATGATCCAGCCAACTATATTCAGAACGTGCTGTCGGCGACCCGAGCCTTGCAACAGATCAACAACCAGATCAAAGCGCTTCAGAATGAGGCGGTCATGCTGCAAAACATGGCCAAACACCTGAAGAAGCTCGATATCAGCGAGCTGGCCGGGCTCAATGCCGATATCGCCGCCATCAGCGATTTGATGAAAACCGCTAAGGGCATTGCCTTTAGCTTAAGTGAGACTGAACAGGCGCTCAAATCACAGTTTCCGGGAACTTACGGCGGCAACATAAAAATCAGCACCCTGTTAGGTTCGGCTCAGACCCGCTGGTCGAGCGCCATGAGCGCGTACCAGCAAACCCTTCTGGTTCAGGCGCGCGTCAATGAAGCCCTCCAAAGCGACGCCGACACTCTGAACACTCTGGTGCGGGCTTCCGAAGCCAGCGGGGGCGACCTTGAAGCACAGCAGGCAACCAATCAGTTACTGGCGCTGACCGCCAAACAGCAAATGCAGATTCAAACCTTGCTGACGGCACAGTACCGCGCCGACGCGATTGATCAGGCGAGAGCGGCGGAGGCTGAAGCCGTGTCCAAAGCCATGACGACCAAATTCCTCGGCACCGGCAAAGCCTACACGCCGCAGTAATCGGGTTCCGAGAGCGCGGTTTGATCATCCCTTCGGCGAGATATGACATGAACGACCTCAACATCATCGACAGCTTTATGAGCACCTTTATCGCCTATATCGACAGCGGATTTGGGCTGCTCAGAGGCGATGTCGGTCACCTGTCAGGCACACTGATCGCTATAGACGTGACTCTGGCGGCTCTGTTCTGGGCGCTGGATGGCGAAGCCAATGTCATGTCTCGCCTGATCAAAAAGGTGCTCTATGTCGGAGCGTTCGCCTTCATCCTCAACAACTTCAACATGCTGGCCAGCCTGATCTTTCAGTCCTTTGTGGGCATGGGACTTCAGGCGAGCGCGAACACTCTTACGGCCGCCGATCTGCTCAAGCCGGGCAAGCTGGCGGGGATAGGGTTTGAAGCGGCACATCCATTGCTCGTGCAGGCCTCAGACCTCGTTACTCTATCCGGCTTTATCGGCAACTTTCTCACCATTGTGATCCTGCTGGTGGCGTGGCTGCTTGTCCTGCTGTCCTTTTTCATTCTGGCTATTCAGCTTTTTATCACAGTGCTGGAATTTAAGCTCACAACGCTTGCCGGCTTTGTGCTTGTGCCATTTGCCTTGTGGAACAAGACCGCCTTTCTGGCCGAACGGGTCCTGGGCAATGTCATCACCTCAGGTATCAAGGTCATGGTTCTGGCCGTGATTGTCGGCATAGGCTCCGGTTTCTTTGATCAGTTTATCACGGCCCTGAACGGTCAGGAACCTGACATCAATCAGGCTATGTCTCTGGTTCTGGCCTCCCTGACGCTTCTGGGTCTCGGTATTTTTGGCCCCGGCATTGCATCAGGGCTTGTGTCCGGCGCGCCGCAACTGGGAGCCGGTGCGGCAGTGGGCACCGTAGGAGCCGCGGTCGGTGCCGGAATGCTGGCCGGTGGCGCGGTGGCCAGTATCGCCCGCATGGGTGGTTCAGCTCTTGGCGGCATGAAGGCCGCAAGTGCCGTCAGCGGCAGGGGATCTTCGGCCGGGGGTGCGGGGTCATCGTCACCTTCCGGTAGCCCTACCGGTGGTGGACCCTCGGCGGGAGGCGGAGCCGCACCTGCACCTGCGGCCTCCGCGCCGTCTGGCAATTCATCATCAGGCGGCGGCCAACCTCATGGATCATCGTCCAGGCAGTCCGCTTCAGGTCCAGGCCAGTCGAAGACCGAACAAACGCCGCCACAGTGGGCGCAGAATATGCGCGAAGAACAAAGCCGGCGGGCGCACCTGCACATGGCTCAGTCGGTCATAGCTTCCGGCGACCGCCCTATGGCCTCCGCTAATCCCGACCTCTCACAGAAGGACTAAACATCATGTCGTTTAAACGCAGTCTGCAACGCTATGGACAAACGCCTGAACCCATTACCCCTTATCAAAAGGCCGCTCAGGTCTGGGATGAACGTATTGGATCATCTGCGGCACAGGCCAGAAACTGGCGGCTTTTGGCTTATGGAGCCCTGTCTGTGAGCCTCGTTCTGGCGGGCGGCATGGTCTGGCTGGCGTCCCAGAGCCGGGTAACGCCCTATGTCGTCGAGGTCGATAGCCGCTCCGGCAGCATCAAAGCCCTTGGACCGGCGACTGAGGCGTATAAGCCATCCGATGCGCAAATTTCATGGTACATGGCGCGCTTCATTACAAACCTGCGTTCGCTTTCAATTGACCCCGTGCTCGTGCGTGAGAACTGGCTTGAAGCCTATGACTTCACCACTCAGGGGGCTGCACAGTATCTCAACGATCAGGCCCGGCAACGAGACCCGTTTGCCGGGGTTGGTGAACGTAGCGTCACCGTGTCCATCACGAGCGTGGTGCGGGCATCTAAAACTTCGTTTCAGGTGAAGTGGAATGAGCTGACCTACATTCATGGTGTTCTTACCCGCACGGAACGCTGGACCGCCATCCTTGGCGTGGTTCAAAAGCCGCCTACACGCGAAGAGACTTTGCGCAAAAATCCGCTCGGCCTGTACGTCAATCAAATGGCCTGGTCGCAGGACTATGCGCCCGACGCAGAGCGCATCGCTGCGGAAAGCACCGATGCGTCTGCGAAGACGTCACTACGGCCGGTGGCAGACGATGCCGCCCTGTCTGCAAATCCTCAATCTCAACCCCTGCAATAAAGGAGATTATTCATGCGTACCGCTGTGATTTTACTGGCGTCAGTTTCCGTTATCGGCTTGACCGCCTGCACATCATCTCAGGCCTTACCGGTCATCGCCTATGATACGGCTCGCTTTGTCGAGGCCGTAAAGGTGCCTGATCCGCCCGCTGCCGTAAGGTTTGTTGAGCAGCCTGTACCGGTCGCCATGCCAGGCCAGTTGGTCCCCGTGCCGAATGTGACCAAGATCAATACACTGGCACCTACGGCGCGTGTGCTCGCTGCTAACAAAGCCGCATTGCGGGAGCCGCAAACTCAGAGCTACATCAATGCTATTCAGGTCTATCCTTATATGGAAGGGGCGCTTTATCGTCTCTACACCGCGCCTGAAAAGGTGAGCGACATCGCATTAGAGCCGGGCGAGCACCTTATCGCCATATCGGCTGGCGACACGGCGCGATGGGTTATTGGCGATACCAAAAGCGGTGCCGGTGAAACGGCACAGGTGCATATATTGGTAAAGCCTTATGTTACGGGGCTGAAAACCAATCTGATTATAACGACCGATAAGCGTACCTATCATCTCACACTGGAAAGCACGTCCGGTACGGCTATGGCTGCCATTTCATGGCGCTACCCGCAAGGTACGTTGATTGCCCTGAAAGAGCAGGCAGCATTAGCCGAGCAAACCAAGCCTGCGGCTTCCGGTATAACGCTCGAAGATCTGCGATTTCGCTATGACATCAAAGGCGACAGCCCGTCATGGCGTCCGGTACGGGTCTTCGATGACGGCACAAAAGTCTATATCGAATTTCCCCAAGGGATAGCCCAGGGCGAGGCGCCACCTCTCTTTGTTGTGGGCGAGCACGGCGATGCCCAGCTCGTCAATTACCGGATGCGCGGATCTTACTACATCGTGGATCGTCTCTTTGCCGCCGCCGAGCTGCGTCTTGGCGGGAAGGTTCAGAGTATCGTGCGGATCGAACGCAATGACGTCCGCCCGGCTGGCAAAGTCAAATCCGTAGCGGGAGGTCGCCATGACTGATGCGGCAGATCCCCCGAAGGCCGACCCTGAGACACTGGTGTTACGTGCCAGGCCGCGTAAAGTGGTACGCTTCAAGCGCAACCTCCTGATTGGTGCAGCGGCTTTAGCCTGCGTCGGTATCGTCGCGGTCACATGGCTTGGGTTGAAAAGACCGGAGGTCAAAGCTGTCGCTGATCAATCGTCAGGCTATGACCCCGAAAAAGCTTCTGATGCGCAGAAGCCTAAGCCCGATCAGTTGCAAAATCTGCCGAAGACCTACGCAGACGTGCCGGCCGGTGTGCCTCAGCTCGGACCGCCACTTCCTGGCGATTTGGGAAAGCCCATCCTTGAACACCAGCAGGCGCAGTTGAAAGAGCCATCGACTTCAGGTTCGGCAGATCAGGCGTCAACGCAATCCACTCACGAGTCCGGTTTGTTTTTCGGCATGAATGATAGAGGGAGTGCGGCACCGCTTGCGTCGAATGCAGTCGAGGCAGGGCTGACAGATGCGAGTCTTATCATCCCGACACAGCCAGAGGCGGGCTTGAACCTAGATCCTGATAAGGATCAGAATGCGCAAGGTCGTAAGCTGGACTTTGCAGGGCAGGGCTCAAAGGCGGACATTTACAACAGTCAGGGTCTGCAAACCCCGGCCTCACCCTATCAGGTCATGGCGGGCACCATCATCAATGCCAGTCTGATTACGGGACTGAAATCGGACTTGCCAGGGATGACGATCGCGCAGGTCACAGCTAATGTTTATGACACGGTGACGGGTCGAGTTCTCCTGATCCCGCAAGGCTCCCGCCTGATCGGCCGCTATGACAGCGTGGTGGCTTTAGGACAGTCTCGCGCGTTGGTGATATGGCAGCGCCTGATCATGCCTGACGGATCATCCCTAGGGCTTGATAATCTGCCTGCCACAGACGAGGCGGGCTACGCAGGCCTTTCTGACAAGGTTGATTATCACACATGGTCGCTTCTCAAAGGCGTCGGCCTGTCGAGCCTTTTGGGGATTGCCGGTCAGACCGGCCCCGATACCGACAGCGAAGTTGTGAAGGCCATCCGTGAATCGACACGGCAGAGCGCTAATCAGGCCGGACAACGTATTGTCGAGAAGCAGCTAAACGTCCAGCCTGGCCTTACGGTGCGACCGGGATGGCCTTTGCGCGTTGTCGTCCACAAAGACCTGATCCTGAAACCTTACGCATCGTAGGAGGCCGAAATGGCCGAAATCAAACTGGGCAGGTTGCCTGATCGCACCCCCAACAAGCTGACCATCACCATCGGGGCGGAATTACATCAGGCGCTCAGAGAATACGCCGATATGTATCAGGCCGCTTACGGCGTTGCGGAGCCGGTCACCGAATTAATTCCATTCATGCTGGAGGCTTTTCTGGCCAGCGACAAAGGGTTTAACCGGGGAGGACGCCGTGGCTAACTATTCCTGGTATTTATGTTCGGGAGGTGCTTCATGCTGGCTGACGTGTCTTTTGAGCCGCTAATTAGTGAAAAGGCAGCCGCGGACATTCTGGGCGTTTCCATGGATACGATACAGCGTATTCGAAAACGCGGCGAAATAGGCTTCCGGAAAATCGGTTGCCGTTATAAATATACCGTATCAGACTTAAACGAGTATTCGGACAATCAACGGATCGCGCCATGTCAAAGGGAAAAATCAGCGAAATCGGAGGGTTCTGGCTCTCAGAACGGCCGCGGTCGCCTTTCTGGCACATCACCTGGTTCGACGTCCGGACACGACAGACACGTCGCGTCTCAACTGGCTGCGTCGATCTTCGGGAAGCCGAAATAAAACTCGCCGAGCATGTCACAAAGCATGCACATTTCCGTGACGTAAAACCGGCCGAAATGGCACTGGCAACGGTACTGGTTCGATACTGGCAGGGACATGCCTCAAAAATTGCCAGTCGGGTTCAGGCAAAGATTAGCCTCGCGCAATGGAATGAGTTTTTTGGCGATGATCTGGTGTCCGATCTCACCATCGACCGACAGGAAGCGTTCATAGATTGGCTCAAGAGCAGAGGCTATAAAAATTCCTATGTGTCGCGCACCATGTCTGTCGGACGTGCGGCGATCCGGCGCGCCTGGCAACGGGGTGAAATCACCTCCGCTCCCTTCATAATTGATGAGCATGATCGTTCTGACGAAGATGAACCCTATCGCTTGTCAAAAGCTGAAATGCGCAAGCTGCTTATTAAATCGAAAGAATGGCCGCATCTCCACCTGTTTATAATGATTTCACTGAACACGCTGGCCCGTCCCGGTGCCGTGCTGGATTTGGCTCCGAATCAGGTCGATCTGGACGCCAGACTAATCGACCTAAATCCGCGCGGGCGGAAACGCACCAAAAAGGGCCGTCCGATTGTGCCGATAACGGATACGCTGCTGCCTTATATCACACGCAGAGACGTATCGCGTTTTGTGAATTGGCATGGCAAGCCGATCCAATCAATTAAGAAGGGGTTTGCCACCGTAGTCAGCGCTGCCGGGCTTAGCAAAGATACCACGCCTTACAGTCTCCGCCACACCATGGCCGCTGAATTACGTGCCAGGGGTGTTCCGGCGTGGGAAGTCGAAGGGCTGTTGGGCCATAAGTTACCTGGCACAACTGAAAGATACGCCAAATTTGCTCCCGACTATTTAAGTCAGGGGGCTGCGGCAATTGATGCCTATTTCACTGACATATTGAATCCAAAGAACAAATTTGATGGCTTTTCGCGTGTCTGCGTGCCACTTGCGTGGCACAACGACATTTCGCCAGATGGCGATATTCCGAAATCGCTAATGTTTTCAATGGGTAAAATGGTGGACCCGACAGGGATTGAACCTGTGACCCCTACGATGTCAACGTAGTGCTCTCCCGCTGAGCTACGAGTCCACTTTATGCGAGGAAGCGGTGTATAACCAAGCCTCCCCGCCATAGCAAGCCATTTTTCGGGAAATCTGTGGGTTAATCCCACAATCAGATTTAGGGCGCTTACGCCGCGATCAGGCGTTCCACTTCGGTGACAATTTCGCGCCCGCCCTCAAGGAGCGCAGCGTTAGGGCAACTAAAAACACCCTCAAGAAGCGCAGCGTTAGGTCAAGTAAAAACCTGCGCGAAGCTTACGCCGCGATCAGACGCTCGACTTCGGTCACGATCTCGCGCAGATGCACCGGCTTTTCGAGCACCTTGGCTTCGGGAGAGGCTTTCTGGGCGTTAAGGGCCACCGCGGCAAAGCCGGTGATGAACATGATTTTAAGGCCCGGCTGGCGCTGGCCGGCAATCTTGGCGACTTCGATACCATCGGCACCTGGCATAACAATATCGGTCAGCAGCAGGTCGTAGGGGCCTTGATCGAGCGCTTCGATCGCGCTGTCGCCATCGGCACAGCTTACGACCTCATAACCCGCCCGTTGCAGGGCGCGGGTCAGGAAACTGCGCACGGAATCTTCGTCTTCAGCCAGCAGAATTTTCTTCATGGTACCCCATAACTACTCAATATTTTTCAGTCGCCAGTTGCGCTGAGCCGACCCGTGGAGGCGATAATAACGCAACTGACGTAAATTAGGGATGAAGAACTCGCACGAATGGCCTACTAAATAGCTAATATGGATACGAATGTTTCTCAACTGTGGCACTTGTCCCGCGATTTTATTCCGGCGGTCGATGTGATCGAGCCGGACGGCGGGGAGGGCTGGCCGCTGGTGTTTGGTCTGCCCCATTCCGGTCGCTACTATCCCGACAGTTTTATTCAGGGCGCACGCGAGGCCTTGCCGGTGCTTAGGTCCACCGAAGATGCCTATGTCGATGACCTGATCGGGTTTTCACAGGACATGGACATCCGCTGTGTTCGCGCTGTCTATGGGCGGTCGTTTGTGGATGTTAACCGCGATCCGCGTGAGTTGGATGCCCGTCTGATCAAGGGCGCTTTGCCCAGAGACGCCCTGACCCAGACCCTGCGGGTGCGCTCCGGCTTTGGGGTCATTCCGCGCTGTTTGAGCGGGCAGAGGGAAATCCATCTTCACCCCATCGGGATTGATGAGGCCAAGGTGCGTATTGCACGGGTTCATGCCCCCTATCACCACGCCCTGAACTATCTGCTGCGGCAGGGATGCGCCCAGTTTGGCACCATTATGTTCATCGACTGGCATTCCATGCCGTCAACCACGCAGGCCGGCGGGTCGCGAAAGCTGCCCGATATCGTGCTGGGCGACCTTTATGGGGAAACCTGCGATCCGGAATTGACGCGCTTTGTGAAGAAGCAACTGGAGGCGCATGGCCTTAAGGTCGGGCTGAACATGCCCTTTGCCGGGGGCTATAATATGGAAACCTACGGTAAGCCGCACCGGGGCGTTCACGCGCTACAGATTGAGATCAACCGCGCGCTCTATATGGATGAGGCGACTTTGGAGCAGACGGCGGGCTTCGGGACGCTCAAATCGGCACTGGCGTCCGTTATTGAGGCCCTTAAGTCGTTTCGCCTCGGAACTCTCTAAAATCGGGCAAAAAAAAGCCGCGCTAATAACAAGCGCGGCTAAAGTCTACAGGGAGGAAACGCCCAGGAAGGGCATCGACGTAACAACGTCGAACAAGATCAAAATAGTTTGCGGTGCGGAAAATCGCAAGTCCAAAAGTGCATTTGTATGATCACGTATGGTTACAACTGCAAAAACATTAATGTCACTACCGTGATTTTAATGGGCTTTCCTAATCTTGCGGCTCTTTTTTAGGCAGGTGATTTGCGCGGTCGTCCTTGTGCATCGCAAGAATATCCTCAAGCGGTGCGGGGTCGTTTTCATAGAGTGGACGGGTGCGGGTAGGGTAGGGGTGCTCCTCCAGCAATTCGCGCATCCGGCGAAGGCCGCGTGACGCCTGAGAGCTGGCCTGACGCCAGCCGAGCAGAAATACCGCCCCTATGCTGGCGATCACCAGTGCCCACGGCCCGAACAGCCAAGCTCCGGCGGCCAGAGAGAAATAGTAACCGCGCACGCCTTGCGAAAAATTCGACATGGCCGGATCGATGATATCTGATGCCGCTTCGGTGAATTTGTCAGCGGTTTCTTTGTCGACATTGAGCGGAATGGCGCCGAAGGCCGCCACGCAGTAATTCATCTGACGCAGGGCCCAGATGAAGTTCAGCAGGCCGCGTGCCAGACAAACAATGACCAGTGATAGTTTAAGCACCAGCAAGGATGAGGAGGTGTCGATCCCAAGCCCGGTCGCGTATTGAAAGGTGACATCGGTGCTGAACAGGGCGCCGCCGATGGCCGCAATCAGGATAAGGTTGGCGGAGGCAAAAAAGCTGGCCGAATTGACGCCGTGGCCGATCAGGTTGGAATCGAACAGTTTGAAGTCCCGAATGACCATCTCGCGCATCCAGGCATGGCGCACGACGGTCAAATCTTTCAGCAACATGCCGCGGCGCTTGGACAGCAATCGGATCAGGTGCTCATAGCCGAACCAGCATACGAAAAAGATCACCAGAGCGGCTATATCGAAACCAAAAGCCATAAAATCGAAATCGGACATCATACTTCCCCGCGTGTCTGTGGTCATGGTTTGCCACGGTATTGATTTCATTAAGCTTAACAGACCGTGTATCCGGTCACCAGCCCCAGGATTTTATCGGTACAGGCCACAAAGTTTTCACTTTTTCTAACTCTTCGCTTGTGCGAACAGCCTCAATCTCTTAAATGGGCGCAACTTTGTTATATAATCAAAAAGCCAGAACTTATGAATATAGATAAGATTTCTATTGGTCCTAACGCGCCGTGGGACATTAACGCTATTATCGAAATTCCCCAGGGTGGCATGCCGGTCAAGTACGAACTGGATAAGGACTCCGGGGCTCTGTTTGTCGACCGTTTTCTCTACACGTCGATGTTCTATCCCGGTAACTACGGGTTTATTCCGCACACCCTGGCTGACGATGGCGACCCGTGCGACATTCTGGTGGTCGGTCCCGTGCCGGTCTATCCGGGGGTCGTGATCCGTTCGCGTCCCATCGGTGTGCTGCTGATGGAAGACGAAGCCGGTAAGGACGAGAAAATCCTGGCCGTGCCGGTCGATAAGTTGCACCCGTACTATAGCAATGTCTCCAGCTACCGCCAGATGCCAGAAATACTGATCGAGCAGATCGCGCACTTCTTTGCGCACTACAAGGATCTGGAAAAGAACAAGGTCACGACCCTTAAGGGTTGGGGCGAGCCCGAAGTGGCGGCCCAACTGATCCGCGAAGGTCAGGAACGACTGGCCGCCAAGGTCGGTTAAGCCTTATCTGTTTTGAGTTCTGAAAAACCCGCTCCGGTATCCGGCGCGGTTTTTTTTACGCCGGTTTTTGTATTGTCGCGTTTAAACGCTCTGGTGTCGCAAATGTTACTCAGAGCCCTGTCAGGCTGCGATTTGCGGCTTTTCACGCTTGCGATTAACGGCTTAATGTCGGGCAGACTGAGCGCAAATTAAAGGAGCGGGCAATGGATATTCTGAATGGTGTTTTAGGCGCATTGGGCGGCGGCGATAAGGGTGGCCTTAATCTGGAGGCCCTGTCGGGTCTGGTCGGCAATGGCGGATTGAATGACATTGTGGGCCAGCTTTCACAGGGCGGCCTGCAGGACGTGGTGCAGTCGTGGCTGGGTAATGGTGCCAACCTGCCGATTTCGGCTGAGCAGATTCAGTCGGTGCTGGGCTCTGATCAGGTGGCGCAGATCGCCCAGACAATCGGGATTAATCCGGCGCAGATCGCCGATGTCCTGCCGGGCCTGATCGATAAGCTCAGCCCCAATGGTCAGATCTCCGCGGAAGGGCTTTCCGGCGGACTTGGTGACATTGTCGGGCAACTGGGTGGCAGCGGTATTGTTCAGGACGTGCTGGGCGGCCTGTTTAAACGCTGATCGATTCTGATTGAGCGGCTGTGGATTGTGCCGGATTTGGCCATATTTCCGACACAATTCATCATCTTAATACCGTTTTTCTTGCAAGCTTGTGCAATTTTTTCGATTTATTATGCGTTTTGATAGCGGTATCGTGATAAATTATACTAAATATTGTGGTTAATTCGTAATTTTTACAAAGCCGTTTTTCAAGAGTCCTTATATTACAATTGTATGACGACTAATGACCGCTATGGTTGACCAATTGGGGTGACCTAGATTTCGTCACAATATCTGTTACAATGTAATCATTGCAAGGCGTCAGCAGTTTTAGCGGGACTGTGTGTTTTTGTCGTAATCTACCCGTGTACTGTACCTGAGTTCCCCCATTCACCTTACATGCTCAAGAAGAAAATTATGCCAAGTTCCTCCCCGGATGTGGCATCGCGCCTTTATGCCTTGGCAGTGGCGCGTGACACAGCGAATTTAGTAGATATGGATGCCGCGCTGGCCATGGCGCGGGCGTCTGTGCGTACCCTGATGGCGCTGTCGCCTCAGGCGGCCCTTCTGATGCGCTCATTTGCGCAGGAAGAGATCGACCGCCTGTCGATGGAATGTACCGAAGAGGCCGAAGGGGCGATTGCGCTGGTGCGCGAAGCGCTTGATCGCGTCTGAATATTTGAGTTTCGTGCTTAACGAAAAAGCGCTCCGATATATCGGGGCGCTTTTTGTTTTATGGCACGGTGTTCACCTTGCCCTTAAGGGGTGTGTAGAGCGGAAAATACAGCCTGACCGCGTCACCACTACCGCTGTTTGAAAAGTGACCACTGTCGCTGAACAGGAGCCGCTCCCCCTGGCGATAGGTGCAGTGCGTCCCGTTGGGGCATAGAGATGTCAGAGGATCCGTGAAAACTACGTCACCGGTTGCGCGGTGCAGGCTTTCATTGATCTCAGAGCCAAAACTGTTGGCGGCGACGCTGGGGCGTGGGGTTTGCCTGACCTGCCGGAAAGCGATGACGCCGACATCGGTCACAAACAATGGGCTTTGGCCGATAACATAGGTCTTCACGCCCATGGCCTTAAGGGCGGACAGGGTTGATTGTATTTGGTCCATCCCCCGGCTTTTCATGTCAATCCAGCGCGCCGACAGAATGACGGTTTTGATGTTTAAGGTCTTGATGAGCTTTAAGGCGTTGGCATTGAAATTCTGGCAGTTGGGGCGGGCGTAGGAGTAATAGGACAAGACCGGCGGGCAACCGGCGGCGGTGTATTGGTACAGCGTGTAGGGAATGTGGGCGGCATTATCGGTCAGGCCCGGCACATAGTGGGCGGCATAGGAATCGCCCCACAGCAACACAGCCTCCGGGCCGTTGCTCACAATCCGGCACTGATCAGCGTTCCACTTTTCATACGGTATCGGGGCCTCGAAAAAGCAGACATTATTGTTCCAGCTATTGGTGCGCCCGTCGGCGACGACGACCGGATCATAGTCGGGAAAGCGGTCAGGAAAGCCTTTGAGGGTCACACCGGCCGAACCCAGCGCAAACAGGGCCACAAGCCCTGCCAGTGTGCCGACCAGCAAAACTGGCCGCGACGGCGCAAAACCCGGCTGGCGGAACGGTTGCTCGATGAAGCGCCAGCTTAAAACGGCCAGAATGAAGCTTAAGAGGATGATGAAGCCTGCCCACATCAGGCTTGGAGGCTCAAGCGTGACATAGCGGACAAACACGGTCACCGGCCAGTGAACCAGATACAGCGAATAGGAAATCTTACCGATAAAGACCATAGGGGCCCACGACAAAACCCGTCCGCCAAGGCCCGCCGGAAAGGCCCCGCTGTAGATTAGCAGAACCGCGCCCAGAACGGGCGGCAGGGCGGTAAGCCCCGGAAACGGCGTGGCTTCGGTATAGACGACGATCGGCACCAGTATCAGCAAAAGCCCCAGCCCGCTCAGAACATGGGCGACGGTTGCGGTGCGTGGTGCGGGTAGGCGCATCAGGGCCAGAAGCGACCCGGCCAGAAGCTCCCACGCCCGGGTCGGCAGCAGGAAGAAATTCGCCGTCGGCCCGACGTCTGTCAGATAGATGCTTAAAGCCAGCGATCCGGCGGCCCCCAAGGCAAACAGCCATACCCAGTGTTTACGGATCAGTTTAAAGGCCACCCACATGGCGATGGGCATGACAATATAAAACTGCTCTTCGACGGCCAGCGACCAGGTGTGCAGCAGCGGACGCAACAGCGCGCTGGCTTCGAAATAGCCTGAATACTTCCAGAAATAGAGATTGGAAATAAACGCCGCGGTGGCCGCCACGCTTTTGGAGAAATCCTGAAAATAGGACGGCAGGAACAGTAGCCACGCCGTGATCCAGGTGGCGATGATCACGGCGGCAAGGGCGGGGATGATGCGCCTTATGCGGCGTTCATAGAACTGAGCTATGGAAAAGCGTCCAGCCTCAAGGTCATCGCGCAAAATCCCGGTGATCAGGTAGCCTGAGATGACGAAAAAGACATCGACCCCGATAAACCCGCCTGAAATGCCGGGGATGCCCGCGTGAAACAGAACCACGGGCAAAACCGCCAGCGCCCTGAGGCCATCGATATCCGCCCGGTATTTCATTCCAACCCCTTGATCGCACTGGTGACGGGGGCGGCTGCCCCTTACAGTGGCGGTGAATCGCAAAATCTGTAAGGAGCAAATTAGAATCGCAAGATTTGATTTTTAGTGAATGGCGATTAATCAGCCGTCGAATCGACGATTTCCGCGTTCGGGCCGTTCTTCAGGATTGACTCGATAGCGTTTTTCGCGCCCGCTTTGGAGCTGTAGCCTTCGGTCCAGAAGATGCTCTCGGAATTGTATTTGAAATAAGCGACGAATTCGCCCGCCTTGTTTTTCTTGATCTCAAATGTATGCGCCATAGCGTCCCCGCTGTGAAGTCTCTGAAAAGAAGGCTCAATTTCGCGCAAGGTAGTTAAGGCTGTCAAGTCGGTTCGGGGCGTGCAGGATCACAAAGCCTTGATAATTCGCAAAGGCCGGAAATGGCTCAGCGCTGTTTCAGGCCGTGATGCCAGACCAGCCCCAGAAAACCGCCCTTGATATAGGGCAAAAGCCACAGCGTCAGTGCGCCCATAACCGCAATCGATGACGGGATCAGGATTTCAAACGGATAGTGCATAAATACGCTGTCGAACATAAACAGCGGCGCAATCACGATATGGCCGACGATGATCATGGTGACATAGGCCGGACCGTCATCGCACGGATAAAGCCCCAGCGGCGTATGGCAATGATCGCAGGCATCGACAACCTTGAGGTAGCCCTTAAAGGCGCGGCCTTCGCCACAGGCGGGGCAACGCCGGTGCAGGCCACGCTTGATCGCGGTCATAAGGGTAGGCTTTTCAGCGGTCATGGCATACTCAGGTATGTTTGGCTCAGGGGCGTTGGGCTCAGATGCGTTTAGGCTCATAATAACCTAGTTGGCTTATCAGGATATAAAGATCAAGTCACGCAGGCTGTGCCATACGGTCGCAGGTTTGCGGGCCGTTTAAATCAGAAGCGGGTCTTGGTCTCACTGCGCGGGTCAAAAACCCAATTGTCTCTGTAAATGCGGCCCTCTCTGGCCGTTTTCCGCCACGGGCGGGCTTTGTTGAGGGCGATGTCGAACGCGGGGGACTTGCGATCTAAGTGTGCGAAACACAGGTCGGTAGCCGCGTCCGTTCGGCACTGGCTAATCCAATAGCCATCCGGGCCGATAACCCCTGCGGGCAAGGTCTTCGCAAACTGTGCGGCCACGGAAACGCTGAACCAGTAATTATTTGCGGCCGCATGGCCCTGAGCCATGATGCCGAAAATGGCGTTTTGTGAATAGGCGGACAGCAACAGGCAATCGACCCCAAGGCGTTCGTATTCAAGAAAGAGTTCCGGAAAATTAATCTCAATGCACAAGGCGCAGCCAAAAGTGAAGTCGTCGATCGAAAAGACGGTGGGGGTGTTGCCGGGGCTGTAGTGATGGGTGATCTCGTTGTGTGAGCACAGGCGCTTATCGTACCGGGCTACCACGTTTCCGGAATCTGAGATGACATAAAGGCTGTTGTGTGGGCGGTTGGGGGTAGTCAGTCGATGTTCGCTGCCCAATATCGTCCAAAGACTTAAGCTTTTGGCCAGCGCTGCGGTGCGTTCAAGTTCGTCGCGTAAGGCTTCCCATGGCGGGGCGGCAGAAACCTGATAGCCTGAAATGGCGCCTTCGGGGAAGTGAATAAGGCGCGCTCCGGCGTCATGTGCCTTTTGCATCAGGGCGCGAATTTCCCGTCCATTCTGACGTGGATCGTGTGTTACAGGGCTTTGAGCGGTGGCCATCAGCATGTGGGCTATTGTGTAGGTGGCGCGGTAATTTCGCAAGGCGGTGCATTTTTTCGTGCAAAATCACGTCTTATCGTGCCCAGCGTAAACAAAGACTTGCATATCATATAAAGATATCTTTATATGATTATATGAGATCGAAATCGAATCCTGTGTTGGGGGCGGCGCTGCTGCTGGAGGCCTTGAAGGCCGCCGGTGAGCCGACGCGTCTGCGCCTGTTGCGACTGCTGGCCGATGAGGAATTGTCGGTCATGGAACTGGTGCAGATCCTAAACCAGAGCCAGCCGCGTGTCTCGCGTCATCTTAAGCTGATGAGTGAGGCCGGTCTGATTGACCGCTTTCCGGATGGGGCCTGGGTGTTTTACCGTGCCTCTGATGCGCCCGCGATCCGTCCGCTGGTGACGGCCGTGCTGGATGCGCTGGGCGATGACTATGCCGATGATGTGCGCGCGCTGGATGATATCCATGCCCAGCGCCTGAAATCGGCCCAGAGCTATTTTGAAAATATCGCCGGACGGTGGGACGAAATCCGCTCCCACCACATATCCGAAGCCGATGTCGAAGCGGCGATCACTGATATTTTGGGTGATCAGCCGTTTGATCATCTGGTTGATCTGGGCACGGGTTCCGGTCGGATGCTGACGCTGTTAGGGCCGCGCGCCAAGGCCGCGACCGGCCTTGATCTGTCGCAGCAGATGCTCAATATCGCCCGCGCCAAAACCGCCGAAAGCGGCCTGACGGGCGATATAAGGATCGACTTTCGCCACGGCGATATTGCCGACACCCGCTTGGGCGCGGACAGTGCCGATCTGGTGATTGTCCATCAAGTGCTGCACTTCCTGCCCGATCCGGTGCAGGCCGTGCGTGAAGCCGGACGTATCCTTAAAAAAGGTGGGCGTCTGCTGGTGGTCGATTTCGCACCGCACGGCCTGGAGCACATGCGCGAGCAGTATCAGCACCGGCGCTTAGGTATCAGCGATGAGGATATGTCGGGCTGGCTGATGCGGGCGGGCCTGACGCTTAACAACGACACAGCCCTGCCGCCGGTGGATGGCGCAGGTCTCACGGTGCGCATCTGGCTGGCGCGCAAAGACTGAAATTTAACTATAAAGACCTCACCATGATAAGTCCTCATCTGCAAACTCGCCTAAGCTCGATCGCGCGTTCGGTATCGTCCGGCGGCAGCCATCTCAATATTTCGTTCGAGTTTTTTCCGCCCAAATCGGAAGAGATGGAACTTAGCCTATGGAACTCTATCCGCCGTCTTGAGGGGCTTAATCCGTCGTTTGTGTCGGTGACTTATGGGGCGGGTGGTTCAACGCGTGAGCGTACCCACCGCACGGTCAAGCGTATTCTGGATGAAACTTCGCTCAAGCCTGCCGCCCACCTGACCTGCGTTGAGGCGTCCCGCGAAGAGGTCGATGAGGTCATCCGCGAATACTGGGCCGCCGGTGTGCGTCATATCGTGGCCCTGCGCGGTGATCCGCCGACGGGCTTGCAGGACGGGCAATATACCCCGCGCGCCGATGGCTATCAGAACGCCACAGAGCTTACCGCTGCCATTAAGCGCATTGCCGATTTTGAGGTCAGCGTGGGCGTTTATCCCGAAAAACATCCGCAGTCGCCGTCACTGGATTTCGATCTGGATGTCCTGCGTCAAAAGGTCGATGCGGGTGCCACGCGCGGCATCAGCCAGTTTTTCTTTGAGCCGGAAACCTATTTGCGCTTTCGCGATGCCGTGGTCGATGCCAGCATTAAAATTGAGCTGACCCCGGGCATCATGCCCGTCACCAATTTCAAAGGCTTAAAGCGCATGGCGCAGGCGTGCGAAGCCAATGTACCAGCTTGGCTGGCGGAACTGTTCGACGGGCTGGATGACGACACTGAGACCCGCAAGCTTCTGGCATCGGCGGTGGCGGTTGAGCAGGTGCTTGAGCTTGAGCGCGAAGGGGTGACCAATTTTCATTTCTATACCCTCAACCGCGCCGAACTGGTCTATTCCATCTGCCGGGTGCTTGGTGTAAAGGCATTAAGCGCCTGACGGGCAGGCAAGGGTTACCGCTAAAAGTATGGGGTCAGGTCATGAATGTGCAGCCAAGCTATGCGGACTTGACTCGGTATGACCCGAATCCGTTCAAGCGCTGGTTGCAGAATGGACGATTTCGAGATGCGATAAGACTCCTAAATCCGCAGGATCAAATGCGGATAGTGGATTACGGTGCCGGTGATGGTGAACTGGTGGTTCGGTTAAAATCGCATTTGCCAAACGCTGAATTTATTTGCTTTGAGCCGGGCCATTCCCTCTACGTGCAGGCGCAGATGCACCTGATGGGGCGGGATCGGGTTCGACTTACGGCGGTATCGGCGGATATTCACGATGGCTGGGCGGATGCGGTTTTTTGCCTGGAAGTTTTTGAGCATTTGCCGCTGGATGAGACGGTGGCGGCGCTAAAGGAAATACATCGGATACTCAAACCCGGTGGTGAACTGATTATCGGGGTGCCGGTCGAGACCGGCCCGATAGCGTTAGTCAAGGGGCTGTTTCGGTCGCAGCGGCGAAAGGATTTTGATACGGATTGGTCGCGCATATGGCGGGCGGTGCTGGGAGATGTGGGCTTTGAGCGTCATAGGGTGTGGATGACACCTGAGATGTCCTACTATCCTCACCATCTGGGCTTTGACCACAGGGTGATGATCGAGGCGGCCTCGCCGTGGTTTCAGGTGGTGACAACCCGCCCCAGTCCTCTGGGTTTGCTACCTGTGGGGCTGAATACGGAACTGAATATCCGGCTGATCAGGAAGCCTGATACGAACACGGACGACCTGTCGTCTTGAAAACCACACGTCATGCGCATAAGTGAGTGACGATCGCGCGGCGACCATAATTAAAGGTGTAAACCCCATGACCCGATCTGAACGTGTTGAAGCACTATATGCGGCCTCAAAAGAGCGCATCCTGATCCTTGATGGCTCATGGGGGGTGATGATCCAGCGTCGCGAATTGTCCGAAGAGGATTTTCGCGGAGAACGCTTTGCGGATCATGTCGGTCAGATGAAGGGCAATAACGATATCTTGTGCCTGACGCGGCCTGATATCATCACCGACCTGCACAATGCCTATTTTGAGGCTGGTGCGGATATCAGTGAGACCAACACCTTTTCGGCCACGACCATTGCGCAGGATGACTATCATCTGGATGCTCAGGCATGCTGGGATATCAACTATGAGGGCGCTAAGCTTGCCCGCGCCGCCGCCGATGAGTGGACAGCTAAGGAGCCGCATAAACCGCGCTTTGCCGCCGGTTCGATCGGGCCGCTCAATAAGATGCTCAGCATGTCGTCGGACGTGAATGATCCCGGTGCGCGACTGGTGACCTTTGATCAGGTCTATGAGGCCTATAAGCAGCAGGTGAGGGCGCTCTATCAGGGCGGGGTTGATCTCTATCTGATTGAAACCATTACCGATACCTTGAACTGCAAGGCGGCGCTTAAGGCGATCCTCGACCTCGAAGACGAAGAACAGGAAAAGCTGCCGATCTGGATTTCGGGCACGATCACCGACCGTTCGGGGCGCACACTTAGCGGCCAGACGGCGGAAGCCTTCTGGAATTCGGTCAAGCACGCCAAGCCGTTTGCCATTGGCTTTAACTGCGCGCTGGGGGCCGATCTGATGCGCCCGCATATTGCGGAGCTGTCGCGCGTGGCCGATACCTTGGTTGCCGCCTACCCCAATGCCGGCCTGCCCAATGCGATGGGCCAGTATGATGAGCAACCGCACGAAACGGCTCATGAACTGCATGAATGGGCGAAAGACGGGATCGTGAATATCCTCGGCGGCTGCTGCGGCACGACGCCGGATCATATCCGCCATGTTGCCGACGAAGTGCGCGGCATCAAACCCCGCCCCGTGCCTGAACGCCCCAAGGCGATGCGTCTTTCCGGCTTAGAGCCGTTTGAGTTAATCTGATGGCTTACAAAATGGCCGACCTGTTCAAAGATCCCGAACACGCCCGCACCTATGCCGAGCGGCCGAAGAAGATTATTCCGGGGTTTGACGGTCTGCACCGCATCATGGCGCAACTGATTGCCGAAGCGTCACCGGCGCAGACGCTGGTGCTCGGCGGTGGCGGCGGGCTGGAACTTAAAACCCTGAGTGAAGCCTTGCCGGAGGGGCGGTTTTACGCCGTCGATCCGTCGGCAGAAATGATTGCGCAGGGCAGGGCTTACTTAGGCGATCCCGCCTCAGTGGAGTGGGTTGAGGGCCTTATATTCGATGCGCCAGGAGGGCCATTCGATGCCGCGACCTGCATGTTGACCCTGCATTTCGTGCCCGATGACGGCGCGAAGCTTGAGACGCTTAAAGGTATTAAGGCACGGCTGAAACCCGGTGCGCCTTTCTTTATCGCGCACATGAGCGTCGATAAGGATGACCCCAATTCGGATCAAAAGTTCGATCGTTATCTGCGCTACGCTCAGGATAGCCAGCTTGATCCGCAGGTGCTGAAAGAAGCCCATGAGCGCGTGCGCACCGGCCTCAATACGGTCGGCCCGGAACGTGATGAACAGCTTTTGCGGGAGGCGGGTTTCAGCGGGATTGAGCTTGTCTTCAAAGGCCTGTACTGGTGCGGTTGGGTTGCCTACGCCTGAAAATGCCTTGCGCGATCTTTAATTAGGACCACCAGTTACTCATGAGACCTTCCTTTATCAATATCGGTGAACGCACCAACGTCACCGGCTCCGCCAAGTTCAAGAAACTGGTCATCGAGGGCAACTATAGCGCCGCGCTCGATGTCGCGCGTCAGCAGGTCGAGGCCGGGGCCGCGATCATTGACGTCAATATGGACGAAGGCTTGCTGGATTCGGTGGTGGCCATGCGTACCTACCTGAATTTGCTGGCGGCCGAGCCCGATATCGCGCGCGTGCCGGTGATGATCGATTCTTCCAAGTGGGAAGTGATCGAGACCGGCCTGAAATGCGTGCAGGGCAAGGCGATTGTCAACTCGATCTCCATGAAAGAGGGCGAGGATAAGTTCCGCGCCGAAGCCGTAAAATGCCTGCGCTATGGTGCCGCCGTCGTGGTCATGGCCTTTGATGAGGTGGGGCAGGCCGACACGGCCAAGCGTAAGATCGAAATCTGCACCCGCGCCTATAATATATTGGTGAACGAAGTCGGCTTTCCGGCCGAAGACATCATTTTTGACCCCAATATCTTTGCCGTGGCGACCGGTATCGAAGAACACGACAACTACGCCGTCGATTTCATCGAAGCCGTCAAGGTCATTAAAGCAACCTTGCCCTATGCGCGCATTTCAGGCGGGGTGTCGAACGTGTCGTTCTCCTTCCGCGGCAATGAACCGGTCAGACGGGCGATCCACTCGGTGTTCCTCTATCACGCCATAAATGCCGGCATGGACATGGGCATCGTCAATGCCGGTGATCTGCCGGTCTATGACGATATCGACCCGGAACTGCGCGAGGCCGTTGAGGATGTGATTCTGAACCGCCCGCAGCGCCATAATGTCAGCAATACCGAATATCTGGTGGACCTGGCGCCCAAATACAAAGGCGAAAAAGGTCAGGTCGAGGCCAAGACCCTGGCCTGGCGCGAAGGCACGGTCGAGGAACGCCTGAAACACGCGCTGGTCAACGGCATCACCGAATTTATCGATGCCGACACCGAAGAAGCCCGTCTGCAAGCCGCGCGGCCCCTGCACGTCATCGAAGGCCCGCTGATGGCCGGGATGAACGTGGTTGGTGACCTGTTCGGGGCCGGTAAGATGTTCCTGCCGCAGGTGGTCAAATCGGCCCGCGTCATGAAGCAGTCGGTGGCCTATCTGATGCCTTACATGGAGGCCGAAAAGCAGCAGCATGTGGCCGACGGCGGCACCTATCAGGCGGCGGGCAAGATCCTGATGGCGACCGTCAAAGGCGATGTCCACGATATCGGTAAAAACATCGTCGGCGTCGTGCTGCAATGTAATAATTACGAAGTCATCGACCTTGGGGTGATGGTGCCCGCTGACCGGATTTTGGCTGAGGCCAAAGAACACAAGGTCGATATGATCGGGCTTTCCGGTCTGATCACGCCGAGCCTGGATGAGATGGTGTTTGTGGCGCGTGAAATGCAGCGCACCGGCTTTGATATTCCGCTGCTGATCGGCGGGGCGACGACCTCCAAAACCCACACGGCGGTCAAGATCGAACCGGGCTATTCCAACGATCAGGTCGTCTATGTGCTCGATGCCTCCCGTGCCGTGGGGGTGGTGTCGCAACTGCTGAGTGAGACCGATAAGCCGAAGTTTGTTGCCGATACCAAGGCCGATTACGTTAAGGTGCGCGACGCCTATGGTAAGGGCGACAACAAGCCCCGTTCTGATCTGGCCGAGGCCCGCGAGCGCAAATTCGTGATTGATTTTGCGGCGGAACCGCCGGTCGCCCCGTCGTTTCTGGGCGTGCGCACCTTTAGTCCTTATGACCTGAATGATCTGGCCGAGCATATCGACTGGACGCCGTTCTTTGCAACCTGGGAACTGGCCGGACGATTCCCCGACATTCTGGACGACGATATCGTTGGTGAAGCCGCACGCGGATTGTATAAAGACGCGCAGGAAATGCTGGCGCGGATTCTGACTGAGAAATGGTTTGAGGCGCGCGGCGTGGTTGGATTCTGGCCAGCCAATGCGACCGACGATGACGATATCGAAGTCTATGAGGACGAGACGCGCTCAAAGGTCATCGCCAAATTCCACACCCTGCGCCAGCAGATGAAAAAGCCGCGTGCCGACCAGAGCAATCTGGCGCTGTCTGACTTTATTGCGCCAAAAGGCACGCCTGACTGGATCGGCGGCTTTGCGGTCACGGCGGGGCATGGTGAGCTGGAAATCGCTAAAAAATTCAAAGACGCGGGCGATGACTATAACGCCATTCTGGCCACCGCACTGGCTGACCGTCTGGCCGAAGCCTTTGCCGAAAGCCTCCACAAGAAGGTGCGTCGTGAGTTGTGGGGGTATGCACAGGGCGAAGACCTTGATATCGCGGGCCTGATTGCCGAGCAGTACAAAGGCATCCGTCCGGCACCGGGCTATCCGGCCCAGCCCGACCATACCGAAAAATGGACGTTGTTTGATTTGCTGGATGCAAGGGCGCGCACGGGTATGGAATTGACGGAAAGTCTCGCCATGACTCCACCGGCGTCGGTTTCCGGCATGTATTTCGCTCATCCCACATCGCATTACTTTGGCGTTGGAAAGATCGAAAAGGATCAGGTTGAAGACTATGCCCGCCGCAAGGGCTGGGCGGTCGATCAGGCCGAGCGGTGGTTGTCGCCTATCCTGAATTACGTGCCGTAAGGGTCTTTTATGGAATGGTCAGCGGTAGAGGATGAGCTTGAAAAATTGATTGCGGCTAACCGAGATTTTAGTGAGGCAACAATCAAAAATGCCAAAGACTTACTGGTTTATGTTTCGGAAAACTGCGTCATTGGTGATGGCGTAGATAGGGGGTATTGGCCAACTATAAATTTCCATTGGTTGAATGCCCGTCCTATGCCGGTTTCTGTAGAAGTATTCGATGATCACTATGAATTCTATATTTTCACCTCTGATTTGTTTGAAGTTTATGAATATGGCTGCAATCCGGGCGAAGCATTGCCAGATGAGTTTAAAATGCGCTTGAAGCGGATTGCGCTTTAAGAACTCCCCCCGTTGCAGGGGGAGCTTCTCTTTGATCATATGGATCAAAGAGAAGAGGGGGTAAAATGACCGATGACGTGCGCCGTGTAGCTAAGGCATTACGCGCTGAAATGTCCCTGCCTGAAATGTTGATGTGGGACGGCATGGCGCACGATATCGGCGACCGTCCTGAACGGGACATTCAGCGCGACAAATGGCTTAACAATAAAGGTCTTGAGGTTTACAGGGTCGCGGCAAGAGATGTATTGGCTGATCCCGAAGAGGCGGTTGAAGGGATTGTTATTGTAACCTTGAATCGCCTGAATTTGCTCGCGCCGTAAGGTTACCCCCTCTTTTATTTGATGAGAAATCATCAAATAAAAGCTCCCCCTGCAACAGGGGGAGTTCTTAAGAAGATGCTCAATGTCCGAATCCGAAACCCGCAAACAAAAATCCATCGCTTTCCTGAAATCCAAAGGCGTGCCGGTGCTGGCGACCCTGCCGGAGATCGAAGAAGCGGCGGACGTTAAAATCCGTTCCGGTGCAGACATTGTGCGGCGGGCCATGTGTCTTGCCACGGTGGCCAATGCGGCGATCAAGAATGATATCTCGGTCGCGCGGGCCTATGTCAAAAAGCACGATCTGGCCGAACATCTGTCGCCCGAAGAACAGGCGTTCCTAGAGGCCGATGAAATCTCTGAAAAAGCTGCGATCCAGTTTTCATGGCGCATCGAAGCCGCTATCCCGCTGATGTGGGCGATCGGGATTTATCCTCAGCTTTGGTTTCCGGATGATGAGGTCGATGTGTCCGATGTCATCGACTACTGGATCGGGTTTAACCACCCGGATATCACCCGCATCGGCCACCGCGATGTCCATGACATCCTCGACGAAGCCGACCTGATCTACCGCCTGCACTGGGCGGTGCGTCAGGCCAAAATCGACGGCACCGAACCGCCGGCTAAACTGCATCCCAGTGTGGTGCGCGAGCGCCATCAGGCACTCAATTGGCTGATTTGTTACGAAGATGACGACTGGGACGATGTCGGTACCGACACCTGATCAGTGCCTCCCGTTACGCTCTTCAAACAAAATCGCCTCATACATCTTGGCGTCGCGTAGCCAGCGCATATAGGCCGACAGAACCGCGAAAATCAGGCCGTAGGTCCCCGCCCGCCACAAGCCGCGGCCGGCGAATTGCTTCAAGAAATAGACCGGCAAACCAAACCACAGGCGCAGCTTAAGCGACGCTTTCGACTTGCGCTTGCCATCGCGGGCGCGGGCGGTCGAGCGGCCATTATATTTGGCCACCACATGCTCCACGTCCTTAAAGGCATAGTGCAGCAATATCCCTTTGAGCGTCGGTACGGGCTCACTCTTGGGGATGGGCAACTGATCCCAGATCTTATGCTCCGGCATCCGATATTTGCGGCGATCATAAAGCTTGCGCCGGAACGATGGGTTAAAATCCCACCACGGCTCACCGGCAGGCGGGGCATGGACCATCTTGATCTCATAGACGGATGCAGCCGGTTCACCATTCGCAAATAATGCCCGGATTTCGGTGGCCAGTTCCGGCGTGATGACTTCATCGCCGTCGATATCAAGCAGCCAGTCATGGCGGCAGGCCTCTTCGCCAATGCGCTTTTGGAAACCATTGCCGGGCCAGGGATTGTGGATGACTTTCGCGCCCGCCGCCTCAGCCAGCGCCACCGTACCGTCGTTTGATCCGGCATCGATGACAATGACCTCATCGGCCACGGTGCGGGCGGCGCGCACTACATTATCAATGTTACGCGCCTCATTATGGGTGCGGATATAGCAGGATAGCGGCAGAGTATCGGATGCGTCGGTCATGACGCATCCATATCAGCAAACCGCAGTTTTACAATTGGCCTTGTGACAGCCGCCTCAGACTTTGGTCAGCCAGCTTTTAAGGTTCAGTGACTCGACGTATCTGATCAGGCTGATCAGGGCGTCTCTGTCGGTGAGCGCCAGGTACGTAATGCCGCCGACCGCGACCACCTCGATCAGGATCAGCGCATACATCTTGATCAGGAAAGACAGCTTATTGGTCTTGTGTTCAAAACGATAGGTGCCGATCAACGCCGACGGCCAGCCGCCCAGAACGCATAGTCCCAGGAGCCTGGATTCAGATATGCGCCGTGCGCCGTGGACCGCGTATTTTTTGTCCACGCGCCACGCCACATAGGTCAGGTAATTTATCGCGCCCAGATAGGCGGCCAGATAAAGCCATATCTTCATACCGCGATTGTGGCGCAAAACCCTGAAAATCAGGTTCAGAATTAAGGTTAATCGCGGTTAAGCGGTAATCAATTCTTTTTCTTACCCCAGCCCAGACGGGCCTTGAGGCCGTCCGCCCAAGACGGCTTGTCCTCAGCGGGTACCGCTTCGGCGCTCAGGCTGGTCGGAACAGTCGCTGGCTCAGGTGCGGCGGAGGGCGGCTCATCGCCAAGAACCCGTGATTCACGAGCCTTGGGTTGATGCACATCAAGGGCCGTCCGCTCCGACGCGGGCTTGAGCGCTTCGGTCACAATCCGGGCCTCATCCTCGGTCTGCAGTTCCGAAAACAGCTTTGGCCTGCCGGAAATGTTAAGCGCCGCCGTCTCACACACGCCGGGCAGGGACCAGGTGACATAGGCCCCGACGGCCTTGTCGAGGTCCGCGCGGCGAGCCTCTTCCCAGCCGTCATAGCCGCTCTGGCGGGCCAGCTCTGCCCGTTCGCGGCCTTTTTCAGTCTTGCCGTCTTTGGACAACGTAAGGGCCGCCTCATAGGCCCGCAGGTAGGATTGGCCGATCGCCTGCATATCGGCGCTTAAGGGTTCAACCGCGCTGATGCGCTCGGCCATCATCATATGGCCCGACAGCGCGCCGTGGCACCACGCGACCTTGGCGAAGTCGTCGGCGGGGGCGTCCTCGATCTGCGGCGTGTGCAGCAGTTGCGCCTTGATCCCGCTGACATTGGTCGAAATTGGGCCGTCGGTTGACTGTGTGGCGTCCTGTGCCAGCAATGGAGAGGCTGATGCTGTAGCAATCATTAGGGCAAGGCAGGAGGATTTCAGCGCAAAGGACAACTTAAGAAACTCCGGTGATTATAAATGCGACACTATTACACAGGCGGGGTGTGCGAAAGCTATGATTTATTATGCGTGTAATTACGGCGAAAATATAAGCGCCCAATAAAATGACAGTCTTACAAAAACTTAAGTTCGCGCTTGCGGAAAAAGCCGCTATGATGGTGAGGATATGTCATTCTGGAAGAACCTCGCGCAGTTAGCCGTCCGGCAGTTTGATCCGGCCGAATGTCCTGACTGCCCAAAAGGCCCGCCGGGCCGTGATCCGGCCTTTGCGACGGCGGTAACGGCTTTGGGTGCAAAGCTGGCCAAGGCCGACGGTCTGGCCCACGACATCGAACAGCAGGCGTTTCTTGATGTTTTCAGCCCCGAAGCGCGCTCTGAGCGCGATGTGTTGCGGCTGTACGATCTGGCGCGTCAGACCTCGATCGGGTTTGAAGCCTATGCCCAGCGTCTGGCGCGGCGGTATGCCCGTCTGCCGCATATACTGGAAAACGTGCTTGAGGGGCTGTTTCATATTGCCCTCAGTGACGGCACCTTAAACCATGCCGAAGAGACCTATCTGGAAACCGTGGCGCGGTTGTTCGGCATTGAAACGCCCATCTATCGACGCATCAAATCGTCATATGTCGCCCTTAATGACAATGATCCCTATGTGATTTTAGGCCTCAATCCGGATGCCCATGACGGGGAAATCAGGGTGGCGCGAAACAAGCGCCTGTCAGAGTTTCATCCGGATAAGATCGCCGGACGCGGTCTGCCGCCCGAATATATTACGCTCTATAACCACAAATCCGCAGCCATCAATCAGGCCTATGCCCAGATCATGGGCGAGCGTGGCCTGAACTAATAATGGGGCTAAATTTGTCCGCATGCGGGACATGCGGCACAAAAATAGCGCACTTTTGTGAATATCACGGTAAAAATTCTGTAAAAACGAAGTTAAGGCCACCGTGCATAGTTGACGTTTGCCTCATTCATGCCAATCTGATGACTTAAGAGGTTTGTGAGTGTCCCAAATAGCGGCGGGGCATGTGTGTTTAGGCTTTGTTTTAGGGGTACACCGATGAACGGTTACACAAAAACATTCGAAGCTATTCATCGGGTTGGTGGCGTATTTGGTAATCGCTATCAGCCCTGGGGCCGCCTGCGCCGGAGAAACCTCATGTCAAGACTTACCCATATCGCGTTTATGACCCTGTTGGGCTTGGGGGCGCTCGGTGCGCTCGCCATTATGTTGGTATTTGCCTCCGCTCTGGCGGTGCTGGCCGTGATCGGTCTGGGGGCGGCGACACTGGTGGCCCTGTTTACCCGTAAGCCCCTGCGCGTTACGGTGCGCTGTAAGTCCGATCAGGCTGCCAACGGCGTCTTTGAGGCCAAGAAAGAGGGCAATACCTGGGTCGCTTATAAGTAACGTCCCGTCGAATTTGAGGATTTTGAAAACGGAAGGTTCTGCCTTCCGTTTTTTTGTGTTTAAACAGCGGCCATGATCGAATTACCGTCCCCCAATTTTAATGAGCGCGCATCCCCGCCCGACATGATCGTGCTGCACTACACCGGCATGGAAACGGCAGGCGCAGCGCTCGACCGGCTGTGCGACCCGCAGGCCAAGGTGTCGGCGCACTATGTGATCGACGAAGACGGCACGGTTTACCGCCTTGTGGCCGAAGCGCGCCGCGCCTGGCACGCCGGGGTGTCGTTCTGGAAAGGCGAGACCGATATCAACGGCGCCTCCATTGGCATTGAGATTGTCAATCCCGGCCATGAGTTCGGCTACCGCGACTTCCCGCCCGAACAGATCGAAGCGCTGGTGCTGCTGTTGGATGATATCCGCGACCGCTGGGACATTCCCGATCACCGTATCTTAGGCCATTCCGATGTCGCCCCTGAGCGCAAAGAAGACCCCGGTGAATTGTTCCCGTGGTCGTACCTTGCGCAACGCGGCCATGGCCTGTGGGTTGAGCCGGACTTGCCACCCCCCCGTGTTATGGGGCCTGCGCTCGATATCGGTGATGTCGGTCTTGGGGTATTTTCGCTGCAAAGCGCGCTGGGCAAGCTTGGCTATAACATCCTCGCGGGCGGTCCTTATGACGATCAGACCAAATCCATCGTTACGGCCTTTCAGCGCCATTGGCGGCCTGAAAATATTGATGGCCGTGCCGATGCGGAAACCCGCGTGCGCCTGATGGCGTTGCTGCGGCATGTAACATTACTGGAGTAGCTTATGACACCTGTGGCCACCAAGGGCTTTGATGCCATGTTGCTGATGATCGCTGGCCTGTGGGGGCTGGCAGGGGTTATGCTGCTGGCGGCGGGAGCCCATGCTGATCCGCGCCTGACGACGGCAGGATCGTTTTTGCTGTTTCATGCCGCAGCGGGTATGGGGCTGATGGGCGTGCCGTTTATGGGGCCGAAGCTGAAGCTTATCTCGGCGTTTCTGCTGCTGGCCGGAGCCGGATTGTTTGCTGGTGACATTGTCATGCGAGTGACGCGGGGCGCGGGCCTGTTGCCGATGATGGCACCGGTGGGCGGGACGCTGACCATGATCGGCTGGCTGGGCGTTGTGGTGGGCGCGTGGCTCAAGCTGTTTGAAAAACCGCAGAACCCTTGATTTCAGTCTGATTTACGCGCAAAGAAACGCGTATCAGATGGCCGGGCGGTCGCGGAACCTTTGCGGGTTTCGAGGAAAGTCCGGGCTCCACGGTAACAGGACGGCGGGTAACGCCCGCCAAGGGTGACCTTAGGGATAGTGCCACAGAAAGCAAACCGCCGTTACTCATAACGGTAAGGGTGAAAGGGTGCGGTAAGAGCGCACCGCGTTTATGGTAACATGAACGGCACGGTAAACCCCGTCCGGAGCAAAACCAAATAGGGACGGCGCGTAAGGCTTCGGCTTTACAGGGTGTTACTTCCCCAGCACGTCCGGGTCGGTTGCTTGAGCGGCTCAGCAATGAGCCGCCCAGAGGAATGATCGCCACGCGGCAACGCGTACAGAACCCGGCTTACAGGCCATCTGATATTTCGTTCACCCAAAAGTTTTGCCTGCGGCAAATACGTTTTGGGTGGAAGATATGGAAAAAACTTCTCGAAGCGGTTCTTCGAAATTTTTCGCTTTATCGAGCTTTACCTCCCCGGCGTGCCGGGGAGGGGGACCGCGCCAATTTATTGGCGGGGTGGTGGGGGCTTCTTAGTTGTTTAAAACTATTTGCCTTAATTGGTGAGCCTCTTGCCTCCCCCCTCCGTCATTTCGCTGCGCTCAATGCCACCTCCCCCGCCAAAGGCAGGGGAGTATAATCTGCACGCATTTCCCCCACATATTAACGTCGATTCAATCTGTTACGCTGAAAATAGCCTTGAGATACCATGTTCTTAATTTGTTCCAAGTTGTTGTTTTTGGGTCGAAATTCCCCAAAAGTGTCATTTGGAGTCATTGCATCCCAATTCATCCCATGTTAACCCTATATTAGTCGTCGGATGAGGTGCGCCGGGCGGGCTGGCGCGCACCGTAGGTTGTGAAAAGGGAGCGGGCAGATTTTAGCCTGAGTGCGAGGGGTGTTTCTCTCACATGTTGAGAAGCAGCTTGATGCCAAGCGGAGATTGCTGATCCCGCAGGACTTCCGCACGACCGCGAATTCAGGTTCCGCAGGCCCAAAAGCTGCCACCTCTGATGCCTTTGAGGGCGTCTATTGCTTTGCCTCCATCGAAGCCGATTGTCTTGAGGGTGGCGGCGCAGAATTTTTTGACCGTTATCGCCAGCTTATCGAAAGTTACGCCGTGGGATCGCCGGCCCGTCGGGCATTGGAACACAAGATTTATGGGGGGATGCACCGCTTAAGCTTTGATGCGGCGGGCCGCATTACCTTGCCGGATAGTCTGTGCGTGAAGTTTGGTCTGAGCGATAAGGCGTTGATCGTCGGCCTTTATGATCGTTTCCAGATCTGGGAGCCCACGGCTTACGCTGCCTATCAGGCTGAGCAGGATGCATTGGCTCGCGAAGTCCTGTCGCAGAGGGGGGCTTAAGATGTCCCAATCTGTGCATATGTCGGTGCTGCTCGATGAAGTTTTGGCGGCCCTGGGTGATATCAAGGACAAGCTGGTCGTCGATGGCACGTTTGGCGCGGGCGGTTATACACGCGCGTTCCTGGAGTGTGGCGCCCGGGTCATCGGCTTTGATCGCGATGCGCGCGTCAAGCCCTATGTCGACGCGGTTGTGGCGGATTTTCCGGGTAGCTTTCAGTGGGTCAACCGACCGTTCTCGGAAATGGCCGAAGGTCTGGCCGATCTGGACGTGACTGAGGTCGATGCGGTTGTGCTTGATATCGGTGTGTCGTCGATGCAGCTTGATGAGGCCGAGCGCGGGTTCTCCTTCATGCGCGACGGGCCGCTCGATATGCGCATGAGCGTTGATGGCCGCTCAGCCGCCGATATCGTCAACGAAGACACGGCCGAAGAGATCGCTCATGTCATCTGGCTCTATGGTGAGGAGCGCAAGTCGCGCGGCATTGCCGCGGCTATTGTGCGCCGCCGCGCCGAGCAAAAGTTTGAGCGCACGCTTGATCTGGCTGAGGTGGTCGAGCGGGCTCTGGGCGGGCGCAGAGGCGCGCCGGTTCATCCGGCAACACGCACCTTTCAGGGCTTGCGTATTGCGGTCAATGACGAACTGGGTGAGCTTGAGCGCGCGCTTGAGGTGTCTGAGGCGGTTGTGAAAACTGGCGGCGTTCTGGCGGTGGTGACCTTCCATTCGCTCGAAGACCGCATCGTCAAAAACTTCTTTGCCGAGCGCTGCGGCAAGCTGCCGTCCGGGTCGCGCTATGCCCCGGAAGTCAAGGCGGCCAATGATCCGACTTACGAGCTGGTCACCCATAAGGCGGTCGGGCCGTCCGAAGGGGAATTGGCGCGCAATCCGCGGTCGCGTTCGGCAAAGCTCAGGGCCGGACGGCGGACAGCGGCGGCCTCATGGTCTGAACAAACTGTTTCCGGTAAACCTTCGACGCATAAGGTGCGGTCATGAACGGCCTGTTGAATGTGTTTGAACAACGCGTGCGCGGAGTCCGGCTGGTGGAACTGGTCGGCATTGTGCTGTGTCTGGCGATGATGTTTGGCCTTGGCTGGATCAAGATGCGCGAAGACGCCGACGTAAAACGTCTTGAGGCCCTCAAGCGCGATATCGTGGCTGAGGCCGAGCAGGTGCAGACCCTGCGGGCGGCGGTCGCTCAGCTTGAGCAGCCGAAACGGATCGAAGCGCTGGCCTCGGTCTATCTGGGCATGAAGCCGGTCGATTCGCGCCACGAAGCCAATCTTGATTCATTGGTGGAAATCTCACGCGGGCAGGGGGCTGGTGTGCGCGGTGTTGAACGGCCAGCCTCGCCTGTGCCGCCCATGCCGGAAGCGCCGTCGGCGGTGCCGCCGGTAGCGCCCACGACGGATGCGGCAACCACAGAACCGCTGGTGATCGAACATACGGTGGAGGGAACGCGATGAAATATTCTATTCCGTTTGTCCCGTCGTCTGGTGGCTTTCAGTGGGTGGCCGACAGCGTCTGGAAGGTCGAGCACGCTTTTGAGCGCGCTCATGTCGAAGGGCAGACCCAGGAAAATACCGCCCAGCGCATCTTTTTCATTCTGGCGCTGATCGCCTGCATGTTTGCGGTGCTGATGATTTTTGCGGTTAAGGCCGCGCTGTTTAGCGGCGTCGATGGGGTCTCCGGTGCGCCGGTGTCGCCGGGGGCGCGCTCAGAACTGGTCGACCGCAACGGCGCACTTCTGGCGGCGGACGGCGAAAACTTCATTCTCTATGTCGATCCGACCGATATGATGGCGTCGGATCGTCCGCTGGTGAAGCGGGCGCTGATTCAGCTTTTGCCGGATGTGTCGCTGGAAACGATCGATAAGGCCCTGCGCGGCGATGGCCGGGCCCGTGTTACCGGCTGGCTGAAACCTTCGGATCGGGCGCGTATCCTGAACTATGGCCTGCCGGGTCTGATCTTCGAGCCGGTGCGGGTGCGCACCTATCCGCTGGGTATCACGGGTGCCAGCTATATCGGGGCGACGGAACGCGGCGGTAAGGGCGTGGCCGGGGCCGAACGCGCGCTCAATGACGACATTGATCTGAGCATCGCCGCGCACGGCGGGGTGCCGGTTGAACTGGCTATGGACCTGCGGGTGCAAGGCGCGCTGGAGAACGAACTACGCGCCGCCGCCGTTGATCAGCAGGCGCAGGCCGCGATCGGCATCGTCACCAATGTGCGCACCGGTGAGATCTTGGGCATGGCAAGCTGGCCGGAGTATGATCCCAACCGCGCCGGCAGTTTTTCCGAAAACGAAAAGAAGAACCGTGCGGCGGCGGCGGTCTATGAAATGGGGTCGATCTTTAAGGTGATTTCGGTGGCCATCGGCTTAGAGACCGGCACAGCCTCGATCAATTCAGTCTTTGACGCCCGCGCGCCGTTTAAGATCGGCAGCCGTAAGATTTCCGACTATCACGCTGAGAATCGCGTCATGACGCTGGAGGATGTGTTTATCCATTCCTCCAACATCGGGGTGTCGCAACTGGCCGAAAGTGTCGGCATCGACACCATGACCAAGTTCTATGATAATCTGGGCCTGTTCCGGGCGGCGGATACCGAACTTTATGAATCGGCCCGTCCGATCATTGCCAAAAAATGGACAGCCAGCACTCTGGCGTCGACCTCATTTGGCCATGCCATGTCGATTTCACCTCTGGCCTATGCTCAGGCGTTTGGGGCGGTGGCCAATGGCGGCTATCTGCGGCCGCTGACGGTGCGCAAACATCAGCCGGGGCAGGTGCTGGACGGGGCGCGCGTCTTTTCAGCCAATACCTCACGCCAGATGCTGGATTTGATGCGAATCAACGGCATCCGTGGCACGGGCACGCGCGCCAATGCGCCGGGTCTGCGGGTCGGCGGCAAGACCGGCTCGGCGGAACGCGTCGTGGATGGCCGTTACCTGCGCTCCAGCCTGTTCTCCAGCTATGTGGCCGTGTTCCCAACCGATGGTGCGATCGAGGACGACCGCTATATGGTGCTGATCATGGTCGATGACCCCAAGGGCTCAAAAGCCTCATCGGGCCTGCGCACCGGCGGATTTGTGGCGGCACCTGTTGCGGGCCGTGTCATTGACCGCATAGCACCGTTTGTCGGCGTGGCGCGCAAGGAAGACAAGTTTACTCAGGCGGAGTGGGACAAGGCTCCGGTCGTGGCTGAGACCCAAAGCGGGGCCCAATCCGTTCCGGCCACCCTGGCCATGCCCGTATCGGGAGGTCAGTGATGAGTGTGGCCAAAGCCGGAATGAAGCTGTCCGACATCCTGCGCCGCGATCTGGATCACGATCCGGTCGTGACCGGCATCACCGCCGATAGCCGTAAGGTCGGCGAAGGCGTGCTGTTCTGCGCGCTGCCCGGTACCAAGGTCGATGGCCGCGAGTTTATCCCCCAAGCCTTAGCGGCGGGGGCGGCGGCGATTTTGACGCCTGATGATGGCGCAAAGTCGCACCTGAAAACCGTCGTCGATAATATCGATAGCCTGATAAAGGTGGCCGATGTGCGCCGTGCCTATGCGCTGGCGGCCAAGACGTTTTATGGCGCTCAGCCCAAGACCTGCGTGGCGATCACTGGCACCAATGGCAAGACATCGGTGGCGACATTCTGCCGGCAGATGTTCGCTCACATGGGCCGCACATCGGCCAGCATGGGGACCCTCGGGGTCGTGAAACAAGATGGGATTGTGGAAACCGCGATTACCGCACCGGGGCTTACGACGCCGGACGCCGCCGATGTGGCGCGCTATATGGCCGAGCTCGCTGCCGATGGCGTGACCCATATGGCGCTTGAGGCGTCATCCCACGGTATTGATCAGCGCAGGCTTGACGGCGTTACGCTTACGGCAGCGGGTTTCACCAACCTGACGCAGGATCACCTCGATTACCACGCCACCATGGACAGCTATCGTCAGGCCAAGCTGCGTTTGTTTGAGCAACTGCTACCCCGTGGGCGGCAAGCTGTGCTCAATGCTGATTCCGAGGCCTATAATGCCTTTGCGGCGACGGCGATCCTGTCGGGGGCCAATGTCATGAGCGTCGGCGAACGTGGGCAACACCTGACCCTGATCCAGCGTGATCTGATTGCCGATGGCCAGATTCTGCATCTGGATCATCAGGGCAAGCGCTATGAGGTCAAGCTGCCTCTGGCCGGTCTGTTTCAGGCGTCTAATGCCCTTGTGGCGGCGGGTTTATGTCTGGCCGCCGGTGAGGCGATCGACGATGTGCTGGCGTCTCTGACCAAACTCACCGGGGCGCGTGGCCGTCTTGAGCGGGTCGGCACGAAATCGAACGGCGCGGAAGTCTATGTCGATTATGCCCATACGCCGGACGGGCTGGAAACGGTGTTGAGGGCCCTGCGGCCGCATACCAAAGGCCGGTTACTGTGTGTGTTTGGGTGCGGCGGTGATCGCGACAAGACCAAACGGCCGATCATGGGCGGCATTGCTCAGCGCCTGTCAGATGTAAGCTTTGTCACGGATGACAACCCCCGCTCCGAAGAGGCTGAGGTCATTCGGGCTGAAGTGATAGCGGGCATGACCGGCACCGGGGCCTATAAAGATATCGGGGATCGCCGTGCGGCTATTTTTGCGGCTGTTAATGACCTTCAGGCCGGTGATGTGCTGGTGGTCGCCGGAAAAGGTCACGAGCAGGGCCAGATTATCAAAGGGGACATCTTGCCTTTCGATGACGCCGGTGTAGTGCTTGAGGCGCTAAATACATAAAATATTTGAGAGAGCATGACCGAAATTTTGTGGACGGCAAAGGAATGGGCGCAGGCCGTGGGCGGACGTCTGGTCGATGCGACGGGCGCGCCGCTCGGTGGTGCCGACGCCATCGCGCTCCATGCCTCCAACGTCAATTTCGACAGCCGCGCCATTGAGATCGGCGATATATTTCTGGCCCTCAAAGGGGCGCGCGATGGCCACGAATTTGTGGCCTCTGCCTACAAAGCCGGAGCGGCCTTTTGCGTCACGGAACGCGCTACCCCCGGCGCGGTCTGCTGCGTGGTGGACGATGTGCAGACGGCGTTAGAGGTCGCTGCCGTCTATGCCCGTGACCGGACGATTGGTTGCAAACGCGGGGCGGTGACCGGCAGTGTCGGTAAGACCTCGGTCACCCAGATGGTCATGGCGACGTTGAAGCGCGCAGGCCGCGCCCATTCGGCCATCAAGAGCTTCAACAACCACATTGGTGTGCCGCTGACGTTGGTGAGAATGCCGCGTGAGACTGAGCGGGCGGTGTTTGAGATCGGCATGAACCACGCTGATGAAATCACACCGCTGTCGAAATTCGTGGCCCCCGATGCGGTCATCATCACCACGGTCGGCGCGGTTCATACCGAAAATTTCCCTGACGGTGAACTTGGGATCGTCAAGGCCAAGGCCGAGATTTTTGACGGGTTGCAACCTAGCGGTCTGGCTATCCTCAATGCCGACAATAGATGGTTTGATGAACTTAAGGCGCGGGCCGAATCTATCGGCACTAAGGTAGCGTCATTCGGCGAAAGCGTCGGGGCCGATGCCCTGCTGACCGGCTATGATGTCATAAGTGATCCTGACGGCGACTATGCCCGCATTCAGGCCGAAATTCACGGCCAGAGCTATGACTTCAAACTCTATACGACCGGAAAGCATCAGGCGGTCAACGCCATGTCGGTGCTGCTGATGGCGCAGGCATTGGGCGTTGATCTCAAGGTCGCCATTGCCGCATTAGAAGATTTCCGCCCTCTGGCCGGACGCGGCAGCGTGCGTCACGTCACGGTGGACGGCAAGTCCATCACGGTCATCGACGAAAGCTATAATGCCAACCCGATCTCGATGACCGCGACCATCGAATCGCTGGGTGCGCGGGTAGTTGAACCTGATCAGCGTAAAATCGTCGTCCTGACCGACATGCTGGAGCTTGGCCCGGATGAGGCCGCCCTCCATGCCGGGCTTTTGAGCGTGATTGAGGCGCAAGCCATTGATAAGGTTTACTGCGCAGGGCCGCTGATGGCGAACCTGTGGCAGATAGTACCGCCCGCCCTTAAAGGTGGTTATGCGTCCACGGCTCAGGAATTGATCGCGCCCCTAAAAGCAGACTTGCGCTCAGGGGATGTGGTCATGATAAAGGGCTCTAACGGCTCAAAAGCGGGGCTGATTGCCGCGTCTCTCGTATAATTCTGGTTTAAGGTTTCAGACGGTTCATGTTTTACTGGCTTTACGAACAATATGCGGGGATGGCGAACCATATTCCGCTGCTGAACCTGCTGAAATATCTGACGGTGCGCATTGCACTGGCGCTGGCGACCTCATGGATCGTGGCGGTGGCGCTGGGGTCGCGCTTCATCCGCTGGATGCGCTCAAAGCAGGGTAAGGGCCAGCCGATCCGTGAAGACGGCCCCGCGGGGCACCTGCTGACCAAAAAAGGCACGCCGACCATGGGCGGGCTGATGATTCTGGCCGGTATTTTAGTGGCGACCCTGCTGTGGGCTGACCTTAGTAATCCGGCAGTCTGGGTGGTGCTGGGGGTGACGCTGGCCTTCGGCGGCTTGGGCTTTATCGACGACTATGCCAAGGTCACCAAGCAGTCTTCGGCGGGTTTGTCGTCGATTCAAAAGCTGATTGCGCAAACTGTGGTGGCTGTCATTGCCGTGTGGGTTTTGGTTGCGTTCGGGCCGCAGTCCCCGACCTCACCGGAATTGCATACCTCTCTGGCCGTGCCGGTGTTCAAGAATTTCCTGCTCAATCTGGGCTGGTTTTACGTCGTGTTTGGGGCTGTGGTCATTATCGGCGCGTCCAATGCGGTGAACCTGACCGATGGGCTGGACGGCCTGGCTATCGTGCCGGTGATCTTTGCCGCAGGCGCCTTTGCGCTGATTTCCTACCTCGTCGGGAACTATGTGTTTGCCGGTTATCTTAACGTCCATTTCGTGCCGCGCGTCGGCGATGTGGCGGTGATCTGCGCGGCCATTATCGGCGGTGGCATGGGCTTTTTGTGGTATAACGCCCCGCCCGCCAAGATCTTCATGGGCGACACCGGATCACTCGCTTTGGGCGGCGGCTTGGGCGCGGTGGCGGTGACCACCAAGCATGAGATTGTGCTGGCTATTGTCGGTGGCCTGTTTGTGATGGAAGCCCTGTCGGTTATGATTCAGGTCGGCTATTTCAAGCTGACAGGTAAGCGCGTGTTCCTGATGGCGCCGATCCACCACCACTTTGAAAAGCTGGGCTGGGCGGAATCGACGGTCGTTATCCGTTTTTGGATCATTGCGGCACTTTTGGCCATGATCGGCCTTGCCACGTTGAAACTGCGATAGGAGCGGGTTCGTGATTCCTGTCAAAGGTTTTGAAGGCAAACGCGTTGCCATTTTCGGTCTGGGGCGCTCAGGCCTAACTGCCGCGCGCGCACTAAAGGCCGGTGGGGCGGAGCCGTTGCTGTGGGACGATAAGCCCCAGAATATGCTGGCGGCTACCAAAGAAGGCTTCACGATTGAGAACCTGAAATCTGCCGACTGGTCAGAGATTGATGCGCTGCTGCTGTCCCCCGGTGTGCCGCTCACCCACCCTGAGCCGCACTGGTCGGTGGTGGCGGCAAATGCGGCAAACGTGCCGGTGCTGGGTGATATCGAACTGTTTGCCCGAACCCTCAATGCCTTGCCGGAGCGTAAGCGCCCGAAAACCATTGCGATTACCGGTACTAATGGCAAATCGACGACCACGGCCCTGATCGGTCATATCCTCAAATCTGCGGGTAAAAACGTCCATGTCGGCGGCAATATCGGCATCGGTGTGCTCGATCTGCCCGCTATGGAACCGGGCAGCATCTATGTGATCGAGACATCCAGCTATCAGCTTGATCTGACCCATAGCTTCAAGCCCGACGTGTCGGTGCTGATGAATTTTTCGCCGGATCATCTCGATCGCCACGGCGACATGGATGGCTACATCAAGGCTAAACTCCGCATTTTCGCAAATCAGGGGCCGGATGAGACCGCCGTGATCGGCGCCGACGATCAGTGGACGCAAAGCGTGCTGACCGAGATGAATTCTCATCCGTCGGTCAAGCTGATCCCGATTTCCGCCCGCCGAACCTTGGGGCGCGGGGTCTATGCCCTAAACGGTATGATCTATGACGCCACAACCGACCGCGCCAAGGCGGTGTTCGACCTGAAAACGGCCCGGTCGCTGACCGGGCGTCACAACTGGCAAAACGCCTGCGCGGCCTATAGTGCCTGTAAAGCTCTGGGGTTGTCGGCCGAGGTCATTGCGGCCGGGCTGAAATCGTTTCCGGGCCTGGATCACCGGATGCAGGAGGTCGGCCGCATCGGTAAGGTGCGTTTCGTCAACGATTCCAAAGCCACCAATGCCGATGCGGCCCGTCAGGCCATGTCGAGCTATGATCAGTTTTACTGGATCGCCGGTGGCCGCGCCAAGGCCGGCGGGATCGAGAGCCTGTCTGACCTGTTCCCGCGCGTGAAGGCGGCTTATCTGATCGGGGAAGCGGCGGAACTGTTTGAAAAAACGATCGGGTCAGCCACGCCTTGCGTTCAGTCGCGTCACCTGTTTACGGCGGTGGCTCAGGCCTATGCCGAGGCCGAAAAGACCGGAAAACCGGAGGTCGTGCTTTTGTCGCCGGCGTGTGCGTCCTTCGATCAGTTTCCGGATTTCGAGGCACGCGGCGATGCTTTCAAAGAGGCCGTGGCCGAGATATCGAAGTCGATTATTACGGGGGCGGCGTCCTAGCCATAAGAACTCCCCCTCTTGGAGGGGGAGTTCCTTTAAGAAAAATTTCAGCACAGTTAACATCCGTTAACCCTCATCCTCTACACCTGATGGCTTATGCATAATCCGTCATTTTCAGGTGAGATCATGGCCACCGGTTTCGCTCAGGCTTTTTCCCGCACCGACCGCCGCCCGATGGCCATGTGGTGGTGGACGGTTGATCGCGCCACCATGGTGATGGTGGCATCGCTGATTATTGTCGGGCTGTTGTTCTCGTTCTCGTCATCGCCGGTGGCAGCGGCCAAGATCGGCGCCCATTCGCCGATCTATTTCACCCAGCGCCATATCCTGTTTGCGGTAGTAGCCATATCTGTGATGATCGTGATTTCCATGTTATCGCTGAAAGGCGTTAAGCGCGTCAGTGCGGCGATCTACAGCGTCTCGATCCTGATCATGATCCTGCTACCCTTTATCGGCCATACCTCTAAGGGCGGCCAGCGCTGGCTGAACTTAGGCTTTTTTAAGCTGCAACCGTCTGAGTTCCTTAAGCCCGCCTTGATAATCCTGATTGCCTGGATGTTTGCCGAAGGTCAAAAGGGCAAGGGCGTTCCGGGGGTGACCATCGCCTTTTGCCTTTATGTGCTGGCGGTGGCGTTGCTGCTCATTCAGCCGGATGTGGGGCAATCCCTGCTGATTACCATTGCGTTCGGAGCCTGTTTCTTTATCTCAGGCGTTCCGGTACGCTGGATCGTCGGGCTGTGCGCCAGTGTCATGGCGGCCTTGGTGGGCCTGTTTTTTGTGCAGCCGCACTTTCGTAACCGTATCATGGGCTTCATCAACCCGGACGGCGACAAATATCAGGTCAATGCGGGCCTGTCGGCCATTTCCAATGGCGGTTTGTTGGGGCAGGGCATCAACGAAGGCACTCAAAAGCGCTTCATCCCCGACCTGCATACCGATTTTATCTATTCAGTGATTGGTGAAGAGGCCGGACTGTTCTGGTCGCTGGCTATTATTTTGGTCTTTGGGATTATCGTTATTCGCGGCCTGATAAAGTCCATGTCAATGAGCGATCCGTTCCGGCAAATCGCCACATCAGGTCTCTACATCATGCTGGGGACGCAGGTATTCATTAATATCAGCGTCAATTTGGGCGTGATTCCTCCCAAGGGCATGACCTTGCCGTTTATTTCTTATGGCGGATCGTCCTTGCTGGCCATGGGGTTGACTATGGGCTTTATTCTGGCCCTGACGCGTAAGCGGTCGGGAGAATTACCGGTCAATGACGACAAAGACCCGACCAAGTGGTAGGTCGGTGAGGGCATATGTCCTTGTAAAGTTAAGAAAGTAGTGACTGTGGCCGATCAAAAACAAAAAGATTCCAAGCTCGCCGTCGTGGCAGCGGGCGGCACCGGCGGCCATATGTTTCCGGCCGAGGCCTTGGCGCGCGAATTGATTGATCGCGGCTGGCGGATTGTTTTGGCGTCCGATACGCGCGGGGCGGCCTATGCCGAGCATTTTCCGGCTGTTGAGCGTCTCTCGCTGGAGGCTTCGACCTTTAAACGCGGCGATATCATCGGCATGATCCGCGCAGGGATCAAGATCGCCACCGGCGTGCTTCAGGCCTGCAAAGCCTTTGGGCGGCTAAAACCTGATGCCGTTATTGGCTTTGGCGGCTATCCGTCCTATCCGGCGCTGATCGCCGCTATTACTCGCTCGGATACGACGATTATTCATGAGCAAAATTCGGTACTGGGACGCTCAAACCGTGAACTGGTGACCCGCGTCGATGCGGTCGCCTGCGCTTTTCCGACCTTGAAGATGGCCCCTGAGGCCCTGACGGGTAAGGTTGAGGTGGTCGGCAATCCGGTACGGCCTGACATTCGCGCCCTTTTTGACAAACCCTATCCGGACAGTTTCAAGCCAATCCGCATTCTGGTCACCGGTGGCTCGCAAGGCGCGAAAATACTGTCCGAAACCGTGCCGCAGGCGTTAGCCCTGCTGCCGGCATCTTTACGCATTCTCTTGAGTGTCGAGCAGCAAACCCGCGCCGAACAGGTCGATCAGGCCAAGGCCATCTATGCCGAAGCGGGTATCGAAGCCGACATCGCGCCGTTTTTCACCAACATGGCGCAGCGGCTGGAGCGCGCCCATCTGGTCATCGGACGCGCCGGAGCCTCGACCTGCTGTGAGTTGGCTGTGGCCGGAAAACCGTCCGTACTGATCCCGCTCAAGATCGCGGCTGATAATCATCAGTTTTTCAATGCCGAAGTGCTGAAAGAGGCGGGAGGGGCGATTGTCATCAATGAAGACGACGCCGATGCCGAAACCCTGGCTGAGGCGATCAAGACCCTGATTGACCAGCCGGTGCGCCTCAAAGGCATGGCGGTGTGCGCACGATCCGTCGCGCGCGCCGACGCTGCCAAGCGGTTAGCCGATTTGGTCGAACGCACCGTGACGAAAAAGGCCTGATTTCATTAGCGCGTCTTTATGCGTTGCGTGATAGTTTTATCGTGCAAGATTAGGGGATTCTATGTTCAAACATGACAGCGACGGCGTGACCGCCGGTTTCATTCAGCGCGTGCTGTTCATTTTGTTGATCGTGGCCTTAAGCGCATTGGCGCTCAAGCTGGTCAGCATCTGGCTACTGATTTTTGGCGCTATCATCGTCGCGGTCATTTTGCGGGCGGTATCCGAGCCGCTCATCCGTTATCTTAAGGTGCCGGAACCTGTATCCATTTTGCTGGCGCTGGTGATTTTGATCGCGGGGCTGACAGGGGCCTTTTATTTCTTTGGCTGGCAGATATCGCGCCAGATCGAGGATCTGTGGCAGCAGATGCCGGCGGCCTGGGACCGACTTGAGGTTCAGATTAATGGCACGCCGACGGGCACCTTTGTCCATGAACAGATCGATAGTCTGGGGCAAAAAGCTGGTCAGTTGATCTCTATGGCACCGAAAATTGCGGGTGAGGTGTTCGCAACCTTGGCCAATCTGGTGGTGGCGATCGTCGGCGGTATATTTCTGGCCATGCGGCCCGGCAGTTACCGTGATGGCATAGTGCTGCTGTTTCCGAAATCGCAACGCGCCCTGACCAAGGAATGCCTGAACGACAGCGGTAAATCCCTTCAGATGTGGTTGCTGGCTCAGGCGTTTTCGATGGTGCTGGTGGGGTCGCTGACCGCCATTGGTTTGTCGATTGTCGGCGTTGAGTCGGCGCTGGCGCTGGGGCTTATTTCTGGCCTTGCGCAGTTCGTGCCGATTGTAGGGCCTATCGTCTCCGCCGGACCGGGGCTGTTGCTGGCGGGGTCTGAGGGGCTGCCGACGTTTCTGTGGGCGCTGCTGATCTATGTCGGGGTGTCGCAATTGGAAAGCAATGTGATTACGCCCATGGTGCAAAAACATGTGGCTTCGATTCCGACCGTTGTGACCCTGTTTGCGGTCATTGCGTTTGGCACGCTGCTGGGGCCAATGGGTATATTGTTTGCCACGCCGCTGACGGTGGTGATCTATACGCTAGTGCTTAAGCTCTATGTGGGGAAGGTGCTGGATGATCCGCTGAGCGCCTCCCGCGCGGATCCGGACATCAAAGACGGTAAAATGCCGGGGATTTTCGGGTTTTTAAAGGGCCTGAGAAAGTAGATTAAAGCTGATAAAGCGGATCTTGCGCCTGACTCAAAATGCGAAAAATAATGATGCCATTGTCATCTAAACGATAATAGATGCTGTGCCGTTCATGGAAAAGGCAGCGCGCACCGTGTTTGATTGTGGATATGTCCCTACCTATAAAAGGGTTGGCACCGATTAGTTCAAAACCGGTTATGAGGGCTTGGGAGTAGCTATCGGCTGCCGCTCACCATAGGTTTCGAGTGAGTATTGATAGATACTGGTGAAATCGATATCCGTGTCATCCGCTAATTTATATGCGGCCATCGGCTCTGAGCTTTTCTTTGACATCAGCCATAATTTGTTGCGGGGTGCGCGGGCTTATACCGCTGGCTTCGGCATGATCGAGCATCTCACGTAATTTTTCATGAGCGTCCCGGCGATCCTGATCCCGCCGGACCAGATCACGGAAATATTCGGACGTGTTGTTATATTCACCGGCCTTGACGCGCGCCTGAACATAGTCGTTCATGCCGTCGGTCATGGAAATTGAAATCTTGGCCATATCTAAAACTCCCAACTCTTTGCGCCTTACCATAGCATATATTCCGAACTGTTCCTACCTGTTCCGATCATTGGGGTGGCCAAAAATCCCAAGTGACACCTCATGCGCTATGGTTTAAACGCAAACCCCACCTTCAATTCATAATAGTGATGTTAAGCCTTACATGACCGCTTCAAAGCTCCGCCCGACCCCGTTTGACCTTGGCCCCGTCCACTTCGTCGGCATCGGCGGCATCGGCATGAGCGGCATCGCTGAGATCATGCTGAAAATCGGCTACGCCGTGCAGGGCTCGGACGCCAAGGCCTCTGCCAATACCGAGCGCCTCGAAAAGCTGGGCGCGAAAATCTTCATCGGCCACGCGCCGGAGCATGTCACGGACGGTGTCTGCGCGCTGGTCTATTCAACCGCCGTTAAGGCCGATAACCCTGAGATGGTGGAAGCCCGCAAACGCCGTATCCCGCAGGTGCGCCGCGCCGAAATGCTGGCTGAATTGATGCGCTTGCAGTTCTCGATCGCGGTCGGCGGCACCCACGGCAAGACCACCACAACGTCAATGGTCGCCACGCTTCTGGATGCCGGCGGGCTTGATCCCACGGTCGTCAATGGCGGCATCATCAACGCCTATGGCACCAATGCCAAGGTCGGGGACGGCGACTGGATCGTGGTCGAAGCCGATGAATCGGACGGCTCCTTCCTGCGCCTGAAATCGACCCTGGCCATCGTCACCAATATCGACGCCGAACACCTCGACCACTGGGGCGATTTCGAAGCGGTCAAAAAAGGCTTTGTCGATTTCGTGGAGAACATCCCGTTCTATGGCTTTGCGGCCGTGTGCATCGACCATCCCGAAGTGCAGGCCCTGGCGGCCAAGGTTGATAACCGCCGCCTGATCCCTTACGGCGAAAGCCCGCAGGCCGAAGTGCGCTGCGCCAATATTGAATTCAGCGCTGACGGGGCGTGCTTTGATGTGGTGTTCACCCCGCGCGAGGCTGAGCCCTTCACTTGGGAAAAGCTGAAACTGCCGATGACCGGCAACCACAATGTCTCCAACGCCACGGCGGCCATCGCTGTGGCTCGTGAGTTGGGCGTGAGTGAGGCCGATGTGCGTAAGGGCCTGAGTGGGTTCGGCGGGGTCAAGCGCCGCTTTACAACGACCGGCGTGACCAAAGACGGCATCCGCGTCATTGATGACTACGGCCACCATCCGGTCGAGGTCGCCGCCGTGCTCAAAGCCGCCCGTCAGGTGACCACAAATCGCGTTATCGCCGTCGTGCAGCCCCACCGCTATACCCGCCTGCGCGACCTGATGGCCGAGTTTTCAAGCTGCTTCCATGATGCCGATACGGTGATTGTGGCTGATGTCTATAGCGCCGGTGAAGCGCCGATTGAGGGCGTGTCCAAGGACGCGCTGGTCGATGGACTGCACCGCTTTGGTCACCGTAATGCTATTGCGCTGGAAAGCCCTGCCGCCTTGCCCGACCTGATCCGGGCGGAAGCTAAACCGGGCGATCTGGTCGTACTGCTGGGCGCCGGTGATATCACGCAATGGGCCTATGCCCTGCCGGGGCAACTGGATGCGCTAAAGTGACGAAGGCCTCGATTGAACGCTTTTATATAGAAATGCGGACTTTAGCGGCTCAGATTAATATACCTGAGACGTTCATCCCAAAATGTGAAAGAAATGGCGGTCATGGTTGGTACGTCGACATGTCGAAAGATGGAACTGAGTATGTTCTATCCGCTTCCGAAAAAGGCGTTCCGTACGATGTATTCCGGTCGATAGATGTTGCTGAGTTTATGGAAGTTGTGTTCGTCGATATGACCGAGCGACTTGCTCATCACGAGGTGCTTGATCGTTATCCGCCGATGAGTGCATGGCGGTCACTTTGGAGCATGTTTGAGCGCCCAAAAAATTCAATCAAGCAGCGACGTGAAATTCAGATACTGCAAGAATCTCTATTGGCTAGGCTCGATCCTGCGTGGAGTGAGCGATGTGCCATCAAGAATGCTATGGGTTTAAGGCGTGAAATTGACTTTTATTTCGGGATCCAATGACTATTAAAATTGACCTCCCCGCCGTTCGCGGACGGATCATGACCCATGCCGACATGGCGCCATTCACTTGGTTTCGGGTTGGCGGGCCCGCGGATGTGATTTTTCTGCCGGCCGACGAAGCTGATCTGGAAGCCTTCCTTAAGGCGCTTGATCCCGCTGTGCCGGTCATGACGGTCGGAGTTGGTTCCAACCTTTTGGTGCGTGACGGCGGGGTGGACGGCGTGGTCATTCGGTTGGGTAAGGGCTTTGCCGACATCCGTCCGATGGACCATAACCGCATCTATGCCGGAGCGGCAGCACTCGATAAACAGGTCGCCAAGGTGGCCGCCCAAAACGGCATCGGTGATCTGGAATTCTACACCGGTGTGCCGGGGACGATCGGCGGGGCGATTGTTATGAATGCGGGCTGTTATGGCTCGGAAACCAAGGACGTGCTGGTCGAAGCTTACGGCCTAACGCGGGCCGGTGAGCGGGTGATCTTGTCGAACACAGACATGGGCTATACTTACCGGCATTCCATACCGGAAAACCTGATCTATACGGGTGCGCTTTATCAGGGTACGCCCGATGATCCGGTGGCGGTCATGGATCGCATGGACGAAATCACCGCCCGGCGCGAAACGACCCAGCCCATCCGCGAAAAGACCGGAGGGTCTACGTTTAAAAACCCGGAAGGCCATTCGGCGTGGAAGCTGGTCGATGAGGCGGGCTGGCGCGGGAAGCTGTTCGGCGGTGCCAAGTTCTCAGAACTGCATTCCAACTTTTTGATCAATACGGGTGAAGCCACCGCCGCTGACCTCGAAGGTCTGGGCGACACTGTCCGCGCCGAGGTCAAAGACAAGTTCGGTGTTGATCTTAACTGGGAAATCAAGCGGGTCGGCAGAAAGTGATTTACCCCCTCTTGATGCCAATATAGCTATTGTCATCAAGCTCCCCCTCCAAGAGGGGGAGTTCTAGTCTTAAGAACCTCCCCTCTTGGAGGGGAGGGGAATCATCAAGCGTCAGCGCAGATGGTGGTGGGGTAAACATGACGCTCAGTGATTTAAACGACCAATCCGGCCCCCTGATCATGGGGGTGGTCAATGTAACACCCGACAGCTTTTCCGACGGCGGGCGGTTTTTTCTGCATGCGTCGGCTATAGAACAGGCTCAAGCCCTGATCGAAGCGGGGGCCGATGTGCTCGATATCGGCGGCGAGTCCACCCGTCCGGGGGCCATTCCGGTCAGTGTGGCTGATGAAATTGCCCGTGTTGTGCCGGTGATCGAGGGGCTGAGTAGGGACTGTGACGTGCCCATTAGCATCGACACCTTTAAACCCGAAGTCGCCCACGCCGCTGTGGCCGCTGGGGCCACCATCTGGAACGATATCCGTGCCCTGGAAGGCGAGGGCAGTCTTAAGACCGCTGCGGAATTAAACTGCGATGTCATCCTGATGCATATGAAGGGCGACCCCCAAACCATGCAGTCTGAGCCGCGCTACGATGATGTGGTGGCGGAAGTCGAAGCCTATCTTTTGGCCCGCGCCGAAGCGGCGATGGCCGCAGGGGTTAAGCGCGAACGTATCTGGCTCGATCCCGGCATCGGCTTTGGCAAGACGCTCGATCATAACCTGAGTTTGATCCGCGCGACAGGCCGGTTGGCCGCGCATGGCTTTCCGCTGCTGATGGCCGCGTCGCGTAAGCGCTTTATCGCCGCCCTCGAAGAACGCGAAGGGGCGGGTCCCTCAACGGCCGATGAGCGCACTGGCGGCACCATCGCCGTGCATTTGAAAGCCCTGGAAATGGGTGCGAAAATGGTTCGCGTGCATGACGTTCAGGCGATGAAACAAGCACTTCGTCTATGGAAAGCCTGTCTTTAGGCGATCTACGTCGTTGTTGTCGCTTGGCTGTATATTCAATACAGCCGTCGCTAAACGCCTAGTATCTCATCCAAAAGACAGGCTTTCTGAGGATGTGAAGAAATAGCCTTGCGTCCTTATTTGGGGGCTTTTATAGCCTTGTGATAACTCAATATTTGAACAGGTGACCCATGCCCAAGCTTATCCTTCTGCGCCACGGCCAAAGCCAGTGGAATCTGGAAAACCGCTTTACCGGCTGGGTTGATGTCAACCTGACCGCTGAGGGTGAGGCTCAGGCCACGCGCGGCGGTGAACTGATCAAAGAGCAGGGCATCGATATTGATCTGGCCTTCACCTCGGTGCTGACGCGCGCCATTCGTACCTGCAATCTGGCGCTCGATGCGGCGGGTCAGAGCTATGTGCCGGTGATCAAGGACTGGCGGCTGAATGAGCGTCACTACGGCGGTCTGACCGGGCTTGATAAGGCCGAAACGGCCGCCCTGCACGGCGAAGATCGGGTCAAGATCTGGCGCCGGTCGTATGATGTGCCGCCGCCGGAACTTGAAGCCGGTAGCGACTATGATTTCGCCGGTGACCGCCGTTATGCGGGCTCAGTATTGCCGCTGACCGAAAGCCTGAAAACCACGCTCGACCGCGTGTTGCCGTTCTGGGAAGCCACGATCGTGCCGGAACTGAAAAACGGTGAGACCGTCCTTGTGGCCGCGCACGGCAATTCGATCCGCGCCATTATCAAGCTGTTGTTCGATCTGGGTGATGCGGCCATTCTTGAGGTCGAAGTGCCGACCGGTAATCCGCTGGTGATCGAACTGGATGACAATCTGCGGCCAATGTCGGCGCACTATCTGGATGTCGACCGCGCCAATCCTCTGCCGGTCTTAGGCGCGTTGTCAGCGTAAGTGATGGGCGAGGACTACATGCGCCGGGCGATGGCGCTGGCGCGGCCGGGGACGACCTGGCCCAATCCGGCGGTCGGCTGCGTCATCGTCAGGGACGGTGCCGTCATCGGCGAAGGCTTCACCGGCCTCGGCGGGCGGCCCCATGCCGAAGAGATGGCGCTGGAACAGGCGGGCGCTGAGGCCACGGGCGCTACCGCCTATGTGACGCTGGAACCGTGCGGACAAAGATCGGCGGGTGGCGTGTCGTGTTCTGAAAAACTGGTCGCGGCGGGCGTCGCTAAGGTCATCTTTGCCTGCCCCGATCCGTCGCCCTTTGCCTCCCACACTGGTGTACGCCGGCTGCAAAATGCTGGCGTTGAGGTCGAGGCCGGACTGTTGAACGAAGACGCCTATCCGCTGATTGCCGGTTTCGTGCATTTTCTGGAAACCGGCCGTCCGCGTATCGCGGAAAGCCTTGACGGCATTGGCTTTGACGGCGAGTACGAACCTGACCCGTGCATTTCCTACGAAGAAGGTCTGGCGGCGCTGGGGCTAAAAGGCTACCGCAACCTTTATGTGCGCCCCGGTACTGAGGTGGCAAAGGCGCTGCATGAGCTTGGCTATTTGTCCGAAGACAGCGCTTTTAAAGCCTAAGTTAAGACTTGTTACCTATGCTTAACGCCTGAAACTTTTAGGAAAGTTGGCGTGAGTATGAGCGCTGCGGCGGCCGATTATAGCTTTACCCGCATGACTCAAGCGGAACTGGATCAGGTCTGCCTGAAACATGAGCGGCTGATGAAGGGCGTACCCGGTGGCGCGCGCGCTAAGCTGGCGTGGTGTGACCTGTCGGGCCTGTCTCTGAAAAATCGCCTTCTCAAAGACGCTGATTTTACCGGCGCCATCATGGTCGATTGCGACCTGACCGGCGCGGTGCTGGATGGTTCAAACCTTTACTGCGTCGATATTCAGTTGTCCTGCCTTAAGGGTGCCAGCCTGCGGCGCGTCGATCTGCGCGGGGCCTGTCTGCGTGGGGCCAATCTCGAAGGCGTCGATATGTTCGAGGCCGACCTGCGCGAAGGCGCTATGGCCATGCCGGACAAGAAAACCGGGCTGGTCTACCGCGAAATTTCCGAACGCGCGTCTGAGGCCGCCTATGCCAACCTGCGCGGGGCTAATCTTGAGCGTTCCAAGCTGACCGGCATTCAGGCCATGAAGGCCGATTTCACCGACGCCATCATGAAGTCGTGTAACCTGTCGCGGGCGAACCTGAAGCAGGCGATCATGGACAATGTCGACCTGGAAGGGGCCAACCTATCCGGAGCCGATGTCAGCGGTGCGTCGCTGAAAGATGCCGTGCTGATCGGGGCCAAGACCGACATGTGGCGGGTGTCTCAAACCGACATGACCGGCGTTCTGACCGACAAACCGGTGGGCCAGGACATCACCGATTTGCCCTATGGCAATATGTTGCGCGAGCACGCTTTATGGGTCAGCACGATCGGGAAAGAGGGCACGCCGTCGGTCTTCGATAAGGCTGACCTGCGCGGGCTTAAGTCTATCAAGGGCTTTAATCTGGCGGCGCTTTCGGCCAAGGGGGCGGTGTTTTACGGGCTGGATATGCGCGGCATTCAGCTTCAGGGCTCGCAGCTTGATGGGGCGGATATGCGTAACTGCGACCTTTCCGGTGCTGACCTGCGCGGGGCCCGCATGACCAAGGTGCGTATGGACGGGGCCAATCTCGAAGGGGCAAAACTGGGCGCGCTGATGATCGCCAGGGACCGCTATATGCCGGCGGATTTGTCGGACGGGCGGATGCGCAATGTCAATTTCACCCATGCCGACCTGCGTATGGCAAAGCTGGATGGGGCCGATATTTCGCGCTCCAATATGGAGGGCGCGCAGCTCAAGCTTGAGGCGCTGGAGAATGTCACCTGCATGGGCCTGCGCGGGAAAATCGCGGAATAAAACGGCAGGCGAAAAGTATCAGCATTTTTTGAAAAAATTCTGCTTTTGTTCTCATTTAAATGCGGTAAAACAGACGCGGCTATTCAGGAATTTTCCCATGTCGCGCACGCAAAGGCTTTTTGATCTGCTGCAAATTTTGCGCAGGCACCGCTATCCGGTATCGGGGGAGTTTCTGGCGCAGGAACTGCGTATTTCCTTGCGCACCCTTTACCGTGACATGGGCGAACTGCGCGCGCAGGGGGCCGATATCGAAGCCGAAGCCGGGGTCGGTTTTGTGCTGCGGCCCGGGTTTATGTTGCCGCCGCTGATGCTGTCGCTGGAGGAGATCGAGGCGCTGGCGCTGGGGGCGCAGTGGGTCGCGGGCCGGGTCGATAAATCCTTAAGTGCCGCCGCCACCAACGCTCTGGCCAAGATTTCCGCGGTCCTGCCCGAAGATGTCCGCGACGGTCTGCAAACATCGGGACTGATGGTCTCGAACTGGAAGGAACTGGCCCCGTCCGAGCAGGAAGATAAGCATCTGGCCCTCATCCGGCAGGCCATGCGCCATGAACGCAAACTCGACATTCTTTACAGCGACGTCAATGAGGTGGTGACCAATCGGGTCATCTGGCCGGTGGCGCTGGGGTTCTGGGAGCGGGCGCGCGTGCTGGTGGCGTGGTGCGAAACGCGCAGCAATTTCCGGCATTTTCGCTCTGACCGTATACAAAGCCTGACAGTGGCCACGGAACGCTATCCACGGCGTCGGTTGTCGCTGCTCAAGGACTGGCGTGAGGAAGAAGCCTGCGCGCAGGCGAAGTGGGATAGTCGCGGCGAGGGGCGCGGTCAGGCGCGCGAAGCTGAACCTGCTGACAAAAGCTGGCATTAGGTTTGGTTAGGTTCGCTCTGTTCAATATGAGGGGCAAAAGTCATGGAACCGGTCAGATTACAGGTGTGCGATGTGGGCCTAAGTGCCCGTTTTTATGCCGCTTTGCTGGGGTGTGAGGCCGCCAGCCATTCCGCGGATCATGCCGTTTTTGTCACGAACGACATGCGGTTGGAACTGGTGCCAGGTTCGGCGGCGACGCGTCAGATCGACATCGTCATGACCGATGCGGATATGATCGTGCGCACCTATGAGCGTCTATGGGATGCCTGTGTGCGCTTGCCGCAAATTCCGACTGATCTGGGCTTTGGTTTAGGGTTTGTGGCCCTTGACCCCGACGGTCACCGGTTGCGGGTATTGTGCCTCTATAAGGCCGAAGCCGCCTGACAGATGCGATCTGACAAAAAGAAACCCTGCCGCCGGTAAAGGCCGCAAGGTTATGAAGGTTAGGGGACTAAGGGAAGAAAACAACGAACACGATAAACGGAGGGCGCAACCGTTAGCGGCGGTGCGCCCTCCGTCAGGCCAGCCTAAAGCCAGCCTTGGGAATGGCAGATCATGCCATCCCCTTGGTGCCAAAAGTTATTGGCAAACTTAATCGTCGGGGGACGACGTGGGGAATGTCAGAAACTTTTGGCGCGGCCACCAAACCGGAGAGAGGCCGGTCTGGTGACCTGACGCAACTCAAACTATAAATACTAATGTTTGACGCGCATTTGATTCCAAAAACCGCTTCACACTTTTTGGAAACGAAGTTCGGCGTAGCCAATGCGCTCGTTACTCAGCCGCTTCGAGTACCTGCGGGGCGTTGCCAGAGGTTTGAGCGGACGATTTAATCGCGATCTGCTTGGCCTTTTTGGCTTCAGGGACTTCGAGGGTCAGTGTAATCGATAACAGGCCATTGGCCAATTCAGCTTCCGTCACCTTGACGTGATCGGCAAGCTGGAAGCGGCGCTCAAAGTTACGCTCGGCCAGACCACGATGCAGGAAGGTGCGCTCTGTTGTGTCTTCGTCCTTACGGCCCGATACGGTCAGGACATTGTCCTTGACCTCAAGGGCCAGTTGATCCGGACGGAAACCGGCCACGGCCACTTCGATACGGTAGGAATCAAGCGTGCCAGCCTCATCGTCGCGCTTTGAGACGCGCTCGATGTTATAGGGTGGCCAGCCGGGGGTCGTGTCGTAACGGGCGGCACTGTCGAGCAGGCCCACCAAACGGTCAAAACCGACGGCCGAACGATAGAGGGGGGAAAAATCGATTTGAGTACGCATAGTCAGTGGCTCCTTAATCTAAAGCGAGACCTCAGCGGGAAACTATTAATCCGCAAAGGGTTTCAGTGAAGGTTCAGATCCGGTTTCGTCCCCATGCTGGGCAACGGCGTGATCCGAAGAAGGCCCGTCATCGGCGCCTTCGCTATTAGATTTGGGGAGGGTTTGGGGCCTTGCAAGAGTGGGGCGTGAAAAATATCATCCGATTTATGCGCACGCTTTTACGGATATGTTGCGGCGGAGCGAACTTGGCGCATATATAGGCCGTGCGTTTCGATGATCATTTCCTTGAAGAACTAAAAACCCGTCTGCGGCCGTCGGAGGTCATAGGCAAGAGCGTCAAACTGCGTAAAAATGGCCGCGAATGGGTCGGACTGTCGCCGTTTTCCAAGGAAAAAACCCCGTCATTTTATGTGAACGATGAGAAGGGGTTTTACCATGACTTTTCATCCGGTAAGCACGGCGATATCATCTCCTTTATTCAGGAGACTGAGCGCTTAAGTTTCATGGAGTCGGTTGAAAAACTGGCACTCCAGGCTGGTATGTCAATGCCGGTGCAAACCCCGCAGGCGGCCGCGCAAGAACAGAAAAAGCAGTCCCTGACCGACTGGATGGAGCTGGCGGGTAAGTGGTTTGCCGCGCGGCTGCACGACAAAAATCCGCACGCTCAGGCCGCTCGTGATTACCTCAAAAAACGCGGCCTGTCGGACGAGGATATCCATCATTTTGGCCTGGGCTATTCGCCCAAGGATCGCACGGCGCTCAAGGACGCGCTGGTGCAAAAGGGCGCCAAGGTGGCTGATCTGGTCGAATGTGGGCTGCTGATTTCGGTCGAAGGCGGCGGTGCCCCCTATGACCGTTTCCGCGACCGGCTAATGTTTCCGATCGAGGATCAGCGCTCAAAGATCGTCTCCTTCGGGGGGCGGGCACTTAATCCCGATGAGAAGGCCAAATACCTCAACGGGCCGGAGACACCGCTGTTTCACAAGGGCCAGATGCTGTACGGCCTGCCGGGAGCGCTCAAAATCATGGGAGCCAACCAGACCAAGGACTATGCCAGTGATCTGGTGGTGGTCGAAGGCTATATGGACGTGATTGCCTGCCAGCGCGCCCACGTCCCGGCGGTCGCCCCCCTCGGCACGGCCCTGACCGAGGAGCAAATCGATATTTTGTGGCGCAGACATAATGAGCCGACCCTGTGTTTCGACGGCGATAAGGCCGGTATGCGGGCGGCGTCGCGCGCACTTGATCGCGCCCTGCCCAAGCTGAAACCCGGCCGGTCTTTTAAGGTCTGCTACCTGCCGAACGGGCAGGACCCGGATGATATGTTGCGCGAAAAGGGCGCTCTGGCCCTGCGTGAAGCGCTGGCGGTCACCCAGCCGTTTGTCGAGGTGCTGTTCCGGCGGGAGGCCGAGGTTGAGCCGCTCGATACGCCGGAAAAAAAGGCCGGTTTGAAAAAACGCCTGCGGGCTTTGGCGGCCCAGATTGAGGATAAGGATCTGGCCGACAGCTACCGGCAGGATTTGCTGGAGCGGCTGGACGCCCTCCTGGCGCCTAAGCGGGCGGCAACCCCGGCGCGGACACCGTGGCAGCCGAAAGCGCCGTTCCGAAAAGGCGGCAAATATATGGAGCCGCCGATTCAGGCCACGCAGGAAGGGCTGGCGGCGTCACAGAAGCTATCGCGCTCGCTCGATCCGATGGCCTCAGCCTTGGCGCAAGGTATAATCGAGCACCCCGACTGGCTGGCCGATGTGGTGGAGGTGCTGGAATCCTATGGTTTTGGCGATGAGGAACTTGAAAAACTGGCAAAGACTTTGGTGTCATTAAGTTTTATGCACGATATGGGCGAGGGGGGCCTTGACAGAGCGGCCTTAAACCGCCATCTGCAAAAGTCAGGACTTGGAGCATTGTTAAGCGAAGTACAGACGGCGGCCTTCAGATCAGGCGCGCCATTCCTCGCACCGGACATATCTCTCGCTAATGCTCATGCCCGCTGGTTACGAACGTTAAACGCACAAGCGCGTTTGACGGCGTTGGATCGCGAGTTTAAGGCTGGCTCAGGAGAACTTTTAACAAAAGTAGGCACTGAGACATATATGCGTCTTAAAACTGAGCGTGATGCCCTGCGGCGAAGTCTCATGAGCGGACATATTTGGGCGGACGACGTCGAAAAACCTTCTTAAGGTTAACGCCTTAACAAGATTTATCTGACCAAGTTCTTGAAATTCCTTTGGGAAATGGTGTGGGGTCGGACAGTTTCCGGCGTCACGGCGGAGATAAAATTTTTATGAGCCAAGCTACGGACAAACCCGAAGCCGATACGCCTTCCGACGGCCCCTTGCTCGACCTAACCGATGCCGGGGTTAAAAAGTTCATCAAGCAGGCGAAAGCCCGCGGCTATGTGACGATGGATGAACTGAATAAGGTTCTGCCTTCGGAAGAATTTACGTCAGAACAAATCGAAGACACCCTGGCCATGCTCACTGAGATGGGTGTGAACGTGGTCGATTCGGAAGAAGACGCCGCTGAGGGCGGTGAAATCGCCGTGCGCGAAGAGGCAGGCGCGGTCGTTGAGACGGCCAAGACCTCAGCCTACGACCGCACCGATGACCCTGTGCGCATGTACCTGCGCGAAATGGGCTCGGTTGAGCTGTTGTCGCGCGAAGGCGAAATCGCCATCGCCAAGCGGATCGAAGCCGGTCGCGACACCATGATCCGCGGGCTTTGTGAATCGGCCCTGACGTTCGAAGCCATTATGGTATGGCGCGAAGAACTGGGCTCCGGCCGTATTCTGCTGCGCGAAATCATCGACCTCGAAGGCACCTACGGCGGCAATACCCCTGATGGTCCGCCGCCGGGCGCGCTCGATGGCTCCGACGAAGAGGAAGATGTTGCGGATGACGGCGTCATTGCCCTCAAAGCTACGCCTGCGCCGGTCATCAAGGCCCCAGAGCCCGTCAAGGCCCCCGAACCCGTCAAGGAAATCGTCGAAGCCAAGCCCGTAGAGGCTAAGGCGCCCAAATCCGGCGACGACGAGGATGACGATGACTACGTCCCTATGGACGAAGAAGAGAAAAAGCCCGAAGTCGTCGAAGAAGAAGACGAAGATGACTTCGATGACGGTGCCGGCCCTACCGTTTCTGCCATGGAATCGGAACTGCGCGAAGGCGTGATGGAAACGCTGGACGCCATTGCCGGTGAGTTCGAAACCTATCGCCGGACGCAGGAAAAGATGCTGACGGCCAAGCTTGAGGGCCTGCCGCTCGATCCCAAAGACCGCGCTGCTTACGATGAAGTGACCGCGACCATCACCCGTCACCTTAAGACGCTGAAGCTCAATAATCAGCGGATCGAAGCGCTGGTCGAGCAGCTCTATGCGATCAATAAGCGCCTGATGGGCTTAGAAGGGCGTCTGCTGCGGATGGCGGATTCCTACGGCATTTCGCGCACCGAATTTTTGCAATCCTATTATGGACGTGAGCTTGACCCGCAATGGGCCGAAAAAGTGCGCGACATGGGCGTGCGCTGGCAAAAGTTCATCGACAACGAAGGCAATGCGATTGGCCGTATTCGCGGCGATGTGATCCAGTTGGCGACCGATATGGGCGTGGCGGTCGATGATTACCGTCGCATCGTCCAGACCGTGCAAAAGGGTGAGCGCGAAGCCCGTCAGGCCAAGACCGAAATGGTCGAAGCCAACCTGCGCCTCGTGATCTCGATTGCCAAGAAATATACCAACCGTGGTTTGCAGTTCCTGGATTTGATTCAGGAAGGCAATATTGGCCTGATGAAGGCGGTTGATAAGTTTGAATATCGCCGGGGTTATAAGTTCTCGACCTACGCGACCTGGTGGATCAGGCAGGCGATTACGCGCTCGATCGCCGATCAGGCCCGCACCATCCGTATTCCGGTACACATGATCGAAACGATCAACAAGATCGTGCGGACCTCGCGTCAGATGCTGCATGAAATTGGCCGCGAACCGACGCCGGAAGAACTGGCGGAAAAGCTGGCCATGCCGCTGGAGAAGGTGCGCAAGGTTCTTAAAATCGCCAAGGAGCCGATTTCGCTGGAAACCCCGATCGGGGACGAAGAGGATTCGCACCTTGGGGACTTCATTGAGGACAAGAACGCGATCCTGCCGATTGATGCGGCGATCCAGTCGAACCTGCGCGAAACAACAACCCGCGTTCTGGCGTCACTGACGCCGCGGGAAGAACGTGTCCTGCGGATGCGCTTTGGGATCGGGATGAACACTGATCATACCTTGGAAGAAGTCGGCCAGCAGTTCTCGGTTACTCGTGAGCGTATCCGTCAGATCGAGGCCAAGGCGCTGCGTAAGCTTAAGCACCCCAGCCGGTCGCGCAAACTGCGCTCCTTCCTCGACAGCTAACGTATGGGGCGTGGGGTTTGTGACCCCACAAACCTTTGTACTTCAAAAGAAAAGCCTCATCTTAGATGGGGCTTTTCTTTTGAATATATAAGACTTGGGGCCGTAGGCCCCAAACCCCATGAATTAATTGTCCGAAAACCGATCCCGCCGCGTATGCCAAACCCGAAGAACATCAATGTTTTCGCCCCTTACTCTATACACAATGACATATGGCCAGCGCGGGATCGACCATTCGCGCGTGTTATCTTCAGGGTCGAACCGACCAATAAACGGTTTTGTCTCGATCAGACTGATGGATTTTTGAATGGCTGTAATCAGATTATCCGCAGCCTGCGGATTTTCGGCGCGAATGAAGTTGAAGGCCTGCCTCATATCAGCGCGGGCCTGAGCCAGAAGCTTGGCGGTCATGCTCTGGTATCGGTCTCAGGGAATATATCCGGTTCGGGATCGGGGGCATCGGGATTGGTGCGCAACTCTTCAAGCCAGGCCATGACCTTTTCGCCCGAAATGAACACGCCTTTATCGGCCTCAGCTATGGCTTCCTGAATGGCCGCCTTGTAGGCGCGGTGATCTTCGACATAGGCGGCCACGGCCTCTTTGATAACAAACGCGCGCGACCGCTGCGTCGCCTCGGCGATGCGGGTGATCTCGGCCTTAAGATCGTCGGGCAACCGAACCGAGAATGTATCAGCCTTAGCAGCCATAAAGCACCTGTTATAAGTGAACACATTGTACTGCATTAATGAAATCCCGTCAAACGTCGCAATGCCGCTTTGGTTTTTGACGCATGTCAGCGCATAATGACTGACACAACAGGAGCCGCACCATGACCCGTCTTAACAACAAAGTCGCCCTTGTCACCGGCGGGGCCAGCGGGATCGGGGAAGCGATCGTGCGGGCCTTTGTGGCGGAAGGGGCAACCGTCATTATCTCCGACATCGACCCGAAAGAAGGCGAGGCGCTGGCGTCTGAATTGGGCGAACGTGCCTCCTACATGCACCTGGATGTGGCGCTGGAATCCGAGTGGATAAACGTCACCGATATCATCGCCGCCAAGTTCGGGGCCTTGAATATCCTGGTGAATAATGCCGGTATTACCGGCAATGAGGGTGGTGGCGGGCGGCCACACGACCCGGAACATACGGCGCTGGAAGACTGGCGCAAGGTCATGCACGTCAATCTGGACGGCACGTTTTTGGGCTGCAAGCACGCCATTCGGGTGATGCGCGAAACGGGCTCAAACGGGTCGATCATCAATATGTCGTCGCGGTCGGGGCTGGTCGGTATTCCGCATCAGGCGGCCTATGCAGCCTCAAAAGCGGCGGTGCGCAATCACTCGAAAACCGTGGCGCTATATTGTGCCGAGCAGAACCTGAATATCCGCTGCAATTCGGTCCATCCGGCGGCGATTCAGACCGCTATGTGGGATGAGATCGTCAAGAAAAGCAATGCCGATAAGATGAAGGCCGCCGCTCCTTTGCACCGGTTTGGGCGGCCGGAAGAGGTGGCCGCCCTGGTGCTGCTTTTGGCATCGGATGAGGCGACCTATATCACCGGGTCTGAGTTCAACATCGACGGTGGGATACTGGCCGGATCGTCAGCGTCACCGGAGTAGTATCTCCTCCCCATGCGCGCTCAAGCAGCGCAGCGGTAGCGCACTTAAAAAGCATGGGGAGGTGCCGAGTTTACGAGGCGGAGGGGTATGATTGGTATTAAAATACCCCTCCGTCATTTCGCGATGCTCAATGCCACCTCCCCACATAGTGGGGCGGAGGAAGTGGCATCTATTTGAGCAAATTAATGATCTGCCACACCCCAAAGCCGACAAACATCACGGATGCGGCCCAGCGGATATACTGCATCGGCACGACCTTCAGCACCTTATCGCCAAAGAATACCGCGGGCACATTGGCCAGCATCATGCCCAAGGTCGTCCCCAAAACTACGGCGATCAGGCTGTCATACTGAGCGCCCAAGGCCACGGTCGCGATCTGGGTCTTGTCGCCCATTTCGGCCAGAAAGAACATAATGGTGGTGGTGACAAACGGGCCGTAGTCTTTTTTTGATTTCACCTTCGCCCTCTTCGATTTTATCGGGCACCAGAATCCATAAACCCAGACCGATAAAGGCAATGGCGACCAGCCACGGCATATAGGCGTCTATGCCCAGACCACCCACGAACGTGCCGACCCAGGCCGCAAAGGCATGGTTGATCAGGGTGGCTACAAAAATACCAAAGATAATCGGCGCGGGTTTTTGATACCGCGCGGCCAGAATCAGCGCCAGCAATTGCGTCTTGTCACCAATTTCGCTGAGGGCGACGAGGGTGGTGGAGTGGAGGAAGGCATCCATAGGTTAGGTTCGCAATCGTGACCGGCCGGTCATAAGACATAACGATCTTCTGACGGCGGCCAATCACATCTGGCCGTCAGCGGATCGTTAGGTCTCACCTCGACTGTGTGGCCACAGACTGATAACGCCATGCCGATACCCGGCAAGTATGTTGACGTTATCCGCGATTAAAACCGCGCGGTTACTCCCCTAAAGGATGCGGGCCTTATCGAGGATAAGGCGCCTTTAGTCAACATCAGATTTCGTAATCGACCATCAGGCGATCGGCCACGACCGAGCGCACGAAGGCGGCAGCTTCCTGATGGGCGGGGTGAACCTGATAGGCGTCAAGGGCTGCGCGCGAGGTGAACTCAGAATAGAGCACGACATCACCCGACACATTGGTCGCGGAAAAATCAATGCCGACCTCGATCAAGGTCAGGCCGTCGATTTTACCGGCCAGACCTTCCAGAACCTCTTTCACCTTGGCCGCGTTTTCGGCTTTGTTGTCGTCTTTCAGTTTCCACATGACGATGTGCTTGATCATGGCAGTTCCTTTAGTGGGTTAAAATTAGCGCGATGGCGCTGAGGGTAAACAGGCTGATGGCCGTGCTTTGGGAAATGGCGATGGCGGCATTTTCATACCAGGTGCCATAGATTTTGGTCTGAATAAACACGCTGACCGCCGTGGGGGTGGCGGCCAGAAGGACGCCGGTTTTGAAAATGAGTGGCTCGGCATTCACGGCCCACAGGGCAATGGCTACAACGGCGGGCGCGAGGACGATCTTGGCGGTCACGGCCACGGCTGACGATTTTTCAAACCCGAACAGGGTCTTTGCCGGCATCATGGCCAGCATCCCGCCCAGCGCCACTAACGCGACCGGCGGGCCGGACCGCCCCAGCATATCAAGCCCCGTTTGAAACACCGGCGGAAAGCGCACATGAAACAGCATCAGCACCAAGCCCACCGCGCTGGCGATAATCGTCGGGTTCATGGCGGTGCGTTTGAGGGCGGCGCGGATTTTATGGCCCGATGACCACGCCAGCGCGGCACAGCCCAGACAAAACAGCAAAAGGAAATCGACGGCGACAATCAGCGCCCCGATCTGGCCTGCCGCCTGCCCGAACAGGCTGGTGGCTATGGGGATGCCGAGGAACGCCGAGTTATTGATAAAGCTGGCCATGCCCGCACCGATCGCTTCGGTGCGCTGGGATTTCAACGCGCTCAGGGTGATGACGCTGACCGCGGCGCACACGATCATGGCCCCGGCATAGGTCAATATCATCAGGCTGGTGTGGACATCGGGACGGGTCATCTGCGAGAAATAGGACAGCAGAAAAGCCGGAAAGCCCAGCCAGTAGAAATAGGCCGATAAGCCATCAAGGCCGTGCGCGGTCAGGCGTTTGGTTTTAACCAGCACCGCCCCCAAACCGATCAGGCAGAAAAAGATCAGGACGCGCGCGACGGTTTCAAACATGGGATTTGGCGTAAACCACGCACGCTTTCAGGTAAAGCGGTTGCGGTGCCGCGCCGCAAAAAAACTTGCCGGATCGGCGTTTCAGTGAAAGGCTTTAGGCTTCACATGAGGGGCAGGCCATGACCATCCACTTTGATCGCCGTTTTGTTCTGATGGGGCTGACTGCGGCGGCCGTGCCCTTGCCCGCGTGGGCGCAAGGTCTTGAGGCCCGCGTGGCGTCACTGGCGGCCCAGTACCAGCCCAAGGTCGTCGCCTGGCGGCGCGATATCCATCAGAACCCGGAACTGTCCAACCGTGAAGTGCGCACCGGAAAACTGGTCGCCAAAGAACTGAAACGCATGGGGCTTAGCGTGCGCACCGGCCTTGCGGGCAATGGCGTGGTGGGTGTGCTGACGGGCGCAAAGCCGGGGCCTGCGGTCGCGTTACGCGCCGACATGGACGCCTTGCCGGTTGAAGACAAGACGGGTGAGCCGTTTGCCTCCAAAGCCATGGGCGAATATGAGGGCAAGGCCGTGCCGGTCACCCACGCCTGCGGCCACGATGCCCATGTCGCCATGCTGCTGGGGGCGGCAGAAGTCCTTAGCCAGATGAAGGCCGACATTGCCGGAGAGATTGTCTTTATCTTTCAACCGGCTGAGGAAGGCCCGCCCAAGGGTGAGGAGGGCGGCGCCGATGTCATGATCCGCGACGGCGCGCTGGATAATCCCAAGGTAAAATCCATCTTCGGCATCCATGTCTGGCCGGGTAAAACCGGCGAACTGCTGTACCGGCCCGAAGGCTTTATGGCCCAGACCGACCGGCTGGAGATCCAGCTAAAGGGCGTTCAGACCCACGGATCACGGCCTTGGGACGGGGTCGATATTACCGCACTGGCGGCCGACATCACCCAGACCATCAATCAGATTACCTCGCGCCGGCTGAACATCACCAAGGAGCCGACGGTGGTGACGATTTCGATCATGGAAGGCGGCTTGCGCTATAATATCATCCCCGAAACCCTGCGGCTGGCGGGCACCATGCGCACCTTTTCCAAGGCGCGCCGTGATGAAACCATCGATAAGGTGACCAAGGCGGTCGAACAATTGGCAGCGTCTTATGGCGCGACGGCCAGGGTCGAGTTCACTATGAATGCGCCGCTGACCTACAACGATCCGCAACTGTCGAAAGATATATTCCCGGTGCTGGTCAAGGCGGCGGGGGAGGGTAAGGTCAGCGATAAGGCCACCCTGATTACTGGCGGTGAGGACTTTGCCGAATACCAAAAGGTCGTGCCGGGGGTATTTTGCTTTTTAGGGATCGCTAAACCCGGCGAAGACCCGGAAAAAATCCCGCCCAACCATTCGCCCTATTTCAACATCTATGAACCGGCGATGGAGGTCGGGGTGCGCGCCCATGCTCTGGCGGCGCTGTTTATGCTGACGCGGGGGTAGGGCACTCTACTCAACAGGCGATTTGCTGAGCGCCTTGTCTTCGGGCGAAGGTGTCACCGGCATGGTGGCGGGCAGGTCGTCCGTACCCGGCAGACCGACATGCATCAGTTGCCAGCCAAACAAAGTCTTGCGCTTCATGGTGAAGATGGTCTCGCCCTGCACCGGATGGGTGACCGACAGGCGGGTGCGGTCAGGGCTCCAGTAGAGCACATCAGGCACCGGCGGTTTGTCGGTAAAGGTTCTGGGGTCGACCTTATTGGCATCCTTACCGGCGCCCAAGGTCAGCGCCCAAATCGCACGGGCGGTCAGATACGAGTCGATATTGATGGTCGGGGCGGGCTTGGTCATGGGCACAATGGCGGCAGCCACGGCACCGATCGGGTCTTTCAGGAAGCTGGGCGGCGGGGCGGCGATGCTGTCGCCCCCGGTGGAGGTGATCAACTGGGCCTTAAGGCTTGTGCGCACATCATCAAACGCGACCAGTTCGGCAAGGCTTTGAATATCCTCGGCTTCGGCCGAGGAGCGCAGATCGTAAAACGACCAGATCGGCCCGGCCAGAAACGCCGCGACGAACGCCAGCAACGCAAAAATAACGGTAAGCGGTAATATCCGTGACACGACCTTCATCCCCCTTAAGTCGAACAGACGTTAACCATATCAGCCGCAGCCAGTCTGCGCACCTGCTTTTTTACGCCATTTGCGGCGTTTGCATGTAGGGGCGCTGCACCGGCTGACGGGTGATGATCTTATGCACAAACGCCAGCTTTTCCTTGACGCGCGGGGACAGGATAAACGGGTAAAGCGGGCGCTCCCCCATTGAGGCATGGATGGAGTTGATAGCGACGCTGAGCGGTATCCAGGTCTCAGCCAGACGCTCGAAATCGAGCACCGTATAGGGGTCGAAATCGACATCGGCGGCTATGTTTTCGTGGTGCGGGGCCTTGAGCGCCATGCCGTAACAGTGGGCGGTTTCCAGCGCATCAATAATATGCAGGCAGTGCGCAAACGATTCCGCGAAATCCTCCCACGGGTGCATCGAGGCGTAGGCCGAAATATATTCGTTCTGCCAGTTGGGTGGCGTACCGTTGGCGTAGTGCTTCTGAATGGCGGTGTCGTAGTCGATGCGGTCATCGCCAAAGACGGCGCGACATTCTTCCAGCAGGCCACCGTCACGGATCATCTTGTTCCAGATAAAATGCCCGATTTCGTGCCTGAAATGGCCCAAAAGTGTGCGGTAATGCTCGTTCATCTGGCTGCGCACGGTCTCGCGGGTCAGGTCATCGGCTTCGGCGGCGCGGATGGAGATCAGGCCCTCATCGTGGCCGGTCATGGCAGCTTTATGGCGACCATCGGAGGTGATCTGATCCTCAAGGAAATCAAAGGCCAGACCGCCTTTGGGATCAATATCGCGGCCCTGGGCGGGCAGGTTCCATTTCAGGAACGAATAAAACAGGTGTCGTTGGGCCTCGCCAATCCGACGCCAGTTGTCGATGCTGTTGGGCACGAAGCGGTTATAGCGGCAGGCTCTACAAAAATCGTTGGGGTCTTCGGCACCGACGGTCCAGTTACAGACATCGGTAACGGCATTGGCGCAAAAGCGCTGACTGGCCGAACCATTCACCGGCTTCCAGAACGGTTCGCTGACCGGCTCCATTGCGCACAGTTCCTGAAGCTGCGGCACAAAGCCCAGCCGGTAGCCGCAGTTCACGCAATTACGGTTATGGAAATAGACCGTATTCTGACAGTTGCTGCAGGTGAAAATTTTCATGGATTGAGGCTCTGAACTCTCTATGTTTTAGGAGTGTAATAGAGATCACCATACCCTGAAAGCCATCTTGTCACTTAGCTTGTTTTGTAAGGGGAACGTAAAGCTTTAGGTCAGACGAAAAACCGCAAATTCCGGCGATGGGCTGATCCACTGATCGCGGATTGTCCAGCCAGCGGCGGTGGTAAGACGGGTGAACGAGGCGACCGTGAATTTGTGGGAGTTTTCTGTGTGAAAGCGCTCGCCCGCCGTGAAGGTGAAAGTCTGGCCAGCGGCGCGCACGATCTGATCCTTGCGGCTGACCAGGTGCATTTCTATGCGCTCATGATCGGGGTTCCACACTGCCAGATGATCAAAACTATCAAGGTCGAAATCGCCGTCCAGTTCGCGGTTGATGCGGACGAGCAGGTTTTTATTGAACGCGGCGGTCACCCCTTGGGCGTCATCATAGGCGGCATGGAGTGTGGCTTCATCCTTGACCATATCGACACCGATAATCAGGTGGCTGTGGTCGCCCAGTACCTCGCGCGCACTCATTAAGAAGGCGATGGCGGCGTCATGGCTGAAATTGCCAATGGTTGAGCCCGGAAAAAACCCGACCTTGGGGCGGTTGCGCACCGTGTCCGGCAGGTCGACGCGGGCGGTGAAATCTCCCGCAACGGGCTGGATATCAAGCTGCGGGTAGCTGGCTTTCAGTCGGGTAGTGGCACCGTCCAAGGCGTCCACGCTGATGTCGATGGGGACATATGCCGATATGTGCGGGGCGGCATCCAGCATGATGCGCGTCTTGGCACTGGCCCCGCTGCCAAACTCAATCAGGGCCGCGCCCGCCGGAATATGGGCGGCGATGTCCGGTGCGATCCGTTGCAGCAGGGCGGTTTCCGTGCGGGTCGGGTAATATTCCGGTAACTCGCAGATGGCTTCAAACAGCTCAGACCCCGCCGCATCATAGAAATATTTCGGCGACAGAGATTTAGGTGCGGAGGTCAACCCGGCGATAACATCAGCGGAGAACTCACTGTCTATGAACCGGTTCGGTTTAGCGTCTCTGGGTTTTGCATCTCTGGCCAGCCTTAACCCTGAAAACAGCCAGCGTTTATCAGGCGCAAAGAAGTTGCGATAGGTGGGGCGGGTATGGCCCTTGGGGGTGACCGAAGCGCCGCCACGCAGGACCATCTGACCCGACATGAACTTGCCGTTATATTCGCCAACCGCGCCGGTGCCGGGGGTGAAACCGGGATAGGGCAAATAGGCGCTATTCGTCCATTGCCAAGCGAAATCGTGGGATTGCTCTAGTGCGCCTGCCATCGCCGCCAATTCCCATTCGGCTTCGGTCGGCAGACGCGCACCTTTCCAATGGGCAAAGGCGGCGGCCTCAAAATAACTGATATGCGTAACAGGGGCATCCGGTTGCAGCGGTTGCACACCCCGCAGGCTCATGACCTGCCAATGAGCACCATCGGCCTGCCAATACAGCGGCGCGTCCCAGCCCATTGTCTGCACCATAGCCCAGCCGTCCGACAGCCACAGGTCGGCGCGCTGATAACCGCCGTCGGCCATAAATTCCAGCCATTCGCCATTGGTCACCAGCCGGTCGGTGATCTCAAACGGTTCCAGCCAGACCTTATGGCGCGGGCGTTCATTATCAAAGGCAAAGCCGACATTGTCCGCGCCGATCTCAACCAGCCCGCCGTCTATGCGGATGAAACGCCCGCGCTGTCCACTCTCGACAGATGGCCAGCGCGGATTGTAGGCCGGTTTGAGCGGGGATTGCGCCAGCAGATGCAGGACATCCATGCACAGCAGTTCCTGATGCTGTTCTTCGTGAGCCAGCCCTAGCTCAAGTAAATCAGTGACTTCCGCCTGTAATTCTGACGCCAGCATCCGCCCCATATGGTCATCAACATAGCGGCGATAGGCTAGAACCGCCTCCACAGACGGGCGAGTCAGAAGCCCCCGCTGGGCGCGCGGCTGACGCGGGCCCAGTGCCTCATAATAGGAATTAAACAGGTAGCAGTATGCCGGATCAAACACCTGATACCCGGCCATTTGGCTTAAGATAAAGGTCTCAAAAAACCAAGTCGTATGGGCCAGATGCCATTTGACAGGACTGGCGTCCGGCATGGACTGCACCACCATGTCCTCTGGCGAAAGCGGGGCGATCAGTGCCAGAGTATGGGCGCGCACCGCAAGATACCGCTGAAGATGAGGGTTCTGGCCAGACACCTTGGGTTCGGTAGTCTGGCGGTAGAGCGTATCCATATTCTGCGTCCTTTAAGGCTTTTGAGGCGCGATTATTGGCAAGGCATCATAAGTTTTAAATCGGTACATTGGGCTTATGCGAGACTAACACCACACCATGCCACATTTTTGAAATTCACGAAGTTGTGCTTAGGGGGCGGCGCGGCTGTCCGGTACCCTCTGCCCGTAAGTTCCGTGGCTTAAGCGTAGGGTGCGATGTCGTTTAGGCGACGAGGGTGCCCGTTTTTGACAGCATGACTTTAAGCTGAGGGGCAAATCTCATGATTTTCATAGTTACATTTTTGATGGGCGTTATTGCGGGCTTAAGGGCCATGACGCCGCTGGCGGCCGCGTCGTGGGCGGCGTATCTGGGCTGGGTCAGCGTGGCGGGCACACCGCTTGAGTTCATGGGTAATCAATGGGCGCCGTGGATATTTACCCTGCTGGCCATAGGTGAACTGATCACCGATCAGTTGCCGCAAACCCCCAGCCGCAAGGTGCCGGTGCAGTTCGGGGCGCGGCTGGTCTCTGGGGCTCTGGCCGGAGCGACCTTGGCGATTGGTGTGGGCGCACTTATCCCCGGTATCGTTCTGGGTATCGTCGGGGCGGTTGTTGGAACCTATGGCGGGGCGTCTGTACGGGCCAAGCTGGCGGCCCGATTTGGCAAGGACTTGCCCGCAGCGCTTATTGAGGACGCGGTGGCCGTGCTTGGGGCGCTGGCCCTGATCCATTTCGTCTAAGGGGGCGTCCGTGGAGTTTCCCGTGAAAGAGTTTGACGCGATCATTATCGGGGCCGGACAGGCGGGGCCGTCTCTGGCCGGGCGGCTGACGCAGGCGGGCCAAAAGGTCGCCATAGTTGAGCGCAAGCTGTTCGGCGGCACCTGCGTCAATACCGGCTGTATGCCGACCAAGGCGCTGGTCGCCAGTGCCTATGCCGCCCATCTGGCGCGGCGGGGTGGCGACTACGGGATTAGTGTGGGAGAGGTGTCCGTCGACATGAAGGCCGTCGCCGCCCGCAGCCATAAGGTTACGCTCGACGCGCGCGGCAATGTCGAAAACTGGCTCAAAGGCATGGACGGCTGCACGATCATTGAGGGCCATGCCCGCTTTACCGGCCCTAAAAGCTTAAGCGTGAATGGCCAAGACATTACCGCACCTAAAATCTTTCTCAATGTCGGCGGACGGGCAGCCATTCCCGGTATTCCGGGGCTTGATGGGGTTCCATATCTCACCAACAGCTCGATCGTGACGCTGGATCATCTGCCGGACCATCTGACCGTCATCGGCGGCAGCTATATCGCGCTGGAGTTCGCGCAGATGTACCGCCGCTTTGGGGCACAGGTCACGGTGATCGAGCGCGGGGCCCGCCTGATCGCGCGTGAAGATGCCGATATTTCCGAGGCCGTGCGCGATATCCTTGAGGGCGAAGGCATCACCGTCCACACCGGCATCGAGGACATGGCTGTATCCAAAACCGGCGGAAGCATTAGCGTGTCGTTCGGGGCGCAGACCGTCACCGGATCGCATCTTTTGGTGGCGACTGGACGCCGGCCCAATACCGATGATCTGGGGCTGGAGGCGGCGGGGGTGAAAACCGACGCACGCGGTTATATTACGGTCGATGATGACCTTAAAACTTCGGTGGACGGTATCTGGGCGATGGGCGATTGTAACGGCCGCGGGGCGTTCACCCATACGGCCTATAATGATTTTGAAATCATCGCCGCCAATCTGCTTGATGGCGCGGCCCGTAAGGTGAGCGACCGGATTTTGGGCTATGCACTCTATATCGATCCGCCACTGGGGCGGGTCGGGATGACCGTGGCTGAGGCTGAAAAAACCGGCCGGCCACTTCTGGTCTCGACCCGACCCATGACCCGTGTCGGTCGCGCAATCGAAAAGGGCGAAACCAAGGGCTTTATGAAGGTTGCGGCGGATGCGGAAACCAAAAAAATCCTTGGCGCGGCCATTCTGGGCACCAGCGGGGATGAAGCCATTCACGGTATTCTCGACATGATGAATGCAGGGGCAACCGTCGATCAATTGCAGTGGGCGGTACCGATACACCCGACGGTATCTGAGCTTATTCCGACCCTGTTGGGGGATTTAAAGCAGCATAAAGCTTGATCGCGGGCGCAAAACCACTATGTCTGGAGGGATATTCCTGATCGAGAGGGTTCCCATGAAGACGGTTGCCGCATTTGCCTTGGTGGGCGCATTTCTGATGGGCGCATCACCCGTTTGGGCTCAAGCTCCGGCGACCGATCCGGTGGCGGCGGGCCAGCGGGTGTTTCTGGCTTGCAAGACCTGCCACAGCTTAGAGGCGGGTGGCAAGGACGGGGCGGGGCCTAACCTGAATGGCCTGTTTGGCAAAAAAGCCGGTACGGTCTCCAAGGGCTTCAACTATTCGCCGGCCCTGAAAGCCTATGGCAAAGTGTGGGATGAGGCGACCCTTGACGCCTATCTGCAAAACCCGACCAAGGCAGTGCCGGGAACTAAGATGGTGACCCGCGCCCCCGCCGATCCAGCGCGCCGCGCTGCCCTCATCCAATATCTGAAATCCGCGACGCGCTAAGCGTTCGCTGTATGGCCGCTCACAGTCAGTTTGCGTCCAAAGTGTTGCATTTTTTGCAACTTAGTGAATAAAAAATCGCGACTTCCGCAACAAATTTGTTCGGCATACACCTGTTGTCACCACAGGGCGACGCCGCACACACATACGATGTCTCCCCTGTAAATCCCCCGTCTTAGCGGCCTTCAGGCCGCAAAAACGGGCTAAGTTGTCATAGCCAATCTTTTACACGGAGCCACATCATGTCCTATCGCACCAACGCCCTGATCAATGCCGACGACACCGCCTTTATCTTCATCGACCATCAGCCGCAAATGGCGTTTGGCGTGACGACCATTGACCGTCAGCTTTTGAAAAACAACACAGTCGCTCTGGCCCGCACCGCCAAGCTTTTCGGCGTACCGACCATCCTGACCTCGGTTGAGACCGAAAGCTTCTCCGGCTACATCTGGCCGGAACTGCTCAATGTCGTGCAGCAGAACCCGATCGAGCGCTCATCGATGAACGCCTGGGATACCGATGCGTTTGTGGCGGCGGTCAAGGCCACGGGCAAGAAAAAGCTGGTTATGGCGGCGTTGTGGACCGAGGCATGTCTGCTATTCCCTACCTTGAGCGCGCTGGAAAATGGCTTTGAGGTCTTTATCGTAACCGACGCTTCGGGCGGCACGTCCGAGGAGAGCCATAACGCCGCGGTGCGTCGCATGGAACAGGCCGGCGCCAAGTCGATGACCACCCTCACAGCCCTGCTTGAACTGCAACGCGACTGGGCCAAACGCGACACCTATAACGGCGTTATGGAAATCGTCCGCGATCATTTCGGAGCCTACGGCATGGGCGTCGATTACGCCTACACCCACGTCCATAAGGCGCCTCAGCGCGGCGAGTTTGCCCATGTCGTCAAGGGGGCGCTGGAACACGTTTAAGCTTGGAATAAGGGAGCCTCAGACAATGCTAAACCGACGCCATGCCATTGCCGGGGGCTCCGCTATCTCGGCCTTGCTTGCGACCTTTGCTTTTACGAAAGACCTGAACATGACCCCCGACCTGATCCTTTATAACGCTAAGCTGACCACGCTCGACCGCACCAATCCCAACGCGACGGCGGTGGCGATAGCAGGCGGGGTCTTTACGGCGGTGGATACCGATGCCGAGGTCATGAAGCTCAAAGGCCCTAAGACAAAACTTATCGACCTTAAGGGTAAGCGCGTTATTCCCGGCCTGAACGACAGCCACACCCACCTGATCCGCGGCGGGCTGAACTACCTGATGGAACTGCGCTGGGACGGGGTCGCCTCGGTTGCTGAGGCGCTCGATATGCTTAAGGCGCAAGTCGCCCTTACCCCCGCGCCGCAGTGGGTGCGGGTGGTGGGTGGCTTCACCGAGCACCAGTTTGCGGAAAAGCGCCTGCCGACGCTGGATGAGATCAACGCCATCGCCCCGGATACGCCGGTCTTTATCCTGCATCTTTATGACCGGGCCTTGCTCAATAAGGCCGCTTTGCGCGCCGTCGGGTACGACAAGGATACGCCCAATCCGCCGGGCGGTGAGATCCAGCGCGACAGTGCCGGTAACCCGACCGGCCTGCTGATTGCCAAACCCAACGCCCTGATCCTGTATGCGACCCTGGCCAAGGGCCCTAAGCTGTCGCCCGCCGATCAGGTCATCTCGACCCGCCATTACATGAAGGAACTGAACCGACTGGGCATCACCTCGGTGATTGATGCCGGCGGCGGGTTTCAGAATTACCCCGATGATTATGACACTATCGGCACACTGGCCAAAAATGACCAGTTGACCGTGCGTATCGCCTATAACCTGTTCACCCAGAACAAGGGCAAGGAACTGGAGGATTTCCAGACCTGGACCAGGATCGTCAAACCGGGTCAGGGTGACGGCATGTATCGCCATAATGGTGCCGGGGAAATGCTGGTCTTTTCGGCCGCAGATTTTGAGGATTTCCGTGAGCCTCGCCCGGAACTTGCGGCCACTATGGAAGATGAGCTTTATGCGGTGACCCGACATCTGGTCGAAAACCGCTGGCCGTTCCGCATCCACGGCACCTATGATGAAAGCATCTCGCGCTTTCTCGATGTGTTCGAGCGCGTCAATGCCGAGGTTCCGTTTGACGGTTTGCACTGGATCATTGATCACGCCGAAACCGTCTCCGCCCGCAATATCGATCGCATCAAGGCCCTGGGCGGCGGCATCGCCGTTCAGCACCGCATGGCCTATCAGGGGGAGGCGTTTGTGGCCCGCTACGGCGCCAAGGCCGCAGAGCAGACCCCGCCGGTCACTAAGGTGCTGGCGGCCGGCGTCCCCGTGGGCATGGGCACGGATGCTACCCGCGTGGCCAGCTATAATCCGTGGGTGGGTATCTACTGGTTGGTCACGGGTAAGACCTTGGGGGGCTTGCAACTCTATGGCCCCCAGAGCCGCCTTGACCGCGAAGAGGTGGTGCGTCTCTATACCGAAGGCTCGGCGTGGTTCTCGACCGAAAACGGCAAGAAGGGTGCGCTTAAGGTCGGGCAATATGCGGATATCGCCGTGCCCAATGCTGACCTGATGCGCATCCCTGAAAGCGATATCAAGGATCTTTATTCCGTCCTGACGATCGTCGGCGGCAAGATTGTTCATGCGCAGGACGCGTTTAAACCGCTCGCCCCGGCGGCGCTGCCGATCAGCCCTGACTGGTCGCCGGTGCGCACCTTTGGCGGGTATCAGCATAAAAAGGCCGAGATCGCGTCGCTCGACAAAATCTCGCGCATCGCTTGCGCCTGCGGCACGGACTGCAAGGTCCACGGACACGCCCATGGGGGGGCCTATGCCGCCAATATTCCCGCCAGCAACCTGCGTGATTTCTGGGGCGTGCTCGGTTGCGCGTGCTGGGCATGACCATGACCACTCAGCATCTCAAGATCATCATCGGCCTGGTGCTCGGTTTCGGCATAGGGTTCGGCTGTCGCGTAGCCAGCATCCCCAGCCCAGCACCCCCCGTCATCACCGGCGCATTGCTGGTGGTCGCCATGACGGTCGGCTGGATACTCACCGATCGTTGGTTGTCGCACCGGCCCAAAGTCAACGAAATCCACTGCGGCGGCCCGACCGGCCTTCCCCATAACCCTCAGAAAGACTGATCATGTGGCCTACACTTATTGGTATCGCGCTGGGCCTGCTGATCGGGTTTGTCTGCCGTTTTTTTGATCTGCCCTTACCGGCCCCGCCCAGGCTTGTCGGCGCCCTGCTTGTCGTGGCGATGACGCTCGGCTTTGTCGCAGGCGGATCATTCTGATGATGTTCGCTCCCTTTCTCGCGGTCGCTTCCCTGGTGGGTGTGACGGATAGCCCCGTTGCGCCGTCGGCAGTCGAGGCCCCCTTAAAATTCACGCTCGAAACGAGGCTAAGGTATGAGAACCTGTCTGAGGACACGAGTGGGAGCGCGCCTCAGCCCGCTCCGGAAGACTATGTCCTGCGGCGCGCTTTAGTGGGCCTTGACTGGGCTGTTGACGCAAATGTACGTCTATTGGGCCAACTTGGATACCACGACGTTGTGGGTCAAAAAGGCCCCATAAACGCCACACAAGAGAGTGGCACCGACATCCAGCAAGCCTTCGTGGAGTACCATACCCCCCATCTGCGCCTTCGCGCGGGGCGTCAGGAAATGCCTCTTGGTTCGCAACGTCTGATTTCCCGCCGCGATGGTCCCAATATCCGCCAGAGTTTCGACGCGGTCCGTTTCGACCTCGGCACGGTTACCGCCTTCATCGGCCACCCAGTGCGCATAGGCCGCCGGTCCTTCGACGATGCGACGAACCGCGATCAAACGCTTTTAGGCCTATATGGGGTATTCAACGTGCCTCAGATCAAGGGAATGCAGGCCGATCTTTATGCGCTGAGGCTGGAGCGCACGGCGGCCCGCTTTGCTAACGGTATAGCCGACGAAGATCGGACTAGCGTCGGTGTCCGGCTGTATGGTGTACGCGAGGCCTTCGACTATGATCTGGAAGCGGTCGTTCAGGGCGGCACCTTTGGCACCCAGACCATCCGTGCCCACTATGTCTCGGCGCATCTGGGCTACACATGGGCAGGCGGTAATGCTCCCCGGATCGCCCTGAAAATCGATCAGGCGACGGGTGATGACCATGAAGGCCATCTGAAAACCTTTAATCCACTTTTTCCCCGGGGCGCATACTTAGATGAAGCCGGTCGTGTGGGGCCGACTAATCTGGTGCGGGTTGGGACCTACCTGAGCGTCAAGCCGCTTCGAATGGTAACGCTGGTGATGGGCGCGGACGGTCTTTGGCGGAATCGTGTCTCCGATGCCCTCTACCGTCAACCCAATCTGCCAATAGCCGGCACCGCAGGAAAGGGCGGCCATTATACAGGTACTCAGGCCTTCATAGGTGCAACCTGGCAGATAAGCCCTGAACTCAACCTCACCACCCATGTTTCGCGCATAGACATCCATTCGCGTCTGAATGCGGCGGGCGTCGCCGACACCCGCTACATCGGCGCGTGGCTGGGCTGGCGCTTTTAGGCATGGCCACGGAAAGTTTTAGAGCGGGCCCGCAATAAGGAACCTAATCATATGACATTAGATACAAAGGCGGCCACATGGCTTGCCCGGAAACCGGCATTTCTCTGGTTGCCCCGCCTGATGCTGGCGGCCATGTTTGTGGAAAGCGGGGTCGATAAGCTCCTGCATTGGCAGGCCTATGTCACCGAAGCGGCGGCTCATGGCATTCCGCTGGCTTCCCTGTCTCTGAGCCTTGCGGCCATTGTGGAGATCATAGGTAGCGCGGCCTTGATCAGTGGGGTGTTTGTGACGCCGGCTCTGCTCGCCCTTGCCCTCTATTCCCTGACGGTCAGTTTTTTTTATTTTGATTTCTGGAACATGGTCGAACCGGCCTCGATCATGGCGCGCAAAGCGTTTCTGAAAAATCTGGCTGTCGCTGGGGGCTTGCTGAGCTGGTGGGCTCTGACTCTCGGTAATCGTCACTCGGAGATAAGGGCATGAGCCCTTCATCGGCTTCCATGCGCCCGTCCGGCGCCTTCGCGCCCCTGCGCCAGCCGGTATTTGCCGTGTTGTGGGCCGCCACCGTGCTGGGCAATACCGGCTCATTCATGCGCGATGTCGCCTCAAGCTGGCTGATGACCGATTTGTCGGGATCCCCGGCGGCGGTGGCGATGGTGCAGGCGGCGGCCACCCTGCCGATCTTTTTGCTGGCCATTCCGGCGGGTGTGCTGACCGATATTCTGGACCGGCGTAAGCTTTTGATCTTCATTCAGCTTTTACTGGCATCGGTTAGTCTGGCGCTGGTGGTCTTGTCGGCGAATGGCCTGATGAGCGTGGAATGGCTGATCGGTCTGACCTTTGTGGGCGGAATTGGCGCGGCACTGATGGGGCCGACCTGGCAGGCGATTGTGCCGGAACTGATCAAAAAGCCAGATGTCAAAAACGCCATCGCCCTCAATTCACTGGGCATCAATATCGCCCGTTCCATCGGCCCGGCCGCCGGTGGGCTGCTGCTGGCATCGTTTGGCGCCGCCCTGACCTACGGGGCGGACGTGGCGACTTACGGTTTCGTGATTGCCGCTCTGCTGTGGTGGAAGCGGCCCAAGACCGAAGCCTCAGACCTGAAAGAATCGTTCTCCGGCGCGTTCCGGGCCGGGATGCGCTATGTCAAGGCCAGCCGCGAACTGCACCGCGTCCTGATGCGCGCCGCCATATTCTTTGCCTTTGCCAGTGCGGTCTGGGCCTTACTGCCGCTGGTGGCCAGGACCCTGCTTAAGGGCGACGCGGCCTTTTACGGCCTGATGCTGGGGGCCGTGGGGGCCGGGGCGATTGGCGGGGCCTTGCTCCTGCCGCGGTTGCGCCAAAGGCTGAACGCTGATGGCCTGATGCTGATGGCGGCTATCGTCACCGCCGCCGCGATGACGGTTTTGGCCGCCGCACCGCCCAAGGTGCTGGCGGTGATCATCCTGCTGTTTATGGGCGCGGCGTGGATCATAGCGCTTACCACCCTTAACGGTACGGCTCAGTCCGTCCTGCCGAACTGGGTGCGCGGGCGGGCTTTGGCAGTTTATCTGACGGTATTTAACGGGGCTATGACGGCGGGCAGTCTGGGGTGGGGGGCTGTGGCGCAAGTTACCAATGTGGCGACGACTCTGGTGATCGCGGCCGCAGGCTTATCTCTGGCGGGGCTGATTTTTCACCGCTTTAAGCTGCCGGTCGGTGAGGCCGACCTGACGCCGTCGGTGCACTGGCCGGAGCCGGTCAGGCTCGAAGCCATCGACCATGATCGCGGGCCGGTCCTGATCCTGATTGACTATAAAATCCTCAGTGAAGACCGCCCGGCCTTTTTGGCCGCTCTCAAAGATCTGTCGTTTGAGCGGCTGCGGGACGGGGCCTATAGCTGGGGTGTCAGCGAGGACAGCGACGATCCTGAGCGGATCACCGAATGGTTCATGGTCGAATCGTGGGCCGAGCACCTGCGTCAGCACCAGCGCGTTTCAAAGGCTGATGCTGACCTGCAGGCGGGGGTGTTACGCTTTCATTCGGGGCCTGATCGGCCGGTGGTGCGGCATTTATTGGCGTTAAGCTAACATTCGAACACTGGGTTCGCGTTCAAAGAAGCGCAGGGCCGCCTTATCGATAAAGTTCTCGGCAAAGACCACGCCGTCATCGTGCACCACACCGGCCTTATCGAGCAGGGGATGGCTTTGCGGCGTATGGCCAATGGCTTTCAGGTGGCCAAAGGCATCCATCACAAATTGTATGGCGGCCCCTTCGATCATCAGAGCTTTGCAGCCCTCATCGGACAGGCACACAAAGATGGCGTCAAACAGGGCCGACGGTGCGCCCTGAAGCTGGGCATCGGCGGGCATTAATTTGCCGTCCGACAGTTTGGCCCCGCCGACCTTAGGCGCGATGAGGACGGCCTTAGCCCCCGCATCGGTCACGGCGGTCTTTACCTGTTTCAGCAGGGTGGCATCGGTGCCATCGGCGATAAGAATCCCCACGGCGCGCCCCATAAGGGTGGCTTTAAGATTCTTCTGGATCGACAGGGCATCTGACGCGGGCAGGTCAAACGGCGCGCTGGCCGCCTTGGCCTTATCCGGCAGGGGCATGTTCAGGCCGTCGGCCACGCGCTTGGCCAGTTCATCGGTGACATTGCGCAGATTGGCCACCATGCGCTCACGGACGGGGGCTAAACCGACCTTGGACAGTTCAAACACAAAGCTTGAGGCTATGTGGGCCTGCTCGGACTCGGTTTGCGAAACCCAGAACAGGCGGGCCTGAGAATAATGGTCGGCAAATAGCTCGGGACGTACGCGCAGCTTATCGCCCTGTTCGTCGTGATCAGAGCGACCCGCATCGGTCTTGAAACCGGTCACCGGACATTCGCGCGGCCCGCCCGGTTCGCCAAATTCGGCCAGTGAGTTGGGCTCATAGTTGGCGCGGCCCTTGGGGACGTTCATCTGCATCATGCCGTCGCGTTGGAAGTTCATGACCGGGCATTTCGGCGCATTGATCGGCAACTGATGGAAGTTGGCTGTGCCCAGGCGTGATTTTTGAGTATCGAGATATGAGAACAAACGGCCTTGTAACAATGGATCATTGCTGAAATCTATGCCGGGCACGATATTGGCCGGGCAATAGGCGACCTGCTCAGTCTCCGCAAAGAAGTTGTCGGGATTGCGATCCAGCACCATGCGGCCGACGATTTTGACCGGCACGACCTCTTCGGGAATCAGCTTGGTGGCATCAAGCACATCATAGGGCAGACTGTCGGCAAAGGCTTGATCGAACAGTTGCACACCAAGCTCCCACTCCGGGAAGTTGCCGGTGTCTATGGCTTCATAAAGGTCGCGGCGGTGGTAATCATTATCGGCGGACTGAAGCTTAAGCGATTCTTCCCACACCACTGATTGCAGGCCCAGCTTAGGCTTCCAGTGGAACTTGACGAAGGTCGATTTGCCCTTGGCATTGATAAAGCGGAAGGTGTGGACGCCGAAGCCTTCGATAGTGCGCAGACTGCGCGGAATGGTGCGGTCGGACATGGCCCACATCAGCATGTGGGTGGTCTCCGGCATCAGCGAGGCGAAGTCCCAGAAGGTATCGTGGGCCGATCCGGCCTGCGGATAGCCGGTATTGGCTTCCATCTTTACCGCGTGGATCAGGTCGGGGAACTTAATGGCGTCCTGAATGAAAAAGACCGGAATATTGTTGCCGACCAGATCCCAGTTGCCCGCCTGGGTGTAAAATTTAACCGCAAAGCCGCGCACATCGCGGGGGGTGTCAACTGAGCCTGCGCCGCCTGCCACGGTCGAAAAGCGCGCAAATAAAGGCACTTTTTCACCTACGCGCTGAAACAGATCAGCGGTGGTGACGTCTGACAGCTCTTCGGTGAGTTCAAAATAGCCGTGCGCGGCCGACCCTCTGGCATGGACGATGCGCTCAGGTATGCGTTCATGGTCAAAATGAAAAATCTTTTCACGCAGGATAAAGTCTTCGAGCAGGCTGGGGCCACGCGCCCCGGCTTTCAGGCTGTTCTGGTTATCCGGTACGCGCAGGCCCTGATTGGTGGTCAGGTGCCCATCAGCCGTATGGGGGCCCTTTTCCGGCACATGCTGGTGCGTTTCGCCGCCGTTACCTTTGACCGTGTCAAAGTGTGTTTTGTCGTCCATGAGGAGTCCCCGCTTAAGGTTATGATTGTGGCAGTTCGCGGGGACAATGCGCCTTACGGGCGTAAAGATGCAGTCTGAAAGGGGGCTAATTTGGTAAAGGGCGTGCGTGCGGCACGCTCAAAAGGTTAAGCTTTGTATACGATCACAAAACCAAGCCAAAATGTAACATGAGTTGAAGCGGATTGTGTTTGAAAAAACTTGCAACTTTGTGCGTCGCAGCATATTGTAAAGGTGTTCAGCGTTTCGACGCTGATTGCCCTTCCTGGGCGTTTCCTCCCTGTAGACTTTAGCCGGACATTCGTGTCCGGCTTTTTTTTGCCCAGAATCGAGGCACGAGATCTGGCCATGAAAAAACCGCCGAAATCATTTTCGGCGGTTTTGGGAGGCTAAAATTATGGCAGTTGCGTTGCGGGCGCCAGCGGGCTGTCCATTGGACTATCGGACTCTGTTATAACTCGGCCCTCTTCGGGGATCAGGAAGACCGGCATCAGGCGGCGCGGTGTTGCCTTGGCCGTAAGGTAAGCCACCGGCACCGACAGCATCAGCGCAAAGGCAGCTCCGGCGGTCATCAGCAAGGTTTCGGGCGCGAAGATAGACGCGACCAGCAACAGCCCCATGCCGATCAGGGTGTGGGCGGTAAAGCGCCGCGCCAGTTCATCGGCGGAGACTTCGTATTCCGAGCGGCGCTGAGATTTCCAGCCGCTTTTCCGGCCCGACAGGATCGACGCCACCATAAAGGCGTGGCTGATCATCACCACCGGCGCGATCAGGGTCGATAACACCGTCTCGACGATCAGGCTTAAAGACGCGCGCACGCCGCCGCCAAAGCCAGAGCGGGTCTCAGCATCGCGCAGAACGACGATGGCCGCCAGAACCTTGGGCACAATGAGGAACGCCATGGTCACGGCGAACAATCCGGCCAGAGGCCCGACGGAGGCGGCAGCCGGGGTGATATCAGCGGCGGCCAGAGCTGCGCCAGTCATAACCATACCCACCCACATCGGGGCCAGCAGGTAGTTGAACACCCCGCGCAGCAGATGGAAACGGTTGATCCCGTGCAGGCCCGAAGCCCCAACCACGGCGGCATGTTGCAGATTGCCCTGACACCAGCGGCGGTCCCGACCCAATGTGTCCATCAAGCTGGGCGGGCTTTCCTCAAATGATCCGTCAAGGTGCGGGGCCATGTGCACGGCCCAGCCGGCGCGGCGCAGCAGGGCGGCCTCAACAAAATCGTGGCTCATAATATGCCCGCCAAACGGCGCACGACCGGGCAGATGCGGCAGACCGGCGGCCTCGGCAAAGGCGCGGGTGCGGATGATGGCGTTGTGGCCCCAGAAATTGCCCTCAGACCCGGACCACCACGCAATGCCGCAGGCGGCAACCGGCCCGTAAAGTCTGGCGGCGAATTGTTCACAACGCGCAAACAGGCTTTTGCGGTTGATCAGGCGGGGCGCGGTCTGGATCAGGCCAACGCGGGGGTGGCGCTCCATCCCGCCCGCCAGTCGCACCAGCGTGTTGCCGCTCATCAGGCTGTCGGCATCAAGCACGATCATGTGGGCGTAAGCCCCGCCATGACGACTGACCCAATCGGCGATATTACCCGCTTTGCGGTCGGTATTGATCGGGCGGCGGCGGTAATAGATACGCGGCGCACCGCTTAAGCGCTGCATCTTGAGAAAGGTGGTGCGCTCAGTCTCTGCCACGACCGGATCTTGCGTGTCGCTCAGGACAAAAATATCGAACCGATTGCCTTGCAGGGTGGCGATCAGGGACTGACGGATGGTATCGAGCCGCCCCACGACCGCATGGGCATCCTCGTTGCAGATCGGCATGAGAATAGCGGTTTTCTGGGTCAGCAGCGGGATCGGCCCGTCCGGAAATAGCCCCAGATCGTCTTGGCGTTTAAGGTATACCCATACGCCCGCCAGGGATGAGATAAAGGCAAACGCCATCCAGGTGAACAGAAAGCCCGCCAGACCTAAAAACACCATCTCCAGCGGGTGAAAGCCCTGATAGCTCAGGCTCGCCGCCAGCACGCCAATACCGCTAACCCCGATCAGCAGCGATAGGCCAAAGATGAACAGCCGCCGCCAGATCATGTGGCGCGGTGAGGTCGGGATGAGCGCCGATGACAAGGTGCCTTCGGTCAGGGACTGCACCGGCATGTAGAGCGGGGCCTCAGACGGCATGACCGGCGTGTGAGGTTCGGTCACCGGCTGGCGGATGCCAAAGGCGGGGCCCAAGCGGCCTGCAAATCTCAGTAAGTCCATCTGAACATCCATGTTTCCGTGAGCGCCGTAGCGTCTTTGTGCAGCGCAAGCCGCAGATCCGCTGTTTTTGCCTGTTCGGGTTGGAGGTGGCCCAATTCCAGGTGAAACCACGCGCGGATAACGCCGCGATCGTTTAGGGTTTGCAGCCTGACGGCGCTTAACGTCCCGGCGGAGGCTTCCGCCACGGCGGTAAGGGTTTCGGGGTCGATGCCTTTCAGGGCAAAATCGACCATGAACACCCGGCCATAGCCATTGATGTCCTTACCCGTGCGGGTCTGAACCACACGGCCGATCGTCTGGATTTGCGGATCAACCGAAGGTGATCCCCACATGACAGTATAGTGATAAGTGTGGCCGCGGTTAGGCTGAAGCGGGGCAGAGGGCCGCCAGAAGGCCACAATGTTGTCAAAACCCTCAGTATTGGACGGCAGTTCAATCAGATGCACGGCACCCTTGCCCCAATCACCTTTGGGGGTGACATAGCCGCTGGGGCGCAGGTCATAGCGGGCTTCGTAATCCTCAAATACCGCCTGAGATTGCTCGCGTTGCATCAGGCCAAAGCCTTTAGGGCCGGTATCCTGAAAGGCGCTTTCCTCAACGTGAGGCGGGTTGGTCAGGACGCGCCAGATGGCCTCATCGCTGCCGGTGCGCAGTTGCAAGCCGTCGGCATCATGGACAGCCCCTCTGAAATCATCAAAGCCGCCCTGATCGGCAGGGCCATAGAGATACATGGCCGTCAGTGGCGCAATACCGACCATATCGAGCGTCACGCGCGGGAACAGGGTGCATTGAATATCATAAACGGTCGCTGTGCCCGGCGTGATCTTGAACGCATAGGCACCAGAGACGCTGGGGCTATCCAGCAGGGCGTAGACCTGAACGGACGTATCGCCCGCCTTGGGGCGTACGATCCAGTAGCTGCGGAAGATCGGAAATTCTTCGCCGCGCGCGCTGGCGGTCGCAAGCGCCAGTCCGCGACCCGACAGGCCGTAGGTTTGGTTTGCGGCTAAAGACCGGAAATAGCTGGCCCCCAGAAACACCGCCATTTCATCCATGCCGGGGACATTATGGGCGTGGATGCGAAACCCGGCATAGCCGATATCACCGGCAGGGGCCGTGGCTGAGCGCGGATCGAAAGTGAACTGTGAAGCCTCATAACGAAACGGCGTCGCCTTGCCGTCATGGACTTCAAAGATGTCGATGCGCTCACGGCTTAAGCCGCCGCGATGGAAAAATTCAAGGTGATAGCCTAAGCCCGCCTGTTTCCACGGCCCATGTTCCGGCTTAAAGCGGATGCCGCGATAGGCATCATAGCCGAGGCTGGCCAGTTCGGCGGGCAGTTCGGTTGAGGGGGCCACATAGGGGCGGGCGGTTTTTCGCGCCAGATCGATGACGGTCTGAAAGCCAAAATTTGGGGCGCTCATTGCACGCGCGGGCGCAAGCATGGTCGTGGCCATGGCCGCCGCACTGATCCCGCTCACAAACTGGCGTCGCTTCAAACTCATCCTATCCCCAAAACACACAACTCGTCACCTGAATGCGGCTGCGTTCAGGTCTGAACTCAAAGCGGCACACCCTTTGGGCTTAAAGGGTCATGCGGCGGGTCATTAAGAATCCGTCTGTTGAAATTGTGCTCAGAGGTCGCCCTCTGAACCCTGCTGTCTTATGCAGCGAACGGAAACCGTCGGCGGGCCTTTAAGGTCATGAGGCAACCGCTTGGGGCGTTAATGGCCTGACTTATCCCGGTGTCCCAATTTCCGGGACCCCACAGACAACGTCACAAAGGACACAAACCGGGGAGGAATACAGCGCCTGCCTTGAAACAGGCCGCCGTCCGTGTCGCAATCCTTAAGACGCAATTAACCAGTTACGGTTTCGGGTTGTAAAAATTCGATAAGGAACGCGCACCAATTACAACAAAGGCGAGTTATGAACGGTTGATTTCGCCTGTCTGGTGTCAAATCTGACACACTCAAACACCGTCAGGTGTGGCTTTTAGGGTAATTTTTCACCAACGGTTACGCCGTGTCACGACCAGCGGCACGCTTGGTAAGGTGTATGGTCTTACCAAAAAATCGCTATATCTGACACAGCGTGTTGAAGTCTGAGAATTTTTAGAGTCATATGTGCGCCAGAGTCAGGTTACCGCACACGTACGCGGTCATAACGGTCACTACGTCGCTGAGTGATCGAACACATAAAACAAGCGGCAACACGGGATATTGCACTGCGGGCCATGTACGGTCGCAGAAAAGGGAACGCTATGAGTGAATCAACGGGGGGCACCGCAGCCCCGCAGCCGGGCACCATGCCTGAGAGCCGGATGAGCAAATACCGCTGGGTGATCGTCACCCTTTTGTTTATCGCTATTGGCATCAACTATATCGACCGCCAGATGATCGGCATTCTGAAGGGGACGCTTCAGAAAGACCTGCAATGGACGGAAATCGAATATGCCAATATCGTTTTCTGGTTTCAGTGCGCCTATGCCATCGGCTTTCTGACCTTCGGACGGGTTATCGACAGGGTCGGGGTTAAGATCGGCTATGCCGTCGCCTTTACCATCTGGACGATTGCTTCGATCGGCCACGGCCTGATCCATACGGTGACGCAGTTTGCTCTGGCCCGCTTTGTTCTGGGCTTTGGCGAATCGGGCAGCTTCCCGTCCTCGCTTAAGGCCGTGTCGGAATGGTTTCCGCAAAAAGAACGCGCGCAGGCTGTCGGCATTTTTAACGCCGGGACGGCCATGGGCCCGATCATCACACCGCTTTTGGTGCCCGCGATTACGTTGGCGTTCGGCTGGCGCGCCGCCTTTATCTCTATCGGTATTGTGACGGCCCTGTGGCTGGTGGCGTGGATGCTGATGTACCGTCAGCCGGAAAAGCACCCCAAGGTCAATGCCGCTGAGCTGGCGCACATCCGCTCGGATGTCGATCAGCACTCCGGTGAAGCGATTGAGAAAATTTCGTGGTTTAAGCTTTTGACCTTCCGCGGCACCTGGGCCTATGCGCTGGGTAAGTTCCTGACCGATCCGATCTGGTGGCTTTATCTGTTCTGGTTGCCGGACTTTTTGGGCAAATCTTACGGGCTTGACCTCAAAAGCTTCGGGCCGCCGCTGATTGCTATCTATATTCTTGCCGATGTCGGCTCGGTCGCGGGCGGCTGGTCATCCTCCAAGCAGATTCAGATGGGCCGCACGCCCAATGCTGCCCGTAAGACCACCATGCTGTTGTGTGCGTTTGCGGTCATACCCATCGTGTTCGCGCAGTTTGTAGGTCATCTGTGGGGCGCGGTGGCCATTATAGGTCTGGCGGCTGCGGCTCACCAGGCCTGGTCAGCCAACCTGATGACCCTGCCGTCGGATATTTTCCCAAAGGCAGCGGTGGCTTCGGTCATCGGCATCGGCGGCACGGCGGGCGCCATCGGCGGCATGCTGATGACCACCTATAACGGCTATATTCTTGAGTTCTTTGGCTCTTATCAGCCGATCTTCATTGTGGCGGGCAGTGCCTATCTGGTGGCGATTACGGTCATCCACCTGCTGACGCCGCACCTCAAGCGGATACCGATCGAGAAAATCCGGGTCGGCTAACAGGACAGGACTACTCAAGCCGCCATTGAGGCGGCGGCCAAGGTGGCGCAGCCGCCGCCCGGCGAGGGACTAAAAATAAAGCGCCGCTCTCCTATGGGGGCGGCGCTATTTTTTTAATAAACGCCTGATGATGCCCTGCCCCTTATGGACGATGGTGTGCTCAATCGTATTGGGACGGCCCGCTAGCCCCCACACGGTAAAGACCACAATGGCATATATAATGAGGGCCGGGGCGACGACCAATCCAATGCTGATGACCTCAAGCCATATGCCTTTGTCAAACCAGACCAGCGGTTTCAGGCCATAAATCGTCGCGGCCATCGCAAGAAGGCCCAGCATATAGGGGACTAACGCGCCGATCTGGTCGCGGATTTTCAGGCCGATCAGGGTGCGTACGCTGAACATGGAGAAGATAACCACGGCGGTCGCGGCTATGGCCTGAGTGGCAATCGCGCCATAAACGCCGTACTGGCTGGCGGCAAACAACATGATCGGCAGCTTGACGGCCAGTTCGGCCATCCCGCGCATGGATGTAAACTGGTTGCGGTTCAGCACCATCGCCAGACATGGCAGCGGAAACGCCGGTAGCACAATCATCGCCGTCAGGGCCAGCGCGGTCAGATATGGCGCGGCCTCCAGCCACTTATCACCAAACAGTACATTGAGCACCGGCGTCGATAACATAGCCAGCGACAGCAAAACCGGCGTGATCAGCATCGGTATCCCGGCTGAGGCCTTGAGATAGGCCGCCCTCAGATCTTTGGGTGATTGAATAAGGGTGGCAAAGGCCGCATTAATCGGGCCGAGGGTCGGTAAAGCAATAGCCTGATAGGGGATGTTGACCATGTCGGTAGCTGCCGTAAATCGGCCAAAGGGCACAAGATCGATATAGCGCGGCAGGATCAGCCGGTCCATCTGCCAGTTCACGGACGAGATAAACTGCGTCAGCGTGCTCCAGCCAACGACATTGGCAAAGCGCGGCCATTCCTTAAAGGTCAGGGACGGCTTCATGGGCGCAAACACATAGGTCAGGGACACAAACACGACCGCCGTGGTGATGGTGCCGATGGCCAGCGCCCAGTAGCTGCGGGTCAAAATGGCCACCGTGGCGACAACAATCAGGGAGACACTTTTGGACGCCACATCCAGTATAAAACTTTTGCTGAAATCAAAGCGCTTGGTAAACAGGATGAGACGCGGGCTGATCAGGCCGCGCATAATGGGTGAGATCGCCAGACACGCAATCAGCGGCAGCAGGCGCGGCTCGTTGTAAAACAGCGACATGGGCCAGGCCAGCGCCCCCAGCACCGCCGCCACAATCAAACTGCGCATCAGGCCGAGCGTAAAGGCCGTGTTGAACATGTCATCGGTCAGATGGTCTTCGCGCAGCAGAACCGTGGTAATCGGCAGGTCAAGCACGGTCTCGACAATGAATACCGACGTCATGGCCATAGCGACCAGCCCGAAATCGGCGGGGCCCAAAAAGCGTGCCAGTATAAGCAGCGCAACGAAATCAAGCACCTTGGCCAGCAGGCGTCCGCTGATCGACCAAGCCCCGGCCTTGGCGGTGCGGCCTGATAAGGATGGGGTCGGGGTATCGCCGGGAGAGGGGGCGGGCTGGTCGGTCATCAGGTTTCCGGGCGGTACAGATTGACGGGCGAGATGCCCCGGCTATTGGCACACAGCGCGCGCGTAGGGCAAGGCGCGCGTCGATTATTACCATAGTTATAAGCCATTAGGATTTCCCTACCGGCTTTGAGTGTGGTCTGTGCGCCACAGGCGAGGCCTTAACGAACCACGGCCCCCGCCGTGTCGCAATTTACACAAATCTGTCACATGTTCATGCCGGTTCTGTCATATAGCGCCCCTATAAGCCCCTCTTAAGGCAAAAACGACCTTTGTTGTGGGGGAGAGCGGTCTTCGCTCTTCGACGCCTGTCAAACGTTGGAGACAAAGACATGATCAAATCCAGAAAATTCCGTATCGCGCTCATGACCGGTGGCGCTGCCCTCGGCGTAGCCCTGACGCTGGCCGCCTGCGGTGGTGCTGACGGCGTGGCTTCCCCTGGCGAAGGCATATTGGTCGGCGGCGGTTCATCGTCTTCGAGCAGCAGCTCAACGCCGGGCAATGGTACGCCGGCTACTGCCTGCCCGGCCGGCCTGCTCGATGGTGGCCTGGTCGCCAACAACACCTTGCGCGCCTGTCAGTTGCCAAACCTGATCACCGGTGATCTGGTTCTGAATAAGGTTGCTGGCGCTGTTTACTCCATCAACGGTCGCGTTCAGGTCGGTGACGATCTCGGCGCTAACCCAGCCGCCCCTTTGGCCGGTTCCAAAGGCACTCTGACCATCGCGCCGGGCGTGAAGATCTTCGGCTCGGCCGGTCTTGACTACCTGATCATCAGCCGCGGTTCGCAAATCTTCGCCTCGGGTACCGCCGCTGAACCGATTATCTTCACCTCCAAGCAAGGCATTGAAGGCACTGCAGGCGCCAACGCCATCGGTCAATGGGGTGGTCTGGTCATCGCCGGTCGCGCACCGACCAACGTCTGTCCATCCGGCGTGACCCCGCCGAACGTTGCCTGTTCCGAAGGTCAGGTCGAAGGCACCAACGCTTTCTACGGCGGCAACACAGCTAACGACAACTCCGGTATCCTGAAGTACGTTCGCGTGCAACATTCGGGCTTTGAAGTTCTGCCCGCCAAGGAACTGAACGGCATTACCTTCGCCGGTGTCGGTTCGGGTACTACAGTTGAGTATGTTCAGGTTCACAACTCGTCCGACGACGGCATGGAAATGTTCGGCGGCACGGTCAACCTGAAGCACATCATCCTGACCGGCAACGATGACGACAGCCTGGATACTGACAACGGCTACTCCGGTGCCTTGCAATTCCTGATCATCAAGCAACGCGATAACGGCGGTGACCGTCTGTTTGAAATGTCGAGCGCCGGTAACGCTGCTCTGATTTCGACGCCTAAGATTGCCAACGCTACGATTATACGTCGTTCGTCAGTTGCCTCGATGGGTATTGAGTTGAACTCAGGTACCGACCTTGCGATGGTAAACTCCGTTATTCATAATACGTCTTCGACCTCAGCTTTTGGCATCAACATGATAGCTGCCGCCACAGCGTCTGCGGCTCCGAGCTTCAACTCGGTATATATGTCGGGCTTTGCTTCACCTTTCGGTTCGTTTAGCTCTACTGCAGCTCTCAACAATACGGTCAACACGGCTTCCATTTTCAACGCAGGTTCCAACGTAACTTCCGCCGGAACCTCCACATTGGCTGATTTTGTCAACGGTGCCAATGAAGCGGCTGTGACCCCGGTCACCGGCACGGCTCTGACCAGCGTCTCTGCCACCTTCTCGACGACCACCTATATCGGTGCCGTCAAGGATGCCAATGACAACTGGTGGAAGGGCTGGTCTTGCGGTCTGGACAGCAACCCTTGCTAATCAAAGTATAAGCGCCTGATGCGGGGCGTCAGGCCGGCTATGGCCCGACGCCCTTTTTCCTTTTTTGATCAGCAAAGGTTTGATCACATGAAGCCCACAACCCTTTCCCTGGCTCTGCTTATGGCGACGACGGCATTGGCCGCGCCCATGAGTGTGATGGCCCAGGATGCCACCGCGACCACCCAATCGGACGTGGTGCCTGAAGTTACTGACTCTGCCGAAGAGCCCATTACCGAAGTGACGGTAAAGGGCAAGTTCGTGCCCAATTCCATGCGCCGTACCGCCGAAGTCACCGCCATTATGACCTCGGAAGACCTAAAGCGTACCGGCGATGACTCGGCAGCCACTGCCCTTACTCGCGTGACCGGCCTGTCGCTGGTCGAAGGCCGTTTCGTTTATGTGCGTGGTCTGGGCGAGCGCTATTCATCAGCGCTTCTGAACGGGTCGCCCTTGCCGTCGCCTGAGCCGCTTCAGCGTGTTGTGCCGCTCGATCTGTTCCCGTCTTCCATCCTGAGCCGTCTGTCAGTGCAGAAGACCCATTCTGCTGAACTCTGGGCTGAATTCGGTGGCGGCGTGGTCGATCTGAAGACGGTTACGACCCCGGCTGAACCCTTCCTGTCCTTAAGCCTCAGCACCGGCGGCAACACCGAAACTACGGGTCAGCATGCCTTTACCCACTACGGTTCTGACAGTGATGGGCTCGGCTTTGACGATGGCACGCGCAAGCTGCCTTTGCGCCTGCGTCAGGCCATCGCTACCGGCAAGCAGGTCACACAAGGCAATTTCACCGATTTGGAACTGCAAAAGATCGGTCAGGACTTTGTCAACGCGCCCCTGAACCTCATTCAGGAAACCGACACACTGCCTGCCAATTTCAGCTTTAACGTGGTTGGTGGCCGCAGCTTTGATGTTGCGACGGGCGAACTGGGCGTGATCGGTCTGGTTGATTTTTCCAATAGCTGGAAAGTCCGCAACGGTATCCAGCAGACTGCCGTGAACGATCTCGATAAGCTGGCTGTTTATGACGATTACGAATATGAGACATCGGAAAACAATGTCAGCCTGAACGGCCTGTTTGGTCTGGGCTACCGCATGGATAAACATTCGGTGCAGTGGACCAACCTGTTCATCCGCAACACCACCAAGCGTACTCAGGTCCGCGAAGGTAGCGACGGAGCTAACGGTGATGAACGGCGCCGTGAACAAACCGGATGGTATGAGCGTCAACTGTTCTCCACCCAGTTGAATGGTACGTCTGACCTGACCGATAAGCTGTCATTGAACTGGCGCGCATCCTATGCTCAAACCGAGCGTGACGTACCATATGAAAAGTCAATCACTTACGGGGTTGGACTCGAAGGCCGTTGGTATCATGACGCCTCGCGCTATCGCAATCGTACCGACTTCTCGGAACTGAACGATAAGGTCAAGAGCGCCGGTGCCAGCCTCGATTACGACTTCTCGCTCGGTGAAGGCCGTGACGGTACACTGACCGGCGGGTTTGATATTCTTGAAAACAAACGTGACTCCTGGACGCGTCAGTTCAGCTTCCTGACACCAAACAACACCCTGCCGACCCCGGTGCAATATACCCGTGTTGACTTCCTGCTGTCCGACTTCAACATCTCGCCGGATCGTCTGGTGTTGACCGAAGTCACCGGCGGCGACGGGGCGGCGGCCTATGAAGGCGGTCTGTTCGTCAACGCGGCATTCGCTAAGGTTGATGTCGAGATCATTCCGCTGGTGCGCTTAGCGGCGGGCTTACGTTTTGAATCGGCCAAACAGCGCATAACCGCGATCAACCTGTTTACCTCGGGGGCGACGCCAACACCTATTCAGCCGCTCAAGGAAGAATATGTCCTGCCATCGGCGACGGTGACCTGGAACTTCGCGGATGATATGCAGGTTCGCGGCGGTATCTCCAAGACCATCGGTCGTCCGCAGTTCCGTGAACTGGCCCCGCAGGTCTATCTTGATCCTGAGCAGGATCGCTTGTTTGTCGGTAACCCCTATCTGACCGATACCGAAATCACCAATTTCGATGCCCGTTATGAGTGGTACTACGACGCCGGCCAATATATCACCGCAGGCCTGTTCTATAAGGACATCGAAAAGCCGGTTGAAGCCGTCATCCTGGATACCGGTTCCGGCGAAGGCCAGCAGTCCTACATCAACGCGCCTAAAGCCACGCTGATGGGTCTGGAATTCGACTATAAGGGCGAGTTCGACTCACCGGTCGAAGGCGCATGGTTCGCCTCCAAGAAATGGTTGGTTGCGGCCAACTACACCTGGACGGACTCAGAGGTTCAGGCAAAGTCGGGTGATGTAGTCTACACCGCGGCTAACCAGGGTCAGCCGACACCGGCCACCAACTACATCATCGACGGCTCGCGCCTTCAGGGGCAGTCGGAGCATGTCGCTAACCTTCAGTTCGGTTGGAACGACGTGGAAGCCAAGTCACAAGCTACACTTCTGCTGACCTACGTCTCCGAGCGCGTCTCGGCGCGTGGTAAGCCGGGCTATCCTGACTACATTCAGGAGCCGGGTGCTATGCTCGACTTCACCTACCGTAAGGGCTTTGATGCCTTCGGTCAGGAACTGAACTTTGGGGTTGAAATCCGCAACCTGCTCGGCACCGAATACGAAGAGTACCAGGAGCGCAATGGCCGCGTGAATATCAACAACTACGATATCGGCCAAAGCGTCTCGGTCAGCCTGTCGACCCAGTTCTAAGATAGCTGATCTGGATAAATTTAAGCCCCTTCGCTTCTGGCGGAGGGGCTTTTCTTTGATACAAAAAAGGCCGGAGCATCATAAATGCTCCGGCCTTTTCATTGTGCTCGTCTTAGCCCGACTAAATCTTAGAACGTGTAGTCGAGGGTGACCATCGCGCTGCGTGGCGCGGCGTAGAAGGACTGACCCCAGCGCAGGCCACCCCAATATTTTTCATCAAAGGCGTTTTTGATGTTCAGTGAGGCGCGCACCTTATCGGTGACTTTCAAACTGCCGAACAAATCAACGACGCTGTAGGCTTCCTGCTCAATAACGGTGGTCAGGGCGGTGGTTTCGGTGTCGCTTTGCCAGCGGAGCGAACCGCCCAGTTTCAGATCACGGTATTCAGGCAGACTATAGGTGGTGGCGATCTTCAGCGACTGACGCGGCAGATATACCCGCGCATCATTGCCATCAGAGTCTTCGATCGACAGATCGGTCCAGCCGCCGTTCAGGCTCCAGTTCGGGGTGATCTTGCCGGAGACTTCAAACTCATAGCCCTTGACGATCGTGTCGATGCCTTCGTAATAAGAATCCCATGTGTTCGGGATATAGCCTATGAATTCAGCCAGATCGCTCTGTTCCGACTTGAAGACCGACGCGGTCGCATAGAGGCGGTTTTCGAACCACTCAGACTTTACCCCGGCTTCATAGCTTTTGCCCTGGGCTGACGGCAGGCGGTTGCGATTGATGTCGACTTCCGCCTGCGGGTTGAAGATGTCGCTGTAGCTGGCGTAAAGCGAGACATTGGTGTTCACATCATAGACAACGCCCACATAGGGGCTGACCTTCTTTTCATCGCGATCCTGAGAAACACCGTAAGAGACGCCGTCCGTCTTAAGGTCGATGCTGTTGAGGCCGACGATGCCCTTAAGGCGGTCGGTGAGGTTCAGATGAATGGCGGCATAGGCGCGCACCAGTTCATCCGTGACGTCCGCAGCCTGATAGGGTGTGGCGAACACAGGTTCAGACGGGGCAATGATGTTCGCCCCCTGATAGGCCGGATAAGCAAACGCTGCGGATGCCCCCGCCCATCGGTCAGTGTCGCTCTTGACCGTATTTAAGCCCAAGACCACCTGATGCTCGCGCCCGAACAGGGAAACCGACCCATTGGCCACCACATCGAACAGGTGCTGCTCCCAGTTCGACGGATAATAACCGGCGGCTGCCGCCACGCCCAGACCGGTCGTTTTGTCAGGATAGTTATAGGCATAGACCAGTTTGGCTTCGTCGCTCAGGTCTTTGTAGGTATAGACGCCCTTGATGGTCCAGCCATTGTCAAAGGCGTAGGACAACTCGCTGAACGTGACGGCATTGTGCGTGTCCCAGTAGGTCCACGGCGCTGAGCTATTGGCCGATACGTCGTAATTGATCGGGGTGCCATCCGTATAGACCAGAGGCAAGGCGCCCCAGTTGTTGCCGGTCGCCAGATTATCCTGTTTGGAGTGACCGACGGTGGCGTTGAGCTTTTCAGTGATGTCCCAGGTCAGAACGCCGTAAAAGACGTTACGATTGACGCCGTAGTAATCAAGATAGGATTCAGAATCGCTATTGGCGTAGACGAAACGGCCACGGACGGTTCCATCGGCATTGAGCGGGCCGGAGACATCACCGGTCAGGCGCAGATTATCCCAGGTGCCATAGCTGGCGGAAAGGTTGCCGCGGAAATCCTCTGTGGGTCGCTTACGGATATAGTTGATCGTGGCTGACGGGTTGCCGGTGCCGGTCATCATGCCGTTGGCCCCTCTGACCGATTCGATGCGCTCATAGATGGCGACATCCAGCGCGCCGGTTTGCAGCCCCCAGTCCAGCGGCTGACCTACGCCATCGACCTGAAAATTCACGACGTCAAAGCCGCGCGAATTATAATATGTGCGGTCGGTTTCTGACGCTTCCACATTGATGCCGGGCAGGGTGGCCAGCAGTTGGTTGGCTTCGGTCAGCGCGAAATCTTTCATCTGCTGGGCGCTGATCACGGTCACTGACTGAGGCGTCTCGCGCAAACTCAGGTCAAGGCCGGTGGCACCGGCGGACTCGCGGATAACGCGTTTGCCCATGACGATGACTTCACGCACGTCGCCTGCGTCAGCATCCGCCGCATCATCGGCGGCGGCGGGCAGGGCGAAGGTCAGGCTGGACAGAATGAGGACAGAAGCGGTCGCCCGCAGGGAGGATTTGAACATCAGGTAAAGGCCCTTGTTTTGCGCTGGTCACACACAAAGCTGCTAGCTAATTTTTAACAATGCGTCGCAATGACTCTTGCGGGCGCGGAAGTCAAGTTTGATTGAGAATTAATTGCAAATTGGCGGGGCTACTGACCTATTTGCAACATCATCGCCTTACGGGCGGTGAGCCAGCCGCGTGCGGCGGTAAGAGTTAACCCGACGCCTAACAGAACCAGTAAGATATTGACCTGTAACGCGGCGGCGGTGAATGACATGTGGGTCGCCTGATGGACACCTGCCATGGCCAGCAGGCTCAGGCCCAGAGCCAGCCGCATCAGGCGCGACACGTCGGCAATGGGGGCGTCGCTGAAGCGCGGACTGATCAGGGTGAGCACCGCCATCAGCGCCATGCCGCCCCAAAATATCGCCACCGGCGGCAGATTAAGCCCCATGCCCAAGGCAAATGTGACGGCAATCAGGGCGGGTGAACCATAGATCAGCACGGTCCATAACCGGTGGATCAGCGGATGGGGCTTGCCCTTTTCGGCCGATTTGATCAGCCAGATATCCATGCCCGCCGCGATCATGACCGTCAGGCCAAAGCCCAGAATGACGTAGATCAGCTTGACCGGCCAGCCGCCAAACGATCCGAAATGCAGGTCGTACAGACTGGCGGCAACCTGACGGCCGGCCGGACCATCGGACAGATTATAGCTGCCCTTGAGGTTGCCCATAGAGTCAAACCGCCACGCTTCGCCGTAGACCAGACGCTGATTGGGCTTGGTGGTGATCTCGATGAACTCGGTCGGGGTGCCGACCATGCGGATGGCGATGAAGGTGATCGGCTGATCCGGCTGGGCGGCCTTGAGGTTCGTGATGGCGTTGATCATCGCGCCGTCCTGAAGCGGTAAGCCTCCGGTGGCTGCCGTCACGTCTTCGGGGGTGCCGAATATGGGCTCATAGGCCTTAAGGCTATTGCCGTCATAATAGAGCGCGCCCATGACCAGCGCGACCAGTTGCCCCAGGCCGATGGCCGTGCCGGTAAGCGTAATGATCAGCCCGAACGGCAGGGTCCATGCCCCGATGCGGTTATGGATGTCGGCGCGGGTCAAATGCCCTTGTCTACGCACGCGAATGGCAAAGGCATCGCGGAACATCTTGGGGTGGGACAAAGCTCCGCCGATCAGCAAGGCCATCATCCCGACCCCGAACAGGCAGACGACGATCATGCCGAAGGTTTCGGGCAGGTGCAGATAGTAGTGCAGTTCGGTCAAAAAGTGGGTAAGGTCGTGGCTGGCAGGGCCGACATAGCGGCCATCCTGATCATAGGCGCGCGCTTCGTGACCATAGCCCACCGTCAGGCGCGGCATGGCCTGCGACGGGGTGGTGATATAAAGATCGGTATCGAGCGGCCCGCGGTGATCATCGGCCAGCATAACCTTACGCATATCCGCCGTGGCGCGCGCAATCGCTTCGGGGGTGGCTGTGGAAAATTCCGGCACATTGGGCCGTTCCCAGCGCTCAACTTCAACATAATAGACCCCGGCCCAGCCGGTCATGCAGATCAGATACAATATGCCGCACAGGGCAAGCCCCAGAATCTTATGGCCGCTCAACAGGCGGCGAACGAACGGGGCGTGGACTTTGGGCCAGACGGACATATTAAACGCTTCCCGTAAGGATAGGCAGGCTGACAAGGGCGGAGGCGGCGGCACCGGTGAGGGCAATCAGGCCGGTGGCCCGCCACGGGCGCTGGGCGGCCAAGCCCACGATCAGGGCGACGGCGAACGACAGGGTGAAGAAAAATACCGCCCAGGCATAGCGGGTGGCACCGTGACCCGGCATATAGGCCCACGCCAGAAGGCCTATCGCCATGCCGGTGACGGGGGCGACGATCAGGCAGGACAGAACCCGCGCGGTGATACGTAAACCCTTACCGGGCGAGGCCGTGGGGTCGGCGGGGGCCTTTTCGCGGCGCTCCCGATGGCTGAGCGGGGCCGATGTCCAGCCCCTGTAGCCCTGCCAACCGATGATGATCAGCGGCAGGCTCATGAAGACCAAAAACCCGACCGACAGGCCAAAATCCGGTGTATAGGCGCGCATCCACAGGGCTGCCGATATACATAAACACCCCCACGCCACCGGCACGGCGACGGCCAACAGGTGAGGCGGCAAACCTTCGCCCCGCCATTTGACATATAGCAAACCCATGGCGGCGGCGATCAGGGCGACGGCGATCACGGTGAGAATAAAAGTCATGATCACGCGATAACAAATGCAAGCCGCTCTGTAAACAGAAACTGCGAGGCATTTGCATTCGTTTTGTTCGAAGCCTTTTAGCCCGCCGTCAGTTTCACGCTTCCGGCCCGCAGACCTTCGGCGCTGGCGGTCACGGTGATGGCCCCGGCTTTACGATCGGTCTGGACAATCGCCTGCGCCAGACCGTTGAACAACTTGCGCTGTGAGGCCTTATCGGCTTCGTGGCTGACCGGATTGCCATTGCCGACGCCGATCACCGCACCGGGGCCGGAGACGCTAAAGGTCACCAGATGATCCGCTTTTGGTACCGCACGGCCCTTGGCATCGAAGGCTTCGACCTTGAGGATCGCCATATCAGTACCATCACCTTTGAGCGTCGCACGATCCGCTGTCAGCACTAGTTTCGCCGCAGGCCCTGCGGTTTCGCGGGTTTGCTTCATCACGACCTTGCCGCCCTTATAGCCAAAGGCCTGAATTTTGCCGGGCTGATAGACGACATCCCATTCCAGGTGGCGGTTCTTGACGACCGGCTTCCTGCCTGCCGACTTGCCGTTAACGAACAACTCAACCTCATCAAGGTTGGAATGAACCCAGACGGGGATGGTTTCGCCCTCACGGCCTTCCCAGTTCCAATGCGGGAACAGGTGCAGCAGCGGCTCAGCCTTCCACCAGGCGCGGTAATAATAATAGTTGTCCTTGGGGAAGCCGCAGGTATCCAGAATGCCAAACTGCGACGAAATAGCCGGCCAGCGGTTATAGGGCGTCGGCTCCCCGCGATAGTCAAAGCCGGTCCAGATAAAGGCTCCGGCAATAAACGGCTTTTCGTCGAATAGCGGCCAATAGGCCTCGGCGGTCGAGGCCCACCACGGATGTTCGGTATCATAGGCGCGCACGAACGATTTGGCGGCATCTGTCACATATTCCCCGCGCGTTGAGACGGTTGAGCCGGTCTCAGTCCCCAGAATAGGAATATGCGGATAGTCGGCGTGGAACTTTTCCATGATGTTGTGGCGATAGTTAAAGCCTAACACATCAACGACATCTTTGATGCCCTTATCGTAGGAATTATCAAGCGCCACCGTTACCGGCCGGGTCGGATCAAGGCGCTTGCACAGGGCCTTCATGGTCTTGGCGACCGCAACGCCGCGATCGGTGCCCTGCATCGGTTCCTCGTTACAGATCGACCACAGGATGACTGATGCGTGATTACGGTCGCGCACGATCATGGCCTCAAGCTGATAGAGGCCGTCCTCACTGGATGACATCTTGCGCGTCTCATCGATGACCACGATCCCCAGCCGGTCGCAGGCCATCAGCACTTCGGGCGTCGGCGGATTGTGTGAGCAGCGATAGGCATTATTGCCCATGTCATTAAGCTGCTGCAACCGCCACAGTTGCAGGGCGTCGGGGATAGCGGAACCCACCCCGGCATGATCCTGATGGTTATTGGTGCCTTTGAGTTTGACGTGCTTGCCATTGAGGAAGAAGCCTTTTTCGGCATCAAAGCGGATATCGCGCAGGCCGAAGTAGGTGATGGCCTTATCAATCGTCTGGCCGTCGATCTGAACTTCGCTCGACAACCGATAGAGATGGGGGTTGTCGATATCCCATAGCACAGGGGCGCCGATGACCAGTTTTTGTTCAATAGTGCGATGGCTATGGGGGGGAATGGTCGTGGCCGACAAAACCGGCAGGCTGTGAACCTTACCATCCTTACCGGTGGCTACCGGTTTTACGGTAACCGTAACCGCCGTGTCAGTGCTGTTATAGACGCGGGTAAATAGCTCAACCGTGCCATCAGCACTGCCGCGTACGCAGACACCCCACTGCGGGATATGGACGGCATGGGCCTTGACCAGCCAGACGTGGCGGTAGATGCCAGCCCCTTCGTAGAACCAGCCTTCGCCTTGGGTGGCGTCAACGCGCACCACCAGCACATTGGGCTTATCGTCGGTATTGATGAAGTCGGTAATGTTGACATTGAAAGACGTATAACCGCTCTCATGGCGTTTCAGGATAAAGCCGTTGAAGATGATGACGGCGTCGCGAAACACGCCGTCGAACTCGATCCACAGGCGCTTGCCCTTATCCGCCGTCGATACCGGCACGATCTTGCGGTACCAGCCGATCGAGGTTTCGAGGAAGTCGCGTCCGATCGGCTTATAGCCATGATCCGACGGGGGGTGATGCTCGCGCACGGTTTCAGGAATATAGTCCGCATGAGGATCGAACGGCAGCTCGACCGCCCAGTCATGGGGCAGGTTCAGCGTGCGCCAGCCGGAATCGTCGTAGTCGGCCCCAAGGCATGACGCGACATTGGCCCCTTGCTTGGCATGGGTCGCCTGTGCCGCGCCAAAGCGGAAATCTTTATAGATATCGCTGGCGTGGCCAAAGTGGAATTTCCAGTCAAAATCGATAAGCGTGCGCTCACGCGGCGCCAGATCGTCCTTGGGGAAAATATCGCTAAGCGTGTCCAGTTTCGGGGCGGCCATGGCGTCCGCAGTGCCTAAGCCCGCACTCAGGGCAGCACCCGTTACAGCGGCCGTTTGCAGGAGGTGGCGGCGGTTGAGATCAGACATGTGGGTTTCCTCTTTTTTTGTTGAAATTATCTTACAAATAAAAAAGTCGGCCTTTCAAGCGAAAACCCGGCGGGTCTTAATTGGCCTATGACGAAGCTGGCTGACTTTTCCGCCAAAGCTTGGTAAAGCGCCCGCATGAATTTGCAAAAGCCCTCGCGTCATACCTTTGCCGTTGCCCCGCTCATGGACTGGACGGACCGGCATTGCCGTGCCTTTCACCGCGCCCTGACCAAAGAGGCGCTGCTCTATACCGAGATGGTGACCTCACGGGCGATCATCCACGGCGACCGGGAGAAATTGCTGGGCTATTCCCCGGTTGAGCATCCGGTGGCCTTGCAGATCGGCGGCTCTGATCCGGCAGAACTGGCGGCGTGTGCGAAGATCGCGCAAGACTGGGGCTATGATGAGGTCAACCTCAACTGCGGCTGCCCGTCCGAGCGGGTGCAGTCAGGGTCATTCGGCGCCTGCCTGATGCGCGAGCCGCAACTGGTCGCCGACTGCATGCAGGCGATGGCCGAGGCTGTGACCCTGCCCGTGACCGTCAAATGCCGCATCGGCGTCGATGATCAGGACGAGGAAGCCGCCCTGTTTGCGCTGGTCGAATCTTGCGCTGCGGCCGGGGTGAACACCTTTGTCGTCCATGCGCGCAAAGCGTGGTTAAAAGGTCTGTCGCCCAAGGAAAACCGCGATATTCCGCCGCTCAACTATCCGCTAGTCTATGCCCTGAAACGCGCCCACCCGGAGTTGAACATCATCATCAATGGCGGCATCACGTCTTTTGAGGCGATCGATGAGCACCTCATGCACGTTGATGGCGTCATGCTGGGCCGCACCGCCTATCAGGAACCGGCCTTTCTGGGGCAGGTCGATCGGCGTTTGTTTGGCGCGGACGGCGATGTCGGGCCGTTTGCGGCGCTTGAGGCCTACCGGCCCTATATGCAGGCGCAACTGGAGGCGGGCGTCAGCCTGCCCGCCATGACGCGCCACATGCTGGGGATCATGCACGGCCTGCCCGGCGCGCGCGCTTTCCGGCGGATTATGACGGTGGAATCTATCCGCGACGGTGCAGGCCTTGAGGTGCTGGATATGGCCATCGCCGCCGTCCATGACGCCATGTCCGCCGCCGACGCCCGCCGCGAAGCCTATGCCACCGGAGCCGCTCAATAGGCAGGGGCGCGGCCCCTGCACCCGGAAGTTTTGAGTGTTATGGTTATAGGTTTTAGCTGATATCTGGAAATGCAGATAGGGGAGCGTTAATGGGCCAAAAGGCCAAAGTAACGGTTAGTCGTTGGCCGCTAGGTATGATCTGGCAGCGCCACTACCTAATCTGGATTGTTCTGATTTGTATCTGCTTTGGTGGTTGGTGGGGGTGTGCTCGCCCGTCATCTGAAGCGATTGTGCCGATCCCTGAAATGGAAACTGTCGTTAAGATGCAGTTTTTGCCCGAATGGGATGAAGGTGCGTATCAACTCATTATTCATAATAAATCCGGACAGTTTAAGACTAAGCTCTGGAGCAATTGGGGGCCAGCCACGCGGGCGTCGTTTTACCTAACACCAGACAATAATTTGGTTGTGATTGGAAGCGGTGGCAATGTGTACGCCTTTGCTATCGGCCATCATTATTCTCCGACCAAGCTGGATATAAATAAGGATTTGAACTCCGCCGACGGTATGGATTGGCGCTTCATTGGCACAACTGACGGGCGCGGTTCAATACAGTTTACCCCTGCCTCTGAGGGAAAAGAGTGCATCGACCTCTTGGGGGCGGGCACGTTGCCCTACAGCAAGCCATTTCATTCACAGCACTGGTGTTGACGTACACGGGCCATTTGATTTCTCCTCCCTATCGTAGATGGGGAGGTGTGGCATTGAGCGCAGCGAAATGACGGAGGGGTACTGCGCCGTCCTCAATGTCTGAAAGGCTTTTGGGGGCTACACCTTAAAAGCCGGTGCGTTGGTAATGCCTCAGCTATCCCCCTCCGTCTCGTCGCTAACGCGCCGATCCACCCGCTCCGGCGGCCCGGTCCCCATTACTGCGCAACAGGGAGGAGAAGGGGCTATCCCCCCGCCTTACGCAGGGCGTCCACTTCGGCCTCCAGTTCGGCAATGCGGTTGCGCAGAGGGGCGGTGGCGGCCTCGATCTCTGGGGCCGTGAAGCGGGGCGTGATATGCTGCGGGCAGTTCCAGTCAAAGGCCGCAAGCCTCAGCACAATCCCGCGCTCGGCCACCCCGCGATAGCCCGGCGTGGCCAGTTTGGCGGCCAGGTCTGGCTCAAGGTTAAGATCATGAACCGACGCATGGGCCAGTACCTTGAGGCGGGCCTGATGCGGATAGTCCATAAGAAACAATGATACGCGGTCGTCAACGCTGACATTGCCTAGGCTGATATACTGGCGATTGCCGCGAAAATCCGCAAAGCCAAGGTGGGTGTCATCCAGCACCTTTAGAAAGCCCGCTGGCCCGCCGCGGTGCTGAACGTAGGGCCATCCGTTCTCAGACACGCTGGCCATGTAAAAGCTGTCGCGCTGGGCGATGAACGCGGCCTCGGCGGGCGTAAAGCGGTCCGAGGGGCGGTCATGGTGGCGCTCCCACAGGGCGGCCGCCCCGTTGGCGCTTTGCGCGGCCTTGACCGCAGGCGTGATCAGGCGATCCAGATAATCGTAACCCACGCAGGCCTCCTTAAACTTGGCGTCTTTTGTGAATGAGATGGCGCCTTTGGTGGCTGTGTCCTGCGCCAGATTGCGCGACATTGTGGCCATCACAAAGGAAAACACAATGTCAAAGACCTCAAAACCCGCCAAAACCGCCGTCGTGACCGGAGCCTCTTCCGGTATGGGCCATGCCATCGCCCTGCAACTGATCAAAGACGGTTACCGCGTCTATGTCGCGGCCCGAAGCGTCGATAAAATGGCCGATCTGGTGGCCGAAGGCGCCATTGCCATCAAGATGGATATCTCCGTAGCCGCAGACGTCGATGCGGCCGCGCAGACCATTTTAAGTCAGGCCGGAACGGTCGATGTGCTCGTCAACAATGCGGGCTATGGCCTGTTCGGGGCGATGGAAGATATCGGCATCGACGAAGCGCGTTATCAGTTCGAGGTCAATGTCTTTGGACCGGCGCGACTGACCCAGCTTTTGCTGCCGGCCATGCGCGCGAAACGCGCGGGCACGATCGTAAACATCACCTCAATGGGTGGTAAGATATATACCCTGCTGGGAAGTTGGTATCATGCGACCAAACATGCGCTTGAAGGCTGGTCAGATTGTTTGAGGCTGGAACTGGAGCCCTTGGGTATCCGGGTGGTCGTGATTGAGCCTGGGATTATAGACACAGGTTTCGGGGATGTGGTCGTGGACGGCATACTCAAGCGATCAGGCGACGGTGCCTATGCCGAAGTGACGCAGCGTGTCGCCAAGGTGACCCTCCAAAGCTACAAGCTAGGGACCGGTACGAAACCAGAGGTGATCGCCCGTGTTATATCGAAGGCCATTAAGGCCCGCAGACCTAAAACACGATATGCCGCCGGCCGGTATGCCAAGATGATGATCAGCGTTAGAAAATGGTTTGGTGATCGCGCCTTTGACAGCCTTATACTGAGCCAGATGAAGTAATACTACACCTTAAGGACTAAGAGGGCACCGAGGCTTATGACCAGCCACATTCCCGCCGACCGTTGCAAGCTGCCACCCGCCTTCTGGCGGGCTCTGGACCGGTGCGGACTGCCGCCGGTGGCGGTTCTGCGTCAGGCGCGGCTGCCCGCCACTGTGCTGGGCGGCGCGCAGGTCGTCAGTACCGGCCAGTATTTCGCCGTATGGCGCGCGCTGGAGACCTTAAGCAGTGAGCCAGCGTTCGGGATCAGACTGGTCGAAATGTCCGACCCGGAAGGTTATCCCCCAGCCTTTCTGGCGGCCTATTTTGCGCGCGATTACCGCGATGCCCTGATGCGAACGGCGCGGTTCAAACGCCTGTGCACGCCGGAAGAGTTATATATAACGGAAACCGAGCATGAGGTTACGCTGACCACAAAATGGCTTTTTGCCGTGGAGCCGGAACCGGCGGTCTCTACCGATGTGGCGTTCGCCCTGCTGTTATCCATTGGCCGTCATGGCACCGGGCAAAACCTGACGCCTGTGCGGGTTGAGTTGATGAGGCCAAAGCCACAAGGCAGCGCGCACCAGACCTTTTTTGGCTGTCCGGTGCATTTTGGTGCCGCTCGCAATGCGCTGATCCTCAAGCCCGGTGACCTTGAGCGCCCATTCCCTGGCCACAATCCCGAACTGCTTGAGATGCTGACGCCCGCCCTGTCGGCAGCGCTTGGGGAACTGGACGCGAGCGACGCGATCGGGGATCAGGTTAAGGCCGTTCTTAAGGGAAAGCTGGCCAGCGGGCGCCCTGAATTAGCGGAGGTCGCTAGGGACCTGGGTTTAAGTGAGCGGACGCTGCAGCGGCGGATTACCTGAGGAAGGGACGAGTTTTCGCACCTTACTTAATGACGCCCGCCGCGAATGGGGGTGTCAGCTTCTGCGCGATGGCACGTCCGGGATTGACGAAATCGCCTATCTGCTGGGCTATCAGGACACCCGCTCATTCTGCCGGGCGTTCCGCGAGTGGGAAGGCCTGCCGCCAAACCAATGGCGAAAGACGCATGGCGATGAAACGTCTTTAATTGATGCGAAGACGGATCTAAGGCTTTAAAATAAGCGCCGTGCGGGTGGCTTCAAAGCCCGACAGGCGGCCAAGATAGCTCATACCCAGCAGGGACGTGCTCAGGCCCTCACGGATGACGATGGCGTCGACGTCGCGCACTTCGGTCTGACCGATATGGACGGAGCGCAGTTTGACGACGGCGGCTTCGGTCTTGCCCATCGCCGTGGTCACCAGCCGGTCGTATTTCAACTCATCGGCATCGACCCCTAACCGCAGGGCATCGGACGGGGTGAGGGCGACAATGGTGGCGCCGGTATCGACCAGAAACTTCACGGAGGCGTCATTGACGCGCGCTTCGGCCCAGTAATGGCCGTCCTGAGACTTGGGGATCGAAGTCACTGAACCCGCGTTGGCGGGCAAAACCGGGATGGTCATGGCGACCGTGGTCAGGCTTTGGGCTTCGCTCTTCACCGTCTGGGCGGACAGGGTGTCGTCCAGCGCCATAACCGTGTGGCCAGTAAACAAGGCGCAGGCGACGGCGCAGGTAAGTATAACAGCCGACTTCAACATAGGATTTAATCCCAACCAACCATCTATGGCGGCGCTTTTTACGCCTTAAGGATCAGTCTAACCCAAGATGGTTTTTATAGAGTGAATCGGCGGGTGGGATTTTTGTAGTGTGTAATTTGCGATTTTTGGGTTTTTGATATTGATATTTGCATAATTAAAACAACTATTTATAATTTTTTATGGAAAATATATGATCAGGGTTCTGATTAATTCTTGCGTTTGGTAAATTCTGTGTCACCATATGTCAGTGACGCGACGACGACTGAGAGGGTGAAAACCCCTGCGAGCCGCGACGCGTCTCTTTGTCCATTTGTATTGTTTGTTGGAAAAGGAGACGCAAATTGAAGGACAACGACAAAAATATGCAACACGCCCTGAATTCATTCGCATTTCTGGGCGGCATCCTGGTCAATAACCGGCCAAAATCATCCGGCGCAGGCAGTCGTCCCCAGGACTATAAACCGACAGGTAAGAAGTAGTCCCTGAGTTGACTTAAATCACCTCAACAAAAAAGCTCGCGCTCAAGAAACGAAGTGTTAGCGCACAAAAAAAGCCTCTGCGTTGTTCACGCAGAGGCTTTCTCTTTTATTATTATTAGGTCTTAGTTAGAAGCGAGCTTCACGCCAGCCTTGCCTGAAGCGTCAGCCAGGTTTGGCGACAGCTTACGCAGCTTGATTTCCGAAACGGCGCCACCGGCAACCTTGGCTGAGCCTTCGACCCAGTACAGGCCATCGGCGCCGAGGAAGTTATACTTATAGTCAACGATGGTGGTGCCGGCGCGGACTTCGCAGGTGTTCAGGGTCACCATCTGCTTGCCGGTGACGGCAACGGCTTTGGAGACTTCGGTTTTCGCGGCGGCGGCTACGGCCTTACCGGCGACGCCTTCCTGAGCTTCATCGCACTCGGCGAAGGCTTGGGCCGACAGGGCGCTGAGAGCAAAGGCGGTGGCGATGAAAAGGGACTTGCGCATGTAAAGATCACTCATTCTGAATGGGATGTGGAAGCCCCAATATATAAGGGCACAGTTAAAACGACGTAAAAGAAACCACTCAAAACAACAAAAAAACGGAGAAGTGAGTACTTCTCCGTTCTCTTTGCGTTACATGGTGTAACTATATTCGTGATAGTTAAGTATTTATAGTTAAGCCGCAGTTAATTCACTTAAGAAGCGGCGGATGTTCTCACTCATCGCTTGGGTGCGGTCGGTCAACTGACGGGCAGCGCCGAGCATTTCAGTTGAGGCCTTTTCCGTATCCGCCGCCGAGGCCGACAACTGCTCGACCGAAGACGAGGCGGTCGTGGTGCCGTCGGAGGCTTCGTTGACGTTGCGGGCGATCTCATTGGTGGCGTCGCCTTGCTGATGCACCGAGTCAGCGATCGAGGCGGCGATCTCGTTCATGTGCTTGATCGTCTCTCCGATACCGCGGATGGCGTTGACACCGTTCTGGGCGGCACCCTGAATGTCCTTGATGCGATCGCGGATTTCATCGGTGGCCTTAGCGGTTTGCTGGGCGAGAGACTTCACCTCGGAGGCCACAACCGCAAAGCCCTTACCGGCTTCACCGGCGCGGGCCGATTCGATGGTGGCGTTCAGGGCCAGCAGGTTGGTTTGCTGAGCAATGGCGTTGATCAGGTCAACGACTTCACCGATCTGGTCAGCGGCGCGGCTCAGTTCAGCCATGCTGTCATTGGTGCGGTCGGCCTCACTCACGGCCTCAGCGGCGATTTCCACCGAGCGGACGGCCTGGTCACCGATAACGCCGATCGAGGCCGAAAGCTCAGTCGTGGCCGAGGCGACGTTCTGGACGTTGTCAGCCGAGTTGCGGATCGAATAGACGGCCGATTGCGAACGGCGCTCATTTTCCTGGGCAATGGTCAGCAGGGTACGGCCGTTAGCATCGAGGTCAGAGGCGGCAGAACCCAAGGCATCCAGCATGTCCTGCGCTTCGTGGCGGAAGCGTTCAGCCAGTTCCGACATCTGACGCGCACGTTCTTCGCGGGTCTTGGCGGTAGCGGCTTCGATAGCCATCAGGCGCTCTTTTTCTTCGGCGTTCGATTTGAACACGTTCAGGCTTTCGACCACCGACTTCAGTTCGTCGCGGCGGGCCAGGGCGCTGATGTCGACGTTCAGGTGGCCGTTGGCCAGTTCTTCGGTCGTCTTGGCGATGCGGTTGATGCCTGCGACTGTGGTGCGCGAGAACAGGTAGGCGATGGTGCAGGACGCAGCGGCCATGATCACAGCGAAGATGGTCAGAAGGCCGATGGCCGAATTCTGGGTTTGCTGAGCCTTGGTGCCGTCAGCCTTGGCCGAGGCGACGCTTGCCTTGATCAGTTGGTCGCTGAGGTCCGACATCTTGGCGTAACCGGCATCGAACTGCTCAAGGAAGCCAACCACGGAGGCGAAGTCCACTTCCATGACCTGACCGGCAAAGTCCACGGCCTCTTTATAGGTCTTCACTTCTTTGGACAGTTCGCCGAGCAGTTTTTTCTGGTTCGGGTCGGTGACGGAGGCATCGACCTGCTTGATGTGGGCTTCGATCTTGCCGATGTCAGCGACGACTTCGGCGGACTTGGCGGCAGAGTTGGTGCCGACACCGGCGGCCTGAGCGGTCAGGATGCGGAAGAATTCACCGTTGGCTTCGCGGATCTCAGCCTTGATCTCGCCCATCTCAACGGCCTGCGGCAGGCTTTTGTTGTTGATGGCGTCAATGGCCTTGCTCTGCTGGTTCATGGTGTAGATCGCACCACCTGCCAGAGCGGCGATCAGCGCGGTGGCCACGGCGGCGGGCGCCATGAACTTCAACGTAAATGACCAGTTTGAAATATTGATCCCGCTACCCTTGGCGCGGATCTTGGTTGGCTTCGTCATGCGTGGCCCCTTAATGCCTGCCGGGTTCCCCCCGGCCAGTCCAGATTCATAAAGCAAGAAGCTGCCCCCCTGATATTAAGAGCATTCTTCTGTCGCCTGGGATCCGCGGGTCGGTGCGCGAGTACCGAATCAATCGGCCTCACGGCATGAGTCGCAGACCTCAAGCCATGGGCGCCAACATGTCAGATTATAGTTGTCGAATTCCTAACACGGTAAAGGAAGGTGGTTACCGACCGCAGGGTTAACCATATTTGGGCGGCTACAATGCCCCATATGGCCATGATCAGACAGGGCGAGGGCGAGTTAAGGTCTTCATAGGTAGGGCTTTGGCATGAAAAAGGCCCCGCCGGAGGGCAGGGCCTAAATCTTGTGTCATTAACGATTTTGGGGCCGCTTTTGGTCTTAAGACGCGTCGCCGGGGGCTGTTTTGTCTGCCGGAGCCGCTTTGGCGGGCTTGGTCAGGGTGCTGACCAGCTCGTTAGCCGTCGCACCTTTGAGAGTATCGGTTACCTGCATGGCTCGGATTTCGGGGCCCTGCTGGCGGTTCAGAACGGTGGTCACGTCATCGGCGGGCGCTTCGATCACGGATTCGGTTTCGGGAGCCTTGACCAGTTGCGGGGCGGTAGACGGGCTTATACCGCGGTTATTGCGCGCCATCTGGGAGCGGGCACCCTTAAACTGATAAAAGACATGGCTGCCAACGGTGGCGATGCGGTCCATGCGGCCCGACCACGACGGATTGACCTGAGTGGTGTGAAAGTGGGTCGAGGTGCCAACGCTGGCCATGACGTGACCGGACAGGGCGTCTGCGGCGATCTTCTCGGCGCGCTTCCAGGCCCAGTTTTCAACGCGGCGGCCCAGAGCGCCGTTGCAGGTAAAGCTGAACTGGCAGCCGGTGCGGTGATAGGCGCCCTGATAGACCACATTGCAGATGGTCTTGGGGTAGGCCGGATGGCGGACGCGGTTCAGAATAACTTGCGCCACCGCGCGCTGACCGGCTTCGGTTTCGCCGCGCGCTTCGTAATAGACGGCTTGGGTCAGGCAATCCATATCGCTGCGGGAGCGGTTATCAAGCGCGAAGGGGGCGGCGGCCTGAGAGCGTGGGCGGCCCAGAAGACCCTCTTTGCTAAGGCCCATGCCGAGGCTGGCCTGAACGATCTGAGCGCCGTCATGGCTGGGTTGCTTACGAACCCTGATCTGGCGCTGAGGGCGATGCGGGTCGGCGCGCAGGGACGACAGGTTCTGGGCCAGCAGGATCGACTGACGGTCACGCAGGGCCTGAGATGGGCTGACGGCCGGATCATAGCGCATGGCGATCGCCATGGCGCTGCGGTCAACAGAGGCTTGATCGGTAGAGAGGGCAATCGTGTTATGAGGGGCGTGGGCCCGCACAGGGGCCACAGCAGACATGTTTAGAAAGTGTTCGTCCGCAAAGCCGTTATCCGCGACTTCGAGCAGACGCTCGGCCTGAGAGTGGACGTTTGAGTTGCGTGACATATGGCCACCCAGCCAGGCTGCGCCTACGGCAGCGCCCAGCAGAAGGCCGATAGATGACGCCGCCATCATGGCCCGCGCTTTCGTGCGGGCAGCGAGGTTCATCTTCGGAACACGCAGGTTAAGTTTCAAAACCAAAGGTTTCGAGTCCTATGTGACGAGAGCCTTTGTGGCTCCCCGGAAAAGGTGCGTAAAATTCAACTCAATTAAGCGTACTAACTTAAAGTCTGAACCTACGGCTTTTTGCCGCGCGGGCCTGTCATGGACAGCGTCTTATAACCTTGGGCCACCGCGTTCGGAGGTGCGGTTAACATCACAAATGTGGCGAAAATGTGTTCGCTATGAATATGATCTGAACTTAGCACAGTTCTGCCCCAAAACAATAGACTATAGCTAGAGTTCATGGGGGTGGCGTGTCGTAGTTAATGCGATTTATATTGACAGGACTTTGTGAGTATAAATTGCTTTGTCTTTTCGGTTTGCCTGATTTTTATTGTTGGGCTGTTCTGTATTCGTCGCGCGTTGGTCAATTTAATGGCCTGTTAATAAAGTTTTAAACGAAAGATGTGGGTGATTTTTACCGTATTGAGAGATGTGGCTATCCACAGGGACGGTAAATGGCCTTGATCTCTATGAGGAAATTCGGCGGGGCCGCGTGAGAGCGAATACATGTCAATAGGCCGTGTGCGGAAGGGTGGGTGCAAAAGGAGCGCGGTTGAAACATTTTGTGTTGGCACCTTTCATTTTTATTTTAAAAAGCTACATTGTGTTCATGACACGTTCTCATCCCATCGCGCCGTTCGTCGTTTCAGATATGGCCCCGTCCGGCTTTTCGGATCATTCGGGGGCGTTTGCGGCTGATTTTGCCCATCCTGCCACCTGGGTACCGCATAAGCCGGAGCGGCCCGATAAGTCTGAGGGCGGTAAGCGCTTTCGGCTGAATGCGCCCTATGAACCGGCCGGTGACCAACCAACGGCGATTGCCGATCTGCTGGCGGGGATTGAGGGCCATGAACGCGATCAGGTGCTGCTGGGGGTGACTGGCTCCGGCAAAACCTTCACCATGGCCAAGATCATCGAGCAGACCCAGCGTCCGGCCCTGATCATGGCGCACAACAAGACGCTGGCCGCGCAGCTTTATAGTGAGTTCAAGGCGTTCTTTCCCGATAACGCCGTCGAATATTTCGTCTCCTACTACGACTATTACCAGCCCGAAGCCTACGTCCCGCGTACCGACACCTATATCGAAAAGGATTCGTCGATTAACGAGCAGATCGACCGGATGCGGCACTCAGCGACGCGGGCGATTCTGGAGCGCGATGACGTGATCATTGTGGCGTCGGTGTCGTGCATCTACGGCATCGGTTCGGTCGAAACCTATACCGCCATGACCTTTGAGCTGAAGGTCGGGCAAATCATCGATGAGGCGCAACTGCGCGCCGATCTGGTGGCCTTGCAATATAAGCGTAACGACATGGCCTTTGAGCGCGGCAGTTTCAGGCGGCGCGGGGATGTCATCGAAATCTTTCCGGCCCACTACGAAGACCGGGCCTGGCGGATTTCGCTGTTTGGCGATGAGATCGAGGCCCTGACTGAGTTTGATCCGCTGACGGGCAAAAAAACCGCCGACCTGAACGACCTGAAGGTCTATGCCGCCAGCCACTATGTCACCCCGCGCCCGACGCTTAAGCAAGCCATCGACCGTATCAAGGCCGAACTTAAACTTCGGCTGGATCAGTTGCGGGCCGAGGGTAAGCTTTTGGAGGCTCAGCGCCTTGAACAGCGCACGACCTTTGACCTTGAGATGATGGAGGCAACCGGCGCCTGCGCGGGCATCGAGAACTATTCACGCTACCTGACCGGCCGTAATCCGGGCGATCCGCCGCCGACCTTTTTTGAATATCTGCCGGAAAACGCGCTGCTGTTCGTCGACGAAAGCCATGTCTCGGTCTCGCAGATCGGCGGCATGTATAAGGGCGACTTTGCGCGCAAATCGACCCTGTCGGAATATGGCTTCCGGCTACCGTCGTGTCTGGATAACCGGCCGCTCAAGTTCGAGGAATGGGACGCCATGCGCCCGCAGTCGGTCTATGTGTCGGCCACCCCCGGCAAGTGGGAGATGGAGCGCACCCAGGGCGTCTTTGCCGAGCAGGTCATTCGCCCGACCGGCCTGATTGATCCGCCGGTTGAGATCCGTCCGGTGTCCAAAGATGGTGCCAATCAGGTTGATGATGTGATCGCCGAAGTCCGCAACGTCGCCAAAATGGGTTATCGGTCATTGGTCACGGTTCTGACCAAGAAGATGGCGGAGAATCTGACCGAATATATGCACGAGCAGGGCATCCGCGTGCGCTACATGCACTCCGACATCGACACGCTGGAGCGGATTGAGATTATTCGCGATCTGCGACTGGGGGCGTTTGATGTGCTGATCGGCATCAACCTGCTGCGGGAAGGGCTCGATATCCCGGAATGTGGGTTTGTGGCGATACTGGACGCCGACAAAGAAGGGTTCCTGCGCTCTGAGACTTCTCTGATCCAGACGATCGGGCGGGCGGCGCGGAATGTTGATGGCCGGGTTATTCTCTATGCCGACAAGATGACCGGCTCGATGGAGCGGGCTCTGTCTGAGACCACCCGCCGTCGTGAGAAGCAACTGGCCTATAATACGGAACACGGCATCACGCCGGAAAGTGTGAAGCGCGGCATCGCTGATATCCTCGATAGCCCCTATGAAAAAGGCGACCGGGTCAATGTGCCGATGGGTGTGGCCGAAAAAGACACCAAGCCGTTTCTGGGCTCCAACTTTCAGGCGACGCTCAAAGACCTTGAAAACCGGATGCGAGAAGCGGCCAGCAATCTGGAGTTCGAGGAAGCTGCTCGCCTGCGCGATGAGGTCAAGCGACTTAAGCTGCTCGATCTGGAGTTTGCACGCGATATGATCAGCGGCGGGGAAGGGTAAGCTATTATACTGTGACTATGTGGCCACTATGGCTGTGCATAAGTCATATGCCTATCGCTTTTTGATGACCGATTGGGGCTTTATTTGCGCGCTGATGTGTGTTCGCTGTTCGTGTAAATATAAGTAAATAACAAGGGCGTGATCACAGCTTAGCTGTCGCAAAATGTCACACCGCTGAGACTTAAATGTGCTAATGTGGCACGAAAAGGGAAAAACGCTGTCGAGTTGGGGCAAAATGACATTTTAAGCGTGGCCCGACCTGTGCATAACTTCGGTCAGGTCGCTGTATCAGTGTCCGTTTGTGAAGCGTTAAACAAGGATTGTGGGGTTAAGAGGATGCGTAGAACTCGTTTAAATGTCGTGCCGCCGATCTCCAAGCCGCACGCTAAGGAAAACGGCAATGCTGTCGTCACCAATGGTCATGGCGCAAACGGGCATACCAATGGCCACAGCAATATTATTGAAGCTGGGTTCGGGGAATCCGGGTTTGGTGCGGATGTTGCACACAACGGCACTCTGGCGACGATTGCGCTTGATATGACGTCGATCAACCTGACCCCGGCAAATCTGCCTGACGTGAGTGTGACCGCCTCCATGGCCGAAACCTATCTGGCCAAGGGCGAAAGCCGCAATGAGCGTGTGCGCAAGCTTCAGGAAGAAGCCAAGCGTCTGGCGCGTGAGCAAATTCTGGAATTTGAAGTGCTGCTGGAAGCGACCGCCAAGATGGCGCTCGATATCGCTGATGGCGGGGATATCTATTCGGTCGGATCGCGCGAACTGTGTCGCCGTCTGGCTGATGAACTACCGCGCACCCTGCAAACCCTGCAAGCCATCACCAAGCGCAACTAAGGCTTTGGTGGCGTCCACTGAAAATGACTCGCTAAACGGGGAATTATTCCCTATGAAAGCGGGTCATTGTCTTGTTTGCGGAGGCTTTATGCGCGTTTCACGAAACGGTTTCGCCCTTATCGCCGCCGCATCCGTGGTCATGATTTCGCTATCTGGCTGCGGCAAAAAGGAAGAGGCGCCGCCGCCTGCGCCAGCCCCGGTGGTCGAGGCCCCCAAACCCCCACCGATGGAGCCTATGCCCGCCCGTAAGCCCGGTTTGTGGGAGACAGCCTATTCCGAAGAAGGCTCTGACGGGGAATCACTGGTCACGCGCATTTGTATTGATGCCGAAACTGATAAGCGTCTGGGTATAAACGGCAATGATTTGTCCGACGACCGCTGTGTTAAGACGGCAGTGTCGCGCATGGAAGATGAAGATGGCAAACCCTACTGGGCGATGATCGCTGAATGCGATATGGGCTCTGGCGGCAAGACCGAAATCAGCGGCAAAATCACCGGCGACTACGTGACCAAATATACGTTTACGGCCAGGTCCCAAACAACGGGCGCGGCGCTTGAGCACATGAACCGTGTGGCCAACATCACCGTTAAGGCCCGCCGTATCGGCGCCTGCTCGTCTGGCATGACCGGCGGCGACATCATTATGCCCGGCGATGTCCGTATGAACCTGCTTGATAAATCGGGATCATCTGATAGCGCCAGTCAGTAATCTGGTCTTTTATATCAACCAGCCCTTGGGGGTTGGGTACGGGCGGTTGTGGACCAGATGGTTGAAGCCGGCCACGCTGCGGCCAACCGTCCAGATAAAAACGCTGCCGAACGCCACCCAGGCCAGAAACGGGATTTTCAGGCCGGTAATCACGATCAGTCCGATCACCAGAGCAATCCCGATCCAGAAGGTGCGCTTCTGGAACTCATAATGGGATTTCAGCCAGTCGGGGGCATTGTCCTGAAACAGGTAGATCAGGGTTATCGCCAGAATTCCGGTAAAGCCAAGGCTCATCAGGAAAATGAAAAACAGCAGATAGTTGATCATCGGCACCAGACGTGGATTGCCGAAAAAGGCTTTGAGCTGGGACGCAGGTTTTTCGGACAAGGGGGCAGGTGTTTCGGAGGACATGATCACTAACTGATAAATAAGGATGTGATCAGATTAGAGCGCATTCCAAAAAGTGTGAAACGGTTTTTTGGACAAAATGCGCGTCAAAGGTATAAAAACCAAAGCGCCGCAGACGCAAGTGCTTAAACCTCCGGGATAAGCGCTAGTATATCCGTAACCCCGACATCTAGGCCCATTTGCGCTAAAAGGGTGGTGATCTGGCCGCGGTGATGGGTCTGGTGATTAAAGATATGGGTCAGGACGAGACCTAAAGTCTTATGATGAGGGTCATTGTTAACGCGACGGTAACTGAGCGGGGTTTCGAGGGCGGCTTCATCAAGGCTGTCGATATAGGTGATCATTAAGTGATCCAGCGCCTGACGGGCGGGGATGTAATCGTCAAGCCGCTCATAAAGCACCGCATTCAGACCCGACGGCATGGGGTAATCATGGATCGGGGTGAGCGCGCTGCTGGCGGCATGACCCGTCAGGCGCTTGCCCCAGATGATGTCAGCGACGATCAGATGGTTGAGCGTACCCATGACCGAGCCGAAAAACGCCCCGCGATCAGCCCACAAATCGTCATGACTAAGCGGGCGGACGGCCTCGATCAGTTTGGCGTTCATCCACTGATTATATTGCGCCAGATGGTTCAGGGCGGCTTTCTGGGTCATCGCTCAAGGACGACGGTGCAGCCAGCCTGATCGGCATCGGACAGGGCCTCGGGCTTGTTGATGGTGACTTCGACCGCGTGTGCAATCGGCAGTTCAAGCAGGTGCATGGCGATATCTTCGGCCAGAGATTCAACCAGCTTGATATGGCCGCGGGCGATGATGTCGCGGGCAAACTGGCCGACCAGTTCGTAGTTGAGAGTGTCTTTCAGACCGTGGATGGGGTGGGTGCCGACGGTAATGACGGCATCTATGATCAGGGGCTGGGTGCGGCCATGTTCGTGGTCATAGATCCCGATCGCGGCCTCAACCTTTAAACCCCGGACGAAAATCTTACGGGATTTCAGGCTCATGCGGCAGGCTCCAGATCGTTGATGCTGTGGTCAGGGCGGTGCGTCCAGGCCCCGAAGTCAAAGCTACATTCGGCCAGATCTTCGAGGGTGAGGATGACGCTGTTGGTCGGGGTTTCTTCGATCTCAAAGCGCACGCACTCGAAATCCGGCACATGGGCGGACAGGATGGCCCCCAGCTTATGATAGAGCGCCATCGCCACGGCTTCGGTGGTGGGGTCGCCTTTGATCACCAGCAGGCGCGGCAGCAGTTGCGGCTCATGCGTCCGAAAATAGCCGATCATCGGGTCGTCATGGCCAAGCTGAAAGGCATGATCGAGCGCATTGTCGACAAAGGCGTGCCAGTCGCGTTTCAGCGCCTCAAAACTCAAGGCATAGTTCCGGTCACCCCACGCAACGGCCGGAGCCGAGGGCTTGGCTTTCAGGGTCACCTTGACGAACTCATTATGGCCATGGGGCGTCATGCACTTCGACGAGGCGTCGGCGCGCAGGCGGTGGGCCATGGAAAAGCGGCGGGTGAACTGAATCTGGGGCATACTGTGCTCAAGACAGGCAAAAGGCTTGCGTTGCTAAATCCTATATAGAGCTTCATGTCAAATAATGTGAGGGTTACAGCCCCGCCATATCGGGGGTGCGCCAGTTGAGATGCTGACCGCCATCGACGCAGATCATCTGGCCTGTGACCGAAGGGGCGGTCGCAAGGTAAGCGACGGCGGCGGCGATTTCCTGCGGTGTGGTCGCTTTTTGCAGCAGGATCGCGCGGGCTTCCTGAGCGAAATCCTCGGCGCTCTGGTGGATCGACGGCAGGGTCGGACCGGGGCCAACCGCATTGACGCGGATGCGTGGGGCCAGTTCCTGCGCCAAAGTGCGTGTGGCGTGCCACAGTCCGGCCTTGGACAGACCGTAGCTGAAAAAGGGCGGGGAGGGCTTCAGCACGCGTTGATCGATGATGTTGATGATCGAGGCCCCATCAGGGATGTGGGCTTGCGCCGCAAAGGCCTGCGACAACAGCACCGGTGCCTTAAGGTTGGTATCGATGTGGGATTGCCAGCTTGCCTCGGTCATCGATCCCAGCCGGTCATCGGAAAAGACCGAGGCATTATTGACCAGAAGGCTGATCGGCCCCAGCGCTTCGGCCGCTTTGGGCAGCAGAGCCTTGACGCTTAGGGTGTCGCTCAGGTCGGCCTGAACGGCGACCGCCATGACGCCGAGCGCCGATAACTCATCAACCAGCTTACGCGCATCGTCGTCTGAGCGGCCATAATGGACGCCGATATCATAGCCATGACGGGCCAGCTCAAAGGCAATGGCGCGACCAATGCGTTTGGCGGCCCCCGTGACCAGCGCGGCTTTAGAAAGGTTAGTCAATACGGCCAAAGTCAATCAGGTTCAAAGCCACTATAAAGCCCAGAAAACAGGCCAGCACACCGATGGCTACCATCGTCATCTCCCATACATATTTGTGATTGGTGTAACCTGACCGTTTCGCTGTGACAAGCCTTGCGTCGGGTGGGTTGTCTTTTTATATGAAGATTAAAAGTAATAATAGGAAGTCGTCTGCATGGAAGACTGGAAACGCGTCGTTGAGCCCTATACACGGCCTTTGTTCTTTGCCCATTCGCGCATGACGCGGGGCAAGACCTTGGGCGTGCGCGGGCTGGTGGTCGATGAGCGCGAGCGGGTATTGCTGGTCGAGCATACCTACCTCAAGGGCTGGTGGTTGCCGGGGGGCGGGGTCGATGCTGGCGAAACGGCGGGCGATGCGGTTATCCGCGAGCTTAAGGAAGAGGCCGGGGTGATTGCGCGGGAAGCGCCGAAACTGCTGTCGGTACATTCCAATGAGCAGTTCTTTCCCGGCGATCATGTCCTGCTGTTTCGGGTCGATCAGTTTGAGGCGGGCGACATGACATCGCATGGGGAAATCAAGAATGTGGGTTTCTTTGGGATTGATGACCTGCCCGAAGATACTAATCGCGGGTCGCTCAACCGGATCAATGAAGCTATGCGGGGATTTCCGGCTGATCCGCTCTGGTAGTTATTTGATAAATCTACGAATATAACGCCGTGAGGGCACCTCAAAGCCATAGTGGGCCAGTGCCGACAGGCCTATGATGACGGCCATGCTTATGATCAACCACAGTTCCTTGGGGCCGGGCAGGGGCGGGGCGGCCTTGAACATCAGATACAGCACCGCGTCGTGGATCAGGTAAATGGCATAGGACAACAGCCCCAGCCCATGCACCCAATTGACATTGATGGCTCGTGCCACTGGCCCTTTATCGTGGCTTAGGGCCATGATCAGCACCATAAATGCGGCAATCAGCGCGATATCGCTAAACCGCCACAACAAAAGGGCGAGGATAGCCACAACCGTCGGCGTGACCCATTTGGCGCTGACGAAATCGCGCAATCGATAGGCGACCAGACCGATAAAGAATGACGCCAGACACCTGAGCATCGTCCCCGGCGCATAGGATGAGGCGATATCGAGCGGGCCGGTGCGGCGCAGAAGCTCGGTCTTGGCTAAGAAGCTTGGCCCAAAGGCGATCAGGGCCAGTACGCTTAAACTTATCACCGCACCGGCCATCGCTACGCGTTTAGGCGCGCGCAACGCCGCCCACACAAACGGCGGGAACAGAAGATACGCCATCCACTCGGTTGAAATCGACCAGGTTGGTCGCACGATTGAATTGGCCAGCCCCCACGCCTGAGTCATGGTCAGGTTGGGCAGGATGGCGCGCACAAGGTCTTCGCGGAAATAGGTCTTGCCCAGCACGGTGACGATCAGGATCGCGGTGATCACGGTCATCAACAGGTAGAGCGGATAGACCCGCGCCAGCCGCACCCACAAAAAGCGCTTATAATCTGGCCACTTAAAGCCGTCCATAAACAGCTTGCCATAGGTCAGGGCCATGACAAACCCGCTAAGGATAAAGAACAGATCGACGGAGATATAACCGTGCTTGATGAACGGCCTGATCGCGTCCGGAAAGCGGTAGTGCCCCGTCATGTGATACAGCACGACATAGATGGCCGCGATCCCGCGCAGGCCGGTCAGGGCCTTGATCTCGGATTTAATCTCAGGGTGCTCGGTCGACATTCGGCGCTTCCCTATCCGGTCTGTTTGAAATGGCAAGGGGCAAAATGCCGTGATGAGAACAAAAAGAGATTGTATTGAGCCGGTGACGACTTATTTATCACCTCACTGAGCCGCGATTCCTTATCCAGAACCTCCCCTCAAGGAGGGGAGGGAGACCATAAGCGAAGCGCAATGGAGGTGGGGTTAAGCCGTGCCCAGATTAACCCCACCTCCGGCCATGCTGGCCTCCTCCTCCCCTAAAATTAGGGGAGGTTCTAAAAGGAACAACGTTGACTATAGAGCCGCCCTTGCCAGATGAAGCCCAGAACGTGGATGAAGCGCCGATCATGCCGCCGGTTGATCTTGAGGCCGTGAATGAGCTTCTGATCGGCGGTGAGCTGATCCGCAAGGAGGCGGCGCTCGCCCCCGATAAGCCCGGCGTCTATCGGATGATCGGCACGGACTCTGAGGTTCTGTACGTCGGCAAGGCCAAATCCTTAAAAAAACGCATCCTTCAGTATGCGCAAGGCCGGTTCCACTCCAACCGCATCGCCCGCATGGTGTCGCTGACGCGCGAAATGGTGCTGGTGCGCACCGAAACCGAAGGTGAGGCGCTGTTGCTTGAGGCGCGCCTGATCAAATCGCTCAAGCCGCGCTACAACGTCCTGCTGCGCGACGATAAATCCTTTGCCGAAATTCTGGTGCGCAAGGATCACGAAGCGCCGCAGATCACCAAGCACCGCGGCTCACACAGCATCAAGGGCGAATATTATGGGCCGTTTGCCTCGACCCAGGCCGTTAATCGCACGCTAGATACCCTGCAACGGGCATTTTTGCTGCGGACCTGCACCGACAATGTCTATGCCAGCCGCACCCGGCCGTGCATGTTGCATCAGATCAAGCGCTGCTCAGCGCCCTGCACCGGTGAGATCGGCCTTGAAGCTTACGGTGAGCTGGTCAAGCAGGCTCAGACCTTTTTGAATGGCAAGAGCCGCGCGGTGATCGAAGACCTGTCCGCACGCATGATGCGGGCTTCAGAGGACATGGAGTTTGAGCGCGCCGCCCATCTGCGCGACCGGATGCGCGCCCTTAATCACGTCGTCATGTCGTCGTCGGTGGGCTTGAACGAAGCCGAAGCCGATGTCTTCGCCGTCCATGCCGAAGGCGGCTATGCCTGCGTCCAGAGCGTGTTTTACCGGGCGGGGCAGAACTGGGGCGACCGGGCCTATTTCCCGCGCGTTGATATTTCCGATTCTGAGGGCGATATCCTCGATGCCTTTTTGGGGCAGTTCTATCAGGATAAGCCGGTGCCGAAGCTGGTGCTGATCTCTCACGGTTTGAGCGAACCCGACCTTATGATGGAGGCCTTGAGCCTTAAGGCCGACCGTAAGGTGCAGATCACCTGCCCCCAGCGCGGTGAAAAGCTGGATGTCGTGCAGCACGCGCTTAATAATGCTAAGGCGGCGCTGGGGCGGCGCATGGCGGAACAGTCGGCGCAATCCAAATTGCTGCAAGGGGTGGCTGAGACCTTTGGGCTTGAGAACCCGCCGACGCGCATCGAAATCTACGATAACTCCCACCTGAGTGGCACCCATGCGGTCGGTGGTATGGTGGTGGCTGGCCCCGAAGGGTTCATTAAGGGGCAGTACCGCAAATTCACCATCCGCGACCTCGATACCGTGGCCGGTGATGACTATGCGATGATGCGTGAGGTATTCCGGCGGCGGTTCCTGCGCCTGAAAAACCGCGCGTCGGATGCCTCAGAAGACGAAGGCTTTGGCAAGCCCGATCTGGTGCTGGTTGACGGCGGTCAGGGGCAGCTTGATGCGGTGTTGGGCGTCATGGACGAACTGGGCATGAGCGATAATCAAGATCGTCGGGGTGGCCAAGGGCCCGAACCGTGACGCGGGCATGGAGCGCTTTTTCATGCCGGGGCGGTTGCCGTTCATGATGGAGCCGAAGTCGCCGGTTTTATACTACCTGCAACGCTTGCGCGATGAGGCCCACCGCTATGCCATTGGGGCCAACCGTCAGAAACGGGCCGCGGCCCTGACCAAAAACCCGCTTGATGAGATTGACGGCATCGGTGCGCGTCGTAAACGCGCCCTGCTACAGGCCTTTGGCTCAGCCCGCGAAGTGGGGGAAGCCCGCGTCGAAGACCTGATCAAGATCGAAGGCATCAATGCCGCTATGGCGCAGAAAATATATGACTATTTTCACGGCTGATACGACGGGGTTTTTACTCCGCATTCAGTTCCGGGGTCAGGAACAGCAGATAGACCGACATCCACAGGCTGCCCGCGATGACCGGCAGGGCATAGGTATGGACGATATCGGTCGATGATTTATGGACTATGACCGTCAGGGCGATCACCACCACCCACGATACCAGAAATACCCAGCCCAACCAGCTATGGTCGCGGCGCTCAGTTGATGCTTCGTTTTGAAACGGGGACATTATCGACATGATATTACCGGCCTTTTTGACTTGAAACCTGAGCCTGTGGGCGTTTGCGCGCCGAACAGGCCATTTAGTGCCTTAAGTGCATAAAGCGGGCCGCCGCCGTCCGCTTATGGGATAAACCGTCCTGATAAAGACCAATCCCGCTATCTTTATGATATACTTATAAAAATTAGGCCGGAGGATTCGCCCACAGATGGGTGTGTGCGGGCGCTATGGGTCGCAAATTAATCGATTGCGGGACATATGCCCTCTAAAGGTTGTGCGATTGTGAAACAGGCTCGCCTAAGTGAGGCATTGCCATTTGCCCCTTGAGTTAGGAGATTTTAGTGCGCTAACGCCGCCGTGGCGGTCCAATTCGCGGCTTGAGCGCTGAGTGATTAAATGCCAAAAGAACAACCAGTTTAGATCGCAGGGATTCCCCATGACCAAAGAAAACGTCAGCCCCATCCCTAATGCCATCACGGCCGTGCGTCTGGTGGTCGGGCTGGTCATGTTCGTGCTGCTGGCCGGGGCGGCGGGGGGCGTACCGTTTCTGAGCGCATACCTTACCATCGATGACCAGTTCGCCATGCAAAGATGGGCCTGCGTGGCCTTTGTGGTCGCCTCCGTGACCGACTTCGCCGACGGTTATCTGGCGCGTAAGATGCACGCGGAAACGCGCTGGGGCGCCATTCTTGATCCAATCGCCGATAAGATTCTGGTCTGCGGCACTATCCTTGGGTTGTTCGCCCTGGGCGCCCAGCCGGTGATCGCCCTGCCGACGGCGCTCATCCTGTTCCGTGAATTTGCCGTCAGCGCCCTGCGCGAAGCCGCTGCCGGACGCGGCGTGGCCGTGCCCGTGACCCTGCTGGCCAAGTGGAAAACGACTATTCAGCTTGTGGCGCTGGGCCTGTTACTCCTGACCGAAAGCTGGGCCGCCTTTGACTTCGACCCGATCCATGTGCCGATGATGTCCCTGATTTCATACGGTTTGATCTGGATCGCCGCCGCCATCACCGTCTGGACGGGCGCGGCATATTTCATCGCCGCCAAGCACGACATTTGAAATCGCGGTCTTTGGCCAGCTAATACGCAGTCTGCGCTTGCAGGTAGTTAGTCTACCTGCGGCGCTTGTCGGCTATTATCTGACTCAAATCTCACGATTTCAGCGGCGGTGCAAAAAAGGGAGGGTGATTGCGCATAAACAAACGGTAATGTGCATTACACCGATTTAATTAGACCTTTGTTGCAAAAGCTAACATGTTGAACCCAGTGAGGAAGGGGTTCTATGTCTTTAGCTTTATCTACCCTGATTTTTGAATGGCGCCGGTATCTGGCCGCCGTTATCGCCCTGGCCGTGGCCGGGCTGCTGGTTCTGGCCATGAGCGGTATGTTCATGGGCATGGCCAAGTCGTTTACCAATACTAATCGACAGGTCCCCCGCCCATATCATGGTGCTGCCGCCGCAGTCGGAAAGCCTGTTTGCCAATTCCGGTGGCCAGCCGCGCCGGATTATCCCGATGCTGTATCAGCATCCGGAAGTGGCCGAAGTCATGCCGATGAACGGAAGCTGGGCCAACTTTTCCAACTTCCCCAAGGACGGCCAGACCGCCAAGTCCGACGGGGTTCAGGTCATTGTGATCGATCCGTTCGAGGGTTCAGTGACCCTGCCTAGCGATTTCTCCGAGCCGGTCATGCAGGCTTTGCAGGAGCCCTATGCGGTCGTGCTTGACCGCTCGGTTCTAGGCAAGCTGGGCGTAGGGCTGGGCGATAAGGCCAAGATGAACGGCCAGACGGTCAACGTCCGCGCCACCGTTGATGGTTATCCGTCCATGTTCAATTCGATGGTCTTTACCTCGCGCCAGACGGCCCGCCTGCTGGGCATTGTTTACGAAGGACCACGCGTCGGCCCGCTGCTGGTCAAGGTCAAGGACCCGACCCGCGCCAAGCAGGTCGTGGCTGAGCTTAATGCCATCGGCGGCGGCCAGTTTAAGGCCTGGACCCGCGAAGATTTGTCGGTTGCCAATCAGGGCACCATGATGAAAGAAGGCGGGATTTCGATCATGATCGGCTTTGCGGTGGTCGTTGGTATCTTTATCGGTATCGTCATCACCTGGCAGACCCTTCAGGGCGCTATTCTGGCCAATATCAAGGAATTCGCCTCCCTGCGGGCCTTGGGTGTATCGATGGGCCGGTTGCGGCTGATCATTATGGAGTTGTCCCTGTGGGTAGGCATTGCGGGCCTTGGCCTGACGGCGGTGCTGGTTGCCGGTGTGGCGGCTCTGGCCAATGCGTATGCCGTGCCGATGGATTTTCCGATGAGCATCGTCATTCCGGTCGTGTTCATGCTGCTCATCATTGCCATTCTGTCGGGTCTGTTTTCGCTCGGCATCCTTAAGAAAAGCCAGCCTGCGGACTTGTTAAGATGAGTAATATTGCCATTGACGCCAAGGGGTTGTCCAAGAGTTATAAGATCGGCAAGACCAAGCAGCAGGTGCTTAACCATGTCGATTTCAACGCCTATCATGGTCAGGTGACCATGGTGATGGGACCGTCCGGGTCGGGCAAGTCGACCCTGATTGCCGCGCTGTCCGGGTTGATGAAGCCTGATGAAGGTGAGGTCATTGCTCTGGGCGAATCCCTGTGGAAGAAGAAGAAGGCTAAGATCGATAAATTCCGCCTCGATCATTGCGGGTTTATCTTTCAGGGCTTCAATCTGTTTCCGGCGCTTAACGCTACCCAGCAGGTCGAGCAGGTGCTGAAATTCTGCAAGGTCAAGGGCCCTGAGGCCCGTCAGCGTGCGATTGCGGCCCTGACCGAAGTGGGACTGGAGCACCGCCTGCGTCAGACACCGGCGGCGTTGTCGGGCGGGGAAAAGCAACGGGTCGCCATTGCGCGTGCCCTGTCGAAGAACCCGCAACTGCTGTTTGCCGATGAACCGACTTCGGCGCTCGATTCAGTCAGCGGTCAGGTGGTCATCAAGCTGCTGCACCGCGCGGCCAAGGAGCATGGGGCGGCGGTGATCTGCGTGACCCACGATCCGCGCCTTGAAGCCTATGCCGACCGCATTATTCACATGGAAGACGGTAAGATTCTGGATGACCGCCAGATTACGCCGCTCACCTGAAAACAATTAAGATGTACACGAGAAATATCATGTCAGTCAGACGCTCAAAACTTATGAAATCGGTGGTGCTGGCCCTGCCCATCGCGGTGCTGTCCGTCGCGGGTCTGTCGGGGTGCGGGCCACAAGCCGATAAGGGCAAGACCGAGGTCAAGGCCCCGCCGACCCCTTATGCCGCCATCGCCAACGGTAAGGTCGACGTCGAAGGCGGGGTGATCGAAGTCGCTGCCCGCCGTGCCGGTGTCGTCGATGAAGTCTATGTGCAGGAAGGGGATGCGGTCACCAAGGGCCAGATTCTGGCCAAACAAGAAGATGACGCCGCCCGCCTGACCGTTGCCCGTGCTGCTGCTGCCGTGCAGGAATCGACCGCTGCCATGCGCCTGACCCAGGTGCGGATCGATACGGCTAAACGTGAATATGAGCGGTATAACGCTCTGGCTAAGGACAATTTTGTGTCCGGCACCAAGATCGACTCGACCCGCGACGCTATCCGTGAGGCCGAAGCGACTTTGGCGTCCCAGCAGGCCGGGGTGGCAACCGCCCGCGCGTCATTGGCTCAGGCGCAGTACGATCTGGAGCAGACCCGCATTATCGCCCCGGCTGATGGCCGCATTGTGCGCCGCTATGCCAATCCGGGCGCGGGGGCATCGACCCTGAACGTCTCGACCATGTTTGATCTGGAGCCCAAGACCGAGCGCATCATCCGCGCTGAAATCGTCGAAAGCGCCATCCCCGACGTGACGGTCGGTCAGGAAGTCGAAATCATCCCCGAAGTCGAGCAAACCAAAACCTATGTTGGCTCGGTCAAGCGCATTGCCGCCACCTTTGGGGCGCGCAAGTTGAAATCCGACAGCAATACCGAAGCCTCCGATGAACGCGTGGTTGAGGTGGTGGTCACCGCCAACGACGCCCCGTTCCTGATCGGTCAGCGCGTGCTGGTCAAGTTCATGAAGCCCGGTGAAAAGGCAGGCATTAAGCGTGAGGCCCCTAAGCCGGTTGATCCAAAAGCCAAGAAATAAGTTTCAGTAAGCGTAGTGTTTCTTTCGAGCCAACTGCCCCCGTGCCCAACAAAGGCCGGGGGCTTTTTTTCGGCCCGCTTATTGCACAGCCTCACCGTTGGATATTTAAGAGGTTGTATGAGCAGCGATTCCCGCCCCCGCGACAGCAAAGATGAGCCTGCCCTACGCAAAGGCGCGACCAGTCTTGATGTGCTGCGGTTTCTGGCGGCGGGCTTTATTCTGATCTACCACTTCGGCCAGAATGCGCCGGTGATACTGCCGGAGCTATCGCCGCTGTTTGATCAGGGTTGGCTGGCGACCGATTTCTTTTTGATCCTGTCGGGCTTTGTGCTGTCGCGGGCGTATGGGGCGCGACTGGCCGCCGGGCGCATCACGACGGGGCCGTTCATGATGCGCCGAATCGGGCGGTTGTGGCCGTCTCATATGGTGGTCTTGCTGTTGCTGGCGGTGCTGATCGTCGGGGGAACGGCGCTCGGTTATCCGCCGAACCATCCTGAAAAATACAGCCTGATCGACTTTGTGTCTCAGGTGTTCATGGTCCACGGCTGGGGCGGATTTGAGGAGCCGGGCTGGAACGTACCTACCTGGACCTTGTCGGCCCTGATTGTCTGTTACGCCCTGTTTGCGCTCTATGCCCGCCATGTGCAGGCCATGTCACGCGCGGGATTGGCCGCGCTTTTGACGGCGGTTATGGTGGCAGCGTTTGCGGGGGCACACGCTGTCGACCATGCTTTTGCCGACCTGCCATTCCGGTTTGCCCTGATGCGGGCGGTGCCGTTGTTTGTAGCCGGCAGCCTGATTGAGCGGTTGTTGGCCCCCGTCAGTATAGGCAAGCCGGCCTTTTTTGCGGGGGTAGCGGCGGCGGTTCTGGCGATTTTGAACCTTGAACTTCACGGCCGGGGTCTGATCAGTGATGCGATAGGTCTGTCGCTGCTGGCGGCCCTCATAGCTCTTGGCGGCGCGGTGAGTTTGCGCGGCAATTCCCTGACCCATCAGATGGGGCGGGCGTCGTTTTCGTTGTTCCTGACCCATTCGCTGGTGGGGGCGGTGTGGTTTGCGCTGATCCCGAAAGTCACAGATCGTTTCGAGCTGTCCGTGACCGCACAATGGGCCGTCTGGGGCAGCGGGATTGTCACCGCCATTGTGGTTGCGTTTGTATTTGAGGCCGTGGTTGACCGGCCCTTAAGCCAGCGGGTGCAAAGGTGGCTCAGTAGTGGTAGCGGCACTGGGCGATGATGATTATTGCGTCTGTTACCTTGTAAACCAGACGATGTTCCTGATCGATCCGGCGTGACCAGTAACCTGACCACTCGTGCTTGAGGGCTTCCGGCTGACCTATGCCTTCAAACGGATGGCGTAACACGTCCTTGATCAGGGCGTTGATCCGCTTGACCTGAGCCTTATCGGTAGACTGCCAATAGATGTAATCTTCCCAGCCGCGGTTTGAAAAACCGATCATTCGTCTTCGATCAGATCGCGTACAACGAAGTTGCCCGCTTCAATTTGGGCTATGGATTCCCTTAGTCTTTCCGCGTTTTTCGGGCTGGCCATCAGATAGGCTGTTTCCTGCCAGGACGCGAAATCCTCCAGTGACATGACGACCGCTGGACGACCGTTCTGACGCGTAATCAGCAGCGGCACATGATCGTCATTGACCTTATCCAGCATATTGGCCAGATCAGCGCGAAATGTGGAATAGGTGACGTGTTTCATGGCAAAATCCTTGTACTTATTTTTGTACAATAATTTGCCATGAAACACAAGGTCGTTGAATTAAACCGCGTCCAGTCCGATATCGAACACAGGCGCTGAGTGGGTCAGGGCACCGATCGAGATGATGTCGACACCGGCCTCAGCAATAGCGCGCACGGTATCGAGGTTGACCCCGCCCGACGCTTCAAGGATCGTCTTGCCCTTAGCCAGTTTGACGGCTTCCTTGAACATATCGAGGGTGAAATTATCGAGCAGCAGAACGTCGGGTGAAAATGGCAGGGCCTGTTTTAACTGAGCGATAGAATCGACTTCCAGTTCGATCTTCATAAGGTGACCGGCGGCGGCCTTGGCGCGTTCCATGGCCTGAGCCACACCGCCACAGACGGCGATATGGTTGTCTTTGATCAGGATGGCGTCATCGAGGCCGTAACGGTGATTATGGCCGCCGCCGCATTTGACGGCGTGCTTTTCTAAGCCACGCAACAGAGGCGTGGTCTTACGGGTACAGGCGATGCGGGCGGGCAGATCGGAAATGGAGGCGACAAATTTGTGGGTCAGGGTCGCCACCCCGGACAGGTGGCAGAGCATATTCAGCGCCACGCGCTCAGCGGCCAGAATGGCGCGGGCATTGCCTTCGACGCGGGCGATGACATCACCGGCCTTAACGTGGGTTGCATCCGGTGCCACGATCTCAAAGCGCACCTGATGATCCATCAAGGCCATAGCCAGACGGGCGCAATCGATACCGGCAGTGACGCCATTGCCGCGGGCGCGGAACTCCGCCTTAAAGCGCGCCTTGGGCGGGATACAGGCCATGCCGGTGACATCACCCGCCAGCCCCAGATCTTCGCGCAAAGCATCGCGGATAACAGGCTCGACCAATATGTCGGGCAGACCCGTCATCATGCTTAGGGCCTTGGCGGGGGCTACGGCTTTGTCCATCAGAAGATCTCCAGTTGGGGCTCCGGCAATTTCGGGCGACACTGTGCCCAGGTGGTGAACGTCCTAAGCGGCGGATCACTAAGCTGGGGGAAGTCGCTCCGGTAATGAGAACCCCGACTTTCCTTTCGGCGCAAGGCCGAAAGTGCAATCAGGCGCGCATTTATCAGTGCCAGCGACCCGGCATATTGGTTTTCGAGGTCTTCGATCTGATTTAGCAGGGTTTTTAAGCCGGTTTCATCGCGCACAACCCCGGCGTAGTGGCTGATGGCGTCACGTAAGGCTTGCAGATTTTCCGGCGGGAGCGTGGGCGGCAGGGCCGGGATGACCGCGGCGGCGGTGTCCGGTGTGAATGGCGCATCGCTTAGGGTCTGGGCGCACTCTAGGCCGACCCGCTCCCCAAACGCGGCGGCTTCCAAAAGGCTGTTGGACGCCAGACGATTGGCGCCGTGCACGCCGGTCGAGGCACATTCGCCGACCGCATAAAGACCTCTTAATGAACTGCGGCCATGGATATCGGTCGATATCCCGCCCATGTGATAGTGGGCGGCGGGGGCGACGGGCATGACCTGGGTACGGGGATCGATGCCGACGCTCTGGCAGGAGGCGAAAACGGTCGGGAACTCGGCCGGGAAGTGGTCGCCAATCGCGGTGGTGGCGTCAAGGTACGCGCCGCGGCCAGTGACATTGGCCTTATGGACCGCGCGGGCCACGATATCGCGTGGGGCCAGTTCGCCGTCCTCATGGTCTTCGAGCACAAACCGGATGCCGTCTTTGTCAATCAAAGTTGCACCTTCGCCGCGCAGGGCTTCGGTCGCCAGCGGTGCGGGCTCGAGGCCGACATTAAGCGCGGTCGGGTGAAACTGCACAAACTCAGGGTCAGCGATCACCGCACCCGCAAGGGCGGCCATCGCCATACCGTCGCCGCGCAGGTTGGGCGGGTTGGTGGTGACGGCATAAAGCCCACCCAGCCCTCCGGACGCCATGACCGTGACCGGCGCATAGACGTGCAGGGTTTTGCCCTCGTAGCTTACGACCGCGCCGATGACCACGCCGTCGATGGACGTGATCAGGCCGGTGGCAAAAGCCTGCTCCCAGATCTCGATATGGGCGGCGTTACGCGCGGCTTCGGCGACGGCGGTCAGGATGGCCTTACCGGCCAGATCACCACCGACGCGGGCGACGCGCGCCAGACCGTGGGCGGCTTCGCGGTTCAACACGAAAGAGCCATCGGGCTTGCGGTCAAACGGTGCGCCAAGGTCAGACAGGTGCTCAACCACATGGCGGCCCATTTCAGTCAGGGTCCTGGCGGCGAGCGGATCGACGATACCGGCTCCGGCATCGAGGGTGTCTTTAGCGTGGGCTTCGGGGGTGTCCTGATCAGACAGGGCGGCGGCGATCCCGCCTTGCGCCCAGGCCGACGAACAGGCCACGCCCAGGGCGACCGGCGCCAGCACCAGCGTCTTCAGCGGCGCGGTGTATAGGGCGACGGACAGCCCGGCTAATCCTGCGCCGATCACCAACGGGCCGTTATGAATATAGGTCTCAGGCATTAGTGCCTCCAGCGGCCCTAGCGGCCCTGATATATTTAAGGGGTGTGGGGTCCGTGACCCCACTTAACTAATCAGTTCAACATCAACGTGGTGGCGGGCCTTGATCATGTCGTAGCGCGCGGGGACTTTCAGAGGCGGCATGTCGATCATGCGCTGAACGGCCATACGGGCCTTGTCGATGATCGCGGGATCGACGGTGACTTCATACTGACGATGCAGCAGCGACTGATAGATACCGTCAAGCGTAATGCGCTTCATGTGCGGGCACAGATTGCATGGCCGCAGGAACTCAACGCCTTCGACGTCGGCGGCAACATTGTCGGCCATAGAGCACTCGGTCACCAGTACAACCTGCTTGGGCTTATGGTCGGTGACATAGTCGATCATGGCGGTGGTCGAGCCGGTAAAATCGCAGGCGGCAATCACGTCCGGCGGGCATTCAGGATGGCCCAGCACAATCGCATCCGGATGGGCGGCGCGCACATCGGCGATGTCGGAGGTATTAAAGCGTTCATGAACTTCGCAAGCGCCTTTGTAGGCAATGATGCCGATGTTCGTCTGGCGCGCCACATTGCGGGCCAGGAACTCATCCGGCACCATGATGACGCGGTCGACGCCCCATTCGCGGGCAATGTGCTCGACGACCTGCACGGCGTTGGCCGAGGTGCAGCAGATGTCGGTTTCGGCCTTCACATCGGCGGTGGTGTTGACGTAGGTGACAACCGGCAGGCCGGGATAGCGCTGCTTGATCAGGCGCAGTTGGTCACCGTTAAGCGATGACGCCAGCGAACAGCCGGCGCGTAAGTCAGGGATCAGCACGGTCTTTTCAGGCGCCAGAATCTTAGAGGTTTCGGCCATGAAATGCACGCCGCCCTGCACGATGATCTCGGCCTTGGACTTGGCCGCTTCGCGCGCCAGACCGAGGCTGTCGCCTACATAGTCGCCCACGCCGTGGAAAATCTCAGGCGTCATATAGTTGTGGGCCAAAATGACGGCGTTCATGTCGCGCTTGAGGCGATTGATCTCAGAGATCAGCGGGGCCTGAAGCTGCCACTCGATGGGGGAGACTTTCCCTTTGAGGCGCGCATATATATCAGCGGTGTCGGCCTCGACCTGCGGCGTGAAGTCCAGCGCCACAGGCGGGGCCTTAGCGGCGGGCGTGAACTCAAGGGTAGTCGAAGGCATGGGCTTCTCCTGTACAACCGCAAGGGCAACACCTTATGCTCAATTTTAGCATAAGGTGTCATTAAAATAGTCCTATCTTCGAACTATTCAAGTGCAATTTAGCAGAGGTGCGTACAAATATGACGATGCGGTGACATGTCGCACCCTTTAAGCATCGGTTTTTTATGGTTCATTTCGGGGGATGCCGAAGGATTTAATTGCATATTTATGTGGGCATTATCATATATCCCATACCGGATTCATAAGGAGATAAACCCATGGCCGCTTCCAAAGCCTCCGCTGTCGATCACGACAAAAAAGTCGCCCACGAACTGTCGAAACTGCTGGCCGACAGCTATACCCTGTATCAGAAAACCCACGGCTACCACTGGAACGTCACCGGCCCGACCTTCTCGTCGCTGCACGCCCTGTTCATGGAGCAGTACACCGAAATGTGGAACGCGATCGACGATATTGCCGAACGCATCCGTGCTCTGGGCGAACTGGCCCCGCAGTCGGGTTCGGCACTCGGCAACCTGACCTCGATCAAGGACGGCGATCCGACATTCTCATCCGAAGAGATGCTGAAAGATCTGAAATCAGGCCATGAGACGGTCATCGCCACCCTCAAAAGCGTGGTCGAGCTGTCGGAAGAGGTCGGCGACGTGTCGTCGGCCGATCTGGCCACTCAGCGCCTGACCGCCCACGAAAAGCACCTGTGGATGATCAAGGCGACGCTGTCTTAAAGCTTTAGAAGTCCCCCTGTTGCCAAGAACTTAGGAAGCGGAGCTTCGCATTGCCTGTGCGATGCGAAGAGGGGGTATTCTTCACTTGAATCATCCCTCGGTTTGAAATTTTTAACGCGCATTTGGGCCCGAAAACCGTTTCACACTTTTCGGAATGCGCTTAGAACCGAGGGATGATCTTTATCACCTCTCGCATCTCTGTTGACGAAGCTGAACTGACGGAAAATTTCGTCCGTTCATCGGGGGCGGGCGGGCAAAATGTCAATAAGGTCTCGACCGCCGTTGAACTGCGGTTTTCGATTTTTGAGAACCTGACCATCCCCTATGACGTTAAGATGCGGCTGATTAAGCTGGCCGGTCGGCGTGTCACACAGGAAGGCGTGCTGGTGCTGTTTGTGCAGACTCATCGCACGCAGGACATGAACCGCAAGGCTGCCCGCGAACGCTTTGTCGAGCTGCTGCAAAAGGCCGCCGCACCCCCGCCGCCGCCGCGCATCTCCACCAAGCCGACTTACGGCGCCAAACAGCGTCGATTGGTGGGGAAATCCATTCGCGCCACCGTTAAATCCAACCGCCAGCGACCGCAAGATGAAGATGACTGATATCCGACCCGCAACCGCCGCCGACATCGACGGCCTTTATCAGCTTTACCGGCAGGTGGCCCGCCAGGGCGAGGGCCTTGCGCGGACCGAGGCTGAGATTTCACGCGCCTATATCGAAGGCTTTGTTACGCAGGCGCTTGAGCGTGGCCTGATCCTAGTGGTTGAGGGGGAGGCTGGCCTTACAGGATCGTTGCATGCCTATGCGCCGCAGCCCGCCCAGTTTGGTCACTGCCTGTCAGACCTGACGATAGCCTTAAGCCCCGATGCGCAAGGCATGGGGCTGGGGCAGCGATTGTTTGAAGCCTATATTGCGCGGGTGCGTGGCCAACTTTCGCACATTAACCGCATTGAGCTGATGTGCCGCGAAAGCAATATCCGCGCGCTGAAACTCTATGATCGTCTGGGATTCGTCACAGAAGGCCGCCTCAAAAACCGGGTACGCAAGTCCGATGGTACCTTTGAGTACGACCTGATCTTAGGGCTCAGCCTTTAGGCGATGTCGCCTGAATCTGGTAACGAAAAAGGGCCTGTGGAAACAGGCCCTTTTTATATTTAGTACGCCCCGATCTTGGCGGTGTTTTCGGTGTTGTGGCCCTTATGGTGGTCTTCTTCGGCCAGCAGGCGCACGGCCTCCAGAGCGGCCATGCAGCCCATACCGGCGGCAGTCACGGCCTGACGGTAGACATCGTCGGTCACGTCACCTGCGGCGAATACGCCCTCAATCGCTGTCTTTGGCGTGCCCGGTGTGACGCGTAAGTAGCCGCTGGAATTGGTTTCAAGCTGACCGGCAAACAGTTGCGATGACGGCGCGTGCCCGATCGCGATAAAGACGCCGTCCAGCGGGATTTCGTACTTTTCGCCGGTCTCAACGTGTTTCAGGCGCACACCGGTGACACCCATCGCGCCAAATTCATTGGTGTCGCCCAGAATCTCGTCAATACCGACATTCCAGATCGGTTCAATCTTAGGGTCAGCCAGCAGACGTTCCGTCAGGATTTTCTCTGAACGCAGTTCTTCGCGGCGGTGGATCAGATAAACCTTGGAGGCAAACTTGGTCAGGAACAGCGCTTCTTCGACGGCGGTATTGCCGCCGCCGACGACGGCCACGACCTTATTGCGATAGAAAAACCCGTCGCAGGTAGCGCACGCCGAGACGCCAAAACCCTGATAGGTTTTTTCTGACTCCAGCCCCAGCCACTTGGCCTGCGCGCCGGTTGAGATGATGACGGTTTCGGCCAGATAGGTCGCGCCGGTTTCGGTTTCCAGCAGGAATGGACGCTTAGACAGGTCAGCCTTGACCACGATATCATTGATGACTTCGGTGCCCATGTGCACGGCCTGGGCCTGCATTTGATCCATCAGCCATGGCCCCTGAACCACCTCCGAAAAACCCGGATAGTTTTCGACATCGGTGGTGATAGTAAGCTGGCCACCGGCCTGCGGGCCTGTGAACACCACCGGATGCAGAAGGCCGCGCGCGGCATAGATGGCGGCGGTCCAGCCGGCGGGGCCGGAACCAATGATGGCGCAACGCAAAGGACGGGGCAGGGACATGGAGTTATCTTCTGATCAGACGTGAAATGGATTCGTGTAAACTTACGCAATGGGTCTTTAGATAGGTATCGGGGGCGTGATTGTCATCCGTTAAGATGATGTAGCTCGTGATTTTAGTAACGCGAGCACGGTATCAGCGGCGCGGTCAGTTTCATTGAGCGGTGTGTACGACCATGAGCGCAACTCACCATTAAACGGACGCGCGGCGCCATAGTCCTGAAGGGCGCGGTGGAACGCATCGAACTTGCGCGTCGATTTAAGGGCGGAGCGACGATCCATGCTGAGGATATGAATCGGCTTCCCCGTAGCGGCGGCTTCGACGGCCATATTGATCGAATCTTCGGTGACTAAGGTGTGGTCGGCTTTGTGCAGGAACGCGAAATAGGGATTGTCGCCGTCGCCGGTATAGATCAGCCCCGGCAGGTCTTTGAGGGCATTCACCAATATGTCGCGGGCGGTCTCAGGGGTGCGACGGGAAATGGTCAGCAGCAGCGTGCCTTTGGTGGCTATGACGGCACGACGGATATCGGCGGCCATGGCTTCGGCGCGGTCGGGGCTCAGGTCATGGGACTTGGATTTGCCACCGATCAGGACGGTAACAAACGGGCCTTTGATGCCTTTGAATCGCTCTGCCCACGGTTTAAATTCGGTGGCCAGCCGTTGTTTGGTGATGCGGTGGGGCGCGCCCAGGATTGACAGGACATTATCGCCTGCGACCTGATCGTGTTGAGGGGCGATGACCAGATCAAAGGCGTTCAGGTTTTCGCGCGGATCCTGAAGCTGCACCACCAAGGTCTTGCCTTTCGAGGCGGCTTTCTGGCGCAGAGAATGGGGCAGGGTGGCGCGGCCAGCGGCTATCCAGATGTCAGGGTAGGGCGGGCCGATCGGATCGGAATCGCGTTTCAGCATCTGATCCGGCCATAGTTTCATAAACGTCGGCCAGCGATCAAACAGGCGGCGATAACGGATATGACGGGTGACGATCTGAGCGTGGGTTTTGCGCGCAATGGCCTGTGCCAGCCCCAGTACCTGATTTTCGATGCCCGCACGCCCGTCCGACACCGCCCAGATGGTCAGCGGCCGCCCTTCGGGAATATGCAGGGTATCGTCACCAAATATTGGCATTTCGTCCTCTAGTACAGGCCCCCACCACCACATCTCAATCGCTTTGCGATCTCGTGCGGTCCCCCTCCCCGGCACGCCGGGGAGGTATAAAAAGCCAAAGACTTGCGTCGGGCCGCCCCGAGCAAGTCTTTGACCTTAATACATTCCGCGAAAAACGTATTGAGGCGCAGCCTCAAACTTTTTTGCGATCAGGCTAGATCCATTCGACCTTGAGGATCTCATAGGCCTTAACGCCACTGGGGGTCGGGACTTCGACGACATCGCCGACTTCCTTGCCCATCATGGCGCGCGACAAAGGCGAGGTCAGCGAAATCTTGCCCGATTTGACATCGGCCTCATGCTCACCCACCACCTGATAGCGGCCTTCTTCTTCGGTGTCTTCGTCAACGACGGTCACGGTCGCGCCGAATTTGATGTTCTCACCCGACAGCTTGGTCACGTCGATGACCTGAGCGCGGCTGATCTTATCTTCGATCTCAGCGATTCGGCCTTCGATCCAGCCCTGACGCTCTTTAGCGGCGTGGTATTCGGCGTTTTCAGACAGGTCGCCGTGCGAGCGCGCCTCAGAGATCGCCGCAATAACGGTTGGACGCTCAATAGACTTCAAACGCTTCAATTCTTCGTCGAGGGCGCGATAGCCTTCGCCCGTCATCGGCACTTTTTCCATGTGCGATTGATTTCTTAAATGCACCCAGAGGAATAACAAAAAGAATTCACGTCCGGTCGAGGGTGCCTACGACCGAAGTGAAAGATAGATACGGTTTATGCCGGTTGCAAGCCATCTTAGCGACTAAAATGCACAAGGCGCATCCAGCGGCATTCATCCGGGGGCGGCCTTATATCGCGTTTTACGTTACGGTTAAACCCCTTAAATTTCGCACGAAGTTCAAGGCTGTTTTCTTAAGCCGCCTTGAGGCTGAAACCCGAAATCTTAAGCCGGAGGTGTTCGGGCTTCATGTCTTTTTGAGGGGCCTTTGGCGTGCTGAGCACAAAGCGGATGTTCAAGGTTTGGGACTGAGCCGCCACGGCTTGCGGTATATTTACAGAATAATCGATATCCTTTTTCGGCATGTCGAAATGACCGACTTTTACGCCATTGGCAAAGACGTCGACCTGAGCGGCTTTCATGGTACGGGCGTTGATATCGAGGGTCATGGCGGTAAGGGCGGGGGTCGGCAGTGCCAGATTCACCTCAGCCCTTGGCCCTTCGGTCCACACGCCGACCCGCTCTGGCAACCGCCAGCCCGGACCAAACAGGCACGCCGCCGGGCTGTCCCAGGTTATGGTGTGGGGTTTATTGATCTCAAATGTCGGCGCCTGCGGAATGGTCTTGAGCCCGGTTTCAAGTCCGAGCGGTGGGATGATCCAGATGCCGTCCAGTTCGCGCAGGCGATGCTCGGCCCCTTTGGGTGCCGGGCATTTATTCAGCATGACATAAAGATGGCGCGGATTGAGCTGACCGCTCTGGTAGCGCTTATACTCCTCATACTCCAGCGCGGCCTGACTGAGGTTTTCACGGGCGGCATACATGGTATTGACCGGCACTTTGTTCGAGACGGCGTGCATGGTCACTTCGTAAAACAAGGGCTGATTACTGTGAACGGACGGGGCCTGAAACGACACCAGATCGCTGTCTTTGATCAGTTTGTCCCACTCCGGGCTGGTGGCGATTGTATAGACCGTCCGGTCCGATGCGCGCGCGGTCAGGCCTTTGATCTGAGTGGTGAAACCGGCGATGTCCATAAATTGCAGAACGATAGCTGCCGATAAGACGATGGCCATGGTCTTGGGCCGTGACCGGTACAGCGTCAGCAGCGCCAGAAATACCATAAGATAGGCGATCGGCCAGAACAGACGGCCTGATGCCCGCACGATGTTGAACAGGTCTTCGAGAAAATCCGGCAAAGGCAGTTTCAGGATCAGAATGTCATAGATCTGAATCTTGTTCGATATGGCCAGCACCAGCAGCGCGATCATTGGCCATTTCAGCGGGCGGGCCTTGATCAGCATCTCTTTGACGGCGCGCGACTCTTCCGATTTGCGGTAGAGCCAGATGGCCGCCCCGATCAGGAACAGCAAGCCAAGGCCCAGATATTGAAAGCCTTCAAAGGATTGCCCTTCGTCCTGCTGAACCGACAGGAAGGGCAAGAGGAAGGATTTGTTGGACGGATTGAACGGCGCATCCAGCCCCATGGAATAGAGCCCAAAGCCGCCACTTTTGGCGCTGGAGCCCGAAAAGGCGCCTGAAATCGCAAGGGCTGCTATGGGTGCTAGCAGGTTCACGGCCATCTTAAGGCCAGAAACGCCAAGGCCCTTAACGTCTTTGGCCTGCCACTGCGGGCCAAGAACCCGCAGCCAGTCCGCACCCCAGATGGCCAGGACCATGACCAGAATATAGGGATGGATGAACCCGCATAGAGCCAGCAGCCCGCTGTAAGCGATCCATTTGCGCTTTTCGCCCTCGACCTCAAAGAAAATATAGATCGCGCCCAGAATCAGCCAGTGTGCCACCAGCGTGTCGTGGCCGATGCGCCCGTAAAGCGTCGGCAGCAGGGTCAACAGCACGGCCCCGGCCAGTGCTGACCACGGCCCCGGTGCATGGCGCGAGACCAACCTGTAGGCAATGACATAATGCAGGCAGATACACAGCAAAAACCACGGGCCGATATACTGGAAATAATCCGGCAATAGCGGTGAGATCAGCTTGAACGGGAAAGCCAGAAACGGATTGGAGTCGGTGTAGATGACACTCTGACCCGTCGGGTAGCCCAGAAGGTTCTGATGGTTAAAGCCGTCGGCACCGTTACGATAGGCGTGCCAGCCCAGAAAGTGCTGCGCCCAGTCCCCGCGCATCAGCCAGCCAACATTGGTCGGATCAAGTATGTCTGGCGTGAAGAACAGTAGAAACAGCAGGATCGGCGCAGTGAATTTCAGAACCGTATGGTACGGCGCAGAGCTATTATCGGGCATGACATCAGACTTAAAAAAACAGCGAACGAATGCGGGGGCGCAAACGAAGTTCGCTGGATTTAGCCCAACAATGCTACGGTAATTTAAACCCGCCCCCAATGCGCGGCGAATATAGCCGGGTCGCCTGAAAATTCAAGCGATTGCGAACTATTTTAAGCCCTTGGTCTCACTCAGACGAAGGTCATAAAGCCGGATGCCGAGCTTGCGGGCGCTGGCAGAGGCCTTGGGTGACGGCTTGAGCGAGGCTTCGAGATCGGGCTCCAGGCGGATGTTCAGGGATTTACCTTTGATCCAGCGACGTGGAATGACGATTTCATGGTCGGTGATCTGGGTCGTCAAATCGAGGTGGGTCAGCAGGCGGTCATTGACATAGACCTTGGTCTTATTGCCGCTCAGGAAGCTGAGCAGACTTAGCGACAGGCTGATGTCGTGGCGGGGCTGATCCATCAGCGGCAGGTTCAGTTCCGCCGGTTGACCGGCGCGGCTCCACACGCCTTTTGAGTCGGGCGACAGCCAGTTGTCCTCAAGGAAGCAGGAGCCGAGCGCATTCCAGGTGAAGTTATAGTCTTCGCCGTATTCTATGCCCGGCACTTGTGGGGTCTGTGGCAGCTTATCCAGCATTTTGACCGGCGGCAGGATGAATACGCCGTCCAGTTCGCGCAGGCGGTTTTGAGCCCCGGCCGGGGCCTGACACTTATTGAAGAAGACGTAGAGCGTATCGGGGTCGAGCTTGCCCTCAACGAAATTGGCGTGGGCGATGCGCTCAAGCTGGGTCTGGCGTGGGTGCGGGCGGGCGGCATACATGGTGTTGACCGGCACGGCGTGCGACACCGAGCGCCAGGTTAGCTCATAAAACAGGCGCTTATTGATATGGGCATTGGCGGGCTGAAACGACACCAGATCAGAATTGGTGATCAGGTCGTCCCACAGCTTTGACGGCACCTTTTGATAGACGGTGCGGTTGGCGGCCATGGCGGTTTCCGAATGAACCGATTTGGCGAAAGGGGCGATGTCGATGACCTGTATGACCAGGGCCAGCGGCAAGATAATCGCCACGGTTTTAAGCTTCGTGCGATAGACGGTCAGGATCGCCAGCAGCACCATGAAATAGGCCATCGGCCAGAACATCCGGCCGGACGCGCGCATGATACCGAGCACGCCGTCGAGGGCTTTGGGCGTCGGGTATTTGAACAGTTCGATATCGTAGAACTGTACCTTGCTCGACAAGGCGATGATGAACAAAACCACAAACGGCCCGATCAGCCACACCGATTTCGACAAGGTGTCGCGGATAGTGCGCGCCCCTTCGGAGCGGTAGTAAAGCACGATGGCCGCGACGATCAGGAACAAAAGCCCTGCGCCCATATACATAAAGCCTTCCATCGCCTGACCGGCATCCTGTGGGACCGAGACCAGACCGCCGAAGGTGAAATCCTTACGCGCTGGATTGAACAGGGCGTCAAGGCCCATCGAGTAAAATCCGTAGCCAAAGCTGCCCGCGCTCTGACCGGGCGCATAGGCGCCTGACAAGCCAAGGGTAATGATCGGCGCCAGCAGAGTCAGGATGGCTACGCCCACTGTGCGGGCGACCTGAACAAACTCACGCGCCATAAGCTGCGGCCAGACGCGCCGAAGTTGCTCACCCCCCCACAGGGCCAGCACCATGATCAGAATATAGGGGTGAATGAAGCCGGTCACGCCCAGCATGATCGCCCAGTGAATGGCCTTACGGCGGGGCTCCGTGATCTCGAAATAGATGTAAAACGCCCACAAAATCAGGAACTGCGCCACCAGCGTATCGTGCATGATGCGGTTGAACAGGGTCGGCACCAGCGTCAGCAGAATGGCGCCGACAAGGGCGGCCCAAAACGACGGGGCGTGACGCTCAAGCAGCCTATAGGCCAGACAAAAATGGGCGCAGATGCAGAACAGGAACCACGGCCCGATATACTGAAAATTGGCCGGCAAAAGCGGGGATATCAGCTTGAGCGGCAGGGCAAACAGCGGGTTCGAGTCGGTGTAGATGACGCTTAAACCCGTCGGGTGGGCCAACAAATTTTGATGGTTAAACCCGTCCGCGCCATACCGAAAGGCATGCCAGCCCAGCACATGCTGGCCCCAGTCTTTCTGGAACAGCCAGCTTACATTGGTCGGATCAAGCACCGCCGGATGGAAAAACCACAGGAAAATCAGGATAGGGGCGGCGACCAGTGCTATCTGTTTCGCCAGCTCTTTTTTGTCGCCCAACAGAGTGTCCACACGCTCAGACAGGTTCATGAAACCGAATATGCCTTTTAAATAATTAGGTGGACGCCCATACCAAACCTGACCGTCCGCGTGAAATCACATTTTGCAAGTGCGAAATGACGCATCTGCCGATCACGCGACCATACACGAAATCGTGAAGCCGGGGAAGGCGGTGTAAAAAAACCTCCTGCGATCCGGATCACAGGAGGTTTTAATTTTTGAACGGCAATAAGGGCTATGCGTATTCCTGAATGGAGCGCACATCGAGGTCTTCTTTGCGGCCGGATGCGATGGCGCGGGCAGCGGCGACGGCCCCTGAAGCGGTGGTGTAGTAGGGGATCTTCATCATTAGGGCCGTGCGGCGGATTGAGAACGAGTCGGCCAGAGATTGCTTACCCTCGGTGGTGTTAAACAGAAGCTGGATTTCACCGTTTTTCATGGCATCCAGAATGTTCGGGCGGCCTTCGAGCACCTTTTTGATGCGCTCAACCGCCACACCCTGTTCGGCCAGATAGTCGCAGGTGCCGCCAGTCGAGACGACCTTAAAGCCCTGAGCCAGCAGGGTTTTTACGGGCTCGATGATGGTCGGCTTATCCTGATCCTTGACGGAGACAAACACCGTGCCGCCGGTCGGCAGAACTGTACCGCCACCCAGTTGCGACTTGGCAAAGGCGCGCGAAAACGCGTCGATCATCTCTTCGCCGTCACGCACCCAATCAAGGCCCATGACTTCGCCGGTCGAGCGCATCTCTGGCCCAAGCACCGTATCGACATTGGCAAAGCGCGCGAACGGGAACACAGCTTCTTTGACCGCGACATGGCGATAATCGCGGGGCTTCAGGCCAAAACCCGACAGCGGCTTACCGGCCATGACCTTGGCGGCGATCCCAGCCAGAGGCTGACCCAGAGTTTTGGCGACAAACGGCACTGTCCGCGACGCGCGCGGGTTGACTTCGAGGACGTAGATCTTCGGGTCGGTATAAGGGTTTTCGATCGCAAACTGCACGTTCATCAGGCCACGCACCTTAAGCGCCTTGGCCAGTTCAACGGTTTGACGCTCTAACTCTTTGACGGTTTCGGGTTTCAATGAGAACGGCGGCAGCGAACAGGCCGAGTCGCCGGAATGGACGCCAGCTTCTTCGATATGTTCCATGATCCCGGCGACGAACACGGTCTCACCATCGGCGAGCGCATCGGCATCGACTTCGATGGCCGCCGACAGATACTGGTCGATCAGGACAGGCGATGAGCCGGACACCTTCACGGCCTCAGTGACATAGCGCGTCAGTTGCTCGTCGTCGCGGATAATTTCCATGGCACGTCCCCCCAGTACATAGGATGGGCGGATGACGATGGGGTAGCCGACCTGATGACAGGCTTTGAAGGCTTCTTCGGGGCTGCGGGCGATGGCGTTGATCGGCTGACGCAGGCCGATCTCGGTCAGCAATTGCTGGAAGCGTTCGCGGTCTTCGGCCAGATCAATCGCATCCGGCGTGGTACCGAGGATGGGGATGCCTTCGTCTTCGAGGGCTTGCGCCAGCTTGAGCGGCGTCTGGCCACCGAACTGCACAACCACACCGGCCAATTCGCCTTTGGACATTTCAACGCTGATCAGTTCCAGCACGTCTTCGGCGGTCAGCGGCTCGAAATAGAGGCGATCCGAGGTATCGTAGTCGGTCGATACGGTTTCGGGGTTGCAGTTGACCATGATGGCCTCAAGGTCGATGTCCTTAAAGGCAAAGGCGGCGTGGCAGCAGCAGTAATCGAACTCGATGCCCTGACCAATCCGGTTCGGCCCGCCGCCAAGGATGATCGCCTTCTTGCGATCGGTTGGGGCAGCTTCGCATTCGGGTACCTGACCTAAAGCGCCGGTTTCATAGGTCGAGTACATATAGGCGGTCGAGGACGCAAATTCGGCCGCGCAGGTGTCGATGCGCTTATAGACCGGGCGCACGCCTAAGCCGCGGCGGGCATTGCGCACTTCGGCTTCGGTTTGCTGCGTCAGGGTCGCCAGACGGGCATCGGAGAAGCCCAAACCTTTCAACAGGCGCATGGCGTGAGCATCGGCGGGCAAACCAAGCGCTGTGATTTTGGCTTCTTCGGCCACGATGGTTTCAATCTGACGCAGGAACCACGGCTCATAAGAACAGGCGGCGTTGATGTCTTCGACGCTCAACCCATGACGGAAGGCCTGAGCGATCACGCGCAGGCGATCCGGTGTCGGGCGGCCCAGTTCACGCACCACGGCTTCACGGATGGCATGGGGGCTTTCCGCTGTTTTGACACCCGGAATATCGACCTCATCAAAGCCCGACAGGCCGGTCTCTAAACCCCGCAGGGCCTTTTGCACCGACTCGGCAAAGGTGCGGCCAATGGCCATGACTTCACCGACCGACTTCATCGAGGTGCCGAGCAGGGGTTCTGAGCCCGGATATTTCTCAAACGCAAAGCGCGGGATCTTGGTGACCACATAGTCAATCGACGGCTCAAATGAGGCGGGTGTGACCTTGGTGATGTCGTTCGACAGCTCATCCAGCGTATAGCCGACCGCCAACTTGGCCGCGATCTTGGCAATCGGGAAACCTGTCGCCTTTGAGGCCAGTGCGGAGGAGCGCGATACGCGCGGGTTCATCTCGATCACGATCATGCGGCCATCGGCAGGATTAAGCGCGAACTGCACGTTCGATCCGCCGGTCTCCACCCCAATTTCGCGCAGGACGGCGATCGAGGCCGAACGCATGATCTGATACTCTTTGTCGGTCAGGGTCAGCGCCGGGGCGACGGTAATCGAGTCGCCCGTATGCACACCCATCGGATCGACGTTTTCGATCGAGCAGACGATGATGCAGTTGTCGGCTTTGTCGCGCACGACTTCCATCTCATACTCTTTCCAGCCGACGATGGATTCCTCAATAAGGACTTCGGTGGTGGGCGAAAGGTCAAGGCCGTTCAGGACAATCTCTTTGAACTCTTCCTGATTATAGGCAATGCCGCCGCCGGTACCCGCCAGCGTAAACGATGGGCGGATCACGGCGGGCAGACCGCCAATGGCCTCCAAACCGGCCACGGCCTCTTCCCAGGTGTGGGCGACGGCAGATTTGGCCGATTCGAGGCCGAGCTTATCCATGGCGTCGCGGAATTTCTGGCGGTCTTCGGCCTTATCGATCACTTCGGCCTTGGCGCCGATCATTTCGACATTGTATTTGGTAAGAACGCCCGAAGCGTCCAGTGCCAGCGCGCAGTTCAGCGCCGTTTGACCGCCCATGGTGGGCAGGAGCGCGTCCGGGCGCTCTTTGGCGATGATTTTTTCAACAAAATCAGGGGTGATCGGTTCGATATAGGTCGCATCGGCGATATTCGGATCGGTCATGATCGTCGCCGGATTGGAGTTCACCAGAATGATCCGGTAGCCTTCTTCGCGCAATGCCTTACAGGCCTGAACGCCGGAATAGTCAAACTCGCAGGCCTGACCAATGACGATCGGACCGGCGCCGATAATGAGGATGGCTTTAATATCGGTACGTTTGGGCATAGGTCTTCTGATACTTTCGTGCGCAAATAGCGGATGAGCGAAAACGCAAATCCGGTTACGGGCGGGCGACCATTTCAGGTCATTTTTGATGTAGGCTAAGCGGGTGCTTTAGAGCCTTGGGGGCCGTAAAGCAACCCTTTATGTTTGGTTAATCTTACTTAAGAACTCCCCTTCTTGGAGGGGGAGGTGGCTGCGCCATAAAGTGGCGCAGACGCAGTGGGTAAGCCGGTGGTTACCCCCACCTTCCGACCTGACGGCCTCCCTCCTCCCCTCCAAGAGGGGAGGTTCTGAAAATCACGCCACAACCGCCTTCGCGGCTTTCATATATCCAGCAAAGCGTTCAAACAGATACAGCGAATCGACCGGGCCGGGGGAGGCTTCGGGGTGGTGCTGTACCGAAAACACCGGCTTGTTTTCCAGCGCAATGCCGCAGTTGGTGTTGTCAAACAACGAAACGTGCGTTTCAACCACACCGGCGGGCAAGCTATCCCGATCAACCGCAAAGCCGTGGTTCATCGACACGATCTCAACCTTATTGGTGGTGATATCCTTGACCGGATGGTTGGCGCCGTGGTGGCCCTGATCCATCTTGACGGTCTTAGCCCCCAGCGCCAGCGCCAGCATCTGATGGCCCAGACAGATACCGAACACCGGCGTGCCAGACGCCACCAGCTTTTGAATTTCAGGCACTGCATAGGCACCCGTGGCCGCCGGATCACCGGGGCCGTTCGATAGCAATACGCCGTCGGGCTTGAGCGCCAGGATGTCTTCGGCCTTGGTTTGGGCCGGGACGATCTTCACCTTCGCGCCGATATCGACCAAGGCGCGCAGTATGTTTTGCTTTACGCCATAGTCAATGACCACGACATTATGCTCATGCTTTGTACCGTCGCTATAGCCTTCCGGCCAGACCCAAAGGTTCGTCGTGTAATCCGACGACTGCGCCGAAGTTGCCTTGATGGCCAGATCAAGGCCGACCAGACCGGCCCACTCGGCGGCCTGTTTCTGCAAGGCCGCGATATCGAACTTGCCTTCGGGATCGTGGGCGATGACGCCGTGCGGCATGCCGTGTTCGCGGATGCGCTTGGTGAGCGCGCGGGTATCAATGCCCGACAAAGCGACCACGCCGCGCGAGGTCAGCCAGTCGTTAAAGCTCATGGTCGAGCGCCAGTTGGCCGGCGGGGTCGGCGCGTCACGGAAGATCGCCCCCTTGGCGGCGCGGGTCGGGTCATTGCCCAATTGCTCAACATCGTCCGGGTTGACGCCGACATTGCCAACGTGCGGGAAGGTGAAAGCGACGATCTGATCCATGTAGGACGGATCGGTCAGGATTTCCTGATAACCAGTCATGGCGGTGTTGAAGCAGACTTCGCCGAGGGCTGAGCCCTTCGCACCGTGGCCATAGCCCTGATAGACGGTGCCGTCCGCCAGAACCAGAACCCCCGTAACACCATTAAGTAGCTCATCTTGGTTTCTTGGGGTCATGGGTTTTGGGACTCCGTCTTAATATAGCAGGGCTGCGGGTAAACGGCGGCACACATAGGGGCCATGGCGCGCGGGGTCAATGAATTTTGTTAATTAACGGTTCACGAACGCTTGCGGAATGTGAGCGGGCGTGTCGCGTCTTAACATTGACAGGCCAGAAGGGCTGACGATAAGTCTGACGTTGGTGTTTATCGGGGGGCTTAATGTTAAAACGCTTATTGGTCGTATTATGGGGGATTTCCGCCGTCATATGTCAGGCCGCGACGGTCTCACCGGATTGGGATGCCCAGCGTATTCGTAGCGCGCGCCCGGCGTCGGCATCGGCCATAGAGTTTTCCTATCAAAAAGAGGTCCGATTTAAAGACGGCACGGTGGAGACTGAAAACGGCAAGGTCACGCTGGCTTCGGACTTCGCATATATTGAAGCCGCAGGTGCGCGCCACCTCGATGACTTTGCCCTGTGCCGGACAATGAGCTGGCAGGCTTCGGGCACGGAGTTTAGCAACGATAGCTGCTTTGTCAGTCCGGCATTTCGTATTCTGGAACTGAAAAATCGGCGCTATTTGCAGTTGCTGCTTGATGCGGCCACCGGTGATAAAAAGTCGGCTCAGGAAACCAAGCTTGCCAGTTACTGGCCAGAACAGGAACTGGCTGTGGTAGACACCACATCGATCCCCCTGATGCGTAGTCAGACGGGGGATCAGGTTGTGTGGTCTGTTGGGCACGAAGCCGTTGCCCGCCTAAGCCTTGCCGGTGAGCCTTTTTCAGATGCTGAACGCAAAGCGTTAGCGCGCTATTTCGCCCGGCATATGGGTCTGCATCCGCAAATACTGAAGACGGTTTTAGAGGCAGGCCAAATTCCGCGTGAAATGGTTTTAGAAAGCAATCGTGCGAACCGAAGGGCCACTGAAACGATCCGGTTTTCAAATGTGCGGCGTTTGACTGCGCAATACCCGCTACCCGCCAATCTTAAATCCGCCATTGTCAGAATATCCGAAGGGAATAGCGTGTATGCATCCGGTTTGAAGTCATCTCTGAAAGCTATCGCTGGAAATGCTGAACCGCCGAAGCCGGGTTTCGATGAGGCTCTGGCTCAGATGCAATCGGCGGCGGCGGCGGATCAGATGGAACAGGCGCTGATGTGGTTCTTTCTGATCACCCAGCAATACACAGCCGAGTTGCAGCCCGGTTCAGATGGACTGGCTAAGATCAGAGCATTGGGGCCGGTGCTTACGAAAACGATTGACGGGCCAAAAACCGCGCCGTTCTGGCAGGCATCTAATCTGGCGGGATCCACGGAAGAAACCGAGGGGCGCGAGGCGGCGGCTAAATATCTGGCCGGAGCCAAGCATTTTGATGGCCTGACGTTTGGCACCTTCCGGTATGTCACCTTTGCCAACCTTGTCCTTACATCAAAGGATACGGATAAATGGGATAAGGCGATCCGCGCCTCCATGCCGCCGCTTACGGATTGTTACTGGACTCATATTGCGGCCTATCCCTTCGCCTCTAACGCCTTCAAGGATCTTGGTGATCACTACTACGGCCAATATGAAATGGATAAGGCATGGCAAGTCTGGGATTTGGGGCGTGCCATCGACCCGGATTGGACATCAGGTGCGATGGTCAGTGTCGGGCAGTATGAGACGCAACTTCGCGAGGTTGCACCAAACGACTTTTAGCCGCGCCTTGACTTGGCCGCAATTGAAGGGTAGTTACGGAGTTAACGATGATGTTCGGCAACTCTCTAAGCTCGTGATCGAGTGCCGAGCCCGTTTTCCCTTCTCTTACCGTTTAGACGCAAAAGCGCTTTGGCTTTGCGTTATTTATTATTTGGCCGCGCCGGTTTAGCTGTGCGAGGCTTTTAAGGACTATTATGCACACGACCTATACCTTCGCACACGCCCCGCGCAGTCACTATATGACGCGCCCCGTCCACAAATCGACCTCGACACGGATGCTTAAGGCCTGCGGTTTCAGCCGTCAGGAACTGCGGGCTATGGTTGCTGATATGGTCGGTTAAGCGGTAAGGCTCTCTAAGCCAAGCCTTGACGCTTCTTTGCGCAGTTTCTTCTGCATCGGCATGAACTGAGCCGCACCCGATCCATCGCAGTTATAGAGGATGGCCAGCGTCAGTTGGTCGTCATGATAGCTGCGCAAATGGCCGGTAAAGCCATTTATCCGCCCGCCGTGGGTGGCAAAGCGGCGATCATCCTCAAGTCCCAGCCCCAGACCAAAACCGTACTCCAGCGGCTCAGCGCCGCGCCGTTCAAACGCCGGCTGGCCATTTTTCAACAGGGCCGGGGTCATCATGGCGGTCACGCTGTCGGGCTTTAAGACCTTGCCGTTCATCAGGGCGTGGTGCCACAGGATCAGGTCTTCGGTGGTAGATCTGATCGCGCCCGCCCCAGCGATAAACGTCGCCGACAGGGGCTTATTTTCCACAAAACCGTGCGGGGCGCGGAACTCAGGGCGATAGCCGTTAGACCCGCTGGTGATGACCGTATCCACCGTATCAATCGACGACTGCGTCATGCCCGCCGGATGAAACAACCGCTCGGCGCAGAACTGCGCGAACGACATGCCCGATAGCTGCTCAACAATGATGCTCAGCAGGGTAAAGGCTGAGTTGGAATAGAGCCAGGCCGCTCCGGGTTGGGCGCGGTACAGCGGCTGACGGGCGCGGATGATCGACAGCAGTTCCATGCCGTTGAAATCACGGTCGCGGGCATTATCCAGCACCACATGGCTTTGGCCGTTGACATAATCCCCCATGCCGGAGGTGTGGCTCATCAACTGGGCCAGAGTGATCTTATCGGCCTTGGGGAAATCGGGCAGGAAACGCGCCAGCGGATCATGGACGCTCAGCTTGCCGTCTTCGGCCAGCGCCATGATGGCGGCGGCAGTGAATTGCTTGGTGATTGACGCAATACGGAAGGTGGTTTGCGGCGTGACCTCACGGCCCGCCTCGACATCAGCCAGGCCGAAACCTTTGGAAAACAGCACAACCCCCTGATGGGCGACCGTCAGCGACAGGCCGGGCGTCAGCTTATCGTCGATCATGGTCTGCGCGATTTTGGTCAGGCTCGGCCAGTCTTTGAGCGCCGCCCGTTTCAGTGTCGGCGCTTTGGGGGCCGGTTTCGGCGCAGGCTTAGCGGTAAGATATGGCACGGCCGCGCTGCCGCCCAGGGCCGCCAACGCCATCAGCACAGTGCCGCGACGGGTAAAGCTTTTGGGCGGGGTGCGGGGGTCAAACATCGGCGCGGTACTCTGAACCAAACAATGAAACGTCCTTAAGGGAAGGCATGGGCATCATGAGAATCTGGGAATTGGTTAAGCTTATCCTAATGAGGAAATGGTTTCCAAATGGTTTCACACCAAAAAGGCGAGTCATTAAGTTGTGAGGCTTTTACGGGGCAATTAAGACCAAACCATGATCCCAAAAGCGGATGAGGTACTGATCTTAAGGCTTATCAACCGGAAAACCGTTATGGTGACAGCGTTTACCGGCTTGCGCGATCCTTGAAAATCGTATCAATAAATTTTGAACGATCTATTTCCAACCTCAGATTTCATAAGTGATTTTCATGCGCCCGACCTTAAGCCAATTTCTCGATGCCTTGCCGGCAACTGTGCCCGCCAACCTGAAAGCGCTGGTGCTCGATATGGCCGCCGCCTGCCGCGATATTGGCCAGACGGTCAACAATAGCGCCATTACCGGCAAGCAGGGCGCACTGGCTCAGGAAAATGTGCAGGGCGAGGTGCAAAAGGAACTGGATGTCATCGCCAATGACATGATGCTGGAGCCTGCGCGCTGGCACGGACGGGTGGCGGCGGTGGCGTCTGAGGAAATGGATACCCTGCATCCGATTGCTGATGGCGGCGATTATTTGCTGGTGTTTGACCCGATCGACGGGTCGTCCAATCTGGATGTCAACGGCGTGGTCGGCACGATCTTTTCGATCCTCGCGGCGCCCAAAGGCCGGGCGGTGACCGAGGCCGATTTCCTGAAACCCGGTCATGAGCAGGTCGCCGCCGGTTACACGGCTTACGGCCCGCAAACGACCATGATGCTGACGCTGGGGGCGGGGACTTTTGCCTTTTCAATCGACCATGACCGCGGCGAATGGGTACTGATCCGCGATCAGGTCGCTATCCCGGAAGCCACCCGCGAATTTGCCATCAACATGTCCAATCACCGCCATTGGGAAGCGCCGGTGCGCCGCTATATTGATGAATGTGTGGCCGGTAAGGATGGCCCGCGCGGGGTTGATTTCAACATGCGCTGGCTGGCGTCCATGGTCGGTGATATTCACCGCATCCTGACGCGCGGCGGGGTGTTCATCTACCCGGTCGATAAGCGCGTCAGTGGTAAAAATGGCAAGCTGCGGCTGCTGTATGAATGTAACCCGATTGCGATGCTGATCGAGCAGGCGGGCGGGACGGCGACCGATGGTCATCAGCGTATTTTGGACATCGCACCGACCGCCTTGCATCAGCGTACAGGTGTTGTGCTGGGTTCAAAGGAAGAAGTCGCGCGGGTCACCCAGTATCACAATTAATCCTCTGTAAGCCCCATCAAAGCCATACTCCTCTATGAAATAGAGGTATGTATGGAGGTGAGCTTTGCGTGTTTTAAGTTTGCTGATGATGGCGGCATTAACAACCGGGCCTGTAGTGGCGCAAGGTCAGGACGACAATGGCAATGTCGCGCATGTCTTTGATCTGATTAATGCCGAACGCGAGGATCGCGGCTGTGATCCGCTGAACTTCGATCCGCGTTTAGCCAAGGCTGCCCAGCGCCATGCCGATGCAGAACTTCTTTGCCCACAAAGGCCCGGATGGCACCTCAGCGGGCCAGCGGGCGATATCCTCCGGCTATCGCTGGATCATGGTGGCGGAAAATATCGCTGCCGGTCACATGCGCCCTGACGATGTGGTCGAGGGCTGGATGAACAGCTCCGGCCACCGCGCTAATATTTTGAACTGCACTATGACCGACACCGGCATTGCCCTCAGCTATCAGCCCGATGACCGGCCCTTGCCGGGGCAAAGACAGGCCTACCGCTTGTACTGGGTGCAGGTCTTTGCCAAACCGGTTCGCTAGATCATTATGTAGTCACATAATGATCTAGCTTGTTTTTAGTCCCTAGCCGGGCGGTGGCTACGCCACCTTGGCCGCCGCCTCAGTGGCGGCCTGAGCGGAATGATTCCACGAGAAATTATTCCGCTCATGTTTAGCGCCGTTCGTCAGGCGTATCTTCCTTTTTGGAATCGAACGGGAAGGCGCCGTGCGGTGTATCGCTTTTGGGCTTGATCATCACCGACAACAACATGGTCACGGTCAGGATGGCAGCCGTGCCGCCCAGCGACCACTCGATCGGGATCTTGTAGATATCGATCAGCAGCATCTTGGTGCCGATAAACACCAGAACCAGCGCCAGACCGTAGGGCAGGAGGTGGAATTTCTCATGCAGGCCCGCCAGCAGGAAGTACATGGCGCGCAGGCCCAAGATCGCAAATACGTTCGAGGTTAGGACGATAAACGGGTCGGTGGTGATGGCAAAAATCGCCGGAATAGAATCAACCGCGAACACCACATCAATAATGCCGATCAGTATGACCACCACCAGCATAGGGGTCGCCATCCTCAACCCGTTCACCTTAGTGAAGAACTTTTCGCCGTCAAAATGGGGGGCGATGGTGAAATGTTTACGCACCCATTTCAGGGCCGGATTGGCCTCAAGGTCTGGCTCATCGCCCGCCGCCAGCCACATCTTGATGCCGGTGAACACCAGAAACGCACCGAACAGATACAGAATCCAGTGGAACTGCGCGATCAGCCAGGCCCCGACCAGAATCAGCGCCCCGCGTAACACCAGCGCCACCAGAATCCCGATCATCAGCGCACGTTTTTGATATTCCGCCGGCACAGCGAAATAGGTGAACAGCATCAGGAAGACGAAGATATTATCGACCGCCAGCGCCTTTTCGACCACATAGCCGGTCACGAACTCTAAAGCTTTGGTGTCGGCTAACTGTTTGGCGGCGGCATCGGTGCCGGTGCCGCCCATATACCACCACAAAAGACCCACAAATATAAAGCTGACCGCCACCCAGATCACCGACCATATGGTGGCTTCTTTCATGGAGACCTTATGGGCCCCCTGTTTGTTCATGGCGAAAAAGTCGATCAACAGAGCGACAACAACGAAGGCCGCAAACGCAGACCATAATAACGGCGTACCGACAGACATCATAATGGGTGCTCTCAAAAGGACAGACGGGTGGTGTGAACCAGTCCCGGTCTTGCCGTCCGCGCGTTGAAACTTAAGCGCGGTTACCGTGCCGGAAGTCCTGTGCAGGACTACGTGCTGACGACACGGCGGGAACCTGATACGCGGCTCCGGCTACTCCCCGAGGGATGCGGTTATTAATCAGAAAGGCCTCCGGTGTGTCAACGGGGCTGTGCACTCTTGCACAAAAAAGCCCTGCCGGTGAGGGCAGGGCTCTTGTTAGATCATGTTGATTATCAGCGCTTGAACTTTAGAGTGACAAAAGCACTCTGGCCGATGACGTCAAAGACGCCTGATTGCCAGCCTTCGTCACCGAAATAGGCGCCACCGGCTTCGGCGCCGGGGTAGCGCGGCGGCGGGGTATCAAAGACATTGCTGATACCGACACCGATGTTCACATTCGGCTTAAGCTGATAGTAGGCGTAGACGTCGCTATAGAACACCGGCTTAGTCTTATACGGGTGGTAGTTCTCAGGCGTGATAGTCGTGTTCATGCGCATGGGTGAATAGTGACGCAGGTTCCAGCTCAGCCACAGAGGGCCGTTGGCATAGGAGACGCGGGTCACGCCCTTCCATTCCGGGAAACCAAAGACACCCAGCGTATCGGTGACGTTCTGAGGGTTATCCGGATCGGGCGTGATCTTGTTCTCAAGCAGGCGCGTGTAAACCGAATTGACCGCCAGGCGGCCGCTCTTACTGCCCCAGCCCCAGGCCGACAGGTCGACAAAGTAGTCGAATTCCATATCGATGCCGCGGTTGGTGCGCTTCGCCAGGTTGATGTTCTGCTTAACAACGCCAATGAGGTTGTTGGTGCCCGCTTCACGTACAACCAGATCGCAATAGGGGTTGCCGTCCATCGGGTTGTCGATGCACTTGTTGATGATGGTTTGAGGCTCGATCGAAGCGATAACATCGCTCAGGTCAATGTCATAATAGTCCACCGACATGGTAAGGTTTTTCATGAAGCGCGGTTGCGCCACAAGGCCGACCGTCAAGGTCTTGGCCGTTTCGACCTTCAGATCAGGGTTGCCCTTTTTTTCGACATCCGTCCACAGCCAGTAGAAGTTGCTGTTGGTCGGGCTAAGCGCCGCGCAGTTGGCTTTTGTGTCCGCCGTGGTTTCGACGCGGTAGTTCATATAATAGTTGCAGGGGTCGTACAACCACTGGCCGCTTACCGATGAGGCGGTGAAAACCTCACTGATATTGGGCGCACGCACGGCCTTGCCATAGGTGGCGCGCAGACGCAAATCCCGTACCGGCGCGTATTGCAGGCCGTACTTATAGGAGGTCGTCTTGCCCGCCGTTGAGTAATCCGACGCCCGCATGGCCGCATCTACTGACAATTTATAAGCAAACGGCAGATCCGCCAGAATCGGGACACTCAGTTCCCCGAACGCTTCTTTGACATCAAACTCCCCGATCAGCGGATTTTGGACGACACCATAATCAGGCACATAGGCCGGATTGTTGGGGTCATATTCTGCCACCGCACCGATGTGGTTCTTTTCCTTACGATACTCAGCGCCGATCACCGCCTGCACCTCACCTGCCGGCAAAGTGAACAAACCACCCGTCGCGTAAGCGGAAAAGACTTGCTGCTCAAGGGAGGATTTGGATGCACTGGGGTTAAAGGTCATATAGTCTATGACATCCTGAGTGAGCGGTTTAAAGGGATTAAGCGCCACGCAGTTGGGGTCATCGTTTGACGTATCTGCGTCCGAATTGACCGAGCAGATCGGGGTGCCGCCCGGGCCGGATACGGCGTCGAGCGCCCGCATATAGCGCTCGTTGGAGACGCTATTGCGATCCTGAATGGTTTCCTCGGTTTTGCCGTAGGAATAGTAGCCCGACCAGGTCCAGTCATGGTCACGGAACAGGCCGGGCAGGTCGCCCTCAAAGCCGGTGACGACTTGAGAGAGGTCACGCTGATATTCGGTGCTGGATTTGCCCATTTCCGGGAACTGGCGGGCGAACGCGACATAGGGTAAGCTGCCGCCATTGGCCGCGATCATTTCACTGGTGATGAATGGGTTGCCTTCCCACAGCCAGTTGGAGGCACCTTCCCACCACATGCCGTATTCGCCACGGGACTTGTTGGTGGCGTAATCAAGCTCAAGGAAATAGCGCAGGTTCGGCGTCAGCTCATAGTTTACCGTGGCATGGGTGATAAAGCGGTCATTGGGGACGGACAGCATCCAGTTATCATAGCGCCCACCATATTCGCCGCCATCAGTTTCCAGATTGGCGATGGTTTCCGGCAAGCTCATATCATAGGTGTTTTTCAGTATGCCCGATGGCCCCAGAATAGGATCGCGTAATGTGCCGTCATCATTAAAGGTGTAGGGCTTGCCCCCCAGCAGCACCTGGGCGCGCGGCGAATATCCCAGATTGCGGCGACCGTCGATAATATAGTTATAGGCTGTAGCGCCCGACCCGATGCGACCCCACCACGGATTGCCGGTCGCCGTCCACGGGCGGTCCTGACCGCTGACGGTGCCATCAGATTTGCCGTAATAGCCAAACAGGGTGAAGTTGCCCTTGCCCTCGGCGAAGTTCTTACCGTACAGCAGATCGAAATCGTAGCTCGGCATATCGTTGCGGGCAGAGTTGCCGTAACGCACGTTACTGTCGATGCCCTCAAAATTCTTTCTCATAATGAAGTTGGCGACCCCGGCTACGGCATCGGCACCATAAAGGGCCGAGGCCCCGCCCGTGATGACTTCGACCCGCTCCACAAGGCTTGACGGAATCGTCGAGATATCCACCGCAGATGTGCCCGGCGCACCCGGAACATGGCGGCGGCCATTGACCAGAACGAGGGTGCGCTTGGTGCCTAAACCCCGCAGGTCGAGCGCGTTAAGGCCGGGATGGCCCTGATCCATCGAGTCCTTGTCGCGGTTATGGTTGCTGGTCTGATCACTCTGAGAAATGACAAGGGCGGGCAACTGATTGACCAGATCGGCGATCTGACGCGGCGAGGTTTTCTGAATTGTGTCGGCGCTGATGACTGAGGTTGGAGTGGCGCTTTAGGCACCGCGGTGACGGATGCGTGAGCCGGTGACAACTACCGTGCTGATATCCTCGTCTTCAGAGGTCTCGGTGGTGTCAGAAGTGGCGTCGCTGGCCCCTTTTGTTTCCTGAGCCACGACGGGCAGCGCAACGGCCAAAGCCAAGGTCACAGCCGTGCCCTGCATTAATTTTAAGAATAGTTTACTCGATTTCATACCTGATCCCCTACTGATTATGGCAAGGGGAGGTTAAATTGCATTATGGTATATTGACTGCCGTATACTATATTAAATCGTCACATTTTAGGTGTTATGTGACCGCACTGTCACAGTATTGAAGAAAAATCGTCAAATTGTCTGAGGAATAAAAAGCCCCGCCGGTTAGGGCAGGGCTTTTCAGTTAAATTTTTCAAATTTTAGAGGTAATATTTGGCCATTGAGGCCAGCGAGCGGGCCTTGATTTTTGAGGCATTGCCGGCGGTGCCAAATTCCACGAAGCGGTCATGACAGACCTTTTGCATCGCTTCCTTGGCAGGTTTCAAATAACCGCGCGGATCGAAGCCTTCGGGGTTTTCCATCAGATATTTGCGAACCACGCCGGTGATCGCCATGCGGCAGTCGGTGTCGATATTGATTTTACGAACGCCGATCTTGATGGCCTTTTGCAGTTCTTCGACCGGCACGCCGTAGGTTTGCGGCATCTTGCCACCATAGGCGTTGATCACGTCCTGAAGGTCCTGCGGCACCGATGATGAGCCGTGCATGACAAGGTGGGTATTGGGCAGGCGCTTATGGATTTCCTCAATCACGTTCATGGCCAGCACTTCGCCGTCCGGCTTGCGCGAAAACTTATAGGCGCCGTGGGAGGTGCCCATCGCGATAGCCAAAGCGTCAACGCCGGTCTGAGCGACGAAATCGACGGCCTGATCCGGGTCGGTCAAAAGCTGCGAGTGGTCGAGCACGCCTTCGGCGCCGTGACCATCTTCGGCCTCACCCATGCCGGTTTCAAGTGAACCCAAGACACCCAGTTCGCCCTCGACCGACACGCCGCAGGCATGGGCGAAGTCGACAACGGTCTTGGTGACATTGACGTTATATTCAAAATCAGCCGGGGTCTTGGCATCGGCCTTGAGCGAGCCGTCCATCATAACGGACGTAAACCCGTTCTGAATGGCGGTGGCGCAGGTTGCCGGTGAGTTACCGTGGTCCTGATGCATCACCAGTGGAATTTCCGGATAGATTTCAATCAGCGCCTCGATCATCTTGGACAGCATGATGTCGTGGGCGTAGTTGCGGGCCCCGCGGGAGGCCTGAATGATCACGGGTGATTCCGTGGCGCGGGCGGCATCAAGGACGGCCAGCCCTTGTTCCATATTATTGATATTAAAGGCTGGTACGCCGTAATTATTCTCGGCCGCGTGGTCGAGAAGCTGGCGTAAACTGATACGAGCCATGGAATTTTCCCTCTTTCATGCTTCGTGTTTACTCATGAACGCCGCGTCAAAATATGCCAGCGCGGCGAAGGTTATGGTCTTTAAGTTTTGGTCATGGCTGCCTGTTAACAGCCCTTTTTTTGTTATGGTATTGATCATTATAGACCTCAAAGGATCAAAAACTCAATCCTTTGAGGTGGTTAACTGTGTGATCCGCGCCTCAGCCGTTTAAAGCCGCAACACCGGGTAGTTCCTTGCCTTCCATCCATTCAAGAAACGCGCCACCGGCCGTTGAGACAAACGTCATGTCATCCACAACACCGGCGTGATTGAGGGCGGCAACCGTATCGCCGCCACCGGCGACAGCGGTCAGAAGCTTGGCCTTGGTTTGCGCTGCCGCAAAATGGGCGGCCTCTACGGTGGCTTTATCAAATGGTGGCAGTTCAAATACGCCCAAAGGGCCGTTCCAAATAAGGGTTTTAGATTTAGAAATAGCGTCTTTCAGAATATCCACGGTCTTCGCACCTGCGTCAAATATTTTATCGTCAGGGGTGAGCGCCTCATCAATCGAGATTTCGCGCGACGGGGCGTGGGCCTTGAACTCAGTCGCCACGACCACATCGACTGGCAGCAGGATCTCGCAGTGGTTTTCATCGGCCAGCTTCATGATTTCGCGCGCGGTGTCGGCCATGTCCTTTTCACAGAGCGATCCGCCAATATCGTAGCCGAGGGCGTAAAGGAAGGTGTTGGCCATGCCGCCGCCGATCGACAGGGTATCAAGGCGGGTGACGAGGTTTTTCAGCAAATCAAGCTTGGTTGAGACTTTTGAGCCGCCGACAATGCCGATGACCGGACGCACCGGTGTGCCGAGGGCGGCATCAAGTGCTTCAAGCTCACGGCGCATGGATTCGCCCGCATAGGCCGGGATCAGGTGGGCGACGCCTTCGGTCGAGGCGTGGGCGCGGTGGGCGGCGGAAAAGGCGTCATTGACATAGATGTCGCCCATAGCGGCCAATTGTGCGGCAAACTCAGGATCGTTTGTCTCTTCGCCAGCATGAAAGCGGACGTTTTCGAGCAGGATCACGCCGCCATTAGCCATATTGGTGATCAGGGCTTTGGTGGCGTCACCTACGCAGTCATCGCTGAACGATACGGGTGCTTCCAAAAGGTTCGACAGGGCGGGGGCCACGAAAGCCAGGCTCATTTCCGGCACGACCTTGCCCTTGGGGCGATCAAAGTGGGCCAGCAGGGCGACCTTCATGCCTTTGTTGGTCAGTTTCTGAATGGTCGGTAACGCGACGCGCAGGCGGGTGTCGTCGGTAATTGTGCCGCCATCGACGGGGACGTTGAAATCAACCCGTACAAGCGCGGTCTTACCGGCTACGTCTTTGAGGCTGTCTAGGGTTTTAAAAGGCATGAGGGCTCCTATGATGAGCAGAAATGATGATCGCTTAAAGCTCTCGTTGTAGTGCATCAAGAGCGGAGCTTAGTAATTTGGTACTTCATAAACAGGTGCATTAAAAATAGTCTTACTGTGGGCCTGCTCACTTAAAAAAATGAGCACGCATTCGTCCCGGTCATGAATGGTAAGTTTGCCATTAAAGCCTTCATCAACTTCACCGGCTCGGAGTATCACTTGCGCAGTGCCTATTTTTAATCTGATGATTTGCAAACCTGTTTCAGTGGTGGTGGGCCGCTCAATTTCATCAATGATTCCCAAAGGGAATTCGGGCATATGTCTCGTTCTGAAAAAGCCGCTTCCGAGATCGGAAATCAGATTTTTGGTTTCAGGTACGAGGTGGGGCCACAATTCCCAATCAACGTCGTTCTGGGCCGTGGTAAAATGAACAGTCTTGCCACTAAGCATTCGCATTTCCAAGACATTGGCTTGGATAAAATCAAAGTCGGGATGAATGAATAGGCCGTTATCATCGGGGCCGTAGAACGCCATTTCTTGCGCCCAGGCACTGAGGACGGTTTCTCCACTTATGGAGCTTAAAACGTCGCTTGGGTGAGCGGAGTTATTCATTTTCAGGTCTGCTGTAAAAGTGAAAAAGTTCCGAAGGGCCGCCCCAAGGAACTTTTTCTCCGTATCGGCAAGGGGGCACATGGGGGAAAACCGGTTTTCCCCCATGATACTAAAGGAATTTCCCAAAAGCCACGGCGGTATCGGCCATGCGGGTCGAGAAGCCCCATTCGTTGTCGTACCAGGTCAGGATGCGCACGAACTGACCGTCGATCACTTGCGTCTGGTTGAGCGCAAAGGTCGATGACGCCGGATTGTGGTTAAAGTCCGAAGACACCAGTGGCTCATCGGTATAGGCCAGAACGCCCTTCATCGGGCCGTCAGCGGCAGCGATGATGGCGGCATTGACTTCTTCCTTGGTGACCGGACGCGACGGCACGATTTTAAGGTCAACGACCGACACGTTAGGGGTCGGCACGCGGATTGAAGACCCGTCAAGCTTGCCCTTAAGGTGCGGCAGGACGAGGCCGACGGCCTTGGCAGCGCCGGTCGAGGTCGGGATCATGCTCAGGGCGGCTGCGCGGGCGCGGTACAGGTCCTTGTGCATGGTGTCGAGCGTCGGCTGGTCACCGGTGTAGGAGTGGATGGTGGTCATGTAGCCGCGCTCAATGCCGCACAGGTCGGATAAGACCTTGGCGACCGGCGACAGGCAGTTGGTGGTGCACGAGGCGTTGGAGATGACCACATCATCAGCGCTTAAGGTGTCGTGGTTGACGCCGTAAACGATGGTTTTGTCGGCATTGTCGCCAGGCGCGGAGATAATGACCTTCTTGGCACCGGCTTCGATATGGGCCAGAGCCTTGTCCTTGGACGTGAAGATACCGGTACATTCAAAGGCGATATCGACGTTCAGCGCTTTGTGAGGCAGTTCAGCCGGGTTCTTGATCGCCGTGACCTTAATGGGGGCATAGGTGCGGCCATTGGCGTTGATCACGATGCTATCACCTTCGACCTTGACCTCGGCCGGGAACTTACCGTGCACCGAATCGTAGCGCAGCAGGTGGGCATTGGTTTCCACCGGCCCCAGATCGTTGATCGCCACCACTTCGATGTCGGTGCGGTCATTCTCGATGATCGAGCGCAGAACCAGACGACCGATGCGGCCAAACCCGTTAATCGCAACACGTAACGCCATATTTAGCTTCCCTTATAGTAGATTTTGAAACCGTCCTGACGGGCGGAAGCGTAGATCAAATGCGGGTTTCGTTTTGGCCCAAAGCCCTGACAAGTCAAGACCTAATCGGCCCTGATGGCTATATGATAACGCTATCAATGGGTTTCAACCGGCGCGCTTGCGGCCTAAAGCCGCGGCAGGGTGAAGATGGCATCCAGACCGCTTAAGATGCCGCCTTCGTAGCGGTTTTCAAGGCGCAGGCTACCGTGCATGGACAGGCTTAAAGATTGCGCGACCGATAGCCCCAGACCTGCGCCGCCGGTATCGCGGTTGCGCGAGGTTTCCAGCCGGTAGAACGGCTCAAACACCGCCTCAAGCGCCTCAGTCGGCATGCCGGGGCCATGATCGCGGATCACGACCTCAGCCATGTTTTCACGCGCCCGCAGGATCACCTCACAACCGTCGCCGTACCGGCAGGCGTTTTCGATCAGATTGGTCACAATGCGCCGGATGGCCATATCATTACCCAGCACGGTGATGTTCTCATCAATGTCGCCGCAACTGACCTCGTGAATATCGGCATTGTCTTCGCACACAATCTCGATCAGGGACGACAGGTCAAGCCGGGTCAGGGTTTGCGCCATTTTCTCCGCGCTGGCGAACCCAAGTGCGGAATTGATCAGGCTGTCCATATGGGCGATGTCCTGATTGATCTTATCGCGCGCGGGTTCCGGCAAGGTCTCGATCCGCAGACGCAGACGCGCCAGCGGGGTTTTCAGATCATGGGCAATAGCGGCAATCAGGGCCGTGCGGGATTCTACTTGTTTCTTGAGCCTGACCTGCATGTCATTGAGCACTTCGGTGGCGGCGCGCACTTCCTTGGGGCCGCGGGCTTTCAGGGGGGCGGCATCTGCGTCAAAGCCCAGTGTGCGCGCGCCTTCGGCCAGAGCGCGGATCGGTCGCGTCAGGTGGCGTGACATGAAGAAGGCCAGCGGCGTGACCGCCAGCGCGGTCAGCAGAAATCCGATCAGCAGATTAACCTGCCACGGTTCAATGAACGGCCGGGGCGGGATCAGCACGCGCCAGGTGCCATCAGCCTGCTTCCACGCGGCGCGAAAGGCCGGAAACGTCACCTGAGTGTTCAGGCTTTCGGGCAGATCCTGAAAACGGAAATCGCGAACGATCATTCTGAGATTATCACGCGGGCCGTCTGCGCCTCTCTCTGGCGGCCCTTCCGGTCTGTTCTTTTGCGGCCCATCAGGACTTTGCGGCCTTTCCGGGCCGGACGCGATCCAGCGTTGCTGTCCCGGACGTCCGCTGAACGAACCGCGAGACGGGCGGCCATCGATAAACACATCCGCTTCGGGCACACCCAGGATTTTGGCCAAGCGCATTCTGACGAAGGCTTCAAACGGATGGGCAAGTTCAGGGTCTTGCCGGCGGGCAAATGCGGGCGGTTCGGACACCCTTTCGGTGCGCAGGGTGCGTCCGGTTTTAAGCTTTACCTGCCCGGTTTTAAGGGCGGATGCCGCTTCGGTCAGGGTATAGCCCTGCGGCGGTGGCGCCGGGGCCTTGAGCACAATCAGGGCGTTGATGGCCAGAGACAGGATTAGCACCGCCAGCGCCATACCCAGCACCTGCCAGAATATCGGCAGGTCCGGAAAAAAGCGTGAGGTTTTGCAGGGCGTTTCCGTGGGATCAGGCATGTAATTCCAGAATTATTTCAAAGGCCTGAACATATAGCCGATGCCGCGAATGGTGCGGATAATCTCATCCTGAGTGTCGTCACTCAGCTTACGACGCAGGCGGCTGATCTGCACATCGATGGCACGGTCAAAGCTTTCGGAATTAGGGCCGTGCAGGTAATCGAGGATCTGATCGCGGCTCAAGGCGCGGCCCGGCCGGTCAAGGAACACGCGCAACAACTCGAATTCGGCATTGCTAAGGGCGACCTGAACGCCGTCGGGGCGAAGCAGGATGCGTTTGATATTATCAAGCTGCCAGCCAAAGAAATGGGTGATGGGCGAGGCGCCGTCATTGCGCGGTCCTTGTTCGCCGCGGCGCAGTATGGCGCGCACCCGCGCCAGCAATTCGCGCGGGTGAAAAGGCTTGGCCAGATAATCATCGGCGCCCAGTTCAAGGCCCACGATCCGGTCTATCTCTTCGGCGCGGGCGCTGAGCATGATCACCGGCGGGCCCTTGCTCGCATTGAGGCGCTTGCAGATCGACAGGCCGTCTTCGCCCGGCATCATGAAGTCGAGCACGACCAGATCGATATCGCCGCGCATCAGCACACGATCCATCTCGCGCGCTCCGGACGCCGTATGAATTTCAAAACCATGCTGGCCCAGAAATTCCGAAATCAGGTCGCGCAGATCACGGTCATCATCGACGACCAGCAGGCGCGGCGTCTTGATCGACGGGGTGGCGGTAGAGGCGGATGCCGAAGCGGTCTGGGTCATGTGTTTGCCTTGGGTTCGCGGTCGTTGGGGAGTATATCCGCTTATGACCGTCATGTGGGGCAATAAGATTTCACGATTGTAACATAACCAATGCCACGGGTCAGGATACACTTCGCGCCAGCAGTTTCTGGATATCCTCCGGCGTCAGTATCCGCCACTGACCGGGCTTAAGGTCACCCAAGGTCAGCTCACCCATGCGGGCGCGGTGCAGGGTCTCAACATGGTTGCCGACGGCAGCGAACATGCGCCGCACCTGATGATAGCGGCCCTCATAGAGGGTCAGGCGGGCGGTTTTTTCGCCGGTAACCTCAAGGAAAGCGGGTTTAAGCGGCTCTTTTTCGGCTTCCAGCAACAGGGTGCCGGATTCGAATATAGCCCCTTCATGGCCATTGAGCGGACGGGCCAGTGTGACCTCATAGACCTTGGGGACATGGTTTTTGGGCGAGATGATCCGGTGCAGGAAATCGCCGTCATCGGTAAACAGCAACAACCCCGACGTATTGGCATCCAGCCGTCCGATGGTCGATAGCACCGGCTTACGCTCACCAAAGCGGGCAGGTAGCAACTCATAGACCAACTGGCCGGTGTCCTTGGTCGAGCAGACATAGCCGGTCGGTTTATGCATCAAAAGCACCACGCCATGATCCGGATCAAGCGGGCGGCCTTTGTAGCGGACATAGCTATGGGCGATTTTGGCGTCGTCGCTCAGGTGGCCACCCTCGGCATCGGTGAACACGCCCATGCGGATCAGCTTTTGCACATCCTTGCGCGAGCCATAGCCCAGATTGGCCAGATGTTTGACGAGACGCATTAGGACCTGCGCCTTAAGGTTTCGCCTTTGAAGAGCGTGCTTTTCGGCTCGGCAGTTTCATGTCTCCGCGGTTTTTTCTTAGCTGAAGTCTCGCTCTGTGTAGAGGCTTCAAACACCTTATACGCCCCGTCATCGGCCAGAATCTTGACGACCTTGAACGCGGTTTTCAGGGTGTCTTCATAGGGCAAATGCCGGTTGGCGACCATGTAGAACGCGCCCTTGGGCTTAAGCGCTGCCGCGGCTGAGCGGATAAACGCCTTGCCCAGATCGTGCTTATCGGCGCGGTCGATATGGAACGGCGGGTTGGAGACGATAAAATCAAACTCGCCGCCTATCCCAGAGGTGACATCCTGCCAGTGGTAATCCACGGCCAAGCCTGTGAGGTTCTGACGCGCCAAGTCTAGCGCGCGCTGTTCGGCCTCAAACACCTCCATTTTGGTGGTTGCCGCATTACGGGCCATGATCTCTGCGGTCAGGTAGCCAAAGCCTGCCCCCAGATCCGCGCCGTGACCGCTCAATGGCGGCAGGTTTTGCACCAGAAGCTTTGAGCCCGCATCGATCCGATCCCAGGCAAACAGGCCGGGTCGGCTCAGGAACCGACCGCCTTCGATCGGGCGCACGGCGTCCAGTTTTGACCAGGCTTCAATCAGGTCGCGATTGAGTTTACCGGCGTTTATCTGCGCCCAGAATACGCGGCATTTGTGTTTCGACAGGTTGGAGATATCACCGGTCAAGGCCTTAAGGTCGCCCTCAACCGTCTTAGCGCCTTCCAGATTGGATACTGACGCCATGACAATGCCGCCGTCAGCCGTGGACGTAACCGCGCGGGCCAGCAGGGCACGGTATTCGTCACGCTGACGCGGTGGCAGGACGAGGGTGAGGGGGTATAGTGCGTCATCATCTTCGGGGCGGGCGCTGAAGCCCTGCTGCGTCAGGGCCTCCAGCGCCGGTTTGAAGGTTTGTTCGCACACAAGCTGCGCGCGGTAATCGCGCAAGGCCAAACCTGACCGCGCCCGCAGGAACAAAGCTTTGCCGTCCGCAGGCAGATCAATCAGGCCGTCATTAAGCGGCAGGGCGAGAGTATCTAAAACAGGATCGTGCATCATGGGCGCGCTATCGCACAGGATGCCACAAATTAATAGCCCGGATTAGTGGCCAAGATATCTCTGAGGCTTATGGTAGGTCATCATGACCGTGCTCATGGCCGCGGCGCTGATGACCGAATAGAGCAGGTTCATCGGGCTGACCACAAAGACGGACGCCGTCATGATCAGGGCATCGCACACCGCTTGAGTTTTACCCGCATTGATGCCGCGTGTCTTTTGCAGATAAAGCGACAATACGCCGGTGCCGCCCGCCCCGGCACCATGCCGGGCCAGCGCTAAAATCCCCATGCCGATAATTGTCCCGCCAAAGATCGAGGCAAAAATCGGATTAAGGTGTGCTGGCGTAAACAGGTGTGGAAACAGGGCGGCCATCGCCATAATGGCGATATTGACCACGATCGTTTTGACCGTAAAGCGCCAGCCCATGGTCACAAACGCAAATACAAAAAATGGCACATTGATAAGATTGAACAAAAGGCCGACGGGCAAAGGCACCAGATAGGACACCAAAAGCGCAATCCCGGCCACGCCGCCGGTCACCAGCCCCGCCGTCTTAAGCAGCACCAGCCCCAGCGCTATGAACGAGCAGCCAATGGCGAAGGCATAGATATCTTCAAACAGGGTATGTTTGGCCTGCGCTTTCAGTTCCTGATCATCCAGGATGGCCGATGACCGGGATAAATTTTTCGGCAAAAGGGAGCGAAGGCTGAGGGTCATATCGTGACGCGCTTATATTTAGGTGAGTTGTTGCGCAGAATGATAGTTTCAAACGATATTTTTTCAAGCGCCATAACCGTTAGCATGGCAATAAAAAAGGCCGCTCCCGAAGGTGCGGCCTTTTCAAAACATTTCCAGCTTTGCTGGCAAGGCCGACTGGCTGCCCGAGTTAACGAGGAGCCATGCGGCGCTTGAGCTAAAAAAGCTAAAAGCTTATGCGTTTTCCAGCTTCTCAGCCGACATCTTGCCGGACTTAGGATCGCGAGCCAGCTCGTAAGACAGCTTTTGACCTTCGTTAAGGCTGCGGAAACCCGCGCGCTCAACGGCCGAGATGTGAACGAAGATGTCGTTCGAACCGTCTTCAGGGGCGATAAAACCGTAACCCTTGGTGGCGTTGAACCATTTTACTGTGCCTGTGCTCATGACGAACCCTTTCAATGACAGTGTGTATACGCACATCCGCAAAATCGCGTCGTGCCTCGCTCGTTTCGATAATTGAATGGAAGTTCGCCGATACGGTTTTTAAAAAAACCGCAAAAACAAATTAGCAGACAAGTATAGATCGAATGTCCCTTGTATAGCTTTAAATCCATAAGGTCAAATTAATAAGCGATGTGGTTTTTTATCTATTTGTCATTGGTCACAAAAAAGCACGAACGGCAAAGGCCGTCCGCGCTTTTTTGTTCAACAGATTCAGTAGGCTTACAAAGCGGCCAGCGCTTTTTCGACCACGGCCTCTTTGGTGATGCCAAATTGTTTATAGAGCACATCCTGCGGTGCGGAGGCCCCAAACGAGGTCATGCCGACAAAAATACCGTCCTTACCGATAAACTTTTCCCAACCCAATGACACAGCCGCTTCGACCGCGACATTGACCGAAGTGGTGCCGATGACCGAGGCTTTGTAGGCGTCGTCTTGGGCGTCGAACAGTTCCCAGCACGGGGTCGAGACGACGCGGGTCGCAACACCTTGGGCCTCAAGCTCTTTCTGGGCGGCGATGGCGACCGAGACTTCGGTGCCGGACGCGAAGATCGAGACTTTAGCTTCCGAAGACGCGGAACGGATCTCATAAGCGCCCTTGGCCGACAGGTTGTCGCCGCTCTCGCGGGCGGCGGGCACCTTTTGACGCGACAGAACCATCAGCGACGGCGTGCTGGTCGATTTCAGCGCGGCTTTCCAGCATTCGGCGGCTTCGACCACATCGGCCGGGCGGAATACCAGCAGGTTCGGCATGGCGCGGAACGACGCCAGATGCTCGACCGGCTGGTGGGTCGGACCGTCTTCACCAACACCGATGGAATCGTGGGTCAGGACGTTGATGGTGCGGATGCCCATCAGCGCGCCGAGACGGATGGCCGGACGGCTATAGTCAGAAAACACAAAGAAGGTGCCGGAATAGGGGATGACCCCGCCGTGCAGCGCCATGCCGTTCATGGCCGCCGACATGCCGAATTCGCGTACGCCATAGTGGACATAGCGGCCGCCGTAGTTTTCGGTATCAAACGCCGTCATGCCCTTGACGAAGGTGTTGTTGGAGCCGGTCAGGTCGGCCGAGCCGCCGACCATGTCATCAATGTGTGGCACCAGTTGCGCCAAAGCGGCACCGGACGCTGAGCGGGTGGCGTCGGCGGGTTTGATCTCAAGGGCTTGCTTGATGTGGGTATCGAGCGCGTCAAAGGCGTTGGCGGGCAGTTCACCGTTCATGGCGCGTTTGAAGTCGGCGGCGTGGGCGTGGCTTTTCAGCTTGGCGTCCCAGTCCTTGCGTGGACGAGCGGCCTTGCGCGCAGCAGCTTCCCAGGCCTTTTTGATTGGCGATGGCACGGTGAAGGCCTCAGCCTCCCAGCCCATCGCCTTGCGCGCCAGTTCGATGTCGGAATCAAACAGAGTATAGCCGTGGGAATGCGGATCGCCTTCCTTGGGGCCGGCACCTTTGGAAATCTTGGTCTTGCAAGCGATCATGACCGGCTTAGATTGTTGCGTCGCCCAACGCAGGGCGGCGGCGATCTTACCGTGATCATGGCCGTCAACGGCCTTAACGGCCCAGCCGGCAGCTTTAAAGCGCGCCAGTTGGTCGCCGGTTTCGGCAATGGTCGCCACACCGTCGATGGTGACATTGTTGTCGTCCCACAGCACGATCAGCTTATTGAGTTTCAGCCGCCCGGCCAGCGAGATGGCTTCGTGCGACACGCCTTCCATCAGGCAGCCGTCGCCAGCAATGACCCAGGTCTTATGGTCAACCAGATCGTCGCCAAAACGGGCGTTCAGATGACGCTCCGCCATCGCCATCCCGACGGCAGTGGCCAGACCCTGACCCAGCGGGCCGGTGGTGGTTTCAATGCCCGCCGTGTGGCCATATTCCGGGTGGCCGGGGGTAGCTGAGCCCCACTGGCGGAAGTTTTTGATATCGTCCATCGACACCGACTTAAAGCCGGTCAGGTGCAGCAGCGAATAGATCAGCATCGAGCCGTGACCTGCCGACAGAACAAAGCGGTCACGGTCGGCCCAGTCCGGGGCCTTCGGGTCATATTTCAGAAACTTGGTCCATAGGACGGTCGCCACATCGGCCATGCCCATCGGCATGCCCTGATGGCCCGACTTGGCGCGGTGTACCGCTTCCATCGACAGGACGCGCACGGCATCGGCCATGACGGTCGGTGAGGGCTTGGCGGTCAGGGTGCTTAGGATATCTGAAGACATGGGCGGGTCTCGGCAGGGTTAAAAGCGCATCCTCAAAAGTGTTGAGCGGTTTTGGGATAAGATGCGCGTGACTATAAATGACGTGAATCCGCAGGCGGATTAATGGTTTGTCGCTGCCTTTAACCCATGCGGACAGGGATGGGTATAGCTTCTTTTGAAAAAATACGTCTTTTCGTTTAGACTCTTTAGGCCATTATCGGTTATGTAAAGTGTTTTCAGAGGCATATGGCCCCAAAGTTCAGACAAGACTTCAGACGAGAGTTCAGGTGATGGATAATCCTCTTACCCCCCCACAGGCAGGACAGCCCGGTTCGATGCTGACGGGCGCTGTTGAGCGGCTGGATAAGGCCTTGCTGGCGGTGGAGCACCGTTTGAGTATGCTGCAACACGGTGATGTGTCGTATCCAGCGGACGGGGTTCTACCCGATGCTATGCTTTCAAAAGAGCTGGAAGAGACCAAGGCGCGCGAAAAAGCCGTGACCGATGCCGCCAATGGCGCGTTTGAGGCGCTCGGCGAAGCGACGGCGTCCATTCGTAAAATTCTTAAGGATGCCGAAGATAAAGACGGGGAGGCTGCCTGATGGCTGAGGTCACGGTTCGCGTCAACAATAAGCCCTATACGGTTGGCTGCGCTGACGGTCAGGAAGGCCGCGTTCAGGAACTGGCGCGGTTGTTTGATGAACATGTCGAAATGGTTGTGGGCGATGTCGGCTCGATCGGGGAGGTGCGCCTGTTTCTGATGGCGGCATTGCTGATGATCGATGAAATGCAGGACCTTAAGGTGCAATTAGAAGAACAACAATCAGCCACGGCGCGTATGTCGGCGGGGGCCCACGAAATGGAACGCCGCGCCGCTTTTGCGATCACCGATGCGGCCGAACGGTTGGAAAAGCTGGTTGCGGATAAGGCATAAAATAAAGACCGCCCCCTGCGGACAGGGGGCGGTCTTTTTGTCTTACTTTCCCTGCACGTTAAGCGTCCGTTCCGGCAAGGTGACGGTGACCGATTGCCCGGCATCGGTGGCGGATTTCGCCAGCGAGACCTTGTAATCACCGGCGGCGATCTTCCAGGTCTTGGACGGCGTATCATAAGACCCCAGCAGACGTGGATCGACCGTGACGGTCAGCGTCTTTGACGAACCCGGTGTCAGGCTGACCTTATCCCAGCCGCCAAGGCGTTTCGGGGCTTCCCACTTAGCGGTCGTGGGCGAGACATAGACCTGCGGTACATCGGCAGCCTCAGTCTTACCGGTATTGGTAACGGTGAACGATACGCTCAATTTACCGTTCGCATCCGAAGCCTTCAAATCAGAATAGGCAAAGGTCGAATAGCTCAAGCCGTGGCCAAAGGCGAACAGCGGCTCATGACCCTTAAGGTCGAACCACTTATAACCGATGGCGGCCCCTTCGATGTCGTAGTTCACATCGACACGCAGGTCAGGCTTTGAGTTGTCACCGTCAAGCTTGGGGCGCGGCAACTGGCTGAGCGACGCCGGGAAAGTCACCGGCAGGCGTCCCGACGGTGAGATTTCGCCAGTCAGGACGCGCGCAAGGGCCGTGCCGCCGCTGGAGCCGGGATACCAGGCCTCAACCACCGCGCCGACCTTGGACAGCCACGGCATGAATACCGGCCCGCCGGTTTGCAGCACGACCACGGTTTTCTTATTGGCGCGGGCCACCGCATCGATCAGGGCGTCACCGCCGTGATCGAGCTTTAGCTCGGCATCGAACGATTCCCCCGTCCACTGGGAGCCGAACACGATGACCACGTCGGCCCCGCGAGCTGCACGGGCGGCGGCCTTGATGTCCTTGCCGTCATGGTAGACGACCTCGGCTTTTGTGTGCGCCTTGATCCCGGCCAGAGGGGCATCGGGATAATAGGTGATCGGGCCGGGAAACTCATTGGCGTATTTCGAGGTATCCGGCACAGCGTTTCCGCCGAGGCCATAGACCTGAGACGAGCCGCCGCCCGACAGCACGCCCTTATCAGCATGGCCACCGATGACGACGACCTTCTTGGCGGTGGCGGCGATCGGCAGCAGATTGCGCTCGTTCTTCAGTAGCACGATCCCGCCTTCGGCATCGGCCTGAGTGACCTTGGCATGGGCGGCGAAGTCAATATTGGCGTCGGCGACTTTGGTCTGGTCTATCGGTTTATCGAACAGGCCGGTCGAGACCATGGCCCAAAGGATGCGGCGCGCCATGTCATCGAGGCGCTCAGGCTTCACAAAGCCATTATCGACGGCTTCTTTGAGCGGTCCGGCGAAATAGTTGGATTTATCGAATGGGTAACCGGATTGCTGATCAAGGCCGGCATTGGCGGCCGGAATAGTCGAATGGGTCGCACCCCAGTCCGACATGACATAGCCCTTATAGTTCCAGTCGGTTTTCAGGACTTCGGTCAAAAGGTACGGGTGTTCGCAGGCATAGACGCCGTTATAGCGGTTATAGGCGCACATGACCGAGGCTGGATTGCCGACTTCGATGGCAAACTGGAACGCCAGCAGGTCGGACTCGCGCGCGGCCTTATCGGACATATTGGCCGACAGGGTGAAGCGGTTGGTTTCCTGAGCATTGGCGGAATAATGTTTGACGGTCGAGATGATGTTGTTCGACTGAATGCCACGGATCTGCTCACCGACCATGATCCCGGCCAGCAGCGGATCTTCGCCGCCATATTCGAAATTACGGCCATTGCGCGGCTCCCGCACCAGATTGACGCCGCCCGCCAGTTGCACATTAAAGCCCGACAGGCGCGCTTCCTTGCCGATCATCGCCCCGCCTTTGAAGGCCAGATCGCGGTCCCAGGTCGCGGCGGTCAGCATCCCCGACGGCAGGACGGTACGCAGACGCGGCTTTGGCCCGCGTTGGGAGGCGACGCCGACACCGGCATCGGTCAGCCACTGATGCGGGATGCCCAGACGCGGCACGCCGTACACAAACCCGGCGGATTGATGCAGGCTTTCCTTCGGCGGGCTCCAGTTCAGGCCATTGATGTCGCCGCGCGTATTGAGCCAGGCACCGTCCGACGCGAAATGGCCAAACACCAGGGTCAGCTTTTCGGCCTGCGTCATTTCTTTCAGGATTTGCTCGACGCGGGCGTCAGCGCTTTGGTTGGCATTGAGCCACGGTTTTTGCGCCGGTTCGGCCAGTGCCGCAGGGGCGGGCGTCTGGGCGTGCGCGGGCAGGGTGAAGCTTAAGGTCGCCGCTGAGGCCAGCAGGGCCAGTTTAATGGAAATTCGCATGTGTTTCGCGTCCCTTGTAGATCGTCAGATGTGATCAGTGTCGGCATTATTATTTTGGTTGGTGAAAGTCATAAAACGGGATTGCGTGTCTGTGAAGTCATAATTTATGACATCGATGTCTTTTTTACTGACTTGCGGCCCCAAACATTGTCCCGGAATGGACGTTATCGCTACCATTTCGGGACACAAAATATAAAAATCCGCACTCTTGCCGATGCGGGCCCAAGGCCTTACATTGATCAGTGGCGGGTCTTGCTGCGGTTCACGTCAGTGATCACCTAATCCTTCTGACCTTAATCTCTTAGAACGGGGGCTGTCCCTGACTGAGACCGTGGTCTCTATCACATGGCTCCCACCTGACTAGTCAGGTCCTGAGTGGATTTAAACGCTTCGCAACGGATCTCGCGGCGCCGCCACACCGAGACATCATTGAAAAGTTATGAGGCTTACGCCTCAAATACTTTTCAATGTATTCAGCAAGGAGAAAAATTTTCTTGAGGCGGCTCTGCGAAAATTTTTCAGTTTTTAGAACCATGCTTGCGTGGAGCACGCACGCATGATGACAGATAAATCCCTATTACGTACGGAGATGAAATCCCACCGGGCGGTGCTGGCTCAGGCCGATCCGACCGCCGGTGACCGGCTGACCCAGATGGCCGATATCGATGCGGCGGGGGTCGTTGCCGGTTATTGGCCCATTCAGTCCGAATTGTCACCCTTACCCCTCATGCAAAAACTGTCAGAGCAAGGCTGCATGCTGGCCCTGCCGTGCCTGATTCCGGCGGAGGGCGGTGGCTATGTCATGGCCTTTCGCCGCTTTGAGTTGGGTGATCATCTGGAACTCGGCCCTTACGGTATCAGCCAGCCCGACGCCGATAAGCCCATGATCCTGCCCGATGTCGTGCTGGTGCCGCTTTTGGCCTTTGATCGCAGGGGCGGGCGGCTGGGCTATGGTGGCGGATTTTACGACCGCGCTTTGGACTTTCTTAAATCGCAAAAAGAGATTAAAGCGTGGGGCATTGGCTTTGCGGGGCAGGAACTCGACGAAGTTCCCCTTGAACCCCATGATCAGCGCCTTGACCTCATCCTGACGGAAGCCGGTGCGATCCATAGATAAGGTAATCGCATGCGCTTTGCGTTTTTCGGAGACGTTGTTGGTAAATCTGGCCGGGATGGTCTGACGCAACACCTGCCGATGATCCGCAAAAAACTGGGGCTGGAATTCGTCATCGTCAATGCCGAAAACGCTGCCTCAGGCTTTGGCATTACCGAAAATACGGCGCGTGAATTGTTTGAAGCCGGGGCCGATTGCCTGACGCTCGGCAACCATTCCTGGGATCAGAAAGAGGCTCTGACCTATATTGTGCGTGAGCCGCGCCTGATCCGACCCAACAACTATCCGCGTCTGGCCGATGCGCCGGGGCGAGGGGCCAACCTGTTTCAGACCGAAAGCGGCAAATCCATTCTGGTCGTCAATCTGCTCGGCCTCGTCCACATGGCGTCCATGGACGATCCGTTCGCCAGCGCTGACAAAGAGCTTGAGGCCTGCCCGCTGGGTGTGGCCGCCGATGCCATCGTTATCGATATGCACTGCGAAGCCACCTCTGAGAAAATGGCGATGGGCCATTTCTGCGATGGGCGGGCGTCGCTGGTGGTCGGCACCCATACCCATGTCCCGACAGCGGACGCGCAAATCCTGCCCGGCGGTACAGCCTACCAGACCGATGCCGGGGCCTGCGCTGACTACGACAGCGTCATAGGCAACGACAAGGAAGAACCGCTGCGCCGGTTCACGACTCGGATTTCGCGCGACCGCTATCGGCCGGCCTCAGGCCCGGCGACCGTGTGCGGTGTGTTTGTTGAAACCGACGATAAAACCGGCCTTGCGGTGCGCGTCGAGCCTATCCGTTTCGGTGGACGCCTCAAGCCGACCTTGCCAGAGGTTTAGGTTTTGGTTTAGAAGCGACACAAACCAACCTTCGATATTGAGAACACAAAAAATGTATTTGGCGGCTACGCCGAAACTTTTTTGTGAGAAAGACATTTATGGCCGGCCATAGTAAATTCAAAAACATCATGCACAAAAAAGGGCGCGCCGACGCTGTGCGCTCAAAGCTGTTTTCCAAGCTGTCGCGCGACATTACCGTGGCCGCCAAATCGGGTATGCCTGACCCGGCGATGAACCCGCGCCTGAGATTGGCCGTCAACAACGCCAAGGCCGAGTCCATGCCCAAGGACAATATCGACCGCGCCATCAAAAAAGGGGCTGCGGGCGATGCGGATACCTTAGAAGACGTGCGCTACGAAGGCTTTGGCCCCGCCGGTATCGGCATCATTGTCGAAGCCCTGACCGATAACCGCAACCGCACCGGCGGCAATGTCCGCTCGTTCTTTAGCAAATACGGCGGAAATCTGGGTGAATCTAATTCGGTCAGCTTCATGTGGGATCGTCTGGGGCAGATCGAATATCCGCTTAAGGCCGGAACGGCTGACGCCATTATGGAAGCCGCGATCGAAGCCGGGGCCGCTGATGTCGAAACCGACGAAGACCCGGAAGAGGGTGGCCACCTGATCTACACGGCTTACGAAGACCTGAACGCGGTGACTGAGGCCATGTCCAAGGTCTTGGGCGACCCGAAATCGACCAAGTTCATCTGGAAGCCGCAAACCCTGTCGCCGATTTCGGGCGATCAGGCGCGTACTCTGATGAAGCTGCTCGATGCCCTTAATGACGATGATGACGTGCAAAACGTCTATGCTAACTTCGATATTTCTGACGAAGAGATGGAGGCGCTGGGTCTGTAAGGCCTTAAGCGTATGAAATGGCAAAGGGCGCGAAGGGTGACTTTCGCGCCCTTTTAAGCGGAATGTTTGAAGCAATCATTTCGCTCAAGCCGCCACCCCGGCGGCGGCCAAGGTGGCGCAGCCGCCGCCGGGCGAGGGCTAATATTGAATCCTATCAGAAATTTATGTGCATTCGTCCACAATGTCGCTTGTATCAGGAGTGGACGCAATGCGCATATATGTAGGGATAGTGGTAATAGCAGCGGCGGGCCTGACCGGGTGCGTGTCGACCTATGCCAGCGATCCGGTCATGGGCGCGGGTGCCGCCGCTGTCGGTGAACCGCAGGCGTTTAGCGTCACGATGTTCGATCATCCCGATGAGACCGCACCCATGCTGGCCGTTCACCACAGCCCGGCCGTGGCGGGCAGGTAACGCCCGACGCCATTATAGTATTGTCAGGATTCAAGGCTTTGAATGGCTTGTGAAATGTGCAATTATGCGGCGTTAACCATATTTCGGGGGATGTGATGCGTGTGAAGTTGATTATCGCGGTGTTGGGAGCGGGCGCTATGCTGTCGGGCTGCGTAAGCACCTACACGTCGCCGGTCGCTGTGTTGTCGACGGGCGAGCAAGCTGGTCGCTGCGTACGTAAAACGGACGGCAAGAAGGCGCCGCAGATCATGACCTATGACTCCGACAGCCGCACCGAAACCCATGCCTCCAATGAGGGCGATGAGTACAAGTACTCGGTGCAAAATAAGCCGCATCGCACCGCTGTGGGCGTCAAAGGCGGCACCGACAAAGGCGCTGATTTCGACGTTTGCCGCGAAGACGGCTATTAAGCATTACCGGCTTTGATTCATAACAAAAAGGCCCGAACCATTGGTTCGGGCCTTTTTGTTATGAATTTGCGACCTAGTTCGTGGCGCGGATTGGGTCAGCCACATAGTTGGATGGCGTGTAGCCGTTTTCGGCCAGAGATGCCGGGACCTTGGGCCAGAAATCATCAAACAGTTGCAGTATGGCAGAGCGGCGGCTTTCGGCGACGTCTTCCGGGCCTTCTGGGCCGGAAACATAGACCGGGCCGCCCGGTACTTCAAATTCAGACCCCTTATACCACGGCGTGCAGGTGCGCACCGACGGATCAAGATCGCCCCATTTCAGATGGCGGCAACCTTCCGGGTCGGCATCGATCATATTGTCAACGGCGCGGATTTTCGCCCCGTCCTTGGCCAACATACCGGCGGTACGCACCAGAGCGATCTTGTTGCCGCCGATAAAGGCTTCGCCGCGGGTGACATCGATGCCGATTTCGCGGGCCATGACGAAGTTGTTCAAAATACGGACGCGATCCAGATCTGAGACTATGGCGTGCTCGGTATTTTCAAACAGCGAGTTTGAGATCAAACCTTCGCCCACCCCTTCGATGTGCAGACCTTGCGCGAAATTCAGCACCTGCAGCCGATTGAGGCTGATAATGCTCTTATAGGTCGACAAGGTGATATCGATGGCGCGAGCATTCTGGCCGCGCTCAAAGCCATGCCAGTCGGCCAGTTGAATGAAGGTGATGCCCTCCAGACGGCTGTCGCCGACCAGATTGGCTTTCAGGCCATGATAGGTGGTGGCGATGTAGCTGTTCTGGCTGAACAGTTCGGCATTGCGAATGCTCAGAGCTGCCGTCAGCGTGCGGGCCACCAATGTCGAATCGACCAGATTGAACCGGCCCGCATCAATATCAACCGCCGGGGCGTCGCCGTCATAGCGCACCTGCGATTGCTCAAGCGTCAGTTCCTTACCCGACGAAGAGATGCAGGAGGTGTTATCACCGCGTTGTGACGACAGGCTGATGTTGCGCAGGACCACCAGATCGGCGCTCGGTTCAATCCGGATACAGGGTGAGCCGTGGCGGGCGACAATCGCCGGAATACGGTCGTTGGTCGAAACCCCTTCGAGAATAATGGATTTTTCCAGACGCAGCGACATCACGCACGAACGGGTCTTCGAGATAAAGCGCACCTTGGAATAGGACGGCAGTTTTTCGATCTGACGCTCAATCCACGCATCCGGGCGGTTCGGATCGGCACGGTAGGTATCGCAATTGACCGTAATCGTGCGTGGGCTGCCGTAGTAGCCGTACTTGGAGCGATACGGATAATAGCCATGCCCGTAGCCCCCGCAGGAGCGAAGTCTGGGATCAAGCAGCACACCAAAGCACGGGCGGGTCAGGGCTTCGACCTTGGCGGCATTGTAACCCATCGGCATTTGCGCCGAAGCGACATCGCGGGTGACCGCGCCGGACGCCAGCCAGACGCAACCCAGCGCTAACGCCCCGGAGACAGCACCGAGCGCAGGTTTCGCCAGTTTGTTCATCGCTTTACGCATCCACATGGTCATCATCCTTAAATGCCGCGGCGCTCCCTCAAAGTCTTATCCGTTAGGATTACGCGATACCTGCTCAAGTATGGCCCGCAGACGTTGGGCCGACGGGCGGTAGCCGCCCATGGCCGAGTCGAGTCGTAGCACCACGGCTGACGCTTTCGACTGATCGGCCACACCCGCCAGACCGAGCGCGAAATAGGTCGACATGGCAAAGCGCGCCTCAGGTGAGCCTTGCTTTTCGGCCTGCTGATACCAGTAGAAGGCGCGCGCATAGTCGGCAGGCACGCCCACGCCTTCGGAGTACATAACCGCCAGCGCCAGTTGCGCCTGCGATGAGCCATTAATCGCCGCCAACTGAATGGCGCGCAGTTTTTCAGCATTGGTCATGCGCACCATTTCGGCGCGCCCGGTCGTGGCCTTGCCCAGAATAGCGCGCAGGCCAGTCAGGGTGTCGGCGGGTACTTCGGACGGGCTGGAATAGAGCGTCTGGGTCAGATCCAGATAGACGAGTGCGCGACCGACATGCACGAACGGCAGTTCTTCCATACGGATCAGGGCATAATCCTGCGCGTCGGAACGGATGCTTTCGTCCGAATGCGGCACGCCGCCGCCGGGCGCTTCGGGCGGATAGAATTCATAGGGCGCCACCCAGCGCTTGGCCTTACCAACCACGAAGGAGGCGTAGTCCTTACGATCACCAGCCGAGCGCTCAAAATCCTTCAGCAGGACATAGGCGCCGACATCGCCGGTTTCGGTGGCTTTGTAATTATAGAGATAGGCATCGACATCCGAGCGCTGAAACAGGCTACGGACATTGCGGCGGCCATCGTCAGAATTGCGCATCATGGCGCGCACGGCTTCGCGGTTGTCGGCAGGCTCACCCATCGGGCCGTACTGCACATCATAGAGCCGTCCGAGCGTGCGGAAGCCATCGGCCCCCAGGGTCGATAATATATAGACAACCCGATCGCGTACCTTATCGCGCTCGCTCATGTCCATCATGGCCAGATTGCGATCCAGACGGCGATAGGCGCGCGCCCGCTCGAACGCCCGACACTTGTCGTAGCGCGAGGCCAGCTTCCCGTCATTGGTCAGGATGCGGTTCATCGGCGCGTAGCCTTCCTGGTTGGCCAGAGCCATCACCAGCCAGACCGAGCCTTCGATCGGGTCTTCGAGGTTTTTATCGGTCGATTTTTCAGCCGCGTAGCGATCCGCCAGCTCAAGCTGGGCGAAGAAATCGTTCTTGAACGCCGCCCGGCGGAAGTAACGAATTTCAAATTCCTGATCGTTGAAACCGGCGTTTTGCATTAGGGCCGGACGCGGGCAGCTATAGCCGCCTTCATCACCGGGCCCGCCGCGGCCCCACTTCCACCACGGACGGTCACAGCCACTTAAGGTCAGGCTGACGCACACGGCCATAAGAGACAGCGCTCCGACGCGTGACATTTTACGCCACGTCGGGGTCTTCGTCTCCCTGTGCCCGAAGTTCGCGGCGTGTTTTTCGCCCGTCTCCGGTTGTGTCCCGTCAAATTTTGACATTAAAAATCGCCCCGACAGCGTCGGCTTAAAACATGGTTAACGAAACTTGTCGTGAGGATTGCTAAAACTGTCAAGCTAAGTTCCCCCCGAACGTAAGCATTTACAACAGGCGTTGCCGGATTGTCGCGGCTAAGCCAAAAGATCGTTGCGCGCACTTAAAAACGCCACCCCGGCGCACGTATCAACCCGGTAACAATCATGCTCTAATGCACGAGAAAAGGCTAGGGGTAAAGTAGAAAAGCTTTAAACAATCCGTAGGGTTTGTGGTTAATCGGCCCTGAAATTCCCCTCACCGTTGAGTGTGACTGGCGCGTGACATCCGAATTCTTATATGGGGGGATATGTGTGAGTCGAGCGGGAGTTTAGTGACCATGACGACGGTTGAGTCAGGATTAAATGCGGCGGAAAAGGCGGCCATCTATGCCGAGGTTCAGCGTGATATTGAGGCCGTGCTTGACGGTGAGACGAACGTCACGGCGCAGATGGCGACCGTCAGTTGTCTGTTGGCTCAGGCGTTTGACTATTATTTCTGGATCGGATTTTACGTGGTCGATGAGGTGAAAAAGGCGCAAGGGCTCAACGAACTGGTTATTGGGCCCTATCAGGGCACGCTGGGCTGCCTGCGCATAGCTTACACGCGCGGCGTGTGCGGCGCGGCGGCCACCCAGCGTAAAACGATCATTGTCGACGATGTTCACGCCTTTCCGGGGCACATTGCCTGCGATTCGCGCTCCAATTCTGAAATCGTGGTGCCGGTGTTTGATGCGTCAGGCGAACTGATCGCGGTCTTCGATGTCGATTCGCAAGCGCATGCGTCGTTTGATGACACCGATAAGGCGGGGCTTGAAGCCATTATGGCATCGGTGTTCGCCAAAAATATTATTTAAAGACGTCGCTAAGGGCGGCTAAGGTGGCATGGGCGGCGGCCATGTCGGGCTGTTCATTGTCATCGTTCCAGCCAAAGTTCTCATTCGGCCCTAAAGCCTGAACGACAATGCCGTCCCTACGGGCGACCACGAACACCCCTCTGTACATGAAGCCGTAGTGGACGCCCTCTTGCGGCGGCAACCACACAATCTGACCACGCACGGGGGTAATGCTCTCGTCTTTGAACAGGGCACGCGCGCCGTAGCCCGTGCAGTTGATAATCACCTTTTCTTTCAGCCGGTTAAGGTCAGATGGCGTATCGAACGTCATGGGCACGAACCGTCCGCCCGCGATCAGAAAATCCTCCGTCAACTGATGCGACAACGCCGCGATGTTAAAGGTCAGCACGCTTCTGCGACGGACCTGCTCGGCATTAAACCTATGCTGATCGGGGCCGAGGGGATGCGATGAGGGCACGATATCGCCTAAGCGCCGCTCCAGATACAGAAACCCCGGATCAATGTCAGTGGGGTTGTCTGGCACCGGCGGCTGCGGGTTGCGCAGATAATAGTGATCCATCCACTCGACGGGGTTGTCTGCCAGTCCGACATAGCTTTGGTGCATAGTCCATGACCGGCGTGCCATGTGCTCCCATCGCTCAGGGAAATCCGCGGCGACGGCATCGGTTTTAGCCACCCGCGAATCCGGCGACCAGGTGCCAGTAGCGCGGGCTGAGCGCACATCGGGGAAGCGGTCTTTGGCATAGATGGTCACACTTGCGCCCGCCCTTTGGGCCATGAGCGCTGTGGTCAGGCCGATCGCGCCGGCCCCGATCACGGCGATGGATTTGGGTCGGTTTTCCATAGCCAGTGTGACCGCCGCCTCCGCCGATCCCCATGACAAAGACCAGCCCGCACCGCCGTGACCATAGTTATGCACGATCCGTTTGCGGCCCATGTCTTCGGCTTCAATCCGTGGTCCGGCGGCTCTGAACGGGCGCAGACACACGGTCGTGCGGAAAATCTCATCTTGCGAAAAGCGGATGGGGATCAGGTGGCGCGCATCTTGTGCATAGCCGGTACGGGGCAGGGCTGTCGCCACAAGCGCAGACCCAAACCCTGTCAAAATCTTGCGTCGATCCATGCCCTGTCCCTGCTTTATTTACCGTCTGGCGGCGCAATAGACCCCATGACGCCCGCCGCATCAAGCAGATTAAGCCTTGAGATTTAACGGCCCCTCGGCTAAACCCGCCGCAATCATTCCTAACAGTTTTAAAAGGTGCCCATAGACATGGCGCAACAGTATATTTTCCAGATGCAGGGGCTGACCAAGCACTTCCCCGGCGGCAAGAAAATCTTCGAGAACATCTGGCTTTCGTTCTATTCCGACGCCAAAATCGGCGTGGTCGGGGTCAACGGGTCGGGTAAATCGACCCTGCTCAAGATCATGGCGGGTCTCGATAAAGAATTTTCCGGTGAGGCCAAGGCCGCCGACGGCACCAAGATGGGCTACCTGCAACAGGAACCCCATTTGGATGAGTCCAAGACCGTCTGGGAAAACGTCATCGACTGGTGCGAAGAAAAGAAGATCTTTGATCGCTTCAACAAAGTCGCCGAACAGATGGGCGAAGAATACACCGATGAACTTATGGAGGAAATGAACGCCCTTCAGGAAAAGATCGACGCTGGCGATCTGTGGGATATCGACAGCCGCATTGAAATGGCGATGGACGCATTGCGCTGCCCGCCCAACGATTCCGGCGTGACCAAGCTGTCCGGCGGTGAAAAGCGCCGGGTAGCACTTGCCCGCCTGCTGCTGTCCAAGCCTGACATGCTGCTGCTCGATGAGCCGACGAACCACCTTGATGCGGAATCGGTCGCCTGGCTTCAGCACCACCTGGAGCAGTTTCCGGGCTGCGTGATCCTTGTCACCCACGACCGTTACTTCCTCAATCAGGTCACCAAGTGGACGCTGGAACTCGACCGCGGTAAGGGTGTGCCCCACGAAGGCAACTATTCAAGCTGGCTTGAGGCCAAGCAAAAGCGCGTGGTTCAGGAACAGTCCGAATCCGAAGCCCGTCAACGCGCCCTCACCAAGGAACTGGACTGGGTGCGCTCCGGTGCCAAGGCCCGTCAGGCCAAGTCGAAGGCCCGTCTGGCGGCCTATGATGAGATGGTGCGCGAACAGGAAAATTCGCGTCAGGCGCAGTCGTTTGCGACCATCCAGATCCCGCCCGGCCCGCGCCTTGGTAACCTCGTGCTCGAAGTCACCGGCCTTCAGAAAGAATACGGCGATAAGCTGCTGTTCAAGGACCTGACCTTCCGCTTGCCGCCCAACGGTATCGTGGGCGTCATCGGCCCGAACGGTGCCGGTAAATCGACCCTGTTCAAGCTGATCACTGGTGTCGAGCAACCCGACGCGGGTACGCTGAAACTCGGCGAAACGGTCAAGCTGGCCTATGTCGATCAGAGCCGCGATGACCTCAACCCCGACCACACCGTCTGGCAGGCTATTTCCGGCGGCACCGATGTGATGATCGTCGGTAAGCGCGAAATCAACAGCCGCGCCTATGTCGGTGGCTTTAACTTTAAGGGCGGCGATCAGCAAAAGAAGGTCGGTCTGCTGTCCGGTGGTGAGCGTAACCGCGTCCACCTGGCCAAGACTCTGGCGTCCGGCGGCAATGTCATCCTGCTCGATGAGCCGACCAACGATCTGGATATCGAAACCTTGCAGGCCCTCGAAGAAGCGCTGGAAGAGTTCGCCGGCTGCGCCGTGGTCATCTCCCACGACCGCTGGTTCCTTGACCGTCTGGCGACTCACATCCTGGCATTCGAGGGCGATTCACACGTCGAATGGTTCGAAGGTAACTTCGAGATGTACGAAGAAGACAAAAAGCGTCGCCTCGGCACGGATAGTCTTATCCCGCACCGGATCAAGTTCCAGAAGTTTGCCCGGTAAGGCCTGCGCTCAAGCAGCGAAGCGGTAGCGCGCTAAAATGCCCCTACACCCGTAACTTGGAGCGGGTGACGAGGACTGGATTTACTTAACAGGCGGAGATGGCGACATCTCCGCCTGTTTTCTTTTCTCTTCCCGACTGAAGATGGGAGGCTTCTATTAGGTGGAAGTGGCCTTACGACAGAACACGTACATCGGACTATGCTGATAGTAGGTATCGTCTAAGGCGTCGTCAGGATTTATCAGAGCGAGAGCATAATCTGCATGTCTAATTAAAGCTCTATAGGCGAATGGGTGAGTATCTTTGACTTCATTGGCAAACGCCTGGTAAAACGGGCCATACAGTTCTGCAACAATAACCCTAGGTGCGTTTTCCTGAAGGGTTTTTTTAGCCCCTAGCAAGGCATCCACTTCAGCCCCTTCTATATCTAATTTCCAAATATCGAAGGGGCCATGCTCATCACACAGGTCGTCTATAGTTGTGACTCGAACCGTCTCAACCTCAGGGTCGGCTCCGAATACCTGCGGGAAAAGTGCTCTGATTTCTTCCTTTAGGCTGCTCCCTTGGTTGTGAATTGTTGATAAGGTTAATGATTGCATCCCACGCTGGCTGGATATTGCGCAACTTATCGGAACTATTCTTTCGTGAGATAGGGTAGAGAGACGGTGGAAAAGCGCGCTAGCTGGTTCGACTGCTGTAATTTTTCTAGCTCCAGCGGCAACAAATTCTAGGCAAGTAAAGCCTATGTTAGCACCTGCATCCAGAACGCTGTCGTTTGGAAGGACAAATCTTTTTATAAGCATTGTGTCAATGTCGGCTTGGGGGTAGCGCACGTTCAAGAGTAACTTGCAGGCGTAAAGCCTCTCATGATGTAGAGACAAGTCAAGGGTAAGCCCTGAACCTGCTACAGGGAACGTAACTAGCCCAGAAGTCCGCACAATGTTTTCAAAATCGTGAATGTCCACGTCCTTACTCCTCGCGTCAGAAAGAATTACCAATTTCTAATTTATTGGTTGATTCCAAACTGGTTAGCATAAACGAGTAGCAGATGGGCATTATATCGTTGATGATTTCAATTTAATCATATCGCTAAATTGTTAGCTTCAACACCGTCGCCGTCAATGCTGCCCGGTATTCAAACCCCAGCGATTTATAGAGATCAATCGCCACCTGATTATCGGCATAGGTGTGCAGAAACGCTGCGTCTCCACGCGCATGGATACGCCGTGCAACCAGTCGCATCAGCCCCGCCGCATAGCCACGCCCGCGAAAATCGGGGTGGGTGCACACGCCGCTGACCTCGGAAAAGCCGTCCATTTTCATACGCTCACCGGCCATGGCGACCAGTCGGCCATCCTGCTTGGTACCGATGAAGGCTGACAGTTCGTGCGTCCGCTCAGCAAACGGGCCGGGCTGAGTCAGGCGGGCCAGAGCCAGCATCTCCGGGCCATCGGCGTGAGTTAGCTTAAGCGCCTCAAAATCTTCGCCGCCCGGTGTGATGTGTATGGCCGTCATCTGATGTAGCGGGTAGCGGGGCGCGCTTAACGACCTCGAATCCCTCTGGAGCTGAAACCGCGCCGCTTTCCACCACCCAGAACCCGTCCGGCCCCGGAACTAAACCGGCCAAAGGCTCCGGCGATCCGTCAAAGCTGGCCGCAAACGGCCCATACGCCGGATCAAGCTTTAACGCGCGCTCATAGCCGTGCGCCAGATGCGCCCAGCCAGAGGTGAGGGCGGTCCATACCGGCCGGTCGAGAGGGTGAGAAATTGCCATAGCCTGTCATGGCGCGGGGACGTGAGGCTGTCAATCAACGTCATCACACCGAAAGGTGAGACTTAAAAAACGGGAGAACATCGCTGACAAACCGGCCGCGCGGGCCCCAGTGCTTATCGCCCCAGCCGCCGTTATATTCCTCGGCCTCGTTGGGGATGCCGTATTCGTTGAGTTTTAAGGCGTAGGATTGATTGGAATAGACATGGTCGATATTGCTGTCGGAGCGGCCCCAGTCGAGCTTAAAGCCGCGCAGGCCTTTAAGGTTTTGTGCCCCTGACGCGACCTGCCGTTCCAGGAAAAAGCTGTTCGTAAGCCGTTCGGTCAGAGCCGGGTCGATGATCAGTTCGCCATTTACCCGACGCGCGGGCATATCGATATATAGCGGGCCTTTGTCCGGGCTGGGCAGGTGGGCCTGATAAATGGCGGTGAATATCTGCGAAAACGGATCGGTCTTGACGTCATTTAAGGCTTTGGCCTGAGCCAGCAGATCCCAGTTCGGACGGCCCTGCATGATATAAACGCCGTGGCCTGTGCCGACCGGATGCATGGCGTAGACGGACCCGAATACGCCGCCATAACGGCCCGCGATACGAATGGCACCGTAACCACCCATATGGGCGCCGGTCAGTCCGCGTGCCGCCGGTTCCGCCAAAGTTCGATAATTAGCGTCGATATAGGACACCAGTTCCTGAACCAGAAAGTCTTCCCAATTTCCGGTAATCGATGAGTTGGTATAGATCGAATGGACGACGGGCGTGGAAAAATCAGCGCTGACCAGAATGGCCTCGCCCATGTCACCGCGCTCAAAAGCGGTCTCTAAAAGCGTCTGAACGCCATGCTGATCAAAGACGGTGCGGTGGTCTTCAAAAAAGGTATGCAGATAATAGATGACCGGATAGCGCTTACGGCCAGTGCCATAGGACGGCGGCAAATAGATGCTTACGCGGCGGTCCGGGCTTATACCGATCAGGTTATGGGCAAAGTGCGCGGATGACAGGATCTCATCCACCACCCGGCCTGATGGGGCGGCACGCGTGGGAAAGGCTGCGGTCGACATAACCATAGCCAGAGCTGCCCGGCGTGAAAAGGCGTGGTGGGAATATGAGCGCATGGGCGGGCTTTCTTTTCAAGCAAGGCTTAAACAGACCGGCGAACGCAAATGTACAGGGGACTAACTACCTGTGGACGGTATGATCGGATTGGGGCGGCTTTAAGGCTTATAGAATATAAACGCGGCCCCTGCCGCGATCAGGGTAAAGCCAATCACCGTCGTCCATTTGAGTGGCTCACCCAGATACCAGACCGAAAACGCCGCAAATATCGTCAGGGTAATCACTTCCTGGATCGTCTTGAGCTGTACGGCATTGAACGTGCCGTAGCCGATGCGGTTGGCCGGCACCATCAGAGTGTATTCGAAAAACGCGATCCCCCAACTGACCAGAATAACCACCCATAACTTTTCGGTCTTGAACTTAAGGTGGCCGTACCATGCAAAGGTCATGAAGATGTTGGAGGCGATCAGTAGGCCGATGGTGGTGACGCTGACGGGCAATTGCGGCATGGGAATCCCTTTTGAGATATAGCGATGTTTGCCAATATCCAGCAGCGGCTGTCAATGATCGGTGATCCCCAGCGGGCGTGAAAGCGTAGGGAGTATATGCGACCAAACGCCTTGAACCTTTTGACCTATGGCCTGCTGGCTCTGCCGGTGGCGTTTGCCGGTTTGCCGCTGTTTATCCATGCCCCGGATTACTATGCGACCGATCTTGGCGTGCCGCTGGCGGCTATGGGGGCGGTGCTGGTGGGCTTGCGGCTCATCGATGCCGTGCAGGATCCGCTGATTGGGAGTTTGAGCGACCGGTTTCATCATCTGCGCCGGCTGATCGTTTTGATCGGGGCGGTGCTGCTGGGGGCCGGGTTCTGGATGCTGTTCCATCCCGTTGGTGAGCCGCTTTTATGGATGGCCATTAGCATCCTTATTTGCACCACCGGCTTTTCGATGGTCGGCATTAATCTGCAGGCGATGGGCGGCCTGTGGCAGGTGGAAAGCTCTGAGCGCGTCAAGGTCGCCGGGGTGCGCGAAGGCTTGGGCCTGATCGGGTTATTGCTGGGGTCGGTGACGCCCACAGTCCTTGTACGGTCGATGGCGTCGGGGGCGGCTTTTCATTGGCTGTCGGTGCTGTGCCTGATCAGCCTCGTTGTCGGCGTGGCGGCGTTCTGGCGCTGGTCGGGTAAGGCGGCGATGGCGCGTCCAGCCAAGGTGGTGTCGCTGAACTACCTAAGCCTTGTGCGCGAACCGTGGTTGCGGCGGTTCACCCTGACCTATGGCCTGAGCAGTTTGGCCTCAGCCATACCGGCGGTGTTGATCATATTTTATGTCCGCGATCACCTACGGGCCGAAGCCTTTACTGGCTTGTTTCTTATCCTCTATTTCGTCAGCGGGGCCGCCGCCATGCCTCTGTGGCAGCGTATATCAAACCGCTTTGGCAAAGGCCGAGCCTGGGGTCTGAGCATGGTGTTGGCCAGCCTGACCTTTGTGTGGGCGTTTGTCCTGCCTGCGGATGCCATCATCGCCTTTGCTGTCGTGTGTATATTGTCGGGCACAGCGTTCGGGGCTGATTTGGCCTTGCCGTCAGCGATCATTGCCGACCGGCTGGAGGCCAGCGGCCATGAAACGGCCGCCAGCCGGTATTATGCCCTGCTGGCCTTTTTATCAAAGCTGGCTTTGTCGTTGGCCACGGGCCTTAGCCTGCCTGCGCTGGCAGGGTTTGGCTATCAGCCGGGGGGCAGACACCGGGGGGTATCTGCCGCTATTTTACGCGCTTATTCCGTGCGTCATCAAAGTCATGGCGGCCTTAAGTCTTCGCCTTAGCCCGCTGTATCGCCATTAGTAAATTTATAAAGATTAACGCGTATACGATTTTAGCTCTGAGTATCGGGGCAGGTCGCGGGCGCGGCATGCATGGCAAAAGGCCTGCAGTATGAGTGAGAATTATAAAGCGCAGAGAGATAGCTATATTGCCTACTCTTTGGCGGCGGCGGATCTTCTGATTGAGGTCGGTCTTGATCTGACCATCAAATCCGTCGTAGGTGCGGCCCGCACACTTTTGGGGGCAGAAGGGGGCGCCCTCAAAGGCCGCTCGGTCATCGACCTTTTCCAGCCGCAGGATCAGGCTTTTCTGCACCGAAAGCTAAAAGATACAACTACTAAAGGCCGAATTGATCCGGTCGCCGTCTATTTGCGCTCTGACGGCAAGGCGGCTATGCTGGTCAATGTCGGGGCGTGCTTTATCCCGTCACGGGCTGAGGAAATTCACCTGACCTTGAGCATCCTCAACAATATCCGGCCGGATAATGTCGAACATAACGATGCCGGGCTGATGACGGCGGAACGCTTTAACGAACTGGCGATCGATATCATCCGCGCCGGCGCGTCAAAAGATGTTGATCTCGACATGACCTTGGTCAAGCTTAAAGGGCTGACCAAGGTGCGTACGACCTTAAACGCCGATCAGCAGACCCTGCTGATGCAGGAAGTGGCTGCCGTGCTGCGGGCAAATTCCATATCTGGCCATGGTGCGGCCCTGCCTGATGATAGTTTTGGGGTCCTGACACCGGCCAATGACCAGCAGGCTGAAGCACGGCTAATGGCTGAAATCGATGCGGTAGGGCAGGCTGTCGGCCTGAAAAGCGGGGCGCTGGGGCCCAAGATGATGTCGATCCATCTTAAGACCGGCAATCTGGATCACGCGGCGATTAAAAAGGCGCTGGCCTATATCACCCAAACCTTCGCCAAATCACCTGATCAGGTCCCGCCGACAATTGAGGCCAGTCTGGAAGCGGCCATGGAAGACACGGTGGCTGAGTTTTCGTCGATCAAATCGGTCATCGACAATGGTGATTTCCAGATTGTCTACCAGCCGATCGTGCGTCTTTATGACCGTACGGTCCACCACCATGAGGCTCTGCTGCGCCTTAAGGATGGCCGTAATCTTTATGACACTATCAACTTTTCCGAGCAGATCGGCCTGATCCATGATCTTGATCTGGCGGTGTGCCAAAAGGTGCTTTCGGCTGTAAGTGCGCAGTCAGACACGGTTGTGGCGGTTAATATTTCAGGTCAGTCGATTGCCAGCCCGCAGTTCGGCCACGATTTCCGCAAACTGATCCAGCCATACCGCAACCTTAACAAGCGCGTGATGTTCGAGATCACCGAAACTGGTGAGGTCAAGGATTTCGAGACCGCCCGCCGGTTTATCGCCTGGCTGCATCAGATGTCGTTCCGGGTGTGTCTGGATGACTTCGGATCGGGGGCGGCGTCCTACAACTATCTGCGCCATTTCGAGGTCGATTTCGTCAAGATCGACGGGCCGTTCCTGCGCGAGGCGGTGAATGATAATCGCCAGCGCGCGCTGATCCGCTCGATCGTCTCGCTCAGCCACGAACTTGGCTGTCAGGTCATCGGGGAAATGATTGAAAACCCTGAAATGGACGAAATGGCCCGTCAGCTTAGCATCGAGTTCGGTCAGGGCTATCTGTTTGGCCGACCCAGCCCGGATTTATCAAGTGCGGCGGCATCAGCCGTCACCGCGCGCCGCAAAGGGGCTTCCGATAGCTGGGGTTAGATACTTCGAGGGCCAGACACTTAGGCCTTAGACACTTAGGCGCTGAACATCGCGCAGGGCATTGTCAGCCATGGCCTTAAGACCGGCATGGCCCGGCATCTGGGCCGAAAGCTCTGAAAAGACATCATAGGCTTTGCGGTAAAGTGGGGCCGCCTTTTGGTGTTCGCCCTGAATTTCACGGATTTGGGCCAGTCGCGCCAGAGCCATCGCCTGACCGGAGCGGACCTGGATATTGCCGGGATCAAGATAGGCCAGGCTTTCGTTAATCAGGCTGAGTTCCTCAAACGCCGTGGCCGCGGTCGTCAGGTCGCCGACCTTGAACTTCAGATCGGCATATTGGGTCAGAAGACCTGAGCGGATCTGAGGATCGCTGACGACGGCCAGTGCGCGGCCAATGACGGGGGCGAGCGCGTCGGTGCGACCATCCATCTGATAGCGGCGAGCCAGATAGAGGTGAATATTAGCGTCGGACGGATCAAGCTCTGACACCTGTTCATAGGCCATCATGGCCTTGGAGTCATCACGCCCCATATGCAGGGCCCCGTAAACCCGCCATAGCTCCGCCGAATGGGCGAAGGCTCCGGCATTCATCAGTTCATTGGCCATCCCCTGTAACCGGCTGGCGGCGACCGACAGATCACCAGCCGCAATCAGGTTAAAGACGTCGCGGGCCTTAGGGGATTTGTCATAATAGAGATAGCTGAGGCGTACCGATAATTCTTCGGCAGCGATCGGACGGGTCGCGTCCGGCCATACTGACAAAGCAGTTGAGACGGCCTGTCCGATTTCCTGCTCAGGCGTCAGCGCCGGGGTGACCGGGGTCAGTTCAGGCGCGATTTCGGCTTCGACCGGGGCAAGCAAGGGGTGTGGCTCCGCCATGATCGGCGCGGTGACGGCGGGCGCATAGGCATCACGGGCGGGCGCAATAGAGGGTTGTGCGGGTGTCTCTGCAAGTGCCTCTGGAACCGCAGGCGTTTCGATAAAGCGCATGGCCGAAGAAATGACCGCGTTGATATCGCTTTCGGGCAATTCCCGCACTGAGGTTTCCGGCGTATCAGCCAGAAGGGCGGCTTCGATCGGGTCAGTAACGGTTTCAGTCACTGCAATAGACGCGGCTTCGACAGGGGCCGGTGCCGGTTCGGTCGGGGGCTCACTGTAAACAGCGGGGGCAGGCTGAGGCTCTGCCGGACGCAGGGGAATAACCTCAGCCGTCGGCGGGGCGGCCACCGCCACAGTCTCGGCACTGCGGTCGGATGCCGACGGTGTAGAAATTCTCAACCCATGCTCCGGCGACAGGACATCGGTGGTCGCGGGCGTGGCCGCAGGGCGCGGTACATCGGCGGGACGGCGCGTGGCGGCCGCGTCCAGATGGGGCTTGGGCAGGCCAAAGGCATCGGCGGCATTGTCACCATAATGCGGGATCAACTCATGGCTGGAAGGTGAGGTCTGCGTAGCTTGGGATTGCAACAGGCCCGCCTGTGTTGTGGCAGGCGGGGCCTCAAACCGCAATGAGGCGCGGTTGCGGCTCGTCTGTTCCGGGGTATCTGCGCTGAGGTAGTGGACGCTGGCGGTCTTAAGCCCTTCGGCATGGATTTGAAGCTGGTCTTCGGGGATGGCCAGATCAAAGTCATCGCTGGCAATTACAGATTGTGATGACGTGATTTTCGGGCGGCGCGATACCGGAACGGTCAGGCGGAACAGGCAGCCGATAATCCCGACCAGAATAATGGCGGCACCGATAAGCAATACGCCTGACGGAACGGTTTCGATGCGGGCCCAGCTTATCCAGTCCTCAGCCGGGCCACCCAGTGGCGCATCGGCAATGAACATGGCCCCGGCGCACATCAAAAGGCCGGTCAGTATCAAAACTATAAAGCCGGTCAAAGGCTGGCGACGGCGAGACTTTGAGGCCGTCATTACTTTATCTGCGACCTTTGCTGAATCCGCGCCGGATAGATGTTCGCCGTCTAAGGTTTCACCCATGTCCATATTGCTCACGTTTGCCCCCATAACCGGTCGATAAAACCTGATTACCCACAGCCTTGAGTTAAGCCTAAGCTTGGGCATCTGGCAATCGTATTGAAATCAATATGTCTCAAAAAGAAGCGCCATAACGCCCGTCGAGGCTAAAGGTGCAACTTTTTGGCCACCCGCAGGCTGATCCCCTGCCGTGTCTTTCCCCGGCTTGCCCACCCGACTTGCCTCCCGACTTGCTATGTGTGGTTGTTAACTATAGTTTATAACGGTTTTGCGACATCTTAAACGGGAAGGAGGGGGTGTGACCGTAACCGTTGATCAGTTTCTTAATGCCGCTCTTGACCGTGAGATGGATGCGCAAGAGGCAACACGGGCCTGCCGCACCTATTTCGATCTGGTGCGCGACCATGCCTTTTTTCAGCGCACCCTGACCCAGCGCGAACGGGCCCGCGGCGATATGGTGGCTGAGGACGAAGCCTGGCTCAAGGCCAGGGCCGCTCTGGTACAGGTTGAGGTCAATCTGAGAGAAATTGAGCAGGCCTACGGGCTGCCGCCTTCGGTTTAGGCGCTGGTGTTAACCATTGTTCGGTTGCACGGGCCGATAAGACCTGTTTTATATCGAACATATGAAGAACACGATTCGGATCATCGGACTTGATCCCGGTCTGCGCAGACTGGGGTGGGGCGTTATCGACGTTGACGGCGCGCGCCTGTCGTGGGTCGGGCACGGGGTCATCACGCCGGATGAAAAGCAGGCCTTGTCAGACCGCCTGCTGGACTTGTTTGAGGGGCTGACGCAGGTGATTGAAACCTATCACCCTGATGAAGCCGCAATCGAAGAAACCTTTGTCAATATGAACCCGGCCTCGACCCTTAAACTCGGCCATGCGCGGGCGGCGGCGATGCTGGCCCCGGCCAAGCTAGGCTTGAGCGTGGCGGAATATGCCGCACTCGATGTCAAAAAATCGGTGGTGGGAGCCGGGCGCGCGGATAAGGATCAGGTCTTGTTCATGGTCAAACGTCTGCTGCCGCGCGCCGGTGCTGAGGCAACGCTGACGGCCGATATGGCCGATGCGCTGGCGGTAGCGATCACCCATGCCCATAAGCGCAAGATGGCGATACTGCGCTCTAGCAGCGAAGCGTTAGGGCAAATAAAATCGCGCTCAAACAGCGTTAGCGGTAGCGCAACTAAAAACAAGCGGAGCGTAGCATGATCGGGCGTTTGCGGGGCCTTGTGCTGGAACTGAGCGACGAAGAGGCGCTGATTGAGGTTGGTGGTGTCGGTTATATTGTCCGTTGCGGGGTGCGCACGCTGGCCAATATGCCGGAACTGGGCGCCGAGGTCATCGTCCATATCGAAAGTGTCACCCGCGAAGACGGCACGCGCCTGTTCGGGTTTTTGACCAAGGATGAGCGTCAGGCCTTTGTGTCCCTGCAAGGGGTGCAGGGCGTGGGGCCGAAGGCGGCGCTGGCGGTGCTTGATATTATGACGCCTATGGAACTGGCGCAGGCGGTGGCGTCCGATGATAAGACCAAGGTCGGTCGGGCGTCGGGTGTGGGGCCAAAATTGGCGCAACGCATCGTCATTGAACTTAAGGGTAAGCCGTTGACCGTCGCCGGCGTGTTTGAGCCTATCGGTTACAGTCCGGCGGCAGTGACGACCGTAAAACCGTCCGTGAATGGCGAAAGCGTTGCCGCCCTGATGGGGCTGGGGATGTCTGAACAGCAGTCACGACAGGCGGTCGATGTGGCGCTAAAAGATCTGGGGCCGGAAGCGGAACTGGCGGCGGTTATCCGCGCTTCGCTTAAGGCGCTGGGAAGGTAATAAATTACGATGTCCAGACTGATTTCAGGCGAGCGACAGGACGATGAACACGGATCGCTGACCAGCGAACTGGGCATTGACCGCGCCCTGCGCCCGCAAACATTTGATGATTTTGTGGGGCAAGCCCCGCTTAAAGCCAATCTCAAGGTGTTCGTAGCCGCCGCTGCCGCCCGCCGCGAATCCCTTGACCATGTGCTGTTTTATGGTCCGCCGGGTCTGGGCAAGACGACGCTGGCGCAAATCGTGGCCAAGGAACTGGGGGTCGGGTTTCGTGCCACCTCCGGGCCGATGCTGGCCAAGGCCGGTGATCTGGCAGCTATCCTGTCCAATCTTGAACCCAATGATGTGCTGTTTATTGACGAAATTCACCGGCTCAATCCGGCGGTGGAAGAAATTCTTTATCCGGCGATGGAAGACTATGTGCTCGACCTGATCATCGGGGAGGGGCCCGCCGCGCGGACGGTACGCATTGACTTGGCACCGTTTACATTGGTCGGGGCCACCACGCGGGCGGGGCTGTTGTCTCAGCCTCTGCGCGACCGGTTTGGCATTCCCCTGCGTCTTGAGTTCTACACGCCTGAAGAACTGACGCGGGTGGTGATCGGGGCGGCGCGTAAACTGGGTACGCCCGTCAGCGAAGACGGCGCCATGGAAATCGCCTCACGGTCGCGCGGGACGCCGCGGGTGGCGGGGCGGTTACTGCGGCGGGTGCGTGATTTTGCCACCGCCGACGGGGCAACCACAATCGATAAAAAGGCGGCCTCAAAAGCTTTGGCGCGGCTGGAGGTCGATCAGGTCGGTCTTGACCATTCCGACAGGCGGTATCTGCGGGCGCTGATTGAGAACTACTCCGGCGGGCCGGTGGGGTTAGAGACCATCGCCGCCGCCATTGCCGAAGCCCGCGATGCGGTTGAGGATATGATCGAGCCTTATTTGCTACAGCAGGGCTTTATTCAGCGCACGCCGCGCGGACGTATGGCCTGTGCGCGCGCCTATCTGCATCTGGGCCTTAACCCGCCAGCGGCAATACCCCCTACGGGCGATCTGTTTGACGGGTAATATGTGCTTTACGGGCGCCGCAACTGTGCGTTGCCAATGACTACGTTGAATTTTGGGCGACAGCGCTTCCCTATGGTTAAATAAGTCTTTACGAATCGTGACCGGGCGCGCAAGGTTTTCATATTGCGTTGCGGCAGAGGTAGCTTATTATTGGTATGGGCGGTGTGACCAGCGTGTCGGGCATAATTGTGTGTGTGACCTGAGCGCTTTTTGCGTAGGTGGGCTATGAAAGATATCGATTTTCTGGTCGAGGGCGCGTTATCGGGCTTTATCGATGGCCGTACCCATAGCTTGCCGATTCGTGTCTATTACGAAGACACTGATTTTTCCGGCGTCGTTTACTATGCCAATTACCTGAAATATTTTGAGCGTGGCCGTTCGGACTTTATGCGCCTGTTGAATATTCCGCATTCTGATCTGGCCGCGCGCGAAGATCCGCTGGCTTTTGCGGTGGCGGAGATTAACGTCAAGTACCATGCCCCGGCCAAGATCGATGATGTCCTGTGGGTGCGCAGTGAGATCGATGGATCACAAGGGGCGCGCTTTAACCTGACCCAGCGGATTGAGTGCAAGGGTAAGGTTTTGTGCGTCGGCAAACTGCAACTGGTGTGCATCGACATGGCGTCGCGTCCGCGCCGTCTGCCCAAGTCGTTGCTGGAGATCGTGCGCGAGAAGTTTTTACCGGAAAATAAGCCGCAGTCCCTGACGCCTGAAAAAGCGGTGACGGTTGAGGCGGCCCATCCGGGCAATAATCTGCTGGTATAGTGTGCGGCTAAAACAGGCTTTATAAGGCTGCGTATTGACACCTGACGGCGAATGCCAATAGCCGTGATCCGTTACGGATAGTTGCGGCATCACTGCACTTTCCCCGAAAATTATAAACTTAATTAACCTTGCCATAGAATTGTCATCACTCTTGAGGCAAGGTGCCGAAACAATTCGATCACGCGCGAATGGCCGTTCGCGCGTCAGGTTACTTTTTAGGAGTCTTATATGGAAGCGGCGGCTGCCCCCGAAGCCCTCAGTTCAGGTTTGAATTTCGTTGAACTGTTTATGCAGGCCGATTGGGTCGTCAAATCGGTGATGATCGGCCTGGTGCTGGCATCCCTGTGGTCGTGGGCGATCATCATTGATAAGACTATGAAACTGAACCGCCTCAACAAAGAGGCCGACGGTTTTGAGGGTACGCTGGCTTCAGGCCGTCCGCTCGAAGATATTGGGGCCTCATTAGGCACCAATCCGACCCAGCCGTTTCAGAAGCTGCTGGTGGCGGTGACCGCCGCCTGGCGCGACTATAAGGGCAAGGTGATCACGCCGTCCCAGAGCGATCTGCTGGTGGGTCAGATTGACCGCGAGCTTAATCACGTCATTTCCGCCGAAGCCGATCAGATCGAAGATGGCCTGAGCATTCTGGCCGTTATCGCCACCGCGTCGCCCTTCATAGGCCTGTTCGGTACGGTTTGGGGGATCATGAATGCCTTTGGGGCGATTGCGGCTCAGGGTGATACCAATCTGGCGACCGTAGCGCCTGCGATTTCCGAAGCCCTGTTTGCCACAGCCATGGGGCTGGCGGCCGCTATTCCGGCCTATATCGGCTATAACCTGTTCAGCGCCAAGACCGGCCGTTTCGTCGGGCGTATGGAAGGGTTTGCGGATGAGCTGATGGTGTCGGTGACCCGTCGTCTGGCCGACAAGCTCGGCAGCCTGAAGTAAGGAGACCGGCATGGCATTGGGAACAGGCGCCGCCGGCGGCGGCCGCAGAGGTGGGCGCAGATCGCGGCGTAAGTCCGCATTGTCGGAAATCAACGTCACGCCGATGGTCGATGTGATGCTGGTGCTGCTGATCATCTTTATGGTGTCAGCACCGCTTCTGACCTCCGGCGTCAAGATTGATCTGCCCAAGACCGAAGCGGCAGCGCTTAAGGATGAGGGCGACCCGCTTACGGTATCGGTGCAGCGCGACGGCAGCATCTATGTGATGGATGATCCGGCCAGCTACGATCAGATGGCCGCACGCTTGTTGGCCATGACCAATGGCGACACCTCAAAGCCTGTCTATGTCCGCGCCGATGGTACGGCCCCCTATGAGAGCGTGGCGCGGGTTATGGCCAAGCTGTCGACGTCGGGCTTTACCAAAATCAATCTGCTGACCGAAAGCGGTGGTCCGCAAGTGTCGGCCACGCCGTCGCCAGAGGTGACGCAGCCGTAATGAAACGATTGGGTACAGCTACATTCCTGTCGGTACTGCTGCACGTCGGCATAGTTGCGCTTGCCTTCATCACCTGGACGCACCAGACGCCCAGGACCCTGACCTCGTCCGTGCCGGTGACGATTATCTCGGACATGCCAACCTTTGAGCAGGCGGCGGCCCCGGTCGATGAACTGGCGGTCAAGCCGCCGGTGCCTGCGCCTGCGCCCGAAGTTGTGCCTGAACCGGCGCCGCCGACACCTGCCCCGAAACAGCCGGTGCCTAAGCCCGAAGTGGCCAAGGCCCCGACACCTCAGCCCAAACCAGCCCCCAAGGCCCCGGAAGTCTCCAAGGACGGTCTGAAAAAACCGCAGGACACCAAAAAGCCCGCGCAAAAGGCACCGGCTAAACCGGCTCCAAAGGCGCTGGATCTGGACTCCCTGACGAAAATGCAAAGTTCTCCGTCCAAAGCGCCGACGCGGGCTCCGGCTCGCGCCAATACGCGGGCGACGGATGGGGCGTCCAATGCCGGATCATCACCGGCGGATACAGGCCCCGCTATGAATGCGCTTACCGCGCGACTGCAAAAGCTATGGTCGCCGAATTGCGATGTGCCGGGGTCTAATCAGGTCGAGGTTGATATCGGTTTTACGCTATCCCCCGGCGGTCGCGTCGTCAAAGGGCCGGAATGGCTGGATCGGCGCAGCGATCCTGTGTGGCAGGCCGGTGCCTCACGGGCTATTGCGGCGGTCAGTCGTGGCCAGCCCTATGGTGATTTGCCTGATGGGCTTTATAACCGGGCGCTGATTATTACGTTTGATGCCAAAACTTTCTGTGCGTCGCGATAATCCTGCCCCATTGTTCTTTTATTTTCGTTACGACTATAGCGTTCTTAAAGGTTGGCTCGCCCCACAGGTGAGACGCCAGACCCCAGAGAGGCCCAGATGATCCGGAATTCTACGCCCCACAGACCCCTTATGATCCGCAGCCTTATGGCCTTAGCCAGCGTGATTGCGGCCCTATCGTGTGCGGTTATGCCCGCGCGTGCTCAGGAACCACTGCGGGCCACCGTCAATCAGGGGGTGATTGAGCCTTTGCCGATCGCCATAAAGATTGATTCGGCGGCGACCAACGCGTCGGGCAATCTGGGGACGCAGATTTCCAAGGTGGTCATGGCCGATCTGGAGCGTTCCGGCTTTTTCCGCCCGATTGATCCGAACGCGTTTATTCAATCTCAGCTTGATGTCAATGTGACGCCGAACTTTGAAAACTGGCGCACCATCAATGCTCAGGCTTTGTCGAACGGCATGGCGTTTATTGACGGGCAGGGGCGGTTGCAGGTTGATTTTCGCCTGTGGGATGTCTTCTCCGAAAAGCAGCTTCTGGGGATGTCATTTACGGCCACGCCGGAAAACTATCGCCGTATTGCCCATAAGATTGCCGACGCCATCTATGAAAAACTGACCGGTGAAGAGGGTTATTTCGATACGCGCATTGTGTTTGTGGCTGAAAGCGGCGGTCGCGCCAAGCGCATCAAGCGTCTGGCCATCATGGATCAGGACGGTGCGAATCCGTCCTATCTGACCGATGGGTCTTATAAGGTCATGACCCCGCGCTTTAATGCTGACAGCCAGGAAATCACCTATATGGCGCTGCGTGACGATTCCGCGCGCATCTACATTTTCAATATTGAGACGGGCCGTCAGGAAACGGTGGGCCAGATTAAGGGCATGGTGTTCGCGCCGCGCTTTTCGCCCGATGGTTCCAAGCTGGCCTATAGCGTGGCACAGGGCGGCAACACCGACATCTATGTCATGGATCTGCGCTCGCGCTCCACGCGCCGGTTGACGACGGAATCGTCAATTGAAACCTCGCCGTCATTTTCTGCAGATGGATCAACCATTGTCTTTACGTCTGATCGCGGCGGGTCACCCCAAATCTACGCCATGAATGCGGATGGATCGGGCATCCGCCGGATTACCTTTGGCGGCGGTTCCTATTCGACACCGGTGTTTTCACCCAAGGGCGATCTGATCGCCTTCACCAAACAGTCCAGCGGCCGGTTCTCGATCGGGGTGATGGGCGCGGATGGTTCCGGTGAGCGTCTGTTGACCTCATCCTACCTTGAGGAAGGCCCGACCTGGGCACCGAACGGCCGTTACATCATGTTCTTCCGTGAGCCTCCGGGCGGGATGCCGTCCCTGTGGACGGTGGATGTTACGGGCCGTGTGGAGCGGCCCGTGCCATATCCCGGCGGTGCGTCTGATCCGGCCTGGTCACCCCGTTTGAAGTAGAGGCTGAGTAGGGATATGGCACATCTTAAAGTGAAATGGGCCATATCCTGGCGGGGCCTCGGACCCGGCCTGGTCACCGCGATTGAAGTAGGGCGCATATTTCTTTCAGGCGAGAACTATCGCTTTTTTACACTTTGAGGCGATAAGCTCAGGCTTACATAAGCGATCAATGATCGAAATCGTACAGATGCCTTTGATTTGCAAACACTTCGGTTTGACAAAGCCTCAAAGCCATATCATCGTAACGATCAATGTTTACAGGCCTTACAAAGGCGTCACAAATTTCATGTATCGGTTTTAACCCATGAGGCCGATACGCATTTAAACCGGCAGACTTGTCGGCAGACTTAAAGGAACGACTTCTGATGACCATGACCCTCAAAACCCTTTCCAAAATCGCGCTCGTGACGTTCGTTTCGGCGACCGTGGTGGCCTGTGCGTCCAAGCCAAAGGAAGAGCCCGTGGCACCTATGCCTGAGCCGGTGCCGACCCCAGCCCCGATGCCTGAAGCCGCACCTACGCCCGCACCGGTCGCTCCGGTCGGCGTCATCCCTGGCTCGCAGCAGGACTTTGTGGTCAATGTCGGTGACCGCGTTTATTTCGATCTGGATCAATCGGGCCTGCGTGAAGACGCCAAGGCGCTTCTGGACGCTCAGGCCGCGTGGCTGGTGCGCTATCCCGCCGTCAAGATCCGTATCGAAGGCAATGCCGATGAACGCGGCACCCGCGAATACAACTTCGCTCTGGGCGCCCGCCGCGCCGAATCTGTGTCGCAATACCTGACGCAAAAGGGTGTCGTTCCGGCCCGCATCTCGACCATCTCCTACGGTAAGGAAAACCCGCTGGATACGACCGCTTCGGAAGAAGGCTGGGCCAAGAACCGTAACGCCAAGACGACCCTGACCGAAGGCGCTCAGTAAGTCTTGAGAACCACGCGATAAATCACGTTGATTTTGATCGGGCCTGTGCTACGCATGGGCCCGATTTTTGTGATCATAAGCCGTGATTGCGTATGGTGATTTCCACGGCGGCGTAGTAAAATCCGAACCTTAACTCTCAATCATTCACTCAGATTTTCAGGGGGCTGAAAATGCTCAAACTTCGTCTTTTGGCCATGACGGCCGCCACGGTCTGCGCTCTGGGCGCGGCCCCTCAAGTGGTTGCGCAATCGACGATGGCGAAATCGTCAAAGGTTCAGCAACACCAGAATAAGATGGTCGCTGAAATCCCGAAATGCTCCAAAAAGCTGGGCTCGATCACCATTGTCGATGGCGACGATTCCTACGGCTGGACGCAAAATAATCTGGCCCCGCCAGCCAAGCTGCTTAAGGTCGTGGTTCAGAAATCAGGTTGTTTCAGTCTGGTGGATCGCGGGGCGGGCATGGATGTGGCCGCACGCGAGCGCGAACTGGGGAATTCTCTGGGCCTGCAAAAGGGCTCTAACATGGGTAAGGGCCAGATCAAGGCCGCTGACTTTGTGCTGGTGGCCGAAGTGGCCGCAGCCGATTCCAATACCGGTGGCGGGGGGGCTGCGGGGCTGATCGGCGGCATGATTGGTGGTCGCGCCGGTGCGGTCGTCGGTGGTTTCCGCACCAAAAAGCTTGAGGCCGAAACCGTTTTGTCCCTGACGGATGTGCGCACATCTGAATCCAACTCATTTTCGGGCAGTGCGGCCAAGAACGACCTGACCTGGGGTGTTGGCGGCGGCGCTGGCTTTGCCGGTGCGGTTGGCGGCGGTTATGAAAGCACGGAAATTGGCCGTATGGTCACTCAGGCCTTCATCATGGCCTATACGGACATGGTTCAAAATCTGGGCGGGATTGATGTCGGCGGTGCGGCGGCAGCCCCAACGCGCAGCTTTGATGTTCTGACGGCCACGACCTTGCGCAGCACGCCTGATGCTAAGGGTAAGGTGCTTCGCGCCTTGCCTGTGGGCCTGACGGTCTATCCGACCGGCGAAAAGAACGGCATGTGGTGGCAAGTGGCCGATGACAACGACAATATCGGCTGGGTCATGAACGACAAGCTGGCGGCCAGCAAATAAACCGGCCTATTCGTAAATGAAAACACCCCGCTTCACGGCGGGGTGTTTTTTATCCGTGGCGGATCAGCCGCCGGGTCCGTCCGCTTGGGCGCAGGCGTAAATCCTGAAGAGCGGTGTTCAGCGGACGCAATAACTGTTTCAAAGGCTCCCAGCGTGATAGTGGGCCAAGATGATTATTGTCGAAATCCAGCCGCTCCAGCAAATTTGAGGTAAAGGTGCGGCTGATAAACATATCCTGAATGCATGGCGCAGGTAGCCACTGATACGTTTTTATGCGGGCGGGTACGCTGCCGCGGGCGGGGTCGAACAATTCGACATCGACAATATTGCTGAAATGATCTGACATAGCCAAAAACGCCTTGGCCGTCGCACGATTGATCAGATAAGCCCCTGCACCGCCATGATTGGACAGCATCTGATGGGCTGTGCGCTTACCCATACGATAGGCCGGGGTTCTCTTCAGGGTTACCCGCGCCAGAAAGGTTTCCAGGCGGTGTATGGCCAGTTCGCCCTTATCGGGATCAAGGCCGGTACAAAATGCCCTGAAATCAGCCGTAATATGCACATCGTCTTCGAAAATTATGGCAAAATCGTCAGGGCCTGAGGCGATTTTTTTCCACACCTCCACATGTGACAGGGTGCAGCCCACTTCACCGGGACGCAGGCCACAAGCCGCCAGTCGATCCGCCAGAGGGCGACAATGTGGCGGGATATCAGTGTAGTGGATGGCGCGGAAGCGTTCAAACTCCAACCCTGCAGCCGTAAGATTTGACGTCATGAAGTCAAGACGCTGCGAGTCCTTATCAAGGTTTATTACGTAGATTTTCATGGATGCCTGTTAATCAGATGAGGCCGTAAGGCTTTGGAAGACCGTATAGTTTTAGGACGATAAAATCCAGTCGCGTAGTGTGACCGCCTTTGTTTTCGGCCCGAAAGGGTTTGCATGGACACTGTCAACGAACAGATATGAGTTTGTGAATATGTGCTTCTGGAAAAACTTACGGGCGTGAGCAATTTTGGTACAAAATAAGTGCTGGCCTCTTGTCATATTTCGGCCCGTCTTTATGGTTAGTCTCCAGTTTCATAAAACTGTAACGCCTGACTCTTTATGTTATGGGCCTTACAGTGCAGTTTCTATTTGCATGCGGGAGTGTTCAGGTGCATTGGCAACAAACGGCAGCTAGAAAATGGACTTTGCGTCATTACGTCAGCGGTCTGGTTATGGCCTTGGCCCTGACGGGCGGTATGTCGGTAATGTCCACCGCCGTCGCCCAGAACTATGCCATTTCCGATGAGGATGATGCCACATCCGCCGATCCGAATGCGCCGGCCGCGATCGTGTGGGACAAGAAGCGCCTTGATCGTCTGGATCGTAATGTCCGTAAGCTGGAGCGCGCGGTTCAGAAAACCGAAAATAAGGCCGCACCGCCCATTCTGGTTGAACCCGATCCAGAGGTCGTGGCTTTGCAGGCCACCGTTGACTTTCTGTCGCGCAAACTGGATGAACAATCCGCTACCCTTACGCGCCTGACTGGCCAACTGGAAGAAGCCAATTTCGCGGCAACGCAAGCCCAATCACAAGTGCAGGCCCTGACGGCGCGCACCGATACCCTGACCAAGCGGGTTGATCTGCTTGATGCTAAATCCAAAGACATGGAGGCGGCCCTCGCTGGCCCCCCGCCGCCCCCGCCCACAACGGGCAGCGCTGAAACCGATTTCGATCAGGCCTATAGCCTGATGAGCAGTAATCAGCTTGATGAAGCCACAACGGCTTTTGAGGCATTTACGACCCAGTGGCCGAAATCAGCGCAGGTCGCTGAGGCCTGGTTCCGTCTGGGCCAGATCCGTACTATGCGTGGCGATATTTCAGGATCAGTCGCGGCCTATGCGACCTCGCTTAAAGGCTGGCCCAAGGCGTCGTGGGCACCGGAATCGACTGTGAAACTGGCGACCGCTCTGGCGGATCTGAACCGTAAGGTTGAGACCTGTGCGGCCCTGACCGAGTTCGATAAGCGCTATGCGGCGCAAGCCTCAGCACCCATGAAGTCTCAGGCCAAGGCGCTTAAGGGCAAGGCGCAATGTGCGGCGTAACCGCGATTGGATGACCTTGACCCGTGGCGGAAGGCGCTTCAGTCATTCGCTGAATTACGCGATATTTTCAAAAGCTTTGAGCGCTATCTGATCCCGGATAGCGCCAAACCTTTGGGCGTGGCGGTATCCGGCGGCGGCGACAGCGTGGCCTTGCTGTGCCTGTTGCATCTGTGGGGCAAGCGCCCCCTTGAGGTCTTTTGCGTCGATCATGGCCTTAATCCGCAGAGCGCAGGCTGGTGCGCGCAGGTGGAGGCTCTGGCTCATCATCTGGGGCATGGATTTTCCAAACTCGACTGGATCGGCGATAAACCGGCTACCGGTATTCAGGCGGCGGCCCGTCAGGCGCGCCATGGTTTGCTGGCCGAAGCCGCGCGGGGCAAGGGCATTGAGGTGCTTTGTCTCGGCCACAATCGCGATGACATCCGTGAAGCCCACCTGATGCGCGATATGGGCTCAAGCGTGGGGACGCCGGAGATGTGGGCGCCGTCGCCGGTGTGGCCGCAGGGGCGGGGCGTATTCATCTATCGCCCATTATTGAATGTGCCGCGGCAGAGGCTGCGTGACTGGCTGACTACGATCGGTGTGGGTTGGGTCGATGATCCGGCCAATGACAATCCCAAGTTTTTAAGATCGCGGGCCCGTACCGAACTGACGGGGCGTGAGCCTGCGGCGTTAAATTTGCCGGATGCGCTGATCAATATTTCAGAGTTTTTAAGCGTACCGCAAACCCTTGGCTGGTCGGGTATTCTTACGATGGAAGCCGACTACCTCCTGAACCTGCCGCAAGCGGCGGCACATAAGGTCATGGCTGCGGCGATGGTTAGTGCCGGTGGCGGGGCGCGTCTGCCGCGCTCAGACAGTGTGGCGGCGATCGTTAGCGGCCTTAAACGCGGTGAGGCGGGGCCGTTTGTTCTGTCCGGGGCGCGGTTGATATGGTGCGAAAACACGATCCTGATCGGGCGTGAACCGGGCGATATGACACGGCGGGCCGTAACGCCGCTTACGCTTGCGCCTGACACCGCCGACATGTGGGATGGGCGGTTTGAAGTGCGGGCCGGAACCCGTCCGGTAACCGTCATGGCGGTTCAGGGCCATAAGGGGGCATTATCCGAGGTCGATCTGGCGCAATATTTGCAGGTTCCGGCAGGCTTGCGCGGGGCGCTGCCGGTCGTGAAAATGGGCAGTGAAACGGGCAACAGACTTGTGTTGTTATCCGAACCGGACAACAGTGACGGCGTGACCTTACGGTCGTGGGTGGCCTTGCGTTTCTTATATGCGCTGGGTCAGGTGGCGAATGAATATGATCTGTTGCGCAGACTCTGACGGGGCAGACATAGCAAAGCGCAAATATCCACACTATATAGGTTGTCGAAGCTGGATTTGACCTGTGCGGGATGAACCTGCGCGGATATGATTATTGATTACGCCATGCTGGCGTTGGGAGATTGAGGTTTATGAACCTGCGTTCATTGGCGATTGTCGGGGCTCTGCTGGCGGTATTGATCGGCGCCTATACCTATATGAATCAAAAGGGTGGTTATCCGGCGCAACCGGCGAAAATGACCTATTCGCAACTGATCGCGGCGGTCGATAAGGGCGATGTCGCCTCAGCGACCTTTCACCGTGATGAAGTGACCGCGACCACCAAGGACAAAAAGGTCTATAAGGTCGTAACCCCTTATCCGAACGAAGAACTGGCCTCGGCCATGAACGCCAAGGGCGTCAATGTCGAGGTTCAGACCGCGCAGACCTCGCTATTTGTGCAAATCCTGTCGGGCCTGTTGCCGATTTTGCTGATCATCGGTATCTGGATATTCTTCATGCGCCAGATGCAGGGCGGTGGCCGCGGGGCGATGGGCTTTGGTAAGTCCAAGGCGCGCCTTTTGACCGAACACAAGAACCGCGTCACCTTTACGGATGTGGCCGGCGTTGATGAAGCCAAGGAAGAGCTGCGCGAAGTGGTTGATTTCCTGAAAGACCCCACGAAATTCCAGCGTCTGGGCGGTAAGATCCCCAAAGGCGCACTGCTGGTCGGCCCTCCGGGTACGGGTAAGACCCTGCTGGCCCGCGCTGTGGCCGGTGAAGCCGGTGTGCCGTTCTTCTCGATCTCCGGTTCGGATTTCGTGGAAATGTTCGTCGGTGTGGGTGCGTCGCGCGTTCGGGACATGTTTGAGCAGGCCAAGAAGAACGCGCCATGCATTATCTTTATCGACGAAATCGACGCGGTCGGTCGCCATCGCGGGGCTGGTCACGGCGGCGGTAACGATGAGCGCGAGCAGACCTTAAACCAGTTGCTGGTGGAAATGGACGGCTTTGAAGCGAGTGAGGGCATCATCATCATCGCCGCCACCAACCGCCCTGACGTGCTGGATTCGGCCTTGCTGCGTCCGGGCCGTTTCGACCGTCAGGTTGTGGTGCCGAACCCTGATTTGACTGGCCGCGAAGCCATTCTGCGCGTTCACATGAAGCCGGTGCCTCTGGCCGTAGACGTTGATGTCAAGGTGATTGCGCGTGGTACGCCGGGCTTCTCCGGCGCTGACCTGTCCAATCTGGTCAACGAAGCCGCACTTATGGCCGCCCGTAAAGACCGCAAACTGGTGACCATGAAGGATTTTGAGGACGCCAAGGATAAGGTCATGATGGGCGCTGAGCGTAAGTCGATGGCCATGTCCGAAGACGAAAAGAAGCTGACGGCCTATCACGAAGGCGGCCACGCCATTGTGGCGCTTAAAGTGCCGGAAGCCGATCCGGTTCATAAGGCGACCATCATTCCGCGCGGTCGTGCGCTCGGTATGGTCATGCAGTTACCGGAAGGCGACCGTTATTCGCAGAACTTCACCCAGATGACCTCGCGTCTGGCCATTCTGATGGCTGGCCGGGTTGCCGAAGAACTGATCTTCGGCAAGGACAAGATCACATCCGGGGCTTCCTCCGATATTCAGCAGGCCACCAAGCTGGCCAAGGCCATGGTGACGCGCTGGGGCTATTCGGACGAACTGGGATTGGTCAACTATAAGGACAGTGAAGACGAACACGGGGCCTTTGGCCGTGATGTCTCCGAAGTCACGGCCCAAAAGATCGACGGTGAAATCCGCCGTCTGGTCCAGGCCGGTTATGATGACGCCAAGCGCATCCTGACTGAGCACAATGATGGTCTGCACCGTCTGGCCAAAACCTTGCTGGAGATCGAAACCCTGACCGGCGAAGAAATCATCCGGATTTTGAACGGCGAAGAGATTGTCCGTGACGAAGAAACCGGCGTGCTGATTGAGCATTCATCCAATCTGGCGGTGCCGGTGACGGATGACGAAAAGGCCGATGCGTAAGGCCTAAAAATCAAAGCGGGTGAGGGCAGCCTCACCCGCTTTTTTTATGTCCGGTTTTGCCTTGACCTTGGGCCATCAAGGCTCCACAAACACGGCCATATTTTTCATAAAATGGCTTTGTCTCATGTCCCTGTCTCATCTTCATGTCGCGGTTCTGTTAGGGGGCTTGTCGTCGGAGCGCGACGTGTCGCTGGTGTCGGGCAAATCCTGTGCCGATGCCCTTGAGCGACTGGGCGCGAAGGTTACCCGCGTCGATGCCGGGCGCGATCTGGCGCATATATTAACGGCGCTCATGCCCGATCTGGTGTTCAATGCCCTGCACGGGGCCTGGGGCGAAGATGGCTGCGTACAGGGAATCTTAGAGACCCTGCAACTCCCATATACCCATTCGGGCGTCCTGCCGTCAGCGCTGGCGATGGATAAATCAAAAGCAAAAGCCGTGCTTAAGGCTGCGGGTGTCACCGTTCCGGGTGGCGGGCTTTACAGCCGCCATGAGGTCGCGCGCGATCACGTCATTGCCCCGCCCTATGTGGTGAAGCCCAATGCCGAAGGCTCCAGCGTCGGGGTCTATATCATCCGCGAAGGCGCCAATCGTCCGCCTGCCGAGGTCGGTTCGGATAGCTGGACTTTTGGCGAAGAGGTCATGGTTGAACCCTATGTGGCCGGTCAGGAACTGGCGGTCGCGGTCTTGGGCGAAGCCGGCGGCCCACGCGCGCTTACCGTTACCGATATCGTCTCCAATACCGGCTGGTACGACTATGAAGCCAAGTACGGTGAGAATGGCTCCCGCCACGTCCTGCCCGCCGATATTCCGTCCACAGTTTTTGAAACCGCGAAACGCCAAGCCGAGTTGGCTCACAGCGCACTTGGTTGCCAAAGTCTTACACGAAGTGATTTTCGTTATGACAAAATTAAGGACGTTCTGGTTCTCTTGGAGGTCAACACCCAACCCGGCATGACACCGACCTCGCTCGCCCCTGAGCAAGCGGCCTATGCCGGTATGGGCTTTGATGATCTGGTCAAGTGGATAGTGGAGGACGCTTATGCCCGCAGTGGTACGGGGAGGAAGACGACAAGCTAAGGTTCAGTCAGCGCCAAAGGGCGCTTCGAAAGCCTCTGCGTCGAATTCGTCTCGCGGCAAGCGGGTGGTAGGGCAATCCGGCATGATGCGCGCCGTTGGCGGTGTGCCAATGCCGTCGGAACTGACCGCATGGCTGGCCTTTGCAGGCTTAAGCGTTTTATTGCTGGCGGTGCTGGCCACCGGCAACCGGGCGCAGATGCTTACTGACGGGATGCGCGATTTTGCCGACCGCCGGATCGCCGCTGCGGGCATTAATCTGCAAAATATCCACCTCAAGGGCGTGTCGGATCACTCCCGCGCCGATATCCGCGCCGCCCTCGATTTTCAGCGCGGTCAGCCGATAGCCCTGATGGATCTGGCCAAGGTCAAAGAAAACATCGAAAAAATCGGCTGGGTGGAGTCGGTGACGGTACGTCGCCAGTTTCCGGATGTGCTGATCATTGATGTGATTGAGCGCCCCCGGCTGGCGGTGTGGCAGTACCAGAATAAGTCCTATGTCATCGATGATAAGGGCCAGATCATCCCCGAAGCCCGCGCCTATAACTTTGTCGACCTGCCGCTGGTCGTCGGTGAGGGCGCCAATGAGAATGCCGATGAAATTCTTGAACTGGTGCGCTCGCGCCCGGAATTGATGCAAAAGCTGGAGGTTCTGGTGCGCGTCGATACGAGGCGCTGGGATTTACGGCTTAAGAACGCCACCCTGATCAAACTGCCCGCACTTAATCAGGAAGACGCTCTGGCCCGTCTGGATACCCTGATTGCGTCGCGTCGGGTGCTGGATCAGGGACTGGCCGAAATCGACCTGCGTGATCCGAATGCCCTGATTGTCGCGCCCTTTGCGACTACCGCTCAACCTGCCGCTTAACTCTTTGGCCCGAAACCGCTTAACCTGAAAATCGTCATATGTCGCGTTACGAAGATCGTTCCGGTAAAGAATTTACCCCCAAAGCTGAAGTCACACCGGGGCTTGTGGCCTCGCTTGACCTAGGCGCGTCCAAGATCGGCTGCTTTATCTTAAAGCCCGAAGGGGCGCGTCAGGCTGATCAGTCTATCCGCATCGCCGGGGTTGGCTATGTGCAGTCGCGCGGGCTTCGCGCAGGTAATATCATAGACATGGACGCTGCCTCTCAGGCCATAGGTCAGGCGGTCGAGCGTGCCGAAGCCATGGCTAATGCCTCTTTGCAGGGCGTGCGCGTCTCCGTGCCGGGGGCGCAGATGGCTTCGCACCGCGTGTCGGCGCAGGTATCCCTTGGCACCAAGCCGATTTCTGATGCTGATTTGACCCGCGCCATTCAGTCGGGCCTGTCTCAGGTGCGCTTCCCCAATCGCCGTTGCATCCATCTGTTACCGGTGTCGTGGTCGGTGGACGGGCAATCGGGCGTGCGCGATCCGCGTAATCTGACCGGACGGTCGCTGGGCCTTGAGTTGCTGGTGATTACCATCGACGAAAACGTCTTTAATAACATTCAGCAGTGCGTCAGCATGGCCCATCTTGAGGTGCAGGCCATTGTGTGTGCGCCTCTGGCAGCAGCGGTTGCGGCCCTCGAAGACGATGAAAAAGAACTGGGCAGCATCTGCATCGACATGGGCGCGTCCTGCACCACGGCGGCGGTGTTTGCCAATGGCTCTCTCGTTCATGTCGATTGCCTGAATGTCGGCGGGGCGCACGTCACGGCCGATATCGCGCGCGGTTTATCAACGACCCTGGCCGGGGCTGAGCGTCTGAAAACCCTGCATGGCTCGGCCATTGCCTCATCCAACGAAGACCGCGAAATGGTCGAAGCGCCGCCGCGTGGGGATGATCCAGGAGCGGGACCGATCTCGGTGCCGCGCTCGATCCTCAAAGGCATCATTGCGCCGCGTGTTGAGGAAACCTTTGAATTGCTGCGGGAAAAACTCAAAGCTTCTGGTGTGCAGCTTGAGCCGGGGGCAGGTATTGTCCTGACCGGTGGGGCCTCGCAACTGGCGGGCGTGCGTGAATTGGCGGTGCGGGTGTTTGATCGTCCGGTGCGTCTGGGTAAGCCTAAGCGCGTGCCGCATCTGGCTGATGCGGCGGCGGGGCCGGCATTTTCGGCGGCGGCAGGGGTTATCCTGCGCACGCTTTACGGTCCGCGCGATGTGGTGCCGGTACGCAAGATTATGAGCGCGCGACTTGGGCCGGGGGCGGCGCCCCAAACCGCCGGTACGGGCGGCAGCGCGGTCGTGCGCATGATCGACTGGCTGAGAAATAACCTGTAAAATTATATCTACGACACATTTTCGCCGCATGTGGAAAGCTGTGGAAAGTCTATCCACCGAAAAAGTCACACTTTGGTAATCTCCGTTAAAATTTATTACCAAAAAGGCTTCAAAACCGCCCGACTCAGATTACTCGGTAACTATTCGTTAAGCGTATTTAATGTCAGATAGTCCTCTGAGTTCTGCTGAGGTGATGCGAGCTGTTCTCAAGGCTCGTCCCCGGCAATCCCCCGGCCGGTAGGCTGTGAGGGCAGAGGTTACGGGAGGTTGGTTCAAACCATGGCTATTCATTTGTCTGCGCCGCGCACAACCGAGTTGAAGCCGCGCATTGTCGTCTTCGGTGTCGGTGGCGCTGGTGGCAATGCCGTCAATAACATGATCGAGTCCGGTCTGGAAGGCGTGGAGTTTGTGGTGGCCAATACGGACGCCCAGCAGCTCCAGTTTGCCAAGACCGACCGCAAGATCCAGTTGGGTGTGTCGATCACTCAGGGGCTGGGCGCGGGCGCTCACCCGGAGGTCGGCATGACCGCGGCTGAGGAATCTCACCACGAAATCACTGAGCACCTTGATGGCGCCCATATGGTGTTCATCACCGCCGGTATGGGCGGGGGTACGGGCACGGGGGCGGCGCCGATCATTGCCAAATGTGCGCGTGAACGCGGCATACTGACGGTCGGTGTGGTCACCAAACCCTTCATGTTTGAAGGCCGTCACCGTATGCGTCTGGCCGATGCCGGTATCTCTGAGCTGCAACGCTATGTCGATACGCTGATTGTTATCCCGAACCAGAACCTGTTCCGTATCGCCAATGAGCGCACCACCTTTGCCGAAGCCTTTGGCATGGCCGATCAGGTGCTGCATTCGGGCGTGCGCTCGATCACTGATCTGATGGTGCTGCCGGGCCTGATCAACCTCGATTTCGCCGATGTGCGCTCGGTCATGTCCGAAATGGGCAAGGCCATGATGGGGACCGGTGAAGCATCGGGCGATGACCGTGCCATGCAGGCCGCGCAAAACGCTATTCAGAACCCGCTGCTCGATGAAACCTCGCTCAAGGGCGCCAAGGCTGTGCTGGTCAATGTCACCGGCGGTCTGGATATGACCCTGCTTGAGGTTGACGAAGCGGCCAATGCGATCTCCTCTGAGGTCGATCCGGACGCCAACATCATCTTTGGGGCGGCGTTTGACCCGTCGCTTGAAGGTAAGCTGCGCGTCAGCGTGGTCGCTACCGGCATGGACAGCCAGGTCGCGGTGGCGCAATCCCCGGTTCAGGCTCAACCGGCTCAGTCGCAACCTGTAGCACAGGCGGCCCCCAAAAGCCCTTTATTCACGGGGGGCTCGTCGCGTGAGCCCCAACAGGCCCAGCCTGCAACTGTACAGCCCGCAACTCAACAGCCTGCACCTGTAAGTGCACCTGCGTTTGCGTCGACTCCGGCGACAACAGCCCCGGTGTCGCGTGAATTTGGTGCGCGCATTGAGCCGGTCGCACCGCGTGAGCCGCTGCAGCCCCAGATTCAACCTATGGCGCGCCCGACCTTTTCGGCCCCGGCTGAGGCGCCCAGAGTTGAGGCACCGAGAGTTGAAATGCCAAGGGTTGAGGTTCCGGAAAGCCGTGTCATCGGCAAGATCGTCGACCCTGAAGTCGAAGGCGAAGATGACGGCCTGTTCTCCAGCGTGCCCGATCAACCGGTAGCCCCTGCGGCGCCTCGCCAACCGGAAATCGTGCGTCCGACCTATCCGCAGCCGCCGCGCCCGGCTTTCGCTGGCAATGCGCCGCGCCCAGAGCCTGCTCGTCCGACGGTTCAGACCCCCACCCATGCCCCGGCCCGCCAGCCGGAGGAGGAGAAGGGCTCGATCTGGAGGTCTTTGTTTCCGCAGCGTAATCGCGACACGACCTCGCACTACGCGCCGGTGACGCAACAGCCGCCGGTACAGCCCAACTATCCGGCGCAATCGGAGACCACAGATCATCGTTCCGCGACGGTCAGTGTCACCAAGCCGGAAATGTCGGCGGCCCCGGAAGCTGAGGATGACCTTGAGATCCCGTCCTTCCTGCGCAGACTGGCCAACTAAGACAATATAAGTGTTGCGTTAATAACACTATCTAGCATCGTAATTGTGGCGCGCTAAGGTTCAAACCCTGGCGCGCCCTTTACGTTTCAGGGTGTCACGGCTTACGGCATAAGGCCTTTTGGCAGGGCACGATCTTAACGACTTTTTGCCGTAATCCTTTACGTTACAAACAGAAATTCAAGTTCAGTTGTGATTAACGTGGGCGGAAACTATACCCACACTAGGCCAAAACCCCATGTGCGGGGCGACGGCATAACGACTTTTTGGATTATCTGTCTATGTTGCCAGAGCATCATGAACACACATTGGCCACCCCGGCGATTTGCGCGGGCGTAGGTCTGCATACCGGTGAGCGCGTGCGTTTGTCGGTACGTCCGGCCCCTGCGGGGTCCGGCGTTGTCTTCATGCGTTCCGACATCACTGACCGCGATAATATCATTGCGGCCACCGCTGAGTCCGTCACCCAGACCCGTCTGGGCACGGTCATCACTAATAAGGCCGGGGTGTCGGTCTCGACCATCGAGCATTTGATGGCTGCCTTGTCAGCGCTGGGCGTCGATAACGTGCTGATCGAGATGGACGGGCCGGAAGTGCCGATCATGGATGGCTCGGCCTTGCCGTTCGTGCAACTGCTCGACCGTGCCGGTTTCCGCCGCCAGCCGATGCCGCAAAGCGTGATTGAAATCCTAAAGCCGGTGCATGTGATCGAAGGCGATAAGCGTGCGTCACTTCTGCCGTGCGATCGCTTTGAAATGCGTTTTGAAATCGAGTTCGACAGCGCGGTGATCGGTCATCAGGTCGTCGATCTGGTCGTCACCGAAGACAGCTTCCGCGATGAGTTGATGTCGGCCCGTACCTTCGGCTTCCTCGAAGGGGTTGAAGCCTTACGCGCAGCCGGTCTGGCCCGTGGTGGGTCTATGGACAATGCTATTGTCATCGACGGCGATAAGGTACTGAACGCTGAGGGCCTGCGCTATACCGATGAATTCGTGCGTCACAAAGCCCTGGACGCCATTGGCGATCTCTATGTTCTGGGCATGCCGATTCTTGGCCGCTTTGAAGGAATCAAGGCCGGTCATGGCCTTAATAATGCCCTTGTTCGTGCCTTATTGTCCCGCCCGGATGCATACCAGGTAGTGACTTTGGCTCCGGCCCTGTCGAAAGCGGGTTAAGCCTTAATAAGGCTGTTGGCTATTTAAACCGCCTCGTGTAAGTGTCCATTGGGGGATTCCGGTCGTTTACGTCCGGGCCTGTGAGCAACTAAGGCCAAGAACTAGGGACATATGCGCGTGACGCCTACCAAGACCAAGCTTGTTTCCAAAAAAGCTATTGCCGCTATTGTGCTGGCCAGCCTTGCCATCGGCGGCCTGAGTGCCTGTGCCGGTAAAAAGCCCGCGCGTACGCAACTGGTGTACGAAGAACGCCCGGTTGAGCAGCTTTACGCCACCGGTATGAAGCGCCTGGACGAAAAAAGCTGGAACGAGGCCGTTTCCTATTTCGAGGAAGTTGAGCGTCAGCACCCCTATTCGGAATGGTCGCGCCGTGCCATCGTCATGACGATCTATGCCAACTACATGGCCAATCGTTATGAGGAATCCAATACGGCGGCCGATCACTTCATTCAGCTTTATCCGGGCTCGCCGCTCACGCCCTATGCCTACTATATGAAGGCCAATAACTATTTCGAGCAGATCGTCGATGTTGGCCGGGATCAGGCCTATACGGTGCAGGCCCAAACCTTGCTGCGCGATGTGATCCTGCGTTACCCCAATTCTGAATATGCCAAGGATGCGCGCCTGAAACTCGACATGGTCGCCGATCAGTTGGCGGGCAAGGAAATGGAAATCGGGCGTTATTACCTGAACCAGAACCAGCCTCTGGCCGCCGCCGGTCGCTTCCGCACCGTCATCGACAGATACCAGACCACCAGCCATACGCCGGAGGCGCTTTATCGTCTGGTCGAAACCAATCTGGTGCTGGGCTTGACCGACGAAGCCAACCGCAATGCGGCTGTGCTGGGCCATAACTTCCCCGGTGAGTTCTGGTACAACGAAGCCTATAAGCTGATGCAGTCGCGTGGACAGACCCTGGCGGTGGCCCCCGATCCCGACGCCAAGAAGGTTGAGACCGCGGCACCAGAAAAAGAACAAAAGAAGAAAAAAAGCTGGCTAAGCCGCATCACTCCGCTTTAAATAGGGGCTGAGCGGCCTGTCATGATTCGATAAAGGCGGGACCGTTTTGGAACCCGCCTTTTTTAGTGGTCTATATGCTTACTCGCCTGACGATACAGGATGTGGTTCTGGTTGACCGGCTGGATCTGGATATCCGGTCGGGCTTAAGTGTTCTGACGGGTGAAACCGGGGCGGGAAAATCAATCATTCTGGACTCGCTGGGGCTGGCGACGGGTGCGCGCGCTGACGTTGGCCTGATCCGTGCCGGTGCGCCGCAGGCCGCCGTGACGGCGGAATTTGAGATCGCGGGCACATCATCCCTCTATGAATTTCTGGAAGACAAAGGCCTTGCACTAGAAGCCGGTGAGCCTCTGTTGCTGCGCCGGGTCATCAGCCGCGATGGCCGCTCCAAAGCCTTTGTCAATGATCAGTCGGTCAGCGTCAGCGTGCTCAAAGCGCTTGGTGACAGCCTGCTGGAGGTCCACGGTCAGCACGAGACGGTCGGCTTGCTCGACCCTAAGACCCACGGCGCCATGCTCGATAATTATGGTGGCTGTGCCACCTATCTGGCCGAGGTGCAAACGGCGTTTAAGGCGCTTAAGGCACTGAAAGACGAGTACCGCGATCTGCATAAAAAGGCGCAGGCCGATGCGTCGGAAATCGAGGCGCTTACCCTGCGCTTGCAGGAGTTGGAGCGCTTAAACCCGCAGGCCGACGAAGAGGCGCAGATGGCGTCTGAGCGTGCCTTGCTTGGGGCGTCGGAGCGGGCGCTGGAAGACATTACCGAGGCGCGTACCGCTGTCGGCGGCGATCGGCTGTCGCAGCAACTGGCTAAGGCGTTTCGGGCGCTGGATCATGCCCGCACCCGCGCGGCTCAGGCCGGGGCGAGCGGAGAACATGAGGTATTAAAACGCCTGTCGGCAGCCGCTGAGGCGCTCGATCGTACCCTGATTGCCGCCGACGAAGCTCTGGCCCTGATGGACGCGGCGGCCGATGCGCTCGATGTCGAACCGGGCAAGCTCGACCGGGTCGAGGAGCGGCTGTTTGCCCTGCGCGGCATGGCGCGAAAGCTGAATGTGCTGGTCGAGGATCTGCCCAAAGAGCGGGTGCGCATGGCCCATCACCTCAACCAGATCGAGGATGCCGAGTCGCATCTGAAGAAACTGGCTGCCAGGATTAAGGATGCCGAAAGCGTTTTCCACCTCGCGGTTGAAGCCTTGCGGGCGCAACGTGCGCAGGCGGCGGAGACCTTAAGCCACGCTGTTATGGCTGAACTGACGCCGCTTAAACTTGATAAGGCGCGATTCCGGGTGGCGATGACGCCGTTGGAGGTCGAGCGCTATGGCTCTAATGGCGGCGATCAGATCGCGTTTGAGGTCAAGACCAATCCGGGGGCGGAGTGGGGCGGCATGGCGGCGATTGCGTCTGGCGGCGAACTGGCGCGCTTTGCCCTGGCGCTTAAGGCGGCACTGGCGACCAAGGGCGGCGTCGATGCCAAGGGGCCGGTGATGATCTTCGATGAGGTCGATCAGGGTGTCGGTGGCGCGGTCGCGGACGCGGTCGGTTTGCGTCTGAAAAAACTGGCGCAAGCGTCGCAGGTGATTGTGGTGACCCACAGCCCGCAGGTGGCCGCCCGTGGCGATCAGCACCTGAAGGTCTCAAAGGCCGATGCGGGCGAGGGGGTACGCTCCTCAGTCGTCGAGCTATCTAAAGATGAAACCCTTGAAGAACTGGCGCGGATGCTGTCGGGGGCGGAGATCACCGAAGCCGCCCGCGCCGCCGCCCATGCGCTGGTGCGGGGGTGATAAAACCTCTCGTCTCCTGTAAACAGGACAGGAGGAAGAATCACAAATGACCACAGATTTCGACACCGCCAAATCCGAACATGATCGCCTGACCGCCGAGATCAATCATCACCGGGCGCTCTATTATAACGAAGAGGCGCCGGAACTGTCGGATGCCGATTACGACCTGCTGGAGCAGCAATTACGCCAGCTTGAGGCACTGTATCCACAACTGATGACGGCAGACAGCCCCACAGAAACGGTCGGGGCGCCGGTATCGGCCAAGTTCGCACCCGTTCAGCACGGCATCCCCATGCTGTCGCTCGATAATGCCTTCAGCGCTGAAGACATTACTGATTTCGTGAGCCGTATCCGCCGGTTTTTGAAGCTTGATCCGCTGGAAATCATCCATTTCGCCGCCGAGCCCAAGATCGACGGCGTGTCGTGCTCTATCCTCTATGTCAATGGCGAACTGGTGCGGGCGGCGACGCGTGGCGATGGCCGCACCGGTGAAGACATCACCGAAAACGTCAAAACCATCAAAGACATTCCGCCCAGATTAGTGGGTGCAAGGAGGGAACTCCCCGACCTGATCGAAATCCGCGGCGAGGTCTATTTTCCGCTGGAGGCTTTTGCGGCCATGAATGCGGCAGCTGCTGAGGCGGGGGGCAAGGTCTTTGCCAATCCGCGCAATGCGACATCGGGGGCGCTGCGGCAACTGGATGCAAAGATTACAGCATCACGACCCTTGCGTTTCTTTGCCTATACCTGGGGCGAGGTCGGTGTTCTTGGCGAAGGCGCAATAGGTGAAACGGGTATGGGCGGCGGATATGTAGATACGCCTGAATTATTTTTCTCATCCCAATCCGAAGCCCTGCAAAAATTCCGCGACTGGGGCTTTAGCGTCAACCCGCGCTCAATCCGCGTGTCTAATGCCGAGGGCCTGCTTGAGGTTTACGAAAGCCTGCAAAAGGACCGCTCCGAACTGGGCTACGATATCGACGGGGTGGTCTATAAGGTTGACCGGCTGGATTATCAGCGTCGCTTAGGGTTCGTGTCACGCTCGCCGCGCTGGGCGATTGCCCATAAATTTCCGGCCCAGCAGGCCCTGACCCACCTTCAGGCCATCGACATTCAGGTCGGGCGGATTGGCACTTTGACGCCGGTGGCGCGGTTGGCGCCGGTAACGGTCGGCGGCGTGGTGGTCTCTAACGTGACCCTGCACAATGCCGATGAGATCGCGCGTAAGGATATCCGCATCGGTGACCTGGTGCGGGTGCAACGCGCCGGCGATGTCATACCGCAGATTGTCGGGGTTGAGTTGAGTGAGCGTCCAGCCGACGCCGTGCCCTATGATTTTCCGACCATCTGTCCGTGCCCGCTCAAGACCGAAGTGGTGCGTGAGGTCAATGCCAAGGGCGAAGAAGGGGTGGCGCGGCGCTGCTCCGGCGAACATGCCTGCCCCCATCAGCTGGTCGAATATCTCAAACACGTCGTTAGCCGCCGGGTGCTGGATATCGAAGGTCTGGGCGAAAAGCAGTTGCTCAAATTCTATGAAGACGGGCTGATTTCGGAACCTGCCGATATTTTTAAGCTTGAAGCGCGTGATGCGGTGTCGCTCAAAAAGCTCAAAGACCGCGAAGGCATGGGCGATTTGAGTGTCAAAAATCTGTTCAAAGCGATCGAAGACCGGCGTGATATCAGCTTGGAGCGATTTATCGCCGCCCTAGGCATCAAGCATATTGGCGATACTACGGCCAAGTTGTTGGCGCGGGCCTATGGCTCAGAACCGGCCTTTCGCGCGGCCATGACGGCGGCGGTTGCGGATGAACCGGGGGCGCGGGCAGCGATCATCGAGCAGGATCAGATAGGCCCCAGCGTGGCCGAGGCGCTGATGGCCTATTTCTCAAATGACCACGAAGTCGGTATTTATGAGCGGTTCTTGGCCGAACTACGGGTGAAGGACGCTGAGGCGGTGGCGACCGGATCGTCGGTATCGGGCAAGACGGTGGTATTTACCGGTGCGCTGGAACGTATGACCCGCGATGAGGCTAAGGCTCAGGCGGAACGGCTGGGGGCCAAGGTAGCAGGCTCGGTCTCCGCCAAGACCCATATTGTGGTGGCAGGACCCGGCGCGGGATCTAAGCTTAAAAAAGCCGAAGAACTGGGGGTTGCGGTCATGACCGAGGACGAGTGGTTGAGCATGATCGGGGTGTAGAGCCGTTTACCCCCTCTTTCAGTGACGCCAGCGTCCCTGAAAGCTCCCCCTCCAAGAGGGGGAGTTCTTGGAGATTGTTTTTTAGAACTCCCCCTCTTGGAGGGGGAGCTAAGTGCAAATCATTGATTTGCGCTTAGAGGGGGTAAACATAGGTATGGAACTGAAACTGAAAATCGCCGTCATCACGGGTGCGGGCAGCGGCATAGGCCGCGCGGTTGCGGTCGCTTTATCGCAGGCCGGCTGGTCGCTGGGGCTGGCCGGTCGGCGGGCGGAGGCGCTTAAAGACACCGCAGACTTATGTGCGGGCGATATCCTGTGTATCCCCACCGATGTCACTTATGAAGCTTCGGTTGCCGGCCTGTTTGACCAAACGATCACCCGCTTTGGGCGTGTCGATATGTTGTTCAACAATGCGGGGGTGAGTGCCCCCGCAGTACCCCTCGAAGACCTCGACTGGGCGCAGGCCAGGGCCGTCATCGACACCAATGTCACCGGTACTATGTTATGCGCGCGCGAAGCCGTACGGGCCATGAAATCACAAACCCCACAAGGTGGGCGGATCATCAATAACGGCTCGATTTCGGCCTATGCGCCACGGCCCCATGCCGCGCCCTATGTGATGTCAAAGCACGCCGTAACGGGCCTGACCAAATCGATCATCCTCGATGGACGTGCATTTGGCATCACGGCGGCCCAGATCGATATCGGCAATGCGGTTACTGATATGTCTGAAGCGATGGCATCAGGCGTGCTACAGGCCGATGGCACTATCCGGTCTGAGCCGCGGATGGATGTGGCCCATGTGGCCAGTACGGTGGTGCATATGGCGGGCCTGCCACCGGAGGCCAATATGCCATTCGTGACCATCATGGCGACCAATATGCCGCTGTACGGGCGAGGGTAGAGAATATGGAAACGGAACAAATCGTCAGCACTTTAATTACGCTAATTGGCGGCTTGGGTATCGGTTCACTACTAACAACCTATTTGAAAGATAGGTTTGACAAACGGCAATTTAGATACCGAGAAAAGCTGACGGTATATGCAGGTTATGTCGAGGCATTGCAGAATAGCGTCGTGAGTAGTTCGCAGGAAAACCGACAAAAGGTGGTATATTGGCATCAGCGGTTAAAGCTGGTGGCACCTCAGAAAATAGTGACCATTTCTGCAAAATTCTTTGATAACGAGGCGACTGAAAAATTCTCTGTTACCAGAGATGAGATCGTTCGAGAAATGAGGGTGGATCTGGATAAATCTTTATAATCCCCCTCACCCTAACCCTCTCCCCGCAAGCGGGAGAGGGGATTTTTAGAGCGGGGCGCATACCGTTTTAAGCCACTCGCGGACGTCGGGGGCGACGAGGTCTTTGAGCAGGTCAAAGGTCTTGGCGTGGTAGGCGTCCATATAGGCGCGTTCAGCCTCACTCAGCAGCGAAACCTCGATCAGGTTGCGGTCAATCGGCGCCCACGTCAGGTTCTCAAACCCGTGCATGGGGCGTTCGCCGCCGTCGATGGGTGTGGCTTTGGTCACATATTGCAGGTTCTCAATCCGGATGCCGAACTCGCCGGTTTTGTAAAAACCGGGCTCATTGGAGACGATCATGCCGGTTTGCAACGGATAGCGGTTGAGGGTCTTTGAAATCCGCTGCGGGCCTTCGTGGACGCCCAGATAGACGCCGACGCCGTGGCCGGTGCCGTGATCATAATCAAACCCGCCGGCCCACAGATATTGGCGCGCCAGAACGTCCAGATGCGTGCCCGTCGTCCCCGCAGGAAAACGCACGGTCGCCAGCGCGATATGGCCTTTGAGCACCAGGGTGAACATGCGCTTGTGCTCAGGGCTTGGTTCACCGATCGCCATAGTGCGAGTGACATCGGTGGTGCCGTCCTCAGATTGCGCACCGGAATCGACCAGCAGTAAATTGCCCTTGGCGATGCGGATATCGGAGGCCGTAGTGACGCGGTAGTGGGGCAGGGCGCCGTGCGGGCCGAACCCCGAAATCGTGTCGAACGACAGGTCTTTGACGCGGCCAGAGGCGATGCGAAGCGATTCCAATTTCTGCGCCACTTCGATTTCTGACGGCAGTGTGGTTTGTGCCTCTGTGGCGACCCAGTACAGGAAGGCCGATAAAATCGCGCCGTCGCGGATATGGGCGGCGGCGGTGCCTTTGATTTCGACCTCGTTCTTGCATGCGCGGGGCAAAGCGCAGATGTCATCGGCGGGAACGGTGGTGGCACCGGCCGAGGTCAGGGCCTCAAACCAGAAGGCCGAGGAAATGGCCGGATCGACCATGACGTTTTGGCCGTTAAGGTCAGCCAGAGCCGATGCAATATCGGCAGGCGTCAGCAGCGAAACCTCATTGCCCAGCCACTCACCCAGACCCTCGGTCACCTTAGCCGGTTCAAGGAAAATCTGCGCGCAGCCATCATCGAACAGGATCGCCTGACCCAGCGGTAATGGCGAGCGGATGACATCGCCGCCGCGAATATTGAACAGCCAGGCCAGCGATGACGGGGCGGTTATCAGGGCCGCCTTGGCACCCTTGGCTTTCAAAGTGTCGGCAAGGCCGTGGCGTTTGTCGGCAGAGGATATCCCCGCAAATTCAAGCGGGTGCGGCACAACCGGGGCGGCGGGTTGGGCAGGGCGGGCCTCTCCCCATGCCAGATCAAGCGGATTGGGCGATGTGGCCTTTAGTGTCAGGCCCGCCTGATCGGCGGCGGCTTTGAGGGTTTTCAGGCCATCGGGGCTGTGCAGGGCCGGATCATAGCCGATGACTGACCCTTTGGGCGCTTTAAGGATGTGTTCGGCCAGTGACGCCATGCCGTTAAAATCTTCAACGCTGAACACTGACGGATCGGTCTGCTCGCGCGATTGCAGCGTATATCGCCCATCGGCAAACAGGATCGCCTTATCCTGAAACACGATCGCTGCCCCGGCCGATCCGGTAAAGCCCGACACCCACGCCAGACGTTCATTGGCGTCGGGCAGGTATTCGTTCTGATGCTCATCCTCATGGGGGATGATAAAGCCGTACAGCCCAAGTGCGGTCATCTGCGCACGCAAGGCCGCGACATGGGTTATCCCCTGCGTCGGATGGGTGGTGACATCAAAGGTCTGAAAGGCGGTGTCTGCGGGCATGGCGGGACTCGGGTTTAAAGGGCTATCCCGAACATATAGACCTTTGAAATTGGGTTTCAAAGATGCCTAATGTAAGCTGGGTTAAGGTATAAAGGTTTTAGAGGGGGGATTATGAGATATCCGGCTTTATTCCTGTTGTCGGGTTTTATGCTTATCAATATGAGCATGTTCAGCACTGATCATGTATGGGTGTTAATCGCTACGGCGATTTGCATAGTCTGGACATTTATGTTCAGCCGCGTTTTTATAATGGGGCTGATATTGTTAGCCCATCTGGGAAGCCGATTTTACCTGAATGAAAACGGGCTGGAAGTCACCGCAGCCTGTTTTGCGGTGGGTTGGATGCTGTTTGCAGTCTATGCTTTCAGCCTTTGTCCGCGTTGCGAGACGAATATCTCAACCGATGGCTGGTCAAGGTGGACAAGATTTCATTTGCCGAAATACTGCACGGTTTGCGGGCGTCCGCGCCAAGGTGTATGGCCGTTGCAGTTTCGTCTGCGGCCAGAACCTTGGGACGGTCAGTATCATGATGAAGGCGGCGGTCCTCAACCGGATCTGGATGTCACCGAATGGCAGATGCACTACGCTCAGGAACGCTGGAAAAAGAAGGTGGCGCGGCAGGCGAAAAAGGCGCTTAAGCTTGGCCGTTAGCCCTTAATCTTGGGCCCATCAGGCGCGAGGCAATAAAGCACCGTATCGGGCACAAACGCTGAGTGGTGACGCAGGTACATCTCATAGCCCGGATAATAGCTTTTGATCATCGCCGGGATTTCCCACAGATGATGGGACAGGTGATAGATACTGAGGGCCAGTGTCGGGCGGTAGGTCTCAATAATGTGGCGCGCACCAGTGATCGCTTCGATCTCGGCCCCCTCGATATCCATCTTGATGAAGTTCGGAGGTGATGCGCTCAAGGTCGCATCCAGCGACACCACCGGTACGGAAATCGTGACCGGCGCGGTCTCAACGCCAATCATGAACGAACTGCACACCGTATTGAGGGCGTTGAATTTCAGCACATCATTCTTTGACCACGCCCCGAATGGCAGCAGCCAGAAATCGGTATCTTCAAACTGAGGTTTGAGGCCATCTATGCGTGCGCGCAGGCGCTCAAAAATATCAGGATCGGGCTCAAACGCCGCAAACCATGACACAGGCACCGGCGATTTCTTGAGCGCGCTCTCTATCGTGTCGCCATCATAGGCGCCGCAATCGGCAAACCGAAGGGACTTTATACCGCGAAAAACATCAATCCCCGCCGGAAAATAGGGCGCATATTGATCGGGCAAACCCGTCAGCGGGCCCTGAAAATCCTGGCGAAAGGCGATGACGGTATCCAGGATGTCGCGGCTGATGTCATCACTCAGCATATCGCGAAAGACTTTCAGGCCCGGTTCATGGGGGTTGACGCTATGGCTTGAAACCGCATCGATCAGGGCCGGATAGATGAGCGCCAGATCCTGCCACTGGTGGATTTCGCCAAAGCCCTGACGTGACAGGCTGTCGGCCAGAAAGGTATGGATATCAGTGGCCGACGGCGTGCCATTATGCAGCGACACCATCAGCCGGATATCGCTCTTGTCGGCAATATCGGCCATGCGCTTGACGGGCAGGCCGCTGACTTGTGGCTCCGGCGAAAATTCATCAATGAAGAAATCCGCCGTTTCGCCGCGTTGCGCCATCTCGCCCAACAGGACGCGCCCGCTTTTGCCTGCACCGTAGATTGCCGTTTTCATTGTCTAAACTCACACCAATTGACCGTGCGAGTAAGTATTGGGCGGAATGGTTAAGCGCGCCTAAACTTTCTGCATCACCAGCGTGCACCAGGCGTCGCGGTGGATGCGGCGCACGACCTTAAAACCATGCGACAGGTAAGCGCCCTTGACGAAGCGCTCTTGCGTGCGCAGAAGGCCGGACAGAATGACGATCCCGCCGGGCTTAAGCGCGCCACGGATCGAGTGCGACAGGCCAACTAACGGCCGTGCCAGAATATTGGCGAATACCAGATCATAGGGGGCGTCCTGACGCACATCTTTGTGGTTTAGGCCATTGGCCCACACAAAGCGGGCCTTGGCCTGATTGAGCTTGGTGTTCTCATTGGAAATGCGAACGCTGATCGGATCGATATCGGTGCCGACGGCGAATTTGGTGCCGGTTTTTGCGGCCGCGATGGCCAGAACGCCGGTGCCTGCGCCGACATCGAGCACGCGCTCAAAGCGGTATTTTTTAAGCAAATCATTATACGCCATGAGGCAGCCGACGGTCGTGCCGTGGTGACCGGTACCAAACGCTGCACCCGCTTCGATGCGCAGATTGACGGCGCTTAGCGGCCTCTTGCCGCGATCATGAGCGCCGTACACAAAGAAACGCCCCGCCCGAACCGGCGGCAAACCCGACAGCGCCATAGCCAGCCAGTCGGCATCGGCCAGTTGCTCGGTGGTGAGTTTCAGGTCAGCGTAATCAGCCAGAACCTCTTGTAAACGCTCAGACTCTTCCTCCGTGGTTGGAAAGGCATCGATGCGCCAGATGTTTTTGTCCTCATCCTCCTCAAGGATGGAATAGGTCGCCCCTTCGAGGAAGGCGTCGTCGTCAATGGCTGAGGCTGCGGCTTCGGCAATGGCGCGGGGGCCACGGGCGACGATTTGCTGAGGATGGTAGGTCATGTTGCTTTATGTTCTTTGTACGCAATTGATTAAGAGCGCAGAGTCAGATAGGCTAAGGAGATTCGACGACTGCGTTTGAGCGATGGGATAAGATTGATGGCGAGAGCTACCACGAAAAAGACGACGACGGAAACAGAAATCCCGGCCGATGCCGGTGTAAAAAAGACCATCGCGCGCAAGGCTCCGGCCGTGAAGGCGGCGGCTGAAAAAGCTGTGGCCAGTGCTGAGAAAACCGTCAAGACGGCAGCCAAGACAACGGCGGCTACCGCCAAGAAAGCGACAACCGCCGCGAAGACGACGGTTAAAAAAGCTGCTGCCGAGGTAAAGCCGATCGTGGCCGACACCAAAAAGGCAGTCGTCGCTGAGACCCAAAAAGTTTCCAAAGCCGCAGCCAAGACCGAAGTCAAGGCGGCTAAGGTCGTAAAGACGGCTGAGAAAAACGTCGAAAAGACCGTAAAAGCGGCGACTAAAAAGGTAGAGGCGGCTGTGGCGGATGCCAAAAAGACGGCGACCAAGGCGACCGACAAGGCTGTGGCCAAGGCCAAGCCCGTTATCGCCAAGGCTCAAAAAGAGGCCGAAAAGGCGATCGATGCCGCGCAGGACAAAATCGACGACGCGATCAAGGCTGCCCAACCGGCGCTCGATAAGGCCAAGGCTCAGGCCGCGAAGGTCATCGATGCCGTTGAAGATAAGGTTGATGACGCCGTAAAGGCGGCAACGCCTGCCATTAACGAAGCTAAGGCCAAGATCGAAGACGTGATCGACGACGCCAAGGCCAAGATCGACGAAGCCGCCAAGGCCGCCAAGCCGACGCTTGATAAGATTGAAGCCAAGGTCGAAGAGGTCGCCGCGGACGCCAAGGCAGCCGTCACGCAGAGCAAGAAGCCCGGTTTCTGGGCGCGTCTGTTCGGCAAGAAATAACACCCGCACGATATCCGGATTAAGGAAGGGCGGGATTAAACTCCCGCCCTTTTTCATGTCTAAGCAGCATGATCATGTCATCAACTGACATACGGGCGGTATAAACACATACAAAGCCCACAGGTTTATGATGATACTCGCACCCGTATTTACCTTTTTTGAGAGCCTGATTAAGCCGTTTAAGGACTATCAGGCCGCAACGCCGCCCACGACCGTGCGCGGGTTTTTCACCCATTTTCTGCGTCAGGTCTGGCCGGTCTTTGCGGTATTGCTGGTGGTGGGGCTGGCCTTCACCCTGACCGAAGTGATGGTGTTTCAGTACATCGCGCGGGTCATCGACATATTGACTCACGCCGATCCGGCACAGCTTTGGGCTTTGCATGGCCGCGAGTTCATCATCATGCTGCTGGTGCTGGGTGTTTTATCGCCCGCACTGTTGGGCTTACATTCGCTGATCCTGCAACAGGCGATCACATCTAATTTTCCGACCCTGATCCGCTGGCAGTCGCACCGCCATGTCGTGCGGCAATCTTTGAGCTTTTTCAGCAATGATTTTGCCGGACGGTTGGCCTCAAAGGTGGTCGATACAGCTTCGGCCTTGCGCAACACGCTGGTGACCCTGTGTGACACCTTCCTTTATGTTATAGTCTATTTCACCAGCGCGATCGTGCTGTTTTTTGCCGCCGATCCACGCCTGATCCTGCCCGTAATCATCTGGATGGCGCTCTATGTCCTGATGTGCCTGCGGTTCGTGCCCAAGCTTTCCAAGGCGTCGGAAGAAGGCTCTGAGGCGCGCTCATCACTGGTGGGCCGAGTGGTTGACAGCTATACCAACATCCAGACGGTCAAGCTGTTTGCCAATACCCGTCGCGAAGACGACTATGTGCGCGAAGCCCTCGATTTCAACGGCAAAAAATGGCAGGCTCAGCAGCGACTGATCACTACGCTCGATATCGGCGTGGCGGTGTTGAACGCCAGTCTGCTGATCTCCACCGGCATCTTGGCGGTGTGGCTGTGGCGTGATGGCGCCATCAGCGTCGGCGCCATTGCGCTGGTCGGAGCTTTGACGCAGCGACTGCTCAATATGTCCGGCTGGGTGATGTTTCAGGTCACCAGTCTATTTGAAAATATCGGTACCGTGCAAAATGGCATGGAAACCATCTCGCATCCCCATACGGTCATCGATGCCGCGCAGGCGCAGGACCTGATGGTGACGCGCGGCGAAATCCGCTTTGAAGACGTGCAGTTCGGCTATGGCGAAACCGGGCGTCCGGCGCTCAACGGCATCAACCTGACCATTGCGCCGGGCGAAAAGATCGGTCTGGTCGGGCCATCGGGGGCGGGTAAATCAACGCTGGTTAACCTGTTCCTGCGGCTTTATGACCTGACCGGCGGGCGTATCCTGATCGACGGGCAGGACATCGCGGCGGTCAAGCAGGAATCATTGCGCGCCAAAATCGGCATGGTGACGCAGGATACGTCGCTGCTGCACCGCTCAATCCGCGACAATATCGGCTATGCGAAGCCGGGCGCCAGCGATGCCGAAATTATGGAAGCCGCCGCGCGTGCCCATGCCGCCAGCTTTATACCAGCCCTGGTCGATTCCAAGGGGCGCACAGGTCTTGAGGCCCATGTCGGGGAACGCGGTGTCAAGTTGTCGGGTGGTCAGCGTCAACGTGTCGCCATTGCGCGGGTCTTACTGAAAAATGCGCCGATGCTGGTGCTGGATGAGGCGACCTCGGCGCTCGATTCCGAGGTCGAGGCCGCGATACAGGAGAGTTTGATTGACCTGATGACCGGCAAGACGGTGATCGCCATCGCCCACCGCCTCAGCACCATCGCGCGCATGGACCGGCTGGTGGTCATGGATGGCGGCCGGATTGTCGAGGTGGGTACCCATGCCGAACTGATAGCTGCCGGCGGGCTCTATGCGCGTCTGTGGGCGCGCCAGACCGGCGGGTTTCTGGCAGATGATACGGCGACTAAAAGTTTAGAGCTTTCGGAACATGACTAGGGCATCGACCAGCCCTTCGACCGGATGATCGAAGGCGTCTGGCAGGCGGGTCAGGGTCTGAAAGCCCAGCCCGTGCCATAGCGCCACGGCGCGGCTGTTGGTCGAGACGACGAAATTGAACTGCATGGCGCGAAAGCCCATGTCTTTGGCGACCTCAAGCGCGTGCTGGCACAGGGCGCGCGCCACCCCCTTGCCGGTGGCGTGGGGAGCGGTCACAAAGCCTGCGTTGGCGACATGGCTGCCGCCGCCTTTTTGATTGGCTTTGAGGTGGTAGGTGCCAAGAATTTGTCCGTCGGCTTCGGCTACAAAGGGATGATGACCGTCAGCAAACCAGTAGTTTAAGGCTTGTTCGCGCGACCAGTCGCGGGGTAAGGCGTAGGTGTCGCCAGCGCGGATGACAGGCTCAAGGATCGACCAGATAGCGTCATGGTCAGCGGCGGTGGCGGGACGAATATTCATCCTCGCCACATAGGGCGGCTTATTGAGCCGCGCAAGGTTTAACTCAAGCGCAAACGCAAAGCATCCGCCGTCAGCGATAGCATTTCGCGTAAGTTGTCTTCGTCGACCTCATCGACTTCCATGACCATGCGGGTCATTTCGTCGTTAAGCAGGTCGTCAAGCGACAGGTCGGGAATAATGGAATGGCGGGTGGATGTGGAGCGCTTAATGGCAGGGGTACCCAGCATGTCGGCCTCCTTCTTATGAGGTGTGTCTAATAAAACGTCCGCAGGGTGCGATAGCCCTGTGAACGCGAACGGGTCAGAATAGGTGTCGATTTCATCATATCGCAATTGAGAATTATTCGCAATATAGCTCATCGGCATTTATCCCTTACGGTTTCGGGTTGCGGTTTTTCAGGCTGCAGGCTCTAAACACTTAAGGTTATAAAAGAATTTTGTATCGTTCTGATGATAGTCCGCATATAGGCAACGCTCTGATGTTGCCAGGTCCTGATGCCCTTTATTTTCCGGCACTCAGTCATTTAGACATTTTTTATGGCCGGAGTTTGACCGGTATTTTGGACACCATACCATAATTGTGTCGTAACACAACGTGCAGGGGAAATCCTGACGCGCTGACTAGCCGTTGTGGGGCATGGGGTTGGGGGTGTCGCCGTCTGTGTTCAACTTTTTTTGACCGCTTTGTCAATTATAGGTGAATGGCGATGCCCTGCCGGACGCGGTCTACCCCTTTTTGTGGCCTGGGCGTTAGATCGCGGCCGGACGAAGGTGGCTTAGGGCTTCATCACGCACGTTTGTAGTCCCTGCTGCGATCACCTGACCGCCAAAGCCGCCGACAGGTTTACCGTGCCAGTCAGTGACGGTGCCGCCGGCGTTCTCGATCACCGGAATGATGGCATCGATATCCCAGGCCATCAGGCCGGTTTCAAGGGCGATATCCATCGTGCCTTGGGCAACCATGGCAAAGGCATAGGCGTCGCAGCCATAGCGTGACAGGCGGGCCGCACTTCGCAATGACCCGAACGCGTCGGCCTCTATGCCTTTGAACAGGAAGGGATCGGTGGTGCCTAGCGTGGCGGCGGATAGTGTGCCGCAATCGCGAACTTTCAGCGGCACTTCACCAGATGCGGTGATCAGACGGGAGCCGAGGTTGGGGCTGCCGATAAAGATTTCACCTAAAAAGGGCTGGGCTATGACGCCGACGACGGGGCGATTATGGTGGCGCAGACCGATCAAGGTCGTCCACAGCGGCAGGCCGGAAATAAAGGCGCGGGTGCCATCGATGGGGTCTAACACCCAGACAAATTCGGCATCGGGCTGATGCTCGCCATATTCTTCGCCGATGACGCCGTGGTTGGGGAAGTGTTCCGAAATGAGCGCACGGATGGCGCGTTCGGCACCTTTGTCGGCTTCGGTGACCGGATCAAAGCCCTTGTCCAGCTTATTGTCGGCCCCCAATGTCAGGGTACGAAACAGCGGCAGCGAAATGCGTGCGGCGGCGGCGGCGAGGGTCTGGGCAAAGGCGTCCAGATGATCGAAGTCCGGGGATTTTGTCATGACGGCCAGATGTAAATACAGTCGCCGTGTACGTCCAGTCGGAAAGTGATCATCCGGACGCTATGCGACCAGAAGGGGTATAGTGTATAATTACTTTACATAACTCAAACGTACGGTCAGAATTTCCAAACCCTGAAAGGGTTTGGCAAGGGCGACCGCCCGCCCGAGGCTTTGTGCTCAAGAAGCGAAGCGTTAGCATGCTTAAATGGGCGAGGTAAGCCTACGCGGCGTTTGAGCGAATAAAGTTAAGCAGCTTGATCGTTTTCGCCGTTAAGCGATTTGGCGAGATCAAGCAGACGACGGCGCGGACGCTCCGACAGGCGGTAATAGGCCTGAATGAGATCGAGGGTTTCCTTGCGCGAAAACACTTCGATGCCTTCGTTCTGAACGGCCGCGACTTCGGTGCGGTCGTCGGACAGGCCGTCATAGAAGTAGTTGATCGGGGTTTCCAGCGCCTTGGCCAGTTGGAACAGGCGGGCGGCGGAAATGCGGTTGGCGCCACATTCATATTTCTGGATTTGCTGGAAGCGGATGCCAACGGCCAGAGCCAGTTGTTGCTGGGTCAGGCCGAGCAGGCGGCGGCGGCGGCGCAGGCGTTTGCCGAGGTGCAGATCGATATCAGTAGCCATGTTTAGTCCCCTTCTGGTCAGGTTTGGCTGTTGAAATTCACATATTCCGCGTTCCGTTTCGGGACGCTTCGTACTGTGAGTTTCAAGCTTCGTGCCAGAGGCGAAGTCACAGGCTAAAGACACCTATGGGGGAATGTGTGCGTAAGTTAGCCCTTGCGAACGACTAGGGCCTGTGCAAGTAAAGCTCCACACAATGGACCCGTAACGGGTGGCTATTCCGGGCGCCGATCCCCCGGACAACTCTCAATCAAAACATCATTGACCGCCGCAGCCCGTCTGTGTGCGCCATACTGTCTGCAAGTGGTTTTGTTCAGGGTTTTTTCTCACATGCTCAATATCGACACGCTCAAACGCGAGTGGCTGTCCAATCCGCGCCGCGATCTTTTGTCCGGCACAGTGGTCGCTTTGGCGCTTATTCCCGAAGCCATTGCCTTTTCGATTATCGCCGGGGTTGATCCGGCGGTCGGGCTCTACGCGTCGTTTATCATTGCGGTGACGATCTCGATCGTCGGTGGCCGGCCCGCCATGATCTCAGCCGCAACGGGCGCCATGTCGCTATTGATGGTGACGCTGGTTAAGGAGCATGGGCTTGAATATCTGTTTGCCGCCTCGATCCTGACCGGGGTGTTTCAGATCATCATCGGGTGGCTCAAACTGGGGTCGCTAATCCGGTTTGTGTCGCGCTCTGTCATGACCGGCTTTGTTAATTCGCTGGCTATCCTGATCTTTATGGCGCAGTTGCCGGAACTGACCGGGGTGAACTGGCAAACCTATGCGTTGGTGGCCGCCGGTTTAGGCATCATCTATGGCTTTCCCTATATCACCAAAGCTGTGCCGTCGCCGCTGGTGGCCATACTGACCCTGACCGGCGTGGTGGTCTGGGCGGGCATTAATGTGCGCACGGTTGGCGATATGGGGCAGATGCCGACGGCCTTTCCGGCGTTTCATTTGCCCAATGTGCCGCTGACTTGGGAAACGCTTGTGATTATCGCGCCGATTTCCGCAACGCTGGCCTTTGTCGGTCTGCTGGAATCCTTACTGACCGCAAATATCATCGACGACATGACCGATACCCCGTCCGATAAAGACCGCGAAGCGCGCGGGCAGGGCATTGCCAATATCTTATCGCCGCTGTTTGGCGGCATGGCCGGGTGCGCCATGATTGGCCAAAGCGTGATCAACGTCAAATCGGGCGGACGCGGGCGGTTGTCGACCCTGTGGGCCGGTCTGTTCCTGTTGTTTTTGATACTGGTGCTGCAACAATGGGTGGCCATGATCCCTATGGCGGTGCTGGTTGCGGTGATGATTATGGTGTCGGTCGGCACGTTCGACTGGAACTCGATCCGCCGTCTGGGCACAACGCCTAAGCAATCGAGCGCGGTGATGATCGTGACGACGCTTGCGGTGGTGCTGACTCACGACCTGTCGAAAGGCGTGGTGTTGGGGGTGATCATGAGCGCGATATTTTTCGCGCTTAAGGTCTCAAAACTGGTGGCGGTTGAGCGTGTGGATAGCGGGGACAACGATATCCACATCTATAAGGTGCAGGGGCAGATATTCTTCGTGTCCGCCGACCTGCTGACGTCCGGATTTGAGTTCCACGGCCATCCGAAAAGCGTCACGATCGACCTGACCCATGCCCGCATCTGGGACATTACGGCGGTCGATGCGATTGATAAGATCGTGTTCCGCTATCGCCGCCACGGGGCTGAGGTCAATGTCATCGACATGTCGGAGGCCTGTTCGACCCTTGTTGGAAAGGTCGGGCAGTTCGATAAGACCCACTTGCCATCAGGTGCAGGGCATTAAAAAAGGGGCCGTCAGGCCCCTTAAAACCGCAATTGCTAACTCTATTGGCGCGCGTCGGTGGCCGTACCAAAGGCGTTTTGCAAAAGCTGCATCTGGTTCAGCACCTGATTGACCGCAGGGGCTTCGGATTCAGCGTCAATAAACATGCGTTTATCCATATGAGAAATGCGATCATAGAGGCGGTTGGCACGGTCCAGCAAGCTGATCAGGCCTTCGGGCATTTTCTCGCCCGCATCAGCCGAACTGCTCTGGACCGGGGTGAGGCGGTAGCGTTCTTCGCAGGCATCGGCGGCTTCCATGTCACCTTCACGCACAGCGCGCTGCACCAAAAGCCACGAAGCGATCTGCATCAGGCGGGTGGTCAGGCGCATGCTTTCACCGGCATAGGCTAAAGCGTCTTCGCGGTTCAGCAGGCGGCTATCCCGGCGGCCATCGCCATCCAGATAGGCGGCGGTCTCTTCGACCAAAGCCATACCTTCTTTAAAGGTCCGGTCAAACAGGTCGGAGCGGGCAAAATCACGCACGATTTCAACGCGCTGAACTATCTGTGTGGCGACACTATCTGACATCAAAAGACTGCCTTCAAATAAATGTAGGGCGAACCCATACTACGCTTAACCATAATAGCCATGCGGACCATATCATGCCCCGCAGGCCTTGTCACAAATCGCTTTGTGTCCCATTCGATGCAACCCTCGTGCCATTCCCGTGACTGCGAGTGTTACGGTTTGGGCGCCCCTACCCCTTAAAGGAGAAAAGCGCATCCGCCGCGGAACGCTGACTTTTCTTGGCAGTCAGGGCGTTGCGGGTACGCATCGTTTCGGCCTCCAGCGCCTCAATCCGGGCGGTCAGGTCTTCGACGCTGAACGGATCGAGATCTTCCCGAAACAAAGTGCCCGCAAGGCCTTTGGTGGCCGTAAGCGCGCGCGGTTCAGCCGGAATATCGTCATCTATCATAGGCTGCCTCCCCGGATTTTAGCTTATAGCTGAGATCGAAAAACTGGGATCGGTTGAATATGAACCCTATCTGTTTATGATCATCATCAAACCCGTATCAGGCGAAGATTGCAAGGAAAACGAATCAGCATGGATGTGATTCAGGTGAACAATGACGGGAAAAGTCCGTATGATCTTATTAAGGCTGAAGCCCCCCGGCCTGAGACGCCTGCGGGCCATGTCCTGATACGGGTCAGCCATGCCGGAGTGAACCGTCCCGATATTCTACAGCGCATCGGGGCTTACCCGCCGCCTGCGGGGGCATCGCCCATACTGGGACTTGAGGTATCAGGCTATATTGAGAGCCTGAACCTTAGCGATGATCAGGCGCGCGTGCTGGGCTGGAAACTGGGGGATAAGGTCTGTGCGCTGACCAATGGCGGGGGCTATGCCGAGTTCGTCAGTGTCGATGCCCGCCACCTACTGCCGATCCCCAAAGGCCTTACGATGGCGCAAGCGGCGACCCTGCCGGAAGTGGCGCTGACCGTCTATGCCAATATGATGGAGGGCGGGGGGCTTAAGGCGGGTGAGACGGTGCTCATCCACGGCGGCAATTCCGGTATTGGCTCGATGGCCATTCAGATGGCGAAAGGTTTTGGCGCCAAAGTCATCACGACCGTGCGTGGTGCCGATAAAGCGCTGCGCGTGGCCGCATTCGGCGCTGATCTGGTCATCGATGCGGCTGCCGGGGATTTCGTTGAAGCCGTCAAAGCTTACGGTGGGGCCGATGTGGTCATTGATATAGTGGGCGGCGACTACACTGACAAAAACCTGATCTGTCTGAAACCCAAGGGCCGCCTGGTGCAGGTCGGTGTCGGTGCGGGCTCAAAGGTCACGCTTGACCTGTTTCGCCTTATGCAAAAGCAACTGATCGTGACCGGATCAACCCTGCGACCGCGATCCGCCGATGAAAAAGCCCGCTTGAGCCATGCCGTCCGCGATCAGGTCTGGCCGCTGATTGACGCAGGGGCCATAAAAACCGTTGTCGAAAAGGAATTTAGCCTTGATAAGGTGGGCGAAGCCCACGCCTGGCTGGAGGCCGGGCAGCATGTCGGTAAGGTCGTGCTGGAAGTTAGCTAAAGGACACAACATGACGCACACCAATCTGACCGAAGCGTTCGAGGCCATAAAGCAAATGCTTCTGGTCTATGAGCGCGACTGCGTGTCGCTGCACGATGAACCCATGCGCTACTATCTGGGCTCACCGCGCGCGGCCAAGGACGGCTTTCGCATGTGGTTTGGCGGGGTTGAAATCCGCAAGAGCATAGTGGCCCTTCATCTCATGCCGATCTATCAGCACCCGGACATGCTGGCGACCTTACCGGACAGCCTGAAACGTCGTCAGAACGGTAAGTCATCGTTTAACTTCAAGGGCCTGACGCCGGAATTGACGCAGGATATCGCCGACCTGATCCGGGCCAGCGCGGTGCGTTTCAAGGCCGACGGCTATATGTAATTCAGTGGTTAATCTCTGATTACAACCTGTGATGCCCTGAATTTGCCACTATTGCCTTGCCAAACAAGGGTAAATGGATTCATCTGCGCGCGGTCAGGTGCATTAGGACTTTTGTCATGGCCGACATCTATGTAAAAGCGGTCAGGGCGGGCCACCGGGCCTATAAGCTGGGCCTGTCGCCAATGATCGGGCAGGCGTGCCGGTTTTTGCCGACCTGTTCGGACTATACGGCTGAGGCCCTGATCACCCACGGCCCGCTCAAAGGCGGATGGATGGGGATCAAACGGATTTGCCGGTGTCGTCCCGGCGGCGGTTCAGGCTATGATCCTGTGCCGCCCAAGCGCGAAACATAACAGCCTTCGCCTGTCGTAGGGGTGAGGCTCAATCCACGCTCTGGCCTGTTGTAGGGGCTGAGCATACTGAAAGTGACTGTGACATGACGATAGAACTGATTTTTCCCGATGGCGCCAAACGTGAGTTTGAGGCCGGAACCACCGGGAGGGCTATCGCGGAGTCCCTTTCCAAGTCGCTGGCCAAGAAGGCGGCGGTTATCAAAATCGACGGTGAGATGCTTGATCTTGACCGGGCGCTCGATCACGGTGGCAGAATAGAAATCCTGACCCGTGACGCGCCGGAACTGCTTGAGGTCATCCGCCACGATGCCGCGCATTTGCTGGCGCAGGCGGTGCAGGAGCTGTTTCCGGGCACGCAGGTCACGATTGGCCCGTCGATTGACGATGGCTTTTACTACGACTTTGCCCGCGAAGAGCCTTTCAGCCTCGATGACCTGCCCAAGATCGAAAAGAAGATGAAGGAACTGGTCGACCGCGACGAGAAGATCGTGCGCGAAGTCTGGGACCGAGAGTCCGCCATCAAGCATTTCGAGGAAATCGGTGAAGTCTATAAGGCCGAAATCATCCGCGACCTGCCCGGCACCGAAACCATCACGGTCTATCGCCACGGTGAGCGCTGGAAAGACCTGTGCCGCGGGCCGCACATGCCGTCGTCGCGCTTTGTCGGCAAGGCGTTCAAGCTGACCAAGCTGGCCGGGGCTTACTGGCGTGGCGATCAGAACAATGCCCAGCTTCAGCGTATCTATGGCACCGCCTGGGCGACCGAAGAGGAATTGCAAGCCTACATCACCCGCATCGAAGAGGCCGAAAAGCGCGACCACCGTAAGCTGGGTCGCGCCATGAACCTGTTCCACATGCAGGAAGAAGGGCGCGGCATGGTGTTCTGGCACCCCAAGGGCTGGATGCTGTACCGCACACTTGAGGCCTATATGCGTAGGCGACTGGATGTGGCCGGCTATACCGAGGTCAAGACGCCGCAGGTGCTGGATCGCACCTTCTGGGAAAATTCCGGCCACTGGGATAAGTACCGCGCCAATATGTTCGTCTGTGAGACGGTTGAGGGCGAAACCCTGTCGCTCAAGCCGATGAACTGCCCCGGCCATGTGCAAATCTTCAAGGTTGGTCTGCGCTCATACAAAGAACTGCCGATGCGCATGGCCGAATTTGGCGCCTGCCATCGCTATGAACCGTCAGGCTCGCTGCACGGCCTGATGCGGGTGCGCGCCTTTACGCAGGACGACGCCCATATCTTTTGCCGCGAAGACCAGATCGTCGAGGAAACTGAAAAGTTTGTCCGCCTAACGAAGATGATCCACTCGGATCTGGGCATGGAAACCGCCTATATCAATCTGGCGACACGCCCCGAAGTGCGGGCGGGTTCCGATGAGTTCTGGGATAAGGCCGAGGGTATGTTGCTGGAGGCGGCGCGCAAGGCCGGTGTCGAGCCGGTCATTGCCGAGGGCGACGGGGCATTCTATGCGCCCAAGCTCGACTTCATCGTCAAGGACGCCATTGGCCGCGAATGGACCTGCGGCACCTTGCAGCTTGATTATGTGCTGCCGGAGCGTCTTGATGCCGAATATGTGGCGGAGGATGGCTCAAGACAAAGACCGGTCATGCTGCACCGCGCCATTTTAGGCTCGTTTGAGCGCTTCATCGGCATCATGATCGAAAACTTTGCCGGTAAGTTCCCGCTGTGGCTGGCGCCGGTGCAGATTGTGGTGGCCCCCATCACCTCGGACGCCAATGACTATGCTGAGAGCGTGGCCGCGAAATACCGGGCGGCGGGTCTGAGGGTTGAAACCGACCTGCGTAATGAAAAGATCAACTATAAGATCCGCGAGCACTCTCTGGCTAAGGTGCCGGTCATCGCGGTCGTTGGCCGCAAGGAAGCCGAAACCGGTGAGGTGGCTTTACGACACCTCGGCTCGGACGGTCAGACGATCCTGAGCGTGGAGGCCTCCGTCGCGCAATTATCGGCGGATGCTACCCCGCCGGACCTAAAGTAACATCTGACCGTGGATATGACTGCGCCCGATACTATGCTTAATAGCCCCGCCTCACCGGACGGTGTCAGCGTCATCATGGTTATTTACCACACCGGTAAGATCCTGTTTGACAGCATCCGCGATGCCCTGAGCGATGCGGCGGTGCACGAGCTGGTTCTGGTCGATAATGGCTCACCACCGGAAGTCGAAACCCAGCTTCAGACGCTGGCCGCTGCCAACCCGCGGGTCAGGCTCATTCAGGGCCATGGCAATATCGGTTTTGGGCGTGCGGTTAATCTGGGGACGACAGCAGCGCATCAGCCGTGGCTGGTTGTGCTTAATCCGGATGCGTCGCCCAAAGCCGGGACGATCACGAAGCTGATTGCCGCCACCCAAGGCCAGCCTCGGCCCTGCATTGTGGGCGCCCGAGTGCTTAATACCGATGGCAGCGAACAGCGCGGGGCGCGTCGCGGTGAAGTCACGCCGGTGACGACCCTGGTATCCCTGCTGCGGCTTGAGCGGTTCGTGCAGGGCCTCGAAGGGTTTGAGTTGCATCACCACGACAAGCCGTTACCTGATGCCCCGATGGCGGTGCCGACCATATCTGGGGCCTGTTTTGCGATTTCAAAGGCCGATTTCGATAAACTGGGCGGCTTTGATCCTGAATTTTTCCTGCATGTCGAAGATGTCGATCTGTGCTGGCGGGCGCGTAAAATGGGCGGGACCGTCCTGTTTCACCCCCACGCCGAGGTCGTGCACGAAGGCCACACCTCATACGTGGCACCGACCTTTGTGGAGTGGAACAAGGGTAAGGGCTTGGTGTACTTCTTCAATAAGCGCGCCGATACCCTGTGGCGTAAGCTCTATGTCTGGGCGTTGGGACCGTTGATATTGCTGGTGTCCGTGCTGCGATCAGTTTTGCGTCCACGCCTTAAGCGTGAGGACTAAGCCCGTTTAATTTCGCGCGTTTGATTCCTAAAACCGCTCACACTTTTGGGAAACGGAGTTCGGTGCAGCCAACGCGCTTGATTACTGCTTGCGGAACAGGGTGATCGCGACCTCATTGCCATTGGAATAGTTGTGGCCGTGTACGGTGGTGATGGCGCGCACCTTAAGGTTATTTTTCGCCATTTCCGCCTCGAATGCTTTCAGATGCTCGGCCTCAACAAAGATCGGGCGGCCCTGTTCGACCACGGCAACGGCCTGCTGCGCATTATCCAGCAGGGCGGTTTTGGTGCCCATCGCAAACACAAAGCTCGGTTCGGCGTAGCCAAGTGTGGCGACCGGGCCGGGGATCAGACCCAGACGCGGGTCGGTGCGCGTCTCGATCAGCGTGTTTTCGAGATTAACCGACATCCATAGCGGCTTGAGCTGAGAGGCCAGCGTAATCAGCCCCAAATGCCCGCCGACCCCGCCTAGGAACAGGCACAACAGCCCCGCGGCCTTGTGATTTTTCCACAGGAAGAACCCGCCAAGGGCCGCAATCAGCAGGGCCGAGGCCACCGTCAGCGTCACCGCCGTGAGTGCTACCGTCGGATGCGCGCCGGTGCCAAATTCGGTCAGGGCCGTAACGGCGATCCATGAGATGACCACACCGGCAAACAACCCCAGCGCCATATTCATGATCTTGGCCCAGCGCTTATGGACCATGCCGATCGACACGGCGGCCAGCAAGGCCAGCCCGCCATAGGTAGGTAGCGGATAGTGGATCAGCTTGGTCGGGGATATTTCGAATATAATAAACGCCGGCAGGAACCAGCAGATGGCAAAACGGATGGCGGGCTCAAGGCGGCGCGAAATGGCCGCTTGTAATGCCCCGCCGAGCAGGAAGGTACCGGGGAAAAACATCAGCGGCAGCATCAGGGTATGGGTGCCGGGCCAGGCGAAATGGCCCTCAGAGCCGCTGACCAGCTTGGGCGCCAGATCATCACCGATGGCCGTGCCCCAAAAGGCGCCGTCGGTGGCGATCGTGATGGCAATGGCCCACGGCCCGACCAGCAGAGCGGTGAGGGCGATTCCCCAACTCCAGCCCAGATGGCGGAACCAGTCCATATTGCCTTTTGTGGCATCGCCTTTGGCGGCCTGCTTGTCCCACGCGATCAGGGTGAACGCCGTGGCCAGAAAGATCATTGGCCCGATCGGGCCCTTTATAAGAATGGATGCGGCAAAGGCCAGCCAGAAGGTGATACGCAAACGCCGAAGTTTGAGGCGCACTTTGGGATCGGCACCATCTGGGCGGTTACGGTAGGCGACATAGATTTGCGCCAGCGCGGCCATAAACAGGGTCACAAACCCGCACAGGACGGCATCGGTCTTGGCGATAAAAGCTTCGGTTGACAGTAGCAGAGAAATGCCAAGGATTAGCCCGGCTTTCAGGCCGCGCCGGTTATCGAACAAGGCGCCGCCACCCCAGGCCAGCGAAAAGGCAGCAAGGGCAGCCCCCAGCAGAGACGGCCAGCGATAGGCCAGAATCTCACGCGCCCCGACCTCAGACGTTAAGGACACGCTCGCAGCCTGAAGCCAGTGGATGCCGACCGGCTTTTTGTGGCGCGGGCCGTCTTGATAGTTGATGTTGATGAAGTCGCGGCTTTCCAGCATCTGGCTCGACGCCTGCACAAAGCGCGATTCATCGCGATCGAGCGGCGGTATGATCAGGGCGCACGGCAGGCCGACCAGAAACGCCACCAGCGCTGCCAGAAGCGGCCCGCGCAAGCCTTGAGTTGCGGCAGCAATGAGTTTGGACGACATGAAAACACTCGCGGCAGATCAAAAATATGGGCGGCAAACTATTGTAGACGCACAGAAAATCCAGCGAAAAAGGACACGATTCGCTAAGGTTGCCACTATTTACCGAATAAGCTTAAAATGTTAAGCACCAGAATCAAAGCCTTAATCTGGCCCTGTCGCGGGCCGTGCCGTGGTTTAACGGTCAGGAATTAAGGCGCGCAGCGATCCGAAAGAGTCCTTATGCCTTTAGCCGTTTCCGTCGTCGTGGCCGTCCAGAATGAAGAGGGCGCGGTCGCCGATGTGGTAAGAGAGCTGAAGTCGGTATTCGATGAAGGCCTTGGGGCCGATGGCTTTGAGCTGATTTTCGTCGATGATAAGTCATCGGACGGCACGGTGGCCCAACTGCGCGAACTGCAAAAAACCGTGCCTAATCTGCGGGTTGTGCTGCACGAAAAGAATGTCGGCAAATCGGGCGGTGTGCGTACCGGTATAATGAGTGCCCGCACCAATATCATCGCCATGATGGACGGAGACGGCCAAAACCCGGCGGCGGATGTTCTGCGGACGGCGCTGAAACTGCTGAATGCCTCGCCGGATGTCGGACTGGTGGCCGGTGAGCGCAAGCGTCGTCAGGACACGGCCTCGAAAAAATGGGCGTCACGCTGGGCCAATGGTATCCGTAAGCGCATGTTGAATGATGGAGCCGAAGATACCGGCTGCGGTATCAAGGCGATCCGCCGCGATGTCTTCCTGCGCTTACCCTATTTCGACAATATGCACCGCTATATCCCGGCCTTGGTCAACCGTGAGGGGTATAAAACCCTTTTTGAGCGGGTTGAGGATCGCCTCAGAACCACAGGTCATTCTAAATATACCAATATCGGCAGATTATGGGTTGCCTTATCCGATCTTCCGGGTGTCATGTGGCTAAACCGGCGTTACCGTCATCCGGGAAGCACAACTGAGCTGTAAATATTGACAGAGGGGGCGCAATGTCTGGTCAGACGGGTGAAAAACCGATATTAACCATGTCAGCCGTTGCTTCAGGAGGAAAACGTATGTCCGGTGCGCCGACGCCCAGCCAGCCCAGTATGTGGACCGCGTTTCCTTTACTTGTTATCCCGGTGGTTGCTTACAATCTGATCGCCTTTTTCTCGATGTTTGGGGGTTCGGCCGATGCGGCCTATAACTACCTGCACGGGGTATGGTTTAGTGTGCCGATGCCCGCGCCCGGTTCGACCTGGAAAGTGGGGGTAGGCGATGTCATTACCCTGATAGGCCTGATCATGCTGTTTTTCGAGCTGCTGAAATCGACATCATCGGATAAGGTGGCGATCATCAACCACGCCCTGTCGATGGTGCTGTTTATCGTCTGTCTGGTGCAGTTTTTGCTGCTTAAGCCGTTTGCCACGTCAGTGTTTTTCATGCTGACGGCCATGACACTGCTGGATGTGCTGGCGGGCTTTATCGTCACGACCATCTCCGCGCGGCGCGACTTTGAATTCTGATCCAAACTGTTTTGGATTCAGCCAAAGAACGTAAATATGGTCGCCACGATCAGTACGTCAAATGTCTTGGTCAGTATGGGATAAAGTGCCTGCACAGTATCGTCTCCGCTCGTTTGCGGAAAGGGATGTGCAATTTGCGTGCCGGACGTGGTTAAGCGCGATTAACCCTCAAAGCCTTATATTTCGGTCTTTTTGATGATGCCGGCCTGCGGCCTGCGGTCATTACGGCCGGAATATTCTGACTTGAGATAGGTTGTTTTTGCCTGCGCCAGAGTCTCAGCTCCGCCTTTGAGGCCGCGCTTTTCACCGCCGCCTAAGATTTGGGCCGTAAAGCCTGACTGTGGTTTAACGCCCACTCGTGCGCGGGTTTTAGGGCCTGATGCCTTGTCATGATCAATCACCGGGCCGACGGGAACCGGCAGATTGGATGTGTCGCGGGGTGAGGTCATGGGCGGTCTCGTGGGGGCGGTCTCAACATTCTGTTGGTGTGCACAATAGCGGATAATGGTGCCGACTTTATTAAACCATATAATCAGCCACGAAAAAGGCCTCCGCAGCGCATGGCTGTGGGGAGGCCTTAAATTCCGGTGGATGGCGGTTAAGCCTGAAAATTAACTTTTGGTAGCTAGGGCATCAATCTGCGCCTTCATGGCGGCCAGTTGTTTTTTCAGATCGTCCATTTCATGGCTGTCGGCGGTGGGCTTGGCCTCAGACCCCTCCGAAGGGGCCTCTGCCGAAGCTGGTGCGCCTGCTGCCGTGGCCGCAAACGAGAACGGCGAGAACATTCGCATAGCCCGGTCAAACATGGCTAAGTTCTGGGACACCTGCTCATCAAAATACCCCAGACCCGGCGCCCCGCCGAAAGCCTGAGAAAACTGCGAACGAAAACGCTCCTGCTGCTTGGCAAAACCGTCGAGCGACATTTCAAGATAGGTGGGCAGCAGGTTTTGCATGCTGTCGCCATAGAATGAGATCAACTGACGCAGGAATTGTATCGGCAGCAGGCTCTGGCCGTGGCTTTCTTCTTCAAAGATGATCTGCGCCAGAACGCCGCGGGTGATATCATCGCCGGACTTGGCATCATAGACGATAAAATCGACGTTTTGACGCACCATGTCGGAAAGATTATCGAGGGTCACATAGGAACTGGTGGCCGTATTATAGAGGCGGCGGTTGGCATATTTTTTTATGACCACCTTATCGCCTTCGCCGCGTTTGGTTTTGGTCTTTCCTTCCGTCATCAGACGTATCTCCCGTTGATGCCCTCAAACGAAGCGTTACCGCCCGTAAAAGGTATGGTTATTATGTGCAGACTAGACCTTTTTTTGCTGTTGCGTAAAGCATTTTGGATGCAGTTGCGCGCAACCGGACATAAAATGCGGCAAAATCTTATATTCACTGATAAAAATGATGTTCGCAGTTGCAAAATTGCACATAAAATTTGCTCACAGGTTGTAAATATTCCGTAATAACAGGGCTTTTTCACGCAAAATCAGGTGACGAATGCTGCGGGATGTTGCAGGGTCGGCGACGTCCGCCGCAGGCTTATTCTGGCTTACGGCCCCCGTACTGCCACCGCCATTACTGTCTAAATTCCGTTACACAAAGATGTGAAATCTATGAGCGGAATCAATGTGAAAGGATTTGCCCGCATGTCTGCCAAAACCGTGTCAGATGTCGTTATTGTTGCTGCTGCCCGCACGCCGGTGGGCTCATTCTTAGGCGGGTTGTCCAGCCTGTCGGGCGCAGAATTGGGGGCCTTGGCCATCAAGGGCGTGATCGAGCGCGCCGGCATTGCCGCCGCCGATGTCGATGAAGTGATTATGGGGCAGGTTTTGCAGGCCGCCCAAGGCCAGGGCCCGGCCCGTCAGGCTTCTATCAAGGCTGGTTTGCCGATTGAAACCCCGGCCTGGAGCCTCAATCAGATCTGTGGTTCCGGTCTGCGGGCGGTCGCTTTGGGTGCGCAGCAAATCGCGCTCGGTGATTCGACGGTGGTGATCGCTGGTGGTCAGGAAAGCATGTCTTTGGCGGTTCATGCCGCGCAAATCCGTACCGGCCAGAAAATGGGCGACCTTGGCCTGAAAGACACCATGATCACCGACGGTCTGTGGGATTCGTTCAACGGCTATCACATGGGTCAGACGGCGGAAAACATTGCCGCTAAGTGGGAGATCAGCCGCAGTGCGCAGGACGAGTTCGCGGTGTCGTCGCAAAACAAGGCCGAGGCCGCTCAGAAAGCCGGTAAGTTTGACGAAGAAATTATCCCGGTCACCATTAAGGGCCGTAAGGGCGACACGGTCGTCGATAAGGACGAATTTATCCGTCACGGCGTGGTGCTGGAAAGCATTTCGGGCCTTAAGCCTGCCTTTAACAAAGAGGGTTCGATTACGGCTGCCAATGCGTCGGGCCTCAATGACGGGGCTGCGGCGCTGGTGTTGATGTCGGCGGATGAAGCGGCCAAGCGCGGCCTGAAACCGCTGGCCAGGATCGTGTCGTGGGCCAATGCCGGAGTTGATCCGGCGATCATGGGCACAGGCCCGATACCGGCCTCGAAAAAGGCGCTGGCAAAAGCGGGCTGGAGCGTGGCTGATCTTGATCTGGTCGAATCCAACGAAGCCTTTGCGGCGCAGGCTTTGTGCGTCGTTAAGGAGCTGGGGCTTGATACGGCGAAGGTCAATGTCAATGGCGGGGCTATCGCCATCGGCCACCCGATCGGCGCGTCCGGTGCGCGTATTCTGACCACGCTTCTATTTGAACTTAAGCGCCGCACCGCCGAGCAGGGCAAGCCGCTCAAAGGTCTCGCTACCCTCTGCATTGGTGGTGGGATGGGCGTCGCCCTGACGGTGGAATCCATCGTTTAAGCCGCCCTGGCGGTCTGCAAATCATCATCTTCCTGCGAGACGGTGCTCACGTACTCAAGTACGCTGCGCTCCGTTTCTCGGAAGCTAATAATTTTCGACTCACCATGACGACTTAAAGGTGAGCTTTATACTTGAGGGAAATCAAAATATGACACGAGTAGCATTGGTCACCGGCGGTACGCGCGGTATCGGTAAGGCCATCGTAAAACGCCTTAAGGACGCAGGTCTCACGGTCGCCGCCGGTTATGCCGGTAACGAAGAAAATGCCCGTAAAGTGGCCGAAGAACTGGGCGTCATGGTCGTCAAGGGCAGCGTCGATAAGTTCGAAGACTGCGCCCGCGCGGCCAAGGAAGTCACCGACGCGCTTGGCCCCATCGACGTGCTGGTCAACAATGCCGGTATTACCCGCGACGGCTTCTTCCACAAGATGACGCAGGATCAGTGGCAGGAAGTCATCCACACCAATATGGACTCGGTCTTCAACATGACCCGTCAGGTGATTGAGGGGATGCGTGAACGCGGTTATGGCCGCATAATCAATATATCCTCGATCAACGGCCAGAAAGGGCAGGCGGGTCAGACCAACTATTCCGCCGCCAAATCCGGCATGATCGGTTTTACCAAAGCCTTGGCGATGGAATCAGCGGCCAAGGGCATTACCGTCAACTGCGTGGCACCGGGCTATACCTCAACTGAGATGGTGTCGGCCATTAATCCGGCGGTGCTGGAGAAAATTGTGGCCGGTATTCCGGTCGGTCGTTTGGGCACGCCTGAGGAAGTGGCTGAAATCTGCGCGTTTCTGGCGTCGGATATGGCCAGCTTCATTACCGGCGCGACCATCGCCGTCAATGGCGGCCAACATATGCTATAAGGGCAACATGTTATAATATATCCGCAGTATGTTGTTAATATTGCTGAAATTGGGCAAAGCCGCCTTGGCTTTGCCCAATTTTTTTGGAATGATCGTCTTAAATCCGCCCCACTCACTGCTTACACCCTTGTCCTATGAGATTTTCCACGCGTCAGTTCAGATTGCCGGTTGCCTTAAGCCTCCTGATTGGGGTGATGACCCTGACCGGACTGGGTTTGGGAACGGCGAACGCACAAAATAACCTGCGTGACGCCATGCTGGGGCCATCGACCTCTGATAGCCGCGGCAATTCCATGCCTGATGTCGCCCACTTCATGTCCGAAGACGGCGAAGGCTTTGTGCTTGATCATACGCAGGATCAGCCGTTCATTCGCTTTGATGGCGACGCGGAAGTCTGGGCGCTGACGCCGTCACCGGGGCCGCGCGGCGATGTGATTTTTAAGAACGATGTCGGCGAGCCCATTCTACGGTCTTCGCGGCTTGGCGGGCTGACCCTGTTCAGTCGCACACGCCCGACCGGCGATCCGGTCGCGGTCAGCGGTAAGGCTGACGCCATCAAGGCCGGCCGTATGACGCCGGGCCTGTTGTTCCAGCAATTGGCCAGAGCCTCGAAAAAAGCCTCTGCTGCCGTATCGCGTCTTTTGCCGTTTGATGCCGACATTCAGACACCCGGCGCGGACTACCTGTTTGCCGATGCGGCGCGGGTGACGGCGGATGCCATAGTCGATGTCGCCAATCAGAATAATGGCCGCAAAATTCTGGAACCCATCCGTGAGGTCCGTCTGATCGAAGGTCGCCCGCCGGGGGTCTATATGGAACGCAACACGCTGGTTCTGCGGCTTGACCACACGCAGGGTTGGGGCGGCCGTCCGTCGTCCAAGCGCATCACCAAGATCATCAAGACCGCGTCCAAGCGTAACTGATTTTCCTTTTAATTCCATATAGACATCCGCATAAACCGTGACTTATGTTGCGCTCAGACAGTGTCGCCTATGGTGTAATATGCCAGTGAACAGCGACCTAAAGCGGGGGACGTGCGTGATTAAATCGTGGCATGCGATATTAGTTTGTATGGCCTTTGCCGGAGGATTTGCCGCAACTTCGCAGGCGCAATCGGTGGCCAATGCCCCAAAAACCAGCGCCCCCCAGTCCAGCGCCCCCCAGTCCAGCGCCCCCCAGTCCAGCGCCCCCCAGTCCAGCGCGCCTCAGTATGGACAAATCCGCATGGTGCTGGGGGCGGCGCGTCTGGTGGCTCTACCGACAGCAGACTGTTCGCCTGAAGGTAAGCCCTGGGCCGGCGCCCCCTGTTTTGATCCGGTCTTTGCCCGCCTGCTCAAGACGGGAGAGGCGTCGGCCACAGTCGTCGGGCTATTCCGTTCGACATTTGATGGTGAAGTGGTGCGCGGCACCTATGGCTATGATTTCACCCTGTATGACGTGACGCGGCAGGCGGCAAAATTCAACGTCGCCAAGATCGAGATACAAACCTCAGCCGTACGCGCCCCAAAAGATTGCTTTAGCCTGCCTGACGAAGACGTTTTTTACCGCATGGATAAGCGCGACGGCAATCTGGTCGCCCAGGAAATGCAGATCGTGGTGTGCGGCGGGCCGGTTAAACTCAGCTACGGCGGCTATATGGCGCAGGGGGCGACGATCCCGGCAAAAGAGCCGCCGGTAGGACAGGCACCGCCCGCGACAGGGGCTATGTGGGGCGTGACGGAGAAGCGTCACCTGATCGGCGCGCAGCAATATCTGGCCGTTAAGGGTGGCGACTGCCCAAAGTCTGAGCGTCTCGACGGCAATTATTGCGCTGAGGCGGTGTTGGACGCGTTTGCGAACGACGCCAAGTTGTCTGAACTCAATGTCATCGCCACCGAAAAACCGGTCGAGGTCGGGGCTCTGTTGCCAGCAAAGGACGTCGAACAATGGGCCGTGAGCCGCAAAGGCAAGGGTAAAAAAGCCAAGTTCGAGGTAGATGAACGCTGGTTCCCGGGGGGCGGTCTTAAGGCTTTGCCGGGCTGCGTACCGTCAGGCGAGACGGTTTACCGCGTTGTGCGCTCCGGCGATCACCTATATGCGCGCGAAGAAGTGCTGGCCCAGTGCGGTGCCCCGCCCGCGCCGATGCGGTGACCTAAGCAGAGGTGTGTCGCGTGCGAAGCACATCAAGCACGTTGTCGAGCGAGGTTTCGCGCGCTATCAGTAGCACCGACAGGTGATAGAGCAGATCAGCGGCTTCGTTGTGCAGTTCATCCAGATCACCGCAGCGACCGGCCAACGCGGTTTCCAGACCTTCTTCACCGACCTTTTGCGCGATCTTGGCCACACCCTTTTGCATCAAGCGGGCGGTATAGCTATCAGTCGGTGCGGCATGGGCGCGCTCAGCCACGACCGTCGCCAACTGGCCCATAAAGCCGATGCCGGGGGCGGTCTCATCACCAAAACAAGAGGTCGTCTTGAAATGACAGGTCGGCCCGACCGGACGGGCATAGACCAGCAGGGCGTCTTCGTCGCAGTCGGTCAGGATGCGGTCAAGGTTTAGAAAATCGCCCGACGTTTCGCCCTTATGCCAGCGCCCGCCTTTGGAACGTGAGAAAAACGTCACCTGACCGTCCGTCAGGGTCTCCGTCAAAGCCGCCTTATCCATATAACCCAGCATCAGGACTTGCAGCGTATCGGCGTGCTGCACAATCGCGGGGATCAGGCCGTTACCTTTGTCGAAATCGAGCGCGTCGATATCGGTGAGGGTGAGCGAGGTATTCAGTTTGTGATCGTGGGCCATGATATGTCTCTCCCTCTCCCCGCGTGCGGGGAGAGGGTTGGGGTGAGGGGCAATTAAATCCGTACAGAAATCCCGGCGGTTTGAAGGTCGCGTTTCAGGTCGAGGATGTGGATGATCTTTTTGTGGAACACAGACGCCGCCAAGGCGCCCGATACATCGCACTGCTCAAATACGTCGGTAAAATGCGCGACCGCACCGGCGCCACCTGACGCCACCAGCGGAATATCGATCAGGTCGCGCACCAATCGTAATTGCGTCAGGTCATAGCCCTTACGGACGCCGTCCTGATTCATACAGTTGAGCACGATTTCACCGGCACCACGCGCCTGGGCTTCGACCACCCAATCCAAGGTCCGCCTACCTGCCGCGCGGATTTTATCGGGATCGCCGGAGTATTGGTGGACGTAATAATCACCGTCCAATTCCCGCGAATCCACACCGACAACCACGCACTGCGATCCGGCCATTTCGGCCAGTTCGTTGATCAGGTCGGGCCGTTCCAGCGCGGGAGAATTGATCGAGACCTTGTCGGCCCCGCTGTTGAGGCATTTGACGGCCTGCTCCGCCGAGCGAATGCCGCCCGCCACGCAAAACGGGATATCGAGCGCACGGGCAATGTCGCGCACCCAGTTGTAATCAACTGTGCGCCCTTCGGCTGAGGCGGTGATGTCGTACAGCACCAGCTCATCGGCACCTTCGTCACGGTAACGCAGGGCCATATCCACGGCGTCGCCCAGGACTTCGTGGCCAACAAACTGCACGCCCTTGACGACCTTGCCGTCCTTGACATCGAGACAGGGGATGATGCGTCTAGCCAACATTTCGAGCGCTTTCCAAAAAGTGTGAAGCGGTTTTTGGACTCAAAAGTGCGATCTTACCTAACATTGAGCGCTGCCTTTAGATCAATCAGACCCTCGTAAATCGCCTTACCGACAATCGCGCCGTGAACCCCCAGCGCCTTAAGATCATAGAGGTCATCGATGGATTTCACCCCGCCGGACGCCTGAATCTCAAGGTCAGGGCGTTTCTGGCGCAAAGCGCGCATCAGATCCATGTTCGGCCCCATCAACATGCCGTCGCGCGACACGTCAGTGACCAGAATCCGCTGGGCCACGGAGGCGGGATAGTAATCCAGCACGTCCCACAGCGATATGCCTGAGCCTTCGACCCAGCCATGCAGGGCGGCATCAAAGTCCCCGTCTTTTGTGGGTAAAACGTCCAGCGCCAAGGTTATGCGATCCTTGCCGAAGTCTTTCAGCCAGCCGCGCACTTCGTCCGGGTTTTTGACCGCCGCCGATCCGACCACGACGGCGGAAACACCGGCATCAAGCAAGGTAGCCACATGCTCGCGCGAACGCACCCCGCCGCCGGTCTGAATCTTGGCTTTTGAGGCCTTGGCCAGACGCCCGATCAGTTCGTGCTGCTGCGGTGATCCGGCCTTGGCGCCATCAAGGTCAACGATATGCACCCATTGGGCGGCCTCGTCGTTGAACAGCGACAGGCGCTTGAACGGGTCGGGATCGTACAGGGTCACCTGATCGAACTTGCCTTGCGCAAGCCTGACACAGGCACCATTGATCAGGTCGATAGCGGGGTAGAGGATCATATCATTCTGTCTCATAAGAACTCCCCCTGTTGCAGGGGGAGCTGGCTTTAAGCGCGAGCTTAAGGCCAGAGGGGGTAATCAGGTGGCGGGGTTTTTACCCCCTCTTGATGTCGATGCAGGCATCGCCATCAAGCTCCCCCTCCAAGAGGGGGAGTTCTAAAACGTCATAGCCTCAAAAAATTCTCCAAAATCTTGGCACCGGTGGCCGACGACCGTTCCGGGTGGAACTGGCAGCCCCAGACGTTACCTTTGCGCACCATGGCCGCAAACGGTTCGCCGTAAGTCGATTGGGTCAGGGTATAGTCGTTGATCGGACACACAAAACTATGGACGAAATAGGCATAATCGCCCGCGGCCACGTCGTCATTAAGCGGATCGGCCTTGAGCGGTTCCAGCGTGTTCCAGCCCATGTGCGGCACGACATAGCCATCGGGGACGACCATTTTGGTGACCTTACCCGGAATAAGCCCCAGGCATTCGACATCGCCTTCGTCGGACGCCTCAAACAGCAATTGCTGGCCGAGACATACCCCTAACAGCGGACGCTCATAGCCGCGTAATACCTCAACCAGACCCAGTTCGCGCGCCTGAGACATGGCAAAACCGGCCGCACCCACCCCCGGCAGGACCAGCTTAGGTGCCGACGCGATCTCAGCCGCATCCGACGACAGTACGGCCTCAGCCCCTAAGCGCTCCAGCGCAAACAGAACGGACGCTGTATTGGCGCAACCCAGTTCTACAACAACGACTCTGGACACTAGGCCAACATCCCTTTCGTTGACGGCAGGCTATCCCCTTCAATCCGCGTAGCTTGTCGCAGGGCGCGGCCCAGCGCCTTGAAACAGGCCTCGGTCTTATGGTGATCATTGCCGCCGGAAACCTCGACATGGATCGAGGCTCCAAGCGTTTCCGACAAAGACCGGAAGGCATGGGCGGTCATTTCGGTCTGATAATCACCGATATGGGTGGCCTCGAACTCACCCTTAAACACGCAGAATGGCCGCCCGCCCAGATCGACGCTGACCTTGGCTTCGGTCTCATCCATCGGCAGGACAAAGCCAAAGCGGGCCATGCCGATGCGATCACCCAGCGCTTGTTTCAGCGCCGCACCGACCGCCAACATGGTATCTTCGACCGTATGGTGGGCGTCGATGTGCAGGTCACCTTCGCAGGCCACTTGCATCGAAAACCCGCCGTGAGAGGCGACCTGATCGAGCATATGGTCAAAGAAGCCAACGCCGGTGGAAATGCTGATCGGCTTTGGGTTATCGAGGTCGACCAGGACCGAAATGCGAGTCTCTTTGGTGTCGCGCAGGAACTCGCCTCTACGGGTCGGTTTGGCGTCGGAGACCACCCCAAGGGCGTTCAGAATCCGGTCATTGAAGGCCGCGTCGCCCATCGGCAGCAGCAAGCCGTCATAGGCGTTGCGCGCACTGATGCCAAAGCGTTTTAAGGCCGTCTGGGTGCGGATCAGATCCATCGGTTTTAAGTGGATAAACGGGCCGTCGTTCAGCTCAAAATGGGCCAGAGCCTTGCTCTCGGCCAGTTTGTGGCGCAGGCGCGACTGTTCCGAGCGGACTAAAGCGATGCGCGCGTCGACATTGATCTGACGCGACGGCGACAGCACCAGTTCAGCCGCTTTGATCGACGGCGTGGGCAGGGGATAGGGCTCACAGTACCGCGTCAAGCCGGCCAGAGTCTTGGCACCCGCGATCAGGGCACCGACTCGTGCGCCGCCGATACCGTATAGATAAGACAGGCTTTTGAAGACGATGACATTGGTCTCAGTCCGCGTCAGTTCGGTCAGGCTCTGGGCATCAACCGCATCGAAATAGCTTTCATCGACCACCAACAGCGTTGGGAAAATATCGACCGCCAGTGCGCGCGCAGCCTCGACGCTCCAGGCCTTACCGTCCGGCAAACGCGGGTTGTCGATCAGGTAAAGCCCCGCACTTTTGGCCCCCAAGGCGTTCGACGGCGGCGACTTGATCTGGAGGCCGTACACATTGCACAGGCTTTCCAGATAATAGGATTTTTCGCTTAAGCCCGTGTCAGCCAGGATGGTTTCATGGCCATGCAACCGTAAGCGGCGCAGCAGGATTTCCATGGCGTGGGACGCGCCGCGGGTGACCAAAAGCTGATAGGGCTCGACGCCGTAAAGCTCGGCCATGCGCTCACGCAACGGCTCCAGCGACGGCGGCGAGCCTTCGAGGCCAGACGTGGCGGCGGTCAGGGATGAAAACGGTGACGCGAACATTTTTTAAACTTCCAATCTAAAGTCGGCGGCCCCGCGCTCAAGCAGCGAAGCGTTAGCGCAACTCAAAAAAACGGCGGCGCAGTTAAGACGTATCATTTAAACCTCCAGCCTGAAGTCCGCCGCCAAAGCATGGGCTTCGAGGCCTTCGAGGCGGGCGAGGCGGGCGGCGGCGGGCGCAATGGCGGCGGCCCCGGCCTTGGTGGCGCGCTGTATCACAAAACTGGTCAGGTACGAGCGCACGGTGATGCCGTCCCAGGCCTTGGCCGCGCCATCGGTCGGCAGAACGTGGCTGGGGCCCGCCGCGTAATCACCAAAGGTTTCCGCCGCGTAGGTGCCCGCAAAAATCGTCCCCGCCGCGGTCAGGTTAGGGATAATCGCATCGACATCTGCGACCTGAATGGCCAGGTGTTCGGGGCCGTAGAGGTTGGACACCTCCGCCGCCGCGTCAAGATCATCGACGATGAACAGGCGGGCCTGCTCCAAGGAGGCGCGGGCAATGATCTCACGCGGCAGGCGTGATACCTGGGCTTCGACCTCTGCCGCAATGGCGGCGGCGATACCGGCATCAAAGGCGACCAGCACAACTTGCGCGTCTGCATCGTGTTCGGCCTGACTGAGAAGGTCGGCGGCGACCAGTTTCACGTTGGCGGTTTTGTCGGCAATGACCAGCAGTTCCGAGGGGCCTGCGGGCATGTCGATGGCGATGCCGGAGACGCGCTCGGTCGCCTGACGCTTGGCCTCAGTCACATATTTGTTGCCCGGCCCGAATAGTTTATCGGCCGCAGGTACGCCCTCAAGCGCGCCGGTGGCCAATGCTGCAATGCCGTGCGCCCCCCCGACTGACCACAGACTGTCGAGTCCAGAAGCCGCGGCTGTCGCGATCATCATCGGGTGTAGCGAGCCGTCTTTGGCGGGCGGGGTGATGGCAACGCGGTTGGGGACTTTGGCGACCAAAGCCGGCACGGCGGTCATGATCAGGGTCGAAAACAGCGGTGCCAATCCCCCCGGAATATAGAGTCCGGCGGTGGTGATCGGGCGATACACCCGTTGCAGGCTCAGGCCCGGTTTCGGGGCGATGATGGGGCCGTCGCTCGGCAACTCGGCTTCCTGAAAAGCGCGCACATTTTCGACCGCCAGTTCCATTGCCTCAAGGTCTTCGCGGGAAAGGGCGGCGCGGGCGGCATCAACGGTTGCGGCAGTCAGGTCGACCCGCTTAGGGGCGTGGCCGTCCAGCTTGATCGCCCAGTCAGACACAGCCGCAAACCCGCGTGCTTCGACATCATCGAATATCGTGCGCACCGTCTCCAGCACGCGCGTATCACGCCGATTGGCGGGGCGGGCGAGGGCGGCTTTGCGCTCGGTCGTGCTTAGGTTTTTCCAGACAAAGGTTTTCATCGTTTTACTCATAAGGTGTCCGTGACACCTATTTCATCATTTTCTCGATCGGCAGGACGAGGATCGCGGAGGCCCCGGCGGTTTTCAGCTTATCCAGCGTGTCCCAGAACACATTTTCCTGACAGACGGCATGGACGGCGACCGTGTCTTCGCGACCGGCCAGTTGCATGATCGTCGGCGCATCAGCACCGGGGATCAGTTCGATGATCTCGCTCAGATGCTCACGCGGCGCATTCATCATGACGTACTTGGCGCCAGTCGAAGCCGTAACACCATCGAAACGACGCAGCAGCATGTCATAGGTGTGGGCCAGTTCCGGGGCCGGCGCATGAGGGGCCTTAACCAGCACGGCTTCGGATTTCAGCACCAGATCGGTCGCCTTCATGCCGTTGGCCTCTAATGTTGCGCCGGTCGAGACCAGATCGCAAATGGCGTGGGCGATCTTCATGCGGGGAGCGACTTCGACCGCGCCGCGCATTTCGACAATCTCCGCCGTAATGCCGTGGGTTTTGAGCCAGGCACCCAGCACATTGGGATAGGAGGTGGCGATGCGCTTGCCTTCCAACCACTGCGGGCCGGTGTAGTTTGCCTCGTTCGGTACGGCGATTTTAAGCGTACACGACCCAAAGCCCAGACGCTGCACGATCATGGCTTCAAGGTCGGCATCAGGGAAGTGCTCGGCCAGAACATTGTAGCCGACGATCCCCAGTTCGGCCACGCCATCGGCCACAAAGGTCGGGATGTCGTCGTCACGCACGCGCAGAAGATCGATCGGCTGGTTCTCGATCCGGTAAAGCAGCTCATTGGCACCCTTCATGACGCGCAGGCCCGCGCCGGAAATCAGCTCCAGCGAACGGTCAGCCAGACGGCCGGACTTTTGGACGGCAATGCGAAGACGGGGTTCAGACATTAGGCTCTACTCTTTATCGGCTTTGAGGCGGTCCAGCACACGCCGGTAACCTTGATGAGGCATGTCGCGCAGGAAACGCGCCACGCGGGTAACGGTGGTGGTTGACGCTCCGGTCTTTTCGGAGATTTCGCGGTAGGACGACTGCCCTTCGTCCAGCAGGCGCGCGACTTTGAACCGCTCGGCAAAGGCGCGCAGTTCCGACGGTGTACATAGGTCGTCCAGAAACGCCTTCACCTCAGCCTCGGACTGAAGGCTCAGGATAGCGCGGACAAGGATGTCATCATCGGAGGGGGGGGGCATGTCTGTATCAACGTGTTAGTGTGTTATCGTGCTGATACAACGCCGTCACGCGAAATGCAAGGGGAAATGCGAATTAATTAAGTGGGAAGACATGACCAAGGCTTAAGGCACTTAACGGCCATAAAAAACCTAATACAAATAGAAGCGCAGACATGGATTGAAAGATGGTTGAAGCGAAATTCCAACGGTTTCGCGTCTTCCATGATTTGTTTGCTATCTTATCGCCGTTCTTAATTTTCGCGTCTAATATCATAAACTCTGGATGATCCGGATTTATGTGACCGCCATTAATTTGCATCAGTTGCAAAAGCTTCATTTTGTTTTCGTCTAAAAGCTTTGCAGTACCATAATGAATCTCTGCGCCTCTGGCTTTTCTAACTAAAGCCAACAAACTAGCCGCAGAAAAAATTACACCAAAAAGAAACATCCAAAGTGAAGGTAAGAAAAATTGTATCGCGACGTTTATATTTGGAAGGCTTGCTGACAATGAAACCATCGAGATAGCTCCGCCCGCCGAACCTAACCCTAACCAAATATGCCACTGGCGAGAATACGCTATACGATCATCTCTAGATTCTTGAATAACCGGATCAAAATCTTTCTTGTGTGTCATTACTAATTCCGAAAGAATCTATATCGAACCCGTATTGTGCCATTTCTAATTGATTCTGTACCGCTCTTTAGCGGCCAGCCCCAAACCCGACGCCACCGACGAAAAGCGGTCGCCGTAGTTAATAGCGGCGGCAGGAAACGCGGCGCGCATGGCGTCTTCAAAGCCCGGCATGGCGGTCGAACCCCCGGTCATAAACAGGGTGTGGATGGCATTGCGTTCCAGACCTGCTTTTTCGGTAACGCAGGCCACCGCCGTATCGACAATACGGCCAACTTCGCGCTCGGTCGCGGCTTTGAGGGTGTCGCGGTTGATGGTCATCAGCCAGTCCGCATCAACGGCGCTGAGGTCAACTGAGGTTGCCTCCTGATCCGACAAAGCGATCTTGGCGCCCTCAATCCGGTTGGCGACATGATGGCCCAGTTGCTTATCTACCGTATCAACCAGCCTCTGCGTCAATTCGGGTTGCGCCGCCTGAAAATGCAGTTGCCGGATGCCCGCTATATTCTTTTGCGTATATAGAAAATTGATCAGGTGCCAGGTCGCCAGTTGGTGATAATAAAGCCCCGGCATATCCAGACCGCTTTTCATCTGCGAGCGGAAGCCCATCTCACGCATGGCGGTGTTAAGGCTCAGGCGCGTATCGAAATCCGTACCGCCGATGTGGACGCCTGAATTGGCCAGAATGCTGTTTGTACGGTCATCGCCACGTTTGGCGTTGGGCGACAGCTTGATCACCGAAAAGTCGGACGTGCCCCCGCCGATATCGACGACCAGCACGACCTCATCGCGCGTCAGACGGCTTTCATAATCGCGGGCAGCGGCCAGCGGTTCATACTCAAAGCTGATGTTTTTGAAGCCTTGCGCCTCGGCTATGCCGCGCAGTTCGGCTTCGGCGCGGGCATCTGCCTCTGGGTCCTCGTCAACGAAATGAACGGGTCGGCCCAGCACCACATCTTCGATAGTCTCACCCGTATGGGCTTCGGCGCAGGCTTTCAGGTGCTTGATATAGAGCCCGATAATGGCGCGGAAATCTTTGCGGCCCGCACCGATCTGGGTCGTTTCTCCGATCAGGCGGCTGCCCAGAACCGATTTCAGCGCGCGCATCAGGCGGCCCTCAAAGTGCTCCAGATATTCACCGATGGCGGCCCGCCCAAAGGTCAGGGTCTCGGTCTCAAAATTGAAAAATAAGGCCGACGGTAAGGTCACGGAGGTGCCTTCGACCGGCACCAGTTCGAGGCGGTCGCCAAATCCCGCGCACACCGCTGAATTGGACGTGCCGAAATCGATACCGCAATAGGGACGGGAGGTCATGGCGCACCGTGGACTCTGAAAAGGGGGCGTTGTGTACACATGATGCTAATAGATTGCCAGCCCTTTAAAGTAGCTTGTGGGCGATGAAGTATGCAAATAATCTAAATTGAATTGGGGGGCGCGATGGGCAATTATTGGTTCGTGTTTAAAAAGGGCTTCTGCCTGCCTGTGCGTTGGCAGGGAGTGCTCTTGTTGGCTGTTGAGGCGGTTATGCTGTTCATTGTGTTTCCGGATGGCAGCATAATGAAGCACTTGCCGGAAATATGGCGTGACGGCGTAGTTGTGGTGAGTGTTCTGGTGTTTCTGATCGGCCTTGGCCTAGCGGCTATCAAGACGCGTTGGGGCAGGGCGTAATTAGCGTTACTTTCCTTCTCCCCGTATAACGGGGAGAAGGTGGCACGGCATCAAAGATGGCGGGCCGGATGAGGGGCAAAACCACATGCGCTGCAAATTGGTGCCATCCTTAAGCCCCTCACCCCAACCCTCTCCCCGCAGGCGGGGAGAGGAGGCTAAGATTAAATCTCGATCAGCACGTCCGGCAGTTCATTGAGATTGACCGCGTCGGGCGGGAAGTGCGCACTTAGAACCTCGCCGCAGCGGATCACGGCCGCCTCAAACCCGCCGGTCAGGTCGTCGCGTTTGATATGGCTGATCAGGGCGGCGACCGTTTCATCCCAGACCTTATGATCGACCTTGGAATAGATGCCCTCATCGGCGATGACATCGACAAAATGTTCCTCAAGCGCACAGAAGATCATCACGCCGGTGCGGGCCTTGGTCAAGTGCAGGCCGCGGGCCATGAACTGCTCCATCGCCTTTTTATGGGCGCGTTTGCGCTTGATGCTGCCGGGGGTCAGGGCCAGACGCACTTTGGGGATGGTGACGAGACCATAAACTATGGCGAACAGAATAACCTGCACCAGCCCGTAAAGGCCGATGGTTTCCAGCCGGTTATAAAATTCCTGCTGGCCGTGAGCAGCCTGCCACTCAATGGCGGCATCCGGCACGATATGGATCAGCCAGTCCTGCGGCCAAACCCCCATCAACGCCATGATAACCGGCCCGATCAGGGCGGCGGCCGTCGCCCACATCAGCGGGGTTTCAGGGTATTCCAGCGGCTTTGATTTGATGACACAGGTGATTTCGCCCGAAGTCGTTTCCTCGGCCTTTGAGATTGCGGCATTGATGCGGCTGTGATCGATTTTAAGTGCCATGATCTGATCCTACCAACTGCCTGATGAGCCGCCGCCGCCGAAGCCGCCACCACCCCCGCCAAAACCACCGCCGCCAAAGCCGCCTCCGCCGCCACCGGACCAGCCACCCCCACCGCCGCCCAGTCCACCGAGCAGGAAGAACGGCAGCCAGCCGCGCGAAAACATGACAATCAGGATGAAGATCAGAATGATGACCCAGCGCGGGATTTCCTGTTCCTGCGGTTGTTGCTGTGCGGCCTGCTTGGCGCGGTCGATGGCCACGCCGCGATCCAGCGATAGCTGCTCAATAATCGCGTCAGTGCCAGCAATAATCCCGCCCGGATAGTTGTTTTGACGGAACTGCGGGATAATGCGGGTCTGGATGATGACCGACGACAGAGCGTCCGTAATGACGGGTTCAAGCCCGTAACCGACCTCAATCCGCACCTTACGTTCATTGGGCGCGACAATCAGCAATACGCCATTGTTTTTCTGAGTAATATCCGTGCCAACGGCATTTTCGGCTGACTGACCGATACCCCAGGTCCGCCCCAGCTTATAGCCATATTCAGCGATGTCGTAGCCTTCGAGATCGGGCACCGTGACAACCACAACCTGATCGGAGGTGGTCTGCTCTAACGTGGACAGCTTTTGCGTCAGCTCGGCCTCAACCTCTGGCGTCAGCAAGTTAGCCTGATCGACGACGCGACCGCTTAGTTTGGGGAAGGTCGGTTCGGCAATCGCAGCACTTAATGGGGCGGCGCTGGCGAACACCAGCGCCATCAGGGCGAGCCAAACAGCCGCACCCCATGATCGTGCCTTATGGACGGATAAATTAGTCATGGGGTGCGGTCTAAATCAACTACTGAACTGTGGCGGGTGCGGCAGCCGGGGCTGCCGGTGCCGGATCAGACGGCTTTAAGCCATCGAAATTAACCGAAGGGGCGTTCTGAGCGCCAGCCGCGGCCTGGAAATACTCGAACGGCTTTTCGCCGCCATAGATGGTCTTGGCCCACACGATCGACGGGAAGGTGCGTAAGGTCGTGTTAAAATCGCGCGCCGATTCGTTGTAATCGTTGCGAGCAATATTAATGCGGTTTTCCGTGCCTTCTAATTGCGATTGCAGGGCCAGGAAGTTCTGGTTCGATTTTAGGTCAGGGTAACGCTCAACGACGACCATCAGGCGGCCCAGAGCCGACGACAGGCCGTCCTGAGCCTGCTGAAACTGCTGGAACTTGGCCGGATCGGTGATGGTGGACGCATCCACATTGACCGATGTCGCCTTGGCGCGGGCTTCGACCACTTCGGTCAGGGTCGTGCGCTCCTGAATGGCGGCGCCCTGAACGGTTGAGACCAGATTGGGGATCAAGTCAGCGCGGCGCTGATATTGCGACTGCACGTCGGCCCACTTGGCCTTGGTGGCTTCCTGCTTGGTCGGAATGGTGTTGAATCCGCAGGCGGATAAGGTGACAGCAGCGGCGGCCAGTGCGGCAAAGGCCGCGATACGCTTACCCAGTCTTGATTGGCCCAGTTTAGCTGCGAATTGCATATGAAGAGCTCCCTCGAATGCTCATGTGTCAAAAGCGGGCGATCACCCGCTTTTGGTTATGTAGGTGTTATACGCGATTTTTTAAAGCGCATACCAAAAAAGTGTGAAGCGGTTTTTGGAAAGATGCGCGATATTTAAAAATACTACAAAAGAGGATAACGTCATACCTGATCTGCGTGACAGGAAATATGGCGATCCGGGACATGAACAAACGGACTAAGCAAAATTGGAAAATCTGGGTCTATGTGGTGCCGATTGTGGCCGTGCTGGCGGGCTTTGGTTATGTCGCCTATGACAATTGGGGCATTCAGGCCTATCCTGACCCGATCGAGGTCGAGCGTAAGGCGGCCGAGGGCGGTAAACTGTCGGCGCAGGTGCGCATGGCCGAAATCTATGACTACGGCTTTTCGGTGCCGGTCGATAAGACTGAGGCTGCGAAGTGGTATCGTCTGGCAGCTGAGCAGGGGCACGGCGGGTCGCAGTACATTCTGGCCGAAAAGCTGATGCGTGGGGAGGGTGTGCCCCGTAACGAAGCTGAGGCCTTTGGCTGGTACCAAAAGGCCGGTTTCAAGGATCACGCTGTCGCGCGCTTTAAAGCCGCCGACATGTTGGAAAGGGGTATAGGGACGGACAAAAACCTGCTCAGGGCCTATGTTGAGTTTTCACGTCTGGCCAAGGACGGCGATCAGGCCGCCGCCGTGCGGGCGCAGGCGTTGTTTGATCAACTTACGCCGGAGGAAAAGGCCAAGGCGGCGGAGTATCTGGATGAGGCAGTTAAGCCCGTAGCGTTATCACCCGGCTATCTAAATCCTGGTGATCAGGCCCCACCGCCTACTGTTACTGAGTAATGACAAAGCTTTACAGGCGCGCCCTAAATTCATTGCTGACATGGCCTTCGCGTCAAGGCTGGCAGGAATGTCTTTTTATCGCCGTAACCGCAACGGGCCTGATAGGCACGATAGCATACGCGACCAGCCTGATTGTCTGGCAGGTCGAAGCCAAAGGCATTTGGCAGAGTCTTTTGTTCGTCATGCTGGTGCCCGCCTTTACCGAAGAGCTTTTCTTTCGGGGTGTGTTGATTCCGGATGCCGGAGAGGGGCCGCGGGCCCAACAGTGGTTTGGATTTGGTATCGGCCTGTTCATTCTGTGGCATGTGATCGAAGCCACGACCTTTCTCAAGGGGGCTACGCTGTTCCTGAAACCGGAATTTTTGATATGTGCGGCTATATTAGGAACCGCCTGTGCATGCATGCGCTATCGCACAGGCTCACTATGGCCCGCCGTTTTATTTCATGGTGTGTTGGTCTGGGCTTGGAAAAGCTTTTTCGGCGGACCAAGCCTTGCAGAGCTAATGTAGAAAAACCTACAACGCCTTCGTCATAATATAGTCGGTAAAGTCAAACGGGCCCATGCGCACCGGCACTTCGGTAATGACCTGAAGGCCGTTATATTTGTAATAGTCGATGGCCTTTTCGTTGCCCTTATTGACATAGAGCGACAGGTGCGTGGCGGGGGCAAAGTACTCAAGCGCCTGATGCATTAACGCCTTGCCCAGCCCCAGCCCCTGATATTCCGGCAGGATATAAAGCTTCTTGATCCACAGGGTTGAGCCATCCTTATAGGCTGAGGCAAAGCCCGTATCGACCGGCGGCTCACCGGGCACGGCGTAGCTGATGATCCAGAACACATGCCCCAGCGCGTCCATGTCCCGCTCCAGCGTATCAAGCGCATAGATTTCGGCCAGCATGGCGTCGATCTGGTGCGGCGCGATCACGCCGTCATAGCTGTTGGGCCATATCCGCTGGGCCAGAGACTGCACGATATAAAGCTCATCCGCCTTGATCTGGCGGATATGGGTGCGACCCGGTGCCGGACGGCTTACGGGTTTTGGGCGGGTATTGGCGGCGTTCCCTGTCATGCGGCGGCTTTGCTCTTATGATTGATCTGAAACGTGACTATAGATCAAAATCAACCGATTGATTAGCCGTAAAATACACATGAAAAAGGACGCCCGAACGGGGGGCGGTTCGAGCGTCCTTTGGGGTAAAGCGCGTTTGGCGCTCTACGCAGGAGCGGAGACTGCAAGGGGGAAGAACAGTCGCATCGCTCGTAGACCTGATATGGGGCTTCAGGTCGCGGTTTCAAGTCCGCTATAGTCAAGATTTAAGGCGTCTGCCACCGCGCAGTGGGTGATCTTTCCGCCTTGAATATTAAGGCCTGCGCGCAGGTGGGGATCGCTGGACAAGGCCCCTGCGACACCCTGCCGCACCATCTTGAGCACAAACGGCAAGGTCGCGTTATTCAAAGCCAGAGCCGATGTGCGCGCCACAGCCCCCGGCATATTGGTGACGCAGTAATGGACAACGCCGTCTTCGATATAGATCGGGTCCTGATGCGAGGTCGGGCGTGAAGTTTCAAAGCAGCCGCCCTGATCAATCGCAATGTCAACCATGACCGCACCTGTCTTCATCGACTTGACCATATCGCGGGTAACCAGCTTAGGGGCAGCCGCTCCGGGGATCAGCACGGCCCCGATCACGAGGTCAGCCTCCCTGACGGCGGCGGCAATGGCGGCCTTTGAGGCGTAGGCGGTTTTGATGCGCCCCTGATAGGTCTGGTCGATCTCAATCAGCTTATGGGCTGAGATATCAAGCACCGTGACATCGGCATGAAGGCCCACCGCCATCTGGGCGGCATTGAGGCCCGCAACCCCGCCGCCGATGATCACGACCTTGCCCGGTGCCACCCCGGGCACCCCGCCCAACAGGACGCCGCGTCCACCGTAAGCCTTATGCAGATAAACGGCCCCGACCTGAACCGAGAGCCGGCCCGCCACTTCGGACATGGGGCGCAGCAGAGGCAGGCCCCCTTGCGGCTCGGTCACGGTCTCATAGGCGATGCAGGTCGCCCCCGACGCCATCAGGGCCTGGGCCTGCGGTTTGTCAGCGGCCAGATGCAGATAGGTGAACAGGGTCTGATGGGGGTGCAGGCGGGCACATTCGTGAAGCTGCGGTTCCTTGACCTTGACGATCAGGTCACCGACGGCGAAGACCTCTTCGGCAGTGGCGACAATGACCGCACCGACGGCCAGATAGTCCTTATCCGAAAAGCCAATGGCGTCCCCGGCCAGTGTTTCCACATAGACCTCGTGGCCGTGGTGGGTAAGCTCCGCCACCGAATCCGGCACTAAGCCCACCCGATATTCGTGGTTCTTGATTTCCTTCGGAACGCTTATTTTCATGAGCGACCTCCTGTCGGTTTCCAGTGATTATAGCCTGTTGTGATCACAGGGTTATTTTGTTGATAATGATACGAAAGCCGTAAGATGTTTTTGCAAATTTGCAGCTTGAATTGCCAAGTTGCGCGATATAATCTCAATTTCATGGCCAATTCCGACAAATTTTCCGACCTCGATTCCTTTGATCGTGAACTGATCAAGGTTTTGCGGGCGGATGCGCGCGCCACGGCGGCGGAACTGGGTGAAAAGGTGGGCTTAAGCCCGTCAGCGGCCCACCGCCGCGTCAAGATTTTAGAGCAACGCGGCATCATCACCGGCTACCGCGCCGTCATCGCCGAAAATGTGCAGGGCAAGCAGGGGACGGTGTTTGTCCACGTCACCTTGCAGGACCAGCGTCGTGAGACCTTTGAGAAGTTCGAGAAGGTCGCCTTAACGTGCGCACCGATCGAAGAATGTCACCTGATGTCGGGAGAAGCCGATTATCTGCTGAAAATCGTCTTGCGCGACAGCCTGTCCTATGAAGATGTCCACCGCGATGTCCTGTCGACCATGCCGGGGGTCTCTAAGCTGGTGTCGCAGTTTTCGATCCGCACCGTCAAAATGTTGTAGGTATCGCCAGATCACCCGACTGAGGCCGAAGATTTAGCCGTCGGCGGTTTTGGGCGGTACTTGATGCCTTTCAACCAGATTTTCAGCGCTTCCCAATGTATGCCGGCCATGACCCCCAGCGTCATCAGCGGCAGGCCCCAAAACTGCTGCATCAGGGCCTTATCGCTCAAGGCCTCACGCCGGGCTGTAAAGGCCGCCAGCAGCATATTCTCTCCCTTTTGCCGCAGCATGATCTTGAGCGCAAAGGTCTCACGCGGGGCGGTCAGGTCAAAATCATAGCTCATATCCATGTCCATGAACGGTGACACATGCAGCCGTTTGGGGCTGTACTGATGGATGTGGCGGGCGGCTGTCTCAACCGGCAAGACATAAGAGTGGCGATCGCCAAAGGTGTTGTTGACCTCATAGACCACACAGCGCATCTGGCCATCCGGTGCCTGCACGAAATAGAGGCTGATCGGGTTGAACACATAGCCCAGCACCCGCGGCATGGTCAGCAAAAACAACCGGTCGCCTTCTGCGTACATGTCACGCGATTTCAGATGGCGCACCACGCGGTCTTTGAGTGGTCGGGCTGTGTCGGCCTGATCCGGGCCGTGGTCGGTCTCATGGAAGCTAAGCCAGCCAAACCGGTTGAGCGATAACCATTTAAGGGGTTTGATGTCGGCGTCCAGATGATCCAGATCGAGCAGCACCTGAAACACCTTATAGCTCAGCCGGTGCGATTTCGGCGCATAGCGGACATGCAACACATCCCCCGCATAAAGACCTGCAGCCAGCGCATCTGGCCGGTTGATTTTATGCTCAGCAGGGGCGGGGAAGGGCGCGTTCATTCAGTTTCTCGGCAACTACATCGGCCGCATAGTCGGCCGGTTTGGGCCGCCAAGCAATGCGGCTTTGGGCCGGATCAAACGCCCATGGACGCCTCATCCCGCTCAAGGCTTCCGCCACCGCCAATCCGGATTGCAGGCCGTCTTCGTGAAAGCCATGACCCATCCACGCCCCACAAAACCACGTCCGCCGCACGCCCTGAATAAGCCCAATATGCTGCTGAGACTTGAGCGCGCGGGCATTAAACAGCGGGTGGTCAAACTCGACGACTGAAATGATTTTGGCCGGATCGACCGGCGTCACCGGATTGAGGGTGACAAAATAATCCGTGTCGGTTTTCAGGTTCTGAAGCCGGTTCATCCAGTAGCTGACACACAACTGGCGGTCATGGTCCGCGCCCTTACCGATATAGTTCCAGCTTGACCAGGCATGGCGGCGCTTGGGCATCAGGTTCGCGTCGGTATGCAGGACCACCGTGTTGGGCGTGTAGCTGATGCCGCCTAGGATATCGGTTTCCATGTCATCGGGATCACCGAGCATGGCCAGCGTATCGGGCGTATGGGTGGCGAAAATCACATGATCAAAGCGGTGAGCGCGGTCTTGCTCATCAATGACAATGACTTCGCGCTCATGGCGGATCACGGTTCGGATGGCGGTGTTGGTGACGATGCGGTCTGTGAATGTCGCCGTCAATTTTTCGACATAGGCCTGAGAGCCGTTCGTCACCGTCCGCCACGGCACGCGGTCTTTCAGGCGCAGCAGGCCGTGATTTTCAAAGAACGCAATGAAGGCCTTAAGCGGATAATCCATGATCTCCCGCGCTGAGGTTGACCAGATCGCCGCCGCCTGTGGCAGCAGATGATCGTCGATAAATGCCCGGCCATAACGCTTATCAGTCAGATATTCGCCTAAAGTGTAGCTGTCTGAGGTCAGGGCCTTGGTATCAATCGGCGCGTGTTTGTAAAAGCGCATGATATCGCTAAGCAGACTCAAAAACCGAGGCCGGATCAGGTTGCGACGCTGGGCAAACAGGCCATTGAGGCTGGTTGAGGCATATTCGAGATGCCTCGGCCCGTCCTGATCGACACTGACGCCAAACGACATGTCTGACGGCTCATGGGCCACGCCCAGATGGTCAAACAAATTCAAAAGGTTGGGGTAACAAGGGTTATTAAAGACAATAAAACCCATGTCGATCCACAGCGGGGCATCTTCTGTCCCGGCATTAAAGCTGTGGGAATGGCCACCGGGTTTGGCAGTTTTTTCAAACACCGTCAGTTCGTATCTGTCTTTGAGCATCCAAGCTGCTGACAGTCCGGCAATGCCGGTGCCGATGATGGCGACCCTTTGACGATCTTCGCCCAGTGGCAGGCGGCTAAAGCTGAAGTCAGCATGTGGGCCATGCGGGTCAAACGGCTTGATAGGGTCATAAATATGGCTGTCGGACATGCACGGGCCTCACGGTTTGACTTACTCAACCTATACGCCGCCCTCTCACGCATGGATCAAGGGCATATTTTTTTACGCTTGCGTGATCTGGCTGAAATCTAATGCCGTATTAACCGTCATGAAACAGCGCATGTCGACCCTGACCCTGGACCCCGCCGCCTTCACCGCGGAAGTGTTTGACGTGCGCCCTCAGATTGGCGCATCATACATTATGTCTCATGACGACCTGCGTGCTGCCACGGTAGAGGCCCTGATCCTTAAAATCGCCGTTGATCGCGACCGGGCGGCCTATGCGCGTCTGTTTTCGCAGTTTGCGCCAAGACTCAAAGCCTTCATGATGGGGCGCGGGATGAATGCGTCTGAGGCCGAAGATCTGGCGCAGGACACGCTGCTCAATGTCTGGCGCAAGGCCCACTATTTTGACCCTAGTAAAGCTCAAGGTTCGACTTGGAATCTATGCCATTGCCCGCAATCTGCGCATTGATAATCTGCGTAAGCTTCAGCGCGTCAAGGAATTGCCCGAAGATCTGTGGGCGCCTGAGCCGGATCGGGCCGCCGATGACGCGGTGATCACCGCTCAGTCGGTTAAGTCCATGGCCGCCCTGATGCAGAACCTGCCGCCGGAGCAGATGGAAGTCATCCGGCTGTCGTTTTTTGAAGACCTGTCCCACGGTGAAATTGCCGCCGCCCTGTCGATACCGTTGGGCACCGTTAAATCCAGACTGCGCCTGGCCATGATGCGCCTCAAAAGCGCGTATGAAGCCTCGCTCGCCAAAGACCCTGTGTTAAGATCATGAGTAGCGTTATGCACCACCCCACGACTGAACTTTTGCTGGATTACCATAGCGGGCGGATGCCGCGCGGGCAGGCCCTGACCGTGCGCGCCCATGCCGAGACCTGTGCCGAGTGCCGGGCGCAGCTTCGTCTGTTTGACGTGATCGGCGCGGCTCTGCTTGAGGATACCGACGGTGTTGAGATGTCAGCCGACGCGCTCGATCTGGCGTTGGCGCGCATTGAGCGGCCGGAAGAGAGCGTGGCCCAAGCCATTGCCAAGCCCGCCAAGCCTAAGCCCTATCTCGAAGGGATCGCCCTTCCGACGGGCCTGACAGCGCAGGATTTCAAGCCGCGTTACTGGGCCGCCCCCGGTGTGTGGATTGCCTCGCTGGATAATGAAACTGACGGCGCGCACACCTATCTGATGGGCGTTAAGGGCGGCATGAACATGCCCGACCATGACCATAAGGGCCTTGAACTAACGGTCGTGCTGACCGGGCGGTTTTCAGATGTTGGCGGGGATTATCTGCCCGGCGATCTGGTGGCGCAGGCACCGGGCGATATTCACGCTCCGGCGATTGCGGGCGGGCAGGAATGTATCTGCCTGATTTCGGCCTTGGCGCCGATTGCGCCCAAGACCTTGCTGGGTAAGCTGCTTAAACCGTTTGCGCGGATTTAAATCATGGCAAAGTTCGCCCTCAGCTACGGCGCGGTATTCATAATCTTTGCGGTACTGGATTTTCTGTGGCTGTCGAATATGGCGGGCCGGATTTACCGCCCTATGATGGGCGATCTTTTACTGGAAAAATTCAATGTTCCGCCCGCGATCCTGTTTTACATTCTTTATGTCTTTGGCCTGACCTGGTTTGCGGTTTATCCGGCGGCCAGCGGTCAGGTCAGCCCTTACGGCTTATCGCCGCTGATGTCGGTGGTAACGAATGGCTTTGTTGTCGGGCTGATCGGTTATGGCACCTATAATCTTACCGCCTTAGCCGTGGTCAGAAACTGGTCAGCGCCATTATCTTACATAGACATAGGCTGGGGTGCTGTGGCCAGTGCGGTAGCATCGGGTATCGCTTTTTTGTGTCTTCGTCTCATTAAATAAGATATATTTGCCTCAAACAAAGAGGAAGGGTGCCTGCGTATGCTCACGTCACCAGTAAACCACTCTGCGTCAGATACAGCCGCGCGCACCTCAACTGCGCTTAAGCCGGTGGATATGTCTATTTTACCGGCGGCGTTCCGCAAAATACTGAAAATTCTCAATAAAAACTGGCGTAAAGGCCGCCTGGATATTGTGTTTCCGAATGGCGGCGTCTGGTCGCTTACGGGGGTAGAAGAGGGGCCTTCGGCGCAATTGCAGGTAAAGAACACCCGGTTTATCCGCCGGGTGATGGCGTCGGGCGATATCGGCTTCTGCGACGGCTACCGCGAAGGCGAATGGGATACCCCCGATCTGGCCGCTTTGTTGACGGTGCTCAGCCACAACCTTGATAAGCTTAAGATATTGCTGGTTGGCAATCCGCTGGTGCGGGCGTTTAACAATATCGTCCACGCCTTTAATAAAAACACCAAAGAGGGCTCCAAGCGCAATATTTTTGCGCACTATGATCTGGGCAATGATTTCTATGGTCAGTGGCTTGACCCCAGCATGACCTATTCGTCGGCCTTATTTGAAAGTGAAACCGACCTTGAAACGGCGCAGGCCGCCAAATATGCGGCGCTGGCTAAGCTGGTTGATCTCAAGCCCGGTCAGCATGTGCTTGAAATCGGCTGCGGGTGGGGGGGATTCGCCCAATATGCGGCGCAAACCATCGGGGCCAAGGTCACCTGCCTGACCATATCCCCGGCTCAAGCCGATTATGCGACGGCGCGCATGAAGCGCCACGGGCTTGATAATCTTGTGGATATCCGCCTGATGGACTATCGCGACGTTGAGGGCGAATTTGACGCCGTTGTCTCCATTGAGATGTTCGAGGCGGTCGGCGAAGCCTATTGGGATGCCTATTTCGATCAGGTCAAGGCGCGCCTGAAACCCGGCGGTAAGGCGGGCCTTCAGATCATTACCATCCGTGATGACCTGTTTGACGAATACCGTCAGCGTTCGGATTTTATTCAGAAATACATCTTCCCTGGTGGCATGTTGCCAAGCCTTACAAAGCTTAAAGATCAGGCCGTGCGTGTAGGGTTGTCACCGCTGAAAACCTACGGTTTTGCCCTTGATTACGCCCATACACTGAAACTGTGGGCGCAGCGTTTTGAGGCGGCATGGAAGGCGGGGCGCATCAGCGGATTTGATGGCCCATTCCGTAAGCAGTGGCTGTTTTATCTGGCCTATTGCGAGGCCGGTTTCCGTACCGGCCGCACTGATGTCATCCATTTCGGCCTGCAAAGACCCTGAGCGCAAACTTAAAAGAGCCTTGTTTTGAAGTCCCCGTCAGGCTACGAGCTTAGATCGTAGTCAATAACCATCGGGGCCTTAAATGGGGGTGTCGGCGTTCAGTCCGCAGTCTCTTGATACCCCGGCCGGGGGCAAGGTGACGGATAAGGGCAGCACATCGCGTCATAAGGGCGGAGCCATTACGCTGGTCCGTCATGGCGAGCCAGCATTGTCGCGGCGGATCAAGCTGACCGCCAAAGGCTATGGCGACTGGTGGGCGCGTTATGAGGTGGGGGGGCTGCTCGAAGGGCAGCAACCGCCGCAGGTTCTCAAGGACTATATCGCCCGCGCCCGACATCTGCTGTCATCGACCCGTCAGAGAGCGCTGGAGACCGCCCGCATGGCCTGTGGTGAGCGCGAGTTCGAATCGCTTGATCTGTTTATCGAAGCGCCCCTGCCGCCGCCGAATTTTCCCGACAGCCTGACCTTCAGCCCCAAGCACTGGGGGGCAATTTCACGCTTCTGGTGGTGGGCGTTCAATAATCACAAAGGCCAGGAAACCCGCCGTCAGGCCGAGGCCCGCGCCCGCAAAGCCGCCGATTTCCTGCTGGAACGGGCGAGCGGCGGCGATGAGGTCGTGCTCATGGCTCATGGCTATTTCAACTACATGATTTCGCGCGAACTGAAGCGGTCCGGCTATGCCAAAACCCATGAACAGGGCTTCAAATATTGGGGCTGCCGCCGCTACGAAGCGCGCTGATCAGCGGTCTGTTAGGCCCTAAACAGGGTTGATATGGTGAAATTTAGGGCTTAAAGCCTGTTACGAATATATCGCCGCAAGAGAATTTATCCGCGCCATGACCGAAGCTGTAAACGATATTTCCGCCTTGTCTTTTGAGGACGCTTTAAGCCAGCTTGAAAAGGTCGTGCAAAAGCTTGAGTCGGGTGCGGCGCCACTGGAAGAATCGCTTAAACTCTACACCTACGGGGCGGAGTTGAAAAAGCACTGCGAAAAGCGCCTTGAGGACGCCCGTATTCAGGTCGAAAAAATATCCCTGTCCAAGACCGGGCAGGTCGAAGGGGTTGCCCCCGCAGAGTTCAACTAATACAGCGCATTGCTGCGCACTCATGTGACGCCTTAAATGAGAAAGATCTAAGCCTTGACCCTGATGGCCGCCAATTCCGACCTCCCCCCCTTGCGCCAGCGGATGCAGGAGACGGCGGATTTGGTGACGATGGCGCTGGATGAGCTTTTGCCACGCGCCGACGGGCCGGAGCAGCGCCTGACCGAGGCTATGCGCTATGCGGCGCTGGGGCCGGGTAAGCGGCTGCGGCCGTTCTTTGCGCTCGAAACCGGGCGTTTGTTCGATGTTGATGAACGGGCCGTTCTGCGGGCGGCGTGTGCGTTAGAGTGCATCCACGCCTATAGTCTGATCCACGATGATCTGCCGTGCATGGACGATGACGATATCCGGCGCGGGCAGCTAACCGTGCACCGCGCCTATGACGAAGCGACCGCCGTGCTGGCGGGCGATGCCCTGCAAAGCGTGGCGTTTGAAATCATGGCGTCGGAAGACACCCACGAAGATCCGCTGGTGCGCTGCGACCTGGTGACGCGTCTGGCGCAGGCGTCAGGGGCCCACGGCATGGCGGGCGGCCAGATGATCGACCTGATCGGGGTGTCGGACGATATGGGCGGTGTGGCGCGGATGCAGCGCCTGAAAACCGGCGCTTTGATCGTATTTGCCTTTGAAATCCCGCTGATCATTGCCGATGCCGGTGACCGCGAATCCCATGCCCTGACACACTTTGCGCAGGATCTGGGGCTGGCCTATCAGATTGCCGATGACCTGCTTGATGTCGAAGGCGATCCTGATCTGCTGGGCAAAGCCACCGGCGGTAAGGATGCCGCCAAGGGCAAAACCAATTTTGTGACCCTGCTGGGCGTCGAAGAGGCCAAGGCGCGGGTCAAAATTCTGGCCGATCAGGCCAAGGCCCGTCTCGATATGTTCGGATCGGATGCGAGGTTCTTACGCGAAAGTGTTGATTTTGTGCTTAATCGCCAGAGTTGATAGCTGAAGCCAGCGCGTATCGCCGCAAATGAGGCGATAATTTAGTTATTTCAAAGCGATTCAAAAATCTATATTCTTAAGCGTAATGAATATGTCGTCTGTAACGCCCGTCCTCGACACCCTGTCTCCGCCTGAACGTATTAGGTCTTTGAGCTTTCATGATCTGAAAGCGCTGGCCGATGAGGTGCGTCTGGAAACCATCGATGTGGTCTCAAAAACCGGCGGTCATCTGGGCTCAGCGCTCGGCGTGGTCGAACTGACGGTGGCGCTGCATCATGTCTTTGAAACGCCGAAAGATATTCTGATCTGGGATGTGGGCCATCAGACCTATCCGCATAAGCTTTTGACCGGGCGGCGCGACCGTATCCGCACCCTGCGTCAGGGCGGCGGGCTGTCGGGCTTCACCAAACGCTCAGAGAGCGAATACGATCCGTTCGGGGCCGCCCATGCCGCCACCTCGATCTCGGCAGCGCTTGGATTCTGCGCCGCCCGCGACCTTCAGGGCCGGGATAACCGCGTTGTGGCCGTGATCGGCGATGGTTCCATGTCAGCCGGCATGGCCTATGAGGCCATGAACAACGCCTGCGAGACGACCAAAAGCCTGACGGTTATCCTCAACGACAATGACATGTCGATCGCCCCGCCGGTCGGGGGCATGAGCGCTTACCTGGCCAACCTCGTCTCTGGCGGGGCCTATCAATCGTTCCGCAAGTTCGGCAAGTCGGTGGCTGAGCGCCTGCCGCGCCCATTGTTCGAGGCCGCGCGTAAGGCCGAAGAATTTACCCGCGGCATGGTCACCGGGGGTACGTTTTTTGAGGAATTGGGCTTTTATTATGTTGGCCCGATTGACGGCCACAATATGGAGCACCTGCTGGCCGTGCTCAAAAAAGCTCATTCGATCACAGACCGGCCGGTGCTGGTCCATGTGGTCACGCAAAAGGGCAAGGGCTATGTCCACGCCGAAAGTGCGGCTGACAAATATCACGGCGTCGCCAAGTTCGATGTGGTCACCGGTGAGCAGTCAAAGCCCAAGGCCAATGCCCCCAGCTATACCGATGTGTTTGCCTCGGAACTGATCAAACGCGCCCGCATCGACTCGAAGATCGTCGGCATTACCGCCGCCATGCCATCGGGCACCGGACTTGACCGCTTTGCCGAAATTTTCCCTGATCGCACCTTTGATGTCGGCATTGCCGAGCAGCATGCGGTGACCTTTGCGGCAGGCTTAGCGGCCGATGGCATGAAGCCGTTCTGCGCCATCTATTCGACGTTTTTACAGCGCGGCTATGATCAGGTGGCGCACGATGTCGCCTTGCAGGATCTGCCGGTGCGCTTTGCTATTGATCGGGCCGGTCTGGTCGGGGCCGATGGTGCCACTCATGCGGGCACGTTTGATGTGGGCTATCTGGGGGCCTTGCCGGGCATGGTCTTGATGGCCGCGTCCGATGAAGCCGAACTGGCCGCCATGATCGCCACCGCCACCGCCTATGATGACGGCCCGTCAGCGTTCAGATACCCGCGCGGCGAAGGCACGGGGGCGGTGATACCCGAACTGGCCGACCCGCTTGAGATCGGCAAAGGCCGGATTGTGCGCGAAGGCTCAAAAGTCGCCATACTGTCGTTAGGCGCGCGCTTGAGCGAGGCACTCAAAGCTGCCGATATTCTGGCCGCCAAGGGGTTATCGACTACGGTGGCCGATGCCCGTTTTGCCAAGCCGCTCGACAAAGACCTTATCCGCCAACTGGCTAAACACCATGAATGTCTGATCACCGTCGAAGAAGGCGCGGTTGGCGGCTTTGGGGCATTTGTGCTGCATTTTCTGGCCGACGAGGGCGCGCTGGATGCGGGGCTTAAGATCCGTACCCTCACCCTGCCGGATCGTTTCCAGGATCACGATAAGCCCGATGCCATGTACGCAGATGCGGGCCTTGATGCTGAGGGCATTGCCATTGCGGCCCTGCAAGCGCTGGGCTTTAGCGAGGCCGATATCGCCCGCGTGGCGGTCAAGGGGTAGAGGGTTCTAAATCACATGGGATCACAAGGCCCATTTGATGATTTAATTGAAGCCGTATGTGTGTGGGCTGGGGATACTGCGGCAGTATTCAGAATAATCATCCGGTTCATGTCCGTGATTTCATACCCGACAGTGGGTATGTTTCAGCAGATCAGTTCGTAAACTGGGTATTCCTTGCCGAAGGCATTAAGCCCGACGAACCACATGCTCACCGGATAGCATTAAAGGCACTTTTCATAGAGCACATGGGAACGGATATCGTCACAATAAATCAACGGCCCAAATAACGTGCTGGCCAAGGCATAGGCGGAAAACCATTCCGTTCGATACTATCTGCGTTTGACAGCGAAGCGCTTACCGCTAAGGTTAAGGTTTTGACGCAGGGGAGCGATCATGACCGACAGCGATGCCTTACAACGCCAGAAGGGTTTTCTGGGCCTGATCGAGCGGTTAGGCAATAAACTGCCTGATCCGGTCATGATCTTTGTGTGGCTGATTCTGGTTCTGATGATTTTGTCGACTGTGGGCGCCTACCTCGGCTGGTCGGCCTCAATCCCCTTTTCCGGAGATAAGGCCCCGCCGTTTTCGACGCTTGAAAACGGGGTCGTCACCTATACCGCCGACAGCCTGTTCACGCAGGAAAACATCACCCGTCTGCTGGTCGATATGCCAAAGACCCTGACCGGATTTGCACCATTGGGCGTCGTGCTGGTGGTCATGTACGGCGCGGCAGTGGCTGAGCGCACCGGCATGTTCAGCGCCCTGATCCGCTCATCCTTACGCAATGCCCCAAAGGCCATATTGACGCCGTGTGTGGCGGTGATTGGTATGTTGTCGCACCATGCCTCCGACACCGGCTATGTGGTGTTTATCCCGCTGGCCGCGTTGATTTACGCCTCGGTCGGGCGGCATCCGCTGGTCGGTGTCGCGGCCGCGTTTGCGGCGGTTTCCGGCGGTTATGCCGGTAATATAACGCCGGGCCAGATCGATGTGCTGCTGTTTGGGTTCACGCAGGAAGCGGCCCGCATCATTGATCCCGAATGGACCATGAACCCGATCGGCAACTGGTGGTTCATCGTGGCGATTGTGTTCCTGTTTACGCCTATCGTGTGGTTCATTACCGACAAGATCGTCGAACCGCGCCTGGGCAAATGGGGCGGCACCAAGGACACCGAAATCGAAGCTGAACTGGCCAAGTCCGAAGTGACCGAGGCTGAAAAGAAGGGCCTCAAAGCCGCAGGCATCGCGGCTTTAGTCATCATCGGCCTGTTTGCAGCGCTGGCCCTATGGCCCGGCTATACGCCGCTGATTGATGAAACAAAGACTGGCCCGGCGCAATTGCAGCCGTTCTATTCGGCGCTGATCCCTGGCTTTTTCCTGCTGTTTCTCGCGACCGGCATCTCGTTTGGCGTCAAGGCAGGCACCGTCAAATCGGACAATGACGTGGTGCGCATGATGGGGGAGGGGATACGCTCCATGGCCCCCTATATTGTGTTTGCCTTCTTTGCTGCCCATTTCGTGGCCATGTTCAACTGGTCAGGCCTTGGGCCGATTGTGGCCATCAATGGTGCCGAAGTTCTCAAAAGCTGGGACCTGCCTGCCCCGATCCTGCTGGTCAGTGTGCTGCTGTTCTCATCCGTGCTGGACCTGTTTATCGGCTCGGCCTCAGCCAAGTGGTCGGCGCTCGCCCCCGTCGTCGTGCCGATGTTCATGCTGGTTGGTATTTCGCCCGAAATGACGACCGCGGCCTACCGCATGGGCGACAGCTACACCAATATCATGACGCCGCTGATGTCCTATTTTCCGCTCATTCTGGCCTTTTGCCGGCGGTGGGATTCGACCTACGGCGTGGGGTCATTGCTGGCCCTGATGCTGCCCTATGCCCTGTGTTTTATGGTGGCGGGGATATTGATGACCGCAGGGTGGGTGCATTTTGACCTGCCGCTGGGGCCCCATGCGCAGGTTCACTATTCGCGGTGAAGCATGGTTCTCCTCCCCATAGAATGGGGAGGTGTCAGCGCGAAGTCGCTGACGGAGGGGTATAAGTACGGTGGAATTACCCCTCCGTCTCGTCGTTAACGCGCCAATCCACCTCCCCACGCAGGCGTAGGGAGGAGAAATTTTAAGTCTGCAAACGGTTGGCGGTCAGACGGGCCGCCGCCGCCACAAACAGTACCCAGATCAAGCTGTTTTGCCCCAGAATAAAGCTTTCCGACAGGATCAAAAAGCTGAACAAACACAGGATCAGCACCGAGAAAAACCCGTCATTAACGCGCGAAAACCGAAACAGGGCGCACAGAAAACAGATCGCCAAAAACACCCCAAAGGTGATCACCCCGACCCAGCCCAACTGCACCAGCAAATCGAGCCAGCCATTGTGCGCTGATGGCACCGGCCAATGGGTTTCGCGCCGCACGATAAGGGCGGGCACCGATCCTTCGGCCCAGAACGCCTTATAGCCATAGCCGAGCAGGGGGCGTTCTTCGGACAGCCGCCCCAGCGCTTCCCAGATCTGGGTGCGGCCGGTCAACGTCGGGTCTTTGCCCAAGGCTTTCAAAACCACATCGGGGATGGTCATGAACACGACGGTACCTATGGTGGCCGCCGTGGTGGCAAACCAGACGATGACGACGCTGATCAACCCGCCGCGCTGAATGGCTACCAGCACCGGCATGGCCCCGAGGCTCAACAGACACGCCAGCAGTGAGGTCTTGGAGCGCGACAGGACCACCAGCACGAAGATCATCACGGCGGCAGCAATCCAGAATTTGCGCCGCTCCGGCACCTGAAACGCGGAGGCGCAGGCGGCGATGAACCCCAGCACCATCATGGCCGCCATCTGGTTCTTTTCGTGCCACAGTCCGCGCCAGGCCCCGGCATTGATGTCGTGAGCGATCCCCATCTTGGGGTAGAGAGCCGCCGCCAGATAGGAGCCGATCGCCAGCCCCACAAAGGTGAAGCCTACGATCTGGGTCAGGTCTGAGCCCTTATAGCGCGCGCCCAGATAAAGCCCGAACAGGCTGGTGAAGGCCAGTGCAATGGCCCGCCTGGTGGAAACATCGGGCGCGATAGACCACACCGATGACAGATAGGCCAGGCCGACAAATATACCGATGGCAAATACGGCGGGGATAATGCGCAGGAATGACGATATCCGCATGGCGCACAGCAAGGCCGTGGCACCATATACCGGCAGCCACAGCAGGCGCATCCAGGCCGTCTCACCGCCGTTTTCCTGATTGGGCGCAAATAGCGGTGCCCACAGCGCTTCGGTAAACATGAAGACGCAGAAAATGGTCAGGGTGACTTCGGCGGCGCGGATCAGCACAGCCCAGCGATCCGCATCATCAGGCGCGGCAGCAGTCTCTGTCCGGTAAAGGGCGGCGGTCATGGCCCGGACACTAAGCCTAAAAGGTCAAAATCTTGTTAGCCGTAAATGCAGGCAGTCAGTCCAGAATAATCTGGCGCATTTCCATCTGTTTCAGGTGCTCGGCCTCACGCTGTTCCCGCGCCAGCCGGTCAGCCTCGATCGCCCGGTCACGCAGGTGCTCAATCGCCCGCCAGACGGCGGATATCTCATCATGCTGGCGATGGACATGGGCCGGATCATGATGCGGGTGTGCGTCGGGTATGGGCGTGTCATACTTACCTTCGGATACGCTGATGATAGCGTTGGCGATGGTCTTAAGCGGTTTAGAGATAAACTCCACGACGATCCACACCGAAATGGCGATCATGAGCGCGATCCCCATAATGGCCACGGTCATAAAATGAATGGCGCGCTTAGCATGGTATTCCTGAGCAATGGCCTGATGGTTGGCCAGATCCTTGCGTGAGGCCATGACGGCTTTTTCGACATCGGCCTGAAAAGCGATGCGGCGGGCACGGGCACGCTCATTATTGCCCAGTTTGTCGGCCTCAGCCGGCGATACGGTCGTCCCCAACCGGATCAGTTCTCGGCGAAAGGTTATAAAATCCGCAGCCTGTTTTTCGATCACCCCAAAGCTGGCCAACTTGGCCGGCCCGCCATTGACGCGCCAGTCTTCCAGGGTCTGTTCGATCTCATTCAGATCGTTTTCAAGTCGCTTGGCAAAGACGCGGGCTGAGGTGGTATCCTTGGACAAATATATGCCCCGTGATTCCATGACAGCGCTGGACACCAGATAGTTGAGGTGTTCGCCGTAATAGGTGTTGTCATAGGACAGACCGTAATTTTTCATCATCCGGTCATAGTCGCGGATGGTCAGCACACCCAGTCCGGCAATTGCCAGCGCCATGGCCGCAAAGGCCGCGACAAGGGTAAGTATTCTGGCCTTGATCGACATGGTTGTCTCCCTGCCTTTATGTCTCTGCACGCAGATACCGGATATCGGCGTGTATTCCCTGGTGGTATTTTATGCCTTACTGACGGCGTAAGGCTTATGTTTGTGTGAATATCTTATGCCTAAACGCGCAAATAGCAATGATTGATAAGTCAGGTCTTCGTGATACGTAAAGAGGTAATATTGACGGACGCAGGTGAGGTTAATCCATAAATGAGACTAGTCTAAGAGAATCTGACGCATTTCGAGGGAGCGTTTTTCTTCGGCTTCGCGTTCGGCGCGGGCGGTCACTTCGACCTGGCGGGCGCGCTCAGCCAGAACCGCCAGAGCCCCCCATAAAGCTGATATCTCCTTGCCGGATTTTGCCGGTGCGTCTTTAGCCGCGTCATAATCGCCTTCTGAGACGCGGATGATGGATTGGGCCAAATCCTGCATGGGACTTGAAATGTAAGTCATTGCCCACCACAGCGACAGCCCGATCATGACCACTAGCATCAGGGACACGGCAATAACAAAGTGCATCACCCGCTCATCACCGTAATGGCGGACCTCCTCGCGGTGCCGCTCCAGATCGCGGCGATGTCTGTCGACCCAGTGCCCAAGGTCGGCCTGATAATTCATACGCATCTGACGCACCACTTCATCATTGCCGTGCTTATCGGCAGCGGCAATCGAGACCTGGGTGCCAAGCCGGATCAGTTCGCGCCGGAAGACGACGAATGCTTGGGTTTGCTGCACCAGATCCGGGCTAAGGTCAGGCTGTTCGGTGAGTAGGTTTTCGATGTCACTCAGGTTGCGCTCAAGGCGGGCTGCGAAAGGTTTAGCGGCTTCAAGGTTGGCAGACAGGTATATGCCGCGCGATTCCGCCACGGAAGCCGATACCAGTCCATTGAGCCGTTCGGCCCGGCGCACCGTCTCATGCCGCTGCGCATACTGGCCCAGCATACGGCTATAGTCGGCAATGCTGATAACCCCCAACATAGCAATGGCCAACGCCATGATGGCGAAACCGGCGACCAGCGCCAGAAACCTAGATCGGATCGACATGTAACCCCGTATACGCTGACTACCATCCTCAAGGGATCGTTTCGATCCGATTGAGCGGTATAAATGTAAAATAGAGGTGAATGATCACGGGCTTTAAGCGGCTGCATCCTGAAATAGGAAATAAAAAAGGTTCCGCATAGCCATATGCGGAACCTTTAAGTTGTAACCCAAATCGGGTCGGCGTCTAGTGATTGTCTCTGGGCAGGCCCTTGGTTTGGGCGATGCGCTGATAGGCCACAGCGTTTTCAAGGGCGGCACCGGTATCCATTTGCCCGACGACGGCACGTTGCATTTCCTGCCACGGCGTCTGGTGCTCAGGGTACTTAAAGCCACCGGCGGCGTCTAGGGCGGCGCGGCGCTCGGCGATCTCGGCATACGAAATCAGCACATTGACGGTGTTGGTGTTGAGGTCAACGCGCACGCGGTCATCGGTCTTGAGGATGGCGAGGTTGCCGCCTGCCGCCGCTTCCGGAGAGGCATTGAGGATCGACGGCGAGCCCGACGTGCCGGACTGACGGCCATCGCCGATACAGGCCAGTGACTTGATGCCGCGTTTCAGCAGATAGTCAGGGCAGCGCATATTGACGACTTCGGCAGCACCCGGATAACCGATGGGCCCGGCCCCGCGCATGAACAGTATGCAGTGCTCATCGATCTTAAGCGCCGGATCATCGATACGGTGGTGATAGTCTTCGGGGCCGTCAAACACGATGGCGCGGCCTTCAAAGGCGTTGAGGTCAGCCGGATTATTCAGGTAACGCTCACGGAACTCTGGTGAGATCACCGACACCTTCATGATGGCCGAGGTGAACAGATTGCCCGACAGGACGCGGAAGCCAGCATTTTCCTTAAGCGGTTTCTCAAACGGACGAATGACGTTTTCGTCTTCGATGATGGCGTCACGGCAGTTGTCACCAATAGTTTTACCGTTCACCGTCATGGCGTCTTCATGGATCAGGCCATGCTTGATCAACTGGCCCACAACGGCGGGGACGCCGCCGGCATGGTGATAGTCTTCGCCGAGATATTCACCGGCGGGCATCAGGTTGACGATCAGCGGCACTTCTTCGCCGTACTGCTGCCATTCCTCGACCTTGAGGTCCACGCCGATATGGCGGGCCAGAGCGTTGAGGTGGATCGGGGCGTTGGTCGAGCCGCCGATGGCAGAATTGACGCGGATAGCGTTGATGAAGGCTTCCTTGGTCAGAATATCCGACGGCTTAAGGTCTTCGTGGACCATCTCGACAATGCGCTTACCGGTGCGGTTGGCACATTCCTGACGGTCGCGGTGCGGGGCCGGAATGGCCGCCGAATAGGGCAGTTGCATCCCCAGCGCTTCGGCCAGAGAATTCATGGTCGTGGCCGTACCCATGGTGTTGCAGTAGCCGGTTGATGGGGCCGATGACGCCACCAGCTTGATGAAGCCCTGATAGTCGATCTCACCTGCGGCCAGCAATTCGCGCGCTTTCCAGACGATGGTGCCGGACCCCGTGCGCTCACCCTTGTACCAGCCGTTGAGCATAGGGCCAACACTAAGGGCAATCGACGGGATGTTAACGGTGGCGGCGGCCATCAGACAGGCGGGGGTGGTCTTGTCGCAACCGATGGTCAGCACGACGCCGTCGAGCGGATAGCCATAGATGATCTCAACCAGACCCAGATAGGCCAGGTTGCGGTCGAGACCGGCGGTCGGGCGCTTACCGGTTTCCTGAATCGGGTGGACCGGGAACTCCAGCGGAATACCGCCGGAGGATATGATGCCGTCGCGGATATGTTTGGCCAACTCAATGTGATGGCGGTTACAGGGGCTTAGGTCCGATCCCGTCTGCGCGATGCCGATGATCGGCTTATCCGATTGCAGGTCTTCGAGCGACAGACCGAAGTTCATGTAGCGCTCAAGATAGAGCGCCGTCATGTCGGCATTGTCGGGATTGTCAAACCAGGCGCGCGAACGAAGCTGGGTTTTGGAACGGGAAACGGAATCGGACATAAGGCTAAGTACTTCGGTCTTTTATTGGGTTACGAAAATGTGGTGAACCGTGGTCTGGGTATAGGTCTGGCCGGGGTTCAGGCGTGTGGTCGGGAATTCCGGACGGTTGGGGCTGTCGGGGTAGTGCTGGGTCTCAAACGCCACCGCATCACCCATGCGGGTCACCTGACCACCCTTGCCGGGGATTTTGCCGTCAAGGAAGTTGCCGGTATACATCTGCACGCCCGGTTCGGTCGTCAGGATCTTAAGGCCGCGACCGGACGTGGCGTCGGTCAAAGTAACCGCCAGTTTCGGGGTCTTGGTCAGGCCGCCACGCACCAGATAGTTATGGTCGATGCCGAGGCCGACCAGAATTTGCGGATGGCGGGCATCGCGAACCTTGGAACTGATCAGGGCCGGGGTCGTAAAATCAAACGGCGTGCCCTTGACCGAAGCAATCTCGCCGGTCGGAATGGCCGTGGCTGTGGTCGGCAGGTACGAATCCGCCTCCAGTTGCAGGGTGGCATCCAGCGCGCTGCGGCCAGAGCTGACGCCGCCCAGATTGAACAGCGAATGGTTGGTCAGATTGAGCACGGTCGGCTTATCGGTCGTGGCCTTATAGCTGATGGTCAGGTCGTTAGCATCGCTCAAAGCATAGGTCACAAAGACCTTGACGGTGCCGGGATAGCCTTCTTCGCCATCGGGAGAGACATAGGATAAAGTCACCGAAGCCGTGGGGCCGGATTTGACATCTTCAACCTTCCAGACCACCTTGTCCCAGCCCTTAAGGCCGCCGTGCAGGTGGTTGCCGTTATTGTTGGTGGCGAGGGTATATTCCTTGCCATCGAGCGAGAATTTGCCCAGCGCGATACGGTTGGCATAGCGGCCAACGGTTACGCCCAGATATTGCGGCGTATCGACATAGCCCTCAAGAGTGTCATAGCCGATAACGATATCGTCAGCCTTGCCCGCCTTATCCGGCACGATCAGCGACTGCAGCGTCGCGCCATAAGCGATGACCTTGGCGGATACGCCTTTGGAGTTTTTCAGCTCAACCGCTTCGATCTTGGTGCCGTCTTTCAGCGCGCCAAAGTCGCCCTTGGTGGCGGTGGCGGCCAGCGCGGTCGAAGACATCAAAAGGCTGGCCAGGGTCATACTGGCAAGCGTCAGGCCTGCAGCTACGGCAAAAGATTTCATTATCGGTCTCTCCTGTGTAAGGTCTTCGGTCTTGCGTCATGGTGCCGTTATCACAAGCGGGGCCATGTCAGACTCTGTTCAGCCAGTCTTTTAGCCTTGTGACTAAAGTCCGACAATAGCTGATTTTATTATCATACAAAATAAGGCGGCCCTCACAGAGGCAATCCCCTGAAAAAGGCTTAGGCCGGAAGGTTTAGGTTTGCGGCGACATGCTTTTTTGCGTGTCCTCTAACGCCATGCGCACCAGCGATTCCATGCACCAGCGGGCGGCGGAGGCATCGCCGCGCTCGATTGCCTCGAATACGCGGGCATGGTCAGGGATAGGGTCTCGACTCAAAGACTTGTGGCGCTGCTTATAGCGGGTGGTCCAGCTTACCGCCGCCCCGATGGTCGTGCTGAGCGAGGCCAGCGCTTCGTTATGGGTGGCGAACATCAGGGTGTGGTGAAATTCCAGATCGGCCATGCGTCCGGCCTCACTGGCTAGGGTCTCAATCTCCATGACCTCAAGCGCCTTGCGCATCCGCTCGATCTGATCCGGCGTGCGTCGCTCGGCCGCCAACGCCGCAGCGGCGGGCTCGGTGATCAGGCGCAGTTCAAACAGCCCCTTGATGAAGTCCTCAGACGGTTCGGTCTCAAACATCCAACCCAGAACTTCCGGGTCGAGGATGTTCCAGCGATCACGCTCAGTCACGCGGGTGCCAATCTTGGGCCGGCTTTCGACCATGCCTTTGGAGGCCAGAATCCGGATCGCTTCACGGTAAGCCGAGCGCGATATATCGAGCGATTCGCTGGAGTCGATCTCATTGGGCAGGATGTCGCCGGACTTATAGACGCCCCCCAAAATCTGAACGCCCAGATTGTGGGCCAGTGCGCCGTGCAGCCGTCCCTGAAACGCCGCGCGGAACATGTCATGTCCGCCCGTCGCGGGGGTGAAGGTCAGGGGATGCTGGGTTTTATTATCGGTAAGCGTTGGTTTCCTCATGATCAATGCATGACATTTTCGCTGATATTTGACAAAGTTATTTTTAATCAGGCCCGTGATTTGCGCTTTACGACGCATATTTGTCTGACTATATCAATCGGCCTGATGTTCCGTGCGGAACACGCCCAAAAACCATATACGGGAGCCCGTCATGACCCTGCGCCTTATTCAATTCGTAACTGCCACAGGCGAACGCCGTGTTGCCGCCGCTCAGGATGACGGTTCGGCGCAAGTGGTGAACGGCGTGTCCTCGACCTACGAACTGGCGACGGCGGCTATCCGCGAAGGGATTTCGCTGGATGCCAAGGTCACGGCTCTGGGGCTGGGGGAGGCGGTCGATATCGCCACAGCCTTGTCCGAAGGCCGCGTTCTGGCGCCGATCGATCACCCCGATTCGGCCCACCTGCACGTCACCGGCACGGGCCTCACGCATTTGGGTTCGGCCGAAAGCCGCAACAAAATGCACCAGGCGGCCGCGTCCGGCGAAGAAAACCTGACCGATTCCATGCGCATGTTCCTGATGGGCGTTGAAGGCGGTAAGCCCGAAGCCGGTAAGGTCGGCGCGCAGCCGGAATGGTTCTACAAGGGCAATGGCTCGACGCTGGTGGGGCCGAACGTACCGCTGGAATCGCCAAGCTTTGCCGAAGACGCTGGCGAAGAGCCTGAAATGGCCGGGATCTATATCATCGGTGACGATGGCAACGCCTATCGTCTGGGCTTTGCGCTCGCCAACGAATTTTCGGATCACATTGTTGAGAAGCAAAACTATCTGTGGCTGGCCCACTCAAAGTTGCGTCCGGCCTCGATCGGGGTTGAAATCCGCACCGGCGACCTGCCCAAAAGCGTCGAAGGCACCGCCCGTATTACCCGCGGCAACGAAGTGGTCTGGGAAAAGCCGTTCCTGTCGGGTGAGGACAACATGTCCCATACCTTTGCCAACCTTGAATATCACCACTTCAAATATGCCCTGTTCCGTCAGCCGGGCGACATCCATGTGCACTGCTTTGGCACCTCGACCGCCTCGTTCGGTGACGGCATCCGCACTCAGGACGGCGATGTGTTTGAAATCGAAGCCTCTCCGTTCGTCTTTGGCCTGCGCAATGAACTGACGACGACTAATGAAGAAAAGATCGTGGTTCGCGCGCTGTAAGCGAATTCCCTCTCCCCGCTTGCGGGGAGAGGGTTAGGGCGAGGGACAATCCTTAAGTGACCGGGTTGTGCTTTTCCAGAAACGCGATGATGGCGGCGGACATCTCAAGACGCTTTGCCTCAACCGACTGCCAGTGATCCTCGCCTTTCAGTTCGATGAAGGTGACGTCCTTGCCTGCGTTTTTCAGGGCACGTTCCATTTTGCGGCTCTGGCCTATATCGACAATAATATCGTCCTTGCCGTGGATCAGAAGGACAGGAATGGTGACCTTATCGACATGGTTGACGGGTGAGATTTCATCGAGTGTTTTCTTCTCACCGACCGAGCGTTTGAGCGACAATACCACCGGGCTGGTCGCGGAGCCGGTCTGGTTGGTGTCAAAGCTCAGCATGGCCTTGATGTCGCTGATGCCCGCCACCGACACCGCGCACCTGTAAACGCCGGGATCAAGGGTCGCCCCCGCCAGCGCCGCATAGCCGCCGTAGGACGCGCCGACTATGGCGACCCGTTTGGGATCAATGGTGCCGTCCTTGGCCAGATAGCGCACGCCGTCGGACAGGTCGGTCTGCATCTTACGACCCCACTGGCCGTAACCGGCGACGATGAAATCATCGCCGTAACCGGTTGACCCTCTGAAGTTGGGTTGCAGGACGGCATAGCCGCGTGAGGCATAAAGCTGAGACTCCCAGTCGAAACTTGAGGTGTCTCTGGCATGGGGGCCGCCGTGCGGCAGGACAATCAGCGGCAGGTTCTTCGCCACTTTATTGGGAGGAAGCGTCAGATAACCGTGGATTTCGAGGCCATCAGCGGCCTTATACTTGATCGGCTTTTTCTGGGTGATCCATTGATAAGGCAGGTCCGGATAGTTTTGCCCGATCGGCACGGAATCGCCTGCACCAAAATCGATAAAATAATAGGTGCCGGGATCATCAGAGCTTTCGCCGTAAATCAGAACCTTGCGCGGGTCTTCTTCGGCAAACTCATAGATCGTGACATTGTAACCGGGCATGGCCCCTTTACACAAGTCGGCCAGTTTCTGCAGCCTGGGATCATTATATTCATACTTTACCCAGTCATCCCAGCGCGCAAAGCCGCAGAACAGTTTGGTCGTCGGGTGGAACATCGGCCCGCGGTTGTAGCCGTCTTTGTCCAGTGGCTCCGAGAAGGTGCCGTCAGCGCTGATCTCCAGATACTCACCGGCATTATCACCAGCATCGATATAAATTATGACCGATTGTTCGGTGCGGCCAAGCCCGATCAGGGAGGGGTAATCAACGGCTTCCTTGGTTTTATAGACCTGTTTCCAGCCGCCCTTGGCTCCCCGGAATTCCAGTGACCACTCTTTTCGGACACGGTTGAAATTTGAGCGGGCCACCGGTACCCCGGCAGGGGTCAGCACCCAGTTGCGGGTGTCATCAAAACCTTCATCGACCAGACGACCCCGATAGGAATCGAGATCAAAGCGGTAAAGGCAGAGGGGGTATTCTCCGTTCATACGATAGTTGGACGCTGTGACCCAATATTTGCCCTCATGCTTGATGCGTCTTAATCCCCCTTCGACGGTATTGTAAAAGCCGTCCATCCGTTCAAACAGGGTTTTGAGGCTGTTGGTGCGGATGTCGAGAATGTGAGCGAGAAAATGCTCCTGTCGGCTACCGGCATATTCTCTGAGACCCACGGTGGCGGAGGTACTGACCAATACGTGATCATTACTGGCCCAGAAGACGCTGCGCACCTTGGCGTCGCCTAGTCTGAGGCTGTTGGTCTTATTGGTCGCGATCTCATAGGTGAGCAGATAGAACGACCCGTTCTCGCGGGTGATCAGGGCGATGCGTTTGCCATCCGGCGACAGGCTGACATCTTCGATCTGGGGAGGCTTTACATAGGCCTCCATTGCGGGCCGGGGCGGGATAGGCCCATCCGGCTTTGATGCCTGAGCCTCTGACATAGCTCTTACCGCGATGGCGTTAAGCGACAATGCCCCCATACCCGCCAGCATGGCGCGGCGGTCCATACGTCCCCCCATAATCTACTCCCGTAATTACCCGTGCCCCACGCACTTAATAAGGATTTTATACCCAAGGTTTCAAAATCCACAAGTCGCTTAGAGGGTTAACGCGGTAATTCCTTAACCGAAGGCATCTGGTTGCGGAACCAGGTCATCTGGCGCTTGGCATAGTTGCGGGTCTTTTGCTGGGCCAAAGTGCGCGCATCCTCAAGCGTCATATCGCCCCGAAGATAAGCGCTTATTTCGGACAAACCCAGCACCCGCATAATCGGCCATTCGGGTTTGAGGCCGCGTTCCATCAGGGCCTCTGCCTCTTCCAACGCCCCATTATCCAGCATCATATCAAAGCGGCGGTCGCAGCGGGCATAAAGCCAGTCGCGGTCGGGCCGCAACACCTCAAGGTGGTAAGAGCCTTGCGGTAAAATAGGCGCATTGGTCTTTTGCCAATCGCTCAATGGTGTGCCGGTTTCCAGCCAGACCTCATAGGCCCGAGTCAGGCGTTGCTGATCGTTGGGTAGGATGCGGGCGCAGGCTTCGGGGTCAACCGACAGCAGCAGGCCGCGAAATGCCTCTTCGCCCATGTCGATATAGGTCTGGCGCGCCTGAGATCTGGCCTGATCACCGATCTCAGGTATTTCGGCCAACCCCCTGATAAGGCTTAGGAAATAGAGACCCGTGCCGCCGACGACACATAGGGCCGTATCCCCGCGCAAAGCCGCATCAATGAAGGGCTGAGCCGCCCGCAGCCACTGCCCGGTCGACCATATCTGATCGGGCCCCAGATGACCATATAGCACATGGCGGGCAATGGCCTCATCGTCGGCGGAAGGCCGCGCCGTTAGCGTGGGCACATCCTCATATAGCTGCATGGAATCGGCATTGAGAATGATACCGCCGGTCTTAACCGCCCAATCCAATGCCAGAGCCGATTTACCCGAAGCGGTCGGGCCAGCTAAAAGCAGAAGGGAAGGGGGGGAAGCGGACATAATCATGTGAATAGCCGTAATGTGGGTTGCATGACAAGCCGTAGCGGCCTAATCGCAGTCGCGAACTTGTAAGGACTATCTCATGACCCAGCCCGACCGCGAACAGGTACTCAGCGCGCTCAACGCCATTAAGGACCCGGTATCCGGGGCAGGCTTGTCGGACGCAGGCCTTGTGCGCGGGCTGGTGCTGTCGCCGGATCGGGTCGGGTTTATGCTGGAAGTGCCCCGCGATCAGGTCAATCTCTATGGGCCTGTGCGGGCTGAGGCTGAGCGGATGCTGGCCGGATTACCCGGCATCAAAAAGGCGCAGGTCGTGCTCACGGCTGAGGCCGAGGCCCCGACGCCTGCCCCCAAAGCCGCCAAACTCTCGCCGCAGGCCGCCGATCAGAACCGCCCCAAGGCGCCCGTGGCCTCATCGCGTCCGGCCCATGTCAAGCGCGTGATCGTGGTCGGATCAGGCAAGGGCGGGGTCGGTAAATCAACCATTGCCTTAAGTCTGGCGCTGGCGCTTAAAGGATTGGGCCTGCGTGTTGGGTTGCTGGATGCCGATATCTACGGGCCGTCGGCGCCGCTGATGCTGGGGGTGACCACGCCGCCAGCGTTCGGGCCGGAAAAGATGATGATCCCGCCTGAGGCGTTTGGGCTTAAAGTCAATTCGGTCGGGTTCTTAGTGGATGCCGATCAGGCCATGATCTGGCGCGGGCCGATGGCGTCGCAGGCGCTTAATCAACTGTTGACCCAGACCCTGTGGGGCACCGAGGCCGAACCGCTGGATGTGCTGGTGGTCGATATGCCGCCGGGCACCGGTGACGTGCAACTGACCCTGACCCAAAAGACGATGATTGACGGGGCGGTGGTGGTCTCCACGCCCCAGGAAATGGCGCTGATCGACGCGCGTCGGGCGATCACCTTGTTTGAGAAAACGTCGGTGAAAATCCTTGGTATTATTGAGAATATGGCCTGGCTGGAAAACCCGGTGTCGGGTGAAGCCATCTACGTCTTTGGGCGCGACGGGGCCAAGATTCTGGCGCAGAACCTTAAGGTGCCGTTCTTAGGTGATGTGCCGCTCGATCCGGCGTTGCGCAAAGGCTCGGATGAGGCGCAGCCGCTGGTGGCACTTGAACCCGACGGCGATGTGGCGGTGCGCTTTAAGATGATCGCTCAGGCGGTGATGACGCAACTGGGTTAGGGGTGGGCAGACACAAAGAGCCCCCACCACCACATCTCATCGCTGCGCGATTTCGTGCGGTCCCCCTCCCCAGTAAACTGGGGAGGTATAAGTAGAGATATCGCATTCCCTTATACTCCCCCAACTTATTGGGGAGGTGGCGCGCCGAAGGCGTGACGGTGGGGGGCTCTTGCGAACTTTTGGGCTGTAACCGCTGCCAGAGAAGGTTGACACCGATAAGCGGGCTTGAACGTCGATCCCCCGCTAATTTCATGCTCAGTTCTTGTGCAGCGCAAAATCGTAACTAAATCTGCATCAGTTACTTATTGACGCGGAGCGCGCACATGACCAATTCCACCCTGTTTTCCCCCTATAGCTTTAAGGGCCTCGACCTTAAAAACCGCATTGTCATGGCCCCCATGACCCGCCAGTTTTCGCCGGGCGGGACGCCGGGGCAGAATGTGGCCGATTACTATACCCGCCGCGCCAAGGGCAATGTTGGCCTGATCATTACTGAAGGTACGGTTATTGAACGCCCAGCCTCTAAGAACGAAGAAGGCATCCCCAATTTCTACGGCGCGGCCCTCGATGGTTGGCGCAAGGTGGTCGACAGTGTCCATGCTGAGGGCGGCCTGATCGCGCCGCAGATCTGGCACACGGGCGCCGTCTACGGCAATGATCCGGCCTGGAAGCCGACGCCGATGGACAGCCCGTCCGGCATCGCCCCTGATGGTACGCCGGTCGGCCAGCCGATGACGGAAACCGATATCGCCGACACCATTGCCGCCTTTGGGCGCGCGGCGGCCTCCGCCAAGGGCATTGGTTTTGACGCCATTGAGCTTCATGGTGCCCACGGCTACCTGATCGACGAGTTCTTCTTTGCCGGTTCCAATAAGCGCGACGACCAGTGGGGTGGGGCGACGCTGAGAGAGCGCACACGCTTTGCGGTCGAGGTGATTAAGGCCGCGCGCGCCGCGGTTGGGCCAGATTTCCCGATCATTATCCGCTTGTCGCAGTTCAAGCCCAATGCCTATGACGCCAAGGTCGCGGCCACTCCGGCAGAAATGGAAGACTGGCTGACCCCGCTGGTCGATGCCGGGGCTGATGTCATTCATGCCTCGCAACGCCGGTTCTGGGAACCTGAGTTTGACGGCTCTGCCCTCAACTTTGCCGGCTGGGCCAAAAAGATTACGGGCAAGCCGACTATCACGGTCGGTTCGGTCGGTTTGTCGGGTGAATTCATCGCCGGTTTTGGTGGCGAAGTCTCTAATCCCGCATCGCTGGATGAGCTGCTGCGCCGCCTGGATCGGGGTGATTTCGATCTGGTCGCGGTCGGTCGCGCCATCCTGTCTGACCCTGACTGGGTCGATAAGATTCGCACCGGCGAGACGGCCAGCCTGAAATCGTTTGATCGCTCACTGCTGGGTGAGTTGGTTTAAGCGCATTCTGAAAAGTGTGAAACGGTTTTCAGATACAAATGCGCGACTAACTAAGATTTTACCCGCTCATAGACCCGCGTGGTGAAGTCATAATCATCGCCTTCGCCCGCCTGATGGAACTGAGACGATACCTCTTTCCATAGGGCGGGGTCGATTTCGGGGAAGTGGGCGTCACCTTCCAGCCAGACATGGACCTCGGTCACATAAAGCCGGTCGGCTTTTTCGATGGTCTGCTCATAGACATTGGCGCCGCCGATGATGCAGATTTCATCGGCGCCGTCGTCTTTGGCGTGTTCGCGGGCGATCTCAATCGCTTCAAACAGGGTGGTGCAGATCAGGCCCCCCTCAGCCTCAAACAATATGTCGCGGCTAAGGACAAGGTTCAGCCGCCCCGGCAACGGCTTACGCGGCAGGCTGTCCCAGGTGTTTGAGCCCATGATGATCGGCTTGAACTGGGTGATGGCCTTAAACAGCTTAAGGTCGGATTTGAGGTGCCACGGCAAGGTGTTCTCACGTCCGATGACTCGGTTTTCGCTCATGGCGACAACGAGGGACAGCTTGGGTTTCATGAAGGCTATACCGCCACCGGCGCTTTCAACGCACCGTGGGATTGGTAGTTTTCGATAGCGATATCACCGTACTCAAACCCGAACAGGTCGCGGCCCTCGGCTAGTTTCAGCGTCGGGAAAGCGAACGGCGCGCGTTCCAACTGAGTTTTGGTCTGCTCGATGTGGTTCAGGTAGAGATGCACATCGCCAAACGCATGGACAAAATCACCGACCTCAAGCCCTACGGCTTGGGCCACCATATGGGTCAGCAGGGCGTATGAGGCGATATTGAACGGCACGCCTAAAAACACATCGGCCGAGCGCTGATATAACTGGCACGACAACTTGCCATCGGCGACGAAAAACTGGAACAGGCAATGGCATGGCGGCAGGGCCATGTCCTCAACCTCCGCCGGGTTCCACGCCGAAATCACATGGCGGCGGGAATAGGGATTGACCTTGAGGTTCTCAATGAGGGCGGCCATCTGGTCGATCACGCGGCCATCGGGGGCCGCCCACGATCGCCACTGCTTGCCATAGACGGGGCCCAGATCTCCGTTGTCATCGGCCCACTCATCCCAGATTGAAACTCCGTTATCTTTCAGGTATTTGATATTGGTGTCGCCGCGCAGGAACCACAGTAACTCCACCGCCACCGACTTGAAATGCACCTTCTTGGTGGTCAGAAGCGGAAAGCCTTTCGACAGGTCAAAACGGATTTGCCGCCCAAACAGCCCCAGCGTCCCGGTGCCGGTGCGATCTTCGCGCTTTGTGCCGGTGTCCAAAATCTCACGCAGCAAGTTGAGATACTGATATTCGGGGTGATCTGACATGGCGGTTACTTTATAGGTCAATTTGATTCCAATGGAGTATAGCCCGCTATGACCTTGCCCGTCTATCACGACCGTGACTGCGACCTGAGCGTCATCCAGAACAAGCGCGTGCTGATCATCGGCTATGGCTCGCAGGGGCGGACCCACGCGCTCAATGCCCGCGATTCCGGCGTGGCGGATATCCGCGTGGCACTTAAACCCGGCAGTGCGACCCGCGCCAAAGCCGCCGCCGATGGTTTTGAGGTGGTGACGGTGGCCGACGGCGTTATCTGGGCCGAAGTCATTGTGGTGCTGACCTCCGACGAAGCCCATCAATCTCTGTTCCGCGATGAGATTGCGCCGAATTTGCGCACCGGCCAGGCGTTGATTTTCGCGCATGGATTATCGGTCAATTTTGGGCTGGTGTCGCCGCCTGCCGATGTCGATGTCATTCTGGTCTCGCCCAAGGGTATCGGGCCGCGCATCCGCGACATTTACGTGGAAGGGCAGGGCGTGTTTTGCCTGTTTGGCGTGCATAATGACGCGACGGGTAGCGCCAAAACGATCGGTCTATCTTACGCCGCGGCCTTGGGCTGCGGGCGCAAGGGCATACTGGAAACGACCTTTAAGGACGAATGCGAAAGCGACCTGTTCGGGGAGCAGGTCGTGCTGTGTGGCGGTACGCGCGAACTGGTCTCGACCGCGTTTCAGACCCTGGTCGATGCGGGCTATCCGCCCGAAGTGGCGTGGTTTGAAACCTGCTATGAGTTGAAGCTGGTCGTCGATCTGTTGTTTGAACGCGGCATGTCGGGCGGGTTTGAAAAGATATCGAACACGGCGGAATACGGCGCTTATCTGACCGGCCCGCGGGTCATTGGTGAGGCTTCAAAAATGGCTATGCAGGGGGTGCTCAAAGACGTGCAATCGGGTGATTTTGTCCGCGCTCTGATGGCCGATTACGACGCCGGCAGCCCCGACCTTTTGGCCCGCCGCGCGGCGTTAAAAGGGAATCTGCTTGATCAGACCAAGGGGTATTTGGATGATATCTCCCTCTCCCCGCGTGCGGGGAGAGGGTAAGGGGTAAGGGGTGAGGGGCAAAACAGGGTAACATGCGGAAAGTCACTGAATATACCATAGCTACTTTGCTGTTCGTTACGGCTTTTGCCATTTGGTACGCCGTATCCTGGCTGCTTTGGCATAACGGCGACAAAAATCCGAATTTCGAGAAAATGCTTAAACTGGCACAAGAGACTCCAGTGCCAGAGTCTTATGTAAATGCCAGTTGTCGATATGTTGCTGATAAAGCAGATCAGCAAGCGTGCCGGTCGTATTTGGAAGAGCGTTATAAAGTTGAAAAGCAATATGTTGATGGACATAGTGAGCAGGTAATATACCTGACAATTCCACATAAAATTCCTGATGAAGAGTGTGCATTGATGAGTTTAGCACTCAGGGACAACTGGATTGAAGATGATGGTAATATCTACGAAAATTATCATGGTGCATTGAACTGCGATTTTTCAAAGCATGGCCTGAAACATATTGAGTATAAAAATAACGATGGTGGATATGTAATATTCGCTGAGACTTATGAGAGGCGCGTAGTCAGTAAAGATGAATATGAACTGTGGGTTAGAAATGTTTATGTAACCCGTCCAAGATACACCCCCTTTAAGCAAAAAGCATATATTGAATACGGTTACGATGGTGAGGCGGGTAGTGGTAGCCGGTGCTTTTATGAGCGTATTAAAGGCGAGTGGAGAAAATCGGGTGACTGTGTGGTGATATGGGAAAGCTAAGTTGACCCCACCTTCCGGCCTGATAAATCAGGCCTCCCTCCTCCCCTCCATGAGGGGAGGTTCTAAGTCACCACCCCAATAGCGCCTCACCGCGCAGGATCGCCTCGACTTCGGGGGTGTGTTTGCGGTCGCCATCGTCATGCAAAACCAAGGGCGGCAACAGCTTCAATGGGGCCTTGCCGAGGCGTTTGGCGCGGACGATGACGCGCTTGGCGGGCTGATCCACAAAGGGCTGGATCGGGCGGATGATGAACGATCCGCACCGGCCTGATAAGCCATTCAGCAGATCAAAAAGCCGGTCGGCACGGTGGACAAACAAAATCTCGCCGCCGTCCTTGACCGAACTTTGCGCAAACTCAGTCCACGCAGAAAGTCCATCATCGGCGATCCAGGCCGGGCGCTTAAGCTCATGGGGCGCACGCAGCAATGTCGGGTCATCAAAATAGGGCGGGTTGGACATCACCATATCAAAGCGTTCCAGCCCAAACGATTTAAAGCCCTTGCCGACATCGCCGTTGATGGCGATATGCCGCGCTGCCGGATCGTTGCGTTTGATGTTTTCCTGCAATAATTCAAAGCTTTGCGGTTCACGTTCTATGCCGGTTGCGACCACCTGCGGGCAGCGCCGAAACAGAGACAGCATGACCCCGCCGACCCCGCAACCCAGTTCCAGCACCCGCACAGGTTTGACGCGGTCTTCGGCCAGCACACCCGCGGCGGCGGCGGCCAGCAGGGCGCCGTCCATGCCGATGCGATAGCCCTTGGCCGGTTGCCACAAATCGACCCGCCCGTTCAGCAGGGTGGTCTCGACAACGCCAAAGGGCAAATCAGAGGGTAAATCAGGGGACAGGTCTTCCATGACGCGGCCATACTACAGATTGCGACAAAACGACATAGTCCCGATTAAGACATGCCCACGCCGCCTTTATTAAGATATAACGCAAACGCTACTGACAAAGGCATGGACACCTGCGAAAAGGGGGGGTATGGCGATATTTCGAGTGTATCAGGAGTATGGTTTTGGACACGGCTGACATTGATAAAATCAGAGCCTGGGAAAAAATCCGCGCCCGGCACGATACGAAAGCCCCCGTCGCTGATGTCAATGATCTGGTGCGCCTCAGTGCCGCCGATATGGATGATGTCAACGCCCTGATCCGTGCCCGTATGCAAAGCGATGTCGCCATTATTCCGGCCCTGGCCGATCACCTGATCGCCGCCGGCGGTAAGCGTTTGCGCCCGCTGCTGTGTGTGGCGGCGGCACGCCTGTGCGATACGTCAAACAGCCATCACCATAACCTGTCGGCGGCGGTGGAGTTCATCCATACTGCCACCCTGCTGCATGACGATGTGGTCGATTCGTCCAACCTGCGCCGGGGCAAGGTCGCGGCCCACCTGATCTGGGGCGCCCCGTCATCGGTTCTGGTCGGGGATTTTCTGTTCTCGCGCGCCTTTGAGTTGATGGTCGAGACCGGCTCGCTGGAAGCGCTCGGCATCCTGTCGAAAGCCTCCGCGGTGATTGCCGAAGGCGAAGTCTGGCAACTGACCAAGGCGTTCGACATTAACCTGACCATCGACACCTATATCGAGATCATTTCCGCCAAGACGGCGGCCCTGTTTGCCGCGGCGTCTGAGAGCGGGGCGGTATCGGCTAAGGCCACGCCGGAACAGCGCGAAGCTTTGCGGCTTTATGGGCTTTATCTGGGGCTGGCGTTCCAGATTCAGGACGATGCGCTCGATTATACCGGATCGGCGGCGGATCTGGGCAAAAACGCCGGTGATGACTTTGCCGAGGGCAAGGCGACGCTTCCATTGTTATTGGCTGTTCAGCGTTCTAAAGATACGCATGGCGATTTCTGGCACCGCGCCGTATCATTGCGCCAGCAAGCCGACGGCGACCTGCACACCGCGCAACAGATCATGAAAGATACTGGCGCTCTGGCCGATTCCATCGCCATGGCCCGCGATTATGCGGCTCAGGCCAAGGCGTGCCTATCGGCCTTTAAATCCTCGGCCTGGAAGACGGCGCTTGAAAATCTGGCCGACTACAGCGTCGCACGGCAGAAGTAGACCGTTTGACCCCTGACCGCGCACCTGATAATGGCCGGTTTTTTGAGCTGGATATACTGCGCGGGGTGGCGTCGCTTTTGGTGGTGGCATTTCACTATGTCCACTTTTATCACACCGATCAGTTTCAGCCTGACCTTTATATCAATGTGCCGTTTTTTGACCTGCTGAGGCCGATCTACAGCCACGGGCAATGGTTCGTCGAACTGTTCTTCACCATCTCTGGCTACGTGTTCTTCTGGCTGTACCGCGCACCCATCATGGCGGGGGCGGTGTCATTTCGGACGTTTGTGATCGCGCGTCTGGCGCGGCTTTATCCGCTCTATATCGCCACGCTGATCCTGACCGCCGGACTGATGATCATATTCCACGGCCTTTATGGCTATGACTATGTTTATCAGGCCAACACCGTCGGCAACTTCGCCTTAAGCGCCCTGATGGTCCAGCAATGGTGGGTAGGCGCGGTGCAAAGCTTTAACGGGCCGGTCTGGTCGATCTCGGTTGAAATGGGGCTGTACGGCCTTTTTTTCCTGTTTTGTACCCTGAAGCTGGGCCGGCGGTGGCTGTGGGTGATTGTAGCGCTCACAACGCCGCTGATGTGGCTGTGGCCGGAGGTGGCGTTCTTTCGCGGGCTGCCCAGCTTCTTTCTCGGCGGTATCGCCTATTTTGTGGCACGCGAACTGAGTGGGGTGGGGGTGCCAATCCGTAAGGGCATTTTGGGCGTGGTGGCGGCGGGCTGGGTTGCCGCCTACCTATTTGGCCATGACGGGCTGATGAACGGGGAGGTCATTGCCGTCTTTTCGCGTGAGGTCATGGTGTTGGGGTTGATGCCGCTGACCCTGGTGGCGGTCGATCTGTGGCGCGGGGTTATACCGGCTGTGCGCCTTAAGCCCTTTGTCTGGCTGGGGGACATCAGCTATTCGACCTATCTGATCCATTTCCCGTTGCAACTTCTGATCATGATTGGCCTGAACGGGCTGGCGCCGGCCACCAAGGTGGCGGTGATCGCATCGCCTTTGTTTTTCATGGCCTTTTTTGCCGCGTTAATTGGCCTGTCGATTGTCAGCTACGGCCAGTTTGAGATGACAGCGCGGCTTTATCTGCTCAGGCGGTTTTTGCCGCGCTATCGGCAGCAAAGCGCATCCCCAAAAGTGTAATGCGGTTTTGGGATCAGGATGCGCGTGAAAAAGAAAACAACTTGTAGCGCAGCCACAGCCAGCCAACCGCAAACAGCCAGAACAGTACGGCCAGTCCGACAAAACGCAGGTTTAGGCCGGTTTCAATATGGATATAGCGCATGGTCAGGCCGACCCCGCCGGAAAAGGCGCTTAAGCCCCACACCCGCAGGGCCATGTTGAGGTGCGACGGGTCTTTGTGGATCAGCCATTGCTGATAGAGGTGATCCCTGTGGGCCTCGAACAGCTTCGCACCGCTTTTGGCACGTAGGGCCAGGGTCAGCAGCACATCGACCAGCAGCGGCGCCAGTACATATCCGCCCAGCCACAGCGACGTCACCCCGGCATGGATCATCAGCAAAACGCCGCCGGTAATCAGCGCCCCGCCAAACAGCGATCCGGCGTCACCCTGAAACACCTTACCCAAGGGCAGATTGAACGGCAAAAAGCCGAGATGGGCCCCAAGCGCGCACACGCAGATCAGCAGCAGACCGGCGGCAAAATAGGTGCGCTCGCTTAAGGGCCCCAGCACAATGATCATGATGATCATCAGGCCCAGCGCTATGGATTGCGACCCGATGGCCAGTCCGTTTGAGCCATCCATGAAGTTGATGGTGTTTAGTCCCAGCACCAACCAGAAGGCTGTCCCCAGCATCCCCAGCCACGGCCACAGGCTGATCGCTGCGCCAAAGCCAAAATCAATGTGGACTATGGGGTAGGCGGTCGCAAACCCAAGGGCGAGGGCGACCTGAAACAACAGCTTGAACCTGGCATTGAGCGCGAACATGTCATCCAGTGCGCCGGATAGACCGAGAAGGGTCGCATAGATCAGCAGGGCAAAGCCGTGCCCGCCATCTCTGGGGATTTGGGCGTTAAACAGTATGCTGAAAATGGCAATGCCAAGCGCGGTCGCCGCCATGATGGCCATGCCGCCGGAGGTCGCGGTGGGCGTGCTGTGGGAGCCGCGGGCGCGCGGTCGGTCGACCGGGCCGCCGCGAATGGCCAGTTGCGTAAACGCGGCTGAGGCTATCGCGGATATGACAAAGGCCGCGATCAGGATTAAGGGCGGAATGATCCAGAACTTAATCATCGGTTGCGGCCTTATCAAAAGGTTTTAAGGTTTGATTTCCCTCTCCCTGTTTAAGGGGAGAGGGCTAGGGTGAGGGGTCTCTTTACCCAGCAGTGTCTACGGTAGCATCTTTTGCCCCTCATCCGGCCATGCCTGTCAGCATGTCCACCTTCTCCCCGCACGCGGGGAGAAGGAAATTATTTCAAGCTGGCGCAGAAGCGTTGAATACGCTCACAGGCCTCGTTGAGGACCGCTTCGGACGTAGCGTAGGAAATGCGGAAGAACGGCGACAGGCCAAACGCGGCACCGTGAACGACGGCCACGGTTTCGGTTTGCAGCAGTTCCGACGCGAAATCCTCATCGGTCATGATGACCTTGCCCGAAGGGGCGGTCTTACCGATCACGCCCTCAATTGACGGATAGACGTAGAATGCGCCCTCTGGCGTCGGGCAGGTGATGCCTTCGCAGGCATTGAGACCGGCGACCACCAGATCTCGGCGCTTCTGGAACACGGCAGCACGTTCCGGGATAAAATCCTGCGGCCCGTTGAGCGCCTCAACGGCGGCCCACTGGGCGATCGAGCAGGGGTTGGAGGTCGATTGCGAAATGATCTTCGACATCGCCTTGATCAGCGGCTCAGGGCCCGCGCAATAACCGATGCGCCAGCCGGTCATGGAATAGGCCTTTGACACGCCGTTCATGGTAAGCGTCCGGTCATAAAGTTCCGGCACGACCTGAGCGATGGTGGTGTATTTAAAGCCATCAAAGATCAGGTGCTCATACATGTCGTCGGTCAGAATCCAGACCTGCGGGTGCTTTTTCAGCACTTCGCCCAGCGCCTTAAGCTCAGCCTCGGTATAGGCCGCTCCCGATGGGTTGGACGGTGAGTTGAGGATCAGCCACTTGGTCTTGGGCGTGATAGCAGCCTCTAAGGTTTCCGGCTTCAGTTTGAACCCATCGGCCATTTCGCCCACAGCGAACACCGGCGTGCCACCGGCCAGCAGCACCATATCCGGATAGGATACCCAGTACGGTGCGGGAATGATCACTTCGTCGCCGACGTTTACCGACGCCATCATGGCGTTATAGATGACCGGCTTACCGCCCGGAGAGACGGACACTTGGGTCGTCGTATAATCCAGACCGTTTTCGCGCTTGAACTTGGCCACAATGGCGGCTTTAAGTTCAGGGATGCCGTCGACGTCGGTGTAGCGGGTTTCACCGCGCTTGATGGCCTTGATGGCCGCGTCGCAGATGTTTTCCGGCGTATCAAAATCGGGTTCACCGGCACCAAGGGAAATGACCTTCTTGCCTTCACGGGCCAGGGCACGGGCCTTGGCGGTGACGGCCAGCGTCGGTGACGGCTTGACGCGTTTCAGGGTTTCGGATTCGGAAAAGGGGGCCATGAGCGTTCCTGCGGAAGGTATGGGTGTATCGGTTGCGAAGCTACGGGTCAGCGGATTTGACGTGCCGCTGGTAAAACTCAAAATTCTCTTTACGCGCCCCGTGTCGTTTGTCCACTCGTCAAAGTTCATTTGCGGATGATTTCGTACTCGGTAAGGTGAATAAGACGGGACAGGTGTATCCCTGAAGTCATAGTTTATGACGTTGCGGCGGCTTTATCATCTATTGCGCCTTTGAGTAGCCGAAATCAGTTGATAGGTGTCATTTTCGGGTTTAAGTGCCCCAAAAGTCACCGTCACACGCGGTAGTTACCGCTGTGACGGGTTGCGGATAAGTGAAACCATGGTGCAAAGCCTTAAGGCCCTCTGGGACAATGTGTGGTCCTTCCTGACCAATATGGACTCAAAGGTCATGCGCGCCGTGTGGGTGACGCTGGCCCTGTTTGCCTGCGTCGGCCTTGTGTTCATGATCGGTAAGACCGATATCGGCCATGAACTGACCCATGAACTCGAAGCGTGGATGGCGCACTATTCCAGGTCGCCGTGGGCGGTGTTCATTGTCATCGCGGTCTTTACGATTTCAGCCTTTATCGCCGCCCCCCAATTCGTTTTGATCGCCGCCTGCGTGGTGGCGTTCGGGCCGTGGCTGGGCTTTGCCTATTCATGGGTCGCCACGATCGTCTCTGCCGCCGTGACCTTTTATGCCGGCCGGTTTATTGGCGCGGATACCCTGGCTAAAATCGAAGGCAAGCGCATGCAGCGCCTGTCGGAATATATCGGGCGTAATTCATTCAGCGCATCGTTTATCGTGCGCAATGTCCCCTCAGCGCCATTTATCATCGTCAACATGGCGTTCGGTGTGTCTAAGGCGCGTTTTTCAGGGTTTATCTTAGGCTGTGCGCTGGGTTCTATCCCTAAGACCGCACTTGTGGCCCTGTTCGGATCGTCGTTTTCCAGGCTCACCTCCGGCGGTGACTGGCGCGGTGCGGCGCTCATTGCCGCCATCGGTCTGGCGTGGATGGCCCTGATGATTTTTGCCCGCACCCTGATCGAGAAATGGCGCGAAGCGGGTCGTGGCCCAACTTCTTAGGAACCGCCGCCTAAAAGCTGGCCCGAAAAAAGCCGCAATAGGGTGGTGGGTTTGCGTCACTATTTTTTGGTTTTAATTTCATCATAGTCCTGAAAAACAAAGGCTTTTAAACGGGCCTTATTATTTTGAATCATCTTTTTAAACTTGTCGCTTGCAATTGATTCCAGTTAAGGGCAAGTGACTGTCTCCCTGACATCGGGCATATGGTTTATGTGCATGGTTTGCAGCCTGTCTGCCCCGTCCGGATGAGGTGTCTTTGGCCGCTACTGATCACTCAGGTGGGGGCTTAGACGCAGATTAAAAAGTAATTCTGATCAGACTTCAAACAGCGGTTGTATTCTATGTTAAAAGGCTTCTTCGGCGGGTTCTCGAACGACATTGCGATGGATTTGGGGACGGCCAATACGCTCATATACATGAAGGGCCGGGGCATAGTTCTCAATGAGCCGTCGGTGGTCGCGCTGCGTAATGTCGGCGGCCGCAAGGTGGTTCACGCCGTGGGCATAGAGGCCAAGCAGATGCTGGGCCGCACGCCGGGCCACATGGAAGCCATCCGCCCGATGAAGGACGGCGTTATCGCTGACTTCGAAGTCGCCGAGGAAATGATCAAATATTTCATCCGTAAGGTCCATAACCGCAAAGGCTTTGTGAACCCCAAGGTGATCGTGTGCGTGCCGTCGGGGGCCACCGCCGTGGAGCGCCGCGCCATCAACGATTCGTGCCTGAACGCTTCGGCGCGCCGCGTGGGTCTGCTTGATGAGCCTATGGCCGCCGCGATCGGTGCCGGTCTGCCGATCCATGAGCCGACCGGATCTATGGTCGTTGATATCGGTGGCGGGACGACCGAAGTGGCCGTTCTGTCGCTGTCGGGTATCGTCTATTCGCGCTCCGTGCGCGTCGGCGGCGATAAGATGGACGAAGCCATCACCAACTTCATGCGCCGTAACCACAATCTGCTGATCGGTGAAACGACCGCTGAGCGCATCAAAAAAGACATTGGTACGGCACGGGTGCCCCATGACGGCGAAGGTCTGGCCATCGACGTTAAGGGCCGCGACCTGATGCAGGGCGTACCGCGTGAAGTGCGCATCTCTGAGCGTCAGGCCGCTGAAGCCCTGGCAGAACCGGTCGCCCAGATCATTGATGCGGTTAAGGTGGCGCTTGAGGCCACTCCGCCGGAACTAGCTGCTGACATTGCCGACAAAGGCATTATGCTGACGGGCGGCGGCGCGTTGCTGCGTGGTCTGGATGTCGAAATCCGCGATCAGACCGGCCTGCCGGTGTCTGTGGCCGAAGATCCGCTGTCGTGCGTGGCGATTGGTTGTGGTCGCGTGCTGGAGCATCCGCGCTGGATGCGCGGGATTCTGGACGCCACTTTATCTTAAAAACTTAGCCTAAATTCTGTCGCCAATCGGCGCTATAAGGCCTGAATAAGTTTAAGTCTGTTGATTCGGGGTCAGTCGCGTGCCGCAAGGGGATAAGCATTTTGAGCACCTGAAGCTGCCGGTCAACTGGGGCGTGATGGCTCTGGTCGCGGCGGTGTGTATCTTTGGTGCGCTCAGCTTTCTGGGTGACCGACGCGAAGAGGTGTCGGGGCGTTCCTACGGCAACCGCTCAGGCTTTGATGCCGCCGCAGGGCCCGCCAGCAATGTACTGGCCACCCCCGCCCATGTGGTCGGTGACGGGGCCAACTGGATCGACGATTACTTCTTTGCCGTGCGCGAAAACCGCATCCTGAAAAAACGGGTGCAGGATCTGTCGCTGTACCGCGATATGTATTTCCAGCAAAAAGACATTTCCGAACGCTACGAAAAGCTATTGAACCTGCGCACCGAGCCACCGGTTGAGATGGTCACGGCCCGTTCAGTGTCCGTCTCGCGCGGGCCGTTCAACAATAATCGCCTGATTGACGCCGGATCGAACGTAAAGATTCGTTTTGGCAATCCCGTCATTACCGATCAGGGGCTGGTCGGTCGCGTGGTCGGCGTCAGCCCAAAGGTCAGCCGCGTGCTGATGATCACCGATGTGGTCAGCCGTACCCCGATCATGATTGCCCGCTCCGACGCCCGTGCCGTCATGTCCGGCGATGGTGGTGATTTCCCGCGCCTTGATTTCGTGCGCGGCAAGGATGCGGTTAAAAAAGGCGACCAGATATTGACCTCCGGCGATGGCGGCATCTTCCCGCGCGGTTTGCCGGTGGGCGAAGCGGTGCAGGGGGTCGATAAGGTCTGGCGGGTCAAGCTCTATGCCAACCGGGCCCCGATCGATTTTGTGAAAATCCTGCTTTACGAAGATTTTTCACAGTTCCCGGAAGCCGATCAGGTGCTGATGACGCCGCAGATCACCGAACTTCTGCCGCAGCCGGCAATACCGCAACCTGTGACCGCAGAGGCGGCGGCATCCTCAGCAGGTGTGGCCTCAACACCGGCAGTCGGTGGCGCGACCTCAAGTGCGGTCGCTCCGGTTTCGGGAGTGTCCGCGACCTCGGCCGCCACCCGTCCGACAGCGCCTCGGCCTGCACAACCGCGTCCTGCTGCACGGACAACGCCATCGGCCACACAGCCTGCCCAAGCGCAATCGCAGGCCCAAACCCAAAGCGCTGCGGCCACGCCTTCGACTGAGGTGCCTTTTTGAAAACGCCGTTTATCAAGACGCCGCTTAAGGTGACGCTTGATCGCGGCGTGCGCAAAGGCATGGCCCAGCGCATGATCGGCCCGCTCGACTGGATCGGCTGGCCCGCGCTGTGGGTGCTGGCCGGAACTATCATTCTGGCGACCCCTATGAAAATATTCGGGTTCTATTTGCCGGAGCCGGTCTTGCCGTTGGCTTTGGCGTTTGCATGGCCACTGATCCGTCCGTCCTATATTGCGCCGTTGGTGCTGGCGCTGATGGGCGCATTTCTGGATTATTTCTGGGGTGCCCCGCTGGGGTTCTGGACCCTGTCACTGATGATTGTCTACGGCGTGACCTTTTTGTTGCGCGGGTATATGGTCGGGCAGGACATGATGGTCATTACGGCCCTCTATGGTTCGGCAGTGATCGGATTTTTCGTACTCAATACCCTGTTGGCAACGATTGATTCTGGCATGGTGCCGCGCCTGATCAGTGTGTTCGAGCAGGCTCTGGCGACCTTTGCGTCGGTATTTCTGGTGTTGTGGCTGTTGGAAACCTTCGTCCACGCCGATGTGCGCTTTCAGTGAGTAATGGCATAGATGGCTGAAACCTCGATCATTTTCAGCGATGTCAACGAACGTCAGGGCGTGTTCTCACGGCGCGTCTTCCTGATGGGCGGGGTGGTGGCGTTTGGCCTGTTTGCCCTAACCGGACGGCTGGCGCAGCTTCAGCTTATCGAAGGTGGCAAGTACCGGCGCCTATCCTCGGCCAATCAGTTCAACTACCGCCTGATCCCGCCGCCGCGCGGGCAAATCCTCGATCGCAACGGCGTGGTCATTGCCGGAAACCGGCCATCGTTTTCGGTGCTGGTAATGCGCTCTCAGGTCAAGGATATAGACGAGACCCTGGATCAGATCGCCTATGTCCTGCCGCAGACCCTGCTGCGCCGCCGGGCGATCCTGCGCGACATAAACCAAAGCCGGCGGTTTGCACCGACCGCCATTGCCACCGACCTGAACTGGGAAGATTTCGCCAAGGTCAACCTCTATGCCTCGACCATTCCGGGCGTGGATGTGTCGATGGATGAGGTGCGCGTGTACCATTACGGCGGCGCGTTTTCCCACGTCATCGGCTATGTGGGTAAGATTTCCGACAAAGACCTTAAGGCCGAGACCGCCGCGGTGGGCGACGAAGAACAGCTTGACCCCATCCTGCTGCACCCCGGTTTTCGTATCGGCAAGCAAGGCATTGAAAAGGCCTTCGACAAAGACCTGCGCGGGGTAGCAGGGGCACGTAAGATTGAAGTCAACGCCACCGGCAACATCATTGCCGAAGACTCAGACGGCATGCGTCCGGCCACACCCGGCGAAGATGTCGTCCTGACGCTGGATGCCGAGATTCAGCAACGCGCGCTGGAGGTCTTTGGCGAAGATTCCGGCGGGGCGGTGTTGATGAACATCCACACCGGCGAAGTGCTGTGCATGATGTCGGCGCCGTCGTTCGATCCCAACCTGTTCGTGTCGGGGATATCGTCTAAGGCGTACGGCCTGTTGCGCGACTATGAGCGCCTGCCGCTGCTCGATAAGTGCATCGGCTCGACCTATGCGCCGGGCTCCACATTTAAGGTGGCGACGGCTCTGGCCTTCCTTGAGGGCGGCATAAACCCTGAAGAGCGGGTGGTGTGCTCAGGCAGTTACCGCTACGGCAATCGCTCCTTTGCCTGCCACAAACGCGGTGGTCATGGCCCACAGACCATGCATGATGCCATTAAAAACTCATGCGACGTCTATTTCTACCACATGTGTAATCGGGCTGAGGCCGGTCCCGACCGCATCGCCCAGACGGCGCGGGCGCTCGGTATGGGCCATATCTTTGAAAACTTTGAAATCGCGGGTCAAAAGCGCGGCACCATTCCTGACCGCGAATATAAGCGCACGGCCTTTAAGAACGATCCGAAATGGCATCCGGGGGAAACCCTTTCGGTCGCCATCGGTCAGGGCTATGTGACGACCTCAGCCCTGCAATTATGTACCTATATCGCCCGCATCGCCAATGGCCAGAAGGCGGTTGAGCCCTATCTGGTCAAGAAAATCGGCGAAGTTGAAAAAGTTCCGTTCAAGGATTTCAAAGACTTGCCGTTCTCAAGGGCGCATCTTGATATCGTCCGCGCGGGTATGGTCGCGGTGTCCAATGATGTAACCGGCACGGCGTACCGCAATTCGCGCCTGAACCTTGGCAATATCGAAATGGCGGGCAAGACCGGCACGGCGCAGGTACGCTCCTACGATAAGGTGACTAACCGCCGCAACGAAGGCATCCCGTGGAAACTGCGTGACCACGGCCTGTTTGTCGCCTTTGCGCCCGCCGATAACCCCAAATACGCCATTGCGGTCATCGTCCAGCACGGTATGGGCGGGTCGATGTTTGCGGCCCCGAAAGCGCGCGAAATCATGAAGCTGGCCCTGATCAAAGACCCTGAAATGCAGGCCCGCATCATTCAACCCATGCCGGTTGATCCGAATTTGGCCAATGCACCGGATCAGCCGCTGACGTCCGATGCGGCCCCCGAACCGCTTGATATCAACCCGTCGCCCGACGCTATCCCACCGCAGTAAGGTATCTTATGGCTGAAAGCGCACTGACACGCCCCGGACAACGCGAACGCTATCAGAACAAGTTCGCTCAGATTGACTGGACGCTGTGCCTGATGATGGCCCTGATCGCCGGTATGGGCTCACTGGTGCTCTATAGCGTCGGCGGCATGTCGTGGGAGCCGTGGGCCTATGACCATCTGTTCCGGTTTGGGCTGTGTTTCGTGGTCATGATCGGCCTGTCCATGATCAATCTCAGTATCTGGCTGAGTATAAGTTACTGGGCCTACGGCGGATCGCTGTTGCTGCTGTTTGCGGTTGAGTTGTTCGGTAAGGTCAAGATGGGGGCGCAGCGCTGGCTCGATATCGGTATCACCGACATTCAGCCATCCGAGTTTATGAAACTGGCCATCGTGCTGGCTCTGGCGCGCTGGTATCATGAAAATTCGGCCAAGGACGCTAACTGGTCGTGGAAACTGCTGGTGCCGATCTTCATGATCCTAATCCCGTTTACGTTGGTGGCGCACCAGCCGGATCTCGGCACCGCTATGCTGATCCTGATTACCGGTGTGGCGGTCATGGTGGCGGCGGGCCTGAACTGGAAAGCGATTGCGACGGCTGCGGGGGCAGGGATTGTCGCCATTCCGTTTGTGTTCACCTTTGTCCTGCACGACTATCAGGCCAAGCGCATCACCACCTTCCTTGATCCGGAATCCGATCCGTCAGGGTCGGGCTACCACATCCTGCAATCAAAGATCGCCATGGGCTCAGGCGGGCTGTTGGGTAAGGGGCTGGGACTCGGTTCACAGTCACAGCTTAACTTCCTGCCGGAAAAGCATACCGACTTTATCTTTGCAGCCGTATCCGAAGAACTGGGTTTTGTCGGCGGTGCATCGGTATTTCTGCTCTATGGGTTGGTGATTTTCATGGCCCTGCGCATTGCCATGCTGTCCCATAGCCACTTTGGACGGCTGGCTGTGGCAGGGACAATTGCCACCTTTGCCGTCTATGTGCTGATCAACGGGGCCATGGTCATGGGGCTGGCGCCGGTCGTGGGCGTGCCTATGCCGCTGTTGTCCTACGGCGGCTCGGTCATGCTGACGGTGATGGTGGGCTTTGGCCTGATCCAGGGCGTGAGGGTGCATAGATACCAGGAGCTACCCCGCCAGAATTCCATCTTCGCCCGCTTCGAGTAAGGGAAAATCGCGGTCTTTGGGCAGCTAATACGCAGTCTGCGCTTGCAGGTAGTTAGTCTACCTGCTGCGCTTGTCGGCTATTATCTGACTCAAATCTCACGATTTTCCAGCCGGTGGGCTGGATTTTTATACCTCCCCAACTTGTTGGTGAGCCGGGCGGCCGGTGCCGGGGACCGCTTTGCGTAGGAAAGAGGTGGTGTGGGCTCTTTTACCTACCCCAAAACCTCAGCCGCCTGATCGCAGGCGGCCACCAGCGCCTCTAATATCCCCGGATCGGACGACGAATGTCCGGCCTTACCGATCAGCTTAAAGCGCGCTTCCGGCCAAGCCTTGTGCAAGGCCCAGGCGCTGTCCATCGGGGTGACCACATCAAACCGGCCCTGAATGATCCATGCCGGAATATGGCGGATACGGTCGATGTGATCCAGTATCCAGGTCTCATGCTCAAAGAAGCCCTTGTTCTGGAAGTACCACGATTCAATGCGCGCAAAGGCAACCGCAAAGTCAGTATCGGTGAATTTTGACGGTGTGTCGGACGGCCCTTCGATCGACAGGGTGGCCCCCTCCCAGCCGCTCCACGCCAGAGCCGAGGCCGCTTGCGCCGCCTTATCCTCACCATTCAGGCGGCGGATGTGGGCGGCCATCAGGTCGTGGCGCTCATCTTCGGGGATGGGTGCTACGAAATCTTCCCAGATATCGGGAAACAGATAGCTGGCACCCTCCTGATAGAACCATTTCAGCTCTTTTGGGCGGACCATGAATATGCCGCGTAAGATCAGCGCGGTCACCTTATCCGGGTGGCTGATGGCGTAAGTGAGCGCCAGCGTCGATCCCCATGACCCGCCAAACACCGCCCATTGCTCAATCCCCAGCTTTTGACGCAGGGCTTCGATATCGGCCACGAGATGCCAGGTCGTGTTGTCGCTCAGGTCAGGATCGCTTGAGGCATGGGGCGTCGATTTCCCGCAGCCACGCTGATCGAATAGGATGATGCGGTAGAGCTTCGGATTAAAGTAACAACGTAAATTCGGGCTGGTGCCGCCGCCCGGGCCGCCGTGCAGCACGACGACCGGAACGCCGTCCGGGTTGCCGCTTTGCTCATAATAGATCCGGTGGCGTCCCCCCGCGGCCATAAAGCCTGCATCATAGGGTTCTATGGCGGGATAGAGGCCCTTTGCGGGTCTGGGGTTGAGGGAATCGGTCATAATCAAGTGGCGTTTGAGACAGTTGCGATGGTAATGGGCTGGTGTAAGGCCTATCAAAGACTGAAAATGTCACGGATCACAATACCTTTTTCCCGCAAAGACCCGCAATCGCCGCGGCGTGATTTGTCGACGCGCGCCCGTCAGGCATTGTTTTACACCTTTGTCTATATCGGCACCGGCGCGTCATTGCCGTACATGCCGCTGTGGTTCCAGTCGCAGGGCTTAAGCGGGTCTGAGATCGGGCTTATTCTGGCCGTGCCGCTGCTGCTGCGGGCAGCTTCTGGGCCGGTTATCGGGGTGTGGGCCGATAATTTTAAGCTTTACCGCACGCCGATGATATGGCTGGCTCTGGCGGGGGCGATTTTTTTCGCCGCGATGGGGACGTCACCCGCGTTCGGTGACCACAAATTCTACGGCTTTCTGGTGCTGTGGACGGTGGGCTACACGCTGACCACTTCGGTTAGTCCGCTGATTGACGCCATGACCTTTCAACTGGCCGCCAAGGAGGGCTTTGCCTACACCTTTCCGCGCGCGATCGGTTCGGCGGTGTTCGTGGCCACAAATATCCTGCTGGGGTTTTTGCTGACCCTGATGACGCCGGATATTATCTGGGTGTGGGTGGTGCTGGCGGGGTTGGGTATTTCGGCCGCCGCAGCCCTTATACTGCAACCGAAATCAAAAGACGACCTGCCGGACGCGGATAAGATCGCGGACGAGGGGGCGCGTGAAGGCGGGGTCGCACGGTTAAAAACCCTGCTGGCTAACCGAAAGCTGGTGTGGGTGGTGGTGGCTATGGGCTGTTTTCAGGCCTCCCACAGTTTTTATTACGGTTTTTCGACCATTATCTGGCGCGATTTGGGCTATAGCGGCACCATTTGCGGCTATCTGTGGGCTGTGGGCGTGGTCGCCGAAGTCGCCTATATGTGGTTTACCCTGGCATGGCGGCGAAGGGTCGGGCCGTGGCGGATGCTGGTTCTGGCAGGGATTTTAAGTGTAGTGCGCTGGGGGATCATGGCCCTGTCGCCGCCATTGTCTGTGCTGTGGTTCGTTCAGGCCCTGCATGCGTTCAGCTTTGCCGCCATCTACCTGGCCGGGCTTGAACTGGTGCAGACCCTGTCGCCGCGCCGCCTGGGCAGTCTGGCCCAAAGTCTCAATGCTGCCTTTACGACCGGGGTGATGATGGGCTTAGGGACGCTGGCATCAGGCGCCGTCTATGACCGTATTGGGTCGGGTGGTTACGCTCTGATGGCAGGGGTGTCACTGGCCGGGCTTGGCATTGCTGTGTGGCTCTATTTAGTTCCCTCTCCCCGCGCCCTCAAGTAGCGAAGCGATAGGGCAATCAGAATGACGGGGAGAGCGGGGCGGCCCGTGCCGGCTAGGGTGAGGGGCCTTAACAAGCTTTCAACATGCTGAACATGGGTTTTTGCCCCTCATCCGGTTTCCGATAAATCGAAAACCACCTTCTCCCCGCTTGCGGGGAGAAGGAGATTATTTAGCCCCAAAGTTCGGGTAAGGGCGGTTCCAGCATTGACCCTACAATCCCCAGACCATATTCCCGGTCTTTGGCCAGCAGCAGCGGCCCGTCCAGATCCACGAAATCCGCCCCTTGCGCCACAATCATGGCCGGGGCCATCGACAGCGACGTGGCCACCATGCAGCCGACCATGACCATCAGGCTTTTGTCGCGGGCGGCCTGATTCAGTTTCAACGCCTCGGTCAATCCGCCCGTCTTATCGAGCTTGATATTTACGCACTCATAAAGCCGCGCACAGCGCATCAAGTCGGCGCTGGTATGCAGGCTTTCATCGGCACACAGTGGCACCGGCGACCTGTAACCCATCAGCGCCTCATCATCGGCAACCGGCAGAGGCTGTTCGATCAGCACCACCCCCAGCGCCTTAAGGTCAGGCGCAATCCGCCTGAGAGTCTCGAAATCCAGTCCCTCATTGGCATCAACGATCAGGCGGGTTTTGGGCGCATTGGCCCGCACGGCCTCAACGCGATCAAGATCATCCGCGCCGCCGATTTTCAGTTTCAGGATCGGGCGGCGGGCATTGGCGGCGGCCTGTGCGCCCATCGCTTCGGGGGCATCAAGGCTTAGGGTATAGGCGGTTTTCAGCGGCGACAGGCTGCGCAGACCGGCGGTTTTAAAGGCGGCAATACCGCTTTGCTTGGCGCGCAGATCCCACAGGGCGCAATCCAGCGCATTACGGGCCGCCCCTGCGGGTAGCGTGGATTGCAGAGCCTCAATGTTGAGTCCCGCCTCAACCTGCGTCCGGATCGCCTCTAGTTCGGCAATAGAGGCCTCGATGCTCTCGCCATAACGGGCATAGGGCACGCTTTCGCCGCGGCCAATGTGATCTCCGTCACGCAGTTCTACATAGAGCACTTGGGCTTCGGTTTTAGATCCGCGCGCAATGGTGAACCGGCCCGCGATCGGCCAGCTTTGGGCCTCGGATTTGAGTTGAATACTCATAAAATCAAATATCCAAAAAAGCCAAACTTAAGCGACGGGCCGCCCCTAGCTTAGGTTTGACCGCATTGTACCGTAGAAAATGTATTTTCGACTTTCTTTGAAAGTCGAATAACTTTTCTACGACAGATCTGAGATGGCCGCATCGAACAGCAGGTACGCCCGACCGGTATCGTTGGCCAGCACATCCATCAGGGCCGCTTCCGGCTCAGCCGTCAGCAAAGCCACATTGATCTGACGGTCATAGAAGGTCACGAAATCATTGACCTGCTCCCGCAGTTCGGCATCGGCGCTCAGGCGACGCGACAGGCGGTGTACGGGATCGGCGGCGATGCGCACAATCACCCGGCGGGCGGTGTCATTGTCATCGGTGGCGATGGCGGCAACGGCTTCTTCGAGGCGCGAACGGGTGATCAGTGCCTTGGCATCAATCCCCATACGCGAGACTTCGTTGATCAGCGTGTCATCGAGATTATCGAACTCTTCGGCATCAGGCAGGGCCGGTGTGGCATTGGCCAGCGCCTCCTGCGCCGCCTGATAGGAATAGGGCGGCGGGGCGGCAGGCGCCGCAGGCTCATCAAATCCCGGCTCCGGGGGCGTCGCCGCCGGTTCCTGACGGCGGGGCGTCCGGGCGTCGCCATTCATGCCCCCCAGAAGATCGCGCCAGGACCAGCCGTCATTTTGCCTGGACTGACGGGGTTCCGGTTCCGGCTCCGGTTGAGGCGTGGGGATGTGGATATCGTCGTCCTGATCCAGCGGGGTCAGACGCAGGCGCGGGCGCGGCGAGGGCGTTTCCGGCTGGGGCGGAGCATATGGCGAAGGTGCCGGTTTCAACTGCGGTGCCGCCGGGGCCTCAAACGGGGCCGACAGCACATCATCCTGTGGCGGACGAGCCGGAGCACGCGGCGTCTCACGGTTTACGTCTTTGGCCGCTGGGGCAACGAACGGATCAAATGGCTCCGGTGCCGGACGGCGTGCAGCCGGTTGCGGTACTGGCTGAGGCGCTGGCGTCACCGGTGATGGCCGGCTCGGTTCATATCTGGCGGGTTCAATCGTGGCCGGACGCACCGGCTGGCCATAGGATTTCTTGGCGTCAGTATCGCTTGGGCGTAGCGGCGGGCGCGCAAAGGCCGTGGCGGCGGGCGCGGTATTGTGGCCGGATACCATGCCCATCATCCGCACGGTTTCCTGCAACATTTCATAGTTGCGTTGGACGCGTTCCTGAAATTTTTGATCGACGGCTTCGGTCTCCAGCGCGGCACGGCGGGCGGATTCCGTCATCGCCATCAGGCCCTCTTCGACGCTGCGGCGGATTTCATTGATCCGTTCCTGCGCGATGTGCGGCAGTTCATCGGCGCGCGCATAGAGGGCGTTCATGGCCCCGGCAACGTCGGTAATCGCCGCCTGAGCGTGCTGGAAGGTCTGATCCAGCCGCTCGGCGGTGCGGTCTCCGGCTTCATTGATCAGGTCGGCGGAGTTTTCAATCAGGCGGCGGGCGGCGGCAAAGCGGCTGTCGAACGCCTCATCAGCCTTTTTCCCGGCCTCAAACAGGGCCTCATTCAGACGATCGACCCGCGATTGGGCGGAGCCTGCCGCCGCATCGGCGGTGCGGCGGGCATCCTCAGCGGCGACATTGAGCGCCTCCAGCGCCTGACGGGTTTCCACGATCAGTTCATCGCGAGCATCGGCGGCCATGGTCGAAATATTGGCCAGAGTCGAATGGATTCGGGTCTCATAGGAAGTGCGCTCATTCTCCGCAGCGCCGATCGCCTGACGCAAATGCTCCTGGGCGGCGACCACCAGATCACGCAGCACATCGGCTCCGCGTGATGAGGTTTCGCCCAGATCGACCGTCGCCTGACGGGCGGTCATCAGCGCATCGGTCAGTTGGTTGCGCTGGCCTTCGATATGCTGGGCGAAGTCTTCCTGATCGGCGCGCAGGGAGAGCGCCGCCGATACCAGTCCGGCGCGCTGCTGCGACAGGCCTTCCTCGACGGTGCGGATCTGATCGACCACGCCGTTGCCGGCGGTTTCCAGCCGCAGGGTCTGGCGGCTTAGGTCGTCCGATATCGCGCTGGCCGTGGCCTGAGCGTCGGCGGCGACACTGGCGAGGTCTGCGGCGCGTGCGGCCAAGGTCGCTTCGGCTTCCCGAAGCTGAGTCTGGGCGAGGTCTGAGGCATCGGCGACCATGCGCGCCTGCCGGTCGACGGCTTCCATCACCCCCTGCGCCTGACTATCCAGCACCTGCGTCATCTTGTAGATCGCGTCGCGTTCCCCGCCCAGAGAGGTGGTGATGGCGCGGGTGGTGTCTTGCGCGGTGGTGGCGGCATCAAGGATGCGGTCGGTTTCCGACTTCATCTGGTTGGCCAGGGTCGTCAAGTCGCGGTGGGCCATCTGAACGGCGCGCACGGCCTGATCAACCTGATGGCGCAGGTTTTCCACCAGCTTGCTGGCATTATTGGCGGCGGTGGCGGCAGGGCCGACCATGGAGTCGGCAAGGTCTGAGGCGCGGCGGGTCTCTCTGGCCAAAATCGCGGCCTGACGCAGCAAAAAGGCCGAGGCGAACACCATGCCCGCCGGGAACAGGCCCATGAATACAAGGATGATCGCCTTAAGCGGGGCGGTGACAAAGGCGTCAAGCTGGGCTTCGGCACCCAAAGCGAAGGCGGCCAGCCCCAGTGCCCACAGCAGGCTGACAAAAGTGGCACCAACCCAGTAAGGGCCTGAATTTACCGTCATTTCCTGACGACGGGTGGGGGTGTGTAAGGGCTGTAGTTCCGACGACCGCGCCCGCGAAGGGGGGGCGGTACGGGTGGCGACCGGCGGGCTGGCCTCCGGGGGTGGGGTCGGGATAGCCACGTCATCAAAAATATCATCCGCCGATGCTGACGGGGCGGCATTAGTCTCAGCCTCACGCGCTTCGGCGTCGACTTGTGGCGCGGTCAGATTAAGCGGCGGACGGGTTCTGAATTTCATAAACGGCACCTTTGAGCCATATCCGGATTATCCATCGGGCTGGCTTCTCCCCCGGCTTGGCTTCTCCAATGAGGGGAAACGCTATCCTCAACCGGCGCGTATGGTAAAGGGGTTTGTCAAAATTTTTGTCAATTTTTCGTGGAGATGCCGCACCTTAGCGGCATTTATAACTCACAGAACCACGTCACCGGAAGGGTGTGCGTGCTGGGTCATCATTTGCTGGACGCGGGCGGCTTCGGCAGCCTTGCAGGCGGCTTGTGCTACCCGTTCCAATGGCTGGGCGTGGGATTTTGCGGCTTCGAGGGAGGCGACATCAATCGGAGGCACAGCAAAGGCTTCGGGGTTGAAATGCTCAGGCGTGAAATTCTGCGGCAGCGTAACATTGATGCCGCTCACGGTTTTGCCGTCGATCCGGAACGACAGGTTTGACAGGTGGCGGGCCTCGGCCTTGCGGTGAACCGCCTCGATACGCGCTTCAATCTGGTCTTCAAACGCTTTGAGTTGCGCTTCATGGGCCTTCATTTCCGCTTCGTGAGCGATCATTTCAGCTTCGTATTCGGCCTGTTCGGCGATGGCCGCCGCGTGTTCAGCTTCGTCCTGATCAACTTGAATATCGCTGATCGGTTGCGGAGCCACCGGGGCAGCCGGTGGTTCAGGTGCCGTTACGGGCGCGGGCTCCATATAGGATGTGGCTTCCGGCGGAGTGGCCGCCGCGGGCAGGTTGCGTCCAGCGGGTATTTCCGAAGCGCCGAAATGGGCAAAGGCCGCCGCGATCAGCGCGGCGACGAAGGAAATAACGATGTCAAATATAGATGACATGACGTCTGCGCGGGATAGGGTTTGACCGCAGAAGCGGTGGAATCACATGTTCAGATTATACGCAGGTTACTTATGGCCTACTTATGCCCTTTTTTGGTCACGGTTGCAACTGAAACCGACACAAGTTTTGACGTAAGGTCATGTGCCATTGATAGGTTGTAACTTGCGGCAAATTTGTGGCGTGTCAGCGAAACTGATCCTTGCGGGCGCGAAGATCGCCAAAACGGTTCGCCTGCGCGTCAAAATCCGGCTCCATGAGCGGGAGTTTCAGGAATGGATTGGCGCGGATTTCGTCGCCAAGGCGTGACGGTACGGTGGGCAGACCCTGAGCCCTGAGCGTGCGCAAATGGCTGGCCTGAACCGCCAGATCATCATGGATATCAAGGCTTTCGGCAAATCTTAGGTTATCCAGCGCATATTCATGAGCGCTGTAGATCAGGGTGTCTTCGGGCAGGGTCATCAGGCGCGTCAGGCTCGCCCACATATCGGCGGCAGAGCCTTCCCGCAGCCGCCCGCAGCCCAGCACGAACAGGCAGTCACCGACAAACGCGACTTTAAAATCGCGGTTTACATAGCCAATCTGACCGGCGGTATGGCCACGCAAATCCATGATCTCAAAACGCGTTTCCCCAAGAGCGATCTCATCGCCGGGGTGTATGACCTGATCAAGCGGGGCGTTGCGGCTCACTTCCTGCGGCCCGAAAATCTCGCAGCCAAAACGGTTTTTCAGCGCCTGATTGCCGTTCGTGTGATCGGGGTGCCAGTGGGTGTTGAAGATGTAGTCAAGCCGCCCCCAGCTCAAACCCGATATCGCATTCGCAATCATGTCCGCGTCGGGGGTGTCGATGGTTGCCACCTGTCCCGTCGCCTGATCGCGCACTAAAAAGGCGTAATTGTCCTGAAGACAGGGGAAGACGCGGATATCAAGAGCCATGTCCCTTGTGTAAGTGCGGCCATTGGTATTGTCAAAGAATGGCCCTATTGTCAAAGAATGGCCATGTGTAAAATAGGGGACGGTTGTATGTTCAGGGGAATTGCTGCTAACATAATGCCCTGAAAAGAAGAGTTCCTATAAGGATTTGCGTAGCCCGTGCGCCGTTCGGTCGAAGATTTAAACCGGTTTTATACCACCCCCGAAGGGATGATGGCCCGCCAGATGGTCAGCGATAAGCTGATGGAAGCGTGGGATGATGTGACCGGGCTCGATGTGCTGGGGCTGGGCTATGCCACGCCGTATCTGGCCCCGTTTGCCAAGGCGCGGCGGGTGCTGGCGGCCATGCCGGCAGCGCAGGGGGCCGAAATCTGGCCCGAAGATTTGCGCGTACGCTCGGTGCTGGTCGATGAGCAGGCCCTGCCGTTTTCGGGCGGTCTGTTCGACCGAATACTGCTGATCCATGCCCTCGAAGAAGCGCAAAACCCTGAGCGTCTGTTGCTGGAGGCCTCGCGCCTGCTGTCACCCAATGGCCGTCTGATTATTGCGGTGGCGGCGCGCGGCGGGTTCTGGGCCCATGCCGAAAAAACGCCGTTTGGCCACGGATTGCCCTATAGCCGCATGCAGCTTGAAACCGCCATTCGTGACGCTGAGCTTGAACCGCTGGCCTGGTCATACGCGCTTTACACCCCGCCGTGGCGGGCCTTGACGCGCTGGTCAAAGACGATTGAAATGATCGTGCCGAACGTGCTGCCGATGAATGGCGGTCTGATCCTGATGGAAGCGGGTCGCCGACCGTTTGTGGCGCTGACTCAAAAGTCCGCTGACAAATCGATCCTAAGCGATATCCGTGAGGCTCTGGGGGCGAAGCCCGTGCCGACGGCGCGCGAGATCGAAAAGGCATGAAATTTTAATTTGAGACCCGTTAATTCTGCTTTTAGAGTCATAGATTTTGGGCCATATCACCCGTCATGAAACATCTGATTATCATGCGCCATGGCAAGGCGGAAAAAGACGCCGAAAGCGGCGAAGACTTCGATCGCGACTTGGCCCCACGGGGCTTGCGCGAAGCGGCGGCGGTGGCGCTGGCCCTGAAAGATTATGGGCTAAAGCCCGATTTTGCGCTGGTCTCTTCGGCCCACCGCACGCTTCAGACCTTTGAGCAGGTATCAGCCGTGTTTGGTGGGATCGACGCCGAAGTGAACGACGCGCTTTATAATGCTGGCTCGCGCAAACTGCGTCAGTTCATTGAGGCCCATGACGATCGCGGTGAGTGCCTGCTGGTCATCGCCCATAATCCGGGTGTGCAGTATCTGGTGTCTGAATACCTCTATGAAGGGGCGGCAGGGCCTGAGATCACGGACCGTATCCGCGGCAGCTACCCGACCGCGACCGCGACCGTGTTTGAAGTCGATGTGGCGGGGCGTCCGACCTATGACGGGCTCTATAAGCCAAAAGACCTGATCGGTGCCGATGAGGAACCGGCCTGATGGATATCTTCAAACCGGTAGTAAGGGCGCTGCACGGCCTAGATGGCGAAGACGCTCATACCGCGACCCTGCACCTGCTGAAATTGGGCAGTGTGACGGGAATGGGGCCGTCGTCGGATTATAATCCGCCGGAACTGAGCGTAACTATTCCCTATGACGGCGGGACGCTTGAGGTCGGCAATTGCGTAGGGCTTGCCGCCGGTTTTGATAAAAACGCCGACGTGCCGCTGGCCATGATTCGCGCCGGTTTTGGCTTTGTCGAATGTGGTACGGTCACCCCTCTGCCGCAGGCGGGCAACCCCCGACCGCGTCTGTTTCGCCTGAAAGAGGACGAAGCCGTTATCAATCGCATGGGGTTCAACAATAAGGGGCTTGAGGTCTTTTCCGGCCATCTGAGCCGCTATGCCGGACGGCCAAACCATGCGGTCATCGGAGCCAATATTGGCGCGAATAAAGACGCTACCGACCGCATGGCTGATTATGTGACGGGGCTGAAAACCCTGTGGGGCTTGAGTTCTTATTTTACCGTCAATATTTCGTCCCCCAACACACCGGGACTGCGGGCTTTGCAGGGGCGCGGGCATCTGGATGAGCTGTTGTCGCGCATCGCCGAGACGCGCCATGATCTTAAAAGCGTGACCGGCACCAACTATCCGATCTTTCTTAAGATCGCGCCGGATCTAGATGACGCGGAGATTGTGGATACGGTCGAAAGCGCCATTGATCATAAGCTGGACGGGCTGATCATTTCCAATACGACGCTGGAACGGCCGGACACGCTTAGGTCCGCCCATGCCGGTGAAAGCGGCGGTCTGTCGGGGGAGCCTTTGTTTGCGTTATCGACGCAGGCCCTGCGCGTGGCTTATGGCGCATCGGGCGGCAAGCTGATGCTGATCGGGGCAGGCGGCATCAATTCCGGCGAACGGGCCTATGCCAAGATCAGGGCCGGGGCTTCGCTGGTGCAGATCTATTCGGCGCTGGTCTATGAAGGGTCAGGGCTGACCGACCGCATCAAGCGCGATCTGGTCAAGCGGTTGAAAGCGGATGGCTTCACGCACATTTCCCAAGCTGTGGGTCAGGGTTAAGACGGTATCTGTTACGCCAATAATTTCAGCCAGTTTTGCGAAATATCTAAGGCGGCGCTGCGGGCGGAATCAACGACATCTGTAAATAACGGAAAGCTGTGTGGCAGGGTGTCGTAGCGACGATAAACCACCTCAGTGCGGGCCTCCATCAGACGGCGCGTCCACGCCTCGGCCTGATGGGCGACGGGATCGAGGCCACCAGCCACGATCAGGGCCTTGGGTTGTCCTACGACCACAGATTCCCTAAGCGGTGACACCTGCGGCGAAGTCAGGTTGATGCCCGCACCGCCGTAGTGATCGATCAGGGTGGCGATATCCGCCGACGACACCGGCCAGCTTTTCGCATAGGCCGAGGCGGCAATCGTGTCATCGGCCAGATCAAGCAACGGTGAAATCAACAGTTGAGCGACGGGCAGAGGCTTGAACTCACGTTTGAGGTCAAGGCATAGCCGCGTGGCGAGGGACGCGCCAATCGATTGTCCGCCCACCGCGACCGCACCCGTCATCACTCCCAGGGATTCCGCATTGGCCACGGCCCAGTCATAGGCCAAACGGGCATCCTCCAACGCGGCTGGAAAGCGGTGCTCTGGTGCCAGTCGGTAGTCGGGCAAATAGACCGGGCTCTTGGTTTCCGCCGCCAAAAGTGTGGCAAAGCTTTTTGACAACTCAGCCCCGCCCAGTACACCGCCGCCGTCGTGAAAAAAGACAATCAACGGTGCATCGGGGGCTATGAGCAGCGGGCGGATCAACTGTCCGCTGATCGGGGCGGTGATCTGGCCACTGATCTGGGGCGTTCTGCCGACCGGCTCAATGCGCACCCGCCCATCCAGAGGGGCGCACATTAGGTTTGCGGCGTCCCGCCATTCCTGCCGGGCCAACTCCAGCGAGCTTGCGTTCACGGTCAGGGGTGTCGGGTGGTGGCTGCTCAGATAGGTGCGCCACAGAAATTGAGTCTGCGCATCAAGGGTGCGCCCATCGACATGGACGACGCTGCCGCCCGCCAGAAAGCGCAGGACGGCTGGTGGAAGTGACAAAACCCGCTTAAGGAACAGGCGTCTAAGGACGGAGGCGCGCATAGGGTAGAGGGACTCCCGGCAGAAAAAGACGCGGATTGATATTTAGCCTAGGCAGGCGCGCCACAGAAGGGGGGGCGCGCCATTTTTTTAGCCACCACGCGCATTGGATAACATTGTTCTGATGAATCTCACGGGTTTTTTATGAGGAGAGGGGCCATTTTACAGCGTTTTTATTTGACCGTTAAAAAAACCGCTGTCTTAATGCTTGCACAATTCGTTAGTCTGGCTGCCGATACCACGGGCTCCGGTGATATGTTCCTTTTTAGGGCCATGTCTCCTGATCTCAAACTAACTGCTACCGAGATATGCGATTGTCTACGGGAAGTGCGCTTCCCACCTCGATAACAGCTCGTTTTAGATAAGGAGAGCATCATGGCTGAAGGTACAGTCAAGTGGTTTAACTCAACGAAGGGCTTCGGCTTCATTCAGCCGTCTAACGGTGGTTCAGATGTGTTCGTACACATTTCGGCCGTTCAGCGCGCGGGCCTGCAAGGTCTGGCTGATGGTCAAAAGATCGCCTACGAACTGCAAACCGAGCGTGGCAAGACCGCAGCGGTCGATTTGAAACTGCTCTAAGTGGTTTTTAGAAAACGCATCCCAAACGAAGTTCTACGCAGTCAATAACTGTGTGCCGCTTTTGGATTAAGATACGCGATCAAATTTTAAAAAATGAGGCGCGGGTTCCTGACGGAGCCTGCGTTTTTTTTTATACCGGCTGGTGGCAATTATTTGGTTAAATTCGCCCTCTGGTAGTGATTGGGTTGACGGCAAATTGAGGCATGATTAACAAAAGCGGTAATATTATGTTGTAAAAACAGTTCCGTTTGGGGGATGAAATGCGCCACCTGTCAGGCCTTGCCTGTGCAATTATCTTGCCGATGAGTTTGGCGGCTTGCGGAGGCGGCGGAGGCGGCGGGGGTGGATCCTCGGCGCCACCCGTTCCCCCACCACCCCCTAGCGTGACCCTCTCGGCGACTTCCCAATCAGCCGATGTGGTGGAAGGTCAAACCGAAACCTCTTTAAGCTTTACGGCCACGCAGTCAGGTTCGGCAACGACCCCTATCTATCCGGATGTGCAGTATGACGCCGGTTTTTTGACATTGGATGGCAGCTTAACCACCTCAACGTCTGGTCAGTTCAGCGCAAAGTTTAAAACCAAAAGCGATCTTGGCGGCGGGGAGTATACAGGCAAGGTTACATTCCGCCTGTGTCAGGATGTGGCCTGCGCGACCGTATATCCTAATACGACAAAAGAATTTGACTACAAAGTAATAGTTAACCTTAAGCCTTGGGGCGTGAATCAAAGAGACTCTAAGCATTCAGCTTATGTAGATATACATATAAATCCAAGTAAAATGACTAAGGTATGGAGCAATTCGTATTCAAATTTATATGGTAATATAATACCTGGAGGTGGCCTTTTATACGCTCAGAGGATCACAGGGGTCAATATAAACTACGGCGGTGTTGCTGCTTTGGACGTTAAAACCGGAAATCAGATATGGTCTTATGAAGCTGGTGAAGGGATATTATCTGGAGGTCTGGTGTTTTCTGATAATACAGTTGCTCTAACAATATCTCCAAATTTTTCAAATAATATTCATGTGTTTTTAAATTCAAAAAATGGCGAGGTTATAAAAAGAGTTTCTGCTTCGGATCGTGTTGTCGGAAAGACAAATGCTTATAGCGGAAACATCTTCTTTATGTATGGGTCTGAAAATCCTAAGGTCTCTGCGTACAGGGCTTCCGATGGAGAGTTTTTATGGAAGCAAGACAATGTAGGTCGATCGGCTGTGCTTTCTACGGCAATAGATAGCTCTGGAATTAATTTATATTCTGATAGAAGTGTGAAAACTTACGGTACGGAAAATGGCCATCTTCTGTCTGATATTGAGGATAAATCTGCTGAATCTGATGGATATAGCTACGAATATTCTGTTGTCGGAACTGAAGGTGGGAGGATTTTAGTACCTGCTTATACTTTTGATTATTTAGGGAACTTAAAACTCAGAAGCTTTGATACTGTCAAAGCAAGCGAAGTTTGGACATCTTCGTTCGGCTACAGGATTGAGCCGGCATATGCCAAAGGTGTGGTCTATGCTTTTCGGACTTATCCTCCGCAACTAGATGCTATTGATGAGAAAACAGGCGCTATAAAGTGGTCTTTGACAGTATCAGAAGGGCCATGGATAGAGCAAAAACAAGTTATGGGTAACGCTGTTGTTGCTAATAATGTTATATTCGTAAGCTCTATGTATAAATTATATGCTATAGATATAAATACAAGGCAGGTTATTTGGAGTTGTGATAAGCCGGGAAGAGTTATTATAACTCCTGAAAGATACCTTATAATAGCTGAAAGTGGATTTGATTATATATCTAATGATCTGCGATGGACTGGAATTCTTACGGCATTTAAACTGGATTAACGCTCAGAAGGCGTTTGATACTTTCAAGGTTTGCACCCTCTTTACGCAGATCGGCTAAGGATTTTGAGCCCTTGCGCTTGGCCAGACGCTGACCGGTTTCGTCAAGCAAAAGAGCGTGGTGATGGTATTGCGGGGTCGGCAGCCCCAGCAGGGCCTGAAGCAAAACCTGAGTGTGGGTGGCCTCAAACAGATCATGGCCGCGATGGATGTGGGTGATCCCCTGACGGGCATCATCGACCACGACCGCCAGATGATAGGCGATACCGACATCCTTGCGGGCCAGAACGACATCGCCATTGACCTGTGGATCGGCCACTTGCCAGCCATGCTCGTCATGCGGGCCACGGCCCTGTTCCTCAAACCCAAGGCCGCCCCAGCGCGAACCCAGATAGTCGCAAGCCTCCGCCAAAGATAGTCGCCATGCGGGTTCGCGATCCAGCGGCGCATCGGCGGGCGGTAGAGGCGGCGTGTCTTGGGGGGCGCTTAAGGCCTCCAGCATCAGTTCCTTGCGGGTTTTATAGCACGGGTAAACCAGCCCCATGCTTTTCAGCCGTTCAAGGGCGGACTGATAGTCAGCCATGTGCTCGCTCTGGCGCAGGACGGGTTCGGGCCAGTCAAGCTCCAGCCAGCGCAGGTCGTCATAGATCGCCTGCTCATATTCCAGGCGGCAGCGGGTGTGGTCGATGTCCTCAAGACGCAGGATGAACGCACCGCCGTGACGGCGCGCCGCTTCAAACGCCGTCAGCGCACTAAAGGCATGGCCCAAATGCAGATATCCGGTGGGCGAGGGGGCAAAGCGGGTAATGTAGGTCATGGCGGAAAATAGTCTCCAAAACTCACTAAGCTGGCTTAGTGAGTTTTGGCAAGGGCGCCAAAGTTCGTAAACTGGCCGCCGCCGCCAATGCGGCGAGCCTCGCGGCACCTGAGCGTAATAAAGTGTCGCATAAATTTCACTGTTTCTTTTTCGGTGAATCAGGTTCTAAATGGATGTGTGGATAACCACTGACGACACATAAGGAGGCCGCGTCTTCCCCGTACCCTGTCGCTTACCCGCCCTGACCCCTTACGCGATGCGAAGGATGCGGCGATGAATATTTTAAAAAGCCCCCCTTCGGACTGGCGCGCTCTTGTGCTCAATTCCGATTTCAGGCCGCTGAGCTATTACCCCTTATCGACCCGTCCGTGGCAGGAAGTCGTGAAAGCGGTTTACGAAGGTCGCGTCGATGTGGTGTCGACCTACGATCTCGAAATCCGCTCTCCGTCGATGTCGATGCGCCTGCCGAGCGTTATAGCCCTCAAATCCTACATCGATCAGAACCGCCCGCCGGCCTTTACGCGCTACAATGTGTTCCTGCGCGATAAGTTTGCGTGCCAGTACTGCGGCGCGCGGCATGACCTTACCTTTGATCATGTGGTGCCGGTATCTCAGGGTGGAAAATCGACCTGGCAGAATATCCTGACGGCCTGCGCGCCGTGCAACTTGCGCAAAGGGGGAAAAACTCCCCAGCAGGCACGTATGATGCCGACAAAAAACCCACACCGGCCAACAATGTATCAGCTACAGGAGCTGGGGCGTCGTTTTCCGCCTCACTATCTTCACGAAAGTTGGGTAGATTACCTGTATTGGGACACTTTGCTGGAGGCATAAAATATGCCCATTCGGTTTGAGCTGGATCGTCGTAAATTCGGCGTTCTGCACTTTGCGTTGTCGGGGGAACGGGCAGCCGAAGGTTATAGGGCGGTTAAGCGTGACGAGTTTGAAACGGCGTTACAATCGGCGCTTAAGGTCAATCTGGAAACACGTCGTGAGCGGCTGTTTGGCCCGAAAGTCACCCGCTTTACCTTTCAGGGCGAGCCGGTGACGGTTCGGGTCGCGGCCAATGGCGATGTGCAGTTGGAACTGGGTGATCTGGATGATGATGTGCGCGAAACCATCATCGAAAAACTGCGCCACAGCCTGGAATTTATGAATATCTGACTCAGTCAGGCTTGGCTGTCTCTTGCGCCAAACGGGCGTTACGTTCCTCGCACAACACCTCGACCAGCTTGATCAGGCGGTTGATATCGTCTTCGCGCATCATGTCGATCTTTTGGTGCAGAGCTTCGATATCCAGTTCGGCTTTCAGGTTTACATCGTAATCCAGTTGCGCCTTACCACGATCGATATCGGACTGACGGTTCTGCGACATCATCAGGATCGGGGCGGTAAACGCCGCCTGAAACGACAGGGCCAGATTAAGCAGGATAAACGGGTACGGATCCCACGCCTTGATCCAGGCAAAGACATTGACCAAAATCCAGCCGAACAGCAGTACCGACTGAATGATGATAAACCGCCACGACCCGACTATGGCGGCGATTTTGTCGGCCATGCGATCGCCAAATGACAATTCAGGCGTCTTGCCGTGCAGGTGGCGCAGACTAAACGCGCGCACCTTATCGGGGTCTATAGTCATGGGCGGTCATATCTTTTCGCTGATCTTGATGGCCAGACGACAGCCGGCCTGCACGACCGCCGACAGTAGCGGGTAGGCGGGGGCCTGATGGGCACCGGCACTAACCGCATGATCCTTATGGCCGATCTCATCCTCGCGGAATTTGGTCAGTTCGGCGGCAAGATCGGGTTCGCGGTCTTTCAGGTCTTGGATCTGCTCGGCATAGTGCTTTTCGATCACGCTTTCGACCGCTTCGGTGCAGGCGTGGGCCGCCTTTGGCCCCAGCAGCGCGGTGCCGACCCCAAGCCCCATGGCCGCCAGCCGCCATACCGGCGTCATCACCGTAGGGCGGACGTCGTGTTCGCGCATCAAGGCGTTAAAGCGGTCCAGATGAACCTGTTCCTCAAACTCCATGCGCTTGAGGTCGTGGCTTAACGCCCGCTCAGGCGTGGCGGAAAAGACCATGCTCTGGGCGCGGTAGATGTGAACGGCGGCTAATTCACCGGCGTGATCGACGCGCAGGATTTCCTCTAAGCGGTGGCGCACTGCACCCTTGCCCGGACGGGGCGGCACACCTGACGGTGTGGGCGTGACCGCTTCGGGGATGTCTTCGACCAGAATATCGTCACTCATGGCAGGGTTTCCGCAGGACTAAGCGCGTTCCAAAAAGTGTAGGGCGGTTTTTGGATACAAATGCGCGACAAATATAAAGCCTATTTTGTCAGGTTTTTAGGGCGGCGGAAGAAGTATTTTAGTCGCAGGGAGGCGATAAAGCTCAATACCGCCAGAATAGCCGAAATGATGGCGTTCCAGCCAGCCATGCTCAGGCCCCACATTTTCCAGGCGACCACATCGCACTGCGGGATGGTGATCGGTGCGCCCGATAGCAGAGCGGCCATCGAATCGATGCTGATATCATCGCCGCCGGTGCAGGTTTCGGGGCCGAGCCACCATTTCAGCTCGACCCCGGCATGAAACAGGGCCAAGGCCGCGCCGGTGGCAAAAATGGCAAACAGCACAAAGGCAAACACCCTTGGCGGGCCCTTGGCACCGGTAAACAGCGCCCAGACGCTGGCGATCAGCGAGACCACCACGGCGATCCAGTAGATGTCGCGTTGCTTAAGGCACAGATGGCACGGATCCAGACCGCCGAATTTCTGAAACGCATGGGCCGTCATCAGCAGGGCCAGAGACGCAATCAGGGCTGTAATCGTCCACCACCGGCCGAACAGGAGCGCGGCCCGCATGGTTATTTTCTGGCCGTCCTTATCGAATTTTGAAGCGTTCATTCCCTATCCGCACGCAATCGGTAATCGTCGCGGTAACCCGCCGCCAGTGTGTGATCCAGCGGCGCGCATCATGCAACAGATTTCCAGCTTTGTCGCACCGTTTTTGACTAAGTATCCAGAGGAGCGGGGGAAATCCGCCCAAAGCCCCCCTAAAAGCCCGCTTAGTGCGGGATCATCTTCATCGCGACGATCAGTAAAACGAGCACCGCCACCGCTATGGCCGATACCGTATAGATGCGTTTTTCAATGTGATGGGTGATTTCCGGGCCGAACTTTTTGATAAGGAAGGCGACCAGTAAAAAGCGTGCGCCACGCGTCAGGGCGCAACTGAACAGAAAGACCGCCATATTTAAATGGCCCAAGCCAGACGCGATGGTCACCAGCTTAAACGGGATGGGGAGAAAGCCTTTGATAATAATGACCCAGGCACCCCATTTTTCCATAAAAATATGAAACTCAGCCAAGCCCTGTGTGTAGCCAAAGAATTTTAAAATGGCCACGCCCACAGGTTCCAGAAAATACCCGATCGCGTATCCCAAAAGCGCGCCCAGCAGGGAGGCGATGGTGCAGACCAGAGCGTATCGGTAGGCCTTGTCAGGCCTTGCCAAAACCATGGGCGCCAGCATGATGTCGGGCGGAATGGGAAAGAAAGAGCTTTCAGTAAAGGATACAATCGCCAAAGACTTTTCCGCGTGACGGCTGCCAGCCAGCTTTAGCATCCAGTTATATAAATTGCGCAGCACGTGAAATTCTTTGGTCTGAAATGAGTGATTGGACGTCTATGCCATGTTGCACTCGCTAAGCAAACGGCTTTGTCGTTATGGGCGAACTTTATCTCAGAAATGTGGTGTGCTTTAGCGGATTGGGCGGTTTAGCGGCGGTGTTTGGCGGATTAACTAAAACTCATTTGTATTAAGGGTTGCGTCAAGGCATAACCGTGACAACAATATGACTATGTTGCGCCGGTAACGATGGGCGCACTATTTTCACGCTTCAGGAGGCTATTCGATATGTCGGTGAGTAAGCTTGCGCTTGATGATTACCTTCCCTACCGTTTGTCGGTAGCGTCAAACGCGGTTAGCACGCTTATTTCAACCGCCTACGATAGCATCCACGGGCTGAAAATTCCGGAATGGCGGCTGATCTGGGTGCTGAATGAGGATGGTCCCTCGACCCAGCAGGCGCTGGTTAAGCGCACCGGCATGGATAAGGTCACGATCTCACGCGCCGCTCAGGCCCTGGCTAAGCGCCGTCTGATCACCCGCGCGCCCCATGAATATGACGGCCGCTCACACCACCTGATTCTGAGTTCGGAGGGTGAGCGACTGTTTGCCGATGTTGCGCCGTCGGCGGTCGAGTTTGAAAAAGTCGTCCTGGCGAACCTGAGCGCGGAAGAGGTGGTCGTGCTCAAAGACCTGCTGCGCCGTGTCGAAGAGGCCGCGCTCAAGGTACAAAACGACAAATCCAAGTGATTTCAGCACCGGAACTTCGCCATTCAGGCATCCGGGACTCGTCAGAGCGTGAGCGTTTGTGTTAACCTAACCCTTGTGTTAACGGTTACGACAGGTGCGCCCGGAATCTCACTATACGGGCGGCTGAGCGCAGGCGGGGGAAGTTCTGAACATGGCTATGAGGTACGACTCATTTACTCCGGCGGAAGATCCCAACGACTTCGCGTATGAGACCGTGTCCTATGACCTGAGCCTGCTGTTCCTTGCCGTCGTCGTCGCCCTTATTCTGGCGTTTTTGTTGTGGGCCGCCTATGCCAAGGGCAAGTCGGATACACGTAAAACCCTTAGACGCCAGAGAGAACGGTCGGCTGAAAATATCTATGAAGCTGTGCGCCGCGCATTGGATAAGGTCATTGTGTCCACGACTGACGGCATTTACGCGCCAACGAACGAGCTTTTAGCCGTTCTTGACAGCCGATTAGGTAAAACACTGGCCTTATGCAGTGATATCAAAAAGCTGCGCGACACAATTAATAAGGCGCTGGACGCCAAAGACGACGCCCTCCCTAAAAAAGACGGCGCCAAAGACGGAACCATTCTGGTGCCGGTCAATCTCAATTTCGGCGGCACAACACCGGGAACGCCGCCGGTGGGTATAGTCTCGCCAGCCCAAGTTTACACCGGCGGCGGTCACATGCCGATGCGTTATCAGGAGCACCGCGCCGCCATCCGCATGGCCGTCGAGGAGTTGGATAGCTTTTGGCGTAACAAGCAATATGTCAAAAAGCTGATCATAGATGCTCAGGAAGAACTGCTGTATTCTGAGGATATACGGCCAGAAATTGACATTCTTGGGGTCTCTTTCGATGGAGCGCCCCGTCCGCGCCGCCGCCGCAATCCGTTCACGCGTCCGCCTGAAGAACATGGCCCGCACTCAGGTGGGCACTCAGGGGGCGGACATCATCCTACACCTTCCGCCAGCTATGCTGAGGCCGTACAGTCGGCTGCCGAGGCGCCGCGTCGGCCTGAGCCAGATCCGACGCCGCCCTCATCCAAAAAGCGCCGCCGGCCCGGACTGGCTTAAGGTTATTAAGACTGTGAACGGTAACGGATTTAGGCTTGCGTGGGGCTAAAAAAGCCTTTATCACCGCCGTCCTTACCGCGCTAAAAATCCGTAATACGGGCCCCTGTGGTGGAATTGGTAGACGCGCCGGATTCAAAATCCGGTACCGAGAGGTGTGTCGGTTCGAGTCCGACCGGGGGCACCAAACTTACCGAAAATCCCGAAAAATCCATACAGTACAGTCTTTTAAACGCCTGTAGCGTCAGCGTGCGTCATGACTGTAGCAACAGTTTGTATCATTCTGGGGTTCCAAGCGTCTCATCCATGCTGTCCAAAAGGGTGGCAACCGATCATCGAAAAGACGGGTGGCGAAAGCTCTGACGATCTCTGAATCAGGTCGAGAATCAGCCTCGCTTCGTAATCGTCGGGGTTTTATCGTCCGGGGCAGAACGATCTATGTCAGATGGTCGATCCCACGCCCTCTAAGACCCATCGTCGGCAAGGCGTTCTTCGTCAGATCGTTGAAGACTGGACGATGGGGTGAAGCTGTCCGAAAGGCTCGGCTGGTTGGCATGGAATATGAGCAATGGCTACGACATGCTGAGGGCCATGCGTTTGAGCCGATTGCAATCAACCCTCTACCGCCAGCATCTAAGCCAGACGCTAAAGGGAAGACCTTTGAAGAGGTCTTCACGCTCTTCATCAATGACCCATCGAAGAAACGGATGTCCAAGACCGTCGCCCGGTATCATGAAATGGTGAGCGTCCTGTTTGACATCCTCGGCAAGGATACTCCGGTGGAACACATCGACAGGGAGGCATGTAGGAAGCTTCTGGACACCCTGCGCTGGCTTCCGTCGAACGCCCGCAAGAGGTATTCAAAACTGACCGCCAGCGCCGCCGCTAAAATGGCCAAGACCAAGGGTTTAAAGGAGCTTCTTGGGCCAGTATCGGTCAACGGCTATATGATCGTCGCGTCAACCATCTGGTCAAGAAGCGCGACAAGCGCTTACCTGAGTTCAGCCTATGGTGCCACAGAGGTGAGTTGCACCTGCTGGCTGGCCATACCCTCGGCGTCGATCTTGACGGTGATCGGGCCGGCGGTCAGACTCGCCTTGACCACGGCCACCACACGGCCATGGAAGGTTTTACGCATGCCGGATTGAAAGCTTGATGCGTCCTGCGGATTACCATTACCAATACCCGCCAGTGTGCCTGCGCCAGAGACCTTAACCGTAACCTTCCGGTCATTGGTCTGGGCATAGATCGGCACACCTTGGGCATCGGTCAGTTCAATCGTCACATAGGCCAGATCCTGGCCATTGGCTGTAAAGGTCTGACGATCGACCGTCACTTTGAAGCCAGATGACGCGCCGGCGGTTTTCAGTTCCCATCGTCCGGCCTCGCGGCCCTTGTCGTAGCCCAAGGCTATCAATTGCCCTGGTGCATATGGCACGCGGTAATTGGCGCGGTATTCGCTGGCGACCGACACCGGTTTACGGCCCAGACTCTTATCGTTGAGGAACAGTTCCACCTCAGGAAATTCGGAAAAGACCACGACATCCAAGGTCTTGCCTTCCTGACCTCGCCACGTCCAGCTTGGGTGGATATCTTCCAGAGACCAGTCCAGATGTGGTGGTGTGATGGGGTACAGGTTTCGGTCAGGCAGGTCCTCGGTGCCTTCGGGCTGTTTTACAAACGCGGCCACCGGATCAATGCCGGATTTCCACATCACCTGCCGGTAGAAGGCCGCCGGGCGTTTGCGGCCTGTGGCGTCAATCTCACCACTATAGGCCAGATGCCATGGGTAAGGCCCAAGCTTTTGCCAGTCCTGTGTATAGCCCATCCAGCCGATGCCGCTTTCACCCAGATAATCGACCGCCGTCCACACGAAATCCCCGATCACCCACGGCATGGTTTCAACCAGGCGCCAATAGGTGAAAGCGTCCTTCGGCGTCGATTCTGCCGTATACATTACACGCTCAGGATAGTCCTTATGATCTTCGGCAAAGAAGTGCGCGCGGTAGTTATATCCGGCTATGTCCATAACCGGAAACTGGGCATTGCCAACATCGCGTTCGGCATTGACGGCTTGGGTAACCGGTCGGGTCGGGTCTAGCTTGCGCACATGCTCGGCCAGTTTTCTGCCGGTCTCGACCCCCAGCGGTGTGCCTTGCTCCGGGATTTCATTACCAATGCTCCACATGATCACACTGGGGTGGTTACGGCCACTGATGACGAGGCTGGTCAGATCCTGTGGCCAGTCCTCTTTGAAGAAACGGGCATAGTCCATAGGTCGCTTATTATTGTTCCAGGCATCAAAGGCTTCGTTGATTACCAGCATCCCCAGTTCGTCAGCGGCATCGAGGGTCGCTTGACTGGCCGGGTTATGGGCACTGCGGACGGCGTTATAGCCCGCCGCTTTCATCAAAACGACCTTACGGCGGTCGGCATCGGGGCTGCCAGCGGCACCAATCATATAGTTGTCATGGTGGATATTGCCGCCCTTGAGGAGGATAGGCTTACCATTGACGCGCAGGCCATTGGCGGCATCCATGGTGACCGTTCTGAAGCCAAAGCGGGTGCGGCGTTCGTCCACCACCTTACCCTCAATACGCACTTCCTGAACCAGAGTATAGAGTGCAGGAGAGTCCGGTGACCACATCTTGGGGCGGGTCACGGTCAGGTTTTGCTCCAGGCTGGTATCTTTATGGGCCGGCACAGACGTGCTGCGGGTCGTTTGCGCGACGACTGAGCCGTCAGGGGCTAGGATTTTAACGGCATATTCGACTGAGCGGTTCTTATTGCCGCAGTTTTTGACGGTTGACGCCACGCGGGCAACACCGGCGGCCTCGGTCAGATCAGGCGTTGTCACAAACACGCTGTCGGGGGTGATGTGAACGCAGTTAAGAACTTCCAGATTGACCGGACGGATAATGCCTGATCCGGCGTACCAGCGTGATGACGGATCGACATGGTTGACGCGCACGGCAATGATATTGTCACCGGCCCGCACCTTGCCGGTCAGATCGACCGTAAAGGCACTATAACCAAAGCGGTGTTTAGCGGCATGGGTGCCGTTTACCCAGATATCCGCATCCATATAGACCGCTTCGAAATTTAAGCGCGTGACCTTTGAGGTATCTGCATCTTTTAAGTTCAGGCGATAACGATACCAGCCGACGCCGCCCGGCAGGTAGCCTGAATCCTGACCACCGGCGACGGCCGGATCAAACGGTGGGGCGCCATCGGCCTTATCCATGATCGACCAGTCATGCGGCACAGATACCTTAAGCCAGTTCCGATCATCAAAGCTTGCCTGTTCGGCCCCGTTCACGTCGCCTTTATGAAATGACCATCCCTGCGACACATCGCGCACCTCAGCCACAGCCTGCGACCAGACGCTCAAAAATGCAGTCAGGAAAAAGACTAAAAAGTACGCCTTTACGGCTTTTTGCCGGACGTATCGGCGACTTGCAGGCGGAAATGTCATCTGTAGTCCCTGTCAATTGTCTGAGTTATGTGTTCTGGGAGGTGTGCAGTCTATATTTTAGGCTGCGGCTTTGTTCGTAATCTTATCAACCTCGAGTCTCAGCATTATGTTTACCAATACACTCAGAACAAAAAAATTGTTAAGAGCATCAATGCCCGGAGCGCTTAGTATCGAAGCCAAAGCACCAAGTTGGAATGAATTTTTTGTAGCTTCACCTGCGTAAGGTAGTTACTATTTTTTCGTGAAAGCTCGCAAGTTCTTGTAGCTCATTTGTACGAGAATTATGGCGTAACGGGGCCACAATCTCGCCCCATAGTGCTTAGTTTTGTTAGTTTCCCAATCTTTGCTTTTTACGGCTATATCGCCGCGGTGCTGACCATGCCTAGATACTTTAAAAAGGCGTGGACTTACCACGCCTTTTGCAGGTTTAGCCAAAGGTAATCTGAAAGGCGCTGGCATGGGCCGTGGGTAGCTTAGGCGGCAGGCTGATGACCAGGGCCTCATCCGTTTGCTGAAAGCGTAAGGCCGCGGATGAGCCCAGAGCCTGCACTTTACGCACCGGCCGTTCAGCCAGATTGGCGCGCTTGCCCAGAGATTTGATGACCACATCTGTGCGCGGTTCGCCCAAGGTTATCGCATAAAGTGTCTTGCCCCTGGTCGTAAACCGGATGTCCTGCGCCACATAGGCGGCGTTTTCCTTGAACGCACCGCCTGAGGTTTCGGTCGGGCCTTCGCCAAAGATTTTCCATGGACGCGTACCATGAATGGCCGGCCCGTTTATCTTCATCCAGGCGGCCATTTCGCTCAGAAACGCCTCGGACTCGGGCGGCAGACTGCCGTCGGGCAGTTGCACGACGTTGAGCAGCAGGTTGCCGTTCTTACTGACGATATCGGACAGCATATAAACGATATCTGCGGTTGTTTTATACTTATAACCTTCGCTGTAGAACCAGTCGCCCATTGAGGTGCAGGTCTGCCACGGGTATGGATTTATGCCGGCTAAAACGCCGCGCTCGACATCCTGAACGCTGGCTTCCTTGTGGAACTCGCCAGAGCCTGAATCCTTGCAGGTATAGACGGCCTCGGCCTTGCCCTTACCGGTGACGCTGCGGTTATAGAGGTGGGCGACCAGACTGCGCCCAACCTGACCGAACGGCAGACCGCCATCAGAATAAAACAGGTCAGGCTCATACTGATCGACCAGATCCTTCATGCGGTTGTACCAGACCTGCTGGAACTCAGGGTTCTGTGTATACCAGCTTTCCGGGGTGTTGACGAAGGATTCGCCCTTATTAGGGTGATAGAGGTCAAAATTTTCCGGATTGGCGCCGTCATAGGGTGTGCCCAGCAGGGGCCAGAACTGGTCATACTGGTGGCTGGTCTGATACCAGGTGTAGCTGGCGGCCAGATGCTCAGACACCCCGTATTTCAGACCGCGTTTTTTAGCCGCTTTTTTCCAATCACCAACGATGTCGCGCTTAGGCCCCATAGCGACCGCGTTCCAGCGGTGATGCCGCGAATTCCACAGGTCGAAATTGTCGTGGTGGACGCCCATGCTGACAAAATATTTGGCGCCCGCGTCAGCATATTTGTCCATCAACCCTTCCGGGTCAAACTTTTCGGCCTTCCATAGCGGGATGATGTCCTTGAAGCCGAACTTTGAAGGGTGGCCATAGGTCTTGACGTGGTGGGTATAGTGCGGATGGCCGGGAATATACATCTGGCGGGCGTACCAATCGCCAACCTTGGGCACGGCCTGCGGTCCCCAGTGCGACCATATGCCGAATTTGGCATCACGGAACCACGCCGGTGTTTCGTAAGTCTTTAAAGAGGCGACTTCGGCGGTGAACTTGCCGGACTGCATCGGCAGATCAAATTTAGGCGCCGGTGGTGTCGGCGCGCAGCTATCTGCCGCCTTAGCGGACAAAGCTGACGCCCCTAAAGCGGCCAGCAAGGGCGCGCCCAGTAATTGTCGTTTGCTGATGGTTGTCATGGTTTTGACCCTGTTATCTTTTCTTTGTGTCGCGGCTATTTCAGAAATTCCACGCCGTAAGACGGCAGGGTGAGGGTATCGCTCCAGGCCGTGCCCGACAGCACCCCGGTCTTTTTGCCGTCAATCGCTACGGTTTTCGTCTCCGTCGTCGTATTGACATAAAGAGTCTGCCCATTCACCGTGCGCGCATAGACGCCTTCGGGGGTTTTCGGGCCCACTTTCAGGCCAAGGTCTGTGTAGAGTTGTTTATACAGAGGCGCCATGACCGACGGCTGGGCTGGGGTGGCCACATAGATGGCGCGGCCCTTACCGTATTGATTGACCGTGATCACCGGTGGCGCGCCGTCAACATTGTCAAAACTGCCCATAACCTTGGCGGTCGAGGGTTCCAACACTTCGTAGAAATTGATGGTGGTCGTAAAACCGGCATCGCCGATCTTGCCGGTCAAAGGCTTTTCGGTCCGATAGAACTCACGCGTTTTCAGGCCGAACACATCGGACAACTGCCCCGGCAGAGGGGTGTTGAACCACTGATTGTTGTCATTGACCTTGGCCGACATGGCCGTCATGACGACGGTGCCGCCGCCATTCACGTATTTCCTGAGATTATCAGCGGATGCCTTATCCATCAGGTAGATGCCCGGCACCACCACCAGCTTGTAACGACTCAGGTCTTCCTCAGCGATGTTAAGGACGGCCATGTCTATATTGTCCGCATAGAGCGGCGAAAAGGCATTATGAGCCTGAGTAAGATACGGCGTGGTCATATACTGCTTGACCGTGTTGGACCAGCTTTTGGGGTTTGAGGCTACGCGCGCCTCAAACGAATAGGCAATCGCCACTTCGGGCTTTAAGTCGCGCGGAAAGCCCATTTTTTCCATTCTGCTTAAACTCTTTGGCGATGGTGGCAAATTCGTCCAGCTTCCAGGAGGGGGTGTCGTCATGGTCGACCAGACCAAACAGCGCCTGTTCTTCACCGCCCAGATGGCTGTTGAACGTCCAGGCCAGTACGGCCTGACCACCATTCAGCAGGCCAAAATGCGCCCACATGCGTGAGCGGCCCTTGGCGCCGTAAAATCCGCCGCCGCCGGCCTGAAACTCATTGAACCAGACCGGTGTCGGCAGGGTCCCCTTCATCATTAGGGTTTCAAAGCCGCCGCTGATCGGGTCACCGGCATAATATCCGAACGCCCCGTAGCTGACATAATCCTTGTAGGTTTCAAGATAATTGAAACCCTTACGCTCACTGGAGTCCCACAGATTGGAGATGGTCGGCTTATCGGGGGCATATTTACGGCGCGACTGCTCAAGATCCATCAGCGTGCCCACTGTAACATCAGACCAGTAATGATGCAGGTCAAGGTAACGCTCAAAAGGCCCAGGGCCGTCACCATAAGGAATTTCAACCTGATCCCAGTCGGTGAGGGTGCGCGCCCAGCGCTGGGTGGCCCAGGCCTTGTTCAGGGCATCGAGCGTGCCGTATTTGTCTTTCAGCCACACGATAAAACGCTCACGATCGGCGGCGGAATAGGACATGAAGCCGTTGCCGATTTCGTTATTGTAACCGATGGCGATGACGGCCGGATGCTTACCGTAGCGTTTGGTCATGGCTTCACCCAGCGCCTTGGCCAAGCGGCGGTAGTCCGGATCGCTGATGTTGTCCATGTACCGTTCGGCGGCATAAAGGCGCGTGCCGTTCTGGGTCACCAGATCAACACCGGGATATTTTTTGTGCAGCCACATTGGTGCCGGCAGGCCCGGAATATCGACCATAACCTTAATGCCGGCCTTGTGCATTTCATTCAAAACCGCGTCGAATTTTTCAAAGGTATAGACGCCTTCGGCCGGCTGGAAATAGTCCCAGGACAGATCGCCCATGCGCACCACCTTGAAACCCGCTTTCTTCATCAGGCCGATGTCGTAGGTAATCTGGGCAGGTGTGCGGTCAACGGGCTGGTAGTTGGCCCCGACATAAAGGCCGCTTTCGACGCGCCCATCGGGCCTTGTGGTGGCCGTCTGTGCCCCGGCAATGCTGAAGGATGCGGTAAGGATTGCGGCGGAATACAGAAGAGTTTTGGCCAGCCTCATAAGAAGTCTCCTCAGTGATTGTTAGTTGCCAAAATGCGTGTTCTGCTTTGCCTGTATACGCAGATGGTCAGTTTTAGGCGCAATAATGCCCTTACTTCAAATGTATGCAAGGTGAGTTTAATTGGTCTCCCTGGCGTCTCGACTCGCATATTTGAAATATATTTTCAAGTGAGAAAGTAAGGGCTTTAGCTTTGTACATTTCTATCCAGTGTGGGGAGGGTTTATACAATGCAGAGCGTGATGAAAAAACAACCTCCTCGGGGAGGGCCGGGGAGGTTGAGGGGCGCTGGGAGTTTCCATGTATTTTGGAAAGTCATTACCGTGAATAAAACAAACGGGAGTGCCGATCAAGCCATTTATTGAGATGATGTTCAATTTTTAGTGAGAAGTTCGTGAATTTTTCTAGGCTTATTAAATAAAGGAAATTGAAGTAAATTTTAAAAAATTATATTTATCAGATGGATAGCTGACTCGTAAATGGAGGATGTGGTGAGTGTTGCTCAAATGCTGCAAGTGTGCGGGATGTGACCGTTTTGCGGGTTTCCTAAATAAATTTAACTTTCGCATATGAATATTATCATATAAGTTCACTTTAGCTTACTCGCCGATAAGGGCGGGGGGCGGAGGGAACCAAAATCATGAAAATATTTACACGCACCCGTTCAGGGGTGTCTGTGCTGGCTATCGCATCGGTTCTGATAGCAGGGGGAGCGTTAGCTCAGGATCAGGCCGCCGCAGACGCAGATAATACGGCAAGTGATGATACCGAAACTGTAGTCGTCACCGGCCTGCGCCGTAGTCTGGCGACGGCTCAGGCGATCAAGCAAAATTCCGACCAGATTGTCGATTCGATCACGGCCACGGACATCGGAAAGTTTCCGGACGTAAACATCGCCGAATCGTTGCAGCGTATTCCCGGTATCCAGATTCAACGTATTCGCGGCGAGGGTCAGCAGGTGCTCATTCGCGGCCTAACCCGGGTTCGGACCGAACTCAACGGCCATGATATATTCTCGGCAAATGGCGGCGTTGGCTTGTCGTATGACGAAATCGGGCCCGATCTGCTGTCGCGAGTTGACGTTTATAAAAACCCGTCCTCAGATATGATCGAAGGCTCCCTGGCCGGCACGGTTAACCTCATTACGCGTAAGCCGTTTGATGCCAAGGGCAGAGTAATGTCGGCAACGGCGTCTGTTACCAACTATGACCTGGCTAAGGAAACCGGCGAAAGCTATTCGGCGCTTTACAGTAACCGGTGGTCTACCCGTATCGGTGAGATCGGTTTCCTCGCCAACGCGTCATACCAGAAGTCTGCCTTCCGTGAGGATTTGGTCCAGATGGAACCTTATTACTACCACGGTCCTTGTGTCTTGGACTCCGGCGGTAACCTCGTGCCGGTCACCCCGACGCCAAATGGCTCGCAATTGCGCTGCACGCCGGTTCCGGGCCATGAGACCGAGAATATTCTGGTGCCCGACGGCGGCGGCTTTAACGTCGGCAGCGGCAGCAGAAAGCGCAGCAGCCAAAACATCGTCCTGCAGTGGCGCCCAAATGACGACTTTGAAGCCTATGCCCAGCTTTTCAACTCGGACTATCGCTTCATAGATGCCGGCAACTCGTACTTCATTAACGGCAATGCAACGCCGGTTGGAACCTACCAGGTGGAAGACGGGGTCGCCGTGGCGGGTGCGCGTACCGGTACAGGCGGCATTTCCATCATTTACGGCGGTATTCGTAAGACGAGAACAACCGAGTTCTCGACTGGTTTCAAATGGCAGGTGACACCAAATCTGCGTTTGGATGCGGATTACGAGCACCTGGATTCCAAGGTCAACCGCACCGGCATGAATACCTATCTTTTCTTAGACGCAGGCAATTATAACTATGTCTTCGACAACACTGGCGATTTTCCGATCCAGGGTTCGGACACTCCGAATTTCTTGAGCGACCCGACAAGTTATAGCTATGGGGCGATTCAACCTTTCATAACCAAAAATACGGCGGAGGCCGATGCCCTCAAACTCGATCTAACCTGGGATTTCGACGACGGATTTTTCAAGCAATTCAAGTCGGGCGTACGCTATAGCCGCAAAGATGCGATGAATCGCGACGCCAACACCTGGAACGGCATTTTCACGCCCGTTGAAGATAATCCTGAGTTCGTTGAGATTAATCCCGGCCAGGCATCGATTTTGCGTGGCGACGGGGCTGATTTGGTATTTGGTCCTGTCCTGCAGTGGCTTGGGAATGATACACTAAATCATCAGGACGCCTTCGCGCACTATAAGACGCTCACGGGTATCACGGTCGGCTATCCTGACATCAGCGATCCACTCCATCGGACGTTTAGCCCCATCGAACAAGATGACGTCGCATTCTACCTGCGCACGACATTTGGTTCGCAACTGGGTGGGTTTGACTTCGACGGGAACCTGGGCGTTCGCTATGTTCAAACGGAAGCAACGGGGGAAGGTTACCAGGCGCTCAGCTATCGGACATCAGGTGGCGCTAATCCAACCGTAGTGCAGACCGAGGGGCCCTTATCTGGAGGCAACAAGTATAATGTCTTATTGCCGAGCTTCAACCTTCGGGTACATCTGACTGAAAATCTCCAGGCGCGCTTCGCCTACTCTAAAAACATATATCGGCCGGACTTTACGCAACTTAACCCGACCTTCAGTTATTCGCCCAATTACACAGATCAAAATGCGTTGCCGAATACTGTAGACCAAAACAACCCATATAATGCGACGACCAATCCCTATCAGGGCAGCTTCAGTAGAAATGGCAATCCAAACCTCAATCCTGAGCGCGTGACATCGTATGACCTGTCTTTCGAATGGTACTTCGCTAAAGACGGCAGCCTCACGATTGATTTCTTTAAAAAGGACCTGGTCGATCTGATCGCAACGCGGGGCGCTGAGTTCACCGAAACCATCCCGGGGGTCGGTGTCGTTCGGTTCAACGGGTCTGAATTGACGAACGTGACCAGTGGTTACGTCGAGGGCTTCGAAATCTCCGGCCAGAAGTTCTTCGATTTCCTCCCCGGCGCGTGGTCTGGGCTCGGAATTGCGGCGAACTACACCCTTGCTGATAGTAATGCGGGTACGATCGCTTCGACCACGGTCGGAGGCACACCATTTGCGGTGCCGCTGGAAGATTTGTCGAAGGACAGCTATAACCTCATGCTGCTCTATGACAAGTATGGCTGGAATGCGCGGGTCGCCTATAACTGGCGCTCGACGTATCTGGACACGGTAAGCGAAACCGGTGCCGTATCATTGCCAGTCTACTTCAAGGCTTATGGGTCGCTTGACGCCTCGGTGAGTTATGATCTGAACGACCACGTCTCATTTACCATTGACGGGCAGAATCTGACGGACACGGTCCAAAAGACCTTCTTCGCCAGAGAAATACTCCGACGTAACTACCAAATCAACGATCGCCGCGTATCTGCGCGTATTCGTCTGAAGTATTGATAGAGCGAACCGGTCGGGTTCCGTCCGGCCGGTTACGTCTTGATTTAGAGCGTCTACGTTCTTTGCGTAGGCGCTCTAATTCGTAGTACTCTCAAATATACGGCCTAGCTTAATACCACGAAATCATGGGGAATAAATTGCACACGCGACCTGTAAAGAAGGTGATCGTGGTTGGTGGCGGCACGGCCGGCTGGATGGCCGCGGCTGCCTTATCGACCAAGCTCGCGCCAGGGAGGGTTTCGGTAACGGTGGTCGAGTCCTCAGAGATCGGCATTGTCGGCGTGGGCGAAGCCACTATCCCGCCGATACTCCAGTTCAATGCGCTGCTGGGGCTGGATGAAGAGACCGTAATCCGCAGAACTCAAGCGACCTATAAGCTCGGCATTGAGTTTGTAAACTGGGGCCAGATCGGGGACAGCTATTTTCACCCCTTTGGGAAAACGGGCTCTGACATCGGCGGCGTCCACTTTCACCATCACTGGCTGCGTACTCGTCGCGGTAACCTCGAAGACTATTCAATGTGCACCCAGGCGGCGCACGCGGTTAAGTTTGCCCGCCCGGTTGATGATGCGCGCAATGTCCTGTCACGGATGTCCTATGCTCTGCATTTCGACGCCAGCCTCTATGCCCAACTGCTCAAAGACGTAGCGGTTGAAGCCGGGGCAACCCATATTGATGGCCGCATCACCGCCGTCCAACAGGACAGTGATAGCGGTTTTGTGCAGTCCTTAAGCCTTGAGGATGGCCGTCAGATCGAAGGTGATCTGTTCATCGACTGCTCAGGCTTTCGCGGGTTGTTGATCGAGCAGGCCTTAAAAACGGGCTACACCGACTGGTCGCACTGGCTGCCCATGAACCGTGCCGTGGCGGTGCCATCTGCCTCAGCGGGGCCGCTTTTGCCCTATACCCGATCAACCGCCAGCCGCAGCGGCTGGTTCTGGCGTATCCCGCTGCAACACCGAACCGGCAATGGCCATGTCTATTGCAGCGATTTTATCTCCGATGATGAGGCGCAAGTTGAGGTGCTGAAGCAACTGGACGGTGTGGCACTGGCTGAACCGCGCCGGCTGAAGTTTCAAACCGGCCGACGCAAGCTGTGCTGGCATAAGAATGTGGTGGCGCTGGGGCTGGCATCAGGGTTTATCGAACCGCTTGAATCGACCAGTATTCATTTGATTCAGCGCGGTATCGCCACGCTCATGTCCCTGTTTCCAGCGGCAGGTTTTAACCGGGATGAAACCGATCTTTACAACCATCTCATGGCAACGGAGATCGAGGCGGTCAGGGACTTTGTGATTTTGCACTATAAGCAAACCCAAAGGCAGGACAGTGACTTCTGGCGCTATGTGTCGGCGATGGAGGTGCCCGATACGCTTAGGGCGCGCATGGCGGTATTCGCCAATTCGGGCCGCCTGATTATTGAAAAGGGCGAGTTGTTTAATGAGACGAGCTGGGTGGCGGTCATGCTGGGGCAGGGGCTATACCCCAAGACCTACGACCCGCAGGCTGATCTGATCGACGCGGATGACATCAAGGCCACGCTCGACCGGATGAAATCGGTCATCCGCAATGGCGTGGTCACCTTGCCAGGGCACTATGAGTTTATCAAAGGCTTGAAACCGTCGGCGTGACGCTTACCCTCAGGGTTGATCGGACAGAGCGTAGATTTTTTCCATCGGCAACCACTTCTCACCCAGTTTGGCGAACGGTAGCGCTTGCTGAAACTGCCACATCAGCGTCTCCCAGGCCTGAACGTCCGGATTGTAACGGTCACTTTCGGCTTTTTTGGCGGCGTCAAACTCAGGCCCCGGCGTCCCGCAACGACTTGGTTACCGCCTCAGGCACGGCACCGGGGGCATACTAGGCTAGGTAGCGGTCATTGCCTTCGGTGCGTTTCGTTCCACCGTTTATCTCTTTTCCGCCTGTGCGCCTGCTAATAAAAATATATTGCAAATATAAAAAATGCAGTGTCGTGGTTAGCGCTGATTGCATTATTTTCTAGGCCGGTCTTACCGGGATCGGGTGATTGCAGTACCGATCAGTGTGAGGAGTTAAAGTTCCGCAATGGCCTTAAGTACGGATCCCTGATTGGCAATGAGATCCGGAATAACCTGTGGGAGGTCAAACAGGGCAAAGCTGTGGGTTTTTAAGGCATCGGTTGGGATAAGGCCTTCACTAATCGCATTAATAACCCGCAAGAAGTCTTCATTGGTCGCGTTGCGACTACCTATAAGCTGCATCTCGCGCTTATGGAATTCGGGGTCGGAAAAGCTGATGTCGTTTTTAACCACGCTGACCAGGACATATCGGCCGCCGTGGGCCACATAGCCGAAGCCCTTTTCAATAGCCTTAGCGCTGCCGGTACAATCAAATACGACATCAAAAAATTCGCCATGGGTGCGCTGTCTGAAGTAATCTTCAAGACGGTCGTCAACAACGGCCGTATGGGGTATACCGACCTTGTTGCGGGCGTGATTCAGGCGTTCCTCGCTCGTATCCGTAAGGGTGACCTCTGCTCCGGACATGGCCACGAACAGAGCCGTGGCAACACCAATCGGCCCGGCCCCGACAATTAGGGCCCGATCACCTATCTGTGTGTCTCCGCGCCGAACCGCGTGAGCGCCGATCGCCAGAAATTCGACCATAGCGGCCTGATCAAGGGTGAGATCGCTAACGGAAATGACGGCGTCTTTAGGCACTGACAGATATTCAGTCATGCCGCCATCAATATGCACACCAAGAACCTGTATATCTACGCAGCAGTTTGGCTTGCCCTTGCGACAGGCGATGCAGCGGCCGCAGGGCAGGTACGGATTGACCGTGACCAGATCGCCTTCCCGAAAAGGAGAGTCCGGATCGGTAGCGGCCACGGTGCCGGCCAGCTCATGACCCATGACACGGGGATAGGCCAGAAATGGTTGGTCGCCAGCAAATATGTGGTAATCTGTGCCACATAAACCTACCCGGCGAATGCGGATGAGCACCTGTCCCTCGCTGTGTTGTGGTTTTGAGCGCTCACCAACACCTAGAGACTGCGGGGCTTCACATATAACCGTTTTCATACTGACCTCAAAAATCCATATAGGATAGGTACTACCGCTTGTGAAAGCAATCAAGCCGCTTTATGACTTGTTGGGTTAAATCGTGTGTGCGAAAGCCGATGAGGCGGCAACAAAAACTTATAGAGGAAGGCCTGGGATGCGGACGAAAATGAAATCAGCCATCAGTTATTTAGGGCTTGTTATCAGTGCCGCCGGACTTTTATCCGGATGCAGCAATCCCGGTCTTAGAAGCCTCGCTTTGACTCAGAATTCTCATGAGGCGGTCTTCGACTGGTTCGAGTATTCCGGATCTGACGACCTCTTTGATGAGCCTCTTGCAGAGACACACTTTCAGAACCCCATCCTCGCGGGCTATTTCCCTGACCCCAGCGTCGTTCGTGTAGGTAGTGACTATTATCTGGTTAATTCCACTTTCGGTTTTTATCCCGGCATTCCAGTCTTCCACAGCCGTGATCTGATTAGCTGGTCGCAGATCGGTAACGCGCTGGACCGTCCGGATATGATGCCTTTCGACAAGCTCCATCTGGGTAATAACGGCATTTACGCGCCGACGATCCGGCATCAGGGCGATACCTTTTACATTATCACGACCTGCGTCGGTTGCGGCGGCAATTTCATTATAACCACTAAGGATCCGGCGGGGCCGTGGTCAAACCCGATTTGGTTGCCGCACATCGATGGAATCGATCCTTCGCTTTTCTTCGACGACGACGGCAAGGTTTACATTGTTCATCATCGCGATCCTTTAAACAAACGCTACCCCGCACACACCGCCCTGTGGCTCATGGAGGTCGATCCGGTCACGTTCGCGCCGCGATCCGAAGACATTATGCTTGTCGATGGCGGTGAAAAAGCCCCATGGAATACCGATTATATCGAAGGCCCCCATCTCTATAAAGTTGATGGCCGATATTATTTGTCGGCGGCAGGGGGCGGCACCGGATACACGCACCAGCAACTGGCCTACAGATCTGATACCCCTTTCGGGCCATACACTCCAAACCCAAACAATCCTATCCTTACTCAGCATGGTTTGCCTGACGGCCGCCCCGATCCGGTCACCGCAACCGGACACGCGGATATGTTTCAGGATGAAAAAGGGCAATGGTGGGCCGTTTTTTTGGGGACGCGGGTCTATGATCTGGCGACTGCGCCCCAGGACCCTGGTAACTTCCAGACGGGGCGTGAGACTTTCCTTCTTCCAGTCTCGTGGGTTGATGGTTGGCCGATCATTCTCGAAAAGGGCAAAGCTCTTCCCTATAGACCTGAGCGCCCAAATCTGACCCAGGGGCGGCGCCCGAATATTCCGACAACGGGCAACTTTACCGTAAGGGACGAGTTCGATGCCAAGGTGCTCGCCCCACAATGGTTATTTATTCGAACGCCTCGCAGTCAGTGGTGGGCAACTGGCAACGGCAAGCTGAAGATTAACCCAAGAACTGATCAACTGGGTAGCGGGGGGCAGCCCTCATTTGTAGGCCGTCGACTCCAGCATATGAAGGCCACCCTGACAACTAAGGTGGTATTTTTACCAGCAGAAGCCGACGACGAAGCCGGGTTAATGGCAGTTCAAAACGATGAGTTCTTCTACACCTTCACCCTTGGCCGGAATACTGAGGGTGGTCCCGTTCTGCGGGTGAGGAAGCGACAAGGTGGGAATGATCCGCAAACCGGTGTGGTTCTTGCCGAACATGCGATCAACGCGCCACCAGGGACACCAGTTTATCTAAGATTAGACATCGATAAGGCGCAGATTGATTTCAAGTATAGCTTTAATAACCGCGTCTATATTCCCGTTCTGGAAAACGCAGATGCAAAGGTTATTGGTACAGCTTTAGCCGGTGGCTTCACCGGCGCAGTCATTGGCATGTATGCGCAAGGGGGGAGGCCATGACCGTCGTTATTTACTGAAGACTGACCCAGAGCTTCTCGACTACGATCCTTGACCCAAGATATGCCATTCTGGGGGCCACTGCTACTCGGTAGTCTTTTGATATGATCTCGTCTAAGCCATAGTCCTTCGAATAAAAGCGAGGTTGCCCCAAAGGCCCATTCTGCTGTGTGGAGGCCCCCGCTGCGAACCGTATGTCCGGTTTAGGGCTTACCATGGGATCAACGGAGAGATTTACGGTCTGGGCGTTAATTCAAACTAAAGTCTAAACTGAACTTATACCCATGGAATTCACCTAATAAATATGGACTTTCTTGTGAAAATAGAGTGTCGGAATTTTTTGATGAACATTTACTCAATTCGTTGCGAAATTAGCACGGAGTGTTAATTTATATTGAAGTGTAATTTCGAGTTGGTGTATTTTTAATTCAATTAGTTCAAATGTTTATTTAGGCCGGAGCTGGGTGCCAAAATTTCTCCGATAATTTTAGAAGCACTCAGCAGTAAGCAATCTGCGTTTCCGCCTAATCGTTGGCCGAGGCACTCGGCGATGATGGCTTTCGTCCTCAGCCAAAAATCGCGTTAAGCATGAAAATCATTGGGGTTAGGCCCTTATTTTGCATATGCTCACGCCATTGACCTAAGCCGTCCAGAAACGGCGCAACTCTTCGTGGATGGTGACTAAGATGATAGCGACGTGGCAAGATGCGATTGCGTGGGGTGTACTGGTCTTACCCTTGATCGTGCTGGCCTGGGCGGCCATGTGGTTTGTCAATGTGCAGGCCGAGCGCAACCGCTATGAGCGCTATCAGCGCTTTCATGCCATTATGGAACAGTTGGGCAGCAAGGATGGCTCTACGGCGGATAAGATGGCGGCGGCCTATGAGTTGCGCAACTACCGCGAATATGCCGAGGTGATATCGAAAATCTTCGCCAATGGCCATGTCCGCACTGATGCCAATGACATGCTTCAGGCACAGCTAAAAGAAACGCTCAAATATGTGCGTGGCCCTAAGACCTAGGCCACTATTTGCGCGGGTCTTTGTTGGCATCGACATAGGCCGTGTCGGTCGGCCCTGTGCCCGTAATATAGACGATCGCCGGCTGTTCGTGAGTGATGGCAAAATGGGGCTCACCGACAGGTTCCGTGTAAAAGCTACCAGCCGTCAATTTTTTGACCTTGATGTCTTCGGTCAGGGGGCCATAACCAAAATACCACTCCCCGCTGATCACGATGGCTGAGCGATTGTCACGGTGGCTGTGGGCGGCAATGCGCGTATGAGGTGGCACCTGAAGTTTAATTGTATAGAGACCCGCTTGGGTTGGATCGCCATACAGTATCGTGGTTTCGATTCCGGCCATGCCGGATGTGCCGACACCGGCACTGGTTTTCGATAGAGCCGCGATATCACCGGGCGTCAGGCGAGCATGCCCCGGTTGGGTAGCGGGCGTCTGGGCCGTAACCGGGGCGGCTATCAGAATGAATAGGGCGAGTGGCCATAAGGTGAGTGCTTTCATAGCGTTGTGTCCAGGAAGGTGCGCACAATCTTTACCGTAGCAGCGGGATTTTCTTCCATGATCCAGTGGCCTGATGCGGGTACGACCGCGCCGGTGACACGGCTGCCCGCGAATTCCATGACCGTAGCCATGCCGTTTCCGAAGGATTTTTCACCGCCGACCGCCAGTATCGGCATGGTGAGTTTGCCCTTGGTCAGAAAGGCGCGGTTATCGACCGCATCCTGATCAAAGGCGGCAAACTGGGCAAAGCCCGCATGCATGGCGCCCGGTTGCGCATAGAGGGCGGCGTAATGCTGGCGCGAGGCTTCAGTGAATTTTGACGGATCAGCGGAGAACTCGTTCCAGAACCGGTCGAGATAAATACGCTCACGCCCGGCCACCAGCCGTTCCATATCCGGGCCGCCGAACCGGAAGTGCCACAGCAGCGGGTTTTTAAGAATCTCCTCCCACGGCCCGACTCCAGGCACCGGTGCGTCAATCAGGACAAAGCGTGTGATCCGCTCCGGATACTGGGCGGCCAGGGCAAAACCTACCATATTGCCTATGTCATGGGTCACGAGGTCGGCTTTCTTGACCTTGAGCGCATCCATGACACCGGCGATGTCAATGCCTTGCGTCTTTTTATCGTAGCCGCCATCGGCTCGGGCTGAGAGGCCCATGCCGCGCAGGTCAGGCACGATGACGGTATGGTCGCGCTGTAAATCCGCCGCTAACGGCGCCCACATGTCACCGGTTTCGCCGTAGCCATGCAGCAGGATGACCGCCGGGCCCTTACCGCCAGTGCGGACATGAAGCGTTGTGCCGTTGGTGGTGATTTCCTGTGTTTTGAAACTGACCGGAAACGCAGGAACCTGAGCCCGTGCCACGGTCGCCATGGATACGGCCACGCCAGCGGCAATACTGCCGCCGAAGAAGGTTCGTCTGAGCATGATAGTGCCTTTTCAACTAATAGGTGAAGGCACAGCATATCAGTATGGGCTGGCCTGCAGAAAACCGTTGCGGGGGATATATGGGGGATAAAAAAAGCCGCCGGTGGTGACACCGGCGGCTTTTAGTTTACGGGTACGCTTACCTAATACTTGTAGGTCATGCCAAAGGTGACCGTGCGGCCAATACGCGTCTCAAACAGGGTGTCCTCACGGGTCGAGTCGATAAACAGGCGGTTCTGCTCATCGGTCAGGTTCTGGGCTTCGAGCGAGATCTTCAGGCGGTCGCTGACGGCGTAGGAGGCCGAGGCGTCGACATAGAAGGTATCGTCATTGCCTTGCAGATCGCTGCCCGCCGAGGCCGGGATGCCGCGGATGTAGTTGCCGCGATAGGAACCGGTGGCCCGGACGCTGAACTTATCATCTTCGTAGTAGATGGTCCCCGAAGCTGATTCCCGCGACAGGCCGGTCAGGTCGTTGGTCGTGGTGACGGTCGGAGACAGGATATAGGTGATCTCAGAGCTGATATTGGTGTAGTTACCCAACACCCCGATATTGGCAAACGGGCCGGGCAGGAAGTCGAGTTCAAACTGGGCGTTCAACTCATAGCCTTTGAGCGGGCCGCCCTCGGTGTTGGTGAAGCGGGCGACGTTAAACAGGTCGGTGGCCACGGCACCACTGGCATTGCCAACCAGTAATTCTTCGGGCAGGCCAAGCTCATTATAAGGCACCAGTTCATTGACGCGTTGAACGAAGGTCTTGATATCTTTGTAAAAATAGGCGACAGATACCAGAGCTCCCGGGCGGAAATACCACTCCAGAGCCGCATCAAAGGTGGTGGCGCGGATCGGATCCAGGAACGGATTATTGATCGTGCCGGTGCGGGTCGTGAAGGTCACGCCGCTGGAGGGGGTAAGTGCGCCCAGTTCCGGACGGGACATGACCTTGGCGGCTGAGAAGCGGGCCAGAAGGTCCGGCGTTATCTCAAACACGACGTTGGCGGACGGCAAGGTGTAGCTGTAGCTACGCTCGACCTCGTTACGCAGGCCACGGGTCGGATATGGCAGACCGCCAGGTACGGGCACCGGAATATGACCGACCGCGAACTGATCGGTGAAGACGGTACGGATACCGACATCGCCGCGTACAGGTATCGGCAGCAGGCTGTCGGTATTGAATTCGGTCATGAAATAGACGCTCTTGACCGTTTCCTTGATCTGCGACTTTCCGGCGCCACATTCGACCCCGCAGTACTGGAAGCTGTCGAAATCAAAGACATCGCGCCACTTGGCAGAGTCAACCGCCAGCCAGCTTGACGGTGCGCCGCCGCCCCACAGTTCATCTACGCCCGTGATCTGCGTGGTGATGCTGGCCAGGGTTACACCGGCGGGCAGGGCTTTGACCGCAACCTGGCTTGGGATCAGGTTCAGGTTATAGGCGTTGAAATCGTTTTCGCGGTACTGCGCGCCGACCTTGAACGTGACGTCGGCATTCAACTCATACTTGGTGTCGAGGTTGATGGTGGTGATCTTGGTTGTGTTATTGGCGGGCTTACCCTGAACCGAGAAGCCGCCGGTAACCGTGCCGTCAGACCCACCCGGAGCATAAAGGAAGTTAGCCGGATCAGAGACATCGACGCCAAAATCAAGCACCGGCGTCGTGCCGCCGCCCCGGAAATCGATCGACACATTGTCGGCATCGATGATGTCAACAAAGGTTTGCAGGCGCATCGGGCCGTCCCACACCGACTCTGATACGCCAACCATACCGGACACTTCAAAGCGTTCGGTGAAGCGGCGGCGGAAGTTCAGGTTGGCTTGCTTGAACTCGGACGTGAACTGATCGACCAGCCCTTCGGAGCGGATATCCATGCCGTCAAACAGGCCGTAGACCAGTGAGCCATTGTCGTCGAATTCGACATCCTTGACCGAGACCATCGGCTGGCCGTTATTGCCGATATTTCGGGCCAGGGACAGCATGGCGATATAGTTGTCGCGGCGCTCAACTTCGTACTTGGAATAGAGCATATCGAGCGAAACTTCGGTGTCGCTGTCCGGGCGCCATTGGAAGGTCAGGCTGCCGCCGGTGCGCTTGGCGTCCTGCTCAGAGTTCACATAACGCGGGATGCGCGGGAAGAAGGCGCCTGAACCCGGAACGGCGGCGGCATCTGCGCGGCGCAGATTATAGATGGTATTATAGGCGGCAATTGTGCCGGTGCGCGGATTGTTGGTCGAGCAGTTGGTGGCCGTGGCCCCCTTGGCCCCGTGAACCGATGGATCAGGGCTGATGGTGGCTCCCCCGGTCGGTGATACCCAGCCGATAGGCGTACAGAACGGCTGCACTTCGGTCAACGGAGGTGTCGTAACCGGAAGGCCTGCGGCATCGCGACGAACGGCATTAAAGCCATTGATGTTGGACGGCAGGATATCAACCGCAGAATAACCGACTTCGCGGATGTTGCGATCCTGATAGGTCAGGGTGCCCAGAATACCGAACTTGCCATCGGCGAATTTCTTGGAGGCCAGCAGCGACAGGCGCGGATCGGTGGATTTGCTCACCTCGTTATACACGCCCTTAGCCGTGAAGCTTAAGACCTGATCTTCGCGATAATCGAACGGACGCGGTGAGCGCAGGTCAACCGTGGCACCCAATGAGCCTTCTTCGACATCGGCAGAGGCCGTTTTACGCGTCGACAAGGCCGAGAAGATTTCCGACGGGAAGACGTTGAAGTCAAAGCTGCGGCCGGAGTTACCCGCGCCGTAAATGTCCGACGATCCGGTTTGCGCCGCCCCTTCCATGCCGTTCAGGCGGACACGGGTGTAGCCAGGGCCTAAGCCGCGCACGGAAATGTTACGGCCTTCGCCGCCGTCGCCGCGCGACAGGGTGACGCCGGGGATGCGCTGCATCGATTCGGCCAGGTTGGAATCCGGGAATTTGGCGACATCTTCGGACAGGATCGAATCGACCGTGCCGGCGCTATTTCTTTTGACGTTCAGGGCGCTTTTCAAGCTGCCGCGAAAGCCGGTCACGACCACTTCGGTCACGTCGTCTTCGGCGGGGGCCGGAGCGGTTTCCTGTGCCATAGCCGCACCGGCGGCCAGTGCCAAGGCCAGAACCGAGGCCGTCATCATGGTGGATTTGATTGGGCGCACGACCTTGGTCACGCCGTAATTACGGGTGTTTTTCATCCTGGTGTTCCTTTTTACACAACCGCCTCAATTAAGGATAAGGCGGCTGACCCTGGTGCTTCGGTTCTTTTGACGACCGAAGCTGTTACTGATTTTTGTTTTATCGCCTTATGAGGGCAATAATTGTCACACTATTACGGATTCTGGGGTTTTCAAACGCAATTATGCTCAAAAGTGCGCGCAAAAAATCTTATACGATCTTGTGTGGCTTATTTGCATAGTTGAAATAATCAGTGTCGATCATGTCTTTTTGCAAATAAAACAACCTTATGACGACTTTAATGAGGTGATATTTTACTGTGTTTCATGTTGCGCTGCAAATAAGCGCTTTTCATTGCTATATCCCCGGCTATTGTTGACAGGCTTTAGTGTAAGGGGACGTGATCATGAAAAATCTGTGGCTGGCGACGTGTGCATTTATAGCTGTGACGGGCGCGGCTGAGGCCAAAACCGTGGTGGTCAATGCGGCCAAGCTGATCGAGGTTGAAACCGGCAAGGTGGTCGAAAAACCGGCCATCATGATCATTGATGGCCGCATCGCCGCGGTCGGCCCGCAGGGGCAGCTTAATGTTCCATCGGATGCCGAACTGATCAATCTGCCGGAGGTGACCCTTCTGCCCGGCCTGATCGACATGCATGTGCATCTGGATAGCGATCCAACTTACGGCGGCTATACGGGGTTGCAGTTTACCGATCGTTTTTGGGGCATCATGACCGTGCCCAATGCCGAAAAGACACTGAAGGCCGGGTTTACGACCGTGCGCAATGTCGGTGCCGGTGACTATAATGATGTGGGTTTACGTGAAGCAATCGAGGAAGGCGTGGTCAAGGGGCCGCGTGTGGTCACCGCCGCCATGAGTTTTGGCGCGACCGGCGGCCATTGCGACTCGACTTACTTTCCGCCGTCGTTCCAGTCGAAAAACCCCTATAATGCCGACAGCCCCGCCGAAGGGGTCAGGTCGGTGCGCACCCTTAAGAAATACGGCGCTCAGGTTATCAAGATTTGCGCCACCGGCGGGGTGTTTTCGCGCGGCACGACACCGGGTGGCCAGCAGCTTTCATATGAGGAAATGAAGGCGATTGTCGATGAAGCCCATATGCAGGGCTTGAAAGTCGCCGCCCATGCCCACGGCGCGTCGGGGATCAGGGACGCTATCCGCGCCGGAGTCGATACCATCGAGCACGCGTCTCTGGTTGACGATGAGGGCATCAAGCTGGCCGTCCAAAAAGGCGCCTGGTTTTCGATGGATATCTACAACACCGAATATACCCAGTCCGAAGGCGCTAAAAACGGTGTCCTCGAAGAAAGCCTGAAAAAAGACCGCGATATTGCCGAAATTCAGCGCCAGAACTTCAAAAAGGCGCTGAAGGCCGGGGTAAGAATGGTCTACGGCACCGATTCTGGCGTCTATCCGCACGGCGACAATGCCAAACAGTTTGCGGTCATGGTGCGCTATGGGGCCACGCCGTTGCAGGCCATTCAGTCAGCCACCGTCAATGCCGCTCAGGCCCTAGGGCAGGCCAAGGATGTCGGCTCGCTGCGCGTAGGCCATTACGGCGATATGATTGGGGTTGTGGGCGATCCGCTGACCGATGTGACCGTTCTGGAAAAACCGGCCTTTGTCATGAAGGGCGGCGAGGTGGTGGCGAAATAATTAGCGCGCATTTGTCTTTAATATCTGTCACAAGGGCCTGTGTTCGCCGCCAAATGTTCGGCCCCGTTCGCATCCAGCCCTCACAACAGGAGACGACGATGGCCAAGGGACAAAAAAAGAGCAACAAGGAAGTCCGCAAACCGAAGGCCGCCAAGGTCAAGGTCGAGACGGTATCCGCGGGCTTCAGCAAGGGCCAGCAGGCGACTTTGCTGAACATCAAAAAAGACTAAGCTCCCACAGAAATGCCGGTTTAATTTTTAACAAACCGGCTTGGCCTTGGGATTTGGTTTCGGCTATAGAGTTTGGATGAGCACAGAATCCAACACCAAAACCATTCAAGGCCGTACTGGCCTGTGGGAACTTGTCATCGGGCTTGAAATCCATGCGCAGGTGGCCTCAAACTCAAAGCTGTTTTCGGGCGCGGCCGTAGGCTTCGGCGCCGGGCCGAACGAGCAGGTCTCGCTGGTCGATGCCGGGTTTCCGGGCATGTTGCCGGTGCTCAACAAATATTGCGTCGAGCAGGCGGTAAGGACGGGGCTCGGCCTCAAGGCGCAGATCAATGCCCATTCGCGCTTTGACCGTAAGAACTATTTCTATCCCGATCTGCCGCAGGGCTATCAGATCAGCCAGTTGTTCTTCCCGATTGTCGGCGAAGGCGAGGTGCTCATTGACCTTAGCGATGGTTCGCAAAAGACGGTGCGCATTGAGCGCCTGCATTTGGAACAGGACGCCGGTAAGTCGATCCACGACCTTGATCCGAATGCGACCTATGTTGACCTGAACCGCGCCGGTACGGCTTTGATGGAAATCGTCAGTAAGCCCGACATCCGTTCGGCCGAAGAGGCGGTGGCTTATTTCAAGAAGATCCGCACCATCCTTGTCTACCTCGGCACCTCCGACGGTGATATGGAAAAAGGCAATATGCGCGCCGATGTCAACGTGTCGGTCTGTAAAGCCGGTGCCTATGAGCGCTTCCGCGAGACGGGTGATTTCAAGCAACTGGGTACGCGCTGCGAGATCAAGAACGTCAATTCGTTCCGCTTTATGCAGCAGGCGATTGAGTACGAAGCCCGACGCCAGATCGAAATCATCGAAGACGGCGGCAAGATTGATCAGGAAACCCGCCTGTTCGACTCGGTCAAGGTCGAGACGCGGTCTTTGCGGTCCAAGGAAGAAGCACATGATTACCGCTACTTCCCCGATCCCGACCTGCTGCCGCTGGAACTGGAACTGGCCTGGATCGAGGACATCAAAAAATCCCTGCCTGAGTTGCCGGATGATAAGCGTCAGCGGCTGGTCAACCAGTACGGCCTGAGCGTCTATGACGCGACTGTGCTGATCACCGAGCAGGCGCGGGCTGACTATTTTGAAGCCGCAGCATCTGGCCGTGACGCTAAGCTGGTCGCCAACTGGGTGACCAATGAACTGCTGGCGCGCCTGACCAAAGACGGCCTTGAGATTGACCAAAGCCCGCTGCCGCCCGCGCATATTGCCGGTCTGGTCGAACTGATCGAAATCAACGTGATTTCATCCAAGATCGCCAAGACCGTGTTTGAGCACATGTGGGACGGCAAGGGGACGATAACCCCTGCCGAGATTGTTGAAAAACATGGCCTCCGCCAAGTCACCGATACCGGCGCGATCGAAAAGGCCGTTGATGATATTATCGCCGCCAACCCGGACAAGGCCGCCGAAGTGGCCACCAAGCCGCAGGCCATCGGCTGGTTCGTCGGTCAGGTCATGAAGGCGACCGGCGGCAAGGCTAATCCGGCTGCGGTCAATGAGATACTCAAAGCCAAGCTGGGGCTGTAAAACAAAAAAGCCGCTGTCCGTGAAAGACAGCGGCCTTTTACTACTTACACCAAAGCTTAGAACACGGTCCGCAGTTTAATGCTGACCGGATAGGTGACGCGCTTGCCTTCTTCGTTGATTGAGGCCAGGCCCAAGCCGCCGATGGCGCTGTCGTTGCCATCGAGGTCGCCGTAATAGCGCACGCCGGTTTCAGCCGACACCGACACCGTTTCCGACAGAGCGTAGGACACACCGACATCAAGCCCGGCGGTCAGGATGGTGGTCTCGTCATAGAACGGCACGTTTTGCAGAGATTGATTGATGGTTAGATCCGGGATAGTGAAGCTGGCGTCAATGGCATCAATCTTTGAGGCCCCGACGCGACCGGCGATATAGGGCTGGAAGGTGCCACCTTCGTTGAACCACTGACGCAGGCCGACGGAGACACCCATGCCTTTATATTCGCCAAAGCGGCCATAGACCGGCACTTCGGCGACGGTGGTGGTGCCATTGACAACAGCCGCCGTGCCGACCTGAACCGAGCCTTCGTCGGCCTTGACATAATCAAAGCTGCCGAACACTTCGCGCCCGCCGCCGAGGCCATAGGTGCCCTCAAGGTTAAAGGTCATCGGGTTGTCATAGATGTCGTCAAAGCCGCGCGATTGAATGCGCAATTGACCGGCATTGCCGGTGGCCGTAATTGCACCGGGCAGGGCGGGGGCACCGGGATCGCGCAGGGAGGCGATGACGCTGAGCGGAATTTCGCCGGTAGTGGCGCCACCGTGGACATCGCCGGAGGTGGACAGTTCCGAACCGACGCTGCCGCTGACGGCCCAGCGCCCGGCATCGACGGCCTGAGCGGAAGCGGTAGTGGCAAGGGCGGTGGCAGATATCAAGACTAAGGCGCTTAGGCCTGAACGATATTTCATGGAGGCACCTGTAGATCAGAGTTAAGGTTAAGCATTTATGTAAATGCAGCCTGTTTACGCCTGACCGGCGAGTTTGGATTTGAAACCCATACATAGCGCCAAGATGTCACCCTCATTTACCAGATTATCGGTGCATAATTGACACCCTAAGACTTTATGGGAGGCGATCTGAGTCATATTGCTGGGCCTAAATAACGCTGAACAAATTATTGTGCGGGACAATTTTACCAGCTTGACGGATGTAAATGAGATAGTGCATCAAGGCTGCGATCTGGAAACAGCGAGATCGCATATGTGGGGAAAAACGGGCCAGTTACGCGTTAAGAAGTAGTGTGGTGCTATCGACTGTTTCTTAATCGGGAGCCAGAGTCTGAAGCAACAATCGATTGGCAGATTGCAGTTAACGCCGATCTTCGGGAGCTTCGCGGCAGACTTATCGATTCGTCAGAATTCTTCGCAATTATACGAAACCAGGAATATGGCATTCCAAGTTTCCTTTTGCCGCCGATTGTCAATGGCGAGATGCGCATCAAAGAGCCGACGCTTGAGAGCCCATCCTCTCAAATGGCCACCTACAGCCAGATGCAAGAGCGGCATTATACGGAGTTCCTTACCACGATTGGGGTAAGCACATTTGAGATACACCGCAAATATTGGGAGTGGGCTTATATCTGGCGCGCCTTAGAAGTTACAGGGATGACGCAAGCGGGCAAACGCGGATTAGTATTTGCAGTGGGCGCAGAACCGATTCCGTCTATGCTGGCTAAGCGAGGTGTTAAGGTCCATGCAAGCGACAGCCCGCAAGAAATCGGTGAAATGTGGCGCGTATCTCAGCAATTTTCTGACAGTTTAAAGCAACTTTGGCGAGAAGATATTTGTTCTTGGGAAGACATGGAGCAGCATGTCAGCTTCCGCGAAGTTGATATGCTGAATATTCCAACCGACCTGCGTGACTTCGATTTCTGCTGGTCTTCGTGTTCCCTAGAGCATATTGGTGGAATCGAACCCGGTCTGCAATTTATCGAAAACACGCTTGAAACCTTGAAGCCCGGCGGGATTGCTGTTCACACAACAGAGTTTAATCTGTCCTCTAATGACAAGACTATTGATGGGTTTCCGACATGCCTTTTCCGTCGCCAAGATTTGGAAAAGTTAACAGACCGGTTACGTCAGCAAGGTCACAAGGTCTGGGACTGGAATTTTTGGCCAGGTGCAGGTCAACATGATTTTCATATCGATTTTCCGCCATTTGCTCCACCGCACTTGAAGATTAACCTTTATCAATACGTCTCAACAAGCATAGGTCTTGTAGTTGAAAAGAAGGCATAACTGACATATGTCTCAGGCACATTTTAAGAAGGTATGATGTGGCTTTAGCTGGGTTTTTTAAAGCCCCAAGCAGATTGAATATCAGCCATTAAAGGCCTCTATTATTGGGGTTGTCGTAGATAAGGCTTAGAGTATCGCCCAAAGTCTCAGTGTTTTGAGCTGGTCTTTGGGCGAACCGTGGTTGAATCTAAATTCGCATTCTTTGAGGAACAAGAAGAAGTTTTGACGAGGAATGCCGTTGTATTTTCGCAAGACACGCTTGGCCTGGTTCCAGAAATTCTCGATGCCATTGATGTGGTTCTGCTTGTCGGCAAACGGCTTGGAGTGATTGATACGGCTGTGATGGAACTCGGATACATCAAGTGCGCTGTAACTGCTGAATGTATCTGTATAGACGATGCTATCGGGTTGAATTTTCTTGCGAATAATCGGCATTAGGGTCGCCGCCTTTGCGTCTGGTATGGGCACGACATAGACCTTCCCGCCCCGTTTCAGCAAGCCGGAGACAGGCACCTTGCCAAGCGCGCCGCGCCCTCTCTTGCCTTTGCGCACGCCCCCGCAATAGCTCTCGTCAACCTCGACTTCCCCGCCGAGCAATTCTTCCTGTGCTGCAGCCTGCTCAACAATCAGTTCTCGGACTTTGTGGTAAAATAAGGCTGCTGTGTTAACCTGCAAGCCTAACACATCCGCAGCCGAACGCGCGGTCACTTCCAGAACGAAAAATTCCAGAAGCCTATTCGGCACTTTTCGGCTTAATTTACAGCGCTTTATTCCCATATGGCCACCATAGATAAGTTGCCTTATCTACGACAGCCCCAAATTTAAAATTATCGCTTCGTGCACAAGGGCGTTTCTCAGGCTTCGCAGCGGCCCTCACAGGGTGCGCAAAGCGCTCAAAAGCCTGGCCATATCGGCCGGGGTTGAACTGAAGCCCGGCGTCACCCGAATGCAGGCCCCGCCGTCAAGGCCGGTGCGCAGGACGGTGAACAGGCCGTGCTCATCTAAAAGCCGTTTGGCAGCGGCCGCATGAGCTTGCGGTGATGGATCATGCTTTAGGCGAAACGAGGTAATCCCAACATGCAGGCGCGGATCGGCCGGCGTCAGCACATCAATCGTTTTCAGGTCTCGCGCCGGTTCAGCCCACAGGTCACGCAAGTACGACAGTCGTTGCTCACACGCGGCAGACCCGATGCGGGCGTGCAGGCTCAGGGCCTCTATGGCGGCCATCTGGGCGGCGAAATTGGCGGTTCCGGTATGGACGCGGGCGGAGACAAGATCGAGCTCGCTGACGGCTTCACCCATGAACGGATCAATGTCAGAAATGCGGTCGCGCCGGATATACAGCGCACCGACACCAAGCGGGGCGCCGATCCATTTATGTAGGTTAAAGCCTGCAAACTCAAAGCCTTCGGTCTTAACATCGACGGGCATCTGGCCCCAGGCATGGGCGCTGTCGACCAGAGCATCGACGCCGCGGGCACGCGCCATAGCGATGATCTCGCGCACCGGTAACCTCAGCCCGCTACGGTGACCGATCTGGGTCAGAAGGATCAGACGCACCTTGGGGTGGGCTTTTAGCGCCTGTTCGTAGGCATCGATCAGCCCCTGATGGCTGGCGGGATGGGGCAGGGCGATGCGCGTAATTTCGACGCCCCGGCGCGTTTTCAACCAGTCGATAGCGGTCTGCATGCTGTCGTAATCATGGTCGGCCATCAGCACCGCATCACCAGGTTTCAGGCGGTTGTAGCCGCTGATCAGGGCGTGCATGGCTTCGGTCGCGTTGCGCGTAATCGCGATCTCCAGCGGGTCGGCATTAAGGGCGGTGGCGATTTGCTGGCGCAGGCGCATGTAGTAGGGCGCAAACTCCCGACGGGTGAAATAGGCCCCCTGCAGATTGACGGTTTCACTATAGCGGGCAAACGCCGCCTGAACCGCCAGCGGCATTTGGCCAAACGCGCCAAATTCGAGATTGATCACACAGTCAAGTCGGGCCGGATAGGCGGCGGCGACCTTTGTCCAGCCGGTCTCATCCTTTGGCCCGGCTGGGGGGCTAAGGTTCGCGGTGGTTTGAGCGTTTACGGTTACGGGCAGCATGGCCCCCAGCGCGGTCAACAGGGTGCGGCGGTGCATGGGCAGGTTTTCCATAAAAACACAAAGGGGCGGACCTAGGAATCGGCCCGCCCCGGATCAGAACAACGCTAAGCTTAGAACTTGGCGTTCAGGCGGACATAGGCCTGAGCGCCATAGGTGTCATAAGGGGCGTTACGCGAATATTCGATCCCGCGTGAGGCCTGAAAGAGAGCCTTTTCAGGGTAGTCATCAAAGATGTTTTCAACCGAGACCTTAAGCGAGAGGTTGCTGTTGATGTCATAGAGCATCGAGGCATCGACAAAGTTCATTACGCCAAAGGTCTGGAAGATGTCGCCGGTCGAATTGCCGGTCGAGTCGGTCCAGCTACCGTAATGGCGTACCCGCACCTGATACTCGAAGGCGCCTTTGCGGAAATTGCCGGTAAAGCTGGCATTATTCCGGGGCAAGCCCTCCTCAAAGTTGCGCTTCGTGGTCGGATTGGCGGTAAGCGACCCGCCGGTAATCAGGGTCTTATTGGTGTTGTAGGCCAGAGTCAGGTTCAACTGACCATCCCACATTGGGCGGGCATAGGAAGTTACCACATCGATACCCTTGGTGCGGGTGTCGTAATCGTTGGTGTACCAGTAGACCGAGGTAAAGCTGGCCGCCGCCGGATAGCCTTGTGCCACCAAAGCGTCCTTTTCGTCCTTAGTAAGTGTAATCGACGATGACTGACCTAGCCGGTTATTAACGTCGATCTGATAAAGGTCGATCGTGCCCGACAGGCCCATATCGGTGCGCCAGACAAAGCCCATGGTCAGGTTGTCCGACTCTTCCGGCTCAAGTGGCTTGGCACCCTTGCTGACGGCAATCGGGTTCAGCGGTGACAGGCGGCCATTGGTGAAGACCTGAAGCGTGACCGTATCCAAACCTTGAGAAACCGACAACGAGTTGATCTGGCCCGGTGTTGGTGCGCGGAAGCCGGTTGAGACCGAACCGCGGGCGGCGAACTTGGGGCTGAAATCATAACGGGTGGACAGCTTGGTGTTGGTGGTGTCGCCAAAGCTGTCGAAGTCTTCGTAACGGACGGCCGCCGCCCATGTCCATTCCGGCGTGATCTTGCCTTCGACATCGACATAGGCGCCGTAGCTTTCCTGCGACCATTCTCCGGCCTGAACGTCCGAGAAGCCGGGGAAGCCGTTGGAACCTACGGCCAAACCGTCTTTGGCACCGGCACCGACCGCATATGAGGCCGCATCACCCGCGCCGATTTTATAGGTTTCTTCGCGGCGCTCAGCCCCGAAGGCGATGTTGAGCGGTTCAGACAAGCCCACATCCAGCCGGTAAACGCCGTCGGCATTGAGGTTGACTTCTCGTTGAGTTTGGGTGCCGAGGAAGAAGTCAAACGGCGAGTCCGGCCCCATCGAAGCATTGATCGTGTTATAGAGATAGAACTCGGTTTCGTTCTCACCGATCGAGGCGCTGAGATCCCAGGTAAAGACCTCGCCGCCGCCACGCAGGCCCGCCACGGCCTGATAATCCTGATACTTGGCCTCTTCACGCGGGGTAAAGCCGAGCGGATAGACCGATTTCAGATCCCAGCCCGGAAAGCTGGGCACCGTCTTATAGACGCTGGCGTTCGAGGTGGCCGACGGGATGCGCCAGTTGATATCGTTGATGCCTTCGCCCTTGGCGGCGGTACCAAACGCATAGAGCTCACCAAAGCCGGTATCCAAAGCGCCGTTAAAGGTGAAGTTGTAGTTATTGGTGTCCGGTGCGCCCCAGTGCTGAACCGGATCGGGCAGATCAACACCCGGATTGGCCGCTTCATAGGCCAGAGCATCGGCACGTTGATGGCTGCGCGAGGTCATGGCCGCATCGGCCCATTCAAATGCGGCGGTGACAAAGCCTGCGTCAAAGGTCTTACCGGCCTTGATACCGGCACGGGTCGTTTCGCCGTCACCTTCAAAATATTGCGAGCGCTGTACGTAGGCTGCCACGCCTGGGCGCTGATCCAACTGGATGTTGATCACGCCCGCGATGGCATCAGAGCCGTACTGAGCCGAGGCACCATCACGCAGCACTTCGACCCGGCCGATACCGAGGCTGGAGATCTTATTCAGGTCAGCACCCTGAGCACCGCGTTGTCCCAGAAAGGCCGAACGGTGAAAGCGCTTACCGTTGATTAGCACCAGGGTCTGGTCCGATCCCAGGCCGCGCAGGCGGGCCGGGCGGATGAACTGTAAACCATCTGACGACGGCAGCTTAAGCACCTGAAGCGACGGGATGACCTGCGCCAGATTGTCGGCCAGTTCAGACGACGCGCCGTCCTGCACGGCCTTGGCCGAGATGACATCGACCGGGGTCAGGCTGTCGTACTTAGTGCGGCCTTTGTCGCGTGTGCCGGTGACGATGACTTCCTGCACGGCGTCTTCAGCGGGGGCTTGAGCGCCCGCGGCGGGCGCGATGAGCGTGGCAAGGGCCGCGGCCGAAAGAATAGGCAGCAGCGAGGCTGAGCTATGTAAGGCGCGAAAATTAAACGCAGAAAGAATAGACATGTCGTAACGGACCCCGGAACCAAGTGTGATGGAATGGGGCGCGTGCTACTGTTGATGCGTAACAACAGCATAATGAAAATGTGAAACATTAAATATGGTATACGACTAGGGGCTGGTTTAGGCTTGACAAGCTGGCTTTAAAAGGGGGGATCGCAAGTCCAGACTCTTGGCCGTTCGCGGGGCAGGTTCGAAGCCAAAAGTAGTTGATGCGCTGGGTCTCCCGGTACGCTTTGAGCTTGGCTCCGACCAGCAAAAATGACATGGTGCCGGCCTGTGATCTGACGCGCGGATTATGCGCTGAAAAAGTCCTCGCGGATCGAGCATACGATGCCGATAGCCTGCATGATCTCATTCTCAAACAAGGCGCTTAGCCCGTCATCCCGCCTCGGCGTCATGGCAAATACCAGAACAGTTACGATCGTATCGCCTACAAACAACGCTGGGGAACCGAAGGTTTCTTAGTCAAACTCAAGCAATGGCGGCGAATTCCCACACGATATGATAAACTCGCCGCCAACTTCCTCGGATTTATCAAAATCGCCAGCATCATGCTTTGGCTTAAATGATTAATTCGTCACCGCAGTTTAGTGCCATTTCAAAATTAAACGATTCATAAAAGCTTGGTGCATGTGTCAAAGGCGTGCGTTTTTTGTCGTATTACGGCGAGACCTAACCCAGAGATCCTGGACTCAGACTGTTCAGGCGCAGGGACAAGGTGGCGATGACCAAGGCCCTCGCCAAGGGTGGCAAGGCCATAAGGGCTGCAATCGCATCACCCCCATGTCGTGGCATCGCGGTAATCAATACACTAAAGCGCGACGCCCACACCGTAAATCGCACCGGCTGGGAACGCCTTACCCGCTTTATCAGCGACCTGCTTGGCAACGGTCGTCTTACCAATACCGCCATCCCCGACTATTGAAACGGGGCGCATCTCCCGAAGTTCTCTCAACACGGAGTTGGTTACGTCAATCCATCCGAAAACGCTATTGCTGTTGAGGAAGGGACGCGGGTGCGCCGGGGATTTTGAACCGGGTATGTCTTCAAGGTCAAAACGCTAGACAGGGGCAACAAACCGATATCATCTTCCCGCAACTGTCGCGATGTATCTGGTGGATTCCATGCCATCTCCCAACACTCGACGTAGCGCCGCGATTTTTACCTTGAGGTTGGCTTCATCGACGATGATGTCTGGCCAGCACTCGGCCTCGTTTAGAAATTTACTGGCGGTGCTTCTGAAGCCATGGGCGGTCATTTCGTCCCCGCTAATGCCAAGCCGACGTAATGCCGCTGTCACCGTGTTCTCGCTCATCGGCCGGAGCCCTGTCCGAATGGGTGGGAAAACGTGAAAACGTAATGACTACGTCCGCCGAGCGACCGGGCTTCTTTCAATAAGGATCGCTTGTCTGGATAGGGGGATGACGTGCTCCACCTGCATTTTCATCTTTTCGGCCGGAATGCGTCATGCTCTGTAGTGAAATAAGCTTCGATTGAAACTAAAGTACTTGACGGCCAAAAAATATAGCGTCTCATTTAGGGCGTAATTTGTGGAGGTGACCGTGGCGCACAAGATAACTAAAACCCTCAAAGGCTGGCAGAAAGTTGCATATGCAGTTCTGACTGTTTCAGGCTCGGCATATTCTGGCAGCACTTTGGCGGCTCCTTTACCCATCGAAGCCTTATCTCAGTATGAAGCTATCACTAACGCGACCATATCGCCTGATGGTAAGCATGTCGCCGCTATTGTCGCTGCCAAAGGCCAGAAGTGGCCGGTGATTTCGATCTGGGACGCAAATGATCTATCAAAGACACCCGTGTGGGTGCCGTCGCAAAATATGCGCATTGTCGGCGTGGACTTCATTGGCAATGACCGGATTTTCTTCATTACGGAAACGGCTATAACTGGGCGGGACGGCCGCCCAACCCTGACACGCAAACTTTATTTCACGGACCTTGAGGGACGCTCGTTTGAGGAACCTTTCCGCACAACGGGAACTCGTAACAAGGCGGTTCGCGAAGCCGAGGAACGCGGCATTACGGTCGGTATTTTCAATGATGATCTGTATAATCCAGATCTGATCCTGATGGAGAAAGCCGATCTCGATACGGGCGCTCAGGAAATTTTTGAATTTAACACCAAGACGGCCCAGACCCGCCTCTTGGCTAAGGGCGGCGAAAAGACGGCATTCCTGTCTTCTGGTGTCGATCTGGCCACAGGTGAGCCGCTAATCAAGGCTGAAATCGAACCTGTCAGCAACGAATTTTGGTACAAGGTTTACATCAAGGATCGGGGTACGGGCCAATGGGTCTATCATGCGCCTTTGAGCTATGAGCTTAAAAACCGTCGCAATATTTCACCTATGGGCTTTGATACTGATCCATCAAAACTGATCGTCGCCAGCAACCTCAATCGCAATTATCAGGCGATCTACAGCTACGATATCAAGTCGCAGACTTTTTCGGCTGAGCCTCTGTTTGCAAATGACAAATTCGACGTATCAGGTGTGGGGTTCAAACCTAATCGGGCGGCCAAGACCTCTACGATTTCAAGTATTACGGTCAATGGCCCTGCGGCGATACAGGTCATTTTGGATGAGCAATGGGAGCCGGTTCAGCGTTCAATTAAAGCCGTCTTTCCGGATAAGAATGTTTACATTAACCTGAATAAAGATACGCGCGACAGTGCCATTGTAACGGTCGAAGCCCCTGATTTGCCGCCGGAATATTATCTCTATAAGGGCGGAAAACTGGCGTTGCTGGGCAAACAGCGCCCATGGATTGATCCGAAGGCGTTGGGCAAGGCGGAATATATTACCTTTAAAGCGCGAGACGGCCTGGAAATTCCGGCCTTTGTTACCTATCCGCCGGAATGGACACCTGCCAAGGGGCCGGTGCCATTGGTGGTAATGCCCCATGGCGGTCCGTGGGCGCGCGATGATCTTGGGTGGGACGGTGCCGGATGGACGCAGTTTCTGGCCACGCGCGGTATAGCGGTCATTCAGCCGCAGTACCGTGGCTCTGACGGATGGGGCTATAAGCTTTGGACCGCTGGGGACAAGGAATGGGGCCAAAAGATGCAGGACGATAAGGATGATGCGGCGGCCTATCTGGTTTCAAAAGGCGTAGCTGATCCTAAGCGCATGGCCATTTTCGGCTATTCTTATGGTGGCTTCGCGGCCATTGCGGCATCCGTGCGCCCCAAGAGCCCATATAAGTGTGCCATTGCCGGGGCCGGTGTCGCCAGTCTCGACCGTATTGGCAATCTGTGGGGTGATAACCACCTGCAACGTGACGTACAGGGCTGGACAGTGACTGGAATGGACCCGCTGAAAAACGTCGATAAGGCCAATATCCCGATCATGCTGTACCACGGCGACCATGACCGGCAAGCGGACACCGATCATTCGCGCATGTTCTTTAAGGCCATGAAGTCGGCCGGAAAAGACGTTGAATACCATGAAATCAAAGGTATGTGGCATACCCTACCGTGGCGCACTGAATGGCATGAAGAAACTTTGGGTCTGATCGAAGGCTATCTCAAAAGCTCGAAATGCGGTCTTATGTAACCCAAAACCGGTAAATATTTAAACTTAATGCGGCCTCGTTTTTTCGAAAGCGAGGCCTTTTTGTCATTCAAATCAACCGAAAAACATCGCCATTAGGGAGAAAATGCGGCTTCAATGTCACAGTGGGGCTTATTGTTTCATTATTTACGGATTCCGATTGCGTCAGAAAAGTGACGGGATAGTGTCGCTTTAGTGAATGGTATTAATTGGAGGGCATCTTGTCCATTTTATCTCCCCGCAAATGGTTATTGGCTAGCAGCGTTCTCACCAGCGTGATGATGACGGCTCCTGCCCTGGCTCAGGAAGTGTCAACAGAGACGACGACCACCACTGAAGAGGAAGTGGTTACCGAAGTCGTCATCACCGGTTCGCGTATTAAAGGCAAAGAGTTTACCTCTGCCTCGCCGGTAACGATCATCACCGCTGAAAAATCAACGGCGGCAGGCTTGATCAGCGCCGCAGAGGTTCTGCAGGGCTCTTCGGTTGCTAACGGTTCAGGACAGATCAACTCGACGTTCACGGGTTACGTTCTTGATGGCGGTGGCGGGATCAACACGATCTCCCTGCGTGGTCTGGGCGCTCAGCGTTCGCTGGTGCTGCTGAATGGCCGCCGCATGCCGCCCGCCGGTGTAAGTGGTACCGTAGCTGCGGTTGACCTGAATACCCTTCCGGACGCGGTCGTCAGCCGTTACGAAATTCTGAAAGACGGCGCCTCGTCCATCTATGGTTCTGACGCTGTGGCTGGTGTGGTCAACGTCATCACTCGCAGCAATTTTGAAGGCTTGGAATTTAACGCGACGGCTCGTGTCCCCGAGGCTGGTGGCGCCGAATCCTATGATTTCTCCGGCATATGGGGTAGGCGCTTCGATAAGGGCCACTTCTTGATTTCGGGCAGTTTCTCGGAAACCAAGGCTCTGACCCAAGGCGACCGCAAAGGATTTGATTGCGCCGAGGACTATATCTTCAACGAAGACGGTACGCGTGCCGATCTGGTCAGCAATTTGACCGGTGAATATACCTGCTGGGGATCACTCACCGGCGGTATCGCTATTGACGACACCTATTTCCGTATACCCCGTGAGGGCAGCTCAGCCTTTGGCGTACCGGGCTGGTTTGGGCCGGTGCCGCAGGCCGACCGCCAATATGATCCGGCTATCGAAGATCGCGTCACGGTCTATTCTCCGGTCAAGCGCTATACCCTCTTTGCTCAGGGCGAATATCGTCCTGAATGGGCAGGCGGCGCTGAACTTTACACAGAGTTGCTGGTTAATCGACGTGAGTCTGAACAAAAAGGCCTGCGTTACATCTTCCCTTACTATGGGCCTGACTCTCCACAAAACCCTTTTGGTACGGGCTCAGCTTATGATATTGCCAACGGCCCAGCCCGTACTGGTGCCTATGTTTACCCTTACTTCCTGACAAAATCTGACGCCGCTCAGGAAATCGATGTCTATCGCGGCGTATTTGGTGCCCGCGGTGACTACAAAGGCTGGGCATGGGATAGCTATTTGTCCTATTCCAAGAGCAAGGGCGAATATACCGGTGATGTGGTGCCGAAAGATCGCCTGTTCTACGGTACAGGTCTGAACGAAGATACGTTTGAATTCATTGGCGTATGTCCGCCAGAAGCCCCTGCAGGCTGCGTGCCGCTCAACCTTATGACACCGGCAGCACTTAATGACGGTGTACTGACCCAGGCCGAGCGCGACTACTTCTTCCTGACGGAAACCGGCAAGACGGATTACGAGCAGACGATCTTTGAAGCGACCGCTACCGGTGACCTGTTCCAACTGCCGGCCGGTCCGCTGGGAGCTGCTTTCGGTATCTCTTACCGCAAGGACAAGATCAACGACGTTCCGGGTGAATATTCCCGTGCGGCCAACTCATGGGGATCGGCCAGTGCCGGTATCACCAAGGGCGACGACGCTCTATCGGAAGCCTATTTCGAATTGGAAGCGCCTCTCATTAATGGTAAGACCTTCTTTGAAGATCTAAAACTTAACCTGTCTGGTCGTTACTCCAACTATGACAGCGTCGGTGATGCATTTACCTATAAGGTCGGTCTAAACTGGGCCGTCGATAACACCTTCCGTTTCCGCGCCACTCATGGCACATCATTCCGTGCGCCCGCGCTCTACGAAATGTTCCTGAACGCTCAGACGGCATATCTGTCCCAGCGCTCTGTTGACCCCTGCATCAACTGGGGCGGCACGGACGAAAGCGGGCAACTGGTCAAGAGCCAGACGGTACGTGACAACTGCGCCGCAGAGGGTATCCCGGCGGACTACGACGGTAACGGCCCTTCGACCTTGCTGGAGTACTCCGGCAGCACCAGCCTCAATCCAGAAGAGTCAACCGCAACGACCTTTGGCTTTGCCTTGACGCCTCCGGATACCGGCCTGAAAATGGCTATCGACTTTTGGCGCATCGAAGTTGAAGACCAGATTCTGAGCACGGGTGCCGGTGTGGTCGGGGCATGTTACGGTCAGGAAACCTATCCCAACAATGGTTTCTGCGACCTATTCACCCGTGACCCGGACACAAACTATATCACCTTCATTGATGCCAGCTATCGCAATATTCCAAGTGAAGAAACTAGCGGTGTCGATTTCACGGTTTCTTATGAAAAAGAGTTCAACTTCGGTACACTCAAGATTGATCTCGATGCCACCCATACTAAGGAATCTAAGACACAACTCTTCCCAGGTGATACCGTAGTCGATTACAACGGCACCGTAGCTGATCCCAAGCTGGTGGGTGATATCCAGACCTCGTTTAAGCATAAGGACTGGACCGTCTACTGGACCCTGAACTATGTCGGCGAGTCCACCAATCAGGGCTATCGTGAAGAAGACGGAGTGGTTAGCTTTACCTATGCACCGTTGGCTTACAACAAGAACTTCACCCCTGACTGGACAACGCATGACCTGACGGTTCGCTATCAGGCCAAGACCTGGACAGTCAACGCTGGCGTCATCAACATCGCCGACGAAGAGGCGCCACTTCTTAGCGCCGGTGACAACACCGGTTCACCCGGCCGTCTGGGCATCTATGCCTGGGGAAGTCAGTATCGTTCCGGCTATTTGGGACGTCAGTTCTATCTTCGCATGAGCAAGAGTTTCTAACTATTGAGTACTGAAGGGCGGCAAATCACTGCCGCCCTTTTTATTTAAAAGGCGGCAGCGCTAATGCCTAGGCTCAGGCCTCATTGATTGATCCAGAAGGCTACGGTAGCGGCGATGAGTGTGGCTGAGAAGAAAGTGCGTGCGCATCTGTCATAACGGGGGTGGATACGTCGCCAGTCCTTCAGTTTTGCAAACATGTTCTCGACTTTGTGGCGCTGTTTGTTGAGCGTCTTATCATAGTCGATCTGGATTTTCCGGTTTTGCCTTGGCGGTATGCAGGGCGTAATACCCTTATCGATCAAAGCTTTGCGAAACCAGTCAGCGTCATAGCCGCGATCTGTCAACAGGCTTTTGGCCCTGGGCAAAGAGTCGAGCATCAGGGCCGCACCTTTGTAGTCGCTCATCTGGCCTTCAGACAGAAGCCGCACCAAAGGCCGCCCCTGAGCGTCTGTCACAGCGTGGAGCTTTGAGTTGAGGCCGCCTTTCGTGCGACCGATGCAGCGGGAAACAGCCCCTTTTTAAGGAGGCTTGCCGCCGTCCTGTGTCCTTCAGGTGGGTTGCGTCGATCATCAAACGATCCGGTTCACCGGCCTGTCCGGCCAAGACCGCGAAAATGCGGTTGAACACACCCAGCCGACTCCAGCGCATGAACCGGTTGTACAGCGTCTTGTAGGGACCGTAACCAGACGGCGCATCTTTCCACTGAAGCCCATGTTTTATAACGTAAATAATCCCGTTCACAACCCGAAGGTCATCCACACGCGGCACACCGTGCGAAAGTGGAAAATACGAACAGATGCGTTGGAACTGGCGCTCAGACAGCAAAAACAAATCACTCATGGAAAGTCCTCCGACCATAAGTGAAGCACAACAACCATTTTTTGGGAATCCTGTTAATCAACAGATCCTGAGCCTAATCTCGGCCTGAAATTTCAGGAATAATTTAAATTGTTGATTTTAGTAATTTTGAAAATTAAAGGCTCAACACTAGATTCGTATTGATGGAATATTTAACGAAATTTGATAAATAGTTTTATGGAAAAGTTATATCAAAAAGTAAAAGAATATCAAAAAGCTATCCCTGAACATGGAATTCAGGAGATGATTCAAATGGTAAATGAAATAATTAGCGAATATGACGCAATAAAAGAGCTTTCTATATTTGAATATGACAATCATAGGCGCTTTCAATTGTCTCTACTCAATTCCGTAGCAATCATAAAGAAGCGATTTTACGGCGGCTAAGACCTGTCGCTATCTTCATTTCTCTACGGGCTGTCGCCTTTGGATAGCTAACCTATGCTTGGCGCTGGCGGAATAAATGGCTGGTAATCGGAAACACCCGTTACCTTACGATAAACATCTGTAAATATTTCTTCGATTTCTTCTTTGGTTCTATCAGAAGCTTTTCCAAGTGCTTTGCGCAGTTCGTCGCTAGGCAGATCACCATTACCTTCTTCGCCCGCCATAGCCGCGTCGGATTGCGCCGTACCAAGTTGAGTATGGAGTGAGACATAAGCCTGAATCTGGAAGGTACGCGACTATTCAGCAACAGGTGATCGCGATTACGGAAGTCATGAAGCGTTTGCCGAAGCCTTTAGTCGAGGGAAGGGCGTGCGCTCTGGGCACACTCTTGGCCCAATCGACTTCAGTCCATGGCTTTACAAAAAGCGTATCATCGTGGAACGTTTCTTCAATAAGCTCAAACAGTTCCCCAGCATCGCGATGCAATACGATAAACCAGGTTCAACCTTCCTCGCTACGGCAGAGCTGGCCTGCAACCGCATAAATCTACGACATCCTCGATGTAAGGAATGGGTAGCGCTTCATAAGGTAACAACACAAGTTTAACACCATCTCCAAGTTTAGGGCACTACCTCAATCACATGCCTTTCTCTATTACCATTTCAAAAGGCGTGACGGGCAGGTCCTCGCTGTTAAACAAATTAACGACCGGAGAGTCCGCCCAAGCATAGCGCACCCTTTGCGCGTCTGGCCGGTTTGCGCCGACGAGGATCACATGATCGCCATCTACACTGGCTACTGTATAGGTGCAGCCCCTTGAGCCTCACACCTCAAAGCCGATGGCGTAATCACCGCTGAGCGTGCGTAGGCCAGCCCCAGTGTCTGTGAAAGTGATTATCAGGTTCTCGTCTGATCGTTCGACTTTTTGCGGCAAGGGACTCTGAGGCACGGTTTCACCATAGGCGATCCGCTGGGCCGTCAGCGCCAGACGTTTGCCAACAACGGTTTTCTGCGCAGGGTGGATGTCGTATCGGTCACCAATATCGATTATGGGGGTCAGCCCCGACGTTGCCCCGGGATTTAATCCAGTTCAAAATTAGTTTTACCGCTAGCTTGACCTGCTCCCCATTTCTTGGCCACCCGAAACTAGAATTTCCGGGGGTTAGGGCTCAGGGTGTGGCAAGCGCCATTGAGCCAGAAACGTGTGATATTGGGGGCTTATTTTTGCGAGAACATCCTGCAACATGGCTTTATCAAGCGACAGATCCGCGACAATGCGTTTCAGCTTCGCGTTATCTTCTTCTAATTGACGCATGCGCCGCATCTCTGACGGCATCAATCCAGCGTACTTTTTTCGCCAATTGTAGAACGTCGCGTCCGATATGCCGGCCTTGCGACAGACCTCGGCAACCGCCACGCCGTCATCTGCCTGCTTAAAGATGAACGCAATTTGCGACTCCGTGAACTTCGACTTCTTCTTGAAATTCTCCTCATCCCGAAAGCGGGATCTTAATTGGAAAATTCCAGTTTTAAATGGCCTCGATTTTTGGGGAGCACGTCACGTCGCCAGTGTGCCACGGATTTAAACCAACGACGACGGCTGAGAATAAGCGTGCGGTTGGGAAATGTCCGCTTGTGGTGTGCTCGCACGCAGTTGGACACAATGTCCGCAAGGGGCGCATCGTTGAAATTGAAGGCATCTAGGCTGGATTAACGCCCGTTCCCGCTGATGCCGAACGGATTGATTTGCAAGCCGAACATAACGTTGAGGCCGCCCAGATTAAATTCAGTGACGGTGCGCCCGGCCTGGTTTTCGATAATGCTACGCGACGTGGAGTGATCCTGAAGATTTGCCGTGGCGGTTAGCTTGCCGTTTATCCGCCGACTGTAGCTTACGCTCCAGCGATGGGTCGGTTTGGTATAGCCTTGACCCGTCAGTTGCTTGCCTGCGGCATTGAGCGAAACCTGCACCTGTTCCTTCGGGGACATCCTGTAGCCGATGCGTAAACCGCCGGCGATCGAATCCGCCTCAGTGATCGTTGTGAAGGTTGAGGATCGCGGCGGCCGCTGCTCATGCTTTAGCGTGGTTTGCAGATTAACATCCCACTTCGTCCCGATACGACGATTATACATCAGGTCAAGGCCGTTTTCCGTCCCGTCACCGCCATTTTCGCGTCGGCTCAGATAGACATTATCGTCGATATAGGTGCTGCGCTCGACAAAGACATTTTCGTTCTTTTTATAAAACCAGGTCGCCGTAAAGGTGAGGTTTTTGGCGCGGTTATTATATTCATAGCGCAGTTCGTTGAGGTGTGTTTCTGACGGTTTCAGATCCGGATTGCCTGAACGGGCATTGCGGTCGTCCCAATAGATGACGAAAGGATTGAGGTCTCCCGCATTTGGTCGCGTAATGCGGTGCCCATAATTATATCGTAGTTTTGTCGTTTCGCTCAGCAGGTATTGCACGGCAAAGCTGGGGTGGATGTGGCTATAGGTCTGCCTCACAGAGACTCGGCTGGTCACCTGATTGAGCGTCAGATTCGTGGTCTCGACCCGAAGGCCACTCAGCACCGTCCAGCGGACGCCGATGGCTTTTTGATAGGTGACGTACCCTTCAATCTGATCCTGATCGACCTCATAGGCGTTGCTGCGTCGGGGATCCAGTACGCGCGCAGTCGTATTCAGGCTTAGGTTATATTCGGCATTATCGGTTTTTGCCGCATTGGCGCTCAGATCAAGGCCAGAGGTGAACACTCCACCCCAAAGCTGACGGTTATAGTCAAGACTCATGGCCAGGGTATGCTGGGTGTTGTCACCGGATCGTAAAGTCCGCCGGTTTTGGGACGCGGTTGTAAAGCTGTAGTCCGATAGGTTTTCACTCGACTGCATGCTGCGGTTCTGCCGCAGGTCGGCCTTGAAAGTTTCGCCCTCTGTGTCACCGTCATGACTAAAACTAAGGCGTACCGATCCTTGCTGACTGTCATTCCGGCGATCATCACGGCTCTGGTATTGGGTCGTCACCTGACCGATAGGATCGCGTTCCTCAAAGCCGCTTAGCCCCTTCGATCTATAGTCGGTGTGGTTCAGCGTCACCTCTAACCCCACCGTATCGGTATCGGTGGCATTAAAGCCAGCGGCACCGATAAAGCCATAACTGTCGGTTGACTGCGGCAAGTCACTGAGCCCGCTAAAGCGCACTGTGCCTGCCGGTGTATAGCGTTCGCGGTTGATGGAAAATTCGGGTTGGCGGGTATCCCGGTTAGCGTTCAGGCTGCCGTTGAAGGTGAACCGGCCTTTGGCGACACCTGAGTTTACGCTTGCATTATAGCGGCCCTCATTACCGGCCCCGAGCCGCACCCCCAGGATTGGGCGAAGACCCCGGTTTTTCTTCATGACGATATTGATGATGCCGCCGCCGCCATCTGCGCTGAATTGAGCGGACGGCGTGGTCATAACCTCAATAGAGGCGATGGCATCGGCAGGTAGGGATTGCAGGGTAATGGCGCGAAAATTGCCCTGCATCATTGCCGATGGCTTACCATCTACCAGAATTTGCACCGCGGCATTGCCACGCAGGGTCACATTCCCTTCCGGATCGACATAGACGCCCGGTGCTTTGTTCAGGACCTCGGCAGCACTTGAGGTTGGCGTGGCCGGATCGGTTTTGGGATCATAGACATCACGGTCGATCTTTGTGGTGGGTTTGGCGGCGGTCACCGTTACGGTTTTAAGGTCACTATCCGGCTTAGCTTTATCGGGCTTTGGGGGCGGTTTTTCAGCCGTGTCCTGTGCTGCAACTGGTGCAGCCTGACTCATAACTAAAGCGGTTGAGGCCAGCAAAGCCGTTAAAGGTGAGTGCCATGTCATGTCAGCGTTCCTGTGAGAGTGTGCGCGCACAACCGCAGCCTCTGACGTGGTGCGCAGAGTTTCCGGTGTCCGGCGGTTTTATGGGTTAGCTCAGATTTAGGGGTGTTCTGGTCTTAAGCCGATTTTGAACGGGCCCGCACAATGGCAAAGCCCGACAGGCGCAGACATAGCCGGGCCATGAATAGCGACAGAATAATACCGGCAATCGTCAGAACATACCACCAGGCCCCAAGGTGTTCCGTGGCATCGACAGCATTGGCGGGCAGTCGTCCGATATAGTTGCGGTAGCCTGCGCCGGTAAAATAACCGACCTTATCGGGACTGATTATCTTATCAATCAGCCACAGCAGATTAATCAGCGTCAGACCTGCAAAGGCGGCCGTAAAGGTTAAGCCGACGAAGGCAACCACGCTTTTAGCGCAATAGGTGATCAGGGCCTTGATCATATGTAAACTGCGATTTGACGTTATCGCTCGTGACAGCAGATAGTCCTCAATAAAAGGTCGCGCATAGTCCTTAGCGGTACCGAACCCGTGCAGGGCCGAATCGGCTGACAGCCCTGCCGCTACACGGTCTTCGAGGTGGGTGCGGGCCTCAAAGACAATATCGCGACGGCTGACTTCGGGCAAACCCGCCAGCGCCCGTTCAAGATCGTTTAGCCAAGTTTGAATGGTGCCTAGGTCGTTCATGACGATCTCCGCAAAAGAAAAGCGTTTAGGTTTTGGGTTAAATTCAACCAGTCATGGCGCTGGGCAACCAGTTCCGCCTGACCCTGCGCGGTCAGCGCATAGTATTTGCGCGGGTGTGAGGCGTCGGCCTCGTGCCGCCACTCCGACAGTATCAGCCCGGCCTTATTCAACCGATGAAGCAGCGGATAGAGCGTGCCTTCGGACAGATCCAGCCCCGCGCCTTCGCGTAATTGATCAAGAATCCGCAGACCATATTGCGGGCCTTCATCCAGCAAACTTAGGAGCGCCAAATCCAGCACGCCCTTGTAAAGCTGCGTTCGTCGCGTGTCAGATGTTTTATCGGATGAAGTCATGGTGCATCACATGTTACTTTGTGATACAAGGTATGCGGTCATGCCCGATTAATTGCAAGCACTTTTTTGGGGCGGATGACCCTCGTTAGTTAGCTGAGCGTCTTTATAAGGTAATTGGCATTCATTTTTGCTAGCGCGAATATCTGGGAGCACTCGTTAGAGTACGCGACAATTTCTTGCCGATAGGTTCGATGAGCTTCGTGACAGCGTTAGTGACGAGCAAAAGTCCGAATTCGACGGGATTACCGACATAGTGAAGCCGAACTAGGCAAATTCTTTGGCCGCGCTAAACTGTGCTTTTTGTTGTCGAATTACCACGCAGGCAGGAGCCACTGAATCGAACCGCACTGGATTTGGAAGGCGCTCGAGCTCTTGGGGAAACGATTTCTTTAGTTTGGATATTTGTGACCGCGAACCCTATGTCCGCTCTTGAGTGTGCCGGCGCGGATGAGATGTCTGGAATGGGCGCTTGGCTGACCTGAGGTCGAAGATGCATCTTATGTTCGGGGAAAGAAGAGGCCTTCAGAAAGGCAATATGATGCCGTGGGGGACACTAAGGGGGCAACACGCGCCCTGGATCGATATCCCAGGCCGTTGAAGTTAGAGAACGCATCACAGCATCCATTTATGCGCGTCCCTCGAACCTTCTGTTCGTGGGTAAGGACACAAGTATAGCCTCTACGTCGTGAGCCGTCATAGGGCGCCCCAGCAAGTAGCCCTGAGCCTGATCGCAGCCCTCCTGAGTAACGCATGCCATCTCGTCCTCAGTTTCAACCCCTTCGGCAGTGACTACTGCCCCAAAGCTTTTGCCCAGACCAATAACCGCGCGCACGATAGCAAGGTTTTCCGGCGTGGAGGACATGTCGGAGATAAACGAGCGGTCAATTTTAAGTTTATTGAACGAAAAACATCTCAGATAGGCAAGGCTTGAGTAGCCAGTGCCAAAGTCATCCAGTGCGATATGAATTCCCAGTTGCTTGAGCTGGTTCAAGATGCGGACGTTTTCCTCAGTGTCGGTGAGGAAAATTGACTCTGTAATTTCAAGTTCCAGCCGGTGGGGCGATAACTTTGATTGCTCCAACGCCCTAGTGACGTCTGCGGCCAAACTGAAACCGGTGAACTGCCCGGGCGACAGGTTCACGGCGAGTCTGATGGCTTTTGGCCATTTGGTGGCTTCAGCGCAGGCCTGCTGCAGAACCCACCTACCGATAGGCTCTATCAAGCCTGAGGATTCAGCGACTGGGATAAACTCGTCAGGGGATATAAGACCTCGTGTCGGATGCTCCCAACGTAGTAAGGCTTCAAAGCAAATAATTTTGCGGGTACGCGTGCAGACGATGGGTTGATAGTTGAGGTAAAGCTGGTTCTTTTCCAGGGCAGTACTGAGTTCTTCACGCAGAATACGCTGGCGATCGGCTTTTTCCTCCATTGCATACTCAAACCACGCATAGTCACCTTTACCCGTGGATTTGGCTGCATAGAGCGCAAGGTCGGCCCGTTTCATGAGCGCATCGGCACTGCCGCCATTCAAAGATCTCAACGCAAGGCCCGCGCTGCATCCAATTGAGACATAATGTCCATCAATGGTGAAGGGCTCACACAGGGCTGAGATCAATCGGCCTGCAAGCTGAGTGGTGCTCTCCAGACTAATTTGACCCTTATGGATCACACCGAATTCATCACCGCCCAATCTGGCCACGACGTCGTCTTCCCCCATATGGGATAACATGCGCGTTGCTACCTGTTGTAGCAAGTGATCGCCGACATGGTGACCTAGACTGTCATTCACAGCCTTGAAGCGGTCGAGGTCAAGCAGCAACAGGGCGAAATCACTATCGGTCGCAGAATTTGCATCGATATGGCGATCAAGGATGTTCTGAAACTGCAGCCGGTTTGGCAAGTCCGTCAGGATATCGTGCAAGGCCAGATGACGGCTGCGTTCCTCTATCCGAAGTTTCTCGGTTACATCTTCGGAAATACCCAGCAGATATCTTGGTTTTCCGTTGATATCTGGCACACCAACTTTTTGTGTCCTTAAGGATCGCACACCGTTTGGCGTCGTGAGCGGTTCATTTTCGATAGTAACGAGTTTTCCGGACGCTACCACCTCCTGATCGGCCAGCCGGAAGCGTTTTGCATCTTCAATGTCGAACAAATCGAAGTCAGATTTTCCGATAAGGTCATGGCGGCTTAATTCGAGTAGTTCCTCACCCGCCTTGTTTAACAATACAAACCGGCCGTCGCGAGCATCCTTTACGAACAGCATGGAGGGTATGCTCTCCACGATTGCATCAAGAAAAATCTGTGTACTTTGCAGTTCCACGGACGCCTGTTCGCGCTCAGTGACATCGATATTCCAAACGATAACGCAGTCTTCGCCATGATAGCGCGCGGGACGGGCAAAGCGGAGCACCTTTATTTTATCGCCGTTGGCCTTAAACTGGGTAACGTTCTGCTCTGGGACGAGAAACGCAGCCAGACTTTCCGGACTCATACGCCCGTTGAGGAAATCGCCCGGCGCATGAAGATCATTAAGCGTTTTTTCGATCAGGTCGCGCTTGCTGTGACCATACAAATCGCATGACGCTGCATTAACGGCCAAAATCTTTTGGCTTGCCAGGTTAAATACCCACATGGGGATGGGATTGTGTTCGAAAAATATCTCGAACATATCCTTATCCTCGAACGGCCAGTCGAGACATTGACTTTCGCCTACAGTAAGAGGCCGGTGTGTTTCCATGTCTTCATTCTTCTACGACACCTCTTTCAGACGCAACGCGTGAGGTATTTTCAAATGACAATTTAATCGATCAATATTGCTAATCGCTTAATCTGAACGATTAAAAGTCAAAGGCTCTGGGAGCGGTAATATGTTGAATAAATGTTTGGCGGATAGCCAATAAGTATCAGACCTGGAAATTATATTTCACCAATAAAACGTCTAAATTGCTTGCAGTATTTGAATTGGTTCTATTTTACCACTTGCCGAAGTCCATATAACTACCGCCCGCTGTATTTGAGGAGTCGATGTTGGTATTCTGATGCAACGGTGGCGACATACGTAAAGCCCGCCGTTATCCAATTTTTTGCCCCATTGTGGGGCCTTAACAGTTCGCCAAGTTCCGCTTTCGGGCTCAGCCTGCGGTGCCGCGTAAGTTACCGCTTCGGGCGCACTTTTGACTCTTGTGGTCAGGAAGTGCACAGAAACTCAACGCTGTGCTCAAAGCGGCTACTTCCTCACGCCCGGCGTTGAACGTCCGCCATTGTGGAAGACCAGTCCGGTGACTTTACCATCCGCGGCTGTGACGAATTCGAACTGCGCCTCGAAATGTTTGCTGAAGAACCGCGTCGGGGTTTCGGGGTAAACCGGAAACCGCCAGGCGCCTTTAGACTCAGCGAACAACTGACCGTCTTCGAGCGTGATGGTCATCGTGTGTAATTTCGGCTGGGCCAATTCATAGGTGCCGAGATAAGCCGCCAGCACGTCGGGGCTGACCTGAATCTCCTTATGGACCAAGGGCGGCGGCACATCGCCTCCGGTCAGGGCGGTGACGATATTACCGCGCATCTCTTCCGCCGACGGCGCGGGCTTGCGCGCTTCGACGTTTTCAAGAAGGATCACCGACAGTTTTGCGTCGGGATACCAAGCTATGGTCGACTGAAAACCCGGAAGCGCCCCACCGTGGTGAAATTGGCGTAAGCCCCCGCGCGGTGCCCGGACGACCAACCCGAAACCGTTATTGCCATTGACGCCGCGGTCGTTCTTGTAAGCCGTTATCATCTTGCTAAGTGAAGCCGGTGTCAGAAGCTTGCCACCAAACAGGCCCTGCTGCCATTTCATAAGATCATGCGTAGTTGAGACAATGCCGCTATCTCCCAACGCTGAGGTCTGATCGTAGGTTTTAGGTGTTTCAATGTCCAAGCCGCCCGGCCGGTAAATGTAGCCTTTGAGGCTCGGAAGCGCGACATTGACAGCGGTGGCCTCCATCCCCAACGGAACGAAGATATTGTCCTTCAGGAAGGTCACAAAGGGCTGGCCGCTGGCCTTTTCAACGGCCATGCCGAGCAGGACGTAATTGGTGTTGCTGTAGGCGTAAGCCGTGTCCGGTACGAAATCGAGCGGCTTCGCCGTAACAAATGCCAGCATCTGTTCCGCCGTCATAGGCTTCAGCTGTGTCGCTTGCGCTTCAGGTCGGTTGCCCCAATCAGGAATGCCCGACGTGTGGGTGAGCAGATTTATCAGAGGAATGGCCGCCCAGGACGCCGGTAGTCCCGACACGTGCTTGCCGATAGGATCATTGATGCTGAGCTTGCCGCGCTCTTCCAATAGCAGGATCGCCGCCGCTGTGAACTGCTTGGTCATCGAAGCGATGTAAAAGCGTGTGTTGGGTGTGATCTGTGTTTTTGCGTTACGGTCGGCGAACCCGAAGCCCTTGTCGAGCACGACCTGTCCGTCCTTGGCGATCAGAACCGCGCCCATGAACTGCCCGGCATCTGGATAGGTCTGAATCATGGACTGGATTTTGGCCATTGTCGCCGGATCCGTCGCAATTGCGGGTGCCTGAGCCAGAGCTGATGCGGGCGCATCTGCCGCATGAACCGGCGTTGCAATCGTGCAGGCCATGGACGGTATCAGATGAATAGGGAGCGCCGGCTGAACCTGATATGAACAGCTCGACTTCAAGCGAAGATCAGTCGCCAATGCTGCGGTGGAATCGAGACCGATGTCCGCTTCTGGGCAAATTGATACAAACGACGGGGTTGGCTCCCGCTTTGGGCGCGAACGCGACAATCGGGCAGTCGGCTCGATTTGGCCCAAAGGCGACATTGGCGAGTGTGCTCTAAAATTTCATAGCGGACCAATGTAGCCGACAGAGTAAATATACTGGCAGCCTTTCATGCGCCGCAGAATGGCCTGAAGAGCTTTGATCAAGAAAGTTATCCGCTCTTGTCACCGCGTCCACTTTCACCACGGAGGCAGCCAGTTTCAATGAGCGCGGACTTCCTAAAGACAACAGTAGAGATAATTGCCAAGCGCGCGGGCCTGGATTAGTCAACGGCGTTTACATGGGCGGGCTTGAATGGGCGGTAAAATTACGCCAACCTACACTGACACCGTTTCATGAATGTAGAGCTGACCAATTGCCCAGTTACCGTTCCAAGCGCACAGCAGACCCTGCTCAGCAAGCTAAGATGGAAGTTGTTGCCATTGAGTTCGGCAGAGCCCATGCCAACCATCCGAAAATGGCACAAGTGCGGAAGCTAGTCGCATTTGATTTTTTCGCCATCTCCGGAATGGCCTTTTCGGGCTTGGGGGTTGGCAATGGCGTTATGCTGGCTTCTGACATGCCTGAAGGCTTCTTACGGAAGTTTGTTGCTGAAGGGTTATATCCTCATGACCCCCTTTCAGTTCTGATAACCCCAGAGAAACATTGGGGAAGTTGGCATGACCTTCCTTCGGAGGTTTTAAATGTTTCTTCTCTTAGTCGAATTCGCGAACTTGAACGTGAATATGGAATTTCGAGGCGGTCTGCCGTGGGCTTCTTTGATAAAGAGTATAGGTTCGGAGGAGGGATATTTTGCCGCGCCACGCCATTTTCTGAAGCAGAGAAGTTTATCCTAGAGATGGCTACCCGCGTCGTTCATGCAGAGCTATCGAAGGAACTATTGTTGTCCATGAATCAGCATTTAGGAATGTCGGCGGGAGAGATCACCTGCCTTCAGCTACTGGCTGACGGTCATGAAATCGCGGGCATACATCAGATGACAACATACTCGATTGAGACCCTCTATTCATACGTTAAATCGGCCTCGAAAAAACTTCACGCCAAAGGCCGGACGCATGCAATTTCCGAGGCATTTCGCCGCAATCTTATAAAATAGAAAACCAAAGCTCCGAAACTTGCGTACTTTAACTCAGGTGCGTCGGGATGTCACATCCGCTATTTCGGTGTTGTTAATTTATTTGCACCAATATCGGATAACTTTGATCTCAAAGGGCGACAGAACCCTCGAGATAAGAAGACACATGAGTATGGCCGAATGGCTACGCGCTCATTGGGAGGGAAGTCCATGTTAACAGATGTTTTTCTAGTGCGGATCGGTTTTTGGTCGAGGCCATAAACGTCTCCCAAGCCATCATTGAATTCGATCCTGACGGCAAGATAATCCGGGCGAATAAGAATTTCCTCGCAGCGGTAGGTTACGCTGAAAAGGATGTCATAGGGCAACATCATCGTTTGTTTTGTCTTCCCGAGTATGTTCAATCTGAAAACTACAGCCAGTTATGGCGTGGGCTTGCAGCTGGTCAGTTTACGACGGGTGAATTCAAGAGGGTCGGGGCCGGGGGCAAAATTTTATGGCTCCAAGCAAGCTATAATCCTGTCCGTGACCGCACGGGCAAGGTCGTAAGAATAGTCGAGCTGGCATCAGATATTACCGAAGCGAAGGCCAAAAGCTTGGACCATGCCGGTAAAGTCAACGCCATTGAACGTGCCCAAGCGGTTATCGAATTTGCACCCGGGGGCGAAATACTCACCGCCAATGATAATTTTCTAAAAACTATGGGTTATTCCCTTGATGAGGTCGTGGGCCAGCACCACCGGATGTTCTGTGAATCTCACTATAGCCAGTCCAAGGAATACAACGCCTTTTGGGAGGCCTTGCGAAACGGTGAATTCCAGGCGGCAGAATACAAGCGTATCGGAAAAGGTGGCCGCGAAGTCTATATTCAGGCGTCTTACAATCCTGTTTTTGACGACACAGGCGTGGTAATAAAAGTGGTTAAGTTCGCCACAGACATCACTGAGACTGTCATGCGTCTTCGAAATGACGAGCTTGGCCGTCATATAAATGAACAGTTACAAGATGTAACCACGCGAATGGTGTCCGCAACAGAGATGGCGTCAACCGCCTCAAGTGCGTCAACCGAAACGGGCTCGGTCGTTCATGCCGTTGCGGCGGCGTCAGAGGAGTTGAGTGCAAGCGTCCGGGAGATCGCTAGCAGCATGGGGCATGCGAGAACCAGCGTGGAAGGTATTTTCAAGCACGCTGAGGGCGCAGGGAGTTCGGCAAGAGCCTTGAATGATTCGGCGACGTCAATGACCAGCGTGGTCGAAATGATTCAAGACATCGCAAGCCAGATCAATCTACTTGCCCTCAATGCAACGATTGAATCGGCGCGTGCCGGCGAGGCCGGCAGAGGATTTGCGGTCGTGGCTTCGGAAGTCAAGTCTCTTGCCAATCAGGCAGCCAGGTCCACCGAAACCATCTCAAAAGAAATCACCAATATGCAGACCATGACGACCGAGGTGGTTGAAGCCCTAAGGTCTATCTCATCGAATATGACCTCGGTTCTCGAAAATGTGTCCAGTATAGCCAGTGCTATTGAGCAGCAAAATGCGGTCAGTGCGGAGATTTCCGGTAACATGCAGGCCGCGGTGATGGCCGTTCAGGAGATCGACGAAAAACTCAACCATCTTACGACGACGTTCGGTGAGGTCACTCAGGCATCAAATCACGTAATGGGTAATGTCGAAGCCTTGGTCGCGTAACTATGGGGAGTGAAACATGCAAGGTCAGGACCTAAAACAACAGCGGGACAGCTATCTTACATTTGCTCTTGCGGCGGCCGATGTGCTCATTTCCAGCGATGACCAGAACCGAATTACGCAGGTGGTCGGAGCAACCAACACACTGCTTGGTGGCTGTGCTGAGGATCTGACCGGGCGGGATGTCCTGAGCCTTTTTGAAGGCGCGGAAGCTATTTACATCGTCCATTTGATAAAGAATGCGAAAGCCGCGGGCAGAATTGGTCCCTGTATTGTCAGTTTGACGCCGCGAAGTGGGGATGCGGCATTTGTCAATATGGGTATGATGTCGCGACCGGGGTCGGATGGCGTCCATATGACCTTTACCGTCCTTCCCCCGCATATCGTCAAGTATATTCCAAGGCGAGAACGCGCGACGGGTCTCTTGGATCGTGGTGCGTTTCAGCAAATAGTGGCGGGTATGGCGAGACCATTTGACTCCGGTTCCGGCTCGCAGATGCTCAATGAACTCAGGATGATCAGGCTGGAAGGCTTGCCATCTAACTTGGAGCGCTTGCCCAGCGCCAAGTCAAAACTGGTCATGGCAGAAATTGGTGCCTATATTCGTGCGCAATCCACTGAAGGCGGCATTGCCGCCCAGTTGAATGGTGACAGGTTTGGTATCATAGCCTCGGCGTCAAGCCCGCTCCTGAGCTTTCATCTGTATGCTCTCACGTTGGTGATCTATTGCGAGCGGCGGGTGTGGCGAATCCAACGATAAAGGCAACGGGCGATACCGTGAAATTGGATTTGACCAATATTAGCTCAGCCGAAGCCGCCAAGGCCCTAGCTTACGCCATTACTGCCTTCGGAAAAAGTCAGACCTGTGGGCTGGCGTCGCTCTCGGCGTGTCTTGACGCCGTCGTCGAGCAAACCGTATCCAAGTTCTCGAAAATTAAACTGGCGATATCTCTCAATCAGTTTTCACTGAATTTTCAGCCCGTAGTCGATATCCGCAGCCGATCCGTCCATCATCACGAGGCCTTGGTGAGGTTAAACGATGGTTCTGATCCGTTTGGAACTATAGCATTTTCCGAGCAGGTTGGCTTGATTAATGACCTCGATATGGCAATCGCCTCAAAGGTTCTCAGTGAGTTGCGTCATCATCCGGCTGAGACTGTGGCGGTCAATCTGTCAGGTCGCTCCGTGGAGAACGAAGCTTTCCGCGACCGCCTGTTCGATGTGATCAAAGCGGAAAAGGCCTATGCCCACCTGCTAATGATCGAGCTAACGGAATCGGCTATGGTCGAAAACTTCGAGCCCGTGGCGAAATTCATTCAAAAGCTACGCACAAATGGCATTCGAGTATGTCTTGATGACTTTGGGGCGGGGGCAACGGCGTATAACTATCTCTGTAATTTTGATGTCGATTATGTCAAAGTGGATTGCCCCTTTCTTAAACGCGCCGCTAAAGACAGACGTCAACGCGCGATTGTCCAGTCTATAGTTGTCCTGTGCCGGGATCTTGGGACGTCCCTGATCGGAGAGATGATAGAGACCGGCGGCGATGAACAGTTTGCTATCGATCTGGGCATTGATTACGGGCAAGGCTATCTCTATGGCCGACCTGCCGCGCAATTGCCATCTGGCCTTAAAGGCGAGCAGCGTCTGGGTAAGGTCGAATCCTGGCGATAAGCGCTTAGTGCGCTCAATTACATAAAACTTTGTACAGAAATTACACGAGAGGTGAGGCACATGGCTGGATTGGAAAGGGTCCGATTTTTGGTAGTGGATGACAACGGCCACATGATCACCATTGTGAAAACTATTTTGCGCAGCTTTGGCGTCGTAAAGATATTTGAGGCAAAAGACGCTACAGATGCCTTTGCTTTTTTACGCAATGATTCCATAGATATCGTCATTGTGGACTATCAAATGCATGTTCTTGATGGCGTGGATTTTGTGAGGCTTGTCCGCACCTCAACTGATAGCGCTAATCGCTTCGTGCCAATCATCATGTTGACCGCCCATTCTGAAAAATCGCGCGTTACCAGTGCCAGAGATGCAGGTGTTACGGAATTTTGCGCCAAGCCGGTTACAGCCAACGAGTTGTACCGCAAGATATCGGCGATCGTGAATTCGCCGCGCCCCTTCTTAAAAGTCTCAGGCTATTTTGGCCCCGATCGTCGGCGTCGAAATGATAAAAAGTTTGTCGATCAGATTAGTGACGTTCAGAAAGCCACAGGTGAGACGGTCGAGGCCATTTCTGAAATCACACGCGCAATCGGTGAGATCGCCGGCGTCGCAGCCTCAATCTCTACTGCCGTCGAAGAGCAGATGGCAACGGTTCAGGAGATTGGCCGCTCTACAACGGATGTCGCCACGGCTTCGGAGCAAGTCTCGCAACGTATGGCGGGCGTGCTTTCCGGCTCAGCCGAGACGGGGGCCGCCGCAGAGCAGTCTTTGAGTGCCGCGAAAGAGCTTGGCAGCATGGCCGAGCACCTAAACTCCGAAGTCAACCAGTTCCTGGCGAACGTCCGGGCGGCCTGATGCCACGTATCTTCAGTAAAAGCATTACAGTGAGGTTTTGAAATGGCGAGAAAATCTTCTCATCCGGTCGATATTTACGTGGGGTCGCGTATTAAGGCGTGCCGAAAGACTAGCGGTATCAGCCAGACTGAACTGGCAAAAGCTGTGGGCCTCACATTTCAGCAAGTGCAGAAATACGAGAGCGGTTCAAATCGCGTAAGCGCGTCGGTATTATTTGATATGTCCCGTTTTTTAGGGGTGCAAATCGGATATTTTTTGACGGTTATGATGTGTGGGTTGAAAAGAATGACCCTCGGCCGGAATTGGACAATAACCCACTTACATTTACACTCACGGGAGAAGAGGCGGCAATGGCGGTTGCGTTTCCAAAAATTAAAGAGCCAGCCCAGCGCCGTAAAATCGCCGAACTGGTTCGTATTCTAGCTGGCGAGCCTTGACTTTAATCCTTGTCGAAAAACCGCGCGAACTTCCCAGTAAATAATGTCGCTTTTGGAGTGGCTACGTGTGGACGGCCAATGTCCGCTCAAGATGAGGCTATACGCAGATAGTGCGATGTCCGGATTGGGCGAGGTACCGTCAAAGGGCCAACTCCGAAGCTTGTGTTTAGAGTAGTACTTCGCGGATCAACAAGCGCATTGTCCAGCATCCTTTCGCTATAATCTGCTGTAAATCGCTAACGTCTGGTGGTTTTCGCTCGTGGTCGATTTTGTGAGGACGACTGATAGAATTGACTGGCTTTGCGCCCATTGTTAGGTTGCTGGTTAAAGCTAATGGAATTCGGTATTCAAGATTAGGTTATATGTCGCCATGTTAAGGCTTGAGCGTCTTGTGAATGACGCATTCCACTAGAAGGTTTCCCTGCCGATCGGTCTTAGAACTTAATCGAAATTGTATTGCCTGTGTAGGTGACGGTCTTTGTGGCTGTGCCGGTATCAATGCCCGTGGCTTTACTTGCGCCTAACAGAACGAAATTCAGCTTTCGGCTTTTGATAAGGCCCTCGTAGCCGCCTTTTCGCCCACCGATCGTCAGGGTTTTGGACGCATCGTTCCAAATGAGGTCGTAAGTCGCATATTGCCCCTTTTCGTAGTCGTAGGTTTCGTTGTCGTCTTCGTATATGGTGAACTTGCCGTCCGCTCCGGGATATATCCGGATCTCATATTCCGCGTCTGGCCGCTCCGTCGCATATTGTACGACCGGCCCCATGGGTACGATTGCCCCTGAGCGGACATAGAGCGGCGTGATGTGGAGAGGGACGGTCTTCGCAACTGACTGCCCGCCAGTGAAGCGCTTATGAGTCCAGAAGTCATACCAGTCCATCCCTTTCGGCAGATAGGTTTCGACTCGGTTATCGATGGCCTTGGTTGTGCGAGCAAGTTCAACCTGTTGCGACGGTGTGCGCCACGTAAGGCGCAATTCGCGGGCATAGGTGGCCTGATAATATTCCAGCCGGATGGGGATCGTCTGCCCTTTTTTTAGGGTGATCCGCGCGCTCTTGTAGCGTTTGGCGCCGTTTTTCCAGTCTTCAACAAATAGATTGTCATTGACGAACAGCCGGAAGCCGTCGTCACCTTCGACGCCGAGCTCGTATTCACCGTCTTCCGGCGCGACAATCGAGCCTGTCCAACGTGCGGAAAAGTTGTCGAGGCTGGTGAGGCCTGCTGGCATATCGGCCAAAGGTGGCCCCGGCCACTGCAGGTCGAGGGTTGAGTCCGTCGTCTTGCCCTTTGGAATGTCGAAATTGATGCCTTCAAAATACTGTCCCGACAGCCCCGGCTGTCCCTCGGGCGTGCGCAGAGCTGTAGCCGGTATGGTCGAAGCAGGTGGGGGCTCAAACCGGTACATGGGCCGGGTGACCGGATGAACCAGGAAGGATGGCCCGAACATGAAGGCATCACTGATATTGTGTGTTGCGCGGTCACCCGGGAAATCCATCGGCAGCGCCCGCATCAGCGTATAGTCGTTGTGCGTGACTTGCCAGCTCAGGCTGTAGATATAGGGCAGGAGCCGGTAACGCAGATAAACAGAGTCGCGCAGGGCCTTATACATCTCAGGATCTGTATCCTTGAAAATATAAGGTTCCCGCTCGATACTGGTGCCATGGATACGCATGATCGGATTAAAGGTCGCGTATTGGGCCCAGCGCGCATAGAGTTCGCGGTAGGCTGGGTTTTTCTCGCCCCCTAAGAAGTCCCACACAAAGAATCCGCCGGTGTCCTGAGTCCAGTACGGATTGCCTGTAATAGTGACGTTTACGCCGCCGTTAATCTGGTCTCTGAGGGTTTTCCAACTCGCTCTTGTATCGCCTGACCAAGATGCTGCGGCCGTTCGTTGCGCACCCGCCCAAGCGGATCGTGTCAGCGTGAAAACGCGCTGATTAGAGGTTGCGCGCTGCCCGTCGTAGGTGCCTTGCGTCGTTACAAGAGAGTAGGGGTTCAGATAACGGGTGAAGTCACCAAGCGCATTGGTCCCCAGCCCCTTGATGTCGCGTTCAGTTTCGCCGGCATCGTGCACGGCCGTGCCGACTTCAACCTCAGTGCCATCCATCCAAAGTGCATCGACGCCGACATCCAGAAGGCCCTTTTTGATGTGCTTGAAATAGATTTCGCGTCCTTGCGGGCTAAACGCGTCATAGATGCGCGCTTTTTTTGATATCCAGTGCAAGGGCTCAAAGCGCAGATCGTGCTCATCAAGCTCACGACCCAGATCCGTGTCATTGCCGACCGACGGCCAGATCGAAACCATCAATTTCAGGTTCAGGTCGTGGATGGTCTTAGTCATGCCCTTCGGGTCAGGAAAGCGTTCCTTATTCCAGATCATGCCGCTCCAGGTGCCATCAGTATCGCTGCCCCAATACTGCCAGTCCTGTACGATATAATCGAGCGGGAACTGTTCGTTGCGGAAGGTCTGGGCCACCTCCAGGAGCCGATCCTGAGTCCGGTACCGCTCCTTGCTCATGAAAAGACCGAACGCTTGCTTTGGGTACATAGGGGCGTCACCCGTCAACTCACGGTAGCCCTTCACGACATCGTCCATGGTCTCACCGGCCATGAAGTAGTAATCGACGCCCCCGGGTGCGCTTTCGGCCCACAGGCTGGCACCCTCGGCTGAGTCCCTGAAGCGCATCTTGGAATAGGTGTCCCATAAGATGCCATAGCGTTCGGAAGAGACCATCACGGGAATGATGATGCCGATATTCGTCTGAACCAGAAGCAGTTCTTTGTTACGGCGATTGATCTCACCCTCGCCGACAAAGCCGAAGCCGTAGATGGCTTCATCAGGTTTCAGCGTGAATGTGTTTTCGGCTTCGTAGGTTAGCGCGCCGGCAATCTCGACATTTTTCAGGGTCTGCGGGGCGTCGCGTTTTTCCTGAGTATATACCTTGCCGTTGAGATCAGAAAAGGTAACCGCACCGGTCGCCTTATCGATGAGCACATGCAGTGACGCGCTCACAAGCGTTAGAGTATCCGGCGTCTCGGAAATATTGAATGTTAGCGCGGCGGGTTTATCTATAACGACCAGGCTGGGGTGCTTCCAAAAGTTTTCACCCAGCGTCGTATTTACCCGAACAAGCCCGGGTCCGTAAAAAATGATATTCTTAGTTTGGATCCCGACACGGATTTGAACGCCGCTATCAGTGCGCGAGTACGAGAAGCCTTGAGACTTTGATGTAACCGAAAGCAGGTGACCGTTAACGTCCAAACCCGTTGCGGGTGTGGCATCGGCAGTTGTGCCTAAAATTGCGACCCAAACCAATACACCAATCGATACGAGCCTGCGTGTCGTCATAGGATGTTCCCTGTTCATAATATTCTAACCGCCCGACCATTTCTGGCACACAATGAAGATTAAGCGGGCTGACTTTCTTGAGAACCTATCATGCAAAACGCTGAACTGGCAATTGTCTGAGTTTATCGGTGCGGTAAACCAGAGCGGATGGGCGTTAAAGTCCATTGACCCAGAGTTCCACGACATCGCGCCTCAACGGCGGGTTAGTGAGGTAAAGGCCGGTGCTTAACGGCTAGATACAGTCTTCTTCACGATGGCCATGGGCTTCAAGTTGAGAATGGCAGACGCAGCGGGGGGGGCTGCGCCTGCGGGATTATTACTTTGCACAGTCAGGAGCCCCGTCAATTGGCGGTTTTGACTGCGGCGGTATGATTTTAAACTTGGATGAAACCTGCCATTCCAGTACGCCGAAGGCGGCGTAGGTTTTGCCGTCGGTTGAGGCATCAAGCACCGCACGAAGGCAGCGTGTGGTTACCGGTTTAAAGGCGACCTTTGAATAATCACCGGATTTGGTCCTGTAAGGTTGCGTTGGGCTCACGGCTTGCCATTCTTTTTCATCCCAGTACTCAACATGCCAGGCTTTAGGTATAGCGACTCCGGCACCCGCCCCGGTGGGTTGGTCGCCCCAGAAGTAGAGGCTAGTTCCATCAATGGTGACCGCCTTATCCCATTGGTATTGTATCCAGCCTTTGGGGGCATCGTTTCGTCCGGTCCAGTTCCCCCACATGTCGGGCGGCAAGGGCGCGGGCGGGACTCTGCCGTCCGTAAGGGCTCGCAAACGATACTGAACCGGCAGAGGGGTATTAAAGGCCGTTATACGCGCGGTGAGGGCAACATTGTTTGTCGGCGTTGAATCAACTGGCGGGCGGGTCTGAACGACTTTTTTAATAGCGGGCGGAGAGACCGTGTCGTCCCAGAATAGCTCGTCCACCGCAACACTGCGACGGAAATGGCTGCCGTCTTTGGCATCGCCGTTGTGGTAGGTGATATACCATTTGTCCTTATAGGGGACTATGCCAGCATGGGATGTGGCTGAGGTTACCGGGTCAAGAAATACGCCGCGATAGGTCCAGGGGCCGAGCGGGGAGGTGGCCGTGCCATATGCCTGGCAGGCATGATAAACGGCTTCGGTGCACGATGAGGTCGGGCTGGCATTATTGGCGGCATAGGCCATATAATAGACGCCGTTTCGCTTAAGAATCCATGGCGCCTCAAAGAAACCAGTCAGTGTGGTTACATCAATCGGCGTACCCTTTGGCGTCTTCATGTCCGCCTCCAGTTCAATGCCTTTAAGCTGTCCGAACGTGCCCCAATAGATATAGACGCGGCCATCGTCATCAATCAAAACGGTCGGATCTATATTATGAATTGTGTTTCTGACCGGCGTAGACTGAGAGAGAATGGGGCCTTCCGGGTGAAGGTCGGTATAGGGCCCTAACGGGCTGTCGGCAACGGCAACCCCGATGCCAAAACAGTCATCTGTATCGCAGCTTTTGGCCCTGACTGGCGAATAAAGATAAAAGCGCTTATCCCTACCTTGAATGATTTGGGAGGCCCACGCCCCGTCCTCCTGTGCCCATGCAAAGACTTTCTCAGGGCGCAATATATCGGGATAAAGCTTCCACTCCCTTGAAGCGGGATTACTGGCTTCGAAGATTTGCCAGTTCAGCATTTTAAAGCCGCCAGCGTCCACTGGTGCCTCGTCACGTCCGGACAGTATGTAGAACGTGTCACCAACCACCAGTGGCGCCGGGTCAGCAGAATACCGGCTGCCGTCGGAAATCAGGGTGTTATAGTCTCGATGTATGGCAATGGATGCCGGCGCATTGAGCGGAGCTTGCTGGGCGATAGCATTGCCTGCGCACAAGGCCAGGCTGGCCGTCAGTACGGCATAGTTTAAGGGCGACATAATTCGTCTTCTTTAAAAAAGGAGATTAAATACGATGACTAAGCGAGCCTATGACCTTATTTCTCAAATACCATAAGCTCGGTAAGACCGGTACGACCCGGTGAATCATGTTTGAAGATGACGCCGACCTTGCTGGCTTTCACCGGTTTCACTTGAACGCTATTAACTGTCCCCTGTGTCGGCTGATTTGGTGTCATTGACACGATCTCCATCGGCTTCCAGTCCGTGCCATTCCAAAAGATCAATGAATAACCAAGGGGGGAGCGAATACCTGCGCCATCGCCAAACAAATAAAGATCGACACGTCCAACCGTCTTTTTCGCGCCAAAATCGATCTGAATCCAATCCGTCTCATTGGGGGATTCAAAGGCTGTCCAGCGGTTTCTGGAGTTGGATGAGAAGAAAACCTTGCCGTCATTGACCTCTTCGATCTTGTCAAAGTTGGACGTATAGGACGCACTTGCCTTGGGGTATTCCTGATGTCCTGGATTGTAAGCCAGATCATCGATTTCAGCCGTAGGTACAGACAAGGGGAGAGTGGCATGACCCCACGCCTCAACTTCCGACAATCCGGTGAAGCTGCCCGGGCTATGAATAAAGGTGAAGCGGAATTTTTCAGCCGAAACGGGATCCGCAAAGGTGACAATATTCGGTCGACGACCTTCGGGTTGTTTAGGATATTTGGTGCTTGCGGGCACTTTAAGCCACGCGCCGTCTTTCCAGTACTCAACCTCATAGTCTTTAGGTGGGCGCAACGTGTCGCCATCATCCAGGAAATAAAGTTTGAGCGATGAGACAGGTCGAACCGCCCCAAAGTTCATCACCAAGGTGTCAGACTTATTCGGTGAACCCTCCGTGGTCCAACGGTTGGGCGGGGCGTTGAGATACCAGGCGACCCCGTCATTGAGCCGCTGCAACGCCGTCTTGGGATCACTGAAGGATGCGGTAAAATTGGGGAAATAGCTGCCTTCATTATTAACGGCGAAATTAATCGCAGCGTCAGTCGGCAGCGCAGGTACAGGCGCCGGTATGGCGACCTCAAGCTTCTGCAGGGTAGGGGCGTTGCCGGCGATCTTGCCATCGACGATGAGGGTCAGGCCCTTGCCCTTGTTGTAGCGCGTGCCGTCCTGGTCCCACAGGATCGAGACGTTATGACCGTGATAGGAAATGTCATCCAATGCAAAATAGGCCCACTCTGCCGGAAACAGCGGATTGACCTCCAGCACGTCGTCGGCACGCGGGCGCAAGCCCGCCAGTCCGGTAATGACAAGGTCGATGTAGGACGAGTGGAAATAATGCTCGCTATGGCCATCCACAATTTGCCAGGCACCGGTGTCCGGATTAGCCGCTTCCGCGATGTAAGGCTTACCCTCGTGGCGCTGTGTGAGGGTATAGACCTTTAAAAGCTTCACATAGTCGGCCTTAGTGACATAGACCTGCTCATAGTTGTTAAGCAGGTTGGCCATCGCTTCAAGAGTTTGCGCTGTGGCGTAAGGCCATGAATCGCCGCTCCAGACGCAGCAACGAGGCGTTATCTTGAACTGGGGGTCGTTCCGCTCGACCGTGGTCGGTCCATACGGCGCGAAAAACCCGTTCGGGTCCATAATCGTCTTCCATGCCGCCGCATAGTCGACCTTCGCCTTCGGGTCGGGCAGATTGAATTGCCAAGGCACAAAGCCGAGGAGTTCACGACCGTGCGTGTTACCCGCATACTTACCCGTCTCGTAAGTAAGCGTTCCAGCCTTTATTCCGTCCTGCTCGTCTTGAGAGAACATATGGAAGAAATGCTGACGCTTGGGATCCCACAAACGATTTTGGACTTGAGCCCGCAGATCGGCGGCTTTGGCCGAATAGAGCTTGGCCGTGTCAGCATCACCCGCCAAAGCGGCCGTATTTGAGATCGCCACAGCGTCCGCATACAGATAGCTGTTCAGTGTGGGGCGGAAACCAGGTGCCCCTGAAAACCAGTCTTTGACTTGTCGCGAGTTAATATTGGTTTCCATGCCATCTTGATGTCCAGTTTGATAGAACATCTTGAAATCGGCATTGTAACGGTCCCGCTCCCAACCGCTATATTGCTCCACCATGTCAGGAAGCAAGCTCAAGACGAACGACTTGTCACCCCAGGTCTCATAGAGACCCCACATGCTTGCACCAAACCAGTTGCTATAATTTCGTGGTTGAGCGCCCGGTGTATGAAACCAGTAGCGGGCATAATCACGGGTGACGCGCTGATCCTTCAACCAGCGCATGTCTGAGAACTGCAACCCCACCGGGGCTACAATTGCGCCGTAGGTGCCCGACCACCATGGGCGGTCGATGAACTCTGTGACCGAATAGCCGTGTTCCGGCGACCCGTAGACGAAGTGCTTCGTCATCATGTCGAAGCGATAATAGTAGGTGGCGTCGATCTCTTTATCCGGTGTTTCTAACATCGGCACATTAGCCGTGTACCAATCCCAGTCCTGATTATCGAGGAACCTCATCCTATCAAGGACAGTCTGGGGTTTAAGGACGCCGTTACGAGCCTCCTTGTCCGCGGCAGCAATAGCTGGCGCCGCTTGGGCATATGAGGCTGAAGGCAGGGCGCATTGTCCCAGAAAGGCAACGCCAGCGAGCAGGCTGCTGCGGATAAAATGTCTCATGTGTTTCCCTTGTCGTGAGCCCTGCTTTAAATTCGGGCTATATAAATTATACGATATACTGGAGTCGGTGAAAATCAAGCCGTTGTTCAATAATATTATAATTAATCAGCTTTTTTGCCCAGGGGCAGTCACTTCCGGTGAACTTAAGCTAGTGTTATCGGGCGATCGAGACTGATTAAGCGATTGAGCCCCGAGGGAAATCACATAGGTTTTAGACACCAACCTGTGGGAAATCTGTCGCACTTCGTCCGGGAGTTATCGCCTGCGCAACAAAGCTCCGCTCATCTGGAACGGCCATTAACTTTTTTAACACTGTGCTTATGAGCCAGATCCCGATCAGGCGGCATAACGCCAAACTCAGGTAGCGTTGTAGGTCCGGCACCGCGGTGCGTAGCTGGTTGGCAAGCCGTTAGCCGGACAACTGGAGCGGCGTAAGATGGCACGCTTTCCGTGGCGGTATGCCTCCATCACAATTTCCGAGGCAAGCCTTAGGGGCTCCATATTAAGGTGTCATAGATGGGTTAGGTAAAAGTATGTAGGAATACCTATCAGGATATTGAACGGAAAGGTTATGGCAAGGCTCATGGGTACGTAGATCGCTTGCTGTGCCTGGGGCAAGGCGACGCGCATCGCGGCCGGAACGGCGATGTAAGACGCCGAGGCGCACAGGACCGTAAACAAGAAGGCCGTTCCATCGTCCAGACCAATTATTCGGCTGGCGATTAAACCCAAAACGGCACCGATCAGGGGCATATATAGCCCGAAAGCCAACAAGCCTAACGAGAACTGCCGGACGTGCACGAGGTTTCGGCTAACGGTCAGCCCCATGTCGAGCAGGAACAGGCAAAGAACGCCCTGGAACGGGTCAATGAACAGGGCACTTACGCCGGTTAACCTGCTTGATCCGAGGGCCGCACCAATGAGCAGTGAACCAATGAGTAGCAAGACCGCGCCGTTAGTGGCGGTCTCTGCCAGAAGGTGACCGAACCGCTTTTGCGCCCCCTTACCGCGTGCCAGCATCAGCCCAGACACAATCGCCGGGGCCTCCATCATAGCCACCACGGCAACAATATAGCCCGCGAAGGCCACCTGATTGAGTTCCAGATAGCTGACGGCGGTCGCGAAGGTGACGATGCTAACAGAACCATAGTGCGCCGCCGTTGCGGCAGCCGTCGCCCTGTCGAGCGAAGTGGTAAACTTTAAAAGCGCATAGCCGATCACGGGCTGAATCAGCCCGAACAGTATGCCAATAACGAGGGTAGCGGCAAATTCGAGCGTTGGCACGCCTTCCGCTCTTAGAGCCATACCCCCCTTAAGGCCGATCGCCATCATCAGGAAGATCGACAGGAACTGACTGATGCTACGCGGCACGCTCAGGTTGGAGCGAACAAGACCCGCAAAGATGCCAAGACCGAAAAACAGAACCGGGGCGGAAACCATGCCCTGAACCAAAGAAAAACTCATCTTCACCTCCACTGGACGTCGGGGTAGAGGAGTTGCTGTTATTCGTAAAATGGAATATTCTTATCGCAATTATTCGATTCATAGATAACCGATGTCATTCAATACCGATAGTCAGACTTTGAAGGCCTTCATGGCCCTGGCTGAAACCTTAAATTTCACCCGCGCCGCCGATAAGGTGGGTCGAAGCCAATCCGCCCTAAGTATGCAGATACGCCGCCTTGAGGACAGTGTCGGCCATGCCCTGTTTCAGCGGACGCAGCGCTATGTGAAGCTGACGCATGAGGGAGAAATATTTCTGGGTTATGCGCGATCTATTCTGGACCTCCAGCGCGAAGCCTTTTCACGGATGCATGAGCCGGAGGTTGAGGGCGAGATTCGTCTGGGTACGCCGGAGGATTTTGCCACCCACTACCTCCCCGATGTTCTTGCCGCGTTTCGCGCCCTGCATCCGCGGGTGCTGCTCAATGTCAGTTGCGACCTGACCCTGAACCTCGTCAAGGCGTTCGAGCAGGGCCAGCACGATATTGTACTGGTTAAACGCGACCCTCAGACGGTGGACGGCGGTGTTCGGGTGTGGCGCGAACCGCTGGTCTGGGTGACCGGAGAGCTCTCAAGGGGAGCGTCTGGCTCGGTCAACGATACGGCACTTACCCTGGCGCTTTCCCCGCCGCCGTGCATCTACCGGGCCCGCGCCCTGGCCGCGTTGGCGCGTCAGGGTCGGAACTGGCGCATAGGCTATACCAGCCCTAGTCTGACGGGCACCCTGGCGGCGGTGAGGTCGGGGTTAGGCGTCAGCGTCCTGCCCGCCAATATGATACCCAAGGGCGTCAGGGTGGCTGACCACTGGCTGGGCTTGCCTGATCTTGCCGATGCCGAAATCGCCATGTTGACTGCCGACGGGCTAGGTCCGGCCGGCACTATGTTGGCACGGCACATAATTGACAGCCTTGACCAGATGCGCTCCAACTAAAATAGCGCCTCAACTCAACGCACTAACGCCCCCGGAGGCTTCCAGGCGATAGCCAATGCCGGGTTCGTTGACGATGAACTGATCACGGGCCGGATCAAGCTCTAACTTCTGGCGGAGTTGGGCAATGTAGATCCGCAGATACTGATTGTCCTCGATATAGGCATCTCCCCATACCTTCTGCATGAGATATTTGTGTGTCAAAAGCTTACCCGAGTGCAGAGCGAGGATCTTCAATAGGGCGAATTCCTTGGGTGAAAGCTTGATAGTGATGTCACGCACCGTAACCTTATGCGCCGTCAGATCTATGCACAGGTCACCGACCCGCACCACGGTATCCTCGGCGACGACCAGGACTGAATCCCGCAGGGCGGCACGCAATCGCGCCAGCAACTCGCCCGTGCCAAAAGGCTTGGTCACGAAGTCATTGGCTCCCATGTCGAAGGCCCTGATCTTTTCGTCCTCAAGGTCGCGGGCGGATACGATAAGAATGGGTATTTTCGACCAGCTTCTCAGCATAGAGATGACCTCGGTGCCGTCCATGTCCGGCAGGCCTAGATCCAGCAGCACCGCATCAGGCTTAACCGATGTGGCCAGACGCACCCCCTCGCGGCCCGTCTCAGCCGGAATGACGGCATAGTCATGTGAGGTCAGGGTAATGGTCAGGAACTTGCGGATCTGAGGGTCGTCTTCGATGACCAAAATTTTGGGCTGCAAACCACTCATTCGGTTTCCTCTTCAGGCAATATCAAGGCCAGCGTGGCGTCTATGGGGAGGGTAAGGCGCATGCAAGCCCCCGTGCCGTCCGGCGGATCGATAGCCTGGACTGCGCCACCGTAGATGTCCATAATCTCACGGCAGATGTATAGCCCCAGTCCTGTGCCAGCGATCTTATGGTCGCCTTCGACGGCACGATAGAATTTCGTGAAAACCAGATCGCGTTGCGTCGGAGCTATGCCTTCGCCATCATCATCTATATCGATAATTACCCCGCGTTCCACCTGTCGCGCCCCGACCGTAATGGTGCCGTTCGCGGGCCCATATTTCAGCGCATTTTCAATTAGATTCAGCAGTACCAGATCGAACAGCGACGGGTTTACGTTTAGCAGCGGAAAGCCCGTATCAATCTCTATTCTAAAGCTTTGTTGACCTATCAGGGGGCGCAAAGACCTCAGCACACCCGAAAGTGCGTCGCGAATATGTACGGGTTCGGATTTAGGCCGAACGCCGGTCTCAAGACGGCTCATTTCGATAAGGTTGATGACAAAACGGTTCAGTCTCTGCGCCTCCGCAAGACCGTCTCCGACAATCTCAGCGGCGGTGTCGTCCCCGCGCCCCTGCAGGGCTTCGAAGGCGCCAATAATCCCGACCAGGGGGGTTTTGAAGTCGTGCGATAGAGAGGACAACATAGCACGCATGAATCGTTCGCGGTCAGCCTGACGAACCTGTTCGGCACGCGCCTCGGTCAGGGCGGCGCGACTGATGGCGAGGGCGACCTGACCTGCCAAAGTCGAGAGGAAGCGGGGCGGGAAGGCGTCCGCGACCGGGACAAGCCCCTCTCGTGGCTCAAACACCAGAACACCCACCACATCCCCGGCCTCTCCGAGGGGGAGAATAAGGCGTGGGTCGGTGGCAAATATTGCCTGACCTTGCCCTGCCGCCTGGCAATGGGTCATGACCTCGTCGAAAACGGGATCAAGGTCGGACATCGATTTCAGGTGAACGCGGCACGGCACCTTTATGATGGTCGAAATCCTGTGCTCTGCGGCGGCGCAGACGTCGCCGACAGAGGTTTTGCCGATCAGATCCTGGTTGAGCTGATAGAGGTCCGTTAGAAAGTTTTCCCGCGCCTGGCCTTCGCGCGTCATGCGTCGCAGGCGTGTGGCAAGCGCGCTGACAACAAGGCTTACGGTCAGAAGGACGACGACCTTGGCAAGCACTTGCGGGTTGGTGACGCTCTGCGACCCATAAGCGGTGCTCAGGACAAGGTTATAAGCCATGACACTCAGGGCGACCGCGCCCAAAGCTAATCTGGGATCGAAATATACGGCCGCGCACAAGACCGGCAATACAAAGAGAATACCTAAAGACTCTGGCGATTTAAACCCCAGATGTCCCAGCCCGAAGGCCAGACTTGCCGCCAGGATAACCAGACCGAAACTCAGAAGGCTCTCTTGCCAGAGCGTCAGTCGATCTCTGCGGAGCGCGCGGACATGATCTTCGAGGAGGAGAGCGGGTGACATGTGACCTGACCGGTTGGAGTTATCAAAATGACTATCATTTTAAGGCCCGGAGCGCGACCCATACGATTTTTCGCTCAACCTGACAAAATTAGCTTTAAAGAAAAAAGCTGCCAGGGCCATTTAGCCCTGGCAGCGGTGCGGTCGCAAAAACGTTGCGACCATCCCAGGGCCCGAGGGGTAAAACGAGCCACAGGGATATTTCGAACCCCCAACGGGGGGGCGGTGCGGGTTCGAAACAGATCAACGCATCATGTCGGGTTTCTGACGTAGCGTACGCTTTTTACCTTCACGTCGAGAGGACTTGAAAGTCTGCCCGGGAATCTCCCCGTCATCCTCTCTCGAGCGTAACGGCGCGGGCCGCTGATGCAGAGCGCTGTAAGGGTTGGTAAAGCCTAGGTCGTCATGGGCACGCATGGGTATGTTCCTCTCCAAAAAACAGTGTCCTCACACCTTTAAAGCTGTAGCGAGTCTCGCTTGGTCTGGGTCGACACGTTGAGCGCCTCTCTCGCACCACCACACTAGCCGCAAGGGTCGCCAAAAATCTGTGGCGATGTGGGCTTGTACGCGCTGTGTTTGTGCTGCCGCAGTGTAGCCATTCCGTAAACAGACGGCGGCGCCTTCACAGCGATCCGGTCAGCAAACTCAGGCAGATTTCAAACGGTGTGCGGCGCTATCCTGACGGGATGGCAGCGACACCCGAAGTCACGCCCATAGTCTGAAACAAAATATCGAGAGTGCCCCATGGACCCGACTACCCGATCAGATCGCAGTTGCCCCGACTGCCTTATCCCTCTCAGGCTGGAGGTCCACGAAGCCCTTAGTTTCGACAAGTGCCCGCAATGTGGCGGCATCTGGCTCGACAAAGGTGAGATGACACAAATCGTCGAAATGACCCTGCACAGCGTCATGCCAACGCCCTTTACCCGCCGCCGGGGTCGTTCACTTTCCGATCTGGATTGAGCGCTTAGCGCCCTGCCGCCTCCCTGCCACATAACCCAAGCACATTTGCGCAACCCGTTCCCCACAGAGCATGAACGGGCCGAATTTCAGAAAGTCTTCTATGGAAATCTTTTTCGAGCTCTTTATGGGCAAGCCCGTGTGGATGTGGGCCAGCTTCATCGTCATCGTGGTGACCCTGCTGGCGTTCGACCTCGGCGTCCTGCACCGCAAAACCCATGAGATCAGCATCCGCGAAAGCTTGTGGATGTCCGCCTTTTACATAACCATCGCCCTGGCTTTCGGCGGCTGGGTGTGGTGGTCGCTCGGGGATCAGGCGGGCAAGGAGTATCTGACTGGCTTCATCGTCGAAAAGACCCTGGCGATGGACAATGTCTTCCTGATCTCACTGATTTTCACCTATTTCGCGATCCCGCCGATCTACCAGCACAGGGTGCTTTTCTGGGGCATATTAGGTGTGATCGTTCTGCGTGGCATAATGATCGCCTTGGGGGCTACCTTGGTTTCCCAGTATAGCTGGGTCCTCTATGTTTTTGCCGTATTCCTGATCTTTACCGGCATCAAAATGTTGCTTATGGGCGACAAGCATCCCGATATCGCCAGCAATCCCTTGCTGAAGCTAATACGCCGGGCATTCCCCATCAGCGACCAGCTTGATGGCCAGAAGTTTCTGACGCGTCAGCCCGACCCCAAAACCGGGAAGTGGCGGCTTTACGCCACGCCCTTGCTGGTGGCACTGTTACTCATCGAGTTTGTCGATCTCATCTTTGCGGTAGACAGCGTTCCGGCAATCTTCACGATTACCCTTGATCCCTTCATCGTATTCACCAGCAATATATTTGCGATCCTGGGTCTGAGGGCTTTATACTTTGCTTTGGCCGCGATTATCCATCGCTTCAAGTACTTAAAGCCTGCCCTGGCGTTTGTTCTGATCTTCATCGGCTCCAAGATATTCATTGCCGACGCCCTGGGGCTGGAAAAATTCCCGGCGAATATTTCCTTGGCGGTTACCCTGGGTCTCATTGCCATGGGCGTTATTGTCTCTCTGGTCAAAACTGCCAAGACAGCACCGGAGGCAGACCATGGTCGCGATTGAGACCTGGCGGGCGCGGCTAAGGGACGGACTGGATCATCCCGCAGCCACGACGGTTATTGTAGGTCTGATCGTCATTAATGCCATAGTCCTGGGCCTTGAAACCTACCCGATGGTCATGGCGCTTATAGGCTCACAGTTGTTAATGCTAGACCAACTGCTTCTGGGTGTATTCGTAGTGGAATTGCTGCTGCGTTTGTTCGCTCAGGGGGGACGTTTTATTCGCGATCCCTGGAACCTTTTCGACACCGTCGTGATCGCCTTGGCTCTGCTACCTGCGTCAGGCGCCTTGAGTGTACTGCGTGCTTTGCGCGTTGTCCGCGTCCTGCGACTTATCTCTATCTTTCCCAGTTTGCGTCGCGTCATCTCCGGCATCGCTGCCGCGCTGCCGGGCATAGGCTCAATCGGGGCTATACTGCTTATTCTGTATTACGTCTTTGCCGTCATGGCCACCAAGCTCTTCGCCACCAGCGCACCGCAATGGTTTGGCAGTCTTGAGGCGTCTTTGTTTAGCCTGTTTCAGATCATGACGCTGGAGGGTTGGGCTGATATGACACGTGAACTGGCCCAGACCCAGACGCTCGCCATACCGTTCATGGTGGTCTTCATCCTGGTCTCCACGTTCACGGTTCTCAACTTGTTTATCAGCGTTATGCTGGAGGCCATGCAGAGAGTAACTATTGACTCAGATGCCAACAGTCCGGATTCTCAAACCGCCGCGTTGGAAACTCTTACGGTCGAGGTTCAACGATTAAGGGCCCGACTGGACGAGATGGTGGCAAAGTAAAGGCAGGGAGCCAGATTTGGTTTGCAAACGTGATAAATCAATTCCGAACGAAATCGCCTAATCCGTGATTTCAGTTGTGTGGGGCTTATCATTGCCGGTGATGTCGATCCTGTTTCATGGCCACAACGATAAATTAATTCAGATTTGTTACAATAAAAGCTCAGGCGGTATGGGTTTAATGTGATAATGGTACGTGAATACTATATAGGGGATGCGGTTTACTTTAAACTGGTAAAAAGCGCCTATGGTAATTTGTTGCCAATGCTGTTTGTGAATGTGGCGGCTGCGCTTGGGGCGACGTGGGTATTAATGAGCGCGGGCTTTGCGGCGGCCATATACTGGTTTGGCGGCATGATTTTCTTAAGCCTGCTTCGATTAGCAGGTTTGCAGAGATTTAACGCCCTGCTTCGACGGGCGTTGATAACCAAGAAAAGCGACCTTACCCAGTGGAAGAAATACTATGGCGTAGGGCTGTGTTCATCAGGGTTATTGTGGGTGATCCTGGCATGTGACGTTGTACTGGGTGTGAGCGGAACGGCCAGCGTGTCCGCAAAATATACACTTATCATCATCATATCCTCCCTGGCGGGTGGTGCCACAGGCGTAACGGCAGCCCTGAAGCGGGAAGGGCGTCTATATATTAGCATACTTTTGCTGCCAGCTTCGGTGGCTCTGGCGGTTGCAAATTCCGGCGATATTGTTATCGCGGGGCTTGGTATTGTGTTCTGGGTCGTTATGCTTGTGGGCCACAAGAATAACCATCATATCCTCCGCCAGAGCTATGAACTTCAGCACGAAAACTCGAACCTCATTCATAGCCTACGTACCTTAAACAGTTCGCTGGAAGCTAAGGTGGTCGAACGCACTGTGGCTTTGAAGGAAATTGCGCACAAGGATGCACTCACGAACCTGCTAAATCGCCGAGGCTTGATGGAGTGGGCACATCAAACCTTAGATGAAAACCCCGGTTTGCGCCTGGCTGTCTTGTTTCTTGATCTTGATCGGTTCAAACAGGTCAATGACGCTCTGGGTCATGATGTGGGTGACCATGTGCTCGCATGTGTGTCCAGGCGGATCCATGAGCAGTTGTTTTCAGATAGTGTGATGGCCCGTTGGGGCGGCGACGAGTTTGTGATTGCGGTGCCTCTGAAGTCGGGGGATACCGAGCATCTTCAGCACCTCCCGTCATTGATTATCGAGGCGGCAGGTATGCCTGTTATGCTGAATGGCGAAGAAATTAAATTAGGGGTTAGTATAGGTTACGCAATTTACCCGGATGATGACCCGTCTTTTACAAATATCATCCAGGCGGCTGATCTGGCGGTCGCGGAGGTCAAACGTACCGAACGCGGCGGCGTTCTGGCTTATAGTGAAACCTACGCCGAGGTGCAGCGCCGGCGCTATGATCTCAGTCGAGCCCTCGCCAAGGCGATTGGCACGAACGAGCTGAGTTTAGTGTATCAGCCAATTGTGAGTGCAAAAACCGGGCGTGTCGTAGCCCAGGAAGCACTGGCCCGCTGGAACCATCCCCTCCTGGGTCAGATCAGTCCCGACGAATTCATCAGACTTGCAGAAGATACGGATAGAATTAATGCCTTAGGGGAATGGACCCTTACTGAAGCCTGCCGTTATGCAAAAAGCTGGAGCTCTGACGCGTCGCATGTGAAAATTGCCGTCAATGTTTCCATTAAACAAATGGTGCGGGGGCATTTCGATTTAAAGGTTGTTCAAATTTTGAATGCCACGGGCCTCAGCCCAAGCCGGCTTCAACTTGAAGTCACTGAGTCAGTCTTTGATGATGAGCATATGGAAATGGTGCTGTCCTGCGTGAAAAATCTTCGGGACCTTGGTGTCGACGTTCATATCGACGATTTTGGAACCGGATATTCATCGCTGTCGCGGCTTCACCGCTTCCAGGTTGGGGCTGTAAAAATAGATCGGTGCTTCGTGAATGAGCTCTCCGGTAAGGGGCGCGTTGTCATTGAAAGTACCGTTATGATCGCGCGCCAATTCGGCTTTGAAATCATCGCTGAGGGCGTTGAAACGGTGGAACAAGCCAAGGCACTTTATGAAATCGGAGTGGATGAGTTTCAGGGGTACTACTTTGGTCGCCCGCAGGCCGAGGCATCGCACACGGCGTTTCGCCCTGTCTGGGCTGGTGGCGATCACCTGGAGACGCATCAAAGACACGGGCGCAATTAACTACCGAATTATGGGTTGAAGGGGTGACCAATTAGGAGCTGGGATGAAAAGCGAAGCACGAAAGGCTGCGGTCGTGGCCTATAAAGAGCGGAAGAGTAACGCGGGTATTTATGCCGTGCGCTGTACGGCTTCCGACGCAGTCTGGATCGGACAGTGGTCGGATGTGGAAGCTTCATTGGCACTTTCACGAGGCCATCACTCCAATAGGTACAATGAACTCGTCAGCGACACATGGGAGGCCGATCCGTCCCGTTTGAGTAGGTCCTTGCACCTCGATCACTGTGGATTCGGCACGGCACCAAGGTGGCTTGGCTCGGTGAGCAGCGGGACCACAGCGGCTAAATGGCTGTTTTAATTAAGTGTAAATCTCGGTGGTTGTGCGCTCCCGCAACCTCTGGCAGATCGAAGGATCGACGGTTAGTCCAGTGTTTGCCGACTCATAACGTCAGTTTGGACCAGTGTTCATTTCTGCAGGCACTAAGGTCGTGGCGGACTGGGCGAGAGAAATTCCATCAAATCGCTACGGAGCAAAAGCCGTGTCTTACCGACTTTGAGAGACTTCAACTCCCCGCGAGACATTCGCTCGTAGATAAAGGACCGGCTAAGTCCGGTTAGTTTCGAGGCCTCGTCGATACGATAAGTTATTTTCTCTGGAATTGGCGCCATCTGAAAAACTCCTTTGTGAAGCTTTATCATTGATCCATCGCCGTTTTTTTCGAATCGTTTTTACGGCGTCACAAATAGCTCTTTCGCCGCAAATGGGTTTGTCCATTTTGATCCGAGTTGAAATGCCCATGTCCCGTATCGCCACCGAACCCTCCATCGACCACCGAGTAGCGCTCGCCAGTATAGGTTAAGCCGTCCGACGACTATCCCGTCGTCTCGATGCGAGATGCGCGCTAGACGCCATCTGCTGAATTTCCGGAAGCAGATTTGGGTGATTATCCAAAAGGCGCAACAGCAACATCAAGCTTGGAGCTGGCTCCGTCTTGCCAAGTTCATAGCGCGAAAACGCGTTGACGCCACCACCGAAGACCTGGCCGGCGGCCTTGCGATCAAGTCCAAGTTTCTCACGAACGGCGGCGATGTAAGCACCGCGCCCGTCGCCTTCGTTCACATGCTGATTGAACTTCAACATCTCTGTAGATACGCGCTGCGCCTCGTCGGCGCCCAAGATGAACTCACCACATTCAGCGCACCCAAAGCCTTCGACGTTTTGGATGGTCGTTCGTTGCCCTTTGTAGACGTGGGGAAGGTCGCGAGTTGATTTTGTCACGCCCTCGGCATTGCAAACATCACACTTCATGATCTCTCCTTGAATGACAAAATGACGACGTTCTCGACGACCTTAAACTTGATGTAGAGGTCGAAGCCGTCGGCAACGGGTTTATATACATCCTGCCATTCCGAGTGATTGTTGAAGCTGGTTGTGCTTTTGTCAAAATCACGAGATGTCAGTTCAAGCATCACCTCAAACACGCCGTCAGCGTCGTAACCCAATTCAGTCGCTGTGGTCAGAGCCGTGAACGTGATCCGGACCTTGTGGGCCCTTATGAGGTCCTGAACGACAGATAGTGTGTAGGATGGTGTGCTTTTATCGGTCACGATATTAACCTACTTGGTTATCAACTTCAACGAATTTATGAGACGTTGGGATGCAAGGACGCCACAGGCTATTGTGGGGCAATTTACAAAGCCAGTCGTAGGCCTGGCATCCCATTGTACGTCTTGAGACCTAAACCCCTTCAAGCGAACGCGCATCGGTGTCGTCAGTCTCTCGCTCGTTTGTCGGGGCGTCACTTTCGTACTCAATGCGTATCCACCGTGGTACGGGCGGATATTTGTCTTTCCCGGCACGGAGATTGTCGATGTAGTCCGACCACCACTGGGCCATTGCTACGCGTTCTTTCCAGTGAACGCCGCGATGATAGATCACGCGAACCTTGTCCGCGCCCTTATGGGCAAGTGAACGTTCTATGGCGTCGGGGCTCCAGCAACCAGTCTCGTTGAGGAGCGTGCTGGCCGTGCTTCGAAACCCATGCGCCGTCATCTCATCACCTGATATGCCTAACCGTCTGAGCGCGGCGGTGACCGTATTTTCGCTCATGGGTCTGAGGCCGGATCGGATAGACGGAAACACGTACTTGCTGTGGCCTCCGTGGAGTTTAGCCTCGTCGAGAATTTCCAGAGCTTGCCGGGAAAGGGGTACGACGTGTTCAGTCCTCATCTTCATCTTCGCACCGGGTATACGCCAGACGTTGCGCTCGAAGTCGAGTTCGGACCACTCCATATGTCTCAGTTCACCCGGCCGAACAAAAAGGTGAGGGGTAAGCCGCAACGCTAAGGTTGTCAGGGCGTATTTGTCGGGCGTTTCGATCGTCCGTAAAAGTTGGCCAAATTCCAACGGGTCCGTAATTGCGGCCAGATGCTTTTTCTTATGGGTCACCAGCGCACCGGCGAGGTCAGCAGCAGGGTTTACCTTGGCGCGGCCGGTATAGATGGCATAGCGAAAGACGCGTGTGGCAAAGGAGCGAATGCGATGCGCAGTCTCGTGCAGGCCTCGACGCTCATATTTCTTGAGGGCGGCCAAGAGTTCGTAAGCTTCGATTTCCGCAACGGGCCTATGACCCAGATCGTCATCAAGCTGGATGATGCACCGGTCATTTCGGGCTTTGGTGGCCGGAGCGATGCCTTCCTTCAGCAGCTTCTCTGAGAACTCGCGTGCGATGATTCCAAAGGTATTTGTCGCGACCAGACGGGCGTTCAACGCTTCACGCTTTTTCTCAACGCCAGGATTTACGCCACTTTCAAGCAGTTCCTTAGCCTCATCGCGTCGTTTGCGGGCGTCCTTCAGTCCTGTCGCAGGGTACGTCCCTAGCGATAATTGGTATTCAATGCCGCGAAAGCGATATTTGAGGCGCCAGAGCTTCTGACCATAGGGTCTAACCAGAAGTACGAGGCCGCCTTCATCGTACATTTTGTACTGTTTATCCAAAGGTTTAGCGGCACGAATATGTGTGTCTTTAAGGGCCATTGGGGGGCACCATTTTGAGGGATTCTCGTGACCCCCACCGTGACCCCCAAATTTCGTGGATGTAGGTGGAAATAGGGGGACGCTCGTGGAAATCACGAGCATAATATACTTGATTTTGTTGGATTTTTCAACGTCACTGGACTTGGACGGAAGGCGAAATGGTGGGTGGGCACGGACTCGAACCGTGGACCCGCTGATTAAGAGTCAGCTGCTCTACCAACTGAGCTACACACCCACACTATTTTCAGGCCAGTGCTTGGTATTCACCGGCGGCAGAGCGGCGGAAAATACGCATTTTCCTCTGGGATTCAAGCACAAAATCAGTCTATGACCCTTTTTATTGCGCAATCATGGGGAAAAGACCGATATGGCCCGCCGCGATCTTTCTGGTGCCGTTGAGTTTTCACGGCTTGAGGACTTCACCCTCAATGATGCGGTGGTGATTGAAGAGGTGCTGAACCTGTTTCAGCAGCAGGCCCAGCTTTGGGCGCCGCTGCTGGAGGCGTCCCACGAAGGCTGGCGCGATGCGGCTCATACCATCAAGGGCGCGGCATCGGGGATAGGCGCCATGAAACTGTCCGAACTGGCCCATGCGGCCGAGCACGGCGACGTGGAAGGGGCGCCGACACGGCTTGAGCGGCTGAAAACCGGGCTGGATGAGGCGCTGATGGATGTGTCGGCCTATCTGCATGAGTTGCAGCTTAAGTCGCTGAAGGGGTAGGGGGATTGTTTTTGGTTGGATTCTGCCTCCGGAGTGTCTAAAGCGGGAGCGAAATTCCCCACAAAACCTAAAATCACGAAACCTAAAATATTGCGAACCCTGAAGATATCATGAGCGAAGACCTTCATATCCTGTGTACCGACCGCGACGGCGTGACCCATAACCTGCCGGCCATTGACGGCTGGCGGATCATGGAAATCATCCGCGACAACGGGTTGCCGATTAAGGCCGAGTGTGGCGGCGCGCTTGAGTGTGCGACCTGTCACGTCTATGTTGCACCGGCATGGTTGGATAAGCTGGCCGAAAAGCGCGACGAAGAGGATGAAAAACTCGACGAAGCCTTTATGGTCAAGCGCAACTCGCGCCTGTCGTGCCAGATTTTGATGAGCGATGAGCTTAACGGTCTTGAGGTTACGCTGGCCCCGGAGGGCTGAGCCGGGACTGACTTTATGTTTAGTTAAAGGGGAACCCCGATGTCGAAATGGTATAGATCGGTTGCGGTACTGGCGGTTGTTGTGGCGACCTGCGGAGCGTCTCAGGCGCTGGCCTGGGAAGCCCACGGACACCGCCTGATTGGGGAAGAGGCCATGCGCGCTCTGCCGTCGCATCTACCCGGATTTCTGAAATCCACTAAGGCTATCACCGATGTCGGTGAATATTCGCGTGAGCCCGATCGCTGGCGTCAGGCGGGTTTTGCACACAACTCAACTAATGCCGCGGCTCATTTCATCGATATTTATGACGATGGCATGACCTTCGCTGGCGTTTCTTTGGATGAATTACCGCGTAGCCTTTTTGACTATAATATTGCGCTGGAAAAAAAAGGTGAGAAGCCTTGGAAGGCGGGTTACCTGCCCTATGCCCAATTAGAGGGTTATCAATTGGTCACCAAGGATATGGCTTACTGGCGGGTGCTTTCCTATTTGGAAAGTCGTGAGAAAGATGCGGTCAAACGCGCCTGGTATAAGGCCGACCGCATACGTCGTGAAGAATTGTTACTGCGGGATATAGGCGTTTTATCGCACTATATCGGCGATGCCACCAATCCGATGCACCTTAGTATCCACTATAACGGCTGGGACAAGGATGCGCCTAATCCGCAAGGATTTACGACCGAACCCGTCCACAGCCCTTTGGAGGGGGATTTCATAGATAAGCACATCACCGCCGATTTGGTGCGCGCGCATATGCCAGCCGTTGAAGTCTGTGCGTCAAAAATTGAAGTGTGCCTTCGAGAGCGGATGAAGCGTAATTTCAAGCAATTAGTGCCGATGTATCAACTGGAAAAGGAAGGTGAGTTTGACAAGGGCACCCCTAAAGCGGTCGATTTCATGTCCTCGTTGATTGGTATCGGCGCGGCTGACCTACGCGACATAGTTATAAATGCCTGGCAAGATTCCAAAAGCTTACCGGTGGGATATCCGGGTGCCGCATATGATGAATTTATATCCGGCAAGGTTGCTGATCCGTACACATATTTAAAGGATTAAGGGCCGTGGCGGGGACCTTGACGTTCGGCGAACGCAACCCCGATCTTGAACTGGTCCGGCGCACCACCGCGCACGGCATTTTGCTCCGTGACGGGCGCTTAGCCTGCGTTGCCATTGGATTTGGTGATCTGATCTATGATGTGCCGGGCGGGGCCATCGATGGCGATGAGACCCATCATCAGGCGCTGGTGCGGGAATGCCTTGAGGAAACCGGGCTTGAGGTTACGCCGGGCCGGTTCATCACCGATGTGCGTCAGTATGTCGTCAACCGCAATAATCCGCGCCAGCAATATCTCAACCACGCCCATTTTTTTGAGGTATCGCTGATCGGTGAGCGGCTGGAGGCCAAGATCGAGGACGATCACGAACTGGTCTGGCTGGAGCCGCTGGAGATCATAAAGCGTATTCGCAATGACGGCTATGCCTGGGCGATCACCAAATGGCTCAGGATTTCTGCAGGATAAATTCATGGTCGATGGTGGTACCGACCGGAAAGCCGTATTCGCCCACCTTTTCAAAGCCGTAGGTGCGATATAGGTTTTGCGCGCGGTGGTTTTCGCTCCACACGCCGATCCATTGCGGGGCGTCGCCATAGCGTGACGACAGGTAGTCGAGACCGATCGTCAGAAGCTGTTTGCCCAGGCCACGGCCCTGCTGTGAGGTGTCGATATAGAGCCGTTTGATCTCGCCCTGATTGGCAGGATCGGCATCGGTGTGGGGCAAACCGACGGGGCCAGCGTGCAGGTAGCCGACAGCTTTGTCCGCGTCCCACGCCATGCGCCAGAACTGGGCTGGATCAGCGACCTGCGGGGCCAGAACCTCTGGTGCATAAGAGGTGCGCAGGAATGCCTGTAAATCCTCTGGCGGATAGAGATGGGCAAAGGTGTCGCAAAAGGTCTTTATGGCCAGCGCCGACAGGGCTGGAACATGCTCAGGGGCTATGGGAAGGATGTGCATATCCCTCCCATAGCCTGACTGGTTTAGGCCAGCAAGGCCCCCTTGGCGGCGATCAGGAAATCGCGGAATGTCGTCGGCGACTTGCCTGTTAAAGTGTGCAGGTCGGTGGTCACGGACGACAATTGACCGGCGCGGATGGCGGCTTCGGCTGAGGTCAGCATGTCGGCCACAAAATTGGGCAGGCCTGCCGCAATCAAGCCGCCTCTGAAATCAGCATCTGAGACATCAACGACGGTTAAGGGCTTGCCGGTGATTTCGGTGACCAGAGCGGTCACATCCGCATGGCTGAGGGCCTCTACGCCCGTGATCGTGAAAGTCGCCTTAGACGAGGGCGGAGTGGCGAGGGCTGAGGCGGCGGCAAGTGCTGCGTCTTCGCGGGTGACGTAGCCGATTTTACCGCCCTTGGTGGACGTAAACCACTGGCCGGTCTGGACGGCATGGGGCAGGGCCATCAGGGTGTTCTCGGCATACCAGGTGTTGCGCAGGATAGTGTAATCAAGGCCGCTGTCGATGATCGCCTGCTCGGTGCCGTAGTGGTCGGGCGCAAAGCTGATCAGATTGCCCGGTTCGGGATTAGGCAGCGACGTATAGACGATGTGCTTCACACCCGCGGCCTTGGCGGCAGCGATGGCAGCTTTGTGTTGCTTGAGGCGATGACCCGGCACGGCCAGGGCGTCGGTTGAAATGATCAGCAGGCGATCCACGTCTGCGAAAGCTGTGGCCAAGGTTTCGGGTCTGTCGAAATCGGCGGCACGGGTTTCAAACGCTGTGCCTAGTTTCGACGGATCGCGCGAGGCGGCGATGACTTTAGCATCGGTCTTACCGACGATATGTTTCAAAACCAGTTGGCCCAACTGGCCGCTGGCGCCGGTGATGAGCAGGGTATCTTGTGACATGGACGTGTATCCTATATAAGAGACTTGGTCTCTTTCCGAGACTATATGCAAAATAGGAACTTATTGCCACCTGTAAAGACGGCAGGTTTTCGGGAGATAGGCATGTTGAAGGAACTACCCTTAGCAGAGGGGCTTACAGGCGCGGATGTCGACACGATTGTCCATGCGGTATTGGACGGCGCAACTGTTGACATGAACCCGTCTGATTGCCCAGTGCGCGATGTGCTCGATCACGTCGGTGGCAAGTGGTCGAGCCTGATCCTGCTGAACCTCAAGGCCAAACCGCATCGCTTCGGGGAGCTTAAGCGCGCCATCCCCGATATTTCCCAACGCATGCTGACCCAGACCCTGCGCGATCAGCAGCGTGACGGCCTGATCAGCCGTCATGTCTTTCCGACCAATCCGCCGAGCGTCGAATACCGCCTGACCGATCTGGGCGACAGTCTGATTGTGACCTTAAGCCCGCTGATGGCCTGGGCGGTCGATAACCACGCCCGCATTCTTAAGGCGCGGGCGGATTTTGAGGCCGCGAAGGATTAGACCTCGTCCTTGCCTGACAGCAGGATGCAGACGAGGGTGATGATCGCCGCCACCAGCATGTAATAGCCGACATAGTTCAGACCGTAATTGGCCTGCAACCATGTCGCGGCATAGGGAGCCAGTGATGCCCCGACGATACCCGCAAAATTGAACGTCAATGACGCGCCGGTATATCTGACTCGCGTGGGGAAAGGCGCGGCCAGCGCCGTGCCGATCAGGGCATAGGTCATGCCCATCAGCGCCATCGCCAAGATCGAAAAGCCCGCGATTTCAACGCCTGTGCCGCCCATCAACGTCGGCAGGAAGAACGAAAACACGCCGATGGTGACCGTGGTGCCGATCAGCACTTCGCGTCGGCCATATTGTTCGGCCATTTTGGCGGAAATAGGAATGAAAATACCGAACGCGATCGAGCCCAGAATCTGGATGCCCAGCGCATCCAGAAACGGAATCTGACGGATCTTGACGTTATAGGACAGCAGATAGGCGCTGCCGATATAGAACAGCACAAAGGTGACCAGCGCCACAAAGGTGCCCAGAAACAGGCTGCGCTTATAGTGGGTAAAGATCTCGACCAGCGGTATTTTCACACGCTCGTGCTTATCGACGGCCTGCTGGAACTCAGGCGTCTCGGTGATCGACAGCCGCACCCACAGGCCAATGGCGATCAGGGCGATTGACGCAATGAAGGGTATCCGCCAGCCCCAGCTAAGCAGATCGTCCTGAGAGATGAAGTGCAGCAATATCCAGAACGCGCCCGATGATAGCAGAAGCCCCAGCGGCGCCCCCAGTTGCGGAAACATGCCGTACCATGACCGCTTGCCTTCGGGGGCGTTTTCGGTGGCCAGCAGGACTGCGCCGCCCCATTCGCCGCCGAGGCCAAAGCCCTGACCGAACCGGCACAGCGATAGCAACAGCGGCGCCCATACCCCGATCTGGGCATAGGACGGCAGCAGGCCAATAATGACGGTGGATATCCCCATCGTCAGAAGCGCCGCCACCAGCGTGACCTTACGGCCTATCCGGTCACCAAAGTGGCCAAAAACGATGGCTCCGATCGGGCGGGCGAAAAAGGCGATGGAGAAGGTCGCAAACGATTGTAGCAGGGCCGTGGTCGGGTCGCTGTCGGGGAAGAACAGGGCCGGAAACACCAGCACGGCGGCGGTGGCATAGACATAGAAATCGAAAAATTCGATGGTCGTGCCGATCAGGCTGGCGACCAGCACCTGCGCAGGTGAGTTCACCGGTTTGGCCGGTGTCAGTGTCGATGTCATAGTGCCCCTTGCCCCTTTATTCGCTATCAGCCCTTAAGGCCGTGCCAGGCGGTCACGAACGCCTTGGCCTTTTCATACACGATTTCGGCGGTGTCGCCTGGCTTATAGACGCTGGAGCCAATGCCAAAACCGCGCGCACCTACGCTTAAGTATTCGCCCATATTGGTAGGCTCGATCCCGCCGACCGGGAAGACCGGCGTAGTGCGGGGGATGACGGCGTTCATGGCCTTAAGCCCCTTGGGGCCAGCCAGTTCGGCGGGAAACAGTTTGATGGCATCAGCACCGGCCTCAATGGCGGCAAAGGCTTCGGTCGGGGTGAAGAAGGCCGGGAATGAGATCAGGCCCAGTGCCTTGGCCTTTTTGATGACCTCGATATTAGTGTTGGGCGATATACAGATCTGCCCGCCCACGGACGCTAATGTTTCGACATCAGAGACTTTCAGAACCGTACCGGCGCCAACGATGGCGCGCTCACCCAGACGGCTGGCCAGCATCTGGATCGAGGTGAACGGGTCGGGCGAATTGAGCGGGACTTCGACGATCTTGAAGCCGGCCTCAATCAGGGCATCGCCAACCGCTTCGGCCTCTTCGGGTTTAAGGCCGCGCAGGATAGCGACCAGCGGCAGGGTGTTCAGCGCATCGCGCCATTGTTCCATAAGGGACATCGGAGGTTTCCTATCGTAACGAATTGATGGCCCACAGGCCGCGGCTGGAGGCGGTATCGCCGTCATGTTGGGTCACGCGGTCGAAACCGGCAAATTTCAGGGCGGCCTTGTAAAGCTCGATCAAGGCCCCGTCACCGACGATGCCGACCGGCTTGTTGCCGTGCTTTTCCTTCTCGGCGGCGATTTCCGAGCCGATCAGTATGCCCGACATATAGGACGACAGACTCTCCGGTTTGATATTGTTGAACAGGGCTTCGGTGCGCACGCTGAAAATCAGCGACAGGAAAGCCTTATCGTTCAGGGCGCGCTCAACACCCTTAAGGAAGGCGGTGTCGTCATCCTTATCATCGTCCATCAGCAGGCCCAGAATCGAATTGGCCTTAAGCACCTGGAACATTTCACCGGTCATGTGGGTAGAGAAGGTTTTGACTTCGCCACCTTCGACCTGTGCCCACTTGGAATGGGTGCCGGGCAGGATGACCAGCCCTTCGGCCTCTTCACCCAAACCGAAAATCTGGGTTTCTTCACCGCGCATGACGTTAAGCAACCCAGTGTCCGGCGACTTGGCAAACAGACCCGGCACAATCGCGATATCGAGGCGCGGGTGGGGGGCGCGCACCAAATGTCCGGCAATGTCCTTAACCGTCGACGGGCAGGCGGCATAGGGCGCTTCGATCCAGCCTTGACGCGAGCCAACCATGCCCGACAGGATGAACGGCAGGTGATCTAACCCGGCGAAATCGTCCTTAAGCACGCTCATCAGGGCCTGTTCAAAGCTTAACACCCCAAGGTTTTTCAGGCCGATATTGGCGGCGTGCTTGGCGATGACCGCGCCCGTTTCATCATAAAGGAACATGCGGAAATTGGTCGTGCCCCAATCGGCGCCGATCAGCGTAGGTGTAGACATCACTTTGAGTCCTAAATAATTCAGCCGCCAAATTGCAGCGTCGGTAATCCGGTATGGCCGCGTAATAGCGGACTTGGCACCTCAAATAAAGTCCCGGCCTCTTTATCGTCAGGCTGATCGACCGCCGCCGAGGTCACAAACAGGCGGTCAAGGTCAGGCCCTGCAAACGTCATGGAGGTGATTTGCTTTGCAGGCATGGGGACGGCGAAATCAAGCGTGCCGTCAGGCCTAAAGCGGCTGATGCGTGCGCCACCCCAGTGAGCGATCCAGATGCCGCCTTGGGCGTCCGTGGTCATGCCGTCAGGTGAGCCATCAGCATCTTCGTTAAAGGCGACAAATAGCCGCTTGTTGGATTCGTTGCCGTCAGCGTCGAGATCAAAGACATAGACTTCGCCAACACCAGAATCGGTATGATAGATTTTTGTGTGATCAACGCTGAAGGTCGGGCCATTGGCGACCTGATAGGGGCCGTCGATATGTTTGAACGTCAGGTCCGCCTCAAGGCGATGAAGTCCACCGCTTTTTTCGGTCTGCGGCATGTGCAGGGACCCTGCCCAGATGCGGCCCCACTTATCGGCCTTGGCGTCATTGAGGCGGTTGTCGGGATGGTGGGGTTCCGGATCACCGATGTGTTTCAGTGTGAAGGGCTCCAGCGTCAGTTGGGTGAAGCCGGACTTCAAGCCCGCGATAAACCCGCCTTTTTCGCGCTCAATCACCCAGCCGATCGGCTCAGGGAATACCCAGTGTTTCAGGGATTTGTCGTCCAGCTTATAACGGTGCAGCTTATGGCCTAAGATATCGACCCAATAGACGGCATTATCGCGCGCCGACCACAGCGGTCCTTCGCCCAGAAACGACCCCGGCGGTGAAATGCGAATGATGTCATCTGTCATAGTCATGCCCTGTTTATTGATTTTGTCGGACTTTATTTAACGCATACGCTCCAAAAATCCAGTCTGGAAAGTGCGATGGGTGAAATATTTGTATGATAATTATGCGGTGAAATATCAGGCCGCTCGCGCGAAGTTTACCAACATCGTATCTTGACGTTCGCGTAAAGTTGGCGCACACCTTTCACCAATTAAAAGCTTCGGAGGACGCTACATGGCCAACAGTGCTAATGCCGCCTATATCTATGACACGCTGCGCACCCCGCGCGGTAAGGGTAAAAAAGACGGGTCACTTCACGAAATCACCGCCCTTAACTTATCGGCGCAGGTTCTGGCGGGGCTGGCGGGGCGTAATGGCCTCGATACGGCGCTGGTCGAAGATGTCGTCTGGGGCTGCGTGACGCCGGTGGGTGAGCAGGGCGGGGACATCGCCCGTGCCGCGGTTCTGGCGGCCGGATACGCACAAACCTGCGGCGGGGTGCAGATCAACCGCTTTTGCGCGTCGGGCCTTGAGGCGGTCAATATGGCGGCGGCCAAGGTGATGTCGGGTGAGGCCGATATGGCCATTGGCGGCGGCGTTGAGTCGATGAGCCGTATTCCTATGGGCTCCGACGGCGGGGCCTGGGCGATTGACGTGGCGGCGGCCTTTCCGACCTATTTTGTCCCGCAAGGCGTATCGGCCGATACGATTGCGACCAAGTGGGGTTTTTCGCGCGATGACGTAGATGCCTACGCCGTCGAATCGCACAAGCGCTCAGCCAAAAGCTGGGCCGAGGGCCGGTTCAAAAGGTCGGTGCATCCGGTCAAGGATCAGTTGGGTGTCACCCTTCTGGATCGCGACGAAACCATTCGCCCCAACACCGATATGCAAACGCTGGCCGGGCTTAATCCGTCCTTTGCTATGATGGGCGAAATGGGCGGTTTCGATGCAGTCATCAATCAGCGCTACCCTGAGCTTGAGCGCATCAATCACATCCATACGCCGGGCAATTCGTCGGCCATTGTTGATGGTTCAGCCGCCGTTCTGGTCGGCAATAAACGCGCCGGTGAGGCGGCGGGCTTGAAGCCGCGCGCCCGTATCAAGGGCATGGCCTCAATCGGCTCGGAGCCTTCGATCATGCTGACCGGGCCAAGCTACGTCACCGAAAAGCTGTTGAAGCGGCTGGGCATGAGTGTGGCCGATATCGACCTTTATGAACTGAACGAAGCGTTCGCGTCGGTGGTTTTGCGCTACATGCAGGTGCTCGATATTCCGCACGATAAGATCAATGTCTGCGGTGGGGCGATTGCGATGGGTCATCCGCTGGGGGCGACGGGTGCGATGATCCTCGGCACCGTGCTGGATGAGCTTGAGCGTACAGGTAAATCGACGGCTTTGGTCACCCTGTGCGTCGGCGGCGGCATGGCCACGGCCACGGTTATTGAGCGTATTTAACAAAGATCGAGGGAGAAAACAAAATGGACAATTTTAAAGTTGAACTCGATTCCGACGGCATTCTGGTCTGCGCGTTTGATACGGTCGGCAAGACCATGAACACCTTCACCAAGGCCGCGCTCGATGACCTGATGACGATTGCGAAGCGCGCCAAAACCGATGCGGCGGTTAAGGGCGTCGTGATCACCTCGGCCAAGTCCAACGGTTTTTGCGCGGGCGCCGACCTTGAGGAAATGCTGGGCGGCGCTTGGGAGGCCGAGGGCATCGACAAATCCGACCCCGAAGCCGAACTCAAGGGCGCGTTTGCCGCAGCGTTCGAGATGAACCGGGTCTACCGCGCACTAGAAACCTGCGGTAAGCCGGTGGCGGCGGCGATCAACGGACTGGCGCTGGGCGGTGGTACGGAACTGACGCTGGCCTGCCATTACCGGGTGCTGTCGGATGGCCCGAAGGTTCAAATGGGCCTGCCCGAAGTCAAGATCGGCCTGTTTCCCGGCGGTGGTGGTTCGCAGCGCCTGCCGCGTCTGATTGGTGCGCAGGCCGCACTGATGGCCATGTCGGAAGGCAAGAGCTTCAAACCGAAAGAAGCGCTGGCCGCCGGTATCGTCCACGAAGTCGTGGCCGATGATCAGGTGGTTGAAGCCGCAAAGACCTGGATCAAAACAAAAGGCGATCCGGTTGCTCTGTGGGACAAAAAAGAGTTTAAAATCCCCGGTGGTGGCCCGTACCATCCGGCGGGCGCGCAGGTGTTCATGATGGGCAATGCCCTGTTAAGGAAGCAGTCTTACGGCAATTATCCCGCGGTCATCAACCTGATGCATGCGGTTTATGAGGGGCTGCAATTGCCGATCGATTCGGCACTTAAGGTCGAGACGCGCTATTTCGCCAGGACCCTGATGACACCGCAGGCCAAGGCCATGATCAGGACCCTGTTTTTCTCGATGCAGGCGGTGGGCAAGGGGTCTGGCCGTCCGGCGGGTGTGCCAAAGACCGAGTTTACCCAAGTGGCCGTGCTGGGGGCCGGCATGATGGGGGCAGGGATCGCCTATGTAACAGCCATGTCTGGCATCAAGGTCATCCTTATCGATCGTGATCAGGCGGCGGCGGATAAGGGCAAATCCCACTGCGAGGGCCTGCTGAAAAAGGCCGTCTCACGCGGAAAGATGACTGAGGATAAGGCCAAAGGCGTGCTCGATCTTATCACCGCCACGCCGGACTACGGCCTTATCAAGGGTTCCGATCTGGTGGTCGAAGCGGTGTTTGAAAACACTGAACTCAAGGCCGGTGTGACCAAACTGGCTGAGGCGGAACTGGCCGAAACGGCGGTGTTCGGCTCCAACACCTCGACTATTCCGATTTCTCTGCTGGCCAAGGCGTCGGTGCGGCCGGAAAACTATATCGGCATCCATTTCTTTTCGCCGGTCGATAAGATGATGCTGGTCGAGATCATCATGGGCGAGCAGACCTCAGACACAACGCTGGCCAAGGCCATTGACTATGTACTGAAGATCAAGAAAACCCCGATCGTGGTCAATGATGAGCGCTTTTTCTTTGCTAATCGCTGCTTCATTCCGTTCACCGCCGAAGGCCTGCACATGTGGGCCGAAGGGATCGCACCGACCATTATCGACAATGTCGGTCGTGCGACGGGTATGCCGCGCGGGCCGCTGGAGATGATGGATGATGTCGCACTCGACCTGCTGGTCAAGATCACCTCTGAAACCGCAAAGGCCGAAGGGGCGAACTATATCCCCATCCCCGGTGAGGGGGAGGTCGCCAAAATGGTCGCCGATGGCCGTCTGGGGCGCAAGAACGGCAAGGGGTTCTACGACTATCCCGAAGCGGGCGGCAACAAGGCCCTGTGGTCAGGCACCAAGGACATGTTCCCGGTGACTATGTCTGAGGCCGATCCGAAACAGGCCGAGGAACTGAAAAAACGCCTGCTCTATATTCAGGCGGTGACGGCGGCGCGTTGTTTCGAGGAAGGCGTCATCACCGACCCGCGTGAGGCCGATGTCGGCTCGATCCTGGGGTGGGGCTTTGCGCCGTGGTCGGGCGGGATCATCTCACTGATCGACTCAATCGGTACCGCGTCGTTTGTGGCGGAACTCGACCGCATGACCGGGCTTTATGGCGACCGTTTTGCCCCGCCGCAGCTTTTACGCGACATGGCGGCCAAGGGCGAGACCTTCTATGGCCGGTTTGGTAAGGCGTACAAGACGGCGGCTTAAAAAAGTTCGGGTTAGCACCTTACGAACAGCCCGCGGCTAAAGCTTGCGGGCTGTTTTTGTTTTGCGTATGCGAATAAATCCTGTTCACATTGTGTTGCAGTGCAATATTTTGGATTGACGGACTCGTATCGTTTTGAATAATGACAGCGCTGTCATTGATGCCAGCGCTAACTTATGGATGTGTGTGTCATGAAAAATTTCGCCCTCGCGTTTGCCGTTGCCATCTCTTCGGTCCTTATCGGCGGCTCGGCCTTTGCTGAATGTAATCAGGCTCAGTTCCTGGAAACCGGTCGTCTGACGACCCTGGCCGTGTCTGAAAAGCTCGGCATGAGCGCCACCGATGTGTCGCGCAAGACCATTAAACTCAAGGAATGTGTGGCCGAAGACGGCGTGATCGCATCCGAGTTTACCTATATCTATTTTGACGGCAGCGACACCAAGACCGTCAACGGTTCAGTTAAGATCACCGACGACAAGGTTGCCACGGTCAATCTGGGTGGTCGCGATATCTTCGTTGCCTCCGATGACCGTCTGTTCTCCAAGGCGATCAAGCTGAACTAGGTTTGGCTTAATTTTGAAACGCGAAAGGCACCGGCTCCCCCCGGTGCCTTTTTGCTTTTATCCCTCGTCTGGCGTCTTCGCCTGAATCGACAGGGCGTGAATGGGGCCCGCCAGTTCCTCACGCAAAGCCTCATTGACCTTTCTCTGGCGCGCGACACGGTTCAAGCCTTCGAACGCGTCAGATACGATCAACACAGAAAAATGACTTTCGCCCCCTTCACGCGCGCCTGAGTGTCCACTATGTTTGTCGCTATCATCATGAATCTCCAGTCGTTGCGGGTTAAAGGCGGTTTCCAGCTTGGATTTCAGCCGCCCAGTGACTATTCCCATGATTTCGCTACACCTTTCTGCTAGGATGTTCGATCGGTTTTTTTAAAGCTTCAGGATCACAGTTCATACTATGAGCGACGGTTACAAATATACCCCCAAATTTGGTCTGGACATGCGCATCCGCCCGCCCAAAGAAGGCGAAGTGCAGGGCAAGCGCCCCGAAGACGACGTCCTGTCCCTAAAACCCGGCCAGATTCGCTGTGAATGGACGGAATGTCATCGGGCATCGACTGCCAAGGCGCCTAAGTCGCGCGAAATGATGAACGAATACTATAACTTCTGTCAGGCGCACGCGGGCGAGTACAACAAAAACTGGAACTTCTTTTCCGGTATGTCTGAGGGCGAAGCCAAGCAGCATCGTGAGGCCACCATTACTGGCGGCCGTCCAACCTGGCAGTTCCGCGCCTCCCGCGTCAGCCGCGAAGCCGCCAACTTCGCCACCAAGGGCGCGAAAATCGGCAACGGCATGTACGACCCCCACAGCGTCTTTGGCGCTGGCGCCAGCCCTGATCGTAACAAGGCCGCCCCTAGCCAGCGCCAGTACGGCAAGATCGAGCGTCAGGCCTTTGCGGATCTTGATCTAGATGTCGGCGCCACTGCCGAGCAGATCAGGGTGCGCTACACCGAAATGTTGAAGCGCTGCCACCCCGACAATAACGGTGGTGACCGCTCCGCCGAGGATAAGCTGCAACGCGTAATCAAGGCTTATAAAGTCCTCAAAAAGATGTCACTGGCCTAGTCGGGTCTTTTGCCCTGTAAGTTCGTCGGCTGCGGCTTGCAGGTACTATCTGTACCTGCGGCGCTTGCCTCCTGCTTACATGACAAAATCCCTAGCCTATGCGCGCGGAGGGCTGCATAAAAGAACCTCCCCTGATGCAGGGGAGGGTGGCGCGCAGCGCCGGGTGGGGTTAAAAATGCCAGCAGTCAAAACCGGCGGATGCCAATGTGGGGCGGTTAGGTTCAGGGTTGAGGGCGAACTTGGCCACGCCTCGATCTGTCATTGCCGGATGTGTCAGAAAGCCTATGGCAATTTCTTTGCGCCTCTGGTCAGCGTGCGCGAAGCGACCCTGATCTGGACCAAGGCTGAACCGGCGCGTTTTCAAAGCTCAAACCTTGTGCAGCGCGGGTTTTGTGCTAAGTGCGGCACGCCCCTGACCTACGAAGCGCCCGACGGGGTGGCGGTATCCATTGCCGCCTTTGATGAGCCTGCGACAATTGTGCCTGAAATTCAGTTCGGCGTTGAGGCCAAACTGGCCTATGTTGATGACCTGCACAGCCTGCCGACGCGCACAACACTCGAAGACATCGACGCCGCGCCGTTTTTAAATGACCTGATAAACTATCAGCACCCTGATCATGACTGACAAACATTCGCGGTTTGAACTGCATTTCATCTCCCGCATTGGCTGGCTGAGGGCCGCAGTGCTGGGTGCCAATGACGGCATCGTCTCGACCGCCAGCCTGATCGTCGGTGTGGCGGCAAGCCCTGCGGACAAGGCCACGATCCTGCTGACCGGGGTGGCCGCCCTTGTGGCGGGCGCTCTGTCGATGGCGGCAGGGGAATATGTCTCGGTCAGTTCTCAGGCTGATACTGAAAGCGCTGACCTGGCGCGCGAAACCCAGGAACTGCGCGATTTCCCGCAGGCCGAAGAGGATGAACTGACCCATATCTATGTTGAGCGCGGTCTTGAGCTTGATCTGGCCCGGAAGGTGGCGGTGCAACTGATGCAGAAGGATGCCCTCAAAGCCCATCTACGCGATGAACTGGGCATGAGCGACCATACCGAAGCCAAGCCCGTTCAGGCGGCGGTGACCTCAGCCGTGACGTTCGCGGTGGGTGCTTTTTTACCGTTGCTGGCCATGATTTTCAGTGCTCGCGATCTGATTGTGCCGGTGGTGTCGGTGTGCGCCCTGCTGTTTCTGGCGGTACTTGGAGCCTTAGGGGCGATCAGCGGTGGGGCCAATGTGACTAAGGCGGTATTGCGCGTCACCTTTTGGGGCGCGCTGGCTCTGGCGGTAACGGCGGGGATCGGGCGGCTGTTTGGGGCGGTCGTCTAACCCCCCCAACTTAGAGGCGGTAAGACCCCGATATCAGGCGGCCATAGCAGGCGGCGTCGAACGGTTCATACACTCCGCCGTCTTCCTTCATGACAAACAACGGGTCGCTGACCGCCGCCGGTTCAAAGCCCGCCTTGACCAGATCCATCTTCTTGTACTTGAAGGTGCCGGTCGTCTCAGCCTGTTGCAGCAGGCGTACAAACCGCGGCCGCGCATAGGTTGGCAAACCGGCCAGAACATGCTGGCAGAAGTCTTCGATTTTGAAACTGTCGCGCACGATCAGGGCGACCATGCCGGCCTTGCCGTCATAATGGGGCACTTCGACGCCGTAGACGATGGCTTCATCGACCCCGGCAGCACCCGCACAGACTTCACCCACCTCGGAGGTTGAGACGTTCTCGCCCTTAAAGCGGAAAGTGTCGCCGATACGGTCGACGAAATAGAGATAGCCGTCCTTATCCTGCTTCATCAGGTCGCCGGTACGGAACCACATGTCGCCTTTTTTAAAAACATCGCGCAGGATTTTCTTTTCCGACGCCGCCTTATCGGCATAGCCGGAATATGAATGGCGGGCGTCCTGACCGATGATGCCGATGGCCTCACCGATCTCATCGGGTTTACATTCGATGCACAGGCCCTTGGCGTTACGTTCGGGCAATTCCTGCTCGACGTCGAACTTAACCAGCCGGATATTGAAAGCGCTGCGCAGGTAGGGCGGGGCGCGACCAATGGCTCCGGCCTGACCATCGAAATTGAACAGCGACACATTGCCTTCGGTCGAGCCGTAAAATTCAATAATCACCGGAATACGAAAGCGGGCTTTGAAGGTCTTCCACACATCCGGGCGCATACCGTTGCCAAAGACCATTTTCAAGCTGTGGCGGGTTTCGTCTTCCGGGTTAGGCGACTGGTGGTTGACGAGGTAGCGGCACAGTTCGCCAATATAGACAAAATACTGGCAGTTATAGGTGCGGATATCGCTCCAGAACTGGGTGGCGGAAAACCGTGATTTCAGAACAATCGCCGCCCCGTTCATCAGGGCGGACCCAACCCCGCACAGCCCGCCGGTCGAATGGTACAGCGGCAGAGTGATATAGATGCGCTCGCCTTCCTTCATGCGGGAGATACCGGCAAAGGCCTGCATATAAAGCTGGGCGCGAGAGTTGGAAATCTTGGCCGCCTTGGGCAGCCCCGTCGTGCCGGAGGTATAGATATAAAGCGCGGTGTCGTGGGCGGTCATGTCCTGACGAATCTGGCGATCCGGTCGCACCGACGATACCCCGCGCAGGGCATGATCCAGACTGCGGACGGATTCGGTTTCATGGTCCTTATCCATGCCCAGCACCCACTCGGTTTGGTGGTGGCTAAGCTGGGAGGCTATGTCCTCAAAGGCATGGCGGGTGCTCTGGTCAACAATCGTATGGCTGGCGTTTGAGATATTGATGCAGTGGGCTAACCCGGCGCCGGTCAGGCCATTGTTGATCAGGGCCGTGACCACGCCGACCTTGTTCAGCCCCATCCACACGGCGATATATTCGGCACGGTTGGGCATGAGCAGGGCCACCGTATCGCCGATTCTCAAACCACGCGCCCGCGCCCAGTGGGCATAGCGGTTGGCCATCGCATCCAGATCGCGATAGGTCAGGCTTTTGCCATCAAAGATAATGGCGGACGCGCCGCCGTGGCTATCGACCACCCGTTCAAAATCATCGCAGACCAGATTGCGGGACTTCGGGTCAATCGGCTTGATGCGCCGCAAAAGGCGCGCCAGCCGTTTGAGGAAGATGAATTCGCGTTTGATCCCGTCAAATAGGTTCATATCCTGGATTCCGCTTGTACCTGTAGGGTTCGCCTTTTTTGGGCAAGGCTTATTATTAACCTACCATAGCGCGGATTTGGAAATGTCAAAGCAAAAAGTTTCCGCGAACGGCAACTTTTGTCAGGTCAAGGCTGGGGTGCGACCTGTACCGTTACGTCTGACGATTTGCTGGACGCGATTTGCAGCACATAGTCGCCCGGTTGAAGGTCAAAGAGCACAATCTTATGGATGCCGGTACAGTTGGGGACTTGGCCTTGCCCGGCTGATTTCAGAGCCGACTGATCCTTGATCAGATCAAGCCACACGCCACTTGAGGCGGCAATTCCATAGGTGCCGCTGGTGGTGATGTTGATCAGCAGAAGCCCGGCGAAACTGTCGGGGCTTTGGGGCTTTGCGGGACTTGAAGCAAAGGTGACCTGCGGGGCGGCGATCAGGGCCGCTTTATAGGCCTTGCTGGTCTCAATGAAAGGCGCGTTGGCAGCATTGGTGGCAGCATTGACTTCGGCGGGGGTGGCCCAGGTTTCAAAGCCTGCTGTAGTGACTGCTGCCCATTTGAACTCAGATGGAAACTCATCATGCTCTATGATCATGGGGCGAACACAAGCTGGTTCCCAGACAGGTTGTACCTGCGCTTGTGCCATTACAGACGGGGCCGCCAGGACGAGGGTGGCTATAATGAATGCACGCACGGTATTTGTCCTCTGAATGTCCCCCCATTAATCGCGTTGATTGGGGGCAAAGTATGGCGATGCCACATTTACCCAAACGTATCGCAGGCGTCCGGGTTGCCGGAGTTATAGCCGGTTTTGAACCACTGCATCCGCTCAGCTGAGGAGCCGTGGGTGAAGCTGTCGGGCACAACGCTGCCGGTCGAGCGCTTTTGCAGGGTGTCATCCCCGACCGCCGACGCCGCGCGCAGGGCTTCGTCAAGGTCGCCGCTTTCCAGCCAGTTCAACTGATCGTTCGATTGCCGCGCCCAGATGCCAGCGTAACAATCGGCCTGAAGCTCGAGCTTGACCGAAAGTTTGTTACCCTCAGCCTCGCTCAGGCGGCCCTGGGCGTTCTGAACTCTTTGGCTCAGGCCCAGCACGTTTTGGACATGGTGGCCGACTTCGTGGCCGATGACATAGGCCTTGGCGAAATCGCCGCCGGCACCCATCTGGGTGTCCAGCGTCTGAAAGAAATTGAGATCGAGGTAAACCCGCTCGTCCGCCGGGCAATAGAACGGCCCCATCGCCGCCTGACCATAGCCGCAGCCGGTCGAGGTGCCTTCGGTATAGAGCACGACCGTTGATGGGCGATACGACCGGCCGGTTTGCTGAAAAATCTGAGCCCAGACATCATTGGCCGACGTGTGAACGACATCGGCAAACGCGCCTTCCTCGTCAGTGGGCGTGCCCTCGACACCGGCCTGTTGCTGGGCGGGGCCTTGTGCCTGATTGACGATCTGGGCCAGTTGCTGCGGGTCAACCCCAAGGAAATAACCGATCAGGGCGATGACGATCACGCCTATGCCGCCGCCACCAGCTATCGCGCCGCCGCTTAAGCCTCTGCGGTCTTCGACACCGCCTCTGCGGCCCAGATCCCATTTCATGCGGTCATCCCCTATGGTTGCTCGCGTAAACTATAGGCTCAGATCGCCCTCAAGGCAAAGGGGGAAGGGGGCCAGAGTTTGCAAGGGGGCGGTAAAAATTTGGCAGGGGTCATTGGGATTTTAGGCGATGTTCAGAGAATCATTCATTGCCCGTTCAGAAATACTTCCCTAATCCTCGAATAACTATTTACCAGCACTTTGCAGGTTTAAGGGGCTCATCTTGAAATTTAAATACGCGCGTCGCGCCGCAGCGCTTTGCCTGTCCGTTAGTATTGTGTACGCGTTGGCGGCACCCGCCCGAGCTGAGGCGCCTAAAGTCAGCCCCTCTGCGCGTGCGCTTCCATCCATCGCCACTGATCCCGTAACTGTGGCCAGGATGGACGGCATGATACAATCCTATGTCGATGCCGATCAGTTTATGGGCGCTGTTCTGGTCGTCAAGGACGGGCAGATCGTGCTCGACAAAGGCTATGGCTTTGCCGATCGGGACGCGAAAACGCCGATTACGCCCGATACGCGTTTTTATATTGCCTCGGTCACCAAGCAGTTCACAGCGACGTCGATTCTGCTGTTGGAAGAGCGCGGCAAGCTCAGCACTGATGATCCGGTCGGAAAATATTTACCCGGACTGCCCGCGGCGTGGAACTCCGTCCCGCTTAAGAACCTGCTGACCCATACGTCCGGTATTCCGGATTGGGGTAACCAGCCGCAAGCGCGTGCGGCCTCACGTCAGCCGATAACGGCCGGTCAAATGCTGGCCTATGTCAGTGACAAGCCGCTCGATTTCCCCACCGACACCGCATACGCTTACAGCAATACTAACTATGTGTTGCTTGCGATGGTGGTTGAAAAGGTTAGTGGTAAACCCTTTGGTACATTCCTTCAGGCTAACATTTTCAAACCCCTGAAGATGGAGGCCACGCGCTACAACGTCCCGCTGACGGGCCTTAAGGGCTATGTGTCGCGACCCGGCGGTCTGGATGTGGAAATACCCCCGGTGCTGGATCACACCTCCAGTTTGGGTGACAGCGGCATTTCAACGACCACCCATGACCTGCTTAAATGGCAGCAGGGCCTAGACGGCGGTAAACTCCTGAAGCCCGCGTCGCTGACCCGGATGACGACGGCCTATAAGAACGATCGCGGCGTCAACGGCAACAATGGCTTTGGTGTGGTTATTCGTGCGCCCCGTGGTGAGTTCAGGCGCATTGAACATGGCGGCACTATTCCCGGCTTTAGTGCCAACCTTGCCTGGTATCCCGATCTCAGGCTATCGGTGATTATCCTTGAAAATGTCGAGCCCCGGCAACCCGCGCCGTCGCCGGGAGAGATGCGCAACAACCTTGTCGCGGTCATGAGTGGCAAGGATGCGCCGGCGCCTGTGGTCCACAAAGAGGTGCCGATTAACACGGCGGTTCTGCCCGATTATCCGGGAACCTATGAACTGTCGCCAAGCCGCACCATCGTCATTACGCTGGAAGGCACTCAACTGTTTGCTGAGTCTCCCGGCCAGTGGCGATTGCCCGTCTTCCCCGAAGCCGAGAACCGGTTCTTTGCCAAGGCGCTTGAGGTTCAGTTCGAGTTCGTCAGAGGTGCTGACGGCAAGGTCGCCTCCATGATCTTGCATCAATCCGGACGCCAAACGCCGGGGACGAGGCGGTAAACGCCGGTAGTAAGGCGCGGTAAACTCCATGGCCTTTAGCGATTCCGACCTTGACGCCCGTTAATCCCTAAGTTATAGCGGCCCATCATTTTTGAGGCTGAGGGATAAAACCCTCTTTCCCAATCCAAATCATGCAGGGCCTGAGTGCCCGCCGTAACCTCCATAGCGCAGGTTGCGGCTTTTGTGTTTGTCACGAATGCGGGACGGGGCGGGGCCTTTAAAGCGTAACCATCCAACCGAAGTCCTCCGGCCAAACGGCACAGACTTTACCAGAGCATAGAAGCGAAACCCTAATGCCCACAGTTAACCAGCTTATCCGTAAGCCTCGCCACCCCAAGCCAAAGCGCAACAAGGTTCCGGCCCTTAAGGGTTGTCCTCAGCGTCGCGGCGTGTGTACGCGCGTTTATACCACGACCCCGAAGAAGCCGAACTCGGCGCTGCGTAAGGTCGCCAAGGTCCGTCTGACCTCGCAAATCGAAGCCGTGTGCTATATCCCCGGTGAAGGCCACAACCTTCAGGAACACTCCGTGGTTCTGATCCGCGGCGGCCGTGTGAAGGATCTTCCCGGCGTCCGTTACCACATCCTGCGCGGCGTGCTCGATACGCAAGGCGTTAAGAACCGTAAGCAACGCCGTTCGCACTACGGTGCGAAGCGTCCTAAGTAAGGATTACACCACATGTCACGTCGTCACCGCGCAGAGAAGCGCGACGTTCTTCCCGATCCCGTATACGGCGATCTGGTTGTCACCAAGTTCATGAACTACGTCATGTATGAAGGCAAAAAGGCTGTGGCTGAAAACATCGTTTACGGTGCTTTCGACATCCTGGTTGCCAAGAAAAAAGACGCAACCGCCATCGAAACCTTCCATGCCGCCCTCGACAACGTAGCGCCTTCGATCGAAGTCCGCTCACGCCGCGTCGGTGGGGCGACCTATCAGGTTCCGGTCGAAGTCCGCTCGGAGCGCCGTCGCGCTCTGGCCATCCGCTGGCTGGTCAACGCTGCGCGCAAGCGTGGTGAAAACACCATGACGGAAAAGCTGGCCGGCGAACTGCTGGATGCTTCCAACAACCGTGGTACAGCGGTTAAGAAGCGCGAAGATACTCATAAGATGGCCGAAGCGAACCGCGCCTTCTCGCACTATCGCTGGTAGTCTGGCGCTGGCAACAGCGACTACAGCGGACAGAGTGTCATCACCCTGTCAAAAAAGAGCTTTAACGCGCGGGTGGTTTGGTTTAAACCGCCCGCGCGCCTTATGGTTCAGGTCGCCGGGTTTTTTTAGCCTGAAACGACCAATACCCCGAATTTGACCCTTAGTTTGAGGCTACCCCTATGCCCCGCAGTCACAACATTGAGGACTACCGTAACTTTGGTATTATGGCGCACATCGACGCCGGTAAGACCACGACCACGGAACGTATCCTCTATTACACCGGCAAATCCCACAAAATCGGCGAAGTCCACGATGGCGCGGCCACCATGGACTGGATGGAGCAGGAGCAGGAGCGTGGCATCACGATCACGTCCGCTGCGACGACCGCTTTCTGGGAAGGCAAGCGCCTGAACATCATCGACACCCCAGGCCACGTGGACTTCACCATTGAAGTTGAGCGTTCGCTGCGCGTGCTCGACGGCGCGGTTGCCGTGCTCGACGGTAACGCCGGTGTTGAACCCCAGACCGAAACCGTCTGGCGTCAGGCCGATAAGTACAACGTGCCGCGTATCGTCTTCGTCAACAAGATGGACAAGATCGGCGCTGACTTCGACAAATCGGTTCAGTCGATCCGCGACCGTCTGGGCGCCAAGGCTGTGCCGATCCAGTTCCCGATCGGTTCGGAAAACACGCTGTCCGGCCTCGTTGATGTCGTTAAGATGAAAGCGATCATCTGGGACAACGATGCGCTCGGTGCCAACTATGCCGAACACGAAATCCCGGCCGATCTGGTCGATAAGGCTAACGAAGCCCGTCAGTACCTGATCGACAACGCCGTTGAACTCGACGACGACGCCATGGAAGCCTATCTCGAAGGTAATGAGCCTTCGACGGAAGTCATCAAGAAGTGCATCCGTAAGGCTGTTCTGACCGGCGCCTTCTATCCGATCCTGTGCGGCTCGGCCTTTAAGAACAAGGGCGTTCAGACCCTGCTCGACGCCGTGGTTGATTATCTGCCGTCGCCGGTTGATATCCCGCCGACCAAGGGCATCGACTACAAAACCGAAGAAGAAGTTGTACGTCGCGCGTCTGACGAAGAGCCTCTGTCGGTTCTGGCGTTCAAGATCATGGATGACCCGTTCGTGGGTTCGCTTACCTTCTGCCGCCTCTATTCGGGCAAGATGGAAGCCGGCATGGGCCTGCTCAACTCGACCCGCGATAAGCGCGAGCGCGTTGGCCGCATGCTGCTCATGCACTCCAACAACCGTGAAGACATTAAGGAAGCCTATGCCGGCGATATCGTCGCTCTGGCTGGCCTCAAGGACACCCGCACCGGCGATACCCTGTGCGATCCGCTGAAGTCGCCGGTTATCCTTGAGCGCATGGAATTCCCGGCACCGGTTATCGAAATCGCCGTGGAACCCAAGTCCAAGGCCGATCAGGAAAAGCTGGGCGTGGCTCTGGCCAAACTGGCATCCGAAGATCCATCCTTCACCGTCTCGACCGACCACGAGTCGGGCCAGACGATCCTGAAGGGCATGGGCGAACTTCACCTCGACATCAAGATCGACATCCTGAAGCGTACCTATAAGGTTGAAGCCAATATCGGCGCGCCGCAGGTGGCTTACCGCGAATCGATCACCCGCAAGGCTGAAATCGACTACACCCACAAAAAGCAAACCGGTGGTACAGGCCAGTTCGCCCGTATCAAGGTTGTGGTTGAGCCGGGTGAACCCGGCACCGGCTTTGTGTTCGAATCCGGCGTCGTTGGTGGTGCGGTTCCAAAGGAATACATCCCAGGCGTCATCAAGGGCTTTGAATCGTCCAAGGAAAACGGCCTGCTGGCGGGCTTCCCGGTGATCGACTTTAAGGTCACCCTGATCGACGGTGCGTACCATGACGTCGACTCCTCGGTTCTGGCGTTTGAAATCGCGGCCCGTGCAGCGTTCAAGGAACTTCGTGAGAAGGGCGGGCCCAAGCTGCTCGAGCCGATCATGAAGGTCGAAGTCGTCACCCCCGAAGAATACCTCGGTTCGGTCATCGGCGATCTCAACGGTCGTCGCGGTATGATCCAGGGTCAGGACATGCGCGGTAACGCCATCGTCGTTGACGCCTTCGTGCCACTCGCCAACATGTTCGGCTACGTGAACACCCTGCGCGGCATGTCGCAAGGCCGCGCCCAGTTCTCGATGGTCTATGATCACTACGAGCCCGTGCCACAGCACGTCGCCGACGAAGTGATCAAGAAGTACGCTTAATATCAAACCGCTTGGCCCGTCGCATTTTGTATGCTACGGGCCAGCAACCCTAAACATAACTTACAAAGTTCAACCCCTAACCGAGTGAAGGCCCGCCTAATGCGCGGGGATTTGAAATGGCCAAGGAAAAATTCAACCGTACTAAGCCGCACTGCAACATTGGCACGATTGGTCACGTTGACCACGGCAAGACGACGCTGACGGCAGCGATCACGATGACGCTGGCCAAGTCCGGCGGCGCGGTCGCCAAGGCATATGCCGACATCGACGCTGCCCCTGAAGAAAAAGCACGCGGCATCACCATCAACACCGCCCACGTCGAATATGAGACGGCTAACCGTCACTATGCGCACGTCGACTGCCCAGGCCACGCCGACTATGTGAAGAACATGATCACCGGTGCCGCTCAGATGGACGGCGCTATTCTGGTGGTTTCGGCCGCTGACGGCCCGATGCCGCAAACGCGCGAGCACATCCTGCTGGCCCGTCAGGTCGGCGTGCCGGCTCTGGTCGTGTTCATGAACAAGGTTGACCTTGTTGACGACGAAGAACTGCTTGAGCTGGTTGAAATGGAAGTTCGTGAACTTCTGTCGTCCTACCAGTTCCCCGGCGACGATATCCCCATCACCAAGGGCTCGGCTAAGGCCGCCACTGACGGCGTGAACCCGGAAATCGGTGAAAACCAGATCCTGGCTCTGATGCAAACGGTTGACGACTACATCCCGCAGCCTGAGCGTCCGATCGACCTGCCGTTCCTGATGCCGGTTGAAGACGTGTTCTCGATCTCTGGCCGTGGTACGGTTGTGACCGGCCGCGTCGAGCGTGGTATCGTTAAGGTCGGTGAAGAAGTCGAAATCGTCGGCATCCGTCCGGTCCAAAAGACGACCTGCACGGGCGTTGAAATGTTCCGCAAGCTGCTTGACCAAGGTCAGGCCGGTGACAACGTCGGCGTTCTGCTGCGTGGTACCAAGCGTGAAGACGTTGAGCGCGGTCAGGTTCTGTGTAAGCCAGGCTCCATCACCCCGCACACCAAGTTCATCGCCGAAGCCTACATCCTGAACAAGGAAGAAGGCGGTCGTCACACGCCGTTCTTCACCAACTACCGTCCGCAGTTCTACTTCCGTACGACGGACGTGACCGGTATCGTAAAGCTGAAAGAAGGCGTGGAAATGATCATGCCGGGCGACAATGCTGAGCTGGACGTCGAGTTGATCACCCCGATCGCCATGGAAGAGAAGCTGCGCTTCGCTATCCGTGAAGGCGGCCGTACCGTCGGCGCCGGCGTCGTCTCCAAGATCATCGCCTAAGCAGGGACTTGTCCCTGCACCCCTAACTAGGCGCGGCGGACAAACTTGTAGCTAAATCAAACCCCTTCGGTGCAAACCGAAGGGGTTTTTTGTTTTTAAATTTAGAGCTTCTTTAATTCCTCGCGTAAGTCAGCAAGTGTTTTGCGTAAGCATTCATTATCATCATTGTTCATATGCCTAAAAGGCCACGGATCATTGAATATTTTTTCTAAAATATTCAAATTATTCGAAAATAACACCGCTAATCCTTCAGTTTCAATAGACCACCCTTTGGGGGAAAAGTGAGTGAATTCATTTCTAAAGGCATTTAAAACTGAAAAAGACTTCTTATCAGTTTGGCTCAAGGGTAAAATGCTTCCACATCCAGATTCGATTCTTTTCCGATCACTGTACAAACGCTTAAAGAGTTCTAAGGGCGTGGCTAAGTGTTCTTTAGGTGGAAGATCCTGTTGATTAACTATTTTTGTCTGGATTACGCCGAATTCGTCTACGCCTGTTTCGACCCTTTCAATTTCGCCACTTGCATCTTTTTCATACCATTTCAGCCATTCGTAGGCGCACTTCTCTGATAATGCTCCAAGCTGTGCCGTCCCTGAAAGATGGCAAACCATAGCCCCTTGAAGTGCATTATGCAGAGATAAGATTGCCCATTTCCATAACGCTAAGTCGCTACGAGTCCCTATCACGGCAATTAGGCACATTTTGAGTGAGGCAATTACATCTCTGCGTTCATCTGTGCGAAGCCACACGTCAAATATCCTTTCTATAAACCTCTTTCCGGTTCCCGACTTCGACGACGAGCACGCATAGTTCCCCGTCCTGAATATCGCAGATAACGCGATAGTCTCCGACACGATAGCGCCAGAATGAACCTAGTGGGCCGGTGAGCGCCTTTCCTGATTGGCGGGGATCGTCAGCCGTTGCAACTCTCGCATCCATATAATCAAGGATACGAATAGCGATTTGCCTATCCAGCTTTTTAAGCTGTTTTCTAGCGGTGTCGGTATAATTAATCGTCCAGGCCAAGGTCTCGCCTTACGTCCTTGGTTGAATGAACGGCTTCGTCACCTTTGCGAACGCGTTCTATGGTCGAAGATGCGAGATAGTAATCTTCAAGGTCTTCGAGCCCGCGCGCAACGAGTTCTCTCAGATAAAAAGCCTTGGTTCGTCCTGTATATGAGGCCAATTGGTTTAGGCGCTCTTCGGTTTCGCTATCAAGTCGAATGGACGTAGCCATAACTGCTCCTTTGAATACATGTAATCAATGTATCACAAATTCCTGACTTGATACAGTCCGGTTAGCATTAACTAACGGGTCAAGGGGGCTTGCCCCCTTGTGGAAAGATGACACACTCATTTTATGAAAGAACTGATCCGCACCAATAATATGGTCCTCATTTCCTATGTGGAAACCCTGCTGAAATCGGCAGGGCTGGCCTATTTCGTAGCGGATAGAAACATCAGTGCGACCGAAGGCTCGATCGGGTTGTTCCCCAAGCGCATACTGGTTGAGGCCGACGGGTTTGACGAAGCACGCACTTTGATGCAAGACGCAGGCTTAGGGGACGAACTGCGGCCTCTGAAATAGTTTTCGTGAGGTCGGCATGATCCTGATTGGCCAGTATGACAGCCCCTTTGTGCGCCGTGTCGGTATTGCCCTGACGCTATATGGGATCGGGTTCGAGCATAAACCATGGTCGACCTTTCGTGAGGGGGATAAGATTGCCCCGTATAATCCTTTGCGCCGGGTGCCGGTTCTGGTGCTGGATGATGGTGAAGTCCTGATCGACAGCCCGACCATGATCGACTATCTGGATGCGCAAGCCGTGGTGCCTTTGATGGCCAGACGCGGTGTCGACCGCCAAAAGGCGCTGTACATCATGGCTCTGGCGACCGGGCTGGCTGATAAGGCGGTCAGCCTGTTTTATGAGCAGGCGTTTCACCCGGCACCGTCCGATTTGTGGGTTGATCGTTGCCGTCAGCAAATTACCGAGGGACTGGCCGTGCTGGAATCCGAGTGTTTGAGACTGACCACACAGTTCTGGTTCGGGGAGCAGCCCGGCCATGCCGATATTGCGGTCGCCTGTGCGCTCAGGTTCATTGCCGAAGCCCATGGCGGTCTGCTGGATTTCAAAGCCTGTCCGGCCCTTGAGGCCCATCATCAGGCCTGCGAGGCCCTGCCGGTGTTTCAGGCCATAGCCCAGACCTTCAGCCCGCCGGGGCGGTCATAATGCGGTAACATGGCGCATGTGGTAATCGCTTGTTTACTATGGTGCTTAGGTAGGGTTTAATCATATTCGGGTAGGGTGGCGACGAACTTAAACGCGCGGAAACACACCCATGGTCAAACACTCCCGTGTTGACATCATTAAGCCCGATCAATTGAGCGCGGAGGATGTCAGGCTGTGGCAAGGCTTTATGACCGAGCGCGACGACTTGATCGGGCCCTATTTCGATGTGCGTTACGTCATGGCCATTGGTCAAAGTGTGCCCAAGGCGTTTGTGGCGCGGCTCTATGAAGGCGACCAGGTGGCCGGTTTCTTTCCGTTTCAGCGCCGCGGGCGGACTATTCAGCCGCTGGGGGCACCGCTAACCGATTATCACGGCATTATCGGTCGCCGCGATTTACAGATCGATTTCAAAGCGTTGTTAAAATCGCTGGGGGCTCAACATCTGGTGTTTCAGGGCTGGGTCGGGCCGATGAACCCGGCGGCCAGAACCACCAACCATATCCGCCGCATCGCCGATCTGTCGCACAGCTATGAGGCGTGGTTTGAGACTCAAAAAGCCGAACACCACAAGTTTTTCAAGAACATCGGCAGATGTACTCGTAATGTCGATAAAGACTTTGGCGGCTTTGAGTTTTCGTGGGAAATGGCGACATCGGCCATCATCGAATGGATCATCGACCAGAAACGCCTGCAATATAAGCGCTCAGGCCTGCATGATGTCTTTACCTGCGGCTGGACCCTGACCCTGCTTAAAACCTTGGCTGGCTATCAAGATCAGGGCTTTGGTCTGCGGGTAGGTGTTTTCCGCCATGAGGGCGCGTTGGTTGCGGCTGAGATCTGCCTGATCAAGGGCGATAATCTGCATTTCTGGTTCCCGGCCTATGCGGAAAGCTATGGCCGCTATAGCCCCGGCATTCTGCTCTCTATGCGCATCATGCAGCACGTTGAGGCGCTGGGGGTGAAGCGGGTCGATTTCGGCTGTGGCGGCGAGCAGTATAAGCACGTTCTGACGACGCCGGAGACGGCATGCCTTGAAGGGGTTGTGTCGTCAGTACCGAGCGTGGGCGAGCTTATTCTGGATAGTCTGGTCGAGGCCCTGCCGATGTTGAAAAGTCAGGCGAAAAGCGTGCGCCTGAGCCTGCGCCGCCGCTTTAATATTATTCAGGCCTGTGAGGTGTCGGCATCAGGCTGGCTGAAAGCTATGGGCGGCACCGCCAAACGGGCCTTAAGCCGCGCTGCTAACGATCAGGCGGCATAAAAAAAGCGCTTCAACCACAGTCTTGGGGCAAAGCGCTTTTTTATGATCAAGATTTGACCACCATGCAATCGAGCCGCTTGGCCTCAATCGCCTTACAGGCTTTCTGGGCCTGCGCCTTGGTCATCTCAACAAAGCGGGTGCGATACCAGCCGTTGGCGTTACGGCTGACGTCAGACACAGCCTCGGCCAGATTGGATTTGAAGCGCTTTTTCAAATCCTTAGTCCAGTCCTGAGCCAGTGACTTTTGCTTAAAGGCGCCGACCTGAATGGCCCAGATGGCGTCAGGGTCTTTTTTCTTGGCCTTGGTCGCGGTTTTCTTGGCCGCCGGTTTGGCCTTGGCCTCCGCCAGCGCTTTGGCCACAGCCGGAGCATTGGCGGTGGAGCTTAGGCGCTGCACGTCTTCGGACAAATTGGCCATTTCCGACCCTTGCAGGGCGTCGCGTAACTGGGCGTCGCTCATCAGTTGATCGTTGCGGGCCAGAACGGTGTAGGGCGATGCCGAGGCCGATCCAAAAGACTGCGTAAAGGCCGTTTGAGCCACAAGGATTTCTTCACCCTTATTGCGGCGGGCGATGACGTCAAAACCGGTGTTGAGCAGGGCGGTGACGTGCTCACGGCGCTGGGATTTGTTGTCGCCGCCCAACATGACGGCGATCAGGCGGCGGTTGCCCTTGACCTGAGAAGCGACCAGATTGTAGCCGGCGGCATTGGTCACGCCGGTCTTCATGCCATCGACACCGGACATGGCCAGCAGCGGATTGTGGTTATGATAGGTCTTACCGCGCCAGGTGTAGTTCTTGATGTGGAAATATTCATAATATTGCGGGTAGTCGCGCATCACCGCGCGCGCCAGAATGGCGAAGTCGCGGGCAGAAGACACCTGACGGTTATCGGGCAGACCCGACGCATTGACGAAATTGGTCTGGGTCATGCCCAGTTCCTTAGCGCGGAGGGTCATCAAGGCCCCAAACCGCGCTTCGGTGCCGCCGATCTTTTCACCAAGCGCCGCAGCCAGATCGTTGGCGGAATAGAGGGCGACCAGCTTCATGGCCGAATCGACGTCAATAGTCTCGCCAGCTTTCAGCCAGACCTTGACCGGCTGCATGGAGGCGGCGTGCGGCGACATGGTGATCAGGTCGGTGGGCTTTAACTCACCCATCGAGATGGCTTCAAATGCCATATAGAGTGTCATGATCTTGGTGAGGGAGGCGGGGTAGCGCTGACTATCGGCGCGGCTGGCGTAAAAGACTTCACCGGATTGGGCATCGACGACAATGGCGGCATAACGCGCGCTTTGTTCGGACAAGTCCTGAGCTCGTGCGGCGGTGGCAAAACCGATCACCATCATCAGGCAAATAAGGGTCGCGATCAGCGCGGACAGCGCGGTGCGCTGGGGACGTGCTACAGCAATCGCACGGGCTTTTGAGGCCGGTACGGCAGTTTTACGCGAAATGCGTTCAAGAGACATTCGCGTCTTGGCTGAGGGGAGGATACGCAACGGGCCAAGCTCCTTATTTACTAGATTTACGCCACAACCTTGTGCCTTTTTTATAAAAAAATCGGGCACTGATTAAAAAACTTAAGTCAGCATCGGGAAATCATACCTTGGGTAAGGCGTGTCACGATTCCCGATCCCATCCGCCACACGGTTAAGCTTAATTCAACAGGCTGGGGCGGATTAGTCAACTTACTACCTGTAACTATCAACTTACTACCTGTAACTATATGGTCACGATAACGCGCAATTGAGCCCAAAATGTAGCGGAGGTACGCGCCGCCGTTAAATAAGCTTACTATAAAACGCCGTTATGGCTTACAAACCCTTAACGCGCAGGATCAGGCTTATCCGGCGTGAGTCGCGCTAATATATAAGCTGTGACGTAGTTTAAGCCGCGTCGTGTCGTAAAACGCTTACAGATTAAATTTTTTACAAATCCTACCTTTGGCATTAAGCCGCGTCTTTTGGCTGGTTATAAAGGGGCCTCCCGCAATGGGGGAATCCTGAGTGAGGTAACCGGCGGTATTTGCGTACGTAGAATTTTGTGCACTGCACAATAATGTTTGACATCGGTGTGCGCTTGCGTTATAAATGCTTTCAATGGTTGTGTTTCTGAGTGGTTTTGCACTTATGGCGATATTTTTTCGCCAATAAGACTGAGACTCGACCAAGAGTCCTTTAGCATCAAATAGGGAGATATTTGACATGGATACGGGTACAGAAGCTTTCAAATCAACCGTCGAGCGCGCCTCGGTTGCCGGCAACCAAGCCTTCAAAGACGGCGTTGAAAAGTCGTTGGGTATGCTCAACGAAGTCAACAGCCTGTCCAAGGGCAACATTGAAGCGGTCATCGAGAGCATGACGGCCGCGACCAAGGGTGTTGAAACCGTTGGCGCCCAAACCGCCGCTTTCGCCAAAAAGAACTGGGAAGACGCAGTTGCAGCGGGCAAGAGCCTGTCGACCGCCAAGAGCGTACAGGAAGTGATTGAACTGCAATCGTCCTGGGCCAAGTCGTCGATCGAAGCCTATGTGTCGGAAATGAATACGATTTCTGAAACCCTGTCGGCCTCGTTCAAAGACACCTTCAAGCCGATCAACGCCCGCATGACGGCGGCGGTTGAGAAGTTCCAGTCTTACAAGTAGTTTTAGTAATCTTCGGTTATTCGCCGGTCATTGGCCGGTCGCGTATCAGACCGGCACTTAAAATTTATAGCTGCAATTCGCCAAATTGCTGTAGCCCCGGATGGTCTCAACAACCTTCCGGGGATTTTTTTTCGCGCTCAAGAAGCGCAGCGTTAGCGCACTAAAATGTAGCTCAAGAGGCGAACGGGGCCGCCCGAGCGGCGTTAGCGCAACGTAAAATGGTTCGTGATGATATTCACAGGATGCTGCACCTGCGATCAAGTTTAAGTGATCGGGCAGAATCCACATATTCAACGGCGGCGATGGGATTCACGCCTCAAGAGGTGAATGGGATGTCATTATATGAATTTGAACAAGCCAAAATCGGCTTTCTCAAAACCCTGCCTAAATCGGAAAAGGACAAGAAAGCTAAGACCCTAACTAAAGACCAGGTCATCGAAAAGCTAAAGGCTGCTGGTGAGTATTACGAAGGGATGTTTGATTAGCCAGCAATAAATAACTGATGGCTATTCAAACTCAGTTAGAGACCCAATTCACGGCGGACACGCTCAAAGTCCAAAAACAGATGGATGCGCTCGGTAAAAAGATCGACGCGACCATGAAAAAGATTGCGAACGATAATGTCAAAACGACAACCGCAATTGATAAAGCGTGGAAATCTTCAAATATCCAAAAGTCGATATCGGATCAGGTAAGTGGTCTGAACAGCATGAGCGCCGCTGCGACACGGTTGGTTCCGGCGCTTGCCGGTATTGTGACCGTCAGCAAAGCCATCGCTGCCAATGATGCGTCCATCCGTTTTTCTAACAGTTTGAAAGTCGCCGGTCTCGAAGGCGCTAATCTCGAAGGCGTTCAACAGACTTTATTTGAACAGGCTCAGAAAAACGCGGCACCTCTTGAAGCGTTGGGTAGCCTGTATGGCAAGGTGTCTCAAAGCGCTAAAAACCTTGGCGTCACTCAGGCTGAAATCACTGACCTGACAAATACCGTTGGTCTGGCTTTGAAGGTGTCAGGCACCAATGCCACGGCGGCATCAGGCGGATTATTACAGCTATCACAGGCTTTGGGTTCTGGTCGTGTTCAAGCCGAAGAATATAATTCTATCATTGAATCCATGCCTTCTCTGGTGCTGGCTGCTGCTAATGCGTCATCAAAATACGCGGGTAATGTGTCGGCTCTCAAGGCTGACATCATTTCAGGGGGTGTTTCCAGCCGTCAGTTCTTTGACCTGTTAATCGCTGGTTCAGCCGAATTAGAAGCCAATGCTGGAAAGTCAGTCCAGACCGTCGAGCAAGGCATGACCAAGCTGACCAATGCCATCACAATGTATGTTGGCATGGGCGATCAGTCACTTCATGTCAGCCAGCGTTTGGGTCAGGCGCTGGAACTGATCGCTGAAAATCTTGATCTGGTCACGGCGGCTATTACTATTGGTATGACCGTGGCTGGTGCGCGACTGATCGGCATGACCGTCAACCTGACCGCTGCCACATACGCATCCGCTGCTGCTGATGCTGCGAAAATGGAATCATTGAATGGGGTCAGCATCGCATCAGCCAGAACCACAATGGCGATGAACGCTCTGACAGGCGCGGCTAATAAGACGCTGATGGCATTTGGGGGAACCGTTGGGTTAGCGATCACTGGTTTGACGGTTGTCTTTGGCGCTTTAGCGCTGGCAATGAACGATGCCAACAACGATTTGAAAGAGCTTCAAGCAACATCTGAATCCGCTGAAAATGTCATCAAGAAATATGGCAATCTCTTAAAGCTAGCGGCTGACGATACTAAAACCCTTGGCGATAATGCCGATGATGCCGCTGGTAAAATGACATCATTCGCTGGTCAGACCGGCGCTGCGGCTCAATCATTATATGAATACGCTAAGGCTCAAAAAGCTGCTGCATTGGCTGAAATTGAGCGTGAGCAAATAGCACTCAGGTCATCCATTTCTAAAAATGAAGCCAGAACACCGGCTGGTCGTAGGGCTGATGACAAAGAAATCATCAAGGCTCTATTCTGACGCTTGGTTTTTTAACACATCTAAGTCGTTCTCGAACGAGACCTCGACCGTAACCGCACTGGTTCCAAATCTGGCACCGGACAAAAAAGGGACGCCGCGTCAGGTTATTACGCGCGTTGAATCGATCAATAAATCGGTGTCAGGTTCAACGCCATCGTTCATAATCGAAAGCACTGGTGGTCATTTCAAAGGTCGTGACCCTACTGTCAGCACTGATAAACTGACCGCTAAATGGTTGGATGATGAATCCGTGGTCTATGTCGGCAAGGCTGGTAGTCGTGGTAGCAAAGCGACTCTAAGAAAGCGTCTTAAATCCTACTTTGATTTTGGAACTGGCAAACCCGTAGGGCATTGGGGCGGTCGTTACATATGGCAATTAGCCTATGCCAATGACCTGATCGTAGCGTGGAAATCATTAGGCGAAAGTGATCCATCACCATCGGCATTTGAAACGAAGCTGCTCAGAGATTTTAAAGCGCGGTGCGGAAAATTACCGTTTGCGAATTTGAAGTGCTGACATACCAATGGCTCATACTTGTGGATTGAAACAATCGTCACCAAATCGTGAGTTGTTGCGCTGCGGCGATGGTTCCAAACTTTGAATCAGTATCTGATCGTTTTCAGATAGTTTTGATTTTAGCCAAATTCACTGGTGCTAATTTACACCAACGAGAAGGATAAAATTGAGGTGCTAACTAATTTCAGGGCTTAAAGTGCTATTTTGGCGCTTTTGCTCAAAAATTGGTTAATAAAAACAGAGTGTTGTGGGCGTGTAACGGAGAGGCGTAAACTGTGATCGTAACGGGGGATAGTATTGGCGATTGCCCCTTAACAGGTTCAAAGTTTGTACTATCTTCATTAGGCTACGTTCCCAACCGGCGTTAAAATCGCTTCGTTCATCCGACCTTCAGGTCGGTGGCGTTAAGTTGAAAGAACGCCGTTAGGGTATGGTTAAAACAAAGAGGTTTAGTCTTGTCGGGTAACGGGTTTGATTTCGCGCTTGAGGAGGTTGAGGGCGCTAACATCATGGCACAGTCGATGACGATCGCAGTAAAGTCAGCAGGCGCAGTGACGGCAGCGGGTAAGGGCGGGACGAAGACTCCCGACATTAAGCCTGACCAGGCCCCGTTTGCGGTTGTTGATGCCAAGCCGAAGCCTCAGAAGCCGTCGCTGTACCGCGTGCTGATCCTCAATGACGACTACACCCCGATGGAGTTTGTGGTCTATGTCCTTGAGCGGTTCTTTAACAAGTCGCGTGAGGACGCCACCCGCGTCATGCTGCATGTCCATCAGACGGGCGTGGGCGTATGCGGGGTGTTTACTTACGAAGTGGCGGAAACGAAGGTGGCTCAGGTCGTCGATATGGCCCGCCGACATCAGCATCCGCTGCAATGTACTATGGAAAAGGATTGATCCGCTTCCTATGTAATAGATGAAGATACAGTTTTTAGAATTCCGGCCGCGTTTTTGGCAAGCGAACAACTAGCTTACTTTAAGTTTCGCGAACTACCTATGGGGCAAGAATAAAGGACTAGAGAGTATAGAGTTTTGACTCACAGCTTTAAGGAGGCTGAACATGCCATCATTTTCCAGCGCGCTTGAAGACACGCTTCATCGGGCCGTCGGGCACGCCAATGCTCATCATCATGAGTATGCGACCTTAGAGCACCTCCTCCTCGCCCTCATTGACGATGTGGACTCCGCCGCCGTCATGACCGCGTGTAATGTGGATTTATCAAAACTACGCGTGGCGCTGAACGCCTATATCGAGACCGACCTCAAATCGCTGGTGGTGCCGCAGTCCGAAGAAGCCAAGCCCACGGCCGGTTTCCAGCGCGTCATTCAGCGCGCGGTCATTCACGTCCAGTCGTCGGGCCGCGATGAAGTTACCGGCGCTAATGTGCTGGTCGCCATTTTCTCGGAGCGCGAGTCTCACGCCGCCTTTTTCCTGCAGGAGCAGGAAATGACGCGCTATGATGCGGTCAATTTCATCGCTCACGGTATTGCCAAGAAGCCGGGTGCGTCGGAACCGCGCGCCGTGCGCAGCGCCTCCGAAGACGGTGCGCCGTCGGATGAAAAATCCAAGGGCGAAAAGTCAACCGGCGATGCTCTGGCCGCCTACTGCGTTGACCTGAATGAAAAGTCGCGCCACGGCAAGGTTGATCCGCTGATCGGCCGTCATGCCGAGGTTGAGCGCGCCATTCAGATCCTGTGCCGCCGGACCAAGAACAACCCGCTGCTGGTCGGTGATCCGGGCGTGGGCAAGACCGCCATTGCCGAAGGTCTGGCCAAAAAAATCGTTGACGGCGAAGTGCCGGAAGTTCTGGCTGGGGCCACCATCTACAGCCTCGACATGGGTACACTTTTGGCGGGCACGCGTTATCGCGGTGACTTTGAGGAGCGCGTCAAGCAGGTCGTCAAGGAGCTTGAGGCCCATCCGAACGCCGTCCTGTTCATCGACGAAATCCACACCGTCATCGGTGCAGGAGCCACGTCGGGCGGGGCGATGGATGCGTCCAACCTGCTGAAACCCGCTTTGGCGTCGGGCGCTCTGCGCTGCATGGGCTCCACGACCTATAAGGAATATCGTCAGCACTTTGAGAAGGACCGCGCCCTGGTGCGTCGCTTCCAGAAGATCGACGTTAATGAGCCGTCGCCGGATGATACCATCAAGATCCTGCGCGGCCTCAAGCCGTACTATGAGACCTTCCATAAGCTGAAATACACCGATGCGGCCATCAAGACCGCGGTCGAGCTGTCGGCGCGTTACATCACCGACCGTAAGCTGCCGGACAAGGCCATTGACGTGATCGACGAAGCCGGGGCCTTGCAGGTCATCCTGCCGGAATCCAAGCGTAAGAAGATCATTGGCCCGCGTGAGATCGAAACGGTTATCGCCAAGATCGCCCGCATCCCGTCAAAGTCGGTGTCGCGTTCGGACACAGAGGCCCTGCGTGATCTTGAAAAAGACCTGCAACGGGTGGTCTTTGGCCAGAACGATGCCATTGAGCAACTGTCGTCAGCCATGAAACTGGCCCGCGCCGGCTTGCGCGATCCGCAAAAGCCGATCGGGTGCTACCTGTTCTCCGGGCCAACCGGTGTGGGTAAGACCGAAGTGGCCAAGCAACTGGCGTCCACGCTGGGGATTGAGCTTCTGCGCTTTGACATGTCCGAATATATGGAGCGCCACACCGTGTCGCGCCTGATCGGGGCCCCTCCGGGCTATGTCGGCCATGACCAGGGCGGGCTTCTGACCGATGCCGTCGATCAGCAACCTCATGCGGTCGTGCTGTTTGATGAGATCGAAAAGGCCCACGCCGATATCTACAACATCCTGTTGCAGGTCATGGATCATGGCATGTTGACGGATGCGGTCGGCAAGAAGGTCGATTTCCGCAATGTGATCCTGATCATGACCACCAATGCGGGCGCATCGGACAACCAGAAGAACTCGATCGGCTTCGGTCGGGCCAAGGTCGAAGGCGAAGACGACGCGGCGATCAAGCGTCTGTTTACGCCGGAATTCCGCAACCGTCTGGATGCCATCGTCGGCTTCAAGCAACTGAAGGCCGAGGTCATCAGCCAGGTCGTGCACAAGTTCATCCTGCAGCTGGAAATGCAGTTGGCGGATCGCAACATCACGATCACCCTGACCGACGATGCCGCCAAGTGGCTGTCGGAAAACGGCTACGACGAACTCTATGGTGCGCGTCCACTGGCGCGGGTCATTCAGGAGTACATCAAAAAGCCGCTGGCCGACGAGATCCTGTTTGGCAAGTTGATCAAGGGCGGTCATATCCTCGTCAAACTCACCGACGAGGGCAAGATCGGCTTCGACATCACCCCGGCCAAGGACAAGAACGCTTCCAAAGCCGAAGTCGTGGATTAATCGCTCAAAAGTCCTTCGCTTTCGCTCAGTGTACTTTTGAGCGGGCGTAAATTGTCAAATCCCGGCTCGGGGCGGCCCGACGCCGGGATTTGTCTTTTTATACCTCCCCAGTTTACTGGGGAGGGGGACCGCACGAGCGGCCAAAGGCCGTGAGATGCGGTGGTGGGGGCATTTCTCCTCCCTACAAAGTGGGGAGGTGGCGCGGCGAAGTCCGCGACGGAGGGGTAACTCTATACGTGAACGCCCACAAACGGGATATCAGACACAGTGACCTCGATATCTGTGTGTCTCAGGATCGTTTTAAGCGATGCTGCCCGTAAGTGCTTGTCTTTATGTGGGCCGACAATAATGCGCTTAATTGGCAAAGTTATATTGTCTCGAGACAATTCTTCTAGTTTTAAAGTATCACCCGATTCAAAAAGGGGAATGTAAGGTATTTTCGTTACGCTCCCACGGTAACGAATATCAGGAGTAGTTTTTTGATCGTCATAATTTTTACTATCAATTAAAATGCGGACTTCGTTTTCGTCTTTAAATGCCCAGTGTTTGTATCTACCCGCGTAGAAAATGAAGCTAGAATAAGCTTCAGTATCAGGTTTAAATTCATAACGATTTAAAATCGCATCGAGCATTTCGATACTTCTTTGTACCAATATGTCAGCTTTTTTTTTGCATTTCTGAGGCGTATTTTTCGACATCACCACTGTAAATCATGTCTGCGAGTAGGGGTAAAAATCCGAACTTTGAATTTTGTTCGTGAAGTAAAATTTCTATTTCATTTGAGTTAAACTCAATCGCATATCCCCCATCCGCTCCATAAGCACGCCATTGGCTAAGGTGTCCGTTCGCAGCGACAGGCGCATCTGTATGTTTAGAAAATGACGTTATATAAATTTCATCGCCAGTTGCTATGTACATGCTTTGAACCAAAGTGCTTGGCTCATCCATAAATTTTGAAGTTCCTCCTTCTGATTCTATGAATTGGGCGAACCTTTGATCTGACAAGATCTTGTCTTTTAGATATTTTTTATAATGAGGCAGGATTTCTTCAACAAGCCTTTCTGCTGCAAGCTTAAATTCGGTACTATCATTAAGGAACTGATAGTTCGTCGCCCAGAGAGACTGGCTTTGGAGTATGCCGATCAGCCCGTTGTAGGTCGTGTAGTGGAACAGACTTGGGTATACCTCAGATACTTTTTTCTCTGTACTTTCAGTCATTCGAGTCTGGCCCCTTTTAGAATCTCCATGTGATTTATACCATATCACACTGATTTTTCAGTGATGTTTAAGTTCCGGGTGCAGGGTCTGTGACCCTGCGACTTTAATTCCCGCCTGAACCTTCAAATCGTAACCGAACCTCCTACATAAGGCTTTAGAGCACGTCCCGATCAAATTGGATCGGAACTGTGCTCTAAGCTTTTGTTTTAGCGCGCATCTGTATCCGAAAACCGTTTCACACTTTTCGGGGTGCGCTCTTGTGCTTTGTGAGGTGTTTGATGATCCCGTTTTCCATTCTTGATTTATCGCAGATCGGTGAGGGCGGGACGGTGCGGGAGGCGCTCGATAATTCCGCACTCATGGCCGGGCACGCCGAGACACTGGGTTATACCCGCTACTGGCTGGCGGAACATCACGGTATGCCGGGGATCGCGTCAGCCGCGACGTCGATTGTAATTGCCCATGTGGGGCAGGCGACCAAAACCATCCGCATTGGCTCCGGAGGGATCATGCTGCCCAACCATTCGCCGCTGGTGATTGCTGAGCAGTTCGGCACACTGGCGGCGCTGTTTCCTGACCGGGTTGATCTGGGGCTGGGGCGCGCGCCAGGGACGGATATGAAAACCGCCCGTGCCTTGCGGCGCAATATGGATGCCGGGGTCGATAATTTCCCGAATGATGTTCTGGAATTGCAGGCCTATCTGGGTGAGAGCGATGACGCCACACACCGCCCGGTCATCGCGGTGCCGGGCATGGATACGCATGTGCCGATCTGGCTGTTGGGGTCGAGCCTTTATAGTGCGCAACTGGCGGCCATGCTGGGCTTACCCTATGCGTTCGCGTCACACTTTGCGCCGGAGCATCTGTTCCAGGCGTTGAGCATCTACCGCGGACAGTTTAAACCGTCGGCGGTGTTGGATAAGCCCTATGCGATGGTCGGGATCATGGGGGTCGCGGCGGATACGGATGATGAGGCGAAGTATCTCTATACCTCGATGCAGCAGTCGTTCGCCAATCTGCGCCGCAATGACCGCAAACCGTTCCCGAAGCCTAACCGCGGTTTGCAGTTAAGCCCTGATGAGGCGGCGATGGTTGATCATATGCTGAAATATGCGGTAGTGGGGTCGCCCACAACCATCGAGTCCAAACTCAAGGCGTTTCTGGCGCAGACCGAGGCTGATGAACTGATTATCTCCATGCCGATCCACGACATAAAGGCCCGCCTGCGCTCAGTCGAACTGTTCACGCAAACGGGCCTAATGGCATCTGTAAATTAGAACTGGCCTATCAGTCGGCTCCAGGTTCAGGGTGCAGGGGCCGTGCCCCTGCCTAGCCGACGGTGACGCCGGACAGGCTGCTGAACAGGCCAAATACCTGAAGCAGCCACAGCACAACACCGATCACGACGACCGCGTTGAGGATGTTTTTGATCTTGCCGTCCATCGGGATGTAGGTGTTGACCAGCCACAGCAGGACGCCGACGACGATAAGCACAACAACAAGATTAATGAGAGGCATGGGTAAATTCCTTTGGGTTCATGGGTAAGTTGAACCTAGGCCTAGTTGTCTCAGGTTTAAATGCGGAGGACAGTTCGGAATATAAAGAAATGATCGGATTGTTAGTGTGGCGTGATGAGCTTATCGCCGATCATAATATAGTCCCATTCCGGGCGACTGACCTTAATTTCACCTTTCAGGAAGGCCGTTTTCTGAGCATCGTTAAGACTGAAATCAACCGTTTGTTGCTGCCATTTTCCGTCTGTAAAGACATAAATCCGCAGGGCGTTGTCATCCAGCATGACAATCTCCGGCGCGGTGTCACGGTTAAGGTCGATCAGAGATACCTGACACAGTTTCGAGCCGGTTTTCATGCACTGGGGCGTGTCGTGGCCGTCAATCTCGAAGCTCTGCGCTAAAAAGGTTGCGGGGATCACGCCATCGGCGGGAGCGATGACTTTGAACTGCCCCGCGGACGGTTTAACGGATTTGGAGGGCGGCGTGAGTTGATAGCGCTCCTTTATGGCCTTCGCCTCGGTCGCCTTCTTGCGAATGGCATCGGTGGTGCCGTTTTTCTCAAGCGTATCAAGGGCGCGGGTGCCATAAACGCCAGTCTCAAACCGCAGCAGGTTCCAGTCGAACTGGTCCGGCGCCACCTTGCCCGATTGCAGGCGGGCGACTTGATCGTTCACGCTGAGGCGGGCGGGGGTTGCAATCGGTGTCAGGACGGCAATGAAAATCACACACTTGGCGATGGCAAAGGCGATATTGAGCGGCTCAATAAGGCGCAGCCAACGACCGGGCATGACAGCGGCCACCGCGTAACCTATCCCGTACAATAGCGCGACGATCACACCGACCAGCGCCATGATACGCGCCGGCGTCAGGCCGTACTGGCCGATCCGCAGACTGAGCGCATAGGCCGCCAGCACGGAGAAAATCAGGATCAGGCCACAGCCAATGCGAGCGGCGATTTTGAGCGCGATATTGACCGGGCGTTCAACGTCGCCTTGCTGATAGGCGGCATTAATCAGCAGCACCAGCCCCAGACACGCGCCCAGCAGGGTCGCCGTCGCGGCCTTGGTCTTCCACAGGGGCTCAAGGCCGCTAAAGCACAGGCTGACCGTAAAGATCAGTCCTACCAGAACGATCACCGGCAGCAGCCATGACAGCACGCCCAAAATCAGAGCGCGAACATTAGCCAGCAGTTTGGTCTGAACGTCGGAAAGATGGACCGAAATGCCTAGCGCCAGACCGGTGACGGGGAAGCTGAAAAATTCCTGCTCCAACAACTTTTTGAACCAGTCAAAGCCGATGAAGCCGAGCAGCGAAGCCCCCAGCCACAAAATCCCCCACAGCAAAAGGGTGAACAGAATACACAGGCACAACTGTACCCCGCGCTTCCAGGCTTCGTCGAAATAGAGGCCGTAGGGGGCGATGGGTTTTCTGGCCTGATCACCGCTGGAGATCAGTTCGTGGCCGATGAACAATAGCGGATACAGCAGAAACGTCGCCGTGCCCCAGAAGGGTGAAAAATACGGCGTCGGGTTTTGCTGATACTGCGTCCAGGCGATGATGGCGATCAGCACCATGCTGATCAGGCCCCAGACCAGCAGCGTTCCGCGTCGCATGGCGGCCGCCCCTGCCCAGTAGATAAAGGCGCTCAAGGCAACTGTCAAAAAGGCAATCTGATGCCATATGTAGGTTTGGGTGATCTTTGACGGATCGATCGGATATTCGGGCCGGTGGGCATCGGTATAGGCTTGGATATAGGCCAAAACCAGTCCGAACAGCACCCCGATGACGCTTCGGAAAATCAGCGCGTGACGCTCTGAAAACGGTTGTTTGGCAGCATCCAGCATAGCGTCCCCCAATTATTCGCGGCGACTATAGCGTGTAAGTTGCGGGGGTGGAAGGTGGTTTAAAAGTGTACCCCTCCGTCTCGTCGCGTTAGCGACGAGACGGAGGGGTATTCTTTACGCCGCGACTGTCTTTGCCACCGGACAATAGGCCTCGATCCCCGGTGCGGGGCGGCCAATCAGGTATCCTTGCGCTTCGTGGCATCCCAGGTCCTTCAGGGCCTCCATCTGGGCCGGAGTTTCAACCCCTTCGGCCGTGATGCGCACCCCAAGGGACTGCGCCATGTCCGTGATGGCGCGGATGATCGACAAGGCGTCACGATCATGGGGCAGGTCGCGCACGAACGACTGGTCGATCTTGATCTTATCGAACGGGAACGCCCTCAGATAACTCAAGGACGAATAGCCGGTGCCGAAGTCATCCATAGCGATACGCACGCCCTGTTCGCGGATTTGCGTGAGGATGCTCAGGTTCTGCTTTTCGTTTTCCAGTAGCACGCTTTCGGTGATTTCAAGCTCTAGGCGGCTGGCGGGCAGACCGGAAGCTTTCAGGGCCTTTTTGACCAGCACGGGCAGGGATTTGTGACGGAACTGGAGCGGGGAGATATTGACGGCAATCCGCCACGGCTGCGGCCACAGGGCAGCGGCATTACAGGCGGTTTTCAGCACCCATTCCCCTAATGGCCCGATCAGGCCGGACTCTTCGGCGACCGGGATAAACTCGGCCGGTGAAACCATGCCGTGCACCGGATGGTGCCACCGCAGCAAGGCCTCGAACGAAGTGATTTCATGGGTCTCCAGATTGAGCAGAGGCTGGAAATAAAGCTGGAACTGGTTGTCGGCCAGGGCGCGTTTTAAGTCCTGTTCCATCTCAAGCCGGCGCTGAAGTTGCTCATCCATTTCCGGTCGGAAAAAGCACCAGCCGTTGCGACCTTCGGATTTGACGCGGTACATGGCAAGATCCGCGCGTGATAACAGGTTATGAGGATCAAGCCCGTCTTGCTGGGCAATGACAATACCGATCGATATGCCGATCTGGAAACGCATGTCGCCGACCTTGAACGGCGCCTTCATGGCCTCGACGATGCGGCCCGCCAGATGTTGCGCGTCATCAACGCGGGTAATGTCTTGAATGACCGCAAATTCGTCGCCGCCCATGCGCGCGATCATATCGCCTTTGCGTACGCACCTACGCAACCGCTCAGCGACCTGAATCAGTAACTGGTCGCCCATCATGTGCCCGTAAGAATCGTTGACCGCTTTAAAACGATCCAGATCAAGGCACATCAGCGCGAACGACCGGCCCGATCTTTGGGCGCGGCTTAAGGCTTTTTCCATGTCGGTCGCAAATAAAGCCCGGTTAGCCAGCCCCGTAAGCGGATCATAGTGGGCCAGTTGCGCGATGCGGGCTTCGGCGTCTTTCTGTTCGGTCAGATCCATGCCGAGCGTAATAATGGCGTCGGCTTCGCCGTTTTCACTGCGCAGAACGGTTTTCTTGAGTTGCAATATGCGTCGGCGTTTCTGGTCATCGATAAAGGTTTCATCTTCCATCACGACCGCACTAAGGGTCTCCAGGGCTTTGCGATCGCTGGCCAGAATACGGGCGGTGACCTCCGGCGGGAACAGATCCTGACTGGTCTTGCCGACGACATCGCTGGCCTTGACATTAAACAGCTTTTCGCCGGCGCGGTTGATCAGGCGGATGCGCTGGTCATCGGCGTTTTTCACCAGCACCATCGCCGGGATATTGTTAATGACGGTGTTGAGAAAGACTTCACTGCGCTGGGCTTCGGCGCTCAGGCGCAGCAGGTCTCCGGTCATAACCTGTTGTATGTTAAAGGCATTTTGCAGGTCGGCGCTGATGGCCTTCAGCACCGACAGGGAGGTGCCGACACCGGCATATTTGCCGTCGCGGGTAGCGATAAAGCCTCGCATTAACTCTGACGGGCGCTCGGCCAGAGTCGCGCGGGTAAAGTCGCGTAAAGGCGTGTCTACATCAACCCTGAGCGGATCGGCGTCCATCATGGCGGTGACCGGCTTGCGGCTAAACAAGGCGCGACCAAATTCCGCGGCCATCCGCAGATTGAAGGTATGACGCTCAATCAGGCCTAAAACCGTACCATCGGTATCGGCCACCGCCACCACCATCAAATCGGGGGTGTCGCGGAACATGTCGTATATTACCGAGTTGGGGCAATCGGGCGCAATAGGTGCGATCTGATCGGTGATATCGGAGATAAAGAGAGCTTTTTGCATCTCGTAACGCCCTGGCATGTGCAATGATACCTTACGCAACAACCTTACTATTGCGGAGCACACTAACCGATACGAGTGAATCGGGATTTAATTTTGTAAGATAATATCTATATTTTTCAGAGATATGGGGTGTTCTGATGAATTTTTGGGAGGGTAATTATCAGATTGCAGCAACGCTTTTATGGCGTGATCTGACAAAGGCGCGCGGCGTCTTCTCATTATGCCCGGACGCTACAGCCCGCGTTGTTGGGGCGGGCGGCTCGATTGATCGAATAGGCTTAAAAATCGTTTCTTTATGTGGATTCTGATTTCATCATGTGTTACGTAATCTGTACGGGGAGGCCGTTGTCGGGTTTATCGTTCCGCAAAAGCCTTTTGTGAAACTATAAAATCATAAAATGGTGCCGTTTGCCCATGGTTTGGGCAGAAAGGCGCGTTACAGGAAAATGCAGCCGGCCATGTTCAAGACCGTCTATTATGCCACGCATCCGGATATGATGGCGCAGGCCTCCAATCAGGATCTGCGCGACCGGTATCTGATTGGCGGCTTGTTTGTGCGTGATGAAATAGTTCTGAATTACCTGCATCAGGAGCGCTTGGTTATCGGCGGCGCGGCCCCCGTGGATGAGGTGCTAACCCTGCCGGTTCAGGCTGAACCCGCGTCCGTGGCCGGTGCGCCGTTTCTGATCAACCGGGAAATGGGTGTGGTCAATGTGGGCATGGGCGCGGGCGTGGTGACCGTTGACGGGCAGGCATTTACGCTAGATCCTCTGGATGCGCTTTACATCGCGCGCGGGGCCAGTGATGTCAGTTTTGAGAGCCTGTCCTCTGGTCTTCCGGCGAAGTTTTATCTGGCCTCGACACCGGCGCACTGTGCCTTTGAAACCAAAGCCATTTCGACGGCGCGGGCCATTCCGCTGGAGCGGGGCACGTTAGAGGGCTCCAATGCCCGCGTTATCTATCAGTTGATCATACCCGGTGTCTGCGCCTCGGCTCAGCTTTTGATGGGGCTGACCATATTGAAACCCGGCAGCGTCTGGAACACTATGCCGCCGCACCTGCATGACCGCCGCTCAGAGGCCTATTTCTATTTTCGGCTGGCGCCCCATGCGCGGGTCTTTCACTTTATGGGTGAGCCTGAACATACGCGGCATATGGTTGTGCGCGATGAAGAGGCGGTTATCTGCCCGCCATGGTCTGTCCATACCGGTGCCGGCACGTCAGACTATGCCTTTATCTGGGCGATGGGCGGGGAAAATCTGGACTATGACGATATGGATGTGCTCGATATCTGTCAGCTTAAGTAAATGCGTTGGGTACTGAGACGACTGCGGTTCGTACAGGCGGGGGCTCGCTCAGGCCGGGCTACATAAACAGGGAGAGTAACATGAAATCCATTCTGAAACTGACCGTGGCGGCGGTTTTTATGTCGGCACTGGCGCCGGTGACGCTAAGTGCTGCCACCCCGGCTAACCTTGCGCACACTGCGGCGGCAAAGCCTGCGGCGATCCCGTACCGTCCGGCTGAGGTCATGGCGCTGGCCGAAAAGGTCGCCGACTGGCAACTGGCCAATATGGCGGGTGGTTCCATTCCATCTAATGCCTCACCCGATACGCCCGATAAGACCGGCTGGGTACAGGGGGCTTTGTTTGTCGGCCTGATCGAACTGGCCAACCGCAGCGACAATCCAGCCTATGGTCGCGCCATTATTTCACGCGGCGAGGCCAATAAGTGGCAACTGGGTCACCGGTTTTATCATGCCGATGAACATGTGATCGGTCAGTCCTATCTATGGGCCTCAAAACATGGTGCGGGGCCGCAGGCGATTGCCCCGCTCAAAGAACGCTTCGACCGAATTCTGGCCTTTCCGCCGACCGTAGGCCTTGAGCACCGCGAATATTATGATCCGCGCGGGGTCGATTGCGATCAGCGCTGGTGCTGGGCCGATGCCATCTTTATGGCCCCGGCGGCCTGGCTTGAACTGTCGCAAATCACCGGCGACCCGAAATATGCCAACTATGCCAAGACGGAATTTACGGCGGTTACCAACTATCTCTATGATAAAGACGAACATCTTTATTACCGCGACTCGCGCTTTTTCAACCGGCGCGGCCCCAACGGTGAAAAGGTGTTCTGGAGCCGCGGCGATGGTTGGGTGCTGGCGGGGCTGGCGCGGATGATCCCGCTGTTGCCGCAAGGTGATCCGGGGCGCGCCGAGATGGAGCAGGTCTTTAAGGAAATGTCGGCCAAACTGGTCGCCATCCAAAAGCCCGATGGCTACTGGTCGCCGTCTTTGCTGTCCGATCCGACCAAATCCCTGCCGGAATCGAGCGGCACGGGCTTTTACACCTATGGTCTGGCCTGGGGCATCAAGGCCGGGTTGCTGGATCGCAAGACCTATGAACCGGCGGTACGTAAGGGCTGGACGGCCCTGACGCGGGCTGTGCATTCCGACGGTAAGTTTGGTTATGTGCAGCCGGTATCTGACCGGCCGGAAAATGTCAGCTTTGACGACACCCAGTTTTACGGCGTTGGCGCGTTTCTGCTGGCAGCGACGGCGGTGGCTGATCTGGATCTCAAGCCGGGCAAGGACCTGACCGTGCCGTCAGCCCCGGTGCCGGTTCAGGCCGTGCTCAATGTGCAGGACGGCGGCGTTCTGGAAGACGGGCGCCTGCAACGCGGCGTCTTCCACCTGCAAAAACAATATACTGTTCCGGCCGATCACTTTATCCATGATGGCCTGATGGCGTTTGAGGGGCTGGGCTGGGAGTCCGACCTGATGGCCTATCGGCTCTATCTGGATGAGCGCATGGCCATTGATATCTTTGGCAAAAAGACGCCGGGGCCGGTGCTGCACACCATCGGGCAGGGGGTCGACAATTATCACGACATGGCGCCGTGGGGCATGGACATCTTCAAGGTCGGCGAAACGGTCGGGATTGGTGGCGTAGGGGTTCTGCGCGGTGGTAAGGCAACCCAGATTGGTAAATCAACGATCTCAGCCAAAATTATCGACAATGGTCCGGCGCAGGCTGTGGCCGAAGTGGAGACCAAAGGTTTTGATAATGGCACATCGAACCTGACGACACGGTTCACAATTAAAAACGGTTCGGCCCTGACCCACGTCAGCGCCAAGGGGCAGGCGGCGTCCGGCCCGTTCGTCACCGGCCTGATCAAACATGAGGGCGTCACCGTGCTTAAATCGGCACCGGATGCCAGGGGCTGGGCCTATGTCGCCACCTGGGGCCAGCAGTCTCTGGCCAATGACGGGCTTGGAGTCGCTGTGTTCTATAAGCCTGATACCGTCGTCAATAGCGCTCAGGATGACGGAACCAGCCTGTTTGTGACCTTTAAAGATCCGGCGGCGATTACCTATGCGTTCGGTGCGGCCTGGGCACAGGATCAGCAGGGCGTGCGCGACCTTGATGGCTTCAAGGCGTGGCTGGATACCCAAAGCCTTAATTTAAATAAATAAAACAGGGACATAAAATGCAAAGACGAGACATGATCAAGGCTGCCATCTCCGGGTCTGCGGCCATCGGTGCCATGGCCGCAAGCGGAGCCGAGGCGGCTAAAAAACCGGCAATAGTCAATGACCGCACCTACATGGCCGGGCTCCTGCAAAAGATAGCCGAGCCGGTGTTGTCAAATATGGCGGCGGGGAACTTAAGGAAAAACTTCGCTCTGGAGGTTAGTCCGACCTGGGATGGACGCGATAAGAACGTGGCCTATATGGAAGCCTTTGCGCGCCTGATTGCGGGGGTGGCTCCGTGGCTGTCCCTGCCTGAAGACGATACCGCCGAAGGGCGCGTGCGTAAGCGGCTGGAGCAGCAGGCCCTGCAATCCTTTGTCCATTCGGTTGATCCCCAAAGCCCTGACTATCTGTTGTGGCGCGGCCACGGCCAGGCGCTGGTCGATTCGGCCTATTTCACCAACGCCCTGATGCGCGCGCCGAAACAGTTGTGGGAGCCGCTGGATGCCACCACCAAGGCGCGCATTGTCGAGGAGATCAAATCCTTACGTCGGGTCTCACCACCCTATACCAACTGGCTGTTGTTTGCGGCCATGAACGAGGCGTTTCTGCTGTCGATCGGTGAAGACTGGGACCCGATGCGCGTCGATCTGACCATCAAGAAAATGGAAGAATGGTATATCGGCGACGGCTGGGTCGCGGACGGGGTCAAGTTCCATTTCGACTATTACAATTCCTACGTCATCTACCCTATGCTGCTGGAAATCCTTGAGGTTCTGGTACGGTTCAAACCCAGCTTCAATAATCTCAGGCCGGAAATCGAACTGCCGAAGTGGCAAAAGCGCACCCAGAGATATTGTGAGCATCTGGAACGGTTTGTCTCACCTACCGGCACCTATCCGCCGATCGGGCGGTCCCTGACTTACCGAACCGCCACCTTTCAACCCCTGGCCCTGATGGCGTGGCGTAAGTCATTGCCTTCAAGCCTGCCGGAAGGTCAGGTGCGGGGCGCACTTACCGCGGTCCATCAGGCTGTGTTTGCCCAGGCCAGCAATTTCACCAAAGATGGCTATCTGACCATTGGTTTTGCCGGGCACCAGCCGGAACTGGGCGACTGGTATTCCAACAATGGCAGCATGTATATCACGTCCGAAGGCTTTCTGGCGCTGGGCCTGCCGGCTACGGATGCTTTCTGGACGGCACCGGCGCTGGACTGGACGCAAAAGAAAGCCTTTGCCGGGGCCAAGTTCGCCAAGGATTATGCGGTAGATTACTAACGGGTAAGTCATTGGGATAGCAGGTGGAATTTAAAAGAACTTGTTTTTTTAATTGCCGCCTGTATCACTATTGTGTACGGCTGTATCGTATTCGGGATGAATCGTCGTATGATTGTCCCGTCAGGCAGGAGTAGACTATGACCCAAGCGATGAAGACCGACCTGATGGCTGAGGTACTTGAACCCAAAATCGCAGAACCGGCAGAGGCGGGCGCCAAGGCCGGAGCTATGACCCTGATGAAGGGGTTGGACGTGCTGTCGCGCGTGGCTAAGGGCGACAATACGCTGGGCAAGATGTCGAAATCCCTGGGTCTTAATAAGACAACCGTTCATCGTCTGGCGACCACCCTGGTTGAGGCCAGTTTCTTGAGCTTCAGTCAGCGCGATGGCTATAGTCTGGGCACCAAACTGCTCGAACTGGGTTACGCTGCCCAACAGCAGATTACGCTGACCCGCGTCAGCCACGACTATCTGCGTCAGCTTTCGGCAGATACGGGCGACACGGTTAATCTGGGGGTGCTGGATCGCCATCAGGTTCATTATATTGATAAGATTCCCGGCACGCGCCGTATCGAGGTACGTTGCATTGTCGGTGAGCGCCAGCTTTTGCGCCATACCGGGCTGGGCAAAGCCTTGCTGATGGATGAAAGCGAAGACGTGTTGCGCGAAGTCTATCTGCGCGAAGCGGCTGAGACGCCGCGCTATCGTTATGATCTCAAAGGCTGGCTTGAGGTTATGAAGGACTACCGCCAGCGCGGTTACACCATGGATCTGGATGAAAACGAAGACCATGTCCGCTGTGTGGCCGCCCCGATTCGCGACATGAACAATGTTATCGTGGCCGCCATCAGCGTCTCATCGGCCGCCCAGTATATGGATGATGCCCGCATTGATACTTTAAGCCGTTATGTCCGCGATACGGCGACCGCGATCAGCCGTGAGTTTGGCTTCAAAGGGCAGATTTAAGCCGTTTGCGCCTTTAGCGGTGGTTTCAGCCGTTTTGCAGGCGCTTTTTCGTTCCGTATATCGGAATGGCGGTGGCGAATGTTGCCTTGGCGACACAAGCGGGCCCATAAAGATAAAATTTATTATACAATATCGTTCCTCTATATGTACTCACATATCGTTATGTGTTACGAAAATGCACGGTCGCACCTGACTATAATAATAGCGGCTGGCAGTACAGGTTAGGATCGGCCCTTAAAGGCCGTACACAGGGGACACGAGAAAGACCATGACACTCAGGGACTGTCCGTAGAGTAAGGCGTCACCGCATCGGCATGAGCCTTGGCTCTGTCGGCGCGCACAAGCAATAACCGTAATAATCATAAGGGAAGTCGAAGCGCCCGACCTGAACCTGCGCCCAAAGCGCTGAGTGAAGGCGTGCGCCGGTCAAGGAAGGTAAACACATGAAAAAACAACTGCTAATGACCACCATGCTGGCCATCGGGTTTAGCGGCACGGCGTGGGGGCAGGCGGCCACAACGCCACCGGAAGCCGCAACCGACGACGTGACCGAGGTCGTCGTCACCGGCTTTCGCTCATCGCTGCAAAAATCGATCAATCTGAAAAGAGAAGCCATTGTTGTGCGCGACTCGATTGTCGCCGAAGACATCGGAAAGTTTCCCGAGGCTAACGTCGCCGAAGCCTTGCAGCGCATACCGGGTGTCTATCTGAGCCGCGACGGCGCGTCCAACGAAGGTCAGCGCATTTCTATCCGGGGGCTGGGGTCGGAATATAACGTCACCATGCTCAATGGCGCGCCGGTGCGCACGACCTCATCATCGAATGTCGGCGGATCGTCGCGCGATTTCAACTATGATGTGTTTGCCTCCGAACTGTTTGGCCGGGTTGATTTCTATAAGACCCCGTTGGCCGAACTCGAAGAAGGCGGTATTGGCGGGGTCGTTGATCTGCAAACGCCGCGTCCGTTTGACGGGGCTGGCAAACGCAGTATCCGCTATGCGGTCATGGGGTCGTATAATACGGCGTCGGAGCACCTCGATCCCAATGCCTTTGTGCTCTATTCGAATACCTGGGGTAACTGGGGCTTGCTGATAGGTGCGGCCCATTCAACCAGCGTCAATATGAAGTCGGGCTTTGAAGCCACCGGCGGCTACAACAGCTCATATCTGGCCAATAACCCAAACAGCATCGGTAGTGGCCCGTTTGCGTTTGCGCTCGATTGGAACGATCCCCGCGCGGCGGCCATGTTGCCCAACCGCACCGCCATCGATAACGCCTATCTGCCGCGGTTCTATCGTTATTATGGGGCTGAAAATACCCGCGACCGTGATGGTCTGGTGACCTCGCTGCAATATAAGCGCGACCGTCTGGACCTGAGTGTCGATCTGTTGTTCTCCCATCTTCAGGACGAGCGCGACGAGTTCACCTTCGGTATGCCGATCCGCAATACCCGCACCACCAACACCGCCGCCCAGGCCGGCGCTTCGGGTCACAATGGTTTCGTGCCGATCGATGTGACGATTAACCCTGACGGTAACCTGCTGGAAGGCACATTTGGCAACACCTCGTATCTGGGCGAAAGCTATTTCTATAATGGCGAAACCAAGTTTGGTTATGCCTCTTTTAATGGCAAATATGAACTGACCGACAGTCTGACCCTGACGGGGCAGGTTTCGGCCTCGGAAAGTGCCGCCTACTACGACAATAAACGGATTGTCTCGAACCTGTACGGGGTGACGACGACCCTCGACTGGGGTGATGATCATGTCTATCCGGGGCTGGCGGCCACAGGGGTCGATTTCACCGACCCTAACCGTTATCAGGATTTTTCTACGGCCATTGACTGGAACCGCGAAGTCGACCGTGAGCGTACCGCCCGACTGGTCGCGGACTGGGATTATAATCTGATCGACGGCTGGACGGGACACTTGAAGGGCGGTCTGGTCTATGTCCGCACCACCAAGCAAAAGACCAAGCGTAACGGCACATCCTTTGCCACGGCGGCCCTGAATGCGGTCGGAACGGCGGGCCTGCGCGCGGCCATGCTGGATCATGTGCCGCTCGATAATCTGGTGATCGGAGGCAGTTTCCCGAACGCCTGGGCGACCTTCTCGCGCGATTTCGTCAACCAAACGGTTGATCCGATCGGCTCGGCCATGAAATCCCCCATCGATCTATCGACCAGCTTTACCGCCGAAGAGGAGGTCAAGAGCGTCTTCCTGCAATCGGATTTCATCGGTCTGGTGCTGGAGCGTCAGTTACGGGTCAATGCCGGCGTTCGCTATTCATCGACCGGCATGACTATCGAGAACTACAAAAAAACCGGCCAGAACAACAGCTACGAGCCCAATACCGAAGAAAACCGCTACAGCAATGCCAATCCGTCGGTCAGTTTTGCTTACGACCTGCGCGATGACCTGATCTGGCGCGGATCATGGGGCAAAACCATAACACGGGCGTCGTTGTCGCTGATCGCGGCGCAGACCGTTATCCCCAATATCTATAACACCTATGCGACATCAGGTAACCCCGACCTAAAACCGCAGATTTCGACCAACTGGGATACCGGACTTGAGTGGTATTTCGGCCGCGGCTCTCTGGTCAGCGCGGGTTACTTCAAAAAGAAACTGGTTGATACGACGGTGTCTCAGTCGACGATGGTGACATTCTCAAGCCTTGGCCTGCCGGATACGTCACTGGCCAATATCTTTTATGACACCAATGGCAAGGTCGATCCGAACCTGCAGATTCAACTGGCGACATACTACAATGCTGGGGAGATCGAGCTTGATGGCTATGAACTGGCCTATCAGCAGACCTTCAGCTTCCTGCCGTCGCCGTGGGATGGTCTGGGCGCTCTGGCCAGCTACACCCACGTCAATTCGTCGGGTTACGATTACAAGACGACCGATGGCCGCATACTTAACGTTAATACCATCCCGGAATATTCCTACAGCCTGACCGCCTATTACGAAAAAGGGCCGCTGGGGGTGCGCTTCTCCTATAACTACAAGGATAAGAACATCATCGAGACCTCGCCCAATGGCTCAGACCTGCAACGCTGGCACGCCGGCGCAGGCTATCTCGACGGCAATATCAGCTACAAGGTCACCGACAATATCGAGGTGCGGCTGGATGCGCTTAACCTGGGTGACACGCTGAGCTTCGACTATTTCGATGACGTCAGCGGCCGCTTTGGCGAAGGCCGCAAGTCGCGCATGGACTATGCCAAATATGATGGCCGCACCATCAAGTTCGGCATCCGCGGCAAGTTCTAACGCTTTGAGACCCCCACGGGAGGCTCCCCCTCTGAAGGGCCCGTGGTACCTGGTGTATGCTCTCTCCCTGACATGCACAGCTTTGCCGGTGGCGTTCGTCGTCACCGGCCTTTTTCCTGAAAAAAATCAACATGCTCTCATTCCTTTTGGCATTTGAGGTGGCGCCGGCGTTAACGCTCGATCAGTCGATCGATCTGGCGCGGTCAGCCATTGCGGCCTGCGCGGCAAAGGGGGCTCCGGTCAGCGCTGCCGTGGTCGATGCAACGGGCACACCCATAGTTATTCTGCGGGGCGATGGGGTGGTAAAACCGCCTGTAGCGGCCCCGCGCAAGGCGGCGACGGCGGTAAAATTTAACGCAGCCGGCTCGGAACTGGAGGCGCGCGAGGCCACCGATCCGGCGTTTGCCGCGATCATCAAAGCCAATCCAGAGCTTTACAATGCCCATGGCGGTTCGCTACCACTCTATATATCGGGACAACTGGCCGGAGGGTTGGCGGTCGCCGATACTGACCACGAAATTGCCGACGAATGTGCACGAACGGGACTTGCAAATTGGTCGGCCAATTAATTATAGTATAAATAAATTTAACCGGCTCAGGTGAGGATTAGAATGTTACTTCGTCAATTATGCACGGGCACCGCTATGGCGGCTGTTCTGGTCATGGGCACGGCCCCCACAGTCGTCGCCCAATCTGTACCCGCGGAGTGGGAACAACCTGATGTGGTGGCGGTGAACCGCGAGCCGATGAAGGCGACGTTCTTTAACTTTGAGAGCCGCGATCTGGCACTCAAAGGGGATAAGTCAGCGTCGCGTTATTTTCAGTCGCTGGACGGGACATGGGATTTCAAGTTCTCCAAAGGCGTAGAGGCGCGCCCGAAGGACCTGCCCACCGCCGATACGTCCGGCTGGGACAAGATTCAGGTGCCCGGCATGATCCAGGCGCAAGGTGAGGGCAAGTTTGGGACGCCGGAATTCTGGAACATCAAATATCCGTTCCCGGCCAATGAGCCCTATATCCCGCACGATCTGATCGAGGTCGGATCGTACAAGCGCAGCTTTGAAGTGGCCGCTGACTGGTCGGGTAAGGATGTCTTCCTGCATATCGGGGCGGCGGGGGCGGCCTATTACATCTGGGTCAACGGCGAAAAGGTCGGCTATTCCGAAGATTCGAAACTGCCATCGGAATTTAATCTGACGAAGTTTGTCAAACCTGGTGCGAACACCATAGCGATTGAAATCTATCGCTATGCCGATGGCTCCTACCTTGAGGATCAGGATTTCTGGCGGCTGTCGGGGATTGAGCGCTCGGTCTATCTCTATGCCGAGCCGAAGACCCGTTTGAGGGATTTCACAGTCACGGCGTCGCTCGATAAAAACTACACCGACGGCACATTTGCGCTGGAAGCCGAACTGGCGGGCACTAAGGGATCGGGCACCATCACCGCCACGGTCTATGACGGCGACACGCAGGTGCTGAAAACGTCGACTAAGGCTTCGACCACCAAGCCCGCCAAGCTGACGGGTACGATCAAGGGCGTTAAATCCTGGTCGGCGGAGACGCCCAACCTCTATCGCCTGGTGATTGAGTACACAGACGCCAAAGGTAATCTGATCTCGGCGACCTCGCGCAAGATCGGCTTCCGCACGGTCGAAATCCGCAATGGCGAAGTGCAGGTCAACGGCAAGCGCATCATGATCAAGGGCGTCAACCGCCATGAGCATGACCCGAAGACCTACCGTGTCATGAGCGAAGCCTCGATGCGCAAGGACATCGAGCTGATGAAAGCGGCCAATGTTAATGCCGTGCGCACCTCACACTATCCCAACGATCCGTTGTGGTACGATCTGGCGGACGAATACGGCCTCTATGTCTATGACGAAGCCAATATCGAATCTCACGAATATATGGATACGGCCGATAAACTCGGCAGCCCCAAGCGCGAAGACATACAGCTAGGTTTCAAGCCGCATTGGGAAGCGGCGCACCTTGATCGGGTGTCGCGCATGGTTGAGCGCGATAAGAACTCACCTTCGATCATCTTTTGGTCGCTGGGCAATGAGGCGGGTACCGGCCCGAACTTTGAAAACGCCGCCAAGTGGATACGCAAGAACGATCCAACCCGGCTGATTTCCTATCTGGGCCACGGTACGCTGGTAGAGCGTCATGCCCCCAATCCTTATGTCGATATCTATGCGCCGATGTATGATGATATCGAAAAAATGGTCGACTGGGCGCAAGACCCGACCCAAACCCAGCCGATGATCCAGTGCGAATATGCCCATGCCATGGGTAATTCGCTCGGTAACCTTGAGGACTACTGGCAAACCATCCGCGCCCACAAAAAGCTGCAGGGCGGGTTTGTGTGGGACTGGGTTGATCAGACCGTCCACGCCAAGGATGATAAGGGCCGCAAATATTGGGCATCAGGCTTTGATATCAATCCGGCGCGCGGCGATAATTCGGTGGTTGGTGACGGGGTGGTCAATGCTGACCGCGTGCCCGATCCGGAATATTATGAGTTACAAAAGGTCTATTCGCCGGTGGTGTTTGAGGGCGATCCGACGACGGGGCAGGTCAAGGTCGTCAATCGTTATGACTTTATGGATTTGAGCGGATTCGACTTTGAATGGGCGCTGACCAATAATGGCAATCTGGTCACGACCGGCACGTTTGAGGCCGCCGCGGTCAAGGCCGGAACCTCTCAGGCCGTGCCGATCAACCTGCCCATGCTGAAAGTCGCACCGGGTTCCGAGCAGATCGTGACCATCCGCGCCAAGGCTAAGCCCAATGCTATCAAGGGCGTTGCGGCGGGCACAGTGCTGGGTTTCACGCAATTCGTCACCCATAAATCAGACGCCGAACCCGTGGCGGTCGCTACCGTTAAACCGGTTAAGATCGGCGATGATATCAGCCTGAAATCGGCCGCGGCGACGCTTAAAGTCGATGGCAAGACCGGTTTGGTGACCTATAGCGCCGGCGGCAAGACTTTGCTTAAGGGCGGGGCGCCCAACTTCTGGCGCGGCCTGATCGACAATGATGAAGGGACGGGCGTTGAAAAATCACACCGCATCTGGAAAAATTTCACTGATAACCGTCAGGTGCGCGCGGTCGAGGTGACGGATGAGGCCGTGAAGGTGCTCTATAATTTCGGCACCGGTGCGGTCCATTGGGAAACCACCTATCAGATGCAGTCAGATGGCGCGGTCAAGGTCACCTCGACCTTTACGCCGCTGAGGGATGATCTGCCTGATCCGCTGCGGCTGGGCTTGAAATTTGACAGCGAACCATCCTTAAGTGATATCGAATGGTACGGGCGGGGGCCACAGGAATCCTATGTCGATCGGCAGACCGGCTATGCTATCGGACTCTATAAGGGTAAGGTCGCCGATCAGTACCACGACTATAGCCGTCCGCAGGAAAGCGGCAATAAGACCGATGTGCGCTGGCTGGCCCTAAGCGATGCAGCGGGTAAGGGCGTGCGCGTCACCGGCGATCAGCCGCTGTCGGTTAATGCCTTAGCGTTCCCGTACGAAGACCTGTACCTGCGCAACCCGCGCGGGACATGGAAATCGTCGGAAATCCACCCGCGCGGTAATGGCTCGCTCCTGATCGATCTGGCGCAAGCGGGGGTGGGTGGCGATACGGGCTGGTCATTGGATGGGCGGCCCTTAGCCAAGTACCGCATCAAGCTGGTGCCGCAGACCTATAGCTTTACCCTTAAGCCGCAATAAGGCTCAACCCGTCCGGTGGGGGTTCTCGAATATGGCCTCCACCGGCAGGTCAAACACGGCGGCGATCCGGTAGGCCAGATCGAGCGACGGGTCGTGCTTATCCGATTCGATGGCAATAACCGCCTGACGCGAGACCCCCAGTTTCCCGGCGAGGTCAGCCTGGGTCAGGCCAGCCTCGCTACGCAACGTTTTCAGATGGGTTTTCACGCTGTACGGACCTTGCTGTCGCGGACAAAGGGGGAAATGACGGCAAAGCTGATCCAGAAGATCATGTAGGTGTAATCCAGACCGCTACCCGGCATTTCAGTGTAGTTTTTAACAAACCCCCAGGCGGTGCTGATAAACAGGGTGATCCCGGTGGCGACGATAAATCGCCGGGTCATAATTGCCCGCATATACTCATCGCTGCGATCCATAAAGCGCAGAAAAACCAGTATGGTACCGCCGATCGGAATACTCGGCAAAAGGGCGATCGCATAGAGCAGGGGCGCTTGCGGCGCACCCAACGGGGTCATGCCGCGAAAATAGTAACCGGCGAAAAAGACGGCGGCGACATAGACCACCATCCATGCAGTAAAGCCTATGGTGTATTCGGTGATGGGTTTAAGCGTTTTCATGTGAGTGTGTCCTGTTGTGCGTCCGCGTTAGCAGAGTTAAAAAGACATCGGGCCGGATGTAAGGTAAGCTTAACATGCGATACATGTCAGGTCAACCTGACATGTAAGCTTTGCCTTACATTTTTTTTATGCGCTTATCCCTGGGGGCAGGTTTGCAATAGATGCCGTGCAGCAGGGTCAGGATCTCGGCCGCAATCTCATTATCGAGCCGGTAATAGATCGACTGAGCGTCCCGGCGCGTGGCGACCAGACCTTCGGTGCGCATCCGGGCCAGATGCTGGGAGGTCGCCGACTGAGCCAGACGGACATGTTCGGAGAGTTCACCCACCGAACATTCGCCTTCCAGCAAGCGACACAGGATCAAAAGCCTTTGGGTATTGGCCAGCATTTTCATCAACCGCGCCGCCGCATCGGCCCGGCTTTCGCGCTCTTGGGCGCTTAAGGGCAGTGTATCGGATGTGGGCGGGAGGGAGGAGGGCAAGAGGAGCATACTCACTGAGCAGGTGCCGACAAGCTTAAGTGGCAAAGCGCGGCAAAAACAATAGGATTCCCCCGTTTTTCTTCCCCGTTTCCTCCACCCCTGTTTGCCCACATGTGAAACCTATTCAAATTTCAGGGGGTAGCCTTTGCCAACCCAGTCCTGAATGCCGCCGCTCAGGTGTTTTTTGACCGCAAAGCCTTGATGCTGAAGGTATTCGAGTACGCGGGCCGAGCGGACACCCGCCGCGCAGTAAAAGACCATCTCGCGGCTATCTTCCGTCGGCAGGGCGGCCGGATCAAAGGCCGACAGCGGCAGGCTGACCGCACCGTCGATATAACCCATGGCCAGTTCATGTGGTTCACGAACATCAACCAGGATGATCTCATCTTTATCGAGGGCTGATTTCACATCGGCGGCGCTGAGGTCAATGATAGCCATGGTCTCTCCTGATTGGCCGTTCCGGGTCGCGTGGCCCAAGGTTTCGGCCCTGAATAGAGCATCAGGCGCGCGGGGTCTAGCGTGCGACATGCCGCCGCGTGGCAGAATGTGCAGGATACATTTCAATCCCACATAAATAATAAGGTCTTCTGTTTTCTCATACAGGAGATGTTTTATGAAAAATGCTTATGTATTCGGTCTGACCGGGGTTTTGCTGCTGTTGGCAGGAGCCTCGCAAGCTCAGGATTTTACCCCTAAATCCAAGGGGCAGTTCATTGTCACAACCCGCCTGACCACCGTGGCGCCCGACGAAAGTGGCGATATCAAAACCGCGGCAGGTGCTGACTCCGGCCTGGATGTTGAGGTCGGCAATTCAACCGTACCGACCCTGGGTTTCACCTATTTCTTTACCGATCACATTGCGGTTGAAGGGATTTTGGGCACTTCAAAGCACAAAATCAAGGCCGTGGGGGCGGGCACCGATGTGGCGGTTCATGAAACCTGGGTGCTGCCGCCGGTGGTGACAGTACAGTATCACTTTAACCCCAAGGGCCGCGTCAGCCCCTATGTTGGTGCCGGTGTGAATGCCATGATCTTTTACGAAGGCAAGGACAAAAACGGTTTTAAGGTCGATCTGGACAACGGGTTCGGCACGGCGGTACAGGCCGGTGTGGACGTCGCGTTAAAAGGCAAATGGGCATTGAATTTTGATGCCAAGAAGGTGTTTTTTGAAACCGACGCCGATATCAATTCTGGCGCGCTGAAATCCGGCGTGACCCTCGACCCTTGGGTCGTCTCCGTCGGGGCCGCTTACCGGTTTTGAACCTCTCTATCGAAGCCGCAGGCGGCAAGGGCTGGCTCCTTTCATGGGTTGTGGAGCCAGCCCTTTTATTTTTTCCGGTTAATGAGCGGCTTCATATTGCCCTCTTTTTTATTATTTCGCGGCTTCGTTATAGGGGCCGATCAGGGTGCCCACGAACCCGCCCGCCTTACGCGTGCTCAGGAATGTGGCGTCCAGACCCTTTCTGATCGTCACCCATTCCCCTTTTTTCAGGGCGTAGGCGAGGTCAAACGTGCCGCCATTGGCTGTGATTTTCAAATAAACCGGGCTTTTGGCCTTATGCGGTATCTGCGCCATAATCAGACGTTTACCCGCGACCGGATCATTGGCATTTTGGCGGATATTGAGCGCGATCACGGTCTGCCCGGCCATTTGGGTCAGGCCGAAGAACAGATAGGCGTCGTCGCTCTGGGTGGCCAAAAGGCCTGCCCGGTCGCCGTCCTTTTCCGGCATGTAGGTCACGGCGGTGGTGACAGTGGCGATGTGGTGCTGCTGGCGGCGGCCCAGGAATGACGGCGCGCCCTTTTTGTCGCCAATGGCCTCGGTCTGGGGCTTTAGGATTAGTTCGCCTTTGTCGAGGGTATAGAACTCGGTACGCGGGGTGCGGATACCGACCCAGGCCATCGACAGCGCGTCAAACTCATCCTTATAGCCAAAATCACCGTTCATTGGCACGGCGGGCTTTGGCCCCGCAGGCAGGTTCGGTTTGGCAGCGGTGAACGGGATGCGCTTGCCGCCCTCAAGGATCATCGGCCAGCCATTTTCCCATTTCACGGGCAGCAGGAACGTCTCACGACCTATATTATAGAGGTCGGGGCCGTAGGGGCGGGTGGCCAGAAAGGTCGCCCACCAGTCGCCGTTCTGGGTCTGCACCAGTTTGGCATGACCGGCGGAAGTAACCGGATTTGCGCGGGCCGGATCAAGCGTACGCTGGCTGAGGATCGGATTGCCCTCAAACGGTACGAACGGGCCGGTTATGGCCGGGGCGCGGAACACGACCTGAGAGTGCTGGTCGCCGGTGCCGCCTTCGGCCGCGGTCAGGTAGTAATAGCCATCTTTGTTGATCAGGTGCGGGCCTTCGATCCATGACGGCTTTTGAGTGATGTCGACCCCGCCATTGACGATCTGGGTGCGCGGGCCGACCATTTTCAGGGTCTTGGGATCAAATTCCTGCACCCAGATGGCGCGGTGGCCGTCATAGCGCGGCGGCTCATTCGGCGCGCCATTATTAACGATATAGGCCTTGCCGTCTTTGTCCCAGAATATCGACGGGTCGATGCCCTCGAATTCGAACCACACCGGCTCTGACCACGGCCCTTTGGGATCAGTGGCGGTTATGACGAAATTGCCACCGCAATCGACGCAGGTGTTGACGATGTAAAATGTGCCGTCATGGTGCGAAATATCCGGCGCAAACACCCCGCGCGAGGTCCCCAGATTATCGAAATTTAACTGGGATGGACGATTAATGGCATTGGCGATCTGCGTCCAGTTAACCAGATCTTTTGAGTGAAACACCGGCAGGCCCGGATAGTGCGCAAAGGATGAATTGACCAGATAATAGTCGTCACCCACCCGCGTGATGCTGGGGTCAGGATAATAACCGGACAGGATCGGGTTGATATATTCATTGACCGCCGGCTTGGCGATGGCGCTTTCCTGCCGGGTACCGGAATATTCAAAGAACGCAAAGCGGGCATCGCCCGCCAGTGCGGAGGTGGCACCACATAAAATAGCGACCGCCGACACGGTTAGGCTGCGCAGGTTTAACGTCATCATATTTCCTCACCTGTATTCGACTGTTATTTTAAGATTATAGCGCGGTTTTTACCTTTGTGGCGCGTTTTTGAACGATGTTGCCAAGGCTTCGCGCAGTAGTTTCGGCTTATAATCGACATCGTAAGGGGTTGAGCGTTGCAGGGTCTTATCGGCCCGCGGCGTCCAGCCTTGCAGCCAGGTGTATTTGTCGCACATGCCCCAGCATAGAAATTCCTTAAGCTGCTTGTAGTCGAGCATCATATCGAGATAGCGCGTGGCGGCCTTGGCAATAGCGGCGTCGCGCACCTTCGGATCGGTCGGCAGGTCTTTGTCGTTGACATCGAATTCGGTGATCAAAAGGTCATAATCCATGCCCACGATCTCATCAACAAAGGCTTTCCAGTCCTTGTCCTGCACCTGATCGATGTGGCCGTCATTGCCGATATGGCTCTGGATGCCCATGCCGTGCACGGTAATGTTCTGATCGCGGAGCCAGCGCAGCAGCTTCAACACCCCATTGCGGTGGGTTTCGTTGCCCTTTTCCCAGCTCATATAGTCATTATAGACCAGTTGGGCGTGGGGGGCGTGCTCCCTGGCCGCCTCAAAGGCGATGCGCAGAGCGTCCGGGCCCAGTATCTTCGTAAAGGGCGTTTCGCGGATTTCGCCGGTCTTGGGGTCGATGGTCTCATTGACCACATCCCAGGAATGGACGGAGGTGCCGTAGTGATCACAGACGGCTTTGATATAGTCGCGCAGGAAGCGTTCGGCCTCTTTCTTCGGGTTTGGCCCAAAATCATAGTCCTTAACCCACTGCGGCATAAACTCGACGCGGTTCCAGAACAGGGTATGGCCGCGCAACTTCATGCCGTTTTGTTTGGCAAAGGCCGCGATCCGGTCGCCGGGCTCGAAATTATATTTATCCGGCTGGGCGGCGATCACATAGATCTTGTGCTCGTTTTCCGGCACCAGAACCGCGCACTCGCGTTTGAGAATATCGAGGTATTTCTGATCGTAAAACGATCCCGTCAGGGCATTGGCGTTGCCAGCACCTACGGCGGAACCGAACAAAATGCCTTTGGCCTTGGCAAGCTCAGCCAGTGACGGGGTCGTTTGCGCCGACAGCGATGTCGGCAGGGCTGCGGCGGCGGTCATGAGACCAAGCGCGTGACGACGAGACATCGAGGACATCTGGCACTCCTTGAAACAGGTTACGATAAAAAGGGTGCACCAAACGCTGAGTTAGTGTTGACGCCCAGGCGATCAGCACGGATATGGCAAGCGCAGAGAGGCTTCCCAACAAGCATGGCTGATGTACCGTCATGACGGCCTTTAGAAATTCTCATGTTAGTATTCCCTGTCAAAAAATGGCTTGTTAGCGCTATCATTGAGGCTTTTTTTAAGTTAGGATATTTGCTATGTCAAGGTTGTGGCTCAGCTTTGAAATCTGAAAAAGTCGTGTAAATATAAAAGCTAATACTGTCAGGCAGAGGTATCTTCATATGAACTATACTGACATCATACAAATATACCAATTGTAATATAAAATCCCAAAAATGGGATGAATGGAAACTGTAGTCTGGGAAGTTGGAAAGTGTTTGAAAATGCTATGCCTCTGACCGTGGGGCGCATGAATGCGGCCCCCATTCCTCAACTTGTCATCTGTGGCGGTGCGTCGGGGTGGATGACGACACCTGTTTATGAGGGGTTCCAAATCGAGGGCGCGATCCGCAAATCGAGCGACGACATGCCGACCCATGAGGATTTCATCCGCGCCAACTGCGCGATGGAGGTGCCGGTTGAGGTGATGTCTCAACTGGCCTGAATTTAAGCTATCAACTTCAATAACTAAAAGGGAAGAAATAATGTCTAAGATTAGTATGTCACGCCGGCTTTTCGGGGCGTCCACCGTGGCGCTTATGGTGTCAGCGGCCACCCACGCTGCGGCGCAAAGTGGCGGCAAGGCCATCTACAGAGACCCCAAGGCCGCCGTTGATGCGCGCGTCAATGATCTGCTCGGGCGGATGACTCTGGAGGAAAAGGTCGGTCAGATGATGTGCATCTGGCAGGAAAAGGGCAAGATCCAGACCGACGCCGGTGAGTTTGATCCGAAAAAAGCGTCTGAGACCTTCCCCAATGGTATCGGCATGATCGCCCGCCCCAGCGACCGCGTTGGGGTGAAGCCCACCTCCGGCAATGCCGGGGCTGAGGCCGGGGTCGTCAACCGCAACCCGCTGGAAACGGCCAACTATTGTAATGCTGCCCAAAAATGGGCGATTGAAAAGACCCGTCTGGGTATCCCGCTGTTCCTGCACGAAGAAAGCCTGCACGGCTATGTGGCGCGGGAATCGACCTCATTTCCGCAGGCCATTGCGCTGGCGTCATCGTTCGATCCCGATCTGGCCCAAAAGATTTTCTCGGTCTGCGCCAAGGAAATGCGCGCACGCGGTACCAATCTGGCGCTGGCGCCGGTGGTCGATGTGGCGCGTGAGCCGCGCTGGGGCCGGATTGAGGAAACCTACGGCGAAGACCCTCATGTCTGCGGCGTGATGGGTAAGGCGGCTGTGCTGGGCTTTCAGGGCGACACCCTGCCGCTGGCTAAGGATAAGGTGTTTGCGACACTTAAGCACATGACGGGCCACGGTCAGCCGGAAAACGGCACCAATGTCGGGCCAGCCAATATTTCCGAACGTATCCTACGCGAAGACTTCTTCCCGCCGTTTGAAAAGATCGTCAAGGAAACCAATATCGCGGCGGTCATGCCGTCCTATAATGAAATCGACGGCGTACCGTCCCATGCCAATACCTGGTTGCTGGTCACCATCCTGCGCGGGGAGTGGGGCTTTAAGGGCGTGCTGGTGTCGGATTACTTCGCCATCCGCGAAATGGTCACCCGTCACAAGCTGGTCCCCAATGATGTCGAAGCCGCCTTTAAGGCCGTTAAAGCGGGCGTCGATATTGAAACGCCTGACACCCAGACCTATCCCAACGTCATTCAACTGGTGAAGGATGGCCGCATCTCGCAGGATGAGATTGATGTTATTGTCCGCCGCATCCTGACGCTCAAGTTCCAGGGCGGTCTGTTCGAAGCGCCTTATGTTGATGCCAAGCAAGCGGCCAAACTGACGGCGACGCCGGAAGCCATTGCGCTTGCCCGTGAAGCGGCGGTCAAGTCGGCGGTGCTGCTGAAAAACGATAAGGCCCTGCTGCCGCTCGATGCCAAAAAGGTGGGTAAGGTGCTGGTGCTCGGCACCCACGCCCGCGACACGCCGATCGGTGGCTATTCTGAAATCCCGCGTCATGTGGTGTCGGTACTGGAAGGCTTGCAGTCCGAAGGCAAGAAGCAGGGCTTTGAGGTCGCCTATTCTGAGGCCGTCCGCATTACGGAAAAGCGTGAGTGGTCTGCCGATGAGGTCAAGTTCATTGATCCCGCCGTCAATGCCAAGCTGATTGCCGAAGCGGTTGAGGCCGCCAAATCAGCCGACACCATCATCATGGTGCTGGGTGACAATGAGCAAACCTCACGCGAGGCCTGGGCCGACAACCATCTTGGGGACCGTTCCAGCCTCGATCTGATGGGGCAGCAAAACGATCTGGCCAAGGCGATCTTTGATCTGAATAAGCCCACCGTAGTTTTCCTGCTCAATGGCCGTCCGCTGTCGATCAATCTGCTGCAAGAGCGGGCTGACGCCATTATTGAGGGCTGGTATCTGGGTCAGGAAACCGGCCATGCCGCCGCTGATCTGTTGTTCGGACGCGCCAATCCGGGCGGCAAGCTGCCGGTCACCTTTGCGCGTCATGCCGGTCAGTTGCCGATCTACTACAACCATAAGCCGACCGCCCGCCGCGGTTTCCTGGATGACACCACAAAGCCGCTCTATCCGTTCGGTTTTGGCCTCAGCTATACGACGTTCGATATCTCCGAGCCGCGTCTGGCCAAATCAACGATTGCGGCGACCGATAGTGTGCGTGTCGAAATTGACGTCACCAATACCGGCAGCCGTAAGGGTGATGAGGTCGTACAACTCTATATCCGTGACGATTTCTCATCGATCACCCGTCCGGTGCTGGAGCTTAAGCACTTTAAACGCGTGACCTTGGAGCCCGGTGCCAAGACGACCGTCAGCTTTGAGATCACCACCCATGATCTTGAGTTCTACAACATGGAGATGAAGCGGGTGGTTGAGCCCGGCACCTTCACCATCATGGCCGGCCCCAACAGTGTCGACTTAAAGAAAACGACCCTGACGGTGGCTTAACCCTAGCGCTTGCGCAAGCGCCCGACCGGGCGTCGGCGATGGCTCAAAGCCCCCGCGGAGCCCATTCTTCGGGCGTGAGCGAAATAATTATGGGCGGGCGGGTTCTGTACAAACCCGTCCGCCTGCGCTTATCTGATGGGCGAAAGACTATTGGGGGAATTGCCATGATACAATTGAAACGACGCGGCTTGCTGGCGGGGCTTGTAACCGGCGGGGCGGCTATCGGCAGCACAGCGATGGCGCAATCGATAGCGACACCGCAAACCCACGTACCGCAACCGCCGGTAACGGATCTGACGGTGACCGAGCCTGCGCGCGCGCGGGTCGTCACGCCGGTATGTAAGCCCGTGACTGACTGGCCTAATCTCGGACGTTACCGTACCGCCAACATCGTAAGTAGCGCCATGCCTGCGGCTCAGCGGCGGGTTGTCTTTATGGGCGATTCCCTGACCGATAACTGGGCCGCGTTTGGTTATCAGCCTGAATTTTTCCTGCCCAACGGCTATGTCGGTCGCGGCATTGGCGGGCAAACAACGGCCCAGATGCTGGTGCGCTTCTGGCCAGATGTGGTCGCGCTTAAGCCCAAGGTCGTGCACATTCTGGCGGGCACTAACGATATCGCGGAAAATGACGGACTTTACGATCCGGCGGCCACAACCGGCAACATCAGCGCCATGTGTTCGATCGCCAAGGCCAATAACATCAAGGTCGTAATCGCCTCCGTCCTGCCCGCGACCGAGTTTCCGTGGCGAAAAGGGGGCGGCAATCCGACCGATAAAATCCTCAAACTCAATAGCTGGCTCAAAGATTATGCGGCCTCTCAGCGCGCTGTCTATGCCGATTACTGGCCGGTGCTGAATAATGGCCAAAATGGCTTTAAATCTGATCTGGCGCTGGACGGCGTGCATCCTAACCGGGCCGGATACCTGGCGATGGCGCCGGTGGCTATGGCGGCGATAAATAAGGCTTTGAAAAGCTGAGCCTGTGAGCGCAGCTAAAAAAATACAGGGAAGAGGTCATGAAAGCGGTCTTAATCGCGGTGGGATTACTGATGCTGCCGTGGGCGGCGCTGGCGTGTGAGACGCCGGTCAGTGTTTGTGAGCAGGGCGCAAAGGGCAGTTTCAATCTGATCCGCGGCGGACAACACATGACCGTCTATGTTGATTCCGGGGCTGATAGCGCGGTGCGTCGTGCAGCGGATGATTTCAGGGCTGACCTTGAGCGGGTTGGTGGCAAACCGGCGGCGTTGATTGGCGACATATCAACCGCTAACGCGCCAGTGGTGATCATCGGGGTGATCGGCCAAAGTCCTGTCATTGACAAGCTGGTTGCCGATAAGAAAATCAATGTTGATAAAGTGCGCGACCAGTGGGAAGCCTATACCCAAACCGTGGTTGATAATCCCATGCCGGGTGTCAAACAAGCGCTGGTGATCGCGGGATCTGACCGGCGCGGGGCGATCTTTGGCACCTATGATCTGTCGGCAAAAATCGGCGTGTCGCCGTGGTACTGGTGGGCCGATGTACCGGTTGTGCAAAAGACGGATGTCTATGTGACGGCGGGCGCGGTGCACGACCAACCCAAGGTCAAGTATCGCGGCTTTTTCATCAATGACGAAGAACCGGCCTTTGGCAACTGGGCGCGCGAAAAGTTCGGCGGCATTAATTCAAAGCTTTATGAGCATGTGTTTGAGCTGAACCTGCGGCTGAAAGGCAATTATCTGTGGCCGGCCATGTGGGGTAAGGCGTTTAACGACGACGACCCGCAAAACACGGTGCTGGCCGATGAGATGGGCGTGATCATTGGCACCTCTCACCATGAACCTATGGCCCGCGCCCACGACGAATGGCACCGCAATAAGGACAAGGGCGTCACCGGCGGCAAGTGGGATTACAACACTAATGCCGCCAACCTGCGCACGTTTTGGCGTGGGGGTATTGAACGTATTCAGAGGCCGGATGGGAGCCTGCGCGACAACATAATAACCTTGGGGATGCGCGGTGACGGCGACGAAGCCATGACCGAAGGCACGGCCACACAACTGCTGGAAACCATTGTCGCCGATCAGCGCAAAATCATTGCTGACGTTACCGGCAAACCGGCGTCTGAGACGCCGCAGGTCTGGGCGCTGTATAAGGAAGTGCAGGACTATTACGATCAGGGCATGACCGTGCCGGACGATGTCATCCTTCTGTTTGCCGATGATAACTGGGGGCAGATAAGGAGATTGCCGACCAAGGATAAAAACCGCACGGGTGGGTACGGCGTCTACTATCACTTCGATTATGTCGGCGGGCCGCGAAACTATAAATGGCTCAATACCAACCAGATCGAAAAGGTCTGGCAGCAGATGGATCTGGCCTATGCCTCAGGGGCCGATCAACTATGGATCGTCAATGTCGGTGATATCAAGCCGATGGAATATCCGCTGTCGTTCTTCATGGACATGGCCTGGAACCCCCAAGCCATGACACCTGAAGCGTTAAAGGCTTATCCCGAACGCTGGGCCGCCCAACAGTTTGGAAAGAAATATAGTGTACGTGTCGGTAAAATCCTGACCGAATACAGTCAGTACAATGCGCGTCGAAAACCGGAATTATTGAATGAAGCCACCTTCAATCTGGAAAACTACTACGAGTGGGGAAGCGTTACCGCGGAGTATTCTGGACTGATCAGCAATGTCTCAGATGTCGAAAAGGATATCAAAGCTATTTATGACGATGCCTTTTTTCAGTTAGTAAGGCACCCTGTATTAGCGGGCTTTAATATTTATCGGTTGTATGAAAGCGTAGCTCTAAACCGTTACTATGCAGGATTTAATGATCCTCTGGCCATAGAATTTGCGGAAGAAGCCAAGGCTGCTTTTGAAACCGACCAATGGATAAGTGATGCTTATCACAAGGTTGCCAACGGGAAATGGAACCACATGATGTCGCAAACGCGCATCGGTTACACGGGGTGGCAGCAACCAGAACAAAACGTAATGCCTAAAGTGGTTGATATTAATGCTAAAACGGCAACGGGAAGAGCCGCTGTTAGCCCTGCCGATGTCCTCCACGAGGGCTGGGGGCCTTTCCCTTATTCTGGTCAGCCATTTATAGAAGAAGATGGTTACGTCTCAATCGAGGCCGAGCATTTCGCCCGCAAAGTCGATGGAAAGGGCGTCAAATGGACGATCATTCCGCATCTTGGGCGCACTCTATCATCAGTGATCGCCATGCCTCAGAACGCGCCTTCGTCTGATCCGAAAACAGGGATGCGCCTCGAATACGATCTGACCCTGACTAAGGATGCCGATGCGCAATTTCATATCTATCTGGTGCCAACGCTGGATACAGGCGGGCAGGGCGGCCTGAAGTTCGGTATCTCCGTCGATGACGGGCCGGTTATGGTGCAAAGCTTTGACCTCATCCCCGATCAGCCGGACTGGAATAAGGCGGTGTCTGATAATGCCCATGTGGTCAAGGTGCCGCTTAGCGGGCTCAAGGTCGGGGCGCATACGCTGAAGTTCTGGCGGATAGATGGCAATGTCGTGCTGCAAAAGCTGGTGCTCGATACCGGTGGTTTGAAGCCGACTTATTTAGGACCGCCCGAAAGCCAAACGGCCAGATAACTTTCGGACATTTGCGGCGAACGGCGTTATATCCGCAATTAAGAACCTCTTGAGAAAGGTCAGCCATGCCAAGCCCGATCACATCCGATGACCACCCCTTGCGTCAGCCCCTAAGTGACCTGATGCACGAACGGGAAATCCCGGTCACGCGCGCGCCGGTCACGCTGCGGTCGTGGGTCTATCTGGTGCCGCCGTCGGCCCGCGCCGCTGAAACCGCATGGATTGACGCTCTTGATGCCGACGGTTCAGGGGCGGCGGAACGTTGGAGGTTGGTGGTTACAGATGATACCAGCGGGGCGATGTGGGAGCGCCACGGCGAGTTTTCGACCTGGCTGAAATTCAGCCATGACACACCCAAAGCCTATGGCCGTTCCAGTCTGGGCTTTGATGCCATTGCTGCGGCCGATTTCGCGTGGCTTGAGGGGGCGGCGGGGGAGGTGTTCCGCAGCGTCGAAATCGCGGTCCTGCCCCATGCCCCTAAGCCCGAACATCTTAACCAATTCATCGGCTTGCAGCAGGCCGTGTGCTGCGACGTGTTCGGTGGGGCGGCCCGCATCTGGAGCGATTTTCGGCTGCACCCCAAGGCAGGCGAACCAGGTGCCGGACGCATCTACGTGCAGGACAAGGGGCTGAAAAACGACGAACTGTCGCGCCTGCTGCAAACTCTTTTGGAGATAGGCAACTACCGTAAACTGGCGCTGCTGGGCTTTCCAGTGGCGCGGGCGCTGTTTGCCTGGCTGCCGGAAGCCGAGGCGCGGCTGGCGCGCATTACCGCCGATATGGCGGCTGACCAGCCCTCACGCGCCGATATTCTGGATCAGCTTCTGGCCCTGTCGGCGGAGGTTGAAACCCGCGTCAATGAGGTGCGCTTTCGGCAAGGGGCGACCGAAGCCTATTACCGCCTGACTATGGACCGGCTCGGTGCTTTGCGTGAACAGCGGGTAGAGGGCTTTTCGACCATGCAGGAATTTATCGAGCGCCGCCTGACGCCGGCCATGCGCACCTGTGAGGCGGCGTTCCGGCGGTTGGATGACTTATCCACGCGCATCGCCCGCGCCTCAGACCTTTTGCGCGCCAAGATCAGCATTGGCCTTGATTTGCAAAATCAGGATCTGCTCAAAAGCATGAACCTGCGCTCGGCTTTGCAGATCAAGATGCAGGGACTGGTCGAAGGCTTGTCAGTCTTTGCCGTCAGCTACTACATTTTCCATCTGGTCAAGTACCTGCTGGAGCCGGTAGTGGGGCATGGCCCGCAGGCGGCATGGCTGAATGCCGGGATCATTGTGGTCATTCTGGCGCTGGCCTGGGGCTTCATCTATCACAAAAAGAAGGCCATTTCGCACGATGACCTTTAAAAACCTGACGGCTTGAGGTAAGAGCGGCGCTTACTGTGAGATAACGGAGCCTTTTATGACCGACCTGAGCCTGAACGACGCGATCGAGAACATCTATGCCTCGCTGATCGCTGACAATGCGGGACTGGAAGAACATATCGTGGCGTTGAAGGCCGCTATGGCTCGCGAAGGCGTTAAGGAAGCGACCTTTGAACCCGTCCGTTTGGCGCAAAACAACCGTCAGGGCCGTAAGCTGATGCAGGCGTTCTTTAAAAAGCGCGGCGTTACGGTTGTGTTTGCGGCCTAAGCGCATCCCAAAAAGTGTAAGGCGGTTTTTGGAATTAGATGCGCGACAAAAAAGCTATTTTACAGGCTTTTTCGGGACATGGCAGTTGACGACCTTCAGGGGGACGTTGCGCGCCTCGCATTGTTTTAGCGTCAATGGTTTGTGGAAGGTCAGGGGGCTGTAGAAGGCAAAGCTGACCAGGAACACGCATAACATGGCGGCTATGCCTGCGGCCTGCCATTTGACAGCGACCTTAAAGCGCTGAAAGCCGATTTTGACCACCAGCGCCAGAATGAAGTAACTAAGCGCCAGCGCCGGGATATAGTGGTGGATATACATGACCCGCTTGGTGCCGAGGTACATGTGTACGCCCATAAACACCGCGTACATGGCCATTAGCGCCATCAGTAGGTTCATGTCGCGGGAGAATTCGCGACCTTTGAGATAACGGCTGGTGCCGCTCAGGCGGCGCATAATCATCACCAGCGCCACCCATAGGGCCGCGAACGCCGTCAGCCATTGGGCGACATTGCCGATCATCTGAACGTAGGAGGTGATGCCCTTGCTGGAATCCCAGCGATAGGTGATGGCTTTGGCCATCAGCGGCCACAGGATGGGCGTGGAGGCATTGGGTTCGGTCTTCACAATATGGGTGAAGTCATTGTTCATAAAGCTGTAATAGCCGCGCGTGGCATCCCAGACGATCTGCGACGACAAGGGGCGCTCACCGGCCAGATAGTCCTGATAAGACTGCGGCATGTGCTGGCGGTCGAAATTACCGGCGGCACTTTCCGGGTGGGGATTGTTGGGATTGACCAGAACATGCAGGGTACAGACCGCCGCGATCACAGCCACAAAGGTCGTTGCCATCAGAGCCGAGGCTTTGATTGCACGCGGTATATAGGCTTTGAGGGCCGTTCGGTTATCCCATGCATCGCGCACGATCAGGAACCCGCCAAGGGCCGCAAAGACTACCACATTGACCTTGACCATGACCGCAAGGCCGATCAGCGTCCCAAAGCTTGCGTACCACAGGGCTGGTTTTTTGATGCGTTTCAGGAATAATTGCAGAAAGACCCACACGGCAGCCATGACGAATACATACTGAAAGCTGTCGAGCATGGCGGCGCGAAAATGGACAATATAAGCGTTTTCAAGCGCATAGATCAGGCTGAACGCAAACGCCGTGAGCGCCCGGTTCCAGAAGGTCAGCATGATCATGTAAAACACAAACGCGCCCATAACCCCAAACAGGGCCGACATCAGCCGCGCCCCGTAGAAGTTGTAGCCGTCCGGCAGAGGGGTTTCTTTCTGGGTTTTTTTGGTCAGGGCCAGCGGATGGGTATCGATCTTGTCGTTCTTACCCGCAATCGCTTCACCGGCGGCGATTAGCATCAGCCCCAGCGGCGGGTGCGAAGCGTATGATGCGACGCCTTCCTGATAGCGTTCGGTCGCCGTGACATAATAGACCTCATCCCAGAAGGCTTTGTTGGGGTCATTGAGGTTATGCAGAAAGGTCAGGCACGCCACCAAAACGATTGCCAATCCACAGACATCCCGGCGCGCGCTTTCGCCTTTCAGCCACGACAGGGCCGGATGGTCGAGCAGCAAGCTAAGTTTGTGGCGCAGGTCGGTGAGGGCGGTCATAATCTTCAATGTTGGGCGGATAGTTCAAGGTTTCTTACGGCAATTACCGTCTCTGTCAAAAGGATTGATGACAGGGGGTGCTTGAGCGGAATGATTTTGCTTTTTTAGGTTCCGCTCAGCCGCCATTGCGGCGGTGGCCCAAGATGTCTGGCAAGGCGGCGGATGCCGCCGCCCGGCGAGGGCAACTAAAACGCGGCAAAAAATCCTCTGACGATTGAATTTTTAGGTTGTCTCAGGTCATGTAAAGTCTTAGCTGAAAACCCATATTCCGGGTGATCCCGCCGTTGTTTTACCGAAAGTTTTAATATGTCTGAACTCAACGATCCGCTCTTGTCCCTGACGCCGGATATCACCGTCAGCGCGCGTGAGCTGTTCGGCGTCGATTCGGACATGAAGGTGCCGGCGTTTTCCCACCGCGATGAGCATGTGCCGGAGATCGACCCGACCTATCAGTTCGACCCGCAGACGACGCTGGCCATCTGTGCGGGCTTTGCCTATGATCGCCGGGTGATGGTGCAGGGCTTTCACGGTACGGGTAAATCGACCCACATCGAACAGGTGGCCGCCCGTCTTAACTGGCCGATGGTGCGGATCAACCTCGATAGCCATGTGTCGCGAATCGACCTGATCGGTAAGGACGCCATTGTCCTTAAAGACGGCCAGCAGGTGACGGAGTTCAAAGAAGGCGTTCTGCCGTGGTCGCTGCAACGGCCGGTGGCCTTGTTGTTCGATGAATATGACGCCGGTCGTCCCGATGTGATGTTCGTCATTCAGCGTGTGCTTGAGGCGCAAGGGCGTTTGACCCTGCTGGATCAAAACAAAGTCATCCGCCCGAACCCCTATTTCCGCCTGTTTTCGACCACCAATACCATTGGTCTGGGGGACACATCGGGCCTCTATCACGGCACTCAGCAGATCAATCAGGGCCAGATGGACCGCTGGTCGATCGTGACCACGCTCAATTACCTTAGCCACGAGGCCGAGGTCGCGATTGTTCTGGCCAAGCTGCCGGAGTTTGACACGGCTGAGCGCCGTCCGCTGATCGAAGCGATGGTGCGGGTGGCCGACATGACCCGCTCGGCCTTTGCCAATGGTGATATCTCAACGGTCATGTCGCCGCGGACGGTCATTACCTGGGCGCAGAACACGATCATCTTTGGCAATGACCCGGAAGTGGCCTTCCGTCTGACCTTCCTGAACAAGACCGATGAGCTTGAGCGCCCGACGTTGGCTGAGTTCTATCAGCGTGCGTTTGGCACGGATGTGAAGGAAAGCGCGCTGAAAGTTAAGGTCATTTAATTTTCTCCTCCCCTGTTTACGGGGGAGGTGTCATCAAGGTTCTTTAGAACCGCAGATGACGGAGGGGGCATGTCAGCGGTGATTGCCCCCTCCGTCTTCGAGACCTGCGGTCTCAAATCCACCTCCCCCGTAAACAGGGGAGGAGAAGAGGCGATAATTCCCCGATGGCGCAAAAGCCTACCGTCCTGTCTGATCCGTTCCGCAAAGCGCTGGTGCATTCCACTCGCGCTCTGGCGGAGGATTCTGAGCTTGAGGTCGTGTTCGGCCCTGATGGCCCGCGCCGGGATGGCAACCGCCTGATTTTGCCTAATCCGCCGCGCGATCTGGCCCCAAGGGCGGCAGCACAAGTGCGCGGTGTCGCCGACCGCATGGCGCTGAAAATCGCCCATCACGATGAACCGGTTCATGCCCGCGCCCGTCCACTGGATGAGCGATCCGGGGAAGTGTTTGATGCGCTGGAGCAGGCGCGACTCGAAGCCTTGGGGGCGCGCGCTATGGGCGGGGTGCGCCTGAACCTGCGGGCGGCCTTAGAGGGCGATCTTGAGAAAAGTGGCCTGACGCGCAAGGAAGAGAAATCTGACCTTAATCTGGCCGATGTCATGGGCCTGATCGCGCGTGAGGCTGTGACGGGCGATCCGGTGCCGGCGTCAGCTCAGCGGGTCGTCAATCTGTTCCGCGACGAACTGGAGGCCAAGCTGGGGAACCGGCTGGGGGAACTGACTGAGGTTTTAGGCGACCAGAAAGCCTTTACCCAAAAGGCCCGCGATATCCTTAAGGCGCTCGATCTGGTTGATGACAGTCAGGATGCGCAGGACGAAAAGAACGACGACGGGCAGGAAGAAGAGGGGCCGGACAGTCAGGACGATTCCGCCGAAAACGAACCGCAAGCCGATACCGAGGACGACGATCAGGCCAAGCCCGATCAGGACGATCAGGATGCCGCCGGTCAGGAACAGGCCGCCGAGGGGCAGGACGATTACACCCAGATGGACGGCGATCCGCAATCCATGTCGGAGACCTCATCCGATCAGGAGGTTGATGGCGAGGCGGGCGAAGCTCACGAAGGGCAGGGGCCGAACACCGACGCCCCCATCGTCAAAGACTATGATGTCTATACCCGCGAATATGACGAGATTATTGCTGCAGAAGACCTGTGCGACGCCGAAGAGTTAGAGCGCCTGCGCGGGTTTTTGAACCAGCAACTGGCCAATCTGTCCAATGTGGTGTCGCGTCTGGCCAATCGCTTGCAGCGGCGATTGCTGGCCCAGCAGAGCCGGTCATGGAGTTTTGATCTCGAAGAAGGGGCGCTGGATGCCTCGCGCCTGACGCGGGTGATTATCGACCCATCGGCACCCTTGTCGTTCAAGCAGGAAAAAGACACTGAATTTCGCGATACGGTGGTGACGCTGCTGCTGGATAATTCCGGTTCGATGCGTGGCCGCCCGATCATGGTGGCGGCTGTCTGCGCCGATGTTCTGGCGCGCACCCTGGAGCGCTGCGGCGTCAAGGTCGAGATTTTGGGCTTTACCACCAAGACCTGGAAGGGCGGGCAGAGCCGCGAAAAGTGGGTCCGTGAGGGCAAGCCCGCCCAGCCGGGGCGGCTGAATGACCTGCGTCATATCATCTATAAGGCCGCGGATAATCCGTGGCGGCGATCCCATAAGAATCTCGGCCTGATGATGCGTGAGGGGTTATTAAAGGAAAACATCGACGGTGAGGCCCTGCAGTGGGCGTACGGGCGCCTGCTGGCCCGGCCGGAGCAGCGTAAGATTTTGATGGTTATATCCGACGGCGCGCCGGTCGATGACAGCACCTTAAGCGTCAATAACGGCCATTACCTTGAGAATCACTTACGCAAAATGATTGCCGATATTGAAACCTCCGGACGGGTTGAGTTGGCCGCCATCGGCATCGGCCATGATGTCACACGCTATTACAAACGCGCCCTGACCCTGATTGACGTTGAGCATCTGGGTGGCGCCCTGGTTGAAAAACTGGCAGAGTTGTTTGAGGAAAAAACAAAATCCGCAGGGAAGACGCGCTGATCTTATAGCCATCGATTTTGGGGACCTGTGATGCGGTTAAGCTTTGTGTGTGTGTCGGCCTTTGTGTGCCTGGCGGCCTATGCCTCTCTCGCCAAGCCGGTGAAGGGGCTGCTGAACCCAAAACCCCAGCCCTATGATACCCCGGAACGCTTTGTTGATATCGAGCGCCTGCCGATTGCAGGCGCTGAAGGTAATGCTGTAACCTACGCCATGGGCTATAAGCTGAGGCCGATCGGCACGGACCTGTTTATCGGCCTGTCTGACCTTAAGGCAACCCAAGGGCCAGACGGCCTGACCGTTGAAGCGGTGTCGGATGCCGGCAGTTTTGCGACCTTTACGATCCCTGCGAACCATGAGCGGCGCGGCCCGCTGACGTTTGAGTTGTTGCGCGGCACGGACGGGCAGGTGCTGGGCAATAAGGTGCTGGCGGATGCCGAAGCCCTGGCGGTCGATGAGCGCACCGGCGATTATTATATCGCCTTTGAGGGCGAGCCGCGGGTTCTGCGCTATAGGGCGGAGGGTTCCAAAGCGCATTCCGAAAAGTGTGAAGCGGTTTTCGGGAAAAAATGCGCGTTAGAATTTAAAGGGGCTGCTGAGCGCGTGCCATTGCAAAACCTGCCGTCCTTGCCGGACAATGAGGGGCTGGAGGCCATGACCCTGCTCAGAGATAAGCAAGGGGATGCGTCCTTACTGCTTGGGGCCGAATCGGGCGGTTTCTGGTTGTGTCCGTTGTCGACCTTTAACTGCGCCACGATTCGCGGGCCCAAGACACCGGGGTTTGGCTATGCCCTGGTGTCGCTTAGCGCGCTGCCCGATCGGCCGGATGATATTCTGGCGCTGTACCGGTTTTATACACCGTGGACCGGGCCGCGCACCAAACTCACCCATCTGCGCCTTGAAGGCGGGCGGCTGGTGTCGAAGGGAGAGCTTCTGACGATTGCTCCGCCCATGCCCTATGCCAATTATGAAGGGGTGTCGGCCATCCAAACGGATGGCGGCTACAGGCTCTACCTCATCAGTGATCCGATCGAAGAGGATGAGGAATATACCCTTTTGCTGGGTTTCGACTGGGCGTTTAAAGAGTAGCCGGTCATGCAAAAACCCCCGAAGCGCAAAGCTTCGGGGGTTTTTTTAACAGGTCGTACGCAGCTATTAAGCGGCGACGGTTTCCGCCAGCTTTGCCTTGATCTGCTTCTTCAGGCGACGCGCGCGCAAAGAAAGTTCGGCATCGTCAGCCTTGACGAGGAACGCATCCAGGCCACCACGGAAGTCCAGCGTACGCAGGGCAGCATTGGAAATCTTCAGGCGGAAGGATTGGTTCAGGGCTTCGGATTGAAGCGAAGTCTGACGCAGCGACGGCAGGAAGCGGCGCTTGGTTTTGATGTTAGAGTGGCTCACAGAGTGGCCAACCATAGGGCCTACACCCGTAAGTTCGCAGCGACGCGACATAGGATTCACCTTCGTCGAAAATAATGTTAGGCGCGACGGGAGATATCTCCCTCACGCAAGAGGTGCGGTGTATAGGCAAAGCCCGCCATCTGGTCAAGTAAAAATAGCGATTTTTGCATGCCGGTTTGCGGTTGGTTTTCTGTGCCCGTATCTGGGCCAGTATCTGGGCCCGTAAGGGCGCGCGGCAAAAAAAAGAGTTCGCTCAGGGTGAGCGAACCCGAAAAATCCGAAAACGTTGAAATCTCGCCTGGAAGGGCAGGCCGCCAGCAGGGGAAGCGGCGGCCTGACTCCAAGGGGATTAGATATCGAAGAGTGACGTTCGGTATCTGCGGGCATCTTTAGCACAAACTTGCCGCGATGCAATAATGTTTTTTATGAAACTATTGTAGTATCAATTGGTACTATTTAAAAATCTGTCACAATCGGCCGAGCGCATAAATCAGCGCAAAGAAAAACCCCCTGAAACTATCAGGGGGTTTTTCAAATAAGCGTTTAAAAGGTCAGACTAAGCGGCGACTTTTTGCAGCGACTTATTTAGAATGGCAACGGCAGCATCGCGATCAATTTTTTCAATCGCGGCCACTTCGCGCGCCATGCGGTCCAGAGCCGATTCGTAAAGCTGACGCTCAGAATAGGATTGTTCCGGCTGGTTTTCCGAACGGTGCAGGTCGCGGACGACTTCGGCGATGGAGACCAGATCGCCGGAATTGATCTTGGCTTCGTATTCCTGAGCGCGGCGTGACCACATGGTACGCTTGATGCGGGCGCGGCCCTTAAGGGTCGTCAGGGCCTGAGACATGATGGCGTCGGCCGCGAGGTGACGCAGGCCGGCTGTCTTGGCCTTTTTGGTTGGGACGCGCAGGGTCATCTTTTCATGATCGAAGGTCACAACGTACACTTCGAGCGAATGGCCAGCGACTTCCTGAACCTCTACGGCCGCGACCTGGCCTACGCCGTGTGCGGGATAAACGACCTTATCACCTACGTTGAAATCAAAAATGGCGGCTGCGTTCGACATTGCGGTCCTTTCACTGGTGCGAGGCGAATTGTCGGCCTGTCTTAAGGATGCAGGAAGTTAGCTCAGCGTGAGGGACGCTAAGACTACGGGCACATAACAAACCGCTGCCAGAAAGCCTTTAGGCTCAAAAGCATGCGGATATGTGCCAATTCCTGACTAAGACAAGCCTGCCATCCGACCTTTGTCGATGAAGCGTCCTTAAAAGGATTTAAGAGGCGCGGGGGAGGTGAATACATGATGCCGGACGTGAGCGCCAAAGGGCGCCTATCCGACGAACAGTCATGTGTCTATCACAAAAATGCGCAAAAATAAAGCGTTGAGGGCAAGAATTATTAACAGGCTCTAAGATTCTTATTGAATCCTAAGTCTTATTTTCGCCTCAATTAAGGCCCCGGCGCCAGGCCCGTAAGGGCTATTTGCCGTCGCCGGGCTTTTCGGAGAAGTATTTCTCGAACTTGCCCTCTTCGCGTTCAAAGTCTTCGCGATCGGCCGGCGGGGTGCCTTTCACCGAGATATTCGGCCAGGTGCGCGAATATTTGGAGTTGATCTCCAGCCACTTGCCGTCGGGCTCATCCTCGGTGTCGGCCTTGATAGCGTCAACCGGGCATTCAGGTTCGCAGACGCCGCAGTCAATGCATTCATCCGGATTGATGACGAGAAAATTTTCGCCTTCGTAGAAGCAGTCGACCGGACACACTTCCACACAGTCCATGAACTTGCACTTTACGCAGGGGTCAGTGACGATATAGGTCATCGAAAGATTTTAGCCTCATCAAGAATAAGCAGTCATCTGAATAGGTGTCGTCTTGACTTTTTTGGACTGTAACTGTCAAGGCAGAATTGGGTGACCTTGAGTTTAATTTTGCTAACGCGGCGGGCTTTTATGCGAATGCAAAACAAGTGCGTTAGCTAACGTCTGGTGAGATGTTGACCCGGTATAGCTGTTGCGCCTCAGCCGCCGGACCGCGGCGTTCGCCCATATCCATCACTGTTATGTCGATCAACCGCGCGCCCAAAGCAAACACCAGTCTGTCGTCAGGCTTAACGAAGGCCCCGGCCTTATCCACGCGTTGGGTGTGATTAAGGCGGGTCAGGCGCAGATGGCCGGTCTCACAAAATTTGGCGCTTAACGACCGTGTTTTGAAAAACCGCGCCCGCCACAGCCAGACATCAATGCGGCAGGTTTGCGGATGATCGGTTGGCATTAAAACCTTTCCAAAGGGCTAAACGATATCATCGTCCCGTCGCGCGAAATGTCAACTTAACGGGCTGCGGGTCAGCCCTTCTGCCGCAGCACCGCAAACGGTGAGTAGGGGTTGATATATTCCGGCTCAGGTGGCGTGCGGGTGCGGCGCGAAGGCTCAGCCTTAAGCCGCCAGCCGGTGCGGGTATCGCCGTCGGCCACCTCGCGGGTATCGGTTTTGGCATAGCCCAGTGCGGCCATAAGCTTATCGCGCTGACGGGCATTGCCGGGAATGGCGGCCATGTCCTGATCGCGCACATAGGCGGCGCCCTTGATCCGCAAAGCTTTGTCCATCGCCTTGTCGGCGGCGTCCAGAACCTTAAGCGGAATGATACCATAACCGGGCAGGTCGATCTGACCTTTCAGGCTTAAGGTGCGGGCCGGGTGGTCACCTTTGGTCGCGGCCTTGCCAAAGGCCTGCAACAGGCGGCGGGCATTCGGTTTGCTTAGGTCGGGCAGGCTATAGACAAAACGGTTGGCGGAGATATGCAGACCCCGTAGAGCCAACTTATCTTCCGGCGACAGCTTAGTGTCGGCGTTACGCAACAGCACGCCGCCGTTTTCATAAAGCTGATAGGCGATGGCGCGCACCGGGGCGGTCAGGGCTTCGTCTTTTGAGGCGTCCAGCACCCCTTTCAGGGCTTTCAAGTCTTTCATCGCCACCTGACGCACATAATCGCTCAGGCGGCGCACCGCAATCTCGGTCAGGTGGGCCTGATCAAAGCTTTGCAGCAGGCTGACGCGCGGGGAGAACCAGTCTGACGGCTCAAGCCGCGCCACCGGCTGGTGCTTCCAGGTAATCACACCACTGTCTTTCAGACGCAGTTCATTCGATTTGGCATGGGCCAGCGCTTTAAGTCGCTCATTAATCAGCGGGCGGATAGCGCGGTGGGCGGCTTGCCGTAAGGTCTTATCCTCAATCAGGCTCTCGCCCGACGTGACGGTAAATTCCAGCCCGCGCAGGGTGCCGACCAGTTGCCCTTCAAGGCGCACCTCACCGTCGGCTGAGACTTCGGGTTTCAGGTCATCGTCGGTATTGAGCACCTTAAGCAGGGCCGAGGTGCGCGCATCGACAAAGCGCTTCATCAGCCCTTCGTGCAGTTTGTCCGACAGCCGTTCCTCAAGATCGCGGGTGCGGTCGCGCCACAACTCAATATGTTTCAGCCAGTTGGGCCGGTTGGCGATGTAGGAGAGGGTACGCACCCCCGCCAGCCGTCCGGCCAGAGTGTCGATATCGCCGTCCAGCCGATCGAGATAACCTAGTTGTTCCTCAAACCAGTCTTCCGGCACAAAACCGTCCGGGCTCATCCGCGACCAGAACAGAAATTCGACGGTTTTTAAGTGCTCATCCAGACTGACTTTGCGAAAATCCGGCAACTGGCAGACATCCCACAGAGTGCGCAAGGACACGGGGTTGCGGACCTTGAACGCGATATCGTCAATCTGCACCAGATGGCGCAGGGCCTTTTCGTCCAGCGCTTCCTTGGCCAGCATCAGGGACGGTGAGGGCGTGGGCCGCGTTAGGCTGCGCAGCAGGGCCTCAATGCTCGAAAACTCAAGGTCGCGGTTGCGCCACTGCGCCGCCATCAGGCTGTCAAAGCGGTGGTTTTCAATGGCGGCCACCAGATCTTCGTCCATGTCATCGCAGTCGCCGGTGACGCCAAAGGTGCCGGCGTTCTTGAAGCGGCCGGCGCGACCGGCGATCTGGCCGGCTTCCTGGGCAAACAGGTGGCGGGTGCGCTTGCCGTCAAACTTGGTCAAACCGGAGAAAGCCACATGGTCGATGTCCATGTTCAGGCCCATCCCAATCGCGTCAGTCGCCACCAGAAAATCGACCTGACCGGACTGGAACAGGGCAACCTGCGCATTGCGGGTCTTGGGCGACAGCGATCCCATCACGACTGCCGCGCCGCCGCGCTGACGCCGGATCAGTTCGGCGATGGCGTAGACCTTCTCGGTCGAAAAGGCGACGATGGCCGTGCGTTTGGGCAGACGGGTCAGCTTGCGCGGGCCGGTATAGGAAAGCTGCGACAGCCGTTCACGGAACATGATTTCGCCGTCGGGGAACAGGTTGCGGAACAGTGGCGCAACCGTCTTGGCACCCATAAACAGGGTCTCATAGCGCCCGCGCGCGTTCAGCAGCCGGTCGGTGAACACATGGCCGCGCTCACTATCGCCGCAGAGCTGGATTTCATCGACCGCCAGAAAATCAACCTTGCGCTCTAGCGGCATGGCTTCAACCGTGCAGATGAACCACGACGGCAGTTTAGGGATGATCTTTTCTTCGCCGGTGATCAGGGCGACGGCGTGCGCGCCTTTTTCCTTGACGACGCGGTCATAAACCTCGCGCGCCAGCAGCCGCAGGGGAAGACCAATCATGCCGGTGGCGTGGCCCATCATCCGCTCTAAGGCGTAGTGGGTCTTGCCGGTATTGGTCGGGCCAAGTACGGCCACCAACCGCCCGTCATAGGGCTTATGGGCGGAAAAGGCAGGGGCGGGGGACAAAGTATCGGGCACGATAGGGATGTAGTGCCCTTATGCGGCTTTGCAAAGGCGAAAGTGCGTCTGCGTGGCACCTGTCATGAGATTAATGAGGCATTACCAGAGCGCGGAACAGCATGGAAACGAATCATGACCGAATCAGTGACATCCGTAGATGCCTGATTTGTTCTATACAATATATGGTGGCTCAAAATGCCATTAACCATAATTGTGCTTATTCTTTTTGGCGTGAGTCGCCTTTAAAGTCCAGATATAAGGGCGCCCACAGATTTTTGGCGGGTCAGGGCCGGGCGGGCTTCTCAAAACCTTCCGGCCTGTGCTAAGCCCCCATGGCGTGGCCCCGTAGCTCAGCCGGATAGAGCAAGGCTTTCCTAAAGCAGAGGTCGGGGGTTCGAGTCCCTCCGGGGTCGCCATTTTGGGTTCGGGTGATGACCCGTTTCTGCTGCCGAAGCAGCCATAGCTATGACAGCGCTGTAAACCGGCCAGTCAAAGACTACCTTAAGCCCGCTGCCATATTTTAGACCTTGCCAAGCCTAAAAAGATAACAGTACCCTCTTTGTCATGTTCAGCCATAAGCGTTTCGCATGTTAATGACACCGGTATCAAAAAGCAAATGGCTGGCCAAAAATCCTGAAACCCGATCCAGAGGGCCACATGATTGATCGGCGTTATCTGCTGACAGGACTGGCGGTTACGCCATTGATCGGGACATCCGCAGATGCATGGGCATCGCCTGGCCTCTATACCTCGACCCGTGGCGGCCATGGCGGACAGATTTTGCGGGTCACCAACCTCAATCCATCGGGCGAGGGCTCGCTTAAGGCCGCCCTTGAAGCGACCGGCCCGCGTATCATTGAATTTACGGTTGGCGGCGTGATCGACCTTGATAAGGCCTCGCTCGATATCCGTGAGCCATTTGTGACCGTGGCGGGCGAAACCGCCCCTGATCCCGGTATCACCCTGATCAAGGGCGGTGTGCGCGTGGCCACCCAAGATGTCATCATCCGCCACATCGCTGTGCGACCGGGCAGCGCCGGAATGGCCAAGGGCAGCGGTTTTGAGCCGGATGGATTATCCATCGTTGGCGGGCATGATGTCATCATCGACCATTGTAGCTTTACCTGGGCGGTCGATGAAGCCCTGTCGGCGTCCGGCCCGCGCTTTGAAGGGGCAGGGCCTGACGATTGGCGTCGCAACACCTCACACCGCATTACCTTCAGTCATAACCTGATTGCTGAATCCCTGCATGACGCCAGCCACGCCAAAGGCCCCCATTCGATGGGTTCCCTGGTGCACGACAATGTGACCGGTGTGCTGATTTACGCCAATCTCTATGCTCATAATAATGAGCGCCATCCGCTGGTTAAAGGTGGCGGCCAATGTGCGGTCATCAATAATGTCTTCGTCAATCCGGGCCATACGTGCGTGCAATATACGCTGGTCGAGGATCAATGGGCCGGGCGGGTGATTGAGTCCGGCGGCATGATCTTACGAGGTAATGTCATGCGCGGCGGTGCCGATACGCGCGCGGGCCTTGCCATGCTGACCTTTGGCGGGACGGGGGATTTACGGCTGCACGCCGCGGATAATATCGCAACCTACGCCGATGGCCAATCCGCCCCCATTATTGGCTATTATCAGGCCCGTTCCGACGGACATGACACCGGTGACACGTATAAGCCAAAAGCCTTTATCCGCTCGGTGCCAAAGGAGATGTTCTGGCCGTACGGACTGAGGGCGCAACCGGCGGAAAGGGTGGAGGCCTTCGTTTACACAACCTGCGGCGCACGCCCTGACCGGCGCGATGCCATCGATGCCCGTATCATAGCTCAGGCCAGGGCCGGTACGGGCCGGATTATCCACTCAGAACAAGAGGTCGGGGGCTACCCGATCCAAACGCGCGCATAAAGCATAAAAAAAATGAAACAAGGGAATGGGAAATGTCAGACACCAGCCGGCGTAATGCCCTGAAATCGTTCAGTCTGGGCGCGCTTTTATTTGGCGCGCCCAAGGCTGCTGAGGCCGCCACACCGCCCCAATCGGCCTGCGGGCCGGAACTGACCTGGGCCAAGGGCGTCGAGGGGCAGCGCAGGGCCGACCTTGGCAATGGCACCTTCCTTAACCCGATCATGGCCGGTGATCATCCCGATCCGTCGATCCTGAAGGACGGCCCAAAAGACGACCCTGACTATTACATGACCTTTTCGACCTTCGATGCCTATCCCGGTTTGGTGATCTGGCATTCAAAGGATATGGTCAACTGGCGGCCGGTGACGGCGACCCTGACCAAGAACATCGGTTCGGTGTGGGCACCGGAACTGATAAAGCATAAGGGCCGGTATTTTCTCTATATCCCGACCAAAAAGACCTCGGCACCGGATTCCAAAACCACCTCATGGGTGATCTGGGCCGACCGGATCGAAGGGCCGTGGTCCGACCCGATCGACCTTGACCTGCCCGGCCATATCGACCCCGGTCATGCGGTCGGCGAAGACGGCTCGCGCTGGCTGTTCCTGTCGGGCGGCGACCGTGTGCGTCTGTCGGATGATGGCCTAAGCCGTATCGGCGCGCCGGAAAATGTCTATAAACCCTGGCGTTATCCGTCCGACTGGATCGTCGAAGGCTTTGCTCCCGAAGGCCCGAAAATCACCCGTCACGGTGACTATTTCTACCTGATCACCGCCGTGGGCGGCACAGCCGGCCCGCCGACTGGTCATATGGTCATTGCCGCCCGTTCCAAATCGATCAATGGCCCGTGGGAAGACCACCCGCGTAACCCGCTGGTGCGCACCGTTAGCGCGTCGGAAAAATGGTGGTCGCGCGGCCATGCCACTTTGGTCGAAGGCCCTGCTGGCGACTGGTGGAGCGTCTATCACGGCTATGAAAACGGCTTCTGGACGTTGGGGCGCCAGACCCTTCTGGCGCCGATCACCTGGACCAGGGACGGCTGGTTTGACTATGGCGGCGGAGATTTGTCAAAACCGATCCCTAAGCCCAAGGGCGGCAAACCGCATGGCGCGACACCCGCCCACGGCATTGCCCGCTCGGATGATTTCTCAACCGACAAGTACGGCGTCCAGTGGAACTTCTTTAATCCGTCAGCCGGTGAGCGCGACCGCATCCGTTTGGAAAATGGCGTCCTGCACCTGAAAGCCGCCGGTGAGGCCCCGAGTTCAGGCGCGCCGCTGATTACCATTGTCGGCGATCCGGCCTATGAGATCGAATGCGAGATCGAAATCGATGACGGCGCGCGGGCGGGCCTGATCCTGTTTTACGACACCAAACTCTATTGCGGTCTTGGGTTTGATGGGAAAAACTTCGTCACCCATCAGTACGGCATTGAGCGCGGCCGTCCGGCCCATCAATTCGGCCAGCGCATGTTTATGCGGCTTAGGAACGACCGCCATATCGTGACCTATGACACATCGTCGGACGGCCAGACGTGGAAACGCTTTGATCGCGGCATGGAAGTGTCCGGCTATCATCACAATGTTCGCGGCGGCTTTCTTATGCTAAAACCGGGGTTCTATGCGGCGGGGCAGGGCGAAGCGCGCTTTAAAAACTTCAAGTACAAGGCATTGTGATGAGGATATCACGAAGAGGTATTTTATCAGGCGCGGCCGCGGTTTTGACACCGGTGTCTTGGGCGAGGCCCGCCCTCAGCCAAAATCTCACGCGTCCGGTCATGCGCGTGCCTGCCGATCACAAGACTCTGGCGGCAGCCTTTGAGGCCCTGCCTTCTACGGGCGGGGTGATTGAGTTGTCGGCGGGCACCTACCGCGAAAAACTGACGCTTAGCAAACCTGATGTTCATATCATCGGTAAGGGGGAACGGCCCGATGATACGGTCATTGTGTGGTGCGATAGCTCGAAAATGGCGGGCGGCACGGGCAAATCAGCGTCGTTTACCGTGACCGGCGACGGGTTTCGCGCGCAAAACCTGACCATCGCCAATGACTACGACCACAATGCCGACCCGTCGCAGGCGGTGGCGCTTTATCTGACCGCCGACCGGGCGGTGTTGCGAAACGTCATATTTTTGGGCGCGCAGGACACGCTCTATGCGGCCTCAAAGGACAAGACCAACCCCAGCCGTCAATACTATAGGGACTGCTATATCGAAGGCCATGTCGATTTCATCTTCGGCAATGCGTTGGCCTTTTTTGATCGCTGCCACCTGCATGTGTTGAAGCGCGATACGGCCTTTATTACGGCCCACAGCCGCACGGCGGAGGCGGAAACCTCAGCCTATGTGTTCGATCACTGCCGCATCACGACGGCAGGGACGGGCAACTATTATTTCGGGCGGGCATGGCGGCCCTATGGGCAGGTGATTTTCCTCGATACCCGCATTGACGGCACCATTCACCCTGAAGGCTGGCGCGAATGGACACCGGGCCAGACCGAAACCTACAAGACCGCTCATTTCGCCGAGTATCACTCGACGGGTGCGGGCGGGGATATGAACCGGCGCGTGTTTTGGGCCAAGTCCCTGACGTCGGATCAGGCGGCCAAATGGCGGCTAAACGCCGTGTTCAAAGATACAGGTTGGATCAATGCCTGATCCCATGCCATCTAACTCAAAAAAGCTTACGAAACAGGGAACCCGATAATGAAAAAATCCATTGTACCGTCGCTGGCCGTCCTGATGGTCGCCGCGTTTCTAACCACCGCCCAGGCCAAGGAAATCGGCATGAACGTGCCGTCGCCGCCCCCTGAATGAAGCCCGCATTACCGAGCTTGCGGGACCCCAGTCGCAAACCTGGCTCGACTATCTGGCGCGTTCCAAAGCGCAGATGAAGGCGGATCAGGACGCACTTCTTTCCGAACGCAAGGGCCTGACCGCCATTCCGGCAGAACCGGCGACCGGCAATGGCGAGGCGACTATGCCGCTCAAAGCCGAGGCCGCGTGGTATAAAACCGCAGAGGCTCGCGCCGTGGCGGATTCGATCGTCAGCTACCAGACCCCCGCCGGTGGTTGGGGTAAGAACCAACCCTATAATGTCCCGCCGCGCCAGAAAGGGCAGGCCTATGTTGGCGGCAATGAAGGCCGCTCAGACGATCCGGCCAATTTCGACCGGCCTTTGATTGACAAATGGAGCTATGTCGGCACGACCGACAATGGCGCGACCATCACCGAAATCCGCTATCTGGCAAGGGTGGCAGCCCAGAATCCGGCTGAGGCCACCCCTTATCAGAACAGCATAGTGCGCGGGATTGAATACCTGCTGGCCGCGCAGTTTCCGAACGGTGGCTGGCCGCAGGTCTGGCCGCTGCAAGGCGGTTATCATGACATGGTCACCCTCAACGACAATGCGATGGAGGGCGTGATCAGCCTGATGCGCGATGCCGGGGCAGGCAAAGGCGATTTCGCGTTTCTGCCCGACACCCTGAAAGCCCGCGCCCGTGCCGCCGAACAGGCGGGCCTGAAGGCGCTGCTGGCCGGACAGGTGGTGATCGACGGCAAACTGACCCTGTGGCCGCAGCAATATGATCCGCTGACCGGGCAACCGACTTCGGCCCGTAACTATGAGCCGCCGTCGCTGTCATCGACCGAAAGTGCGGGTATCCTGATGTACCTGATGCAGCGGCCCGATCCGTCGCCGGAGGTGGTGGCTGCCGTGCGCGCCGGTGTCGCCATGCTGAAACAGCTTCAAATTAACGGTTATGTCTTCAAGCGCGTCGAGGGCGATGATGGTCGCCGCTTGCACGCACAAGCTGATGCCCCGCCGCTATGGTCGCGTTACTATGACATGAAAACCTTCAAGCCGATCTTCAGCGACCGTTCCAAGCAGATTTTTGATACGGTTGATGATGTCAGCGCCGGACGCCGCAACGGCTATGCCTGGTTCTCGACCAGCCCGCAAAAGGCCATTGCCGCCTATGAAGCTTGGCGCACCAAGCATCCGGAGGCACAATAATGAAGTGGCTCATTGTGCTTGCGGCCCTGTACGCCGGGGGCGTGGCGGCCCAGACAGCCCCGCGCGGCTTTACCGAAGACCATGACCTCAGCCAGACCTCAGCCGACGTCAAGGGTTGGGCTGCCGATACCAAGGGCGGGCAAGGCGGGCGTATCATCCGCGTCACTACCCTTGAGGCTACCGGGCCCGGATCATTTGCCGAGGCCATTGCCGCCGACGGCCCGCGCATCATCGTGTTTGAAGTCGGCGGGGTGATTGACCTGAAAGGCGCGACGCTACGCATTGCAAAACCCTATGTGACCATCGCCGGTCAGACCGCCCCCAACCCCGGCATTACTTTTGTGCGCGGCGAGTTCGGGATTGCCACCCATGACGTCATCCTGCAACACGTCGCCATCCGCCCCGGTGCCAATGACAAGGCCCCGCGCAGTGGTGGCCTGGACGGGCTGTCAACCCGCAGCGCCTATAATGTCATCATCGACCATTGCTCATTCTCGTGGGCGACGGATGAGAACCTGTCAGCGTCGGGCCCGCGCTTTGAAGGCACCACCCCTGAAGGCTGGCGCAAAGGCACTTCCAACCGCGTTACCTTGAGCCATAACATCATCGCTGAGGGCCTGCGCAACTCGGTCCACGAAAAGGGCGAGCACTCCAAGGGCACGCTCATTCACGATAATGCCGAGAAAATATTGATCTACGGCAATCTTTATAATTCTAATGAGGAACGCAGCCCTCTGATCAAGGGCGGTGCCCATGTCGCCATCGCCAATAACCTGATCCACAATCCAGGCGGCAAGGCGGTGCATTACAACCTGATCGCCCATGAGTGGGGGGAGGTTGCGCCTCAGACCGGCATCATCACCCTGATCGGCAATGTCTATCGTGCAGGGCCTGACACCCGTCCGGGCGTGCCTCTGTTTGCTTTGGGCGGCTCAGGCGATGTCAGCCTGTACCTTAAGGACAATATTGCCGCCGATGAAAACGGCAATAAACTGCCTCAGACCGGGCGCTATACGGCCTCGGGTGCCAAGATTCTGACGGCTAAAACGCCGTACCTGCCCGCCGATATCCGCATTGTTCCGGCGGCCAAACTGGAAAACGCCATCTATGTCAGCGCCGGGATGCGGCCGTGGGCGCGCGATAAGATCGATTTCAAGATCATCTCCGATGTGGCGGAGGGCCGCGGCAAGATCATCGACAATGAGGCCGACTCCAGCGGCTATCCCAGCTACAAACCGACATCAGCACCGTTCAATGACGCCGACTGGAACCTTGACGACATGTCGCCAAAGGCTGGCTGGGCGTCGCTTTACCCCATGGCTGCGGCGCGATAAGGCTTTGATCAGTCGGGCATGAGACATTCCCAAATCAGGGCAAATCAGGCTAGATGGCGAAAACATATCCGCTGACAGGTCATTTCATGTTCACCCTTTCCCGCCGTGCCCTTGGTATTGTCTTAAGTCTGGCCCTGATGGCCCCCGCAACGTGGGCCAAATCACCAGCTACAGCGTGGCATCCAGCCTTTTATGCGGCACCAGAGCCTTCGGGGGCGGAGGTAACGGCCAAAGATATCACCCTGCGCCAGATTGTGAAGATCAGCGCCGGTGGTGAACGGGTGCGGGTGCGGGTGTCCAACGCCTATGGCGAAAAACCCTTGCGCCTTAAGGATGTCCGCATCGCCCGCCGCACCGCAGGATCTGGCATTGAGGTCGCCAGTGACCGGGGCCTGACCTTTAATGGGGCGGCAGGGGTTACTATTGCACCGGGTGCCTATGTCATCAGCGATCCGGCGGATATCGCGGTTGAGGCCGGACGCGATCTGGCGGTCAGTGTTTATGCGAAAGACCCCGTGCCGCTGAAAACCGTCCACGATATCCAGCGCGGTGTGCTGTACCGTGCGTCGGGGGCGCAGGCGGCGACCGCGCAGCTTCCGGCGGAGACTATCGATATCGGGATCGGCAATGCCTTTGCGTTTATCTCCGCCGTAGAGGTCGAAAGTACCAAGCCGCTATCTACCGTTATCGCTTTTGGAGATTCGATCACTGATGGCTACGGCATCACGCCCGATACGGGCCGGACATGGCCCGATGTGCTTAACGCGCGTTTGAGGGCCGCCAAACTGCCGGTCAATGTCATCAATGCGGGCATCAGTGGCAACCGGATGCTGCATCACGGCACCTGGGCGCGCTTTGGCACCGGCGCGCTGGCGCGGTTTGACCGCGATGTCCTAAGCCAGAATGCCTCGGCGGTGATTGTCCTGATCGGCATCAATGATCTGGGCCACGCCCTAAGCCCGGAATCTGAGGATTATGTCTCGGCGCAGGACTTAATCGGCGGCCTGAAACAGATGGCCTTGCGGGCGCGGGCCAAGAACATGAAAATCTATGTGGCGACCCTGACGCCGTTCAAAGGCACGGTGTTCAAGGATTATTACACCGACCATAAGGAAGCTGAGCGCCAGACGCTTAACGCCTGGCTGCGCCAGTCTCAGGACTTTGACGGGGTGTTTGACTTCGATAAGGCGCTGGAAGACCCGGCCCGTCCGGGCTGGCTCAGGGCCGGATTTGACCTAGGCGATCATCTGCACCCGAACGATGCCGGGGCGTCGGCCATGGCCCATGCGATCCCGCTGTCGGCCTTTGAGTGGGCGAAATAAAAAACGCCAGTTATGACCGCATAGACTGATGATCAATAAACTCAAAACGCCGCCAAGGTGATCGACCCGTTTATAGTGATCATGCTGGGGCTGGTGGTGCTGGCCAGCGTCCTGCCGGTGCGCGGGCAGGCGGCGGTGGGTGGCTGATATTGTCACCGATGCCGCCATTGTGCTGCTGTTTTTCCTGCACGGGGCCAAGCTGTCGCGGGAAGCTATTGTGGCCGGATTTTCCAACTGGCGCGTCCACGGCGTGGTACTGGCGACGACCTTTGTGGTCTTTCCGCTGATAGGGCTTTTGATGCAGGTAAGCCTTAGCGGCATTATCGCCCCCATGATCCTGAGCGGGTTTCTGTTCCTCACCCTGCTGCCCTCGACCGTGCAGTCGTCGATCGCCTTTACCGGCATAGCGCGCGGCAATGTCGCCGCCGCCGTATGCGCCGCCTCGCTGTCGAACGTGCTGGGGATATTCCTGACGCCATTGATGGTCGGGCTGTTTATGGGGGCCACCTCGGGCGTATCGATGGCCGCTATTGAAAAGATCGCCCTGCAACTGCTGTTGCCGTTTGTGCTGGGCCATCTGGCGCGACCGATCCTTGCCGGGTTTATCGCCAAACACAAGACACTGGTAGGCCGGGTCGATCGCACCTCGATCCTGCTGGTGGTCTACACAGCCTTTTCGGCGTCGGTCGTTGAAGGGTTGTGGTCGAAAGTCTCAGCCGTTGATCTGATCAGTGTCCTGATCCTGTGCGCCGTCGTTTTAGCAATCGTTCTGTGGGGGACGTGGTTTATCTCCGGCCGGTTAGGCTTTGCCCGCGAAGACCGGGTGGTCATCCTGTTTTGCGGCTCAAAGAAAAGTCTGGCGTCCGGCGTGCCTATGGCCTCACCCCTGTTTCCGGCGGCCATGCTGGGGCCGGTGATTTTGCCGCTGATGCTGTTTCACCAGATACAACTGATCGTCTGCGCCTTTATTGCCCAGAAGATGAAATGACCAGACCGGTCGCCCGACATAGCTGAAACCTGATCTGGGCTTACGCCGTCATGTCGATGACGATGCGGCCTTCGATCTGGCCCTTATGCATGCGGGCAAAGATGTCGTTGATGTCCTCCAGCTTTTCGGTGGCGATGGTGGCGGCGACCTTACCCTCAGCGGCGAACTCAAGCGATTCCTGAAGGTCAAGCCGCGTGCCGACAATCGATCCGCGCACGGTGATGCCATTGAGGACCATGCCAAAGATATCGAGCGGGAACTCACCCGGCGGCAGGCCATTTAACGCGACCGTGCCGCCGCGGGAGACCATGCCCAAGGCCTGCTCGAACGCCTTGGGAGAGACGGCGGTGACCAGAACGCCCTGAGCGCCGCCATCGGTTTCTTTTTTGATGTAGGCTGCGGGATCAGCGACGGTTTTGGCATTGACCGTAAGCGTCGCACCTAATCGGCGGGCCAGATCGAGCTTGCCATCATCGATGTCAACGGCGGCGACATTTAACCCCATGGCCTTGGCGTACTGCACCGCCATGTGGCCCAGACCGCCGATGCCGGAAATGACCACCCAGTCACCGGGTTTGGTGTCGGTGACCTTCAGGCCCTTATAGACCGTAACGCCCGCACACAGGATCGGTGCGATCTCATTAAAGCCGATGTTTTTGGGCAGGTGGCCAACAAAGTTCGGATCAGCCACCACATATTCCGCAAAGCCGCCATTGACGGAATAGCCGGTATTGAGCTGTTCAACACACAGGGTTTCCCAACCACCGAGGCAGTGCTTGCAGTGGCCGCAGGTGGTGTAGAGCCATGGTACCCCGACGCGGTCGCCTTCCTTGACGTGCTTGACGCCTGCGCCCACGGCCGAGACATAGCCCACGCCTTCGTGGCCGGGGATGAACGGCGGGTTCGGTTTGACGGGCCAGTCACCTTCGGCAGCGTGCAGATCGGTGTGGCAGACGCCGGACGCCTGAATGGCGACCTGTATCAGGCCCGGGCCGGGTTCTGGCACTGGCACTTCGTCAATGGTGAGGGGCGCGCCGAATGTGCGCACGACGGCGGCTTTCATGGTTTTAGCCATAATAATGTCCCTGAGTGCTGTGGAGGTAAAAACGGGGCGGCTGGACACCGCCCCCTAAAGTCAGGCCGTCACTTTGAGCCTGGATCAGAAGAACCCAAGCTTTCCGGGGGCATAGGAGACCAGCATATTTTTGGTCTGCTGATAGTGATCAAGCATCATCTTATGGTTTTCACGCCCGATGCCGGACTGCTTATAGCCACCAAATGCCGCATGGGCCGGATAGGCGTGGTAGCAGTTGGTCCACACACGGCCCGCTTCGATGCCTCTGCCCGCGCGGTAGGCGGTATTCATGTCGCGCGACCAGACGCCAGCCCCTAAGCCAAATACTGTGTCATTGGCGATTTCAAGAGCGTCATCAAGGGTCTTAAAGGTCGTGACCGAGACCACGGGGCCGAAGATTTCTTCCTGAAACACCCGCATCTTGTTGTGGCCTTCAAAGATGGTCGGCTTGATGTAATAGCCGTCCTTGAGGTCACCTTTCAGGATATTGCGGTCGCCGCCGGTCAGAACCTTGGCACCTTCGGATTTGCCAATTTCCATATAGCTCAGGATCTTATCGAGTTGTTCCTGTGAGGCCTGAGCGCCGATCATGGTGGTCGGGTTAAGCGGGTCACCCTGAGAAATGGCTTCGACGCGCTTGATCGCCTTTTCCATGAAGCGGTCGTAGATCGATTCCTGAATGAGGGCGCGCGACGGGCAGGTGCAGACCTCGCCCTGATTGAGCGCAAAGAAGGCAAACCCTTCAAGGGCCTTATCCAGAAACGCATCATCTTCGGCCATGACATCGGCAAAGAAGACGTTAGGCGATTTACCGCCCAGCTCCAGCGTGATGTTGGTCACATTATCGGCGGTGGCGCGCATGATGGCCTTACCCACCGGGGTAGAGCCGGTAAAGGCGATCTTGGCGATTCGCGGGCTGGCGGCCAGCGGGGCCCCCGCTTCAAGGCCCGTGCCGTTGACGATGTTGAGCACGCCCGCAGGCAGCAGGTCCGCGATAAATTCCATGACCACAAGGATCGAGGCCGGGGTCTGCTCGGCGGGCTTAAGGATCACGCAGTTACCGGCGGCAAGGGCAGGCGCCAGCTTCCACGCCGCCATCAGGATCGGGAAGTTCCACGGAATGATCTGCCCCACAACGCCGAGAGGCTCATGGAAATGGTAGGCGACCATGTCATTGTCGATTTCGCCGATTGAGCCTTCCTGAGCACGGATGCAGCCCGCGAAATAGCGGAAATGATCGACGGCCAGAGGAATGTCCGCCGCCATGGTCTCACGCAGGGGCTTGCCATTGTCCCAGGTCTCGGCAGTCGCGATGGTTTCCAGATTCTGCTCAATCCGGTCAGCGATTTTCAGCAGGATGTTCGAACGCTCGGTCACCGAGGTTCGGCCCCAGGCGGCCTTGGCCCTGTGGGCGGCATCAAGGGCGGCCTCGATATCGGCGGCATCTGAGCGCGGCACTTCGCACACCTTACGGCCCGTGACGGGCGACAGATTGTTCATAAAGCGGCCCGACCGGGGCTCAACCCAGTCGCCGCCGATGAAATTGCCATAACGGGCCTTAAACGGTGAGGCTGCATGTATGGCGGTATCATGTTTTGTCATGTGATTTATCCTTATGTTTCCGAAAGTTAATCCTGTCCCCACAGGCAAGACTTTTTATGATTATGGTCGTTAAGCTGCGCCCTGACCGCGGACGAGGTCAATCGGTGCGCGATCAACTTCGAGAGACTTCCGGGAAATGTGATGGACAAAAATGCGCGTTTGGGCGTAGCCTGTCGCAAACGGCAACAGGCGCGTTTCACCTGTTGCAGAATGCGACGGTCAGGGCGTTATGGGCGGCGCATGGGTTGAAACAGGGAGTTGCTTATCTATGTCTGCGCCCAATCCCGTGATGATCGAGCAGGCGCGCCGTGAGTTTTTTGACGGCAAGGGCCTGCCGGTCAATCAGGTCAGTCACGCCATTTTGCGCTCATGGATGCGCTGCACCGACATGGGGCTGAATGCCCGCCGTGCGCCGCCCCACGAAGCCCCGACATCACAGGAGGTTCGCGATCTGCATGACCGGCATGAGGCCCTGCGCCGTCTGTGCCGGGCTGAGCTTGACGCGCTTTATAACGAAGCGCGTGAGATGTCGGGGCTGGTTATCCTGACCAACGCTCAGGGCATCGTGCTCGATACGCTGGGCGACGCCGCCTTTGCTGACCGGGCGGCTCAGGTCACCCTGCGGCCGGGGGTTTTGTGGTCCGAAGACGGCACCGGCACCAACGCGATCGGCACGGCTCTGGCCGAGCGGCGCGGGGTGTCGGTGTTTGGGGGTGAGCACTATTTCACCGACCATAAGGTGTTAAGCTGTGCCGCCACCCCGATCATTGATCACCGCGGCGCGATCATCGGGGTGCTGGATATGTCGGCCCCTGCGACCGACGCCCATACCCACATGCTGGGCATGGTGCGGCTGGCGGTCGAGCAGATCGAACACCGCCTGTTCCGGGAAGGCTTTGACGGCTGCGAAACCGTGCGTTTCCAGACCGATCCGGGTCTTCTGGGGGTGGCGCGCGAAGGCATACTGGTGGTCAAGGACGGGGTGATAGTCGGCGCTAACCGGCGCGGCCTGTCGCTGATTGGACACGGCTGGGACATTCTGGATGAGATGCGCTTTGAGGATGTGTTTGCCCACGATGTCGCGCAGGCGGCGCGCGACGGGCACCTGACGGCGCAGGATGGCCGCGCCTTTGCCGCCCGTCTGGATACGGGGGCGCGTGCAGGGCCTGCGTCGTTTGAAACGGTGCCGGGGCAAAGTCTTGACGACATCGAACTGTCGACCATCCGCGCTGCGGTTGAGGCCCACAAAGGCAATATCAGCGCCGCGGCCCGCCATCTGGGCATCCACCGTTCAACCATCTACCGGCGGCTTCAGTATAACGTCTAAATCACGACGCTGACCGTGTAGGTGCGGCTTGAGTCAATATTGATTATGGCGGGCTCGGTCAGGGCCACGCCATCGCAGATCACGCCCTTAACCTCGCCGCGCCGGATGGTGACGTCAAAGGTCGCCCCGCGAAACTGGCGGGTCACTTCGATCTCATCCCAATGGGCGGGCAGTTGCGGATTGAGGCGCAAGCCCTCCTTGGTGCCGCTTAGCCCCAGCAGTCCGTCGATCAGGCTGTGATAGACCCAGGCCACAGTGCCGGTATTGAATAGCTGGCTCGACCGGCCCGCGGTGCGCGGATGCTGACGATAAGCCCCGCGGTAATAGTTCGGAATAAACACCGGCATCTGGCCGCGCTGGAGGTAGTCTGATTCATCCGGCCCGGTGATCATTTTGCGCAACAGTTCAAAGCCCTTGTCGGCCTGACCGATCTGAAACAGGCTGTAGATATAGAAGATGGCAGCGTGGTTATAGACGGCCCCATTTTCGGCCGAGCCCATCCATTTTTGGGTTACGCGCCCAACATCATCGCGCATTTTGGAATAGGGCGGGCCGAGCATTTCCACGCCGTAGGGGGTCTCCAGTTGCGTTTCAATCGCCCGCATCATCAATGATTGATTTTCAACCGAGGCGGCACCACTTAAGCACGCCCATGTCTGTGGATTGAGATAGATACGGCCTTCCGGGTCAGAGGCCACGCCAAACACCACATCATCATCGGTGATACCGCGCGCGTACCACTGCCCGTCCCACAGGTGGGTGTTGGCCGCCGTGTTCAGATCATCGACGCCTGCGCGCATTGCCTTGGCGGTGGCCTCATCGCCCGCATCAGCGCAGATCTGCGCCCACAGTTTTAGCGCATAACCGCTGGCCAGGGTCAGCCAGCCGGACACGCCCTTGCCCTTATAGCCGACCATATTCATCGGGTCGCACCAGTCGCCCTGAGCGATGTAACTCAAGCCCCGGTGATCGCGCGCGGTCAGCAGCCAGTTCATGGCCGCCGTCATGCGATCGCGGACCGTCAGGCTCAGACCCGTGGCAGCATTGGTCACCACCTGATCCAGCAAGCCGTAATCACCGGTTTCGCGCACATAGGCATCCAGCAGGATCGGCAGCCAGACGCAGTGATCGGTGTGCGGTACCTGATTGATATACTTGAGTTCCGCCCCTTCAACCAGCAGCACACCGTCAGGCATGGCACCGCTATCGTGCTGTTGCGACAGGGCGGTGGTAAGCGCAATCCGCGCCGCGTCAGGGCGGATATAGACCATGCCGAGCGCATCCTGCAGGTAGTTGCGGGTCTGTGGATCGGTGGTAAGGCGATTGACATCGCCGTGGTAATAGACCTGCCGCGCCAGCCAATGATTGACGAACTGATCAAAGTGGGCGTCGGGGGTTTTAATTTTGACGACCCCGGCCCCTGCGGCGACATAGGCCTGATAGTCGCGGCGGGCGTCGTCGAACCCTTGTACCGATAGATAGCGGGCCTTGATGGCGGTGATTTCGGCGTCATCAAAGGCGGGGCCAAACAGAAAACGGTGGGTAGTGGACGCACCGGCCGCCAGTTCCAGATCAAACTTCATAACGGCGGTGGGCGTTTCATAGATGGCGTCTTCGCTGGCCAGGCCATCGCGCAGACCATCCGGATTATGTAAGCCCCCTTCGCCCTCAAAGGCTTCGCGTCGACATTCCCAGCCCGCCGGTGTGTGCTCGCTCAGGAAAAAGGTCTTGTCCTTAAAGTCCTTGTTTTTGAAATAGTCAGCAACCTTTTGGTAGGGCGAAACACAGGTGGCAACAATGCCATTCAGGTGCGCATCAAAGGTCGCAGATTGATTCATCCAGCTCATGTAACCGATGGTGAAAAAAGGATAAAATCCGATTGTCCTCATCCGGTCTGTGAGGTTGGTGACCGTCACTTCCCACAGTTCGACCACATCCTCCACCGGCAGGTTAAGGGTGATATCGACCCGCACCCCCAGATGCTCGATGCGCCAGGTGATATCATGCGCCGACAGGGTAAATGCGAACTTATCCGGCACCACGCGCACCGGCTCATAAGGCGCGGAAAAGACCTCACCCGTATCTTCGTCTTTGAGGTAAAAGAACCGGCCCGGATGGTGGGCGTAATAGGGCTGCTCCGGCTGCATGAAGGTCTTGGCTTCAAGGTTCGGGGCATAGGCGTATTTGGCCGGTTCAGGCTGCATGAACTGCGACGTGGCAAAGCCGCGCGCGTTCATGTGCAGCATCATCTTGCGGTTCCACAAAAACCCCGATGCCCGCGGCAGAGCGGTCGGTGAGGTCAAGGTGCAGGTTAGTCCATCATTGATTATTAGGTCAGTCATGGGAACTTAATTTACGCTCGGCTAAGTCAATCTGAATGATTTCCAGGTCTTGTTTGGTCAGGCTGTAAAAGCCAGTGATAATGGCGGCAAACAGGGCCACGGCGCCCGGCGCCAGGGTCATCAACATGACGATGCCCGATTGTGACGCGCCAGTCTGGGCCTGATTGGCGACATAGCCCAGCGCCGAAAACACGATGCCGATAACGAATGACGCCAAGGCCCCGCCCAGTTTTTGCGAAAAGGTGGCGGCTGAAAAGGTCATGGCCGTGGCTCGCCGGCCGGTTTTCCATTCGTTGTAGTCGGCGGTATCGGCATACATCGAATAGGCCAGCGGCGACTTTGGCCCCAAGGTCAGGCCGATCAGGATTTGCAAGGCAAACAGCAAACCGATCTGGTCCTTGGGCACAAAATAGAAAGCCACACACAGCACACCGACTATGGCCATCAGCACCATCAGGATGTGCTTTTTATCGAAAAACCTGGTCAGGATCGGCGTGCAGGCCGACCCCACCGCCAGCGCAATCCCGTAGACGGTCAGAAACGCGCCGGTCAGATCGGGCCGCTCAATATAATATTTCATATAATAGGCGGACGTACTCATCCGCAGGGTGATGGTCACCATGATGATCAACGCCAGAAAAAACAGCACCACCCACGGCCCGTTCTGGGTCAGGTCACGAATATCACGCAGCGGCGAGGCGTTTGTTTCCTGTAAGGGCTCGACCCGCTCACGGGTATTGAGAAACAGGTTGAGGAACAACAGGCCCGCGATAATGCCGTATACCACCATGACCAGTTGCCAGCCGATGGTCTCATCGCCACCCCCGAAGGTGGCTGACAAATATTTGACCAGCGGTGGGGTGAAATAGGTGACGATCGTGCCGCCCAAAAACCCGCCAATAAACCGGAACGATATGATGGTCGAGCGCTGCTGGCCGTCCGGGGTCATCACCCCTGACAGGGCATTATAGGGGATATTGATGGCGGTGTAGATGACCATCAAAAGCGTAAAGGTGGCATAGGCGTAGATCAGTTTGCCGCCTTCATCCAGATCGGGCGTTGAAAAGGTCAGGACGCCGGCGCCAATCATCGGGATGATCATCCATAGGATATATGGCCGGAACTTGCCCCATTTGGTCTTGGTGCGGTCGGCAATGGCGCCCATGATCGGGTCGGTGATAGCGTCAACAATCTTGGTCGTCAGCAACATGGTGCCCGCGGCGGCGGCCGAAATACCGAACACATCGGTATAGAAAATCATCAGAAACGCGGAAATCGTCGTCCAGTAAAAATTAAACCCGGTATCGCCTGCGCCATAACTGATTTTTTCAAACAGTCCGACTTTGGCGGGTGGGCCCGCGCTCCCGATAGTGTTCATGTACCACTTCCCTGATGTTTTTTGTGTTTAGGGATTTGATAACAGGCAATGTTAGCGCTGTCATTACTCTTCGTCAGGCGGGTCGGGCTGATTTTTGGCGGCTTTGGTTTTGACCTTTTTACGGATTTCCCTCAGTTTCAGGCCCTGCATCAGCGACAGGGTGCCGTCCATCGCGCCCTTATCCGGGTCAGCAAAGGCGCGGCCATAGACCTCAATGCGCCCCTTTACGCTGTCGATAAACTCAGCTTCCCATTCGGAAAGATCGACGCCCTGTTCGGCGGCTTCGCGCTTGGCTTTTTCCAGCAGGCGGACGGTGGCCTTTTGCAGCGCTTTTTTCTGATCGGCGGGGGAGGGCGGTTTGGCCTGTAAGCCAGTTTGGGATTTCAGGCCTGTATTGGATTTCAAGGATGACTTCGCTTTAAGCGGTGTCTTTTGGCGCAGGCCCTTGGATGGCGTTTTCGACTTAAACGCCATGCTACCGCTCAATCGTCATGAAAAAAGCCCGCATCCGGTGAAGATGGCGGGCTTTTGATCTAAAAATCAAGCCAGATCAGATTTAGCCTCAGATTTCACCAATGGCCGACAGGTAAAGGTCGAGCAGGGCTTCTTCTTCCATGCGCTTGGCCTTATCCTTTTTACGCAGGGATACGACCTTGCGCAGGATCTTGACATCAAAGCCTTCGCCCTTGGCCTCGGCATAGACTTCCTTGAGGTCGCCGGCGATCACAGCCTTGTCTTCTTCGAGGCGCTCAATACGCTCGATGATCGTGCGCAGGCGGCCCTGGGCGGCGGCATTGATAACGTCGTCCGACGTGATGGAGTTGGCGGCGTCATCGGCCATGGTGAAGGTTCCTTTTGATCCTGAAATTCCCGTTAAACATACCGGAGCGATTCGCTGCCCTCAATGCGCAGGGGAATTTGTGATCGGCTTTTGCTGTGGATAAGGCGGTGTATAGATTTAGGGTGCCGCATATGGAAAAAGCGCTTAAGGCTGGCCCTAAGCGCTTTTAGAAATCTGCAAATCAGCCAGAGCCGATCTGACGCGAATTAGCCTTGCTTGGCTTTGAAGCGCGGATCGGTCTTGTTGATGACAAAGACGACGCCCTTGCGGCGCACAATCTTGCAGTCCCGGTGGCGGGTTTTCAGAGACTTGAGCGAGCTACGGACTTTCATTGGTCCCAACCTGATTTCTATAAAAGCGTGAACGGATGCTGCCATAAATCCGGCACCGCAGAGGGCGCGCAAGACCGCATAGCAGCGATGAATGAGGGCGGGTAATTAGGCGAACTGTCTGATCAAGTCAACGTGATTCACGATGATTTCGCGCTCCAGACATCAAAATAATCACCGCCAATGCCGATTTTGTTATGGCATGACCGTCTAACCGCCACATTGCAGGGTTGGAATGTCACGTTAATCTGAGATAGATTCAATATTATAAGACACGTAACGGAGGTTTCATGGTGGGTCGCTATCTGACATTGGCGTTGTTTTTGACGGCCTGTTCTTCGGCGACCTCGATCCCGACGCCGATTGATCCGCCGTCACCGACGCCCGCAAAGCCTGATCCGCTGGTGACGGCTCCGGTAACCTCAAGCCCGTCGCCGACGGTGGGTAAGATCGATTACCCGTCATTCTATCACTGGCGCGACGACTTTATAAATCGGGCGGTGGCTAAGGGTTATGACCGCGAATTTGTTACCGAGGCCTTAAGCACGACCGCACCGTCCGAGAGGGTGGTGGCGCTCGATACCAAGCAGCCGGAATTTTCCAAACCGATCAGTGCCTATGTTAAAGGGGCGGTGACCGCGCCGCGCTTTGAGGCCGCCCGCGCTAAACTGGCCGCCACGCCCCATGTGCCGGAGATCGAGGCGACCTACGGCGTACCGGCCGCCCTTTTGGGCGGTATCTGGACGATGGAAAGCGATCTGGGGCGTATTCAGGGCGATTTTGATGTTATCAACGCCTATGCGACCCTGGCCTTTGATGGCCGCAGGCGCGCCTGGGCCGAGACCCAGCTTATGATGGCGCTCGATATCCTGAAAGCCGGTAAGGTTGATCGCGCCACCCTTAAAGGCTCGTGGGCCGGGGCTATGGGCCAGACGCAGTTTCTGCCAGAAAACTATGTCAAGCTCGGCGTCGATGCCGACAAAGACGGTAAAGTCGATATCTGGAAATCTGATCCGGATGCGCTGGGGTCTGCGGCTAATCTGCTGGCCAAGGCGGGCTGGAAAGCCGGTCAGGCTTGGGCGGTCGAGGTGATCTTACCGGCGGGTTTTGATTATTACCTGTCGGAAACCGAAAGCCAGACGCCGGAGTGGTGGGCCGCAAAGGGCGTGGTGCGGGCCGATGGCGGTGCGTGGACGATGAGTGAAAAGCTGGAAAACGCCACGCTTATCCTGCCGTCAGGGGCGGGTGGTCCGGCGTTTCTGGCCCTGCCCAACCATTTCGTCATCCGTAAATACAATAACTCAACGGCCTATGCGCTGGCGGTAGGTCTTCTGGGTGATGGCATAGCGGGTAAACCGGCGCTCAAAACCCCGTGGCCGGAGGAACAGCCGCTGTCGACCTCGCAACGGGTCAATACCCAAAAAGCGCTGCTGAAAGAAGGTTTTGATCCCGGAATTGCTGACGGTGTGATCGGTGCCGGCACGCGCAAGGCCCTTCGCGAATGGCAACGCGCCAATGGCCGGCCAGCCGATGGCTACCTGTCGGCGATGCTTGCTGATGAGTTGTCGGCCAAGGTGACGGGCTACACCATCCTCGGGCCGACCTCGACGCCGCAGTAATTTTATTCGCCTTTAATTTGGCTCATTAACAAGCGGAGCTCTTCTTTGATGGATGTGGAAATAATAGGCTCAGGCTCATTTATCTCTAAGGCTATTAAAGACAATATTTCCAATGTGTTATCAATTACATGCTTTATATCGTTAGGGGTTATTTTTGCTTTTTTGTAAATGGCGTTGTAGCTCGCACTTGAGTTTCTGTGAGCAATTACATTGTGACGAAGATGTTCAATTTTTTGTAATTTACCTGACAAGTGATCTATTTTATTGCTGATGTCTAAATTGATGTTAGCTGGTAGATCTCTAATTATAGATTTTATGGAATTGGCATCTCTACGCTTATCGTACAGGCTGTAGAGGCTAACAATTAAAGATCTAAAATTATTTTCCTCATCAAATCTAAAGAAATCAGGAAATTTTTGGGCGAAATTAAAATCGCGCGTTTCTGCTGATTTGTAGAACCACCAGATATCAAATGCGGCGTTCGCAACGTTTAGAGTAATAACTGCAGACCTAAATCGTTCGTTTAAATTAGGTTTAGCGGGCTCATTGTTTGGAGGCATGAGGAGTCTTTACACCATTTTATGGAATTATGGCCTCTGAAAAATAAACTTACTCCGTGGTTGCGGGGTTTTTTTTGTTGGTGGGGCAGCCCGTTTTCGCGCACACGCCCTTATCATTCCAATAAATCAGCCGCGCTACCGTATCGCCGGGATCGCGGCGCGGGTCGGTCGCCACCGACAACACCTGACCGTCACGAGGTGCGGTAATCTGTCCGACCACATCACCGTAGGCATTGGTTATGGTCGCCAGAGCGTCGCCAGCTTTTACGGTGTCGCCCAGCTTAACGGTCACATGGGCAAAGCCGCCCCGCGGGGCTTTGACATTGAGGATTTCGTTGCCCAGAAACGGCTCAGGCCCGCTCAGGTCGGGCGCTCCCGCCACCATGCCCTGATCACGCATGACATTGATAATGCCCTTGACGCCGCGGGCGGTCATGACGGGATCGAAGCTTTCAGCCACGCCAAGCTCCAGGGTCACGCTGGTGAAGCCATAGGCATTGAGCGTGTTCTCCACCGTGCCATCGATACCGGGGTCCATATTGATGACATCCGGCCGGATAAGATCGGCCAAGTGCCGCGCTTTTGGGGTTTCGGCAAAGACATACATGGGATAGCTGATACCCGCCGATTGGGTATGCAGGTCGATGGAGATATCGACATTGCCCATAAACAGATTGGACCACAGTCGCGCGGCATAGATATTGGCAGCACCACCATGTAGGTCACCGGGCAGGATGCGGTTAAGGTTTTCTCCCCCCGATCCATGACCATTCGGCGTAAACTGCCGCGTCGAATGTAAAAGGCCAGGGGTGTTGAGGCCCGGCACAGCGACAATCGTGCCGCTTAAGGTTTGCGGGTCGGTGTCCCTGATAATCTGCTGAATGACCGGGATGCCGTTAAGCTCATCGCCGTGGATGGCGGCGGTCAGCAACAGCTTAGGGCCGGGTTTGGCGCCCTTAATGACCACGACCGGCACATACCAGCCCTGACCAATCGATTGATCGGAGACGCGGAAGTAAAGCTTTGTGACGCTGCCCGCTTTGAAATCAGCGCTGTCGAGTTTATCAATGACGGCAAGTCCATCCACCCGGTCGCCGGTATAGACGGTGGCGGCCATGGCCGGGGCTAAGGCACCGGACATGAGTAGGGTGATCAGGGGCAGGGCGCGCTTCATATCCGGTTTCCTTGAATTAGGCCGCCACCTTACCCGGATCGCGGCGGTTTGCCAGCGGTACAGGTCATGATTTCTGCGCCTCAAATAAGGTAAAAAAACACGGTTAATGAAACCGCCCCTTAAGGATTAGCCCTTAACCTGAGCCGAATCGTTATGTTTCGGGTTGGCTTAGGGTCTCATGTTTCAGATTATCGGTATTGTTGTTCTGTTTGCCACGGTGTTCGGCAGCTACCTGTGGTCGGGTGGCTCGATGGCGCCGATCCTGCACTCACTAGCCTACGAACTGACCGGGATTCTGGGGGCGGCGATCGGGGCGACCTTGATCGCCAACGACCTGCATACCTTAAAAAGCATGGGCGGCGGCATGGGTAAAGTGTTCAGCGGCCCCAAATGGAAGGCAGGCGATTACCGCGACCTGTTGTCGTTGTTATTCCTGCTGACCAAGACCATGAAGTCCAAGGGCGTGATTGCCCTCGAAAGCCACATTGAAAAACCGCATGATTCGACGATCTTTAACCGGTTCCCTAAGATCATGAAGGATCACTTTGCCACTGATTTTATCTGCGACACCCTGCGCATGATGACCATGAACCTCGAAGACCCGCATCAGGTCGAAGACGCCATGGAAAAGCAGCTTGAAAAACACCACCACGAAGCCCTTCACCCCGCCCACGCCCTGCAATCCATGTCCGACGCCCTGCCGGCGCTGGGGATCGTCGTCGCGGTTCTGGGGGTTATCAAGACCATGGGCGCGATCACCGAGCCGCCGGAAGTTCTGGGTGGCATGATCGGTGGCGCGCTGGTGGGGACGTTCCTTGGCGTTATGCTGTCCTATGGTCTGGTCGGCCCGTTTGCGACCCGCCTTAACGGTATTGTTGAGGAAGAGGGCGCTTTTTATAAGATCATTCAGTCGGTACTAGTCGCCCACCTGCATGGCAACGCCGCTCAGATTTCGGTTGAAATCGGCCGTGGCAGCATCCCATCGACCCTGCAGCCGAGTTTCCTTGAGATGGAAGAGGCGCTCAACTCAATCCCGGCTGAGGGCTAGTCTGCGCACCCTTGACGCGGGCAAGGCATTGGAGCCATACTCTAGCCGTATTATTTGACGCGTGGCCGCTTTATTTTAGGCGGTATCGGCGTTTACGGTGTATGCCGTCTGGCTTATATGCGCCATTAACCTTTCATCATATTCGCCTGATTTGAGAAAATAATGGCGGCTTTATGGAATGCGATCACAAATTTGTGAAATACCCTCTTGCGAGACTCGGCCATTTTCGGTATGTCTTGAATCAGGGCCTAGGTAGTAACTTTAAGTTACGTCTCTGGCGCCTCTTAACGTTAAGATAAGGATCTGGATCCATGACCTCCAAAATCGTTCGCTCGGCCCTGGTTGCCGCTGCTGCTGTTGCTGCTCTGTCGATCGCTGCTTGCTCGAAGCCTGCTGAAGCTCCTGTTGAAGAAGCTGCTGCTGAAGCTTCGGAAGCTGCTGAAGTTGCTACCGAAGCTGCTTCGGACGCTGCTGAAGCTGCCTCGGCTGCTGCCGACGCCGCTGCTGCTGCTCCGGCTGCTGAAGCTCCGGCTGCTCACTAATTAATCGGCCTTTTGGGCCATTGATTAGACAAGAATACGAAGGGTCGCCTACTATAGGGGCGGCCCTTTTTCTATTGGTAAACCGTAACCATGTCCGATGCCCGCGATCTTAGAGTCCACGACCCGCAGCTTTATTTTGCCGAAGATGGCAATCCGCGCTCGGAACGGTTCGGTGATATCTATTATTCATTGCAGGACGGCCTGAGCGAAACCCGTGCGGTGTTCCTGAACGGCTGTCACATGCCGGACATCTGGGCGGATCGCCCGGCGTTCACGGTGGCGGAACTGGGCTTTGGCACCGGGCTGAATATCGCCGCCCTGTTGCAGATGTGGGCTGAGCATCGCGCCCAAACAAACCACCTGCATATTTTCAGCATCGAAGCCTTTTTGATGACTCGCGATGAGGCGGCGCGGGCGCTGAACGCATGGCCGGAACTGGCACCGTTTTCTGAAGCGATCCTTAACCAGTGGCCCAAATCGCGCCGCGGCTTTCATATTATGGAGTTCCCAAAGTGGGGTGCGCGCTTGACGCTGGCCCTGACCGATGTGCGTGAGGCCCTGACCCAGTGGAACGGCAAGGCCGATGCGTGGTTTCTGGACGGATTTTCACCGGTGCTCAACCCCGATATGTGGGCTGAGGATGTGCTGTCCCTGATTGGACAGCGCTCACGGACGGGGGCGCGACTGGCGACCTTTACGGTGGCGGGGGCAGTGCGGCGCGGCCTGACCGAAGCCGGATTTTCTGTCTCCAAACAGCCGGGCTTTGGCAAGAAACGCGAGCGACTGGAGGCGGTATTTGGTGGTGAGACTGCGGCGTCACTAATCAAAACCCCGCGCATACTGGTGATGGGGGCGGGGATTGCCGGATGTTCGTTGTCTTACGCCTTGTCATCCCTTGGGCTCGATCATGACCTGTGCGACCCTAACGGTCTGGGGGCGCAGGCGTCAGGCAATCGGGCCGCGTTGGTGACGCCGCGGCTGGATGCGGGCGGCGGGGCGGTGGCCCAGCTTTATGCCGACGCCCATGCCTATGCCACCTGCCTGTACCGGCGGATGTGTCCGCAGGCGATTCTGCGTGACGGGGTGCTACAGCGCGCCCAGACGGAACGCGACCGGACGCGGTTTGAGAAGGTTGCGACCCAACCCTGCTTTGCCGGTGATGCTCTGCAACCCCATGACGACGGATTGTGGATGGCTGAGGCGCTGGCGGTTGAGCCTCTGGCGGTGCTTGAGGCGCTTACCTTCGGGCGCACGGTGCATGCCTCGCCGCCCCATGATATCGACAGCTATGACCATGTGTTCTGGGCGGTCGGTGCGGGCGTTTGGGATCAGACCTTTGCGTCTCACCTTGATCTGCGGCCAGTGCGCGGTCAGGTCGAGGTGGCAACGGCTGAGGCCCAAATCTTAGCACAGGCCTGGGGCGGTTATGCCATTCCGCTGCCGGAGGGCGTACTGTTTGGCGCGACCCACGACCGCGAAGATCGCGGGGCGGATATCCGCGATGCCGACCGGCTCAGAAACATCGACACCCTGTCCAAGGCCCTGCCGGAACTGGCGGCGGGGATTGATCCGTCGCGCTTGACCTCACGCGCCTCGGTGCGGGTCACGACGCGCGATCACTTGCCGGTCGCCGGTACGTTGTCACCCGGCGTCCATAGCTTAACCGGACTGGGCGGGCGGGCCTTTTGTCTGGCGCCGATACTGGCGCAGGATCTGGTGGCGCAGGTGTTTGATATCCCGTCGCCGCTTATGGCACCAGCGCGACACCTCGTTCAAATTGAACGTGTTTTGACCACCAACGACCTTATGTGACATGATTTCGCCGGAATCCGGGCGAATGGTTCGCGTCTGGATGAGGGAGATCACAATGCGTCACCGAAACGGTATAATCGCAGCGGCCATGGTATCGGGTTTAGGACTGGTTGTGGCCGGATGTGCCGCTAACCCTGAAACGGTCGCGCAGGCCCCCGATCCTTCGGGTAAAGACGCGCAGTGTTTCTATGTCGATGATGTCCGTAGCTACTTCACCCCGAATGATGATGTCATGGTGGTCGAAACCCATCGTAAGCAGAACTATGCGCTGACGGTGGCACCGGCCTGTATGGGGCTGGATAATGCCGGTCGGATCGGCCTGCGATCCCGCAGCGGCATGACGCGGGTGTGCGGGCCGTTCGATGCCGAAGTGCTCTATGCCGAGTTTGGTGATAACCGTCTGAAGCGCTGCAATATTACCGATGTGCGCGCGGTCACTCAGGCCGAGTCAGATGCGCTGACCGGGGCCGATAAGGCCAAAAAACGCAAGGCCGACAAAAAACTGGCCAAGGAAGCGGCGGCCACCGCCGAACCCAAATAACCGCCAAATAACTCGGAGGATATGATGATCAAAATCGCATCGAAAATGGCTCTGCTGGCGGTGGCGGGCGGTTTGCTGTCCGCCCCGGCCTATGCGGCGGCACCCGTCGCGCAAAGCGTGAAACCGGACGCCCCAAGGCAGTGTTTTGACCTCAACAACATGCGCACTCGCATGGTGATCGAACCCGACAGCCTGCTGATCGAAGATGCCTTTGGCAAGTATGTGCTGCTGAAACTGACCGCACCGTGCCGCAATATCGATGAACTGGACCGGATTGGCTTTGAGTTCAATGGCTCGACCCAAGTGTGCAGCCGTACCGATGTCAAGATTTTGCATTCCCGCAATACCGAAGCCCCTCTGCGCTGCCTGATCGATACCATGACGCCGCTGACCAAGGACGAAGCCAAGGTCTATATGACGCCTAAGCCTAAAGCCCAATAACGGAGCCAAAGACAATGATTGAAAAGACCATGTCCCGCTTTATCCCTGTTGTGGCCGGTCTGCTGGTCGGTTCGGCCCTGATTGCCGGACATGCGGCCCTTGCTCAGACCGAGGGCGCGCCGCAAACCGAAAAACCGGCCGAAAAACCGCTGCGCCAGTGCGTTAGCGGCGGCGACCTCGATACCACGGTGATCGATGAAAAGACCCTGCTGGTCGAAGATCGCGGTCGCAGCGCTTTGGTGATGACGGTCAGTGGCTGCCGGTTGAATAATTTTGATCCGCTGCTGTTTGAATATCGTGGCTCGACCCAGATTTGTAACCCTATCGATGTGCAGATGTCGGTGATCTATTCGCCGGGCTTCAAATCGGCCTGTTTTGTGGACACGCTAAAGCCGGTCAGCTTTGAAGAGGCCAAGGCATTGAAAGACAGCCTGTCAAAGAAAAAGAAGAAGTAAGGATTTGAGGGCCGGTTCACATGAACCGGCCCTCAACGCTGGATCATTATGATTTCTGGTAGAAACATAATGATCCAGATTTTGTTTACGTCCCTCGCCGGGCGGTGGCTCCGCCACCTTGGCCGCCGCCGCAATGGTGGCTTGAGCGGAATGTTTCCACCAGAAATCATTCCGCTCTAATCCAGCAAGCCATAGGCCGGAACGGTCAGAAAATCCCGGCAGGTATCGGCCAGGGCCAGTTCGGTAAACAGCCGCACCGCCTCATCAAAACGGCCCTTACCCCACGCATCTAACGACTGCATTTCATCTTCGATCAGGGCGATAACCTGTTCACGGGTGACGACGTTGCCGTCATCAAGGGCGGCCTGGTGTCGGATCCATTGCCAGACCTGGGTGCGTGAAATCTCAGCGGTCGCGGCATCTTCCATCAGATTATAGAGCGGCACAGCACCTTTGCCGCGCAGCCACGCCGCAATATACTGGATGCCAACGCGGATGTTTTCGCGCAGGCCAGCCTCGGTGCGTGTGCCTTCGTGCATCCGCAGCAGGTCAACCTGGGTGGTGGTCACATCCTCACGCAACACATGAAGCTGGTTCGGCGTCGGCATCAGGCGATTAAAGACCTCCATCGCCACCGGCACCAGATCGGGGTGGGCGACCCAGGTGCCATCGTGACCGTCACCGGCTTCGCGTTCTTTGTCGGCACGGACGCGGGCAAAGGCGGCGTCGTTGGCGGTGGGGTCGCCTTTCACGGGTATCTGCGCGGCCATACCGCCCATAGCAAAGGCCCCGCGCCGGTGGCAGGTCTTGATCAACTGGCGCGAATAGGCCCGCAAGAATGCATGGCCCATGACCATTTGGGAACGGTCGGGTGTCACAAAGCTTGGGTGCTCCGCCAACGTCTTGATAAAGCTGAAAATATAGTCCCAGCGTCCGCAGTTGAGTCCGGCCATATGGTCGCGCAACTCATAAAGGATTTCATCCATTTCAAAGGCGGCGGGCAGGGTCTCAATCAACACCGTTGCCTTGATGGTGCCGTGGGGGATGTCGAGGTGCTCCTGCGCGAACTCAAAAACCTCGTTCCACAGGCGGGCTTCTAAGTGGCTTTCCATCTTCGGTAGGTAAAAATATGGCCCCGAACCAGCGGCGATGGCGGCACGGGCGCTGTGGAACATGTAAAGCCCGAAATCGAACAGGGCACCTGAGACCGATGCGCCATCGACGCGGACGTGACGCTCCTCCAGCCTCCAGCCGCGCGGCCGCACGATCAATGTGGCGGGCGTATCGCTGAGCCGGTAAGCCTTGCCCGATTGCGGGTCATCATAGGACAGGGTGCCCGCCCAACGGTCTTTCAGATTGATCTGACCGTCGATGCAGTTGGAAAAGGTCGGGGAATTGGCGTCCTCAAAGTCGGCCATGAAGACCTTGGCACCCGAATTGAGCGCATTGATGATCATTTTGCGATCGACCGGGCCGGTGATTTCAACGCGTCGGTCGGTCAGGTCAGCGGGGATCGGCCCCACGCGCCAGTCGCCGTCGCGGATGATTTGGGTTTCAATCAGAAAATCGGGCAGGGCACCGGCATCAAAGGCCTTTTGCCGTTCGATGCGGGCCGCCAGCAGCATCCGCCGCTTTGGCTCAAACCGGCGATGAAGTTCGGCGATAAATGACAGGGCGTCCGGCGTGAGGATTTCGGCCATTCGCCCGGTGACGGGGGCGGTGACTTCGGCGGCGTGGGAGCGGGGATTGGGCATGTAGGAATCTGCGGGCATGGGAAGATCCTTGGGTTGTAGCCGGTTAGATGATCTTAAGAAACCCCCACCACCACTCGCGTTGCTCGCGGTTCCCCTCCCCAGTAAACTGGGGAGGTATGATTATCTGGGGGTAACAAGAGTTTGCCGCCTGCGCGGGGCTTTTGGGGTTAGGGCGCAGGCGGCATATGGGCGCTTATGGTTTATTGGGTGCGCCTTTATTCGTATCCGTGCGCGGCTTCGTTGATCACAAGCGTAGGCATCTGCGAGAAGTCAACGGCCACGGGTTGACCATTGGAAGATGAGCCGGCCTTAAGCTGGAACGTGCGAATGACATGCTCCATGCGGCGGCGGACTTCGTGGGTTGAGTCCGACATCGGATTAAGCTGCAACGGGGCCAGACAAAAATCGATGATGGCGTCGGGGCGGGTATAGGTGTTCATAGTTTTTTCCTTTTCTGTAGCTCAAGCGCCGCATGGCTACCTCGCCCATAGAAGCGTGCTAACGCTTCGCTCTTTGAGCACATAGCCTCGGGCGGCCATGTTTGAGGTAGTTTGGCGGCCTTGCCGGATTGAACATTCAATCCGGAGGTTTCTATTCAGCCGCTTCAAACTGCGCGGTTTCAGTCGATTCTTTCATGGCGGTCGTCGATGACTGGCCATTGGTGATGGTCATGGCGACGGCATCGAAATAGCCGGTGCCGACTTCGCGCTGGTGGCGGGTGGCGGTGTAGCCGATGGCTTCATTGGCGAACTCACGCTGCTGAAGCTCACTATAGGCCGCCATGCCGCGGTCGCGGTAACCGGACGCCAGCTCAAACATACCGTGGTTGAGTGAGTGGAAGCCCGCCAGGGTCACAAACTGGAACTTGTAGCCCATGGCGCCCAGCTCACGCTGGAACTTGGCGATGGTCGCCTCATCCAGCTTGGCCTGCCAGTTAAAGGACGGCGAGCAATTATAGGCCAGAAGCTTACCCGGATGGTGCTTATGCACCGCTTCGGCAAAGCGCTTTGCGTCCGCAAGGTCAGGGTGCGAGGTTTCCCACCACAACAGGTCGGCATATTTGGCGTAAGCCAGACCGCGCGCGATGCAGTGATCAAGACCGGTGCCTTCCTTCAGCCGGAAAAAGCCCTCCGGTGTGCGGTGGTCGCGGTCGATGAACGGATGGTCGCGTTCATCGACATCTGAGGTGATCAGTTGCGCGGATTCTGCATCGGTACGTGCCACCGTAAGCGTGGGCACCCCCATGACATCGGCAGCCAGACGGGCGGCGATCAGGTTGCGCTCATGGGCTTGGGTCGGGATCAGAACCTTGCCGCCGAGGTGGCCGCACTTCTTTTCTGACGCCAGTTGGTCCTCAAAATGCACACCGGCAGCACCCGCTTCGATAAAGGCCTTCATGATTTCAAACGAATTGAGCGGCCCGCCGAAACCGGCTTCGGCATCGGCGATGATCGGCGCGAACCAGTCACGTTTGGCGCCGCCTTCGGCGTGCTCGATCTGATCGGCCCGTTGCAGGGTGCGGTTGATGCGGCGGCACAGTTCGGGGGCAGCATTGGCGGGATAGAGCGACTGATCGGGGTACATGGCGGACGCCGTATTGGCATCGGCCGCGACCTGCCAGCCGCTCAGGTAGATGGCCTTCAATCCGGCGCGCACCATCTGCATGGCCTGATTGCCGGTGACGGCACCCAGCGCGTTGATATAGGGCTCATCGTGCAGCAGGTCCCACAGGCGGTTGGCACCGCGCTCAGCCAGGGTGTGCTCGACCGCGACCGAGCCGCGCAGGCGCAGGGCCTCTTCGGGGCTGTAGGGACGCGCGATGCCGTCAAACCGGCCTTTGGGGGCGCTGGGGACTAAATCCTGAAAAGTGGTCATGTTGTGATCCGTTTGGGGGGAGGTGAGGGTGATTAAGGGCTTTATGATTTGTTTTTTGAGGTTAGGCGAAGCTGTGCGGCGGGGTGTCGGCCTCGGTTTCGGTGGCGTCATCGACCGCCTGACGCCCTTGAGCGATCGTTTCGCGTAAGGACAATAACTGCGATTGACGCTGAAAGCCGGTCAGGCACAGGCCGAACGACGACAGGTAGAGATTGACGAAATCCGCAGGCGAAATCATCAAATGTGTAACATCGTGCGAATTTGTCATAATTTGTCTCCGATCTAGCCTAAGCGGTTTTGCCGTGGCGATAAGCTGATTAAGCCAGTTGAGGCACGGGAAGTCGATATTTGGAGCCATATCCAAACGGTCATTGGGCAAATTGTGACCTTGAGAATTTTGTAAAATTGTGACAAAGTGACAAATCTTTCTCCTCCCTATCGAAAGATGGGGAGGTGGCATTGAGCGTAGCGAAATGACGGAGGGGGCGTCGCAGACGCAGTGTTCCTGACGGCTACAAAGCTTGTCCTACGCTGAGTGTGTAGCCCCTCACCCCAACCCTCTCCCCGCAAGCGGGGAGAGGGGGAGACATGAATGTCCGAACTTGATCGCAAACTGTTCTTAGGGGGGCGCTTTAAGCGTCTGCGCGGTGATCTGGGCCTGACCCAGACCCAGATGGCGCAGGACCTGGGCGTATCGGCCTCCTACCTCAACCATATTGAGCGCAACCAGCGGCCTGTGACGGCGCAGGTGCTGCTGAAGCTGGCCGCGACCTATGATCTGGATATGCGCACCTTTACCTCGGAGGCCGATCCGGCGGGTGAGGCGCATCTCAGTGAGGTGCTGGCTGATCCGATGTTTGCTGACCTTAAGGTGCCGCGCCGCGAAATCGCTGATCTTGTCGCCAATGCGCCGTCGGTGGCCGAGGCCTTGCTCAAGCTTTACCGGGCTTACGGCGAGCGGCGCGGGCTGGAAGCCTTGGAGCCCGGATCGGTCGCCAGTTTGAATGATCAGTCGCCGTCCGATTGGGTGCGTGACCAGATTCAGTCGCGCTTTAACTTCTTTCCTGAACTGGATGAACTGGGGGAGGGGCTGTTCGAGAGCTTAAGCGGTGATAGCCACACGTTAGAGGCCCGCGCCGAGCAGGCCTTGCGCACCGAATACGGCATTGAGGTGCGCTTCATGCCGACCGACATCATGCTGGTCTATCAGCGCCGCTACGATCCGCACCGTAAGCGGTTGATGCTGTCGGAAAGCTTGGGGGCGTCGTCGCGGGCATTTGCGGTGCTCTATCAGCTTGTCCTGCAACGGCATGGGCTGATGATCAATGATCTGGTCGAGCGGGCGCGGGCACCTGATGCGGTGTCGGGCAGGCTCTATAAGGTGTCGCTGCTCAACTATCTGACCGCCGCGACCCTCATGCCTTACGTGCGGTTTCAGGCGCAGGCGGAGGCTTGCGGTTACGATTTAGAGCTTCTGCGCAGCCCGTTCGGTGTCAGTTTTGAGCAGGCCGCCCAGCGACTGACCACCCTGTCGCGGCCGGGTTCGCGCGGGGTGCCGTTCTTTCTGATGCGCATCGATCAGGCCGGCAATGTCTCTAAGCGGTTTGCGGCGGGCAAGTTTCCGTTTTCGCGCTTTGGTGGCGCCTGTCCGCGCTGGAACATCCATCAGGCCTTTCAGACGCCGGGCCGGATCATCACCCAGGTCATTGAGACGCCGGATAAGACCCGCTACTTCACCCTGTCGCGCACAATTGACCGGTCTTTGCGCGGCTGGGAAGGCGGGGTGTCGGGCGATCAGGCCATTGGCCTGGGGTGCGAGCTGAAATATGCCGAAAAGCTGATCTATGCCAAGGGGCTTGATCTGACCAACCCCGCCGCGATTGAGGTCGGGCCGATGTGCCGCCTGTGTGAGCGGCCCTATTGCCGCGAACGCGCCGCCCCGCCGGTGACCCGCCCGCTCCAGATCGATGAGTGGATCAAGGGCGTCACGGCCTTTCCGTTTCAGACCTAATCCGCCGGTTCCGATTTAAGCAGGGCCAGCACCATGGTCATATGGGTTTTGCGCCATTTGGCCAGCTCATAGATATCAGGATTGCCGGTCACCATGCGGGTAACAAACATCATGATGGCGGGGGCGCTTAAGATATCCTCGACCCCTTCAAGGTGGTGGTGAGCGTGTGGGTGAAACTCTCCGCGTGCGATACCATGACGGATGAGGTCGTAAACATAGGTCTTTTTCACGCCTACGAAATTTTTTGTATAAAAATCAGCGATTTCCGGCACGCGGCCACATTCGGCGACGATCAGGCGAAAGAACTCTATCGACTGCGGGTCATTGACCAGCCGCTCATAGAAAAAATTGTGCTGTTCGCGCAGCTGATCCTCGGCGGAGCGATCCGGGTCAACCGCAAACTCCAGCCGTTTTTGCAGCATGGGCGCGATGAAGGCGGTGGCCATAGCATAGAACAGGTCGATCTTGGCCGGATAATAGACATAGATCAGGGCCTTTGAGATACGGGCGCGTTTGGCGATGTCTTCCAACCGGGCGGCGGCATAGCCTTTTTGGGTGAACTCTTCAAAGGCGGCCGCCACGATCTGGGCCGGGCGTTTTTCTTTGTTGGCCTGACGGATGCCCGCAGGTTTCAGATTGAAGTGCTTGCCCAAAGACTGGCTGACAGCTTCAAATGAGCAGGCGTACTGATCCGGTAGCGCGCTATCGGCGGTATGATCTAAGGATGCGGGTTTTCTTGACAATTTGTAATGTGAGTTTCGTTGACTTATGGGTCAATGAATATATAGCTCGTTACCGATAACACAAGTTTTTTGGGGCTATTCGATGCGCTTAGGGCAATTGTGGCAGGTTCAACCTCTTGAGATGTCTCTCAAGGGGCATAACCAGTGGGTTAAGATTGCGGGCGTGGCGCTGGTGGCGGCGATATCCCTTTCGGCCTGCCATGAAAAGCCCAAAACCGCTGAGGCCAAGGACACCCATCTGGCGCTGGTTGAGGTCGCGACCGCAGGGGCTGCCACCGTGCCCGTCGTGATCACCGGCTCCGGCACCGTCTCAGCCTGGCAGGAAGCGCCGGTGGGGGCTGAAACCGGTGGCCTGACGGCGGTAGCACTGCTGGTCGACGAAGGCCAGTATGTCACGCAGGGCCAGCCTCTGCTGAGGATGAACGATGCGGTGCTTCAGGCACAACTCAAGCAGGCTCAGGCCCAGTTGATGAGCGCCAAAGCCCAGCAGGCGCAGGCCGAAAACGACTATAAGCGCTATAAGGAACTGGCCGATAAGGGTTTTATTTCCGCGTCCGGCCTTGATGCCAAGCTGGCCCAGCAACAAACCGCGGCGGCCTCTGTGGCGACCGCTCAGGCCAGCGTGCAGGAAGTCTCCACCCGCCTGTCGCAAGCGACCGTGCGCGCGCCGGTATCGGGGCTAATCACCTCACGCACCGCCGTGCAGGGCCAGATCGTCGGCGCAGGGGATGAGCTGTTCCGCATTGCCCGTGACAACCGCATTGAGCTGAATATGGAAGTGGTCGAAACCGAACTGGCCATGCTGAAAGCTGGTATGCCGGCGACCGTGCGTGGCGAAACCTCCGGCCCGATCGCCGGTTCCGTGCGCATCGTGACCCCGATGGTCTCAAACGAGACCCGTCTGGGCTATGCACGGGTGTCGATCCCCGCCGATGCGGGGCTGAAGCCCGGCATGTTCGCGCGTGGTGAGGTCAATGTCGGCAATCAGCCGGTAGTGACCGTGCCGCAAAAAGCCGTGATCTATCAGGCCAATGTGCCCGCAACCTTCGTGGTCGGGCCCAATAACAAGGTCGCTTTGCGCAAGCTGAAAACCGGTGAGCGTCTGGGCGATAATGTCGTCGTGACCGAAGGCGTGGCTGAGGGTGAACGGGTGGTGACCGCGGGTGCCGGGTTCCTGGTGGACGGTGACACGGTGCGTATCAAAGGGCCACAAGTGGCCACCGAGCAAAAAGCGGCTGCCGCTAAATCGGGGGCAAAATAATGTCTGAACCCCGCCAATATATAGATCGCGGGGGTATATCCTCCGCCTCGATCCGCAACCCCATTCCGACCATCGTCTTCTTTCTGGTGATGATTGTGGCGGGCTGGGGCGCGTTTAATGCCCTGCGCATCAACAACTTCCCCGATGTTGACCTGCCGGTGGTGTCGGTTACCGTGCTGCAATCGGGCGCCGCGCCCGCCGAACTGGAAACGCAGGTTACCCGCATCATTGAGGACTCGGTGGCGGGCCTGGGTTCAGTCAAGCACATCAATTCCTATGTCAATGACGGCGTCTCAACCACGGTCGTGCAGTTCCAGTTGGGCGTTGATCTTGAAAAATCGACCAATGACGTACGCAATGCCGTGGCCGGGGTGCGCGCCAATCTGCCGTCCGATGTGCTCGACCCCATCGTCCGGCGCGAAGAGGCGTCGGGTGAGCCGCTGATCACCTATATTATCCGCGGCGACGGCATGAATCCTGAGCAGTTGTCGTGGTTTGTCGATAACGATATCTCGAAGAAGGTTCTGGCCAAAAACGGCGTGTCCAAGGTCACGCGCGACGGCGGCGTTGACCGCGAAATCCGCATCGATCTCGATCCCGGTCTGCTGGCGGGGCAGGGGATTACGGCTTCCGAAGTCAGCCAGCAACTGCGCAATATCAATATCAACCTGCCCGGTGGGCGTCTTGAGGTCGGCGGGTCTGAGCAGTCGATCCGAACGCTCGGCAATGCCAATTCGGTCGAAATTCTGCGCGACACCCGCATCAACCTGAATAATGGCCAGTCGGTCCGTCTCGGCGATCTGGGGCAAGTCAGCGACACCTGGTCTGAGCCGCGCACCCGCGCCCGCTTTAATGGTCAGGAAGTGGTCGGCTTTGCCGTCTACCGCACTATTGGCTCGTCCGAAGTCGATGTCGCCATCGGCATCCGCGAAGCCATAGACGAAATCCGCAAAGCCAATCCCAACATCGTCCTCGAAGAAGTCACGGCTTCGGTCGACTGGGTCAATGAAAGCTATATCGCGTCGATGGAGACGCTCGCGATCGGTGCGCTTTTGGCCGTGCTGGTGGTGTGGCTGTTCCTGCGTGACTGGCGCGCGACGCTGATTTCGGCGACCGCCATGCCACTGTCGCTGCTGCCGACGTTTTTTGTCATGTGGGTGCTCAATGAGTCCTTTAACATCGTGTCGCTGTTGGCTCTGTCCCTGACCATCGGGATTCTGGTTGACGACGCGATTGTGGAAATCGAAAACATCGTCCGCCACATTCGCGATGGCAAGAAACCTTATCAGGCCGCGATTGAGGCCGCTGACGAAATCGGTCTGGCCGTGGTGGCGACGACCGCCACCATCATCGCCGTCTTTGCGCCCGTCGGCTTTATGCCGGGCATTGTGGGCCAGTTCTTTAAATCGTTTGCGGTCGCGGCCTGCGTGTCGGTGTTCTTCTCGCTGGTGGTGGCGCGGACGATTACGCCGCTGATGGGCGCCTATCTGATGCGCTCGGACCCCGGTAAAGAGCACCCCGATCCGTTCTGGATGAAAAACTATCTCAAGACCCTGAACTGGGGCCTGAGCGGGCATTTGCGCTTTATGAGCACGCGCATCGCCTTGACTATTTTCGGCGTCATCGTGCTGGCCCTGACCGGGCTGATGGTCTTTGGTGGCGTAAGCGGTGCCTTGAAAGCGCCCACGGGCTTTGATCCGATGGCTCTGATCGGCCCGGCGATTACGCTGATCATTGGTGGCCTGATTGCCTTTGCCTGCTTTAAAAAGGCCGGAAAGCTGCCGCGCGGGGAAAAACTGCGCACCCGCTGGGCCGTTCTGGCCATCGGTATCGGCTTCTTTATCGGCTCTATGGCCGTCGCAGGGCTGCTGCCGGGTGAGTTCATCCCGGTTGGCGATAATGGCCGTTCCTTCCTTAAGGTCGAGCTGCCGCCCGGATCGCGCCTTGATGAAACCGATAAGGTGGTCAATGACCTGATGGCCGAAATCAGCCAGCGAGAAGGCGTCAAATCCGTCTATGCGTCAGTCGATATCAACTCAGCCAACTTCACCATCAATCTGGTGCCGCGCCACGACCGCAAGTTCTCGCAGCAGGATTTCGAGACCGATTTCAATCAGTTCGTCCTGCAATATCCCGGCATCCGCTCGACTTTCGGCCAGGAAGGCGGCGGGGGCGGCATCACAAGCTTTACCCTGGTGTCCGACGATCCGGTGGCGCTGGCCGAAGCGTCGCGTGAGCTTGAGCGTCAAATGCGCGGTCTGCCTGAACTGACCAATGTGTCGTCGGCGGATAACCTGACGCGGCCGGAAATCATCGTGGTGCCAAAACCGGATCAGGCCGCCCTTATGGGGGTATCGGCAGCCGCGATCTCACAGGCCGCCCGTGTGGCGACCGTCGGTGACTTCGATCAGATTTTGGCCAAATATAATGTCGGCGACCGTCAGATCCCGATCCGTGTCCTGCTGAAAACCGATGCCCGTACCGATGTCGCCAACCTGAACGACCTTAAGGTGCCGACCAAGTTCGGAACGTCGGTGCCGCTGGCCGCCGTGGCCGATATCACCTTTGCCGCAGGGCCGGTGCAGATCAACCGAACTGAGCGGTCAAGGTCCGCCACCATCAAGGGCAATATCGCCAATGGCATCGCCGCCGGTATCGCTCAGGACGCCGTACGCGCCCTGCCGGCCATGAAAAACCTGCCGCCGCAGGTCAAGGAAATCGTCACCGGCGAACAGGAAGATCAGGCCGAAATGGCCACGGGCTTCATGATCGCCATCTCTACGGGCATCATGCTGATGTATGTGGTGCTGGTGCTTTTGTTCAAAAGCTTCACCCACCCGGTCACGATCTTGACGGCACTTCCGCTGTCGTTTGGCGGCGCGTTCTTCCTGCTGCTGGTGACCGGTAAATCCATGTCGATGCCCGCGCTAATCGGCCTGATCATGCTGACCGGGATTGCCGCCAAGAACTCGATCCTTCTGGTCGAATATGCCATTGAAGCCATCAAGCACGGCATGACCCGTCATGACGGCCTGATGGACGCCGCCCACAAACGCGCCCGTCCGATCCTGATGACGACGGTGGCGATGGGCGCAGGCATGTTGCCGATCGCGGTCGGCTGGGGCGCCGATGTCGCCTTCCGTTCCCCCATGGCTATCGCGGTCATCGGCGGTCTTATTACCTCGACCCTGCTCAGTCTGTTGTTTGTGCCGGTCGCCTATACCTTCATCGATGATGTCAGCCAGTTCTTTGGCCGCCACACGAAAAAATACTTTACCGCCGAAGGCAAAGACGACGACGTGAAATCGCAATCCTTGGCCGATTAGGGCGTCGCCGTTGCTAGGAGGTACTCAATGTACCTCCGTCGCTAGGCTCCTGCTACTCGACTCAAATCTTGCGATTTCACGGCCTGTTGGCTGTATAGTTTTTCTCCTCCCTATCGAGCTTTGGCGAAGATGGGGAGGTGGCATTTAGCGATAGCTAAATGACGGAGGGGTAAATCTTCACTTTTCATGAGAACGTTGCTGTTCTATATATGTTCGCATGTCCGATTTGTTTGAGGCCGCGGGCCTCACCCCAAAATCACCGAACCTGACGCAGACTGACGGCGGCTATAAACCGCTGGCTGACCGGTTGCGGCCGCAGTCGATTGCCGAGGTCGTGGGGCAGGGGCATCTGGTCGGCCCTGACGGCCCCATCCGGCGCAGCGTTGATCGCGGGTTTTTGCCATCCCTTTTGTTGTGGGGCCCGCCGGGGGTGGGCAAGACGACCCTGGCGCGGTTGCTGGCATCGTCCGCAGGCTATGAATTCCAGCAGATTTCCGCCGTCTTTTCCGGCGTCGCTGACCTGAAAAAAGCGTTCGAAGCCGCCCAGATGCAGCGCAATATGGGCAAGCGCGTCGTGCTGTTTGTCGATGAAATCCACCGCTTTAACCGCGCCCAGCAGGATAGTTTCCTGCCTTACGTCGAATCCGGCGTCGTCACCCTGATCGGGGCCACGACCGAAAATCCATCTTTTGAGCTGAACGGCGCTCTGCTGTCGCGCTGTCAGGTATTTGTGCTCAAACGGCTCGATGATGAGGCGATGGAAACGCTGATCGCCCGCGCCGAAGCCCATCTGGGCCGTGCCCTGCCGCTGGAACCAGAGGCACGCGAAACCCTCAAAGGGCTGTCTGACGGCGACGGACGCTATCTGTTGAGCCTGATCGAGACCATCGACCAGATGGGGTTTGAAACAGCGATCAATTCCGAGGGCCTGCTCCAGCACCTGCAAAAACGCCGCCCTAACTACGATAAGGACCGCGAAGGCCACTATAATCTGATCTCGGCCCTGCATAAGTCGGTGCGCGGCTCGGACCCCGATGCGGCGCTGTACTGGTTTGCGCGTATGCTACAGGGCGGCGAAGACCCGCTCTATATCGCCCGCCGGATGCAGCGCATGGCGTCCGAGGACATAGGGGCCGCCGACCCCATGTCGCTGATCATGACCAATGCGGCGCGCGAAACCTATGAGGTCTTGGGCTCACCCGAAGGGGAACTGGCCATCGCGCAAGCCCTTGTCCACATGGCCTCGGCCCCCAAATCGAACGCGGTCTATGTGGCGTTTAAGGCCGCCATGAAGGCTGCGCGCGACACCGGCGACCTCGACCCGCCCGAAGTTATCCGGAACGCGCCGACCAAGCTGATGAAGGATTTGGGCTACGGCGAAGGCTATATCTACGACCCCGAAGACCCCGATGGTTTCTCAGGTCAGAACTATTTTCCGAACGGTATGCCCCGCCCGAAATTCTACGACCCCAAAGGCGACGGCCACGAAGGCAAGGTCAAAGAGCGGCTGGACTACTGGGCGCAGTTGCGGGCATTTAAGCAGAAGCGGTAATTTAAGTCCGGTGGTGCGCGGCCACGTAAGCCTTTAAGACCTGTTGCATGCGTGTAAGGTGGCCCTTGCCGCCGGTTTCAGAGACGAAATAATCGAAAACCTCTGAATCAATTTTCAGGTGTACCGATTTCTTTGTAGGCGATTTCAGTTCGGCCTTTGCCCAGAATTCGGCACCTAAAGCTTCGCCTTCCGGGGCGTCAGGGGTGTGAAAAAGTTCACCCTTTTCCTGCATCTTCCTGAGATCGCTTAAGGATGCCTGTTTGATATTGCTCTTGTTCAAGACGACCTCCTTTCCATGCCGTGATTAAATGTATTTCGTCATCTCTCAGGGTGTAGACGACAACAAAAACTTCGTCACCCAACATGCCCATCGAAATGAGGCGTTCTTCGCCGTAGTCTTTGCGGTCATCAACGCGGGTTAAAACGTCCCCTTCGAAAATCAGGGCCGCATATAAGATATCGACTTGCCGTTCCTTGATTACGGCCTGTCGTTTAGTTTCGTTCCATTGGAAACGCATAAGGAAAACCTTCGTTTAATTTTTATACGCATCTGGTTCTCCTGTGTGTATATTTATGTACACTTTTTACGTACGCTTTACAAGCTATAATTCGCCCCCTTTGACCTTAACCTCCAACCCTGTTATTTCGCGGGCATGACCCCGAAAAAGCAGGACAAGATCAACCGCAAAAAGGCTTCGCGCCATTCGCCCCAGCATCAGGCCGCGATCGCGCGGCGTGATGCGAGTGGCGGGCGCAAGCCTCAAACGCCGAAACACCTTAAGGCTATCGACCGGCCGATTGCGCTCAGTGAAGAGTCGGTGGCGCTGATCAAATCGATGCTGGTCTATGAAGACGCCGAGATCATGGGCTTTAATAAGATCTATAACCTGTCGTCCCAAGGCGGGCGCGGACCGGATTTTCACAATCTGGATGACCTGTTGTGGGCCTTTGCCAAGTCGAACGGCAAGAAGCCGCGCCTGATCCACCGGCTGGATCGCGATACGTCGGGCATTATCCTGGTGGCCAAGACCAAGCCCGCCGCCTCGTTTCTGGGCAAGGCGATGATCGCGCGCCAGTTCCACAAAACCTATCTGCTGGTGGTGTCCAATCCACACAATCTGAAAGACCGGGGCGTGATCGATGTGCCGCTGCGGCGCGAAGATATCGGGCGCGAAGCCTATTCACGGGTGTGCGAAGCCGATCACCCCGACGCGCTGGAATCACGCACCCACTATGAGGTCGTCTCCCGCAACTCTGAGGCCGCTCTGGTGGTCGCCAAGCCATTCACCGGCCGGATGCACCAGATCCGCGTCCACATGGCCCATCTGGGGTGTCCGATTGCCGGTGATCCGCGCTATGGCGGCGCCTTAAGCCTGGGCGGGGGGGCAGTGAAGCGGCTGATGCTGCACGCAACAGAACTGGAGTTTCCGCATCCGGCAGGTGGTAAAAAAACACTCTCCGCGCCGGTTCACGAAGATATAGTCAGGCTTTGTGCTAATCTGGAACTCGATATGGGTAAGTTTGCTCAGAAATAACGCTGATATATTGCGCGTTAACAGTTTGTTATCGAAAATTACAGGGTTGATACGCTTTAATAGTTAAATGATATTAGCGTTAATTTTTGCATCGCATTGATTTACCTTATATTTTTTGATTTTGTTAAAACGTGACACCGTACTTTGCTTCTCGTGATTGGGAGCAGCGTGGTGTAATGGCTTTGGTAAATCTATGGCAGCGCTTTCGCGCGCACAATCAGGGCAATGTAGCGATTATTGCAGCCCTTTCAGCTTTGCCGATACTGGCGGCCGTTGGCGCCGGAACCGATGCGGTCGGCATCATCCGCGCCAAGTCAAAGCTTCAGGACGCCGCGGACTCGGCCGCTATTGCCGGGGCGCTGGTGGCGTCATCGTCGGAATCGGCGCAGGAAGATGCCGCCGACGCGGCCTTTCAAAGCAATGTCGTCGCTGCGGGCAATCTGACCAATGCTGACGGTGAGCTTTCGACTTCGACCCAGAACAACACGACCGTTAAGACCTATCTGGCCGCCGCCGATGTAAACACCCTGTTTGTGGGCATGCTGCAAGGCAGTAACGGGCAGGTGCGCATCACCGCCTCCGCCAATGCGGGGGTAACGATATCGGATTCCGAAATCGTGTTTGTGCTCGACAATACCGGTTCGATGTCGAGGGACAGTCGGATGGTCAACCTGAAATCGAGCGTCGATACGACCCTGGCCAGCCTGGTGGGCGGTGACGGCACGTCCGGCGGCACCAAGGTCGCCATCGTGCCGTTTGATACTCAGGTCAATATCAAGGGTGTGCCGGCCTCCAGCATCGAATATGGTGAAGCGGAGATGATCACCTCCTGCTCGAACCTGTCGGATGGCCGTTGCAGCGCCCTGGTGACCACCCAGACGGCCCTGTGCGCCAGCACGTCGGATGTCAGCGCCTGCACCACCAATATTAAAACCTACACCTATACTTACTCGAATAACGGTAAGTCCTATATCCGGGTGTTTGCGACGTCCTACTATTATAAATCAAATAATGGTGGATGCAGTGTCGGCTATAGTTACTACAATAGCTGTAACTATATGGTGGTATCGCGCGAAGCGACCTATCAGGTCAGCACTTCGGCGGCGGGTTCGGCGTACAATGTCGACACCAATTCGACCAAGTGGCCGCAGGCGGCCTATTATAACAAGCCCAATAATAACTACAGCCTCTATTCCGGCACGGTGACGTCAACCGCAGCCAATACCGGTGGCTATGGCTCAGGTTCGACGACCGATATCAAGAACAACGATACCGTCTCGGCCAATGCAGATCTGCTGGGGGTCGGCACGGTCAACTGGAATGGCTGCGTCATCGACCGGATCCAGCCCTATGACGCGTCGGCCGACTCGCCGGATGGCGCCATCGCAGACAAAAACTATCCGGCCTCGAAGTGCGCCACCAACAATCTGCTGCCAGTCATGGGGCTGACGACCGATATTCAGGCGGCGCGCGACCACGTACAGAAGATGTCGCCCGCCGGCAATACCAATGTCACCATCGGCGTGCAGTGGGGCATGGAAGTGCTGTCGCCGGGGTTACCATTTAACACTGCCGTGGCCTTTGGTACCGAAAACATCAATAAATACATGATCATCGTCACCGATGGTCAAAACACTCAGAACCGCTGGACCACCAATACGACGGATATCGATGCCCGCACGCTGGAGGCCTGTAAGGCTGCCAAAGCCCAGGGCATCACCATCTTCACCGTGCGGGTGATGGAGGGCAATTCCAGCCTGCTGGAACAATGCGCCACGCGGCCTGACTATTACTATAACCTGTCCAACGCCAGCGAACTGAGCGGGGCCCTGGGCTCGATCGTAACCTCGATCAAGAAGATAAGGCTGACGAAGTAGGCCTTCTGTTAGAGTGAATGAGGTTGATTTCCGGGTGCATATATCCGGGTGCATATAAATGCATCCGGCAAGGCCGCCCGGCCGCCCGAACCTTTGTGAGGAGCCATGCGGCGCTTGAGCTCTAATCTAAGTTAGATCAAATTTTAAGCTTTCCCCTGTAGGGTCACGGTTTGAACGAAAAATTCGTAGCGGGACACCTATGCAGAAGCGCATCTTATCTACGCTGTGGCAGCGCCTGAACCCTTTCCGTAGTCATCAGGGCGGCAATGTCGCGGTGATCTTCGGGCTGTCGGCCATGACGCTGGTGGTCGCAGCAGGCGGCGGCACGGATGTGGTGCGCCAGATGGAGGTGCGCTCACGGTTGCAGGATGCGGCTGATGCGGCGGTGCTGCGGGCGGTTATGTCGTCGAAAATGACCGACGAGCAGCGCGAAATCGCCGCCGATCAGGCCTTTGTCAATAATTTCGGCTTTGATAACGCGGAACGATATGATGCCGAAGGCACGGTCGGCACAGAAGTCGAAGGCAACACTACCCATGTGACGTATAACGTCGAAGCCACCGTTGAAAACCTGTTTCTGTCGATCATTGGCATGGAAACCACGACCGTCACCGTGGTCGCCAAGGCTCAGTCGCAGATGCGCAAGTCCGAGATCGCCTTTGTGCTGGATGTTACAGGTTCGATGAGCTCGGATTCGACGCGCATCGCCAACCTTAAGAGTTCAATGGACAGCGTTCTCAAAAGCCTTTTAACCGACGGTGTCAATGCTTCGGAAACCAAGGTTGCCATTGTGCCGTTCAACCCGCAGGTGCGTGTCGAGAAAGGCATTGATTACAGCTATATAGATTACGGGATTGGCAGTAATTCCGAAGGCTGCACGTCCAGTCCGGGCGACAGCGGTTTATGTAATTACTACCGCGATGTCTATGGTAAGGTCTGTTACCAAAGCGGTCAGACACCTTCCGATATTGTGGCCTGTATGGCTACGGCGAAGTTCTATTACAAGTCCTATAAGTCGGGCGGGAATAATTGGTTTGATGTCATGGTGACCGCCAGTGGCGGCGGCAAAAATTTCAGCTATACCGACCAGATTCAACTGGGCAGCAAAACGTCCACCAGCACTGGCGGCTGTTCGACCAATTCGGAAACCGGGGTTGAAACCTGCACCCAGGGAGGCAAGACCACAACGTCGACAACCTATACTCTGAAAAAGCAAAACGGCACCTACAGCGGCACACCGTCGACGTCGGGCTTTACCTATGCCGGTGACAAGACCCTGATCAAATATACTAATAGCTACAGCGGCGGCTATGGCGGCCGTGAGGCTCAGGTCAAGGAAGAAAGCGGGCTAAAAAGCTCAGATGACAACAAGCAACCTAAAAAGATCGTTCATTACCCGGCGGTGCCGGACACCAAAAGTAACTGGACCGGCTGCATTACCGACCGTGAACAAAGCTATGATGTGTCGGTAGATGCGTATACGGTAAACACCAAGGCGCTCTATAAGGCTGTGTCGTGCGCCTCCAATAATCTGGGCGTCGTCAAGGGCCTGACGACAGACATCACCACCACCAACACCTATGTGCAGGCGCTGAAAACCGGCGGCAGTACCAATGTCACCATCGGCGTGCAGTGGGGTATGGAAGTGTTGTCACCGGCCGAGCCCTTTGCCAGTACCGTGGCGTTCAAGGACGACACGACGCTGAAGTATATGATTATTATCACGGATGGCCAAAACACCCAGAACCGCTGGACCAGTAAAACATCCGATATTGACGCGCGCACAAAGCTTGCCTGTGAGGCCGCCAATGCTCAGGGCATCACGGTGTTTGTGGTGCGGGTGATGGAAGGCAATTCCGACCTGCTGAAAAAATGTGCCAGCAAGGACGAATATTACTATGACCTGACCTCGGCCTCGCAGTTGAATACGGCCTTGTCCAGCGTGTTTGAGGCGATCAAAAAGACGCGGCTTACACAGTAGGTTTTGGTGCAATAGCTTTCGGCACGGTCAAATGAGTGCAAGGTTCTTTTGACTTTGGCGAATTTCGTGTATTGCCAGACCTTAAGTAAGGAAGGCCCGGCATGAACGCGAAAATCGACTGGAGCGAGCTGTTTTTCTCATCCACCGGACGAGGCCGGCAAATGCCGTTCGTCATCGCGGGCGTGATCCTGCTGATTAGTCTGGCCTTTTATGAGTCGGTGGTCACTGGTGGGCTTAAGCTGCTGACCGGGTGGGTGGTCTATCCGGTGTTGTTTTTCTGCACCGCCTGCGTGCTGTCCAAGCGCCTGCATGACCGGGGCCGGTCGGGCTGGTGGTCAGCGGTGATTCTGGTGGCCTTTGTGATGGTCTGGCCGCAGCCGGAAGGCTTTTTCGACTTTATCGGCGTGGCGGTGCTGGTGTGGGCGTTTGTGGATTTGACCCTGATGCCCGGTGAGCGCGGCCTGAACCGCTATGGCCCGCCGATGCGGATTGCGGAAGAGGCTACGGTTTAGCCGCGCGAACAAAATAGGCAAAAAGTGAGCGCGGTATGAATCGCTATGGCCCGCCGATGCGGATTGCGGAAGAGGCTACGGTTTAGCCGCGCGAACAAAATAGGCAAAAAGTGAGCGCGGCCTGAACCGCTATGGCCCGCCGATGCGGGTGGTGGTTGAAGAACCAGCGACTTAGAACTCCCCCTCTTGGAGGGGGAGTTCTAAGTCGCAGGCCCAAAGGTCGCCTCGAAACTTTGGCGCAGGGCATAGTCAACCTCATCCATCGTCACCGGCAGCCCAAGGTCCACCAGACTGGTGACGCCATGCTCAGAAATCCCGCACGGCACGATGCCGGTAAAATGAGACAAATCCGGCTCAACATTGATGCTGATGCCGTGAAAGCTGACCCAGCGCCGCAGCTTGATTCCTATAGCGGCAATCTTATCTTCGGGCGGGGGCAGGATGCCCCGATCCCGCCGCTCGACCCAGACCCCGACGCGACCGTCGCGGATATGGCCCTCGATATTAAACGCCTTGAGGGCATCGATCACCCAGGTCTCCAGCGCTTTGACGAACGCCCGGATATCCTTGGTTCTTCGGTTGAGGTCGAGCATGACATAGATCACGCGCTGGCCGGGACCGTGATAGGTAAACTGCCCGCCGCGTTCGGATTTGAACACCTCAAACCGCTCCGGCTCAATCAGGTCATCAAGTTTGGCCGATACCCCGGCCGTATAGAGCGGCGGATGCTCCAGCAGCCAGATCATTTCCGGTGCCTCTCCGCGCTGAATGGCAGCTACGCGCGCATCCATAAAGGCGACCGCATCGGGGTAGGGGACGGGGGCCGGGGCGACCACCCATTCGGGTAGGCGACCGCCGTCATCAGTCAAATAAAAAGAAGGGGTTAACCTGTCATCAATCATAGTCTGAGAGTTTGGCATAGTCTGTAAATGTGATATCAGCGCCTTAAAAGCAAGGGCTTTGGCGTTAGAGCGTTTTGGGGAAATTTGTGTCTCAGGTTGAATCGGTACCCGTCGAAATCTCGGTCCTTTTGGGCCGCAGCGTCCTGCCGATGCAGCAACTCCTGCGCATGGGCCGCGGGGCGGTGATTCCGCTGGATGCCCGTGAGCATGACGAAGTGTGGATTCTGGCCAATAACCATCCGGTGGCGCGCGGTGAAATCCAGATTTTCGAGGAAAAAATCTCGATCGTCGTGACCCGTCCGGCGGATGTTTACGACTTTATGGCTATCGGCAATTAGGCCGGGGTGAAATTATTCACACTAATTGCAATTCAGCGCTTCACAAATGTGCCAAGGATTGCTATTCCCCGCGCCTCCAGTTTGTGCGCGGTCATGGCGGAATTGGTAGACGCGCAGCGTTGAGGTCGCTGTATCGCAAGATGTGGAAGTTCGAGTCTTCTTGACCGCACCAATGGGAACTGAAAAAAGCGCCTTAGCCGGCGCTTTTTTCATGCCCGCGCGCCGGATGTTGCCATCTCATATTTCGCCTTAAGGTGTCGTTAACCACGTTGACGCTTCCCGTGATCGCGCCTAAATTCGATCCGGGTTTATCGCTTTGGCGGTGAGGGGGGATTATGACGCGCTTTTTAGGTGTGGTCTTAACGCTGCTGGGCTGGGGGTTGACACTGGCCTTTATCGGTCTGGCCCTTGGCTTTTTGCTGATGCCGATGTGGAGCGGGGTCGCGCTGGCCCTGCTTGCCGCCGTGATTATCAACCCGATCGTGGTGAGCCGGTTGCCCTTCATCGGTCAGGCGCGGCACAAAGTGCTGACCTCACTGGCCCTGGTGAGCGTGGTGTCAGCCGTGGGTCTGGGCGGTTGCTCGACAGATTTCAAATATAAGCTGGCCCAGATGACCGAAAAGTCAGCGGTGACGGCGGCGGAATATGCCGAGGCGGTTAAGTGGTATCAGCAGGCCGCAGATAAGGGCCATGCCAAATCTCAGTTCGCGCTTGGGGAGCTTTACCATAAGGGCGAAGGCGTGGAAAAAAACGCCGAACAGGCCTGGACCTGGTTTAAAAAAGCCGCTGATCAGGGCTATGGTCCGGCCCAGAACCGGATCGGGATGATGTACGCTGCCGGGGACTGGGTGCGGGCCGATGCCGCAGAAGCCGTGGTGTGGTATCGCAAGGCGGCCGAGGGCGACGACCGGGACGCTCAGTTCAATCTGGCCCATATGTACGCCAAAGGTGAGGGTGTGGCCAAGGATGGCGTTCAGGCCCTGATCTGGTATCGTAAGGCGGCCGAGGGCGGCCATGCCGGGGCGCAATACGAACTGGCCGGGCTTTACGATGCGGGCAAGAGCGTGCCGAAGGACCCGCAGATGGCTCTGAACTGGTACCGCAAGGCCGCCGCCAGCCATGCCGACGCCCAGTTCAAACTCGGTAATGTTTATACCGTCGGAAAGCTGGTCAAAAAAGATCAGGCTGAGGCCGCCAAATGGTATGAAAAGGCCGCGAATAACGGCCACGCAAAGGCCCAGTACGTTATGGGGCTACGCTACCAAAGTGGCTTTGGCGTTACGAAAGACAAGGCTGTGGCGGCGAAATGGTATCAAAAGGCCGCGGCGAACGGCTATGCCGAGGCTCAGTACCGTTTCGGCCAGCTCTATCAGAAGGGTGACGGTGAGGTGGCGGCGCGGGCGGTGGAAGAGGCCAAACGGGCGGCTGCCGGTCATTAGACGTGACGGGCCCGGCCAATTTAACTCTGCCGTTTCAGGTCTTTCCTGTTGCATTTATTGAGATTTCAGGCACATTCGCCCCAAATTTACGAAACCGGTATTATCGTGAGGGGAGGGTGTCACCATGTCTCAAAAACCCGATGCCCCCAAGACCACCACAGCGGTTACGGACAACGCCGAAGACATTGATACCCTCCGCGCCCGGATGATGGCTGCTGAGGCAGAGTTGCTTGAGCGCGACCACGATGACGATGACCGCCCTCAACTTAATACCCCCGAAGAGATCGAAGATTTCGCGCTTCAGGATGACTATGCCCTGAACCCGGAATATATTGAGCTGGTGGTTGATGCCGCTGATCGCGGCGACGGTATGCGCCTGCGCGACTTGCTGGATGCGCTTCATCCGGCTGACGTGGCTGACCTTTTGGGCTTTCTGTCCGAAGATTACCGTGAGCAGGTCATCCCGTGGATTCCGGCGTCGGCTTTGGCCGAGGTTCTGCCGGAACTTGATGACGACATCCGCGAAGAGGTCATGGACACCCTGCGACCCGGCGATCTGGCTGAGGTGTTGCAGGAACTGGATTCCGACGACGCCGCCGCCGTGCTTGAGGACATGGGCGAGGCGCAGCAGCGCGAAGTTCTGGCCGCCATGACCGCCTCCGACCGTGAGGCCATGGTCACGACCTTAAGCTACGAAGAAGAAACCGCTGGTCGCCTGATGCAGCGCGAAGTGGTGGCGGCACCCATCTTCTGGAGCGTCGGTGACACCATTGAGCACATGCGCGCCCACGGCGATGATCTGCCGGAATTGTTCTTTGATATCTATGTCATAGGCCCGACCCATAAGCCCGTCGGAGCGGTGCCGGTGTCGCTGCTGATGCGGTCGCGCCGGGAGGTCAAGCTCGAAGACCTGATGGAGCCGATCACCGAAATTCAGGTCGATATGGATCAGGAAGAAATCGCCTATATCTTCGGCAAATATCACCTGATTTCGGCGCCCGTCGTCGATGATGGCGGGCGGCTGGTCGGTCAGATCACGGTTGATGACATCGTCAACATCATTCAGGAAGAAAGCCGCGAAGACATTCTGGCGCTGGCCGGTGTGTCGGACGAAGAGGGCCGGGGCTCGACCGTATTTGAGGTCGTCAAATCGCGGTTGCCGTGGCTGTGTGTCAATCTGTTCACCGCCTTTCTGGCGTCCAGCCTGATTTCGGTCTTTTCCGATGAGATTGAAAAGCTGGTGGCGCTGGCGGTGCTGATGCCGATTGTGGCGTCCATCGGCGGCAATTCCGGTACGCAGGCGCTGACGGTTTCGGTGCGCGCCCTATCGTCGCGGGAACTGACCACCACCAACGCCCTGCGCACGGTCTGGCGTGAGGTGCGGGTGGGGTGGATCAATGCGTCGGTGATTGCGCTTTTGCTCGGACTTGGGGCGGGGGTCTGGCAACAGAGCCTGTTGCTGGGGGTGACGATTGCGCTGGCCATCATGATCAACATTACCGCGGCGTCGCTGGCGGGTACGCTGGTGCCGCTGACCCTGTCGCGTCTGGACCGCGATCCGGCGGTGGCGTCGCCCATTTTTGTGACCATGGTGACCGATTGCATCGGATTTTTTAGTTTCCTGGGGCTGGCGGGCATAATTCTGTTGTAAAATTCAGCCGTTATGGCTGTTATTAACCAAGCTGCGCTAAGGTAGGGACCGTAGCTGTCATCGCAATCGAAGTCCTGATGTCGGCCTGGCTTTTGCTACAGGGGAGTAGCGATAGAATTATGTACCGTTTTGGGTCAGGATTTGAGATGAGTGGGCGCCTGAAAATTTCCCGCGCCGGGGTCGAACTGATCAAGAGTTTCGAGGGCTTGCGCCAGGTGGCGGCGAAGCTGCCCGATGGGCGCTGGACGCTGGGTTATGGCCATACGTTTTCAGCCCGCGAAGGCGCGCGCGTCGGGCCCGAAGATGCCGATGCCCTGCTGCGTTTTGATCTGCTGCCGATTGTTGATGGCATCAATGGTCTGGTGCACCATCCGCTTAATCAAAACCAGTTCGATGCGCTGGTGTCGTTCTGTTTCAATATTGGAATCGAGAATTTCGCCCAGTCAGTGGTGCTGAAACGCATCAATGAAGGTCGCCTGACCGAAGCGGCTCTGGCTATGGATAGCTGGAGTTCGGCTGAGTTCAACGGGCAGACCTATGTGCTGGCCCCGCTGATCCGCCGTCGTGCGGCTGAGAAAAGCCTGTTCCTGACCCCGACCGAAGATGAGGCGACCGCGCCGCAGCTTTCACCGGGCATGGTCGTGCGTCCGGCCGATGACCATCCGCCGGTTTTAGCCCCCGTTCAAACGCCCGTAGTACCTCAGCCACCAGTACAGCAGCCTCCAGTACCTCAGCCTGTAGCGTCTGCCGCGCCGGTACTGGACACGCCTTATGGCGCCCGCGCCGTTGATATTGTCCGCTATCCGCCCGCCTCGACGGTGGCAACGGGCGGCGAAGACGATGTGCCTATCATGAGCGAATCCGTTCAGGCCGCCCTGATGAAGGCGCAGGCCGAAGCGAAAATGCGTGACGATTTTGAGCGCCTTGACGCTGTGCGCGCCGCCGATGACGCCCGTCGCGTCGAAGAGGCACGGCGTCTGGAAGAGGATGCCCGCCGCGCTAACGAAGACCGCCTTCGCGAAGAAGCCATGCGTCAGGCGCAGGCTCTGGCCGCCGCCCGTGTGGCCGAGCAGGCCCGCCTTGAGCAGGAAAGACAGGCTCAAGAGGTGGCTAAGGAAGCTGCCCGCCAGGAGCTGATCCGTCAGGAAGCGGCCCGTCTTGACGCTGCCCGTCGGGAAGTTGCGCGTCTGGAGGCCGCAAAGGCTGACGCGGAACGCCTTGAGCGTGACCGCCTGATCGAACAGGAACGCCAGCGTCTGGAGAGCGAGCGCCTGGAAGCGCAGCGCTTTGAAGCGGCCCGCCGTCTTGAGGCTCAGCGTCTGGAAGCCGAGCGGCTGGAGGCCATTCGTCAGGAGGCTGCCCGCGAAACCGCGCGCGCCGAAGCCGCCCGTGCCGAGGCTTTGCGCACCGAAATTGCCCGTCAGGAAACTGAGCGCCGGGAGGCCGAAAGGGCCGAACAGGAACGTCTGGCGACGGAGGCCCGCGCCCAGGAAGTCGCCCGCCTTGAGGCCGCCCGTCTTGAAGCGTTCCGCCAGGAACAGGCCAGACTGGAGCAAGAGCGGCTGGCTGAGCAAGAGCGTTTGGAGCGTGAGGCGCAGGCCGCGATTGCCGAGCAGGCTCGCCGTGACGCCGAACAGCGCGAACGCGACGCCGAAGCCGCCCGTCTGAAAACCGAAGCCGATGCCCGTGCCCGCGAACAGGCCGCCGCAGAGGCCAGTGCGGCTGCCGCTCAGGCAGCCGCCCCTGCCGCAGCCCCAGCATCTGCGCCCTCCGCCGAAGAACAACAACGTAAGGCCGAAGCCGCGGCGGCCCTGATGCGGCTCTATTCACCCTATGCGTCCGGTCTGGGCCAACCGCTGGCGGGTAAGCCTCTGCCGCCGGTGAAGCCTGTGGCACCTGTGGCCGCGATCCCGCAGCCGACCAATCCGTTTGCCCCACGTCCTGAGCCTGCGCCGATCCCGGCCCCGGCACCGGTTCAGGATATTGTACCGGCTCCGGCCGCCACCCCTCAGCCGGAGGAGGCGGTCAGGTCAGCACCTGACCTGACCTTTCAAGATGAAGCTGAGCTGGTCGCCCGGCGCAATCCCTCCAGCGTCGCCCCGCCAGTCCTGATTGCGCAACCGCCGGTAGCGCCGGTTGTGGCCGCCGCATCGGCCTCACCGGGCCTGCACTGGCGTGAGCAACTCAACCGCCCGGTGACTGCCGCCGCTGAAGCCTCTTCTGCGGCCGTGGCGCCCGTAACGGTCGAAACCTTTGAAGAAGTCCCGGCCCCGGTCTATCGCACCCATGAGGTGGCTGAGGAGGCTGCGGCCGACGACGATGAATGGCTGAGCGACGGTGGCCGGATCGCCATGAGCGTCGATGCCGACGCAGAGGGTGAAAAATCGATCTGGAAGATGTTTGCTTCGACCCTGCAATGGATTGGCACGTCCGTCTTGGGGCTGGCCGCGATCGGCGGGGCAACGGCGGCCTATTACAAATCGACCAGCGATGTTGAACTGCGCGACGGTACGACCGATTTCAACAGCCTGTCGATCATTCTGGCCATAGCGGGCATGGTTTTGGTCTGTATCTCGGTCTATCTGATCCTGAAACGCCTGGGCGGGCTTAAGGATTAAATCCCCAAATTTAGCTTGATCGTTGCGGGCCAAATCAGCCTATAAACCGAGCTGATTTTTAGTGTTCCAGAGTATACCATGTCCCGCCTTTATCACGATCTATATGAGCGCACCCTGACCGATCTGTGGCCCCATCTGCCGCAGGACATCGAGGGCGGGCGCATCGCGGATCTGGGCTGCCATGACGGGGTGATGAGCGATATTCTGGTCGCGACCTTTCCTAAATCAAGGGTCTACGGCTTTGGCCAGAGCCGTCAGGGCATGGACCGCGCCCGCTCGCTCAGCAAGGCCGTATCGTGGGTGGAAATGCCGCCAAGCGGCTGGGCCGATGAGTTGCGCCAAATTGCCCCCGGCGGGTTTGATCTTCTGATCAGCCACGGAGGTGCTGCGATGGGAGATAACCTGACCGACATCGCTGACAGGTTCCGGCCCCATATCAAGCCAGGTGGACGGTTAATCGTTCAGGTGCCGGTGACGCTCAATGGCTGGATGCAGGTGTTTTCAGGTGGCGTTGTGGGTGCGCAAGATTATCTTAAAACCTATGCACAACTGACGGAAATATTTCCGAAAACTGACTTCGACCTGAAGTTTTGGTCGAGCCGTTATATGCAGGTGTTCGATGACCTGACCGATCTGGCCGAACTGGTGATGGCGCAGGCGGCACGGGTCAATGTGGCGCTGTTGGCCCCGACGGTTGAGGATACCTATGCCCGCCTGTCGGGGGATAACAACGTGTCCGCCACCGCCGATGGTCACGGCTGCGCGGGCCTTGAGCATGTATTTCTGGTGGCGTGCCGCAGGTAGTTACTTCTTCGGCACTGACTTGTCTTTGGGAGGCACAAACGGCGCGATCAGGTGGTCATCGTCAGGCGTAAAGGCCGGTATATCCGGATGGATGCTGAGCCCGCGTTTTCGCATACTGGTCACCGGCCCGTCGAGCTTAGACAGGGTATCGACCGTCGTCTGATAGCCGCTTTCGACCGCCAGATCATAGGCCTTCCAGTCGCGGATCTCGACGCCGCCCGGCTCCGGGATAATCAAAAGATCGGTCGCGGCCCGGCTCTGGGCCAGATCGGCGGCGGTGGTGATCGTGGCTGAACGCATCATGATCGAGACGATCGGCGGGCCCTTGCGCCAGTCGCCGCGCCCGAACCAGGTCGGCAGACTTTTGGGCACCTTAATGTTTCGTGGATCGATGCCCTTGGCGCGGGTCACATCGACGCCGATGACGGTGCCCAGATGGGTATTGGCCATCAGCCGCGCCGGAAAAGACCGCATCACCGCCCCGTCAACCAGCACCTGACCGTCCTCGATCACCGGCGGCATGATACCGGGCAGGGAGATCGAGGCGCGCAGGGCTTTGCGCAGCGATCCGGTCTTATGCAGCTTGATCGTCCCCGACGTCAGGTTGGACGACAGGCAGAAAAACGGGATCGGCATGTCCTCAATCAGAACCTCACCGAAATGTTCCTCAAGGCGGGCATCGACCTTCTTCCCGGCGGTCAGGGCGATGAATGGGAACGAAATATCATCGAGCGGCGATGAGTCGACAAAGGCGGCGCGGATACGCCGGTCCATTTCCTCCTGCGGCCACTCAAGGCCAGCGGTGGCGGCCAGTATCGCGCCCATGGATGAGCCGCCGACGAAATCGATCGGCACATGGGCGTCGCGCAAAGCCCACACGGCCCCCAGATGGGCAAAGGCGCGCGCGCCGCCTCCGGACAGCACAAGGCCGGTACTGTGGCCGGTCACGATGCGGGCGATGCGGGCGGTGTCGGCCTGAGAGCTGTCGCAGACGTGGAACCAGCGGGCGGGTTTGAGCGCATCCAACCACAGCTTGGTATGGCGTATGCCCTTGGTGCGGGTGGCCTGATCGTGCTGGATAATCAGGTCGGGCGGGTGCTGCAAACCGGCGCTTAGGCTCAAGCTCAGATCGGCACCGACGGCAGACAGATCGGGCGCATCAACATGGCTTAAACCCGGCACGATCAGAAAGCTGTGGTCAACCTGACGGGCGGCCAGTTGCCGCCAGTTGGCCTCTGACTTTTCGGCCACATAGAGTACGTAGTCGTGGGCGGCCTCAAGGGTCGAGAACTCTTCGGAGGTCGAGCCGTGAAAGGTCGCATCCAGCACGCACACCGTATAGCCCATCGCCCGCACAGCCTCGGCAATGGTTTCGACATAGGGGCGGGCGGGGCGGTCGCAGACGGCGAAAAAGGCAAAGACATTGGGGTTGTGAAGCTGCTGAGACCCGCGGGTTTGTACCTCACGCGCGCGCAGGATCATCTTTTGCGCCAGGGCCAGCATAACTTCGGGCGATTTTGACGCCGCCTCAAAGAAGGCATCGCGTGGCAGGGCCAACAGATCCGTGTCGCGCAGGGCGATGACGGTGGAGGTGTGCGGTGTCCCCGCAATCAGCGACATCTCACCGGCCGGCTCACCCGGTTTGATGACCCCGATCAGGTTCAGTTCACCATCGTCTTCGTTCTGGCGAAACACACCCAGACGGCCTGTGCGCACCAGATAGAGATGATCCGAATCATCGCCAGCACTAAACAGGCGCGACCCGCCGGTCAAGGTGATCCAGCTTGCGGCCTCCAACGCCGTGGTCGCAAACAGTTTGGCCAGAGCGTCTTCTAGGGACGGTAAAGGATTGGGCGCGCTGTCAGGGCCAGAGGCGGGCGTCTTTTTCTTACTCATGAGACTTCATATCCTGAACGCGGATCATATGACTATGGATTATGATCTGTTTTGGTTAACAGAGTAGAGCATTTTCCGACGAAGTGGACGCCGGTTCGTCGTTAGAAAATGCGACCAAACAAAAATCCAAGTGGCGGTTGCCTCTGGCGCGCGCAAGGCTCATATGAAGCGAAAAGGAGCATCTATGGGCCAGGTTCATCTGATCAAGCTGTGTGTCGGGGTCGAGAGTGTCGAAGAGCTTATGGACTATGAAGCTCGTCGCGGGCCGACCTATCCGGTGCATACCCGCCAAACCCCGAAGCGGGCGGCGGAACTGCTGGATGGCGGCTCGCTCTACTGGGTGATCAAGGGCGTGATCCTGTGTAGGCGTGAAATTATCGATATCGAAAGCTTTGAGGCCGCCGATAGTCCGACCGGCCTGCCGCTGTGCCATATCCATGTCTCGTCCAAGCCGATCTATACTGAGGCCATGCCGCGCCGTCCGTTTCAGGGCTGGCGCTATCTGAGCCTTAAGGACGCGCCGCGCGATATCCGCGACCCGCGTGACGCCGGTGACCTGCCACCGGACATGGTGGCCGCACTCAAGGAAGCGGGCGCGTGGTAGCAAAGCCTTAAGACGAATCCGGTGTAGTGGGGGCCAGTTACCCTTGAGTATGGAGGCGATGATATGTCGCTTAACGCCCTGAAAACCGCATCCTATCGCGACCTGATTGACGGCGGGTTTGATGTCACCAACGCCCATGATCTCAAACGGGTCGATGACCTGCGTCGGGCGCGTGTGGATATGGACTATGCCGGAAGGCCGCTGATCCTGCTGGGGGCAGGGTCGATGATGGCGCGGGCTTTTGTACAGTACTGTGTCGATAATTTCAATGTCCGGGCCATTGTTGATAATGGGTTGAGCGGGCAGGAATTATGTGGGCTGCCGGTGATCGGCGATGACGGGCTGGCGGATATTCTGGCGCGGTCGCCGGAAGCCATTGGCATATTGTGCTGCGGGTCCGAGGCGCCCATGCGTCATTTTCAGCGGGTGTGGGGCGACGGCGGTCAGCCGTTGCTGTTCTATTTTGAGGTCATGACCACCTTCCCGAAAGGCTTTGACGGCGGGGTAAGAGTCAATGATTTACTGGCCTATGGCGACCTCGAAATTCTGGCGCAGGTGCAGGCATTCGGGCGAACGATTCTGAGCGATCCCGAAAGCCGTAAGGTGCTGGATACGCTGATGATTTACCGACTGACCTGGGATGAGGCGGCCCTTGAGCCGGTACGCCGACCGATCGAAGGTGTCTATTTTGACAACGATTTGTGTGCCCTAAATGAGCGCGAAATCTTCGTCGACGGCGGGGCGTTTGACGGTGATACGGTGCGTCAGTTTATCGCCCGCACGCAAGGGCAGTACCGCCATATCCATGCCTTTGAACTCGATCCAATCAATGTTGATAGCTTGCGGGCCAAGACCGCCGATGTGCGTGATATCAGCGTTCATGCCGCCGGTCTGTGGAGCCATGCCGACAGCATCGGGTTTGAGACGACGGGCGCTATGGGCAGTGCGATCAATCAGGCCTCTGAGGTGCGTTTGCCGGTCGATGCGCTCGATAATATGAACCTCGGTGAGATCACCTTTGTTAAGTTCGATATCGAAGGCGCCGAAGGCCCGGCCCTTGACGGCATGACCCGCACGATCACGGATTATAAGCCGAAAATGGCGCTCAGTGCCTATCACAAAGCTGATGATATTCCGGTGCTGGCGCAAAAGCTGCTCGATCTGCGGCCCGATTATAAGTTTGAACTGCGCCACTATTCGTCGATGATCTGGGAGACGGTGTTGTACGCGGGGTAGACTGTAAAGAACTCCCCCTGTTGCAGGGGGAGCTTTTGTTTAAGCTGGCTTAAACAAAAGAGGGGGTAAACTACCGGCTGTATTACCCCACCTTCCGGCCTAGCGGCCTCCCTCCTCCCCTCCAAGAGGGGAGGTTCTCAAACCCCGATATTATCAATCAATCGCGTCGTCCCAAGCCACGCGGCGGCCAGTATGCGTATCGGTTCACCTTTCACCGGATCGCCCAGTGTTTCAGCATGGCGTACGGCGATGTAATCGACCTTGCCGAAACCGGCAGCGGTCAGGTTGTCGGTCGCCTCAGTTATAGCGACGGCCACATCGGTGCTGTCAACAACGGCAGCCCGGACATGGCGCAGGGCGTTATAAAGCGCGATGGCCTGAGCACGCTCCTCCGGCTTGAGATAAGCATTGCGTGACGACAGCGCCAACCCGTCCATTTCCCGCACGGTCGGCAGGCCGACCACCTCAACCGGCATGTCCAGATCACGCGCAAAGGCCTGCACCACCTTTAGCTGCTGATAATCCTTTTCGCCAAAGACGGCGACATCAGGCATGACCTGATTAAACAGCTTGCAGACGACCGTGGCCACGCCGTCAAAAAATTGTGGGCGGAAATCGGTCTCCAGACCCATTGCGGGACCCTCCACATGGACGCGGGTCACGAAATTTGCCGGGTACATGATCTCAGGCGTCGGCAAATAGACCAGATCGCAACCGACCTCGGCCAGTTTTTCGATATCCTCAGCCTCCCGGCGCGGATAGCGCTCAAGATCTTCGGTCGGGGCGAACTGCATCGGATTAACGAAAATCGACACCACCACCTTATCGCAAAGGGTTTGGGCGTGCCTGACCAGCGCCAGATGCCCGTCATGCAACGCGCCCATGGTCGGCACAAACCCGACCCGCAAACCGTCGCGCTTCCAGGTCGTCACAACGGTGCGCAGGTCGGCGATGGTGCGGGAAGTCTTCGGGGTTTGCGGAAACACAGGATCTTGAACGACAGGGGCGGACATAAGCTTACGTTACACCTTTAAAGCAGGCCGGGGATTAACCACGTCTGTTAAGTACATTTTCTAACCCCGTTTTAAAGGGCTTTGAGTAGAGTGGCGTTATGGCGTATTTGACCCCGGTTAGTAAAGCGTTTGCGCGTAAGGTTGCGGTTTGGCTGTTAAGCACCGCCGCCCTCGGCCTGAGCGCGTGTGAGGGCCCAAAGCGCGACGGTCAGGATTTCCAACGCCTGGCGGCCCAGATCCAGTCCATTCAGGTCGATGAGACCTCACCGGCACCGGCGGCGAAAACCGATCCCTCAGCCGCCCCTGTGCTGGCGCAGGCTGAGGGGGGGAGCCAAAACGATAAGCCGCTCAACATCATCGTCGACACTGCCCGCGACATGGCGGTCGGCCAAGGCGGCCTGTTTACGCAATATAATAACCTTAAGGTTCAGATTGTTGATCCGCTGGAGCTGGATCGCAACCAACCCCCGAAGGGTGTGATCTTATCGCAGGCCGAACCCTCTGAGACCAAGGTGGTGGCCCCGGCCATGGCCTTTGCTGAAAATCCGCTCTCGGCGGTGGCTGAGCCTGAAGTCAAACCGGCTTCCCAGACCGTCAATAAGGGCCGCACCATCCAGATCGGCTCATTTTCCACCCGTCAGGGTGCGCAAGTCGCGTGGGATAAACTGACCGCTGTCCACCCGGAAATCGCGCGCTTTAACCCGCAGATGCAGAATATACGCACCAATGGCGGCAAGGTTTTGGTGCGGCTAAAGGTCGGGCCGGTCTATACCGATGCGGAGGCGCAAGTTTTGTGCGCCAAGCTAGAGGTCAAGGACAGTTGGTGCACCCGTGCGGCGGGATAAGGTTCAGGCCCCAGCCGGTGACGGTTTCGCCCCCTGAATATCCCCCAGCAACTGCGTAAAGCGATCAAGGCTGACGGGCTTGGTGACATGGTGGTCAAATCCCGCCTCGAACGCTGTCTTGCGGTCGCGTTCCTGACCCCAGCCGGTCTGGGCAATGATGATGGTGTCTTTCAGCGCCGTGTGTTTGCGCAGCTCCCGGCAGACCTCATAGCCGTTCATACCCGGCATACCGATATCGAGCAGGATAACATCGGGCGGGGTCGCTTTGGCGGCGGCGATTGCGTCCATGCCGTCATGAACCATGCGCGCCTGATGGCCGATCAGTTCCAGCATCCAACTTGTCGTCTGGGCAGATTCGCGGTTGTCATCGACCACAAGCACATCCAGCACCTGTCCGCCCGCCACCTGCGGGGCTGCGTCTTCGGTGACGAGGCCTTCGATATCAGTGACCGGCAGATGGACGGTAAAGGTCGAGCCCTGATTTTCACCGGCGCTGTCGGCCGTGATCGTGCCGCCATGCATCTGCACCAGCCGGTGGGCGAGGGCGAGCCCAATGCCTAGGCCGCCCTGCGACAGGTTGAGATTACGCTCAACCTGGGTAAACAGTTCAAACACCTTGGGCAGCATGTCGGCTTCGATGCCAAGGCCTGTATCGGCCACATGGATGCGGGCCTCATGATCGTCACGCGTTAGGGTGAGGCGGATTTTACCGCCGTCAGGGGTATATTTGGCGGCGTTGTTCAACAGGTTTGACACCACCTGCGCCAGCCGGGTCAGGTCGCCATTTACCGGTATGGCCTCGTCCGGCATGTCCAGACTAAACGCGTGGCCGCCGGCATCAATGGCTGGGCGGCTGGTTTCCAGCGCGGCCCTGATCACATCCTGAAGGTCGATCCGTTCACGGCGCAGGTCGATCTTGCCCTGACTGACCCTTGAGACATCAAGCAGATCATCGATCAGCCGTACCAGATGGGTCATCTGGCGGTCCATCATGTCGCGCACATCCTCAGCAATCTTGGGGTTGGGCGACATCTTGAGGATGTGCAGGCCGTTGCGGATAGGGGCCAGAGGGTTACGCAGTTCGTGGGCGAGGGTGGCCAGAAATTCGTCCTTGCGGCGGTCGGCGTCTTTTAGGGCCTCAGCATATTTGCGGCTCTCATTGAGCAGGCGGACGTTTTCCTCGAACGCCGATTGCAGGGCGTCACGCTGGGCGGCGATGTGCTGCTTCTGGCGGTAAAGCTCGAAAAATACCTCGACCTTGGATTTGAGGATATCCGGTTCCAGCGGCTTTTGCAGGAAATCGACGGCACCGGCTTCGTAACCCCGGAACCGGCGGGTGTGATCTGCCGTGCCTGCGGTCAAAAACATGATCGGCACGCGCTTGGTGCGCTCAGACCCGCGCATCATTTCGGCCAGTTCAAACCCGTCCATCTCCGGCATCTGAACGTCCAGCAGGGCCAGGGCGACTTCCTGCTTAAGCAAAATCTCCAGCGCTTCGGGGCCGGAGCGGGCTTTCAGCAGCACCAGACCGTCACGTCGCAGCAGCGCCTCCAGAGATAACAGGTTCTCTTCGAGGTCATCGACCAGCAGAATATGAACAGGCGCTTTCAGTCTTTCAGGCATATAAGGTTCGGTCTCTGTTACGTAAATTCATAGTCAGGCTGGTGTCAGGCGGCGTTTTTCAGTTCCAGTAGAATGTCGTCCAAATCTAAAATCAATGCGGATGGGCAGGCTTCGATCGCCGCTTCGGGCATGGCGCGGGCAAAGGCGGTGGCGGGGGTCTGGATCAAGCCCTTACCGCCATAAGCCATCACCGCCTTAAGGCCCGCTGCCCCGTCATTATTCGCCCCGGTCAGTATAACACCAATCAGGCCGTCACCATAAGCATCCGCCGCCGTCTCAAACAGAACGTCAATAGACGGGCGTGAAAACAGCACCGGTTCTTCGGACGACAGCGACAGTTCAAAACTGCGTTCCACCAGCAAATGATAGTCGGGCGGCGCGAAAAAGACGCCGCCGCCGGTCAGCGGGGTTTTATCTTCGGCCTCTATCACGCGCACCTGCGATTTTTCCTCAAACAGGGGGGCGATCAGGCTGCGGCGGTGCGGCGGCACATGGATAACGACCATGATCGGCAACGGATAGTCGGCGGGCAGGTGAGGCAGGATCGCCGACAGGGCTTTCAATCCCCCGGCAGACGCACCGATGACCACGGCACGATAGGGTTTATGGGCGGCCTCTGGCATCAGATACCCCCGCGCTTCTGATACAGGCGTTCATCGCGCGAAAATTCAGTGAATTCATCGGCATGGGGCGAAAAGCGCAGGGTTTCCTTGGCCCCCAGCCCCAGAAAGCCGTTGCGGGTCAGGGAGTCCTTGAACAAACCGATGGCACGCGTTTGTAAATCCTTGGTGAAATAGATCAGCACATTGCGGCAGGACACAAACTGGGTTTCGGCAAACACCGCATCGGTCACCAGAGAATGGTCGGAAAATACCGTGCGTTTGCGCAGAGATTTATCAAAGGTCGCCGCTCCATAGCCTGCCGTATAATAGTCTGACAGGGACGACTTACCGCCCGACAGGCGGTGGTTTTCAGTGAACAGCTTCATTCGGTCGAGGGCATACACGCCCATTTCAGCCTTGCGCAGGGAGTCGCCATTAATGTCCGTGGCGTAGAACAGGGTGCGGTCTTCGAGGCCCTCTTCCCGAAACAATATCGCGAAGGAATAGAGTTCTTCACCCGTCGAACAGCCCGCGATCCAGACCTTGAGCGACGGATAGGTCAAAAGATGCGGCACCACCTTTTCACGGATGGCCCGGAAATAGGCCGGGTCGCGAAACAACTCGGATACCTGCACCGTCAGATACCCCAGCAACTCATCCATCATGCCGGCTTCATTCAGCACCATATCCTGAAGCTGAGAAAACGAGCGGCACCCGAACCGGTCACGCGCCTGGGTGAGGCGGCGCTTGATCGACGCCAGCGCATAGTGCCTGAAATCATAATGATATTTCAGGAAGATCGCCTCCAGCAGCAGGCGTAATTCTATGTCTTCGGTGCGGGCGATGGCGTTTGGCATGAGGTTATCTTATTGATCCTATCTGGGCATCCACACGCGCACCAGTGAGACCAGTTTTTCGACATCAAGCGGCTTGGCCATATAGTCGTTGGCGCCGGCGTCGATGCAGCGTTCCTGATCGTCCTTCATGGCCTTGGCGGTCAGCATGATCACCGGCAGCTTAGACCAGTCGGGGTTTTTCCTGATTTCGCGCGTGGCGGTCAGGCCGTCCATTTCCGGCATCATGACGTCCATCAGCACCAGGTCCACGGCGGTTTTGGGTGACCCTTGCGCCTCGGTCAGGGCCTCCAGCGCCTCACGGCCATTGCGGGCGATCTGGACGATGGCCCCTAATGGCTCAAAGATGTTGGTGACGGCATAGACATTGCGCACATCGTCTTCGACCACCAGAATCCGGCGTCCTTCCAGCATGGCGTCGCGGTTCTTGGCTTTTTTGATCATCTTTTGCTGTTCGGGCGACAGTTCAGACACAACCTTATGCAGGAACAGGGTGACCTCATCAAGCAGCCGTTCCGGCGACTTGGCGCCCTTAATGATGATCGACTTGGAGTAGCGGCGCAGTTTCTGCTCATCATCGCTCGACAGGTCGCGACCGGTATAGACGATCACCGGCGGGAAGGCATAGGCGTCTTCCTGGCTAAGCGTCTCCAGCAAGGAATAGCCGGACTGATCGGGCAGGGACAAGTCCAGCACCATGCAGTCGAAGGTTTCTTCTTTTAGTTTCTCCAGGCACTCGGCGGCGGTGCCGACCGCGACCGTTTCCACATCCGTGGTTTGCAGCAGGCGGGCCACGCTGTCGCGCTGCACGTCATCGTCCTCAACAATCAGGATACGGCGCATCCCAGAGGCCAGACGCGATTCCAGCATGATAAACGCCTCGACCAGTTCCTCGCGCTTGACCGGTTTCAGCATGTAGCCGATGGCCCCCAGCGACAGGGCGGCGTGGGTATAGTCCTCCGCCGAGACGACATGGACGGGAATATGGCGGGTACGCGGGTCGCGCTTGAGCCGGTCCAGAACCGATAAGCCCGAATGGTCGGGCAGGCCGACATCAAGCACCACGGCCTGCGGCAGGTACTGGCGGGCAACACTGAGGGCATCCTCAGCCGTGTGGGCGACCAGGCACTTAAAGCCCAGTTCGTGGGCCATATCAAACAGAATGCGCGCAAAGGCTTCATCGTCCTCCACCACCATGATGGTGCGACTGTCGGGCTCTAACTTATCGCGGTCATCCTGCGCCGCCGATGCGGTCAGCAGAGTGTCGTCCATGGCCGTGCGACCGGCCAGAGCCTTTTTCGCACGGGGCTTTGCGGTGCCAGAGTTTGCGGTGCCAGAGACTGAAACCTGTGGCGTCGCCATGTCCGGCGTGACCGACATCGGCAGGGCATCACGCACGGCAATACCGGCGGGATCATAGATGACCGGAATGGTGACGGCAAAGGTCGAGCCCTGACCATAGGCGCTTTTCAGCGTTATGACCCCTCCCAGCAGCCGCGCCAGTTCGCGTGAGATCGACAGCCCAAGGCCCGTGCCGCCATATTTACGGCTGATTGTGCCATCCGCTTGCCTGAACGCATCAAAGACGGTGGCCTGATGGTCTTCGGAAATGCCGATGCCGGTGTCGGTGACGCTGAACGCCACCTTGCCGTTCGCCGCCGTCTGCACCCGCAGACGCACTTCGCCGCTTTCGGTGAACTTGAACGCGTTGGACAGCAGGTTTTTCAGGATTTGCTCAAGACGCAGGCGGTCGGTCTCGATCATCTCGGCTACACCCGGTTCAACAAAGGTACTGAATTTCAGCCCCTTATCGCCCGCGACCGGATCAAAGGTGCGTGTCATGTCGCTGACAAGGCGTTTAATCGATACGGTCTCCGGCCGGATGTCCATCTGACCGGCTTCGATCTTGGACAGGTCGAGAATATCGTTGATCAGCAGCAACAGGTCGTTGCCCGATGATTGAATGGTGCGGGCAAACTTGATCTGTTCGTCGGTCAGGTTGCCTTCAGAATTGTCGCCCAAAAGCTTGGCCAGAATAAGCGACGAATTGAGCGGAGTGCGCAGTTCGTGGGACATATTGGCCAGGAAATCGGACTTATACCGGCTGGCCTGCTCCAGTTCCTGCGCCTTGAGGGCGATTTCAGATTGGGACCGCGACAGGTCATCGCGCTGAACCTCCAGCAACCGCGCCTGTTCGGACAACTGGACATTGGTCTGTTCCAGTTCGGCCTGCTGTTGCTCCAGACGCAGTTGCGATTCGCGAAGTGCGCGGCTCTGTTCTTCGAGTTCTTCGTTATTTACGCGCAGTTCTTCGGATTGAGTCTGAAGTTCTTCGGACTGGCGCTGGGTTTCCTCCAGCAGGTTTTGCAGGGAGGCGCGGTAATTGGCCGACTTGATCGCGACCGATACGGACTCTGCCGCCCGCTCCAGCAAGGCGTCAATCGCCGCCGGCATCGGATTGATGAAGCCCAGTTCGATGACGCCGTCGACCTGACCATCGGAGTCGACGCCCACAAGGGCCAGATGGCGCGGCCGCCACTGCCCAAGGCTTGTGCCGACCGTCAGGCTGTCGCTACCCGGCATGTTTTCAATGACGATGGCCCCGGCTTTGAGCACCGCCTGACCCGGCAGGCCGTCACCGGGCCCAAAGGTCAGGGGCAGGTCGTTTTCCGGCGGGACTCCAAAGGTTGCGACCTGCTTGAAGATGCCGCCGTCCTTGGCATAAAACGCGGCGGCGTGGGCGCCGGTGAACTCAGCCAGAAAGCCCAGAATATTCTTGCCCAACTGATCGAGCCGCAGTTCGCCCAGCATGGCCTCGCTTAAGCCGACCTGAGCGGATTGCAGCCATTCCTGACGGCGGCGCTCCATAGTCGAGCGGCGTACAATGACACCGACAATTATGGTCAGGATCAGTCCGAGAATGGCGGCTGTGACGACACTGACGACCGTCGCCCGGTAGGCTCTTTCCATTTCATTCAGACGCTCGGTGCGCCTTTGACGCTCAAATGACTGCATTTCCTGCACATGCAGACGGATGGCATCCATATGGTTTTTGCCAAGGTGTCTGTTGACCTCTTCCTGAGCCGCGGCCATGCCGCGCGTGCGCCGGATGTCGAGCGTGCGCGCCAACTCGTCAGTCTTGGCGGCGACCAGCCCTCTTAGAATCGATAGCCGCTGACGCTGGTTGGTCGTGTCGGTCATCAGGCGGTCAAGATTTGACAATTGCGCCTGAACACCATTCAGGCCGGTAGAATAGGGTGTCAGATAGGCGCTGTCGCCGGTGATGATATAGCCGCGTTGTCCGGTTTCGGCATCCTTCATAGACGACATGACTTCACTCAAGGCCAAAAGCACATCATGGGTCTGCGTCACCTGGCGGGTGTCGCGGTTCAGGGTATGGATGTTATTATAGGAAATGGCACCGGTGATAACAAAGAACAGGCCGACGACGATCAGGCTTAGTAATATGCCGAGATCAGCGCGCGCGGCACGGTCAGATAGCGAAAACTTAATCGTGTTCGGCATACGAACAGAATCCCCCAAAATACAGACTCTTACACAGGCATTATTAAGCGGCGGATAAACTAGGCCGCCACATTCTGGGCTATGTCATCCAGGGTTGCCTGTAATTTTTCAATATTGACCGGCTTGACCAGATGGTGGTGAAACCCGGCATCTTCGGCCATCTGCCGGTGTTCAGGTTCGGCGCGACCGGTCTGGGCAATGAATACTGTCTCCGACAGGTGCGGTTGCGCGCGCATCAGACGGCACAGGTCATAGCCGTTCATACCGGGCAGGCCGATATCCATGATGATGACGTGCGGTTTGTACTCAGCCGCCGCCGCAAGGGCGCTGTCGGCGGTGTGGCTGAAACGGTAGTCATGGCCGAACATTTCGACGATCCAGCCGGTCGTTTGGGCGAGGGCTTCATTGTCCTCAACAATCAGAATCTTCATTGCAAAGTCCCCACACGAGGCGCCATTTATAACCTGACAGGGCTATGGGCCGTTTTGATTTGAAGGGGAAAGTTAGAGCATTTCAAAACGGCTGGCAATATTATAAGGGCGGAATTATGGCTAAAGGCTGTTAACTTATCGATTATTTATAATTTTTACTGTGATTTTTTCGAAATAATAATGTGTATATATGTGGTCTTTGTTTTGATTGCGGTGGTGTGTTGCGCTTTCATTTTTGCATCTAAACTGTATTTGTAAATGTAATTTATATTTTATTCTATAAATAATTTCGGCTTTATTTACGTGTAAAATTATTCTGAAAAGATTTAGTGTTGTGGTGCGGTCGGGCTATGATGAGGTGGGCCGCTAAAAGGATTCGGTCGCTGTAAGGTTTTTATCTATGGCCACCCGGCTCAACGTCAATCAACTGCTGATCGATGCGGCGACTCGCCTTGTGCCCAAGCTGTTTGGTGTGATGACCTTTGTCATTGGGGTCGTGCTGCTGCTGCTGGTGCTGACGCCGATCGATCCTGAGGCTCTGCCGGTGGTGCAGCGTCTGCTGCCGCTGGAACTGGTTGAAATCTCCCATATGGCGGGCACGGCGATTGCGGTGCTGCTGATTCTGGTGGCGCGCGGGCTGTGGGAGCGGGTCGATACCGCCTGGTATATGGCCATAGCGCTCCTGTTGCTGGGGGCGGTGGTGTCGCTGACGCGGGAACTGGCGGTCGCCCCGGCGGTGGTGCTTGTGGTCTGTGCAGCCCTGCTGGTGCCGTGCAAGCAGGCCTTTCGGCGCAAGTCGCAACTGCTGACGCTTAAGGTGCGGCCCCTGTGGATGGGGGTTATCGGCGTGACTCTCCTGCTGATCGGGCTGGGCGGTTTCTATGCCTATGAGCAGGTGCCCTATGCCCATAGGCTATGGGGGCAGTTTGAGTATGAGGCGTCGGCGTCGCGCTTCCTGCGCGGGCTGGTGATCATGGTGGTGACGGTCGGGGTGTTTGCGCTCTACCGCCTGTTTGGCGTGGCGCGGGCCGCACCCCCCATGCCGGATGAAGATGACCTGTCCGACCTGCATGAGGTCGTGTCGGAATCGGTAAACCCCCAGGCGTGGCTGGCGTTGTTGCGTGATAAGCATATCCTGTGGAGTGACGACCGTAAGGCGTTTGTGATGTACGGCATCAGCGGTAAGCAATGGGTCGTCATGGGTGAGCCGGTCGGCGATGAAGCCCACCGCACGCAACTGTGCTGGCAACTCAAAGACATGGCGTCTCTGGCCAAGGCCAAGCTGTCCTTTTACCAGATTACCCCCGCCATGCTGCCGTTGATCATCGATCTGGGCCTTACGCCCTATAAGATCGGGGAGGAGGCGATGGTGGATGTCAATGCCTTCACGACCGCGGGCAAAAAGGGCATCAATCTGCGCCAGACCCTTAAAAAATATGACGGCACCGCGACCTTTGAAGTCATTCCGCCCGAACAGATCGAGCCGGAACTGCCGCGGCTGCGCGAAGTCTCCGACATCTGGCTGAAATCCAAGGGGGCGAAAGAAAAGAAATATTCGCTCGGCTTTTTCGATGAGACCTATATCCGCCTGATGCCGGTGGCGGTGGTGCGCATGGACGGTAAGATCATGGCCTTTGCCAATCTGTGGCCGACCGGCGACCGCAGCGAGCTTAGTCTTGATCTGATGCGCTATGATACGGACGCGCCGCACGGGATTATGGAATATCTGTTCCTGCAACTGATTTTCTATAGTCGTGACGCCGGATATCGCTATTTCAGTCTGGGGCTGGCGCCGCTGGCCGGGCTTGAGGCCGGGCCGCTCAGCCCGCTGTGGTCCAAGCTTGGGTCGCTGATCTATACCTTCGGCGGCGAGATCTATAATTTCGAGGGCTTGCGGGCCTATAAGGAAAAGTTCCGGCCGCAATGGCAGCCGCGCTATTTCGCCATTGCCGGTCGCGAGACGGCGCTGGTGCCCGCCCTGATCGCGCTGGCAGCCCTTGGGGTTAAGTCCGATAAACCACAATCGGCGAAGGCTCTGGTTAAGAAAGCGTAAATTTTGTGTGCAAAAGCCCGGCTCATCCCTATGTTTGATGCGTCGGGTGCATTGACCAAAGCTACCACGGCGCGACATTAGGGGGATAAATTTTACCTCCTCCCTACGCTTGCGTGGGGAGGTGCCGAGTTCACGAGGCGGAGGGGTATCTTTCGTATGAAGTACCCCTCCGTCTGTTCGCTACGCTCACAGCCACCTCCCCATCTTCGCCACGATGGCTCGATAGGGAGGAGAAAATTATCAGGAGTAATTGGTTTGGCGTTTAAACAGGCATCTGGGCCAGCACGCATTTTGGTGTTCGGCAACGAAAAAGGCGGGGCGGGCAAATCGACGGTCGCCATGCACATCGCCGTGGCCCTGCTGCATCAGGGAAAGTCGGTGGCCTTTATCGACCTTGATCTGCGTCAACGCTCACTGGCGCGTTTTTTCTCGAACCGTCAGGTGTGGGCCGCTGCCAATGGCAAGGATCTGCCGCAGGCGTTTGAGCCGTTCCTGCATGACACGCCCGCCAAACTGGTCGATGCCCCCGAAGACGTAGCGGTTGAGGCCTTTGACCGCGCGCTGGGGGAGGCGCTGGCGACCTGCAACATGGTGGTGATCGACACACCGGGCGGGGACTCGGCCATGTCGCGCCGCGCCCATATGTGCGCCGACCTGATCCTGACGCCGATGAACGACAGCTTTATCGACTTTGACCTGCTGGGGCAGGTTGATCCGGTCACGCTCGACCTCAAGCGGCCGTCCATCTATTCCGAAACCGTGTGGAATGCCCGTAAGCACCGCGCCATTGAAAATGGCCAGAGCATCGACTGGGTGGTCCTGCGCAACCGTCTGGCCACGACCGAAGCCCGCAACCGTAAGCGGGTCGATGAGCGGGTTGCCGCCCTGTCCAAGCGGGTGGGGTTTCGCGTTTCGGCCGGTTTACGCGACCGGGTCATCTATCGTGAGCTGTTCCCGTTTGGCCTGACGGTGGCGGACTTAAGCAGCGATGTCCGACCGGTGGCGGTGTCTCTGGCGCACGTTGCCGCGCGTCAGGAATTGCGCAGCGTGATGATTGAGCTTAATCTCGAACAGGGTGCCCAAATTGCGGGTACTATGGATGAGGATGAGCGCGAACGCGTTCAGGCATAGATGATCTATATTCTGGGTGCGCTGCTGGGCGGGTTTGCCCTTCTGGTCTGGTTGGGGCGTAAGGCTAAGGCCGGTAAGCTGAAGCCCGGCCCGTGGATTCGTCAGGGCGGCACCATCAATGCCCTATTGGCGCTGATGACGCTGATTTCAGGAGGTATGAGCGTGTTTCGAGGACAGTGGATCATCGGTGGCGCGCTTATCCTGCTGGCGCTGGCGTTTTTAGGCGGCACACGCTTTCGCTATGAAGGCGACAAGTCCCCGCAACCGGCGCGCACCGATATGACGCGGGCGGGGGCGTTCAAGGTGTTGGGCCTGAGCGAAGGGGCCGACCGCAAAACCATATTGAGCACCTATCGCCGGTTGATGAAGGACGCGCACCCGGACATGGGCGGCACCAAGGAAAAGGCTGCCGCCCTCAATGCCGCGCGCGATATTTTGCTGAAATCCTGACCCGCCATGTGGGGGCGGGTTCTCCTTCTGTGGCTGGTGTTGGCTGTGCCGGTAAAGGCGGCGGCGATCGAAGACCTGACCCGTCCGTGGCCGGGGGCGGTTGTGCCCTATAAGCTCGATCCGGTCATATTAAAACGCGCAGGCACCAAGGGGACAGATTGCCGCAACTGGCGCGACTGGAGTGCGGCCACGCAAGCCTATAAGATCTGCCGCGCTATGTCAGAGTGGCAGGTTGAGACCGGCGTGCGCTTTGTGCCGTACACTAAGGGCGCAAAGTGGCTGGATATCCGTAGTTCCGACAGCCGCACCAATGCGACTTTGGGCTACAGTGTCGTCAACTGGGTCAATGTGCAAAGCCGCTCAAGCTACGGGGCGGTGCTGCATGAATTTGGGCATGTCCTGGGCCTGACCCATGAGCATATGCGTCCCGACCGCGACGACTATATCGTGCTTGCGCCGTTCATTGCGGATAGCCTTAAGGGCTGCAATCCGGTGGAGGCCATGTGCCGGGATATACTGCTGAATTTTCCGCGTCATGGCCGGCTTCAAATGAAAACCGACTATGATCCGTGTTCATTGATGCATTACCTCAGCCATCAGGGGCCGCGCTACCCCGACGATCCGCGCTGGCGGCAGGCCTTTACCCTGACGCGGGCGGGGGCCGAGCGCATGGATATCTGTTCCGGGCAGTTTCAAGCTCGTGAAGCCCGCTGCCGCAAGGTCGGTCAGAAATGCGCAATCACCGAAGATGATGCTGGCCTTGTGCGCCGGTTTCATGGCCTGTAAGCGCATCCCGAAAAGTGTGCAGCGGTTTTCGGATGCAGATGCGCGTAAAACCAAGATATCAGGGCGGAGCCGAGTAGGTGCCGGAGTTGGGGCCGGAGCGGTGGTTCTTGCTGGCGGTTTTTTCGGCCAGTTTTTCAGCTAAGTTTCGCGGGGCGCGACCGAGGGCCCACTGGATACCGTTGGGCCAGCAGCCGGGACAGTGGTCGTCCATACCGCTGTTGGCATTGATCTGCGGATCGTGGAAGTGATGCAGGCCATAGTTGGGATCGGCGGAGTCATATACCGTGCCGTCGGGCCAGAACCCGTGAGCTTCGGCCTGGGCCTTATGGATGCGATCAAGGCGCGTGCCGATGATCTCAGCCATTTCGAGAAAGGCCTGCGCTTCGTGGTCGATGCGCTCAGCCTCGCTCAGGCCGGACAGATCGTCGTCATCGGCATCATCGCGTGAAGTGCGGCGCGCGGCAGTTGGGCGCGGGGCGGGCGCAAGCTTTTCCGCCGCCTCACCGTAAAGCTGAACCAGCATGGCGTCGCAGGCCTTAACCGCCTTATGGGCGCGCTCGGCCTCAAGGAAGCTGTCGGGCATGGGGATCATCTCGACCGCCTCCAGCAGCCGGTCGGCATAGACGCGCAACCGCATCCGGCGCATTTTTAGCGCCTCGGCGTCGGTGATGTCGTGATCAGAGTCCATCCGGTGATGATGGGGCTGGACGGGGTTGGGGGGATAGTCGCGTGTACCCCTCCGTCTGTTCGCTATGCTCACAGCCACGGCACGGGCCGCCCCGCTCCCCATTGCATGGGGCGGAGGGAATGCGCGTAATTCTCCTCCCCATTCCATGGGGAGGTGGCGGCGTAGCCGACGGAGGGGTATTTCCAAACTTTCAATCTTCGGTAATATTTCAGAATGAACCCACCCAAACCCCGTCTGAAATACGAATTGGCGCGTCAGTTCCGCAAAGACCTGACCCCGCCGGAGGTTCGGCTATGGGCAAGGATCAAAGGCAAACCGGACGGTATTCACTTTCGCAAACAGCACCCTATCGGGCCTTATATTGCCGACTTTTACTGTGCGGCGGCAAGGTTGGTTGTTGAGGTGGACGGGCAGGTGCATAACCTCAGCGATGTGGCTGAACGCGATGAGGGGCGGCTGGCATGGCTGGGTGCGCAGGGCCTTGAGGTGATGCGGATCAATGCGGCTGATATTATGCGGGATGCTGATGAAGCCGCTTTGGGCGTACTGATGCGGGCCCGTGCCGTGGCATTGAGCGTCAGCGAAATGACGGAGGGGGCATAGGCGGGGGGGCAGCAACCGTAACCGGCGCAGTTTTAGTGCCTTTGCGTCGGTGATGTCGGTATCCGTGTCCATCCGGTGATGATGGGGCGGGACGGGGTGATGGGAGATAAAAAAAGGCGTGGAACCTTCCACGCCTTTTCGGATCACTTGGCTCATTTATTGGTTAAGCTGCACAAGCAAAATCTAAATCTCTGTTATCTTTGGAATACTTCTCGTTTAGATCAAGTGCGACAGTTCTGGCCTTTTCAGGAGACGGTTGATTGCTCTGTGCATTTTGAGTGGTTTCAGAAGCTGTGCTTGACCAAAGATTGATGTGAACACTGTAAAATATAGGATCACAATAAGCGCTTGCCATCATACCTTTGGTTAGCATTTCACCAAAAAGCTCTACCTGTTGCGGGGAGAGTGACTGCAGATCATCTGAAAATTTTGCACTCCGTTGAGTTCTAGGAACTGAATTGCGTGCTGACTTACCGTTTAAGCAATGCAGCGTAAAGGTTCTAGCCAAACTAGGCTTATTTATGTTCGCATAAAAAACAGACACGAACTTTAATATGCTGTCTGGGGTCGAGTGATCTTTAATCAGTTGTTGCGCGGCTTCGTAAGCCTCTTCAATGTATTGAGACGCAGTTGCAAGTTTTTCAGTGCGCTTAACAATCAGTCGCATTGCGACTCTGATTGAAAAAAATGTGAGTATGGCGACCACAAGCGCTATTAAGATATTTGCCATGTGCAACCTCCGTTAGCTGTGGATTGTTTTACGCTAGTTAATACAAAAAAGTTGTTACTTTCGTGGCGCAGATGCAATTAATTTCTCTATTTTTTAGATTTTTCCTCGATTTTTTTCTTTTCATCCGACCTGTCGATAAGGCTATTCCTGATTTTGGCCATATTCCGTTCGTGTTGATGTGACAATTTTCGCTGTTCCAACACACATTTAGATATCATTGGGATTAGCCAGGGCAACATAATCAATAATACTAATCCGAATACCCACCATGGGGATATTCCAGCCTTTATAGCTTCAAAAGCTAACTGAAGGATTTCGGTATGTTGCAAGCTGGATCACCGACAAGTTTTATATTTATGAGCGTCGGAATGAGGTGAATCATCCAGTAGAAAGCCCCGATTAAAACCTAACAAAACATTTTTTAATTTGGGTGTCAATTTTAGGATGTAAGTGAATGCTATCAATAAAAAAGGCGTGGGGTCGAAACCCCACACCCCGTTAGTTTTGTACCAGCCTATCCACCCACGCCAAGTTACGGGTGCAGGGTCTAAGACCCTGCCGGGATATACACTTCCGAACCCAGCGCTTTGAACTTTTCCGACATTTCCGACATGCCCGAAGAGGCGGCTTCAAGGTCGGCTTTTTCGTTGTCGGTCAGGTTGGCGGCATAGTCGCGCACGTCCTGCGTGATCTTCATTGAGCAGAACTTTGGCCCGCACATCGAGCAGAAGTGCGCGGTTTTGTGGGCGTCCTTCGGCAGGGTCTCATCATGGAAAGCCCGCGCTGTATCGGGATCGAGACCCAGATTGAACTGATCCTCCCAGCGGAAGTCAAAACGCGCCCGTGACAGGGCATCATCCCATGCACGGGCGGCGGGGTGGCCCTTGGCGAGGTCAGCGGCGTGGGCGGCGATCTTATAGGTAATCACGCCAGTCTTCACGTCATTGCGGTCGGGCAAACCTAAGTGTTCCTTGGGCGTGACGTAGCACAGCATGGCCGTCCCGAACCAGCCGATCATGGCCGCTCCGATGCCGGAGGTGATGTGGTCATAACCCGGCGCGATGTCGGTCGTGAGTGGGCCCAATGTGTAAAACGGCGCTTCGCCGCAGGTGGCCAGTTGCTTATCCATATTGGCCTTGATCTTGTGCATCGGCACATGGCCGGGGCCTTCGATCATGACCTGACAGCCCTTGGCCCACGCGATCTGGGTCAGTTCGCCAAGCGTCTCCAGTTCGGCAAACTGGGCGCGGTCATTGGCGTCAGCAATGCTGCCCGGACGCAGGCCGTCGCCTAAGCTAAAGGTGACATCGTACTCACGCATGATGTCGCAGATCTCCTCAAAGTGTGTGTAGAGGAAGTTTTCCTTATGGTGGGCCAGACACCACTTGGCCATGATCGAGCCGCCGCGCGAGACGATGCCGGTGACGCGCTTGGCGGTCAGGTGGACGTAAGACAGGCGCACGCCGGCGTGGATGGTGAAGTAATCCACACCCTGCTGGGCCTGCTCGATCAGGGTGTCACGATAGACTTCCCAGGTCAGGTCTTCGGCCACGCCGTTCACCTTTTCCAGCGCCTGATAGATCGGCACGGTGCCGATCGGGTTGGGCGAATTGCGCAAAATCCATTCGCGGATATTGTGGATATTGCGGCCCGTGCTGAGATCCATGACGTTGTCGGCGCCCCAACGGATCGCCCACACCATCTTATCGACCTCTTCTTCCATCGACGAGGTGACGGCCGAATTGCCGATATTGGCGTTGATTTTGACCAGAAAATTGCGGCCAATGATCATTGGCTCGACTTCGGCATGGTTGATATTGGCGGGGATAACCGCCCGTCCTCTGGCCACTTCGTCGCGCACAAATTCCGGCGTGATAAAGTCGGGGATCGACGCGCCGAAATCTTCGCCGTCGCGGATGACCTCAGCGGCGGCCTTACGGCGGATATTTTCGCGGATGGCGATATATTCCATCTCTGCCGTGATGATACCGGCGCGGGCGTATTCCAGTTGCGTTACGGGCCGTCCGGCCTTACCGCGCATGACCTTAGGCAGGTTCGGGAACTGCGGTGCCAGCGCGGCCTCAGAGACGTTGCCGTTGTCTTCGGGTTTGACGGGGCGGGCTTCGATAAATTCGACATCGCCGCGGTCGAGGATCAGCTTTTCGCGCACCCGCGGCAGGCCCTTATCGATCTGCGGCACAAAGCCGTCTTCGGTATAGGGGCCGGTGGAATCATAGAGGCTGACCGGCGGCTCATTGGCCTCCGGTTGCAGGGCGACTTCGCGGAACGGCACGCGCACGTCGGGGAACAGGGTGCCGGTCTCATAAACCTTTTTTGAGCCCGGAAAGGGCGAGGCTTCGACGCGGATGGGCTTTAAATCTTTGATTGGTTTATTCATTGGAATCCCTCATAAAAACAAAGGGATCATGAGCGCAGATTGCAGGTGCTTTTTGCCTGTAAAGCCAAAAAAGCGTATCCAACTCCCTTCGCCGGCATGACCCGGATCAGGTTCGGCGGTTTTAAAGCACAGCGTTGAGTGCTTAGTCTCAGCCCGCATAAGCCTGCGGACACTCCGGTGAACTAACGGGCTTGAATGTAAGGGAAGCCGCGCGCCTGGGCAAGCGGATAAAAAAAGACCCGAAGCGGTCATGCCGCGCCGGGTCGAAGTTTCACCACAAGGACTTAAGCCTTAATCACCCTCATGGTGTTATCAGCAACGTTCAAAAAGGGGTGCAAAGTGAACGTTCATTCATTTGTACGCAAAGGCCCGCACTTTCCGTCGCGGGAATTGTAAAATTTTGATGGGGAGAGAAGAAAGTGTACCCCTCCGTCGCGGACTTCGCCGCGCCACCTCCCCATCTTCGCTTTAACTCGATAGGGAGGAGGGGAGGATGCGGTACTTCTCCTCCCTACGCTTGCGTGGGGAGGTGGCATTGAGCGCAGCGAAAATGACGGAGGGGTAATTTACCCCCTCTTTTTACTGATGCGCGCATCAATAAAAAGCTACCCTGCAACAGGGGGAGTTCTAAAGACAGGTCAGAGATTCAACAATGCCGGATCGCCGCCCTGCGCGGTGATATTGTTGGAGACGGCGCGTTCGGACGCAAAGCGGATCAGGCTGAACGGGCCGCCGGCCTTGGGGCCGGTGCCGGAAAGGCCTTCCCCGCCAAAGGGTTGCACGCCGACCACCGCGCCGATAATCGAGCGGTTGATATAGACGTTACCGGCAGGCACCACTTCGGCGATATCTTCGGCAAAGGCTTCGATCCGCGAATGGACGCCCAAGGTAAGCCCATAGCCGCGACCAGCCAAAGCGTCGGTCGTCGGCTGATAATTCTGCGAATCGTAACGCACCACATGCAGGACGGGGCCAAACACTTCGCGCTCCAGCTCATCCGCCGAGGACAATTCCACCAGGGTCGGCGCGAAATAGTCCCCACTAAGGCCCGACGGCATCGGCGTGCGGTGCAGAACCTGCCCCTTGGCCTCACAGGCGGCCAGATGGGCCTCAAGGATCTCGCGCGCATCTTGGTCAATCACCGGGCCGGTGTCATTGACCGGGTTGGCCGGATCGCCGATCAGCAGCATGTCCATCGCCCCTTTGAGGCCCTCGATATAGGCATCTGCCACCTCATGCGGCAGGAACAGCAACCGCAGGGCCGAACAGCGTTGACCGGTTGAGCCAAACGCCGACAGGATGACATCGTCAATGACCTGTTCTTTCAGGGCGGTGGTATCGACAAACAGGCCGTTCAGCCCGCCGGTTTCGGCAATAAACGGCACGATCGGGCCGCGTTTGGCCGCCAGAGTTTTGTTGATCATCCATGCGGTCTCAGTCCCGCCGGTAAAGGCCACCCCGGCGATATGCGGATGGGCCGTCAGTTCCGCGCCGACCGTCTCCCCGCGTCCGGGCAGCAGGGCCAACAGGGCGGCATTGAGGCACGCTTTGTGGAACAGTTTGACGGCCTCCGCGGCGATCAGCGGCGTCTGCTCGGCCGGTTTGGCTAGCACGGCGTTACCGGCGGCCAGGGCGGCGGCGATCTGACCGGTAAAAATGGCCAGCGGGAAGTTCCACGGGCTGATGCACACAAACACGCCGCGGCCATGCAGTTCGTGCGAATTGCGCTCACCGACCGGGCCGGTGAGCATCTTAGGATTCCCGAACTGTTCAATGGCCAATCGGGCATAATAGCGGCAAAAATCAACGGCTTCGCGCACTTCGGCAATCGCGTCAGCCCAGGTTTTACCGGCTTCACGCACGATCAGGGCGCACAGTCGGTTAAGGTCGGCTTCGAGCGCATCACCCATCTTGTTGAGCACCTCGGCGCGCTTGGCCCCGCCCAGCTTGTTCCAATGCGGTTGCGCCGATTTAGCCAGGTCAAAGGCGTTCGCGATATCGGCCTTGGTCGCCTCATGCACCACGCCGATTTTGATCAGGCGGTTGGCGGGGGCGGTGATGACCTCAAACGCAGCCGATGTGTTTTCCTGTCCTCCGACCAGGGGTGCGGCGACGAAGGTTTCCGCATCGACCTTATCCAGTGCGGTGGTGAAGCTATCGCGCACGGCCTTGATCGACAGATCCGGCCCGAAGCTGTTCAGCCGGTCACCGTAAATGGTGCGCGGCAGATTAAGGCGCGGGTGGCGATCCGGGTGGGCCATGACCTCATCAATCGGGTCGTGGATGACCGCTTCGGCGGGGATGTTTTCGTCCATCAGGGCATTGACGAAGGACGAATTGGCGCCGTTTTCCAGCAGACGGCGCACCAGATAGGGCAGCAGGTCTTCGTGGCCGCCGACGGGGGCATAGGCGCGCAACGGGAAGTCGCCAAATACGTCCTGCGCACAGTCATAAAGCACCTCACCCATACCGTGCAGGCGCTGGGATTCGACGGTGACCTTGGCGTCGCGGGCCATGCGGCGCACGGCAGCCAAAGTATGGGCGTTATGGCTGGCGAACTGGGCATAGATATGGGGGGCGGCGTCAATCAACGCCTTGGCGCAGATCAGGTAGGAAAGGTCGGTCGCGACCTTAGTCGTGTGCACCGGATAGTCTTCGCGGCCCATGACCTGCGCGCGCTTGATTTCCGAATCCCAATAGGCGCCCTTGACCAGACGCACCATCAGGCGGCGACCGGATTGTTCAGCCAGGGTTTTGAGCGCGGCGATCGCTTCGGGGCAGCGCTTCTGGTAGGCCTGAACGGCTAGACCCAAGCCCTGCCAGTCGCCAAGCTCCGGCTCATAGCACAGTTTGTCGAGCAACTTCAAAGAGATGACCAACCGGTCGGTTTCTTCGGCATCAATAGTGAAATTGATATTGGCCTTGGCGGCCTGAATGGCCAACGCCTTGAGGCGGGGATAAAGCACCTCAAACACGTCCGCGACCTTGGCCGCCTCATAGCGCGAATAGATGGCCGACAGCTTGACCGAAATGCCGTGGTCGGCTTCGGGGCCGCGCGTACAGACTTTGGACAGGGCCTCAATCGCGTCCGAATAGGCCTCAGCGTAGCGGACAGCATCGGCTTCGGTGCGCGCCCCTTCGCCCAGCATGTCGAACGAACAGAGATAGCCGTCTTTTTTGGAGCGTTTGAGGGCGGCTTCGATGGTGCGGCCCAGCACAAACTGTTCGCCCATGATGCGGATAGCAGCGGCGACGGCCTGACGGATGACGGGTTCGCCCACGCGCGCGGCGAGGCCGGAGACATAGCCCTTGACGTCCTTTTTGGCGTGGTCTTCGACGTCGATCAGCTTACCCGTCAGCATCAGGCCCCAGGTCGAGGCATTGACGAACAGGTTGTCGGACTTGCCGAAATGGCTGGCCCAGTCGGCGGAGGATATTTTCTCAGCGATGAGCTGGTCGCGGGTGTCTTCGTCGGGCGTGCGCAGCAGGGCCTCGGCCAGACACATTAGTGCCAGACCTTCGCGGGTGCCGAGCGAAAACTCTTTGAGGAAGCTTTCGACCACGCCCTGCCGGCGGGCGGCCTTGCGGGTGGCGCGGACCAGATTTTCAGCCTCGGCGCGGATGACGGCGCGGTCCTGTTGCGACAGGGTATTGGCCACCAGCAACCGCTCGCAGGCCTTGGCGTCGGTCATATATTTGGTGTCGTCGAGGGCGTCCCAATCGACGGTGAAGCTGGTGAAGGTCGCCATGTGTGCGCTCCGGCATAAGAATGTGGTGGCAAAATACATCATGCCATGCGGGAACGTAATGATGTCGGGTTATGATAAAACGGAATGATCTGTTTCCGGTTTGGGGGGCGGTAGAAAAGTTACCCCTCCGTCAGCGACTTCGCGCTGACACCTCCCCATGGAATGGGGAGGAGAAGGGGGGGCGGTCTTTTCCTCCTCCCTACGCAGTGGGGAGGTGGCGCGGCGAAGTCCGCGACGGAGGGGTATCTTTAAGGATCGACCGTGCCGCCATGACCGCCGTGGCGAAGGTTGCCTGCAGCAGGTAGCCGCCGGTTGGGGCTTCCCAGTCGAGCATTTCACCGACCGCATAGGTGTGGGGCAGGGCCTTCAATTCAAACGCGGGCGTCAGGCTGTTGAAACTGATCCCGCCCGCAGACGATATGGCGCGCTCCAACCCTTGCGCGCCCGTCAGGCGTAAGGGTACGGCTTTGATATCGATAGCCTTGGTTTCCTGCACCAGCGCGATGGCAGCGGGGCTGAGGTTCAGCGCTTTGCGCAGGCGGTTGCTCTGGCTGTCCTTGGGCGAAGCGCGGCCCAGTTTCGAGATCACCTGACCGGCATTGAGATCGGGGCGGAGGTCGATCATCAGATCGGCGTGGCCGTGGCGGATGATAGCGTCGCGCAAGGCCGCACTTAAGGCATAGATGGCTCCGCCTTCGATGCCGGTGCGGGTCAGCATCAATTCACCCCTGACCTCACGGCCCGCGAACTGAACCGCGATATTTTTCAAGGGTTCGCCCGCAAATTTATCGCGGAAATGGTCGCTCCAGACGGTGGTGAAGCCAGCATTCGACGGCTGAAACGGTACGATCTCCACCCCTTTTTCCATCAGGTAAGGTGTCCAGCCGCCGTCGCCACCCAGCTTGGGCCAACTGGCGCCGCCGAGCGCCAGAATCGTGTAATCGGCGGATACCTGCACCGTCGCGCCTTGATGATCGAAGACCAGATCATCGCCCGACCATCCGCGCCAGTCGTGACGGGTGTGGAGGTTAACGCCCTGACTTTCCAGTCGCTTTAGCCACGCTCGCAGCAGCGGCGAGGCCTTCATCGCCTTGGGGAACACCCGGCCCGATGAGCCGACAAAGGTATCCGCCCCCAAACCATCGGCCCAGTCGCGCAAATCCTTGGGCGTAAAGGCTTCCAGCGCGGGCCGAAGTTGCGGGGCGCGTTTGCCATAGCGCGCGACAAAGCGCTCAAAGGCTTCCGAATGGGTCAGGTTCAAGCCACCGCGACCCGCCATCAGGAACTTGCGCGCCACTGACGGCATCCGGTCATAGAGGCTGACGCGGTGGCCGGCGGCGCTCAGGATTTCGGCGGCCATAAGACCGGCGGGGCCTGCGCCGATGATGGCGACGGTCTTCGTCATGGCTGGGGACTCAGATCGATATCGGCGCGAATGGGGAAGTGGTCCGAGCCGACGGACGGCAGCACCTTGAATCGGGCGGCAGGGATATCGCGCGTCAGGACATGGTCAATCTGAATGGCCATCAGCGGATTGTCGGCGGGCCAGGTGTGGGCAAACCCGGAACCTGCGGGCCGCTGCATCTTCGCCTCAACCAGTGGCGTCAGGCTGTGCGACCACAGGGTCGAATTGAGGTCACCGGTAACGATGACCGGCTTTTGAGCGTCGCGCACCTGATTGGCCAGCGCGTCGATATAAAGTCTATTTTTTTCGCTCCATCTGGCATGAACGGGCGGTACCGGATGGGCGACGAACAGGACGAATTCCGCGAATTCGGCGCGTAACAATGGTACTTCCGGGTCGTCCAGCGTCAGAATTTTCGCCGTAAACGGAGCCTTGGCATAGAGGCTGATGCCAAAGGCGCTGCGGCCGGGAATATCGTAGCTGTAGGGATAGCGTGTGTCCAAAACGCTCAGGGCCGATTGCCAGTGATCGGCGGCTTCGACCACGGCAAATATATCCGGGTCTTCGCGGTCGACCATCGCCAGCACCGTGTCGTAATCTTTGCTGACATAGAGCACATTGCTCATGACTACACTGACAGGTCTCACGGCGGATTCGGGCCCGGGCAGGGCGGGGACGCTCACGCTCACGCTGCGGGTGATGATCGGGGCCAGAGTAAGCACGAGGACTGCCAGCGACGCGGTAATGATTAGCCGGTGGCGCGTCAGCAAACTGGCCGCACAGAGCGCGGCGGCGCCTATAGCAATCTGAAGCCTGTACGGGGTGATCAGGTCGGCAAACCATATCCATCTAGCCAGAAATCCGAACAGGCTGACGGTGGCCACGCCGACAAGTGCTATGGCAAGACCTGAGAGCAGTATTGAGCGAAGGCGAGGGGGCATTGTGATCCGTGGCGGGGAAGGGTTTCGCCACATAATCGTCTGCGGAGGTTTAAGACCAGCCTAAAAATGCAAGGCGGCGGAATAAATTTGTCTTATCTCATATTCAAAAACAATTGATTTTACCTATATTGTAATTGCGAGTAATTTGCATATATCGAATTTCAGGAGAGACCCTCATGCGTTTAGCCGCTAAAACATTGTCGTACAGCCTTATGCACGTCACCGTCGCCACCAGTGTCGCTTACGTGTTGACGGGGAACTGGGCGATCGCACTCGGCATCGGTTTGCTGGAGCCGATGGTGCAGACCATTGCCTATCCGCTGCACGAGTACCTGTGGGAACGTAAGCCGGTCAAGGTTGAGCTGTTCCATAACCACGGGCATTAGGTTTGAGTACGGGCAGGTTAGCTTCGCCCCCTCCGTCTCGGCGCTGATGCGCCGATCCACCTCCCCATCTAAGATGGGGAGGAGGTTAGAGCACGAAAAAGGCCGCTGGCGTCTCTCTTCCGCCAGCGGCCTTTTCCATTACGCGCCTCTGTTAAAGGGCGTTATCTCACATTGTCATAGTCGGCGTCGTTCCACTTTTTGATCTGGGACTCGACTTCGTCCTGAGCGATGCCGTAGCGTTCCTGAAGCTTACCCGCCAGTTGCTTGCGGTCACCTTCGATGACATCAAGGTCATTGTTGGTCAGCTTACCCCAGGTTTCCTGAAGCGAGCCCTTAACCTGTTCCCAGCTACCTTCGATACGATTGCGATTCATGGTCATTCTCCGTAATTTCAATATGTTGGGTCGATTTTGACTTTAGCGCGGATGGGGCTAAAGGTTCAAAGCGGATGGCGGGCTGACACGTAAGAATGACGTAAACGAAACCGCCCTCCCGGTTGGGGAGGGCGTGATCTCAAGCCGCCATTGCGGCGGCGGCCAAGGTGGCGCAGCCACCGCCCGGCGAGGGGCTAAAAATTCAGTGGGCGGCGTTGAACACCTTCTCCAGACCGGCGGCATTGGTGGCCCAGGTTGCACCTATCGCCTGAGCGGTCGGATCGGGATAGATGTAGAGATCCCCCGCTTCGATGCCCGCAACGATTAAGGCGGCGGCCGATTCCGGTGTGGCCTTAGCCATCGGGATGTCTTTGGCCAGTTCGGTGTCGATCGGACCGGGGAAGACGCCTAAGACGTCAACGCCGCTGTCTTTCAATTCCTCGCGCACCGACTGGGTGATCGACAGCAGGGCGGCTTTCGAGGCGGAATAGCCGGCCAGACTATGGGCGGCCACAAGGCCTACGACGCTGATGACATTGACGATCGCGCCGGATTTTTTAGCCACCAGTTGCGGTGTGAAGGCGCGCAGCACGTTCAGCGTTCCAAAGACGTTGGTGGTAAAGTCATAGCCAAAATCGTCATTGGACGTGGTCAGCACCGTGCCGAACTGAGCGGTGCCCGCATTATTGATGAGTATGTCGATGTCTGCGTGGGTGGCGGCCAAGGCCTGAACGGCGGCCTCATCGGTAATGTCAAGTTTTACCGGCACGACCCGATCATCGCCAAAGTCAGGCAGGGTGGCCGGGTTGCGGGCACCGGCGTAGACTTTGGCCACGCCTTTGTTCAGCAGTTCGCGCACAATGGCAGCACCTATGCCGCGGTTGGCGCCGGAAACGAGGACGGTTGCATTTGAGATTTTCATGATCTGGACTCCGAAAAAGAAGGGGATGAGAACGCTTTGGAAGATTAAAAGTAAACCGATCTGTTTACATTGAGGCTGTGTGTAAACCGATCGGTTTACATTGTCAACGATATCCACTATAAAAATATCACCCATCCCCCATCGGACTGTGCGCATATGACCAAGGCTCTGAAAAAACAGGAAATTATAGATCACGCCTATGAGCTGTTTTACGATCATGGCTTTCACGCCACCGGCGTCGATAAGGTCATGGCCGACACCGGCATCTCAAAGCGCACGCTCTATAAGTACTTTGCGTCCAAGGAAGACCTGATCGCCGAACTGATCGGTCACTATGGCGAGACGTTTCTGAAAATAGCTCCGGGTGAGATCGCGCGCTTAAGCCCCGATCCGGCAGGGCGGGTCATGGCGTTGTTCGATTTCCGTAAGGCGATGTTTGATGAGGGCAGTTTTCGTGGCTGCTTCGCCATCAGCGCCAATCTGGAATATTCCGGTCGCGACACGCCGGTGCAGGCGGCCAGCCTGACATTCTTTGAGGCGTTCCAGACCTATATAAAAAGCCTATGCGCGGACGGCGGCTATAAAGACCCCGATAAGCTGGCGGGGCAAGTCATCGTCCTGTTTAACGGGGCGGTGGTCGCGTCTCAGGCCAGCCGCAGTTCGGCGCCGTTTGACGCCGCCAAATCGGTGCTGGCCATGCTATTGGCGGCGGCGAAATAGGCTGCACTTTACAACATTCAAATAATTGTTTATATGTTTGTCATGGATAAGCCCGTGACCAACATCGCTGTGGCCGATGACGATGATGTCGTTATCGAACTGGCTGAGATTTTCCATCTGCTGGGTGATCCGATGCGGCTGCGCATTGTCCTGTGCTGTCTTAAGGGCGAAGCGGCGGTGGGGGATATCGCGGCCTCAGTCGGGGCCTCGACGGCCCTGACCAGTCACCATCTGCGCCTGTTGAAGGCCGCGCGGTTGGTGCGCTTTCGCAAGCAGGGCAAGCAGATTTTCTACACCTTAAGCGACCATCACGTCCGCCATATGATTGAGGATATGCGCGACCATATCCGGGAGCCCGACCATGACTGATCATGACCATTCTCATGAGCACAGGGCGACCTGTTCCCACGGCCATGATCACAGCCACGATAAAGGCCACGGTTTTCTGGGCTTAGGTCACCATGATCATGATACCGGCCCGGTGGTCGAAGCGCGTTATCGCAAAGTTCTGTGGGTCGTGCTGGCGGCCAATGCGGCGATGTTTTTGGTCGAAATCGGCGCAGGACTTAAGGGCCTGTCGATGGCGCTGCTGGCCGATGCGCTCGATTTCGCGGGCGATGCCGGCAATATCGCTATTAGTTTGTTGGTCTTAAGCGCCGTCCAATCGGTGCGGGCCAAGGCGTCCTTGTTCAAGGTCGCCTGCATGGTCGTGTTCAGCCTGTGGGTCGGGGTGGCGACGGTGCTGCAACTGATCAATGGCACGGTGCCGCGGCCGGAAATCATGGGGATCGTCAGCGTGCTGGCCATCGCCGTTAATCTGGGCAGCGCGGCGTTTCTGTATCGTTATCGGTCGGGCGATTCCAACGTCATGTCGGTGTGGCTGTGCGCGCGCAATGACGCCATCGGCAATGTCATGGTCATGGTCGCGGCCATCATCGTCTGGCTGACCGGGTCAAACATCGCCGATGCCGTGGTGGCGTTGTTGATGGTGGCTTTGGGGTTATCTGCCGCGTGGCGGATCACGCGGCAGGCCATAGGCGAATTGCGCGAGCACTGATCCCAATCAAAAACTTATTTTGAAGCGGCTACAAAACCTTTATAAGACTTATGGTAAACCGCACAGGTCGTCGAAAGACCGAAGGAAAAAGGGCAGGGACATGATCCGGATTTTAGCCGCGTCAACCGCAGTGATCACCTTATCGGCCTGCGCCACCATGCCGTCAGCACCACCACCACCTCCGCCGCCACCTTTGGGCGCACCGTCAGCCGACGGGATTCCTTACACCTGCGCGGATGGTACGAACTTCGTGATTAGCTTTACGCCGGATGCGGCCATTGTGACGTTGGCTGACGGTACGCAACTGCAACTCAAGCAGCAGCCGGTGGCGTCCGGCATGTGGTATACGTCGGGCAAGCATGAGTTCCGCGGCAAGGGCTCAGAGGCCACCTGGGCCGTCGGGCGCATGGTGCCCACGCAGTGCAAAACCGAATAGGGTTCAGGTCACAAAGCTGGCGGCGATATTGATCGTTAGCGCCAGTATGGCGGTGTTGAAAAAGAACGCGAACACCGCATGGAACAGGTTCGTCCGGCGCATGGCTTTTGACGTGATGGCGACATCGGCGGTCTGGGCGGCGGTGCCGATGATGAATGAGAAATACAGGAAATCGAGATAGTCAGGCGTCGGGTTCTTATCCGGGAAGCTCAGGCACGGCGATTGGTTGTGCTTCAGGCCGATATAATAGGCATGGGCGTAATGCAGGGCGAAAATCGTATGTACGAAGGCCCAACTGGTGATGATAGTGGCGACCACCAGCGCAATGGTCAGGCTGCGCTGCGCGCCGTATAGTGTTTTAGCTTCGATAAGTTCAGTGACCACCGCCGTGATGCAGACGATTATGGTCAGTACCGACAAGATGAGGATGGCGACCTGCGCCACGTCCTGCTGCTCGGCGCGTTTATGCATTGACGCTTCGTCGGCCTTAAGCATCATCCGCCAGCTAAGGCCCAGATAGATTGTGGCGGCGATATTCCACGCAATCACTATGTCCTTGGAGAGCCGCCAGTCGGTCAGCCACATAAGGCCCGCGACTATGGCCAAGGCCAGAGCCGCGCACCCGGACAGGATGGGGCGGGCATGGACAAAGCGGATGGCGATATGGGGCGGTTTTGACGTAGACATGGCGGTATAATAGGTTGAATTTAACCCGCGTATATCTCTATTTCTTTGAGCAGCGCGGCCTTGCGGGCGTCAGAGGCAAACGATCCGGTGATGGAATTGCGCGCCAGCGTCAGGCAGTCCGCGCGGTCGATCAGGCCAATCGCGGTCAGGGCGCGGAAATTGTCATTCACATAGCCGCCGAAATAGGCCGGATCATCGGAATTGATGGTCGCTTTCAGGCCATGTTTCAGCATGTGCGGGATCGGGTGTGTGGTCATATCCTCAACCACACACAGCTTATGGTTTGACAACGGGCAGACCGTCAGGGTCAGGCCGGATGCGGCTAACCTTTGGGTGAGGGCGTCATCCTCCAGTGAACGGTTACCGTGATCGACGCGGTCGATGTGTAGGATATCCAGCGCTTCATAGACGTATTCGGGCGGGCCTTCTTCGCCGGCATGGGCGACGAGCTTAAGCCCCAGTTCCCGAGCGCGGGCAAAGACGGCGGCAAATTTCGACGGCGGGTGGCCGACTTCGGACGAATCGAGGCCGACGCCAATGATTTTATCCAGATGGGGTAGGGCCGCCTCAAGCGTATCGAACGCTGCCTGTTCCGGCAGATGGCGCAGAAAACACAGGATCAGACCGCTGGTCAGGCCCCACTTAGCTTCGGCCTCGACCTGCGCGCGGTGCAGGCCGTTAATGACCGTTTCATAGGCTATGCCGCGATCGGTGTGGGTTTGCGGATCAAAGAAAATCTCGGCGTGGCGGACAGTATCGGCTGCCGCGCGCGCAAAATAGGCCATGGCCAGATCGTAAAAATCGGCCTCGGTGCGCAGGACATCGGCACCCTGATAATAGATGTCGAGAAAGTCCTGAAGGTTGGAAAAATCATAGGCGGCGCGCACAGCCTCGATGCTGTCGAAGGCCAAGGTGATGCCGTTGCGCTGCGCCAGTTCGAACATCAGTTCGGGCTCCAGAGTGCCTTCGATATGAACATGCAGTTCCGCCTTTGGGAGCGTAGCCACAAATTCATCCAGCGCCAGATCATAAGCCATATGCACCTCCGTAGGGCTATAGTCCGCCGCATGCCGCAAGTTGGCAAGAGTTAGTTAAGGGCAATTTCTGGATTTGATGACCAAAGAGTGTAATAGTGCGATATTAAAATATCAGAGGTATCTGTTATTTGTGTAATTACTGTTGAAGAGTTCTTTGCGCCATCCTTGATAGATGCGCCTGACTGAAAGCATTCGGATTTATCAGTTATTACCCATCTATCATGTAACGCATTGTATGTTCTTAATTCAACATTTATTAGTGTTTGCTGTTTGTAAAGCTTGACGGCTGGAAGAAGGTTGGCAATTTTCTTGTCACTGGTAAAAAGCTTAATAAAAACATTGTCTCGAACTTGAGGAATATATTTTTCCACAAAATCAGCATCAAGATAGGGATCTATAAACATAATTTCTTCTGTAGCGGAGGAAATTATTTTTCTGATATTCTCGAAATAAGTGTATGTATTTCCAGCTTCAATTAGAGACGATTTTGGGCCTAGTGTTTGTAATTGAAGCTCTTTTTTTCCTTTTCTCAGCGCGTGCTTGACTTGATCGTATTGACCATCAAGCCTCATTCCGTGAGGTTTTATGAGCAGATTTTGTATGGGAAGGCTGACTGAAATGGCTTCAATTTTATCCCATAATTTTATCAAGGAACTGGCATTCGCCAGCCATTCGCGTCCGGTATCTGAATCAAGACCGTCAAGTTGTGGTGCACTTAACAATAGTCTATCAAATTCAGAATAAAGAGTATTTTTATCGATATCGCTCATGAGTGGCCGCTCGTATTTAAGATTATAAAAGTATTCTATAACAAAATATTGAGCGATTTGATAACTTCATCTACCCAGTAAAATGCAGTTCTGCGCTTTGGATGACGCGGGCAAGACGCGGCAGGATGTGCTGGATGCTCAGGCGGTGGAGGTGATCGGACTGGCTGGTACACAGATCCTCACAGATGACCACATCATAGCCGTGTTCCCACGCCTGACGGGCCGTCGATTCGACACCGAAATTGGTGGCGATACCGCCGAGGACAATCGTTTTGATCCCGCGGCGGCGCAGTTGGGTATCCAGTTCGGTGCCGTACAGCGCGCCCCACTGATGCTTTGAAATCACCAGATCGCCGTCCTTGACCAGACCGGGATGGAAGGTTGCGAAATCGGCAGGCATCCCGCCTTCGGGGCGGGGCATGGGCTGATCGACGTTCATGGACGGCATATCAGCATAATCCTTGGCCCAGCACACATGCACGGGTACGACCAGTGCGTTCGCGGCGCGGAACTTTTCGGCCAAAGCCATGCCGCTTTGCGCCACCACCTGGCCGTCGCGCGGCTCCAACGGACGATTGATGATGCCGTTTTGCAGGTCGATCAGGACGAGGGCGGTGGTGCGGGGATTGAGCGCGATCATGGGAAGTCTCTTTTGGCATAGTCTCCCGTCCATCTTCGATAGGGAGGAGAGGTATTGTCAATTCGGAAGTCGGTTTAAGGGCTTGCTTTGGCTGTGCGTTGCGGTAAATTAATCGCAATCAATCAATATCGAGCATTCACCGCTCGAACAATTCAGGGGCCAGGCATGGATCGTCGTCGTTTACTCACGCTGGGGGCTGCGGCCGCGTTTTTCCCGCAGATGGCCTGCGCCCAAACGCCGGTGGCCACGCCTGCAACCGTTGCGCCAAAACCCGTTCCGGCGCTGAAACCGCCGCTCGAAAGCTTTAAACTCTGGCCCAACGGTGCGCCGGGGGCTGAGGCGGTTACCGCCAAAGAAGAGTGGATCCTACGTAACCCCGGTGGTGATCCGAACGATACGGCCGCTACCCATGTCACCGATCCGATCCTGATGGTGCGCAGGCCTAAAAACCCCAATGGGGCGGCGGTGCTGATGATCCCCGGCGGCGGCTATGTGCGGGTGGCGGTCTCACGCGCAGGCGGTGGCACCGATCAGTGGTTGGCCGATCAGGGCATCACCACATTTACTATGACCTATCGCTTACCGGCCGATGGTTGGGCGGCGGGGCCGGAGGCACCGCTGCAGGACGCCCAGCGCGCCATTCGCCTGATCCGCCACCGGGCCGCCGAATTTGGCATTGATCCGAACCGGATTGGCGTGATCGGCTTTTCGGCGGGTGGGCATCTGGCCGGCTGGCTGTCGGAAAGCTTCGGGCGTGAGACTTACGCGCCGGTTGATGCCGCCGATACCTTATCCACCAAACCGCTCGTGTCGGGCCTGTTCTATCCGGTCATGACCATGATGGCGCCTCATGCGCATGGCGGGTCGGTCAAGCAACTGTTCCCGGGCGGCCCGACCGATGCCCAGCGCAAAGCCCTGTCGCTGGAGCAAAACCTGCCGGTCGATATGCCGCCGACCTTTCTGGCGCACGCCGCCGATGACCGGGTGGTCGTGGCTGAAAATAGCCTGATGCTTTATAGCGCCTTACGCGCCAATAAGACCCCGTCGGAACTGCATATCTTTGAAAAAGGCGGCCACGGCCTGCGCACCGACGGCAAGGATGAGCCTTTTATGGAGCTATGGCTGCCGTTCGCCAAGCGGCATGGGCTTTTAGGCTAGTTAGGTTATTGGTTGGCCGCAGTTTCGGCTTTTAGATTATCTGCGATGTCGCGCATTGCTTTTAGAGAGTCTAAATACAGATTGTCTCTAGTTATAAAGCCGTCGGAAATATATGAACTGGATTGAATATCGGTTTCTGACAGGTTGTATTTCAAATGTTTCATGATTTCGTAGATTAATTTTGTTTGATGTATTTTCATGAGGTCAAAAGCGACACCTTCGTTTTCTAACGAAGGTTTCTGGCGCGTTTTTTCTATATAATTTCGCCACTCTGACATTATTTTAGTTTGCTTGTTAAATTCAACCGGAACTAAATTTATAGCGATACTGTAGACAGGATCTGCTGGTAAATGCCTTGTGTTTAATAGCATTTTTAAGACGTTGATCTGTGCATCGCTCTGTTTTCGAATGTGGTCGTACCAAAGAGTTATCGCAACGGCGATAATGGGGCCTAAGAATATTCCCACCAGAGTGAGTGCCTCATACAAACCTAAGGCATTTGAAGAGTTATTTGTCATTAGTTAGTGCTCGATTCTATAATGATAATAGATTGTACCACTAAATACGAATGCACTCATTAACGTCTAAACAGCCAGAACAGGACGCTTAAGATCACGCTAATCAAAAGGCTGGTGACGATCGGCATGTAAAAGGTGAAGTTATCGCGTTTGACGACGATATCGCCGGGCAGGCGGCCGATGCCGAGCTTCGACAACCACGGCCACAACAGGCCGATGGCTACGATAAGGCAGCCGATAATGATCAGGGTTTTGGCCATTTTTATTCCTCCTCCCCATTGTATGGGGAGGTGTCGAGCCGCGCAAGCGACGAGACGGAGGGGTATTGCCGCGGACTTAAGATACCCCTCCGTCTTTTGCTAACGCAAAATCCACCCCCCCACTACGTAGGGAGGAGATTTAAGTCGCTCTGAAACAATCCTGAACATGGTCATCGACCATGCCTACGGCCTGCATATAGGCATAGAGGATGGTCGAACCCACAAAACTCATACCGCGTTTTTTCAGGTCTTTGGAGAGCGCGTCGGATTCCGGCGTCTGTGCGGACACGTCTTTTAGTGTTGCGGGCCGGTTGATCTTCGGCGCGCCGCCGACAAAGCACCAGACATAGGCATCGAACGATCCGAACTCTTTTTGGATGGCGATGAAGGCGAGGGCATTTTTGCGCACTGAATATATTTTGAGACGATTCTTGATGATGCCCGGATGGGTCATCAGAGCCTCGCATTCGGCATCGGTCATGCGCGAACAGGTCACCACATCGAAATTGTGAAAGGCGGTGCGATACCCCTCGCGCCGGACCAGAATGCTTTCCCAGTTCAGGCCCGCCTGCGCGCCCTCCAGGATCAGCATCTCAAACAACAGCCGGTCATCATGAACCGGCACGCCCCATTCCGTGTCATGATAATGGACATAGTGTGGCTTGTTCAGGTTCACCCAGCCGCAGCGGATTTTATCGGTCATTGGCATCTCTTTTAGCTGGCGGATGGGAAGACTTCGATATGCTGTGACCCGTCTCGCCCGAAATAGATAGCCTGTTTGCCGGATATGAATACCCAATAATGGCAGCAACCCGCCGCGACGATCCGATCCATAAATGTCAGATATTTGATCCGGCCGTGCTGGATGTCGGTAATGGCGGCCTTGACGGCGGCGGCATCGAAGGTGAGGGGAATATCACCGGCGTCATAGTCATAGGCGCCGACCTGGCTGGAACCATCCGTACCCCACGCCAGATGACGCTGGCCCGTAATATCGACCAGATAGCGTTCCGTACCGCTTTGGGCCAGCCGCATGACCACTTCGGGAAAGGTGATCTGTGATAGTTTCAGGGTGCTTTCGACGATGTGGGTGTCCATTTAAACCATCCGGTCTTTGCCGCGGGTGTCAGGGTTCCAGCCATTGGCGATCAGCAGTGACTTGATCGTGGTGAGGAGGCGGGTTTTCTCGGCGGCGGTCAGGCTGCTGAAAAAAGCCTCGTCATTGGCGTCGGCCTCATCGGCAAGCTGCGGCAAAAGCTGCGCACCTTTGCGGGTCAGGGATAGTTTCACCGCGCGCCGGTCAATCGGGTCGGTGTTGCGGTTGATCAGCCCCTTGTGGACCATACGCTCGGCCATCCGCGACAGGGACGAGGCATCAATGCCCACGATTCGCGCCGCTTCGTTCAGGCTCAGGTCGCCCTTGCCGTATAGTGAGCGCATGACGACCCACTGGGCGACGGTGATATCGTGTTTTTCGAGGCGTTTGGCGAAGCTGTCGGACACAAAATTCGACAGGCAACGCAGCCAGTAGCCCAAATGATCGTCGAGGGATGAGATTTTTTTCATGATCTATCATTAATTGCGTATGCATTAATTGTCAACGCAATCTCAAGCTCGACTGGTTAATCGTTGAGGGTTAACGGTTTGCGACGGATTTGCAAAAAGTGAAATGGGGCGCAATCTGGCCCTTGTTAACCCCTGACGCGAACAGGTTTTTTCCTGATCGTTTCTTTATTCCGCTTGGGTTAGCGTGGTTTTCGAAGGGCCATGCGGGGCTTTACGGCTAACGGCTTTACCGCTCCCGCAGACCTTACGGTGGATGTATCCACCACCTTATTAATTTCGATAATCCGGCACAGCCTCCCCCTGAATATGTGCAGGTTATCGGGTAAGTCCATACTGGACATCACGTTCGTACTGAACCTAACTTGAAAAGAGAAACGTTCATGAAAACCACGACTTCAAAAATTGCTGTTGCTGCCCTGCTGGGTGCCTTTGTTGCCGCGCCGGTAATGGCTCAGGAAGCCACTATGCCAGCGACCCCGCCAACCACAGCCACACCGGCGGCGACACCTGAAGCGGCGACAACCGCTGAACCTGCGGCTGATGCAGTGCGTGTCACCGGCACGGTGGCCGAAGCGGCTGGCGACGGCAAATCCTACTCGGTGGAAGTGGCCACCCAGTCCGGCAAGAGCCGTCCGATCGCGGTTGATGCCTCGGCTGTGACCGGTGCGCCCTTCGCGGTCGGTGACACCGTATCCATCACGGGTACGCTGGATGCTGATCAGACCAAGTTGACGGCTTCGGCCATCACCAAGGCGGACGCTGCGGGCCAGTAAGCCCCCACCCCTGACCCGCAATGACATTTAGTCAGCCGCGCTTGCGTCAACGAAAAAGGCTCCCTGAAACGGGGGCCTTTTTTGTGTTTGCAGATAAGGCCCGCGCGGCATAAAACTTGCTGATCATTGCGCGACGAATTGCCTGTAACCGCCGAAAGCCATTATGAGCCACCTGAAAATCGATATCGGTATAGCCACCGCCGGTCGGCGTGACATCTTGAGCGACGTCATCAATTTCATGGGCCGGATGAAGCGTCCGGCCAACAAGCTGATTATCTGTCCGGCCAAGCCCGAAGATGTCGATGCGGCTGCCCTGAGCGGCTATGGCGCGCCGATTGAGATCGTCTCCGGCCCGACCGGCTTGCCCGCCCAACGCAATGTCATTATCGAGGCGTCGGATGCCGATGTGATCGTGTTCTTTGACGACGATTTCCTGCCTTCCGAAGATTTCCTGATTGAGCTTGAGGCCCTGATGACGGGCGACCCCTCTATTGTGGTCGCGACCGGCCATGTGGTTGCTGATGGCGCGCTGGGGCCGGGTCTTGAGTTCGCCGAGGGCGTCGATATCGTTAAAGGGCTGGGGCCCAATGACGATGCCACCCTTGAGCCGACCTATAATGGCTATGGCTGCAATATGGCGATCCGCATGGACGCGGTGCGCAAACACAATATCCGCTTTGATGAAGCCCTGCCGCTATATGCCTGGTTTGAGGATGTCGATTTTTCGCGCCAGTTAGCGCCCTACGGCACGATTGTGCGCTCATATCGTCTGCGCGGCGTGCATCTGGGCACGAAGAAGGCCGGTCGCAGTCCGGGCAAGCGTCTGGGCTATTCGCAGGTCGCCAACCGCATCTATCTGGCCCGCAAGAAAACCCTGTCGTGGCCGGCCGCGATTGAGGGCATCGCCAAGCATCTTGCCGCCAATCTGGTGCGCTCTATTGCGCCTGAGCCGTGGGCAGATCGGCGTGGACGGCTGATCGGCAACCTCAAGGCGCTCAGCGAGTGGCCGAGCGGGCGGATGTCGCCGGGGCGTATCCTTGATTCCGATCTTAAAAACTCCTGAGCCATTACAAACCGCCACCCGCTTCCTGATGGGATACTTACCCACGCGCGCCTAAACTTTTTGGGCAGGGCAGGGCGCATACAGGAGATATGGAAATGGCAGGTTTTATTACCAACGGGCCGTTGAGCGAAGAAGCTGAACGCGGCTGGAGCAACCACGACGCCCATTGGCGTCAGGCCTACAGCGGTCGGCCAGAGCACGCTGAACGCGACTATTCGGACGTTCAGCCCGCCTATCGCTATGGCTACGAGCTTTATAACAACAACCGCAACCGTCCGTTCGAGGATATAGACGAGGCCGATTTACGGGCGGAATGGGAAGCGCGCAACAGTGCCGTACCGTGGGAAAATGCTCGCGGTGCCGTGCGCGATGCTTTCACCCGCGGCGATATCGATCATCCGCAGGCGTTTGAGCGGGCGACTGATTAAGCTGCAAGGACGTAAAAAAAGCCCGCCGGATCAGTCCGGCGGGCTTTTTTGATGGCTATGAAACGGATCAGGCTTTTCGGCCACGGACCATCCGGCCAAGCGCAATCAGGATACAGGCCCCGATCACACCGGCGACCAGGTAGCCAATGACACCGCCGAACGAGATGCCCAGAATTGAGAACAGGCCGTTGGCGATCATGGCACCGACGATCCCTAAGATTATGTTCAGCAACAGGCCCTGATCGGACTTCATGATTTTCTCAGCGATCCAGCCCGCAATAGCGCCGACGATGATGGCGGCCAGCCAGCCGATTTGATTGTCTTCCATAACAGCCTCTCACAATTGGGTTGATAGTGAACTGACTTTGGCGGTTACCCCATAAGGTTGAAATGGGTGGGTTCAAGTTGAAAATAAGGATGGTGCAAGGATGAAGCCTTGGGGTGCCTTGATTTCGGAGGGGCCTTTCAGCAGCGAATTTTTAGCCGGTTCCGTTCAGATTAGGCGCACCTGAACGGAGAATAAATCATGACTTTCAAACATTTAATGTTGGCTGGCGGTGTGCTGGGCCTGATGGCGATTGCGCGCAATGTGACCCGCAAAGGGGCGGGTCTCACGCAGACGATTACGCCGGAAAATTTGGCCGGTGAGTTGCGCATCATCGGCAATTTTCAGAACCGCATCGGCGCGCTGGCGGCCGAAAAATCACAGCGCGAAGAGGTACGCAGCTTTGCCCGCCGGATGATGGATGATCATGCCCGTCTGTCGCAGCGGCTGGAAACCATAGCCACGAATGAGGGCTTATGGATGCCGGGCGTCGATCTGGATGGCCTGCGCACCTCACTGGCGGACAAACTACAACGGGCCCCGCTCAGTGCCTTTGATGCGCTTTATCTTCAGACGCAGGACAATGCCCATAATGACGCCGTTGCTCTGTTGGAAGGCTTTGTCGCCGCATCCGAGGCCGGAGCGCTTAAGGACTTTGCCGAAGACGCTCTCAACCAACTGATTGATCATCAGAATCATATCCGCGATCTGATGACCACTCAGCCCGAAACCGAAACGGCGTTTTAAGCCGGTTCGGTCAAGGCACAGTAGGATTTGAGGAAGGCTTCGTGGTCGGGCAGGGCGGCCACAGCCTGATCAATCGTGCGCTTTAAGCCGGTGAAGGCCGTCTCCGCCTGGGGGCGGCTCATCATCGCGCCCAAATGGTGCCAGCGGGCCGGTTCAAGCCTCTGGCCGCGCAAGACCTGAAGCCAGGAATCGACCCGGAACAGATCGTCCGGTGCTTGCCAGGCGTGGCCGGTGTCACGGAACAGCTCAATGCGGTGCGACAGGGTGTCGGGAATGTCCATGTCGCGGCGATTGCGCCAGAATTCGCTGTCGTCGCGTTCGGTCAGCTTATAGTGCAGTATGACAAAATCGCGCACGCGTTCAAGTTCGTTGCGCGACATCTGGTTATAATGATCCGCCAGGGTTTCGGTAATGCCACCGAATGGGAAAAACTGGATCAGGCGCGTGACCCCGATCTGGAACAGGTGAATACTGGTCGATTCGAGCGGTTCGATAAAGCCGCTCGACAGGCCCAAGGCGACGCAGTTTTTGTTCCAGACCTTACGCCGGCTGCCAGTCTGGTAGCGGATCAGGCGCGGCTCGGTCAGGGTTGGGGTGTCCAGAAGTCCCAACAACCGCGTGCGGGCATCCTCATCAGACAGGGTCTGGCTGCAATAGACCAGACCATTGCCGACCCGGTTTTGCAGCGGGATACGCCAGCGCCAGCCATCGCCGTGGGCAATGGCGCGGGTATAGGGCATGAGGGGGCCGTGGGACTGGGTTTGCACGGCTAAGGCCCGGTCAGTCGGCAGCCAGTGGCTCCAGTCATCATAACCGGTCTTGAGTGCCTCTTCGATCAGCAGGCCACGAAAGCCGGTGCAGTCGATAAACAGATCACCCTCAATTCGCCGGTCATCATTCAGGGACAGGGCGGTGATAAAGCCGGTGTCCGGGTCCTGTTCGACGCGTTCGATCCGGCCTTCGAGGCGCTTGACGCCGTGACGCTCGCTGAAGGTGCGCAGGAACTTACCATAGAGCACCGCATCGAAATGGTAGGCATAGTTCAGGCGGCTGTTCGGGCCGGTCTGGAACTTTCCGGCCTCAGCGGCCTGCAGTTCAAAGCAATAGTCCTCAAGGTCGCCGCCATAACCTTCGGAGCGGGCTTGAAGCCAGAAGTGGTGAAACGGCGCCATCCAGTTCGATTTGCCGATCTCGCCAAAGGCATGGATATAGCGGTCGCCGTCACGGGCCCAGTTTTCAAAGGCGATGCCGAGTTTGAACGTGGCATTGCTGGCGCGCATAAAGTCGCGCTCATCTATGCCGAGCAGGCGATGAAAGGTACGCACCGTCGGGATGGTAGCCTCACCGACACCGACAATGCCGATGTCTTCGGACTCGACCAGCGTAATGTCGAGCCGGGGGCCCAGATGCCGGCCAAGGGCGGCGGCGACACACCAGCCGGCGCTGCCGCCACCGGCAATAATCACACGCATTTTAGGCATTGGGGACATGGGACACCTGCGTTATCGGTTCAGTTTCTGGAGTATCTGCGCCCGCAGGCGCCGCGCCGTCAGGGTATCGAGTGGGGCCAGAGCGCCGCGCACCGCCTCTGGCAGATGGGCAGCAGGAACGTCGGCCGGGCCAAAGATGTAGTAGTCGAACAGTTCGCGCCAGGCCGCCTTTTCAGGCTCAGGCCGATCGCGCAGGCTGAGCATCCCGTGCAGCAGCGTCGTCCACGGCGTATCCATGAAGGCGGGTGACGTATTCCACCAGTAGTTTATCAGGATGTTGAAGGGCTCCAGCGCCTCGACATGGTGCCACCAAAGCGCCGGATAGAACAGCACATCGCCGGGTTCCATATCAGCGACCTGAGCCTGCGCCAGGGCCTCACGAAAGCGCGGGAAACGCTCATGATCCGGATTGCGGAAATCAACCATGCTGACGACCTGCCCGCCGGGGGTCGGCTCCAGCGGGCCGGGATAGAGGTTGTGAACCTGATCCGGCGGAAACAGGGTAAAGCGGCGCTTACCCGCCACGCACACCGCCAGATTATGCGACATATCAAAGTGACAGGTGGCGGTGGTGCGGTTGCCGATCCAGATGCTGGCCAGCGGCGGGTTGGCTTCGAACATGTCGTGGTTCAGGATCAGGTCATTGTCATCGCGTAAGCCCGGCAGATAAAGGCCCAGATCGGTTGAGCCGATATAGAACGACGGCGGGGTGGGGTCGTCGAGGTGGTCATGAATTTGCTTGAGAAACGCCTCCAGCGCGACCCTCTCGCCCTTAAAGTTCAGGGCGGACATATCGTCATTGTAAAAGAAGCGCCCGCCCATCGCGTGGGCGCCGGTATAGCCGGTCACCGGACGGCCCTGATAATAGCGCAGCAGGTCATCCATCACGGCTTTGGGGCTGGTGCGGCCCGCCTGCACCAGAGGCCAGTCCTTCGCCACGCCTTTCAGGATCACCGGCCGTTGCCCGGCCATCAGCTCATCATAGGGGATATCACCCGGCGCGATACCGTTGAGAATCAGAGGCTTGGCCGTGGGGGGCAGGGCGGTGTCGGGCATGGTGACACTAGGTCCGGTTGCGTTTGCGGTTTTTCATTTCAATAAGCTTCGACATATTGCCAAGCGACGACATCGCCTGAAAGGCCAGCGCCAGAAAGCCTTGTTTATTGAGCGCGTGCAGCGCCTCACCCGCAAGGCCGCTCATGGCCTCAGCGCTGATGCCGAACAGGTCAGGGATTTTATAGACGGTGGTCTCATCCAGCCGGATATCGACCTCAATCGGGGCCAGCAGACCGGCGCTTTCAAAGGCTGCGAACATGGCGGGCATGATCTCAGCACCGGTATGGATGGTGCGCAACGTCCGGGTAATGCGCTCCAGACGCGGGGCATTGCCGCCGTGGGGCAGGAACAGAGGCTCGCCTTCAGTGCGGCTGAAACGGGGATGGTCAAGATCGGCGTGGATCACCGGCTCACGGCGGGTCTCCCCGTCGATATCGTGCGCCCTGAAGCCAATCAGGAACGGGCCTCGGGCGATCATGGCCGGGACATAGTGCCCGTTCCAGTCAGTGTCGGACAGGAACAGGTTCTCGTCCTTATCCAGACCCAGCAAGGCCACGGCGTAGAAATTGTTTTTGTCGTCGCGGCGGAAAAAAATCGGATATTCGCGCTGAATGTCCGCAAATTCCGTGGGAAACACGGCGATCTGATTGACGCTGTCGCCAAAGGCCTGACTAAAGCCAGCGGCATATTTCAGGTCGTGGTGTTCGACATTGTCGATGGGAACGGGCTGGCTCATGGGGGTACTTTATATGTTCAGTAAAGAAAGAAAAGGCCGCGAAACGTCGCGGCCTTTTCCATTAGTTTAAGCTACACGATTAGAACTTGTAACGCACACCCAACTGATAGCGGGTATCCAGTTCCTGAGCATAGTACAGGTTGACCTTGTCACGTCCGTGTTGGCGGATGTGTTCCTTGGTCAGGTTAAGGCCCTCAAGCGTGAGTTGAATGCTTGGGGTGACCTGATAGTTTACCGACATATCGACCACGCCGAAAGCTTCGACATAGGTCGGGTTGTGAGCGGTGCCATCGCGGTTTGCGCCGCTGATGTATTCGTCACGCCAGTTATAGGACAGACGGCCCGACAGCGGCCCCTTATCGTAGATCAGGGTGACGTTGTAGGTATCCGACAGACCCAGAAGCGGGAACTGAACGGTGTCGGTATCCGCCTGAGAGTTGTCGAATTCGACATCGCCATCAACCGTGGTCAGGCTGCCCGCGACCCCAAAGCCGGTATCACCGAAGAAGTGCTGGAAGGCCATTTCGAAGCCGTACAGGTTCGCGGTCTTGTCGTTGACCGGGATGCTGGTCACAAAGGTATGCAGCGGGTCATTGGCATCAGCGGTGATGTCATATTGAGCCAGAATCTGGTCGACAAACGCCTGGTTCAGATTGCCACCGGTCGAATTAGCCTGATACTCGGTCGTTGCGGCAGCCGCGTCGCCATTATTCTTGACGATCAAGGCCGTCATGGTGAACAGGTTCACGTCCGTTGTGCCCTGACCAATCGCGGCCAGTGCGGTCGCTGCCGTGCCGGAACGCGAACCGGCGGCACCCGATGACGGGTCACGCAGATCGAACAGGCTTTGCTCAACCGAGCCCTGACCCACGAAGTTGGCTATGTCCTTGTTGTAGAAGCCAATCGAGGCATAGTTGGACGGGCCGTAGTACCATTCCACAGAGAAGTCGACGTTGCTCGATTCCAGTGGCAGCAGCGATGGGTTGCCACTGGTGGCGGTCGGGTTGACACCGTTAAGGGTCGGACGCGGCGGACCATTGACGGTGGTGGTGGCATACATGTTGCCGAATGACGGACGGGCGATCGTCTTGGAGAACGAGGCGCGCGCCACGACATCATCACGGACATTGACCGACACATCGAGGTTCGGCAGCCAGTTATGATAGCTGGATTCAGAACTGATGGTGGCCACACCGCTGCCAAAATCGACTGTGGTGTCGTTATCAGCCGTCCAGCGAATGGCGGTCGGGATGCTTTGCAGTGCCGAAGCCGTAACATCAGTCTTTTCATAGCGCAGACCGGCGACCACAGTGGCCGACATACCCAGAAGGTCGCCCTTCATCAGGAACTGACCATAGATGGCCTTGATGTCTTCTTCGATCGTATTGGCGGTGATCGAAGCCGTAGGGATGGACACGTTATAACCATCGGCAAGGGCGTTATAGATATCGAGCGCATTACCGCGGAAGGCTATGCTGGAATCACCCGGCGTAAAGTCTTGGAACATGGCCCCGATATCATAGGTCTGAACCAGACCCGGTGCGTACTGTGCGACATCACCCGGATTGGAAATACCCCAGTCACCCAGCGCCTGATAGGTGGAGCCGGTTGTCGTATCCATCTTGGACTTTATGAAATCGATACCGGCATCAAAGCGGCTTTCGCTGTCAAAGTCGTAACGGAAGTTAGCTTTGAACTCATCGATCTTATGCGTCTGACTGTTGGTGATCATGCGGCCAACCTGTGAACCCAGGTCTCCGAGATCCAGTGCCCCGTTGTTATTGCCACGCAGGGCGTCGTTGATAACATAACGCTGGATCGGAATCTCACCGCGATAATCAACCGAGTGAGAGGCGATCACTGGCGCGCCCAAGGCGATCAGCACGGCGGTGGTGCCGTTTGGATTGCCTGGCAGGGCTTCGGCCTTGGAGCTATGGGCGTCCAGAGACAGGGTCATGCTGTCGTTGATGTTCCATTCGGCGTTCAGGCCGTAGGAAGTCAATTTGTCATTAACACCGCGCAGAGCCTGTTCAAAGCCCATGTCCTTCACACCGGACAGATTTTCCTGCATGAAGACGGCGTTGTAGATGCCGGAGGCGCCTTGTTCAAACACAACCTGATCGAACGGACGGTTGAACCAGTTGCCGGCGTCGGAGCGGTTTTCGGTCGCTTTGTTTTCGGCATACAGGGCATCCGCCGTGAACAGCCAGTTTTCAGCCGGACGCCACTGAACGGTAGCCTGAAGGTTTGTGCGCTCGGTATGGGCGTCGTTCAACTGATAGCGGCTGTCGTTGCCGTAAGACACCTGTGCACCGTCGGGCGGACGGTTGGTGATGGTCGACAAAAGATTGCCGCCGGTGTCATAGCGCAGACGGCCGCTGCCGCTCGGCAGGAACAGGGAGCAACTCGGCTTGGCATCAGGGCAGGTCGCGAAATAGTCAATGTTCCAGGAGTTCTGGGTGGCGGTGCGGGTGGCGACATCACGTTCGGAATAGGAACCGAATACGGCGACGCCAAAGGTCTTGTCTTCGCTGCCCCAGCTATAGGCGCCGGAAACTTCGGGGGTCCAGTCGTTACCGTCGACCATGTTTTCGCCATGCAGCCCCTTGACCGTAATGCTGCCGGTTGAGCCAGAGCGGTTAATCGGGCGCAGGGTCTTGATGTTCAGCGTGGCGCCAATACCGCCCGAAGCCACATCGGCCTTACCGGTTTTGTAGACTTCAAAGCCGCTCACGCCATCAGAGGCGATGTTGGAGAAATCGAAGTTACGGCTGCCGCCGCCGCCAAAGTCGTTGTCCTGACCCACCACGGCGATGTTCGCCGAAGGCATAACGCGACCGTTCAGAGTGGTCAGGTTAAAGCCCGGACCGAAACCGCGCACGGTCACTTCGGAGCCTTCGCCGTTGATGCGGTTGATCGATACGCCGGAGATGCGCTGAATCGATTCAGCCAGGTTGGTGTCGGGATATTTGCCGATATCTTCGGCCGAGATCGCATCAACCACGCCGATGGCGTTGCGCTTGATGTTCATGGAGCGCTGCAAAGACCCGCGCACGCCGGTGACGATAACGGTTTCAACGTCTTCAGCGCTTGTCGTTGCAGGGGCCGCGTCCTGCGCATACGCGCCACTGGCCACGAGGGCGAGGGTCGAGGCACTGCAGAGCACCGCTGCCCGTACCGCCCGTTTCAATCCCCGGTTAGATTTTGTAGTGTTCATTTCGCTTCCTTCCAGCTTTGTTTTTTATACGCAACTACTAAAGGGCTGCCATGTACTTGGCAGCGCTATGCGCGGTCCGATCTAAGGCGGACGCGTATCTCTGTACTCAAAAATCCCATGTTGGAATTTTCGGTATCTAGTCTGTTTAAAACGCCTGGACTTTTGCCCTAAGCCGTTTCCTTCCCTTGGCAGCTTATTTTGGAACGCATCATCGTGACTCGTTCGGACTGCCTCTTCGTTACCGCTATCATGACAACGTTATCATTGTAAAACACTGTCGATACAATTTTGCGCAGGTGAAAGCGCTTTGGGGCGCAATGTTGTAAAATTGCGACAAAAAATTGACCAATGCGTCAAATGAGGCTGATTTATCTTACAATATAACGGTTTGGTAACCGCGTATTGGCCTGAGTTTGGCCATATTTGTATTATGAATTGACGGTGGCGTTAAAAATTATGAAGGGTGGCGGCCGATTTTTTAATGGCTTGAGCGGGGGGATTTGCGTGGGTTTTCGAAGCTTTTAGATTGAGTAGGATAACACCTGCCGAGACCAGGGCCGCCCCGGTTAACAGCAATGGCGTCAGCGGTTCTCCCAGGAAGAGGCCCGCGCAGACGGCCGTGACGGCCGGTGACAGCGACCCCAGCGCTGAGGCTTGCACCGCGCCCAGCTTGCGGATCGCGAAGGCGTAGCACAGGCCTGCCATCAGCCCGGTGCCAAGACCGTGCGCCAGTATGAATGGCCAGGCCGATACAATATTATGCAGGCCCAGACGAATGGGGGCGTAGCCCAAGCTCGACAGAACCGCCAGAGCGGCCAGAGACGGCAGGCACTGCACCAGGGACACGCCGATCGCATCGAGGCCGGTTTGGCGCACCGACAGGGTAAACAGAGCCCACAGCGCCCCAGCGGCAAACACAAGTGCCGTACCCAGCGGCGACAGGGCGGTGATGCCCGTATTCAGGCCGCTGACCATGGTGACTGCCAGCAGGCCGCAGGCGATCAGGGCGAACCCCGTGATGACCGGGACGGACATTTTTGAGCGCGCGCCTATGGTTTGAAACAGGCTGACAATCAGGACGCTGCCGCCGGGGATCAGTGCGGCCGACAGGGCGGCAGAGGTCAGGGTCGCCCCCTTAACGGCGATCAGGTAAAACGGCAGGCCACCCCCGGCGAACACCGACAGGACGGCGCTTAAAGGGGCGCGGCGGATGTGGGGCCAGCGTGATTTCAGCAAGGGCAGGAACAGCAGGGCCGGCAGGCCAAACCGGACCAGAGCCGCATCGGCAGGCGTCAGGTTCAGATGGCTAAGGCCGCGCGCGGATAAACTAAAGCCTGTCCAGACGGCGATGACGATGATCATGGCGGCTATGCCCGACATCGGGCCCCAGATAGCAGGTGACGTTCGCGCCTGCACCAGGCCGGCATGTGGCGGGGCGACAGAGGTAATATCGGGCGTTTGCGAGTCTGATGTCGGCATGGCAAAAAATGATAGGGGCGGTCCGGCGAAATTTCTTGCCTTAATTGACGTCTTAGCACGGGGTTCACGGAAAATTTAGTCGCGGATGATATTTTATTGTATACCATATTCTATATTTGATTTAGGGTGAAAAATTCCGTATCGGGTAGGTTTATGGAAAAAATCATGCGGCAATGCGTAATCATTCATCGTTTGGGGGTGATATTTTGCCGTTAGTCATGTTATGCTCATGATGAAAAGGGATTGAGTGTCATGCGCCAGGGATTGCCGGAATACAGCGCCTATTTACCGCATAATATTGAGCAATTGTCTGAGATGGTGTCGGCTATTGCCGCGGCGGCTCATGACGCTCACGGGCTGACCGCCACCGAATGGCGTATCCTGGCGATGCTGAGCGCTCACGGGCGCGTGCCGCAAAAAGCCATCGCGGCGGGCGTTGGTGTGGAAAAGGTGGTTGCTTGGCGCGCCATTACCAGCCTGCGCAAGAAGCGCTTTGTCAGCCGCCAATTCTGCGAAGGTGACTACCGCGCCTATGACCTGTTTCTAACGGAAGCGGGCCGTCACAAATTTGAAGACACTGTGCCGGTAGCGCGCGACCGCGAAGCGGTGCTGATTGCCGGATTGACGCGTGATGAGGTGCGCCGCCTGTGTGAGTTGCTAAAAAAGCTAGCCCCGGCTGAGGCCGCTGACGATGACGCTGAGGCGTTTTCAGCCCATTTGCCTACCGACTTCAAGCAGGCCAGCGCCGCCTAGAGCACGTCCCGATCTGATTGGATCGGAACTGTACTCTAACGCCTGCGCCATGCCGATGATATCCTTGGCAAAGCCGGTGCGTACCGACCCGACCATCGACGCCAACCTGGGCCACAGCACGCTTTTTTGTGTCTGGTCGTGATTATAAATGATTGCATCTGCTCCGTAATCCGGCCCATAAAGGTGAAAACTAAACAGGAGCAGGGACATGAAGGCATCCGCGGCGATCAGTGCAATGGTTTGGGCCTTGGCGGGGGGCGCAAGCGCCGAAACCCTGACGCTGGATGCCAGTGCACCACCCCTGGCACCGGTCGAGGGCACGCTGAAGATGGGGGCGAACCGTGCACCTGATGGCACCGTCATTTCCGTCAATAATCAGTACCTGATGATTGGCGGCAAGCCCGTCGTACCGGTCATGGGCGAATTTCACTACAGCCGTTTTCCGCGCGCCTATTGGGAGGAGCAACTCCTGAAAATGAAGGCGGCGGGCGTCAATGTCATCGCGACCTACGTCATCTGGCAGCACCACGAAGAACAGGCTGGTCAGTCCGATTGGGAGGGCGACCTTGATCTGCGCGCCTTTATCGAGTTGTGCCAGAAGCATGGGCTTTATGCGTATTTGAGGCCCGGCCCGTGGGTCCATGCCGAGGTACGCTTTGGCGGCATTCCTGACTGGGTGGTTGATTCGGTGCCGACGCGGTCTAACGATCCGACCTATTTGTCCTACGTCGAAGCGTTTTACGGTAAGGTCGCTGAACAATCGAAGGGCCTGCTGTGGAAGGACGGCGGGCCGGTCATCGGCGTGCAGTTGGAAAACGAGTATAACCGCAATGGTTATCTTCAAGGCCGCGACCATATCTCAAAACTCAAAGAAATCGCGCTCAAGGTCGGGCTGGATGTGCCGCTCTATTCGGTGACGGGTTGGGACAATGCCCTGTTCCCGCGTGGTGAGGTCATTCCGGTGTTCGGCTCATACGTCGATGAGCCTTGGTCGGCATCTGCCACCATCCTGCCGCCGAAATCGAGCTACATGTTCCAGTTTGGCGTGCGCAATGAAAAAGGACTAGGGGCGCAGGGCTCGACCTCCACCCAAGACGATGGCGGGCGCGACACCGACATCACGCCGTTTTTCGGGGCGGAGTATGGCGGCGGGGTGCCGACGATGTACCGGCGCAGACCGATTATAAAGCCTGATGATATCTCGAAAATGACCCTGACCAAGATCGGCTCAGGTGTGAATCTGATGGGCTATTATATGTTTCAGGGCGGTCAGAACCCACCGGGGTCACCGACCCGCGAAGAAACCGTGGCCACCGGCGGCTTCAACGATATGGCTAAGTTAGGCTATGATTTTCAGGCGCCGTTGGGCCAGTACGGTCAGGCCCATCCGGTGCTGAACCAGTTGAAACCGATCCACTATTTCCTTGAGGCGTTTGGCGATCGGGTGGCGCCGACCCATGCTTACGCGCCCGTCGCGCAACCGACCGGTTCGGATGATCTCAAAACCCTGCGCTGGTCGTTTCGGGGGAATGGTCAGTCGGGTTTTGTGTTCGTCAACAACTATGTCCGTCAGTACGATATGGCCGCACACAAAGACGTGCGGTTTGAGGTCAAGCTTAACGGTAAGACCGTGACCCTGCCATCAGCCGGTGTCGATATCAAAAGCGGCGATAATTTTATGTGGCCGGTCAATTTCGACCTGTCAGGCATCAATCTGCTGTGGGCGTCAGCCCAGCCGGTTACAAAAATCGCGGACGGTGAGGGCGACCTCTATATCTTTGCCCGCAGCGGCGATATCGCGCCGGAATTTGCCTTTGGACCGGAGGTGACGGTTAAGGGGGGAGCGCTGAAAGACGGTCTGCGCATTGTCTCGACTAAGGCCGGTACGGGGGCTGTGATCAAGGCCACCGCCAACGGTAAAACCGCGCGCCTCCTGCTGTTGACCGACGATCAAGCCAAGCACCTGACCAGAGTTGATCTGGGTGGCAAGGCTCATGTAGTGTTAAGCGACGCCCATGTCTTTGGTAATGATCACGGCGGGTTTGACCTGCGCCAGACGGGTAAGGCTGAGTTTAATTTCAGCATTTATCCGGCGCCCGATAAGGCCACGACCGGGGATACGACGCTGAAAGCCGGCAAAAAGGACGGCATTTTCACCGTCTATCAGGCCAAGGTGCCCGCAAAAACCCTGACGGTCGAACTGACACCGCTTAGGCCCGCGCAAAAAGCGCCGCCGCTTAAAACCTACGGCCCACGTAACACGCCGGTAGTGCCGGAACCGGAAAGCTTTGCCGCGTCTGCCGCATGGACGATCACAGTGCCATCCGATGCCTTGACCGGTGTGGCGGATGCGTACCTCGATATTGCCTACCAAGGCGATGTGGCCCGCTTGTTCTCTGGCGCGCGCCTGATCGACGATGAGTTCTACAACGGCAAGGTCTGGCGGATTGGGCTCAAGCGCTATGCGGGGATAATCGATAAGCCGCTAACCCTGACCATCATGCCGATGCGTGAGGATTCAAAGGTTTATCTGGATGCGAGCGTGCGCCCGCAGTTTACGGACGGGCAGGTGGCCAAGGTCACTTCGGTGACCCTGACACCGGAATATGGCCTGACTATAATGCCATAAGGATAAACAGCCCAAGCCCCATCACACCCGCCACGCCCAAGGCGCAGATACGCGCGATCTGTTCAATGTCATTGACCGAAAGGGTGGTGGCATGGCGGCTGCGGGTTGCGATGAGCGCGTTGGAATGTGACATGACTACCGCCTTTTGAGTTGTGATTTACGGCCTGATGATGTCGCCAGCGGCCATAAAAACTCAATTGGGTTTGTGGTGCTGTTCAATGTGGCGAAAAACAAGTTTGTAAAATAAACTAGTTTGTGTATATCGTGGTTATGTTGAACGCGCAGAGGAGGCGGGACATGACAAACATATCTCAAACGGGGACAGAGGAACGGTACGGCGCCCTTGATGCCGTCAGGGCCGGGGCATTGATGCTGGGCGTGGCTCTGCACGCCACCATGGCCTATACCGACCCGCCGTTCTGGATCGTTCAGGACGCGCAGAGGGATAACGGGTTCTGGATAGGGTTCTTTGTCATCCATATCTTCCGCATGAGCCTGTTTTTCATGCTGGCCGGGTTTTTTGCGCGGCTGGTGTTTCATAAATATGGCCTCAAAGGCTTTGTGGCTAACCGCGCCAAACGCATTGCCTTGCCGCTGATTATCTTCTGGCTGCCGGTGATCGCGGCGATCATCACCCTTGCGGTTATGGCGTCGATGAAGTTCGCGGCCGCAGGTGGTGTGGTGCCACCCGCCCCGCCACCGCCGACACTAGAGACCTTTCCGCTGACCCACCTGTGGTTCCTTTACATGCTGCTCCTGCTGTATGTCGGGATGCTGGCCTTACGCGGCATTGTGGTGCTGATTGACCGCAGTGGGGCTTTACGTGACGGCATGGGAAAACTGCTGGGCTGGGGTGTTAAAACCGGTGTGGCTATTCCCGTTCTGGCCCTGCCGCTGGTGCTGGTGACGGCGCAGACGACCGACTGGATGCGCTGGATCGGCATATCCACGCCGGATACGGGGTTTATGCCCAATCTTATGGCCCTGACCGGGTTTTGGGTGGCGTTTGTCTTTGGCTGGGGCCTGCATCGCCGCGCCGACCTGTTGGCGAGCCTGGCCCAGCAATGGATGTCGAACCTGCTGGCGGCGGTGATCTTCACCACCTATTGTCTGTGGGACATGGATGCGACGGCAAGCTTTGATAAGGTCGCCGGGCGTGATCATTTGTTATACGCCGCAAGCTATGGGCTCGCCATCTGGACCTGGAGTTTCGGCCTGATCGGACTGGCGATGAAAACCCTGTCTAAGCCCAGTCAGGTCTGGCGCTTTTTATCAGACTCGTCCTATTGGGTATATATCGTCCACCTGCCGCTGGTACTGTGGTTTCAATACCTGCTGGCCGATCAGGCTTGGCCGGCGGTGGCTAAATTCGCCGCCGTGGTGGCGGGGACCTTGGTCATCGGGTGGGTCAGCTACCGGTTCGGCGTCAGGTACACGATTATAGGTACGTTACTAAACGGCCGCAAACGCGCGCCCCATAAACTGAAACAGGCGGCCGCCCATGCCACAAACTAATATGCCAAACGCTAAATCCTTTGCGACAAGCTTTGCCGATGAAGGGCCGCGCGCTCAGGCGGCGACCGGGTTGGTGTTCCTGTGGGCAGGCTTGCTTTACGGCGCGCAGACCCTGGCTTACGGCGCCATAGAAGCCGGGATGCTGACCCTGACCGGGGTTGGTCATCTCATTCTGACGATAGCCCCGACCATACCCTTTCTGGCGGTCATCGCCTATGTGAGTTGGCATGGCCGCACATCGCAAAAAGGGGTGGCAACGCGGGCGCTTACCGCCTGCTACACCTCGGCGGGGCTGGTCAATCTGGTGATCGCCATTGCGTTTGGGGTGCTGGCGGCGCGCAAAGGCAATATGACGGTCTGGCTGTTGTACCCGATCGTCATCTGCGCCATGCAGGGGGCGGTCTGGTATGCCGCCTGTGCGATCCGTCGCAAAGTCTGGCTGGGGGTTGTCTCCGCCGGATGGTTTGCGGTGACGGTTATATTGACGCTGCTGGTGACGAATATTCAGGGCTATCTGCTGGTGCTGGGATTGGCCCTGTGGGCGCTGATGGCTGTCCCCGGCTATGTGTTGATGCGTCGGGCAGTTAAGGAGCCATCACATGGGTGAACTCAATCCGCAAACCGCCCGTGATGATCTGGCCTTCATCACCTCACTGGTGGGTGAGGGGGCGCGGGCTCAGGTCTCTGGCGGCGTACTGCTGCTGACGGGCGGTATGCTGTATGGGATACAGTGCCTGTGCCATTGGGCCGATATGGCCGGGTTGATCCGGCTGGGCACCGTCGGGCACCTGATCAATGGCATATTGCCGTCGGTGCTGTTTCTGGTTGCCGTTGGGATCGTCATGTGGCGCGACCGCCATAAGACCCACACGGGCGTGGCCAGTCGCGCACTTAATGCGGCGTTTGGCGGGGTGGGGCTGGCCAATCTGTTTATGAATTTTGTGTTCGGCTATACGGCGTTGATGCACAAACTATGGTTTATCTGGATGTTATACCCGATTGTGCTGTGTTCACTTATGGGCGCGGCCTGGTATGTGGCGGTCATTATCCGGCGCAAACTGTGGCTGGGCGTAGTCTCTGCCGGATGGTTCGCGGCGGCGTTCGCGCTAATGTGGCGGATCGAGACGCCGGACTACATGCTGATCCTGTCGGTGGCGTTGTTCCTGCTGATGGGGCTGCCGGGCTATGTGTTCATGCGGTTGGCAAAGGCACAGGCGTGAGTGGATTTGATGTCAATCGGCTGGATGACGCCATTCACGGACGCCTGCGTCTGGGGATCATGGCCTATCTGGCCGATGCCGAATCGGCGGATTTCAATGAGCTTAAGGCCATGCTTGAGGCCACTCAGGGCAATCTGTCGATCCATCTGCGTAAACTGGAAGATGTCGGCTATATTGAAATTATCAAAAGCTTTCAGGGCCGAAAGCCCCTGACCCGCGCGCAGATTACGCCCGCGGGTCGTAAGGCGTTTTCGAACTATCTCAAAGTCTTATCTGGACTTGTGGATAAGGCTTAAACCAATTCTGCCAGATGCCCTGATAATTTAGCGGGACTTTCCGCCGTCAGATCCTTGGGGATTTCAGCCTCGATGGCCGCTAGCACGCCCTTACTGAACAGCTTACGCAATTCACCCAGCAGCTTGGCAGGGGCAATCACCGTCAGGCGCTCGAACCTGCCGGAAAGGTAGGCGGCGTTGATGGCATCGGCCGCCGTTTTCATCAGGTCGAGCTTGACCTCCTGACGGGCATCTATGTGCGGTTCAGACATGCTGCGCTGTGACGAATTGCTTTGGAATACGCGCCCCAGCTTGTCCGGATCGACATCATAGACCTTATCGGCGTCCTGCGCCTGCCAGGACAGGCCGTCCACGGCTTTCAGGCTCTGACGCGGCTCAATAGTGCCGGGCCGGTTGGGCTGGGCGGTGGTGGGCACCTCAGCGCTGTCGGTTTCGCGGCAATAGATGGTGGCGGATTTTCCGCTGGCCGCCAGAACTCATGACACGGTGGCTTTGCGCGCCGCCGGTTGAAAATCAGGCATATTCAGATCCTTTCAAGGTGTGAAACGATCCCCCTTAAGCGGGTTCAGAGTATGCGCCGATATCGAAAAGATTCAATGCGGTAAGCTTATCCGGTCAGGACTGGCTGATTAGCGCGGCCCGTTCCTCCGGCGTCATATGCCGCCACTGGCCTTCGGGCAGGTCGCCCATATGCAGCGGGCCAATCCGGTTGCGGTAAAGGTCAATAACCCGCAGTTCGACCATGTCGCACATCCGCCGGATCTGACGATTGCGGCCTTCTTTCAGGATAAAACTTAAGGATTGTTCGCCGGTCTGGGTGACGATGGCAGGCTTAAGCTTGCGGCCATCGAGCGTCAGGCCGTGACGCAGCCATTGCAGCTTTTCCTCAAACAAAGACCCGCGCACCCGGACGTGGTATTCTTTCTCAAGGTCACTTTCGGGGCCGATAATGGCCTTGGCCAAAACCCCGTCTTCGGACATGATCAGAAGCCCGCGCGAATCCTTATCAAGCCGTCCGACCGGGGCCAGCTTGGAATGTTGGTCCGGGAAAATCTCAGCCGGACCATAGACATTGGCGCGGCGGATCATGCGCACCGCCGGGATCTCACCGGCTTCAGGCGTACCGGAGACGATGCCGATGGGTTTGTGATACAGGATCGTCATCCGGCTATCGAGGGCGTCCTTACCCTCATCATCGATCGAGACCGTCTGACCCTTTTCGATCTTGCGGCCCGCATCGGTGACACGCACACCATCGACCAGAATCTGACCGCGTTCGATCAGACTATCGGCTTCACGCCGCGAACACACGCCCGATTGCGCCAGCCATTTGTTGACGCGCACGGGCTCATCACCGTCATAAATCTTGCTCAAAGCCATGCCGACTCCCTTAGCGACAAAGCTTTCGTCGCGCCACCGTTTTTATGCGGAGGTCAGGCGGTAAAAGGCGCTGGCGTGGGGGCGCAGTTCAGTTGTCAGCGTCGTGTCCACAACCCCTATATCCTTGCGGGCCCAGATATCGCGCACCTTCACCTTGTTTTTCAGGCCCATAAGTTTGAACATTTCACTGACGGCTTGAGGCTGGTCGGAAATGTTGAACAGGGCCAGATATCGGCCTTTAGGGGCATCGGCGATCCAGCCGATCTGGCCATCGCGTTTGAACAGCACGCGGTTGTTTGAGCTTTTCTGATTGACGGCAATGACTTCTGGATTGGTCAACAGGTCAAGCGTGGCCTGATCCATCGCGCGCAGATCGCCGCCCATGATCAACGGAGAGCGCGCAATCGACCACAGAGTCATCAGGGTCTGCTGCTCATCGGGTGTGAACTTGGTCTTGCGCTGTCCCATCGCCAGCAGCCCCAGCGGCAACATGTCGGCATCGGGCCAGGCGCCGGGCGTGCGGTACGGGTTCCAGTTTTCCAGCCGCTGGAATTGATCGCGCAGCAGTTTCCAGTCATCCCAGAAGTCATCCGAAATCCGCCACATCTGGGCATATTTTGGCACATGATGGGCCCAGTTGAGATCGGTCTCACCGGGCGACAGGCTCAAAATCATCGGGCGGCCAGAGGCGGCAATGGCCTTATGGGCGGCCTCAATCTCGCGCCAGTTGTCACCATAGGGGCGGGACATGTCGTCCATCTTGACGAAATCGACGCCCCAGTCGGCAAACAGCTTAAAGACCGAATTGTAGTACGCCTGCGCACCCGGCTTGGTCATATCGACGCCGTACATGTCGCCGTTCCAGGTACAGACTGAGTTGGTATTGGCGATATCCTGGGCGCGGACTGTGGTGCCTAAAATGGGTACGTTCTGCGCCACCGCCTGACGCGGAATCCCTCTCATGATATGGACGCCGAATTTCAGACCCAATTTGTGAACCTGATCAGACAAAGGTTTGAAGCCCTTACCATTTTCAGATGACGGGAAACGATTGGGCGCGGGCAGGAGGCGGCCATTGCCGTCCATGGTCAGGGCTGCATCTTTGCGGTAATTATAACCGTCGGCATTGGGTTCGTACCACTGGATATCGACGGTAAAGACATCGTAACCGGACGGCAGCAGCTTATCAGCCATGATGTGGGCGTTTTCCACGGCCTGAGCTTCGGTAATGGTGGTGGCGAACGAGTTCCAGCTATTCCAGCCCATCGGCGGAGTCGGGGCCAGCACGGTCGGGCCTGCAAAGCTAAGGCCGGATGAGGCCGCGAATGTCGTCGCTGTGGCGCCGCCGATCAGGGCGCGCCGGTTGAGTTGCCATTTTCCTGTCATCATGACCTCCGTTATTTATTTGTCCGACTATTGCATTGGTCTGGCCAATTTGCCAACCCTTTTTTCAGGAAAAATGTCGAGGGCTCTTGACGGCGAGCCTTACCTCAACCAAGCCATGGCACCATGAATATTCTGCTGATCGGCTCGGGCGGCCGCGAACACGCCCTCGCATGGAAAATCGCTCAAAGCCCGCTGCTGACGCGCCTGGTGATCGCACCCGGCAATCCCGGCATGGCGGCCTTAGGCGAATGTGTGGCCGTCAAGGTCACCGAAGTCGATAAGTTGGTGGCACTGGCGCAATCGATGAGCGCTGATCTGGTGGTTGTGGGCCCTGAAAGCGCATTGGCCGAAGGCATTGCCGATGCGCTTATGAAGGTCGGCATCCCGTGCTTTGGGCCGACGCAAAAGGCAGCGCAGTTAGAATCGTCAAAAGCCTTCACCAAGGATTTCTGTAAGCGCCACAAAATACCTACCGCGGCCTATGAAACCTTTGAGGATATAGACGCCGCGAAAGCCTATCTTAAGACCTTGCCTGCCCCCTATATCATCAAGGCTGATGGTCTGGCGGCGGGTAAAGGTGTCGCGATCTCACCTGATCTGCCCGATGCCTATGCCGAGCTGGGGGCTATGATGTCGGGCCGGTTTGGCGCGTCGGGGGCGCGGGTGGTGATCGAAGAATTTATGACCGGCGAAGAAGCCTCGATCTTTGCACTATGTGACGGTGAAACCGCGCTGCTGTTCGGCTGGGCGCAGGATCATAAACGCGCCTTTGACGGCGATACCGGCCCTAATACCGGCGGCATGGGCACCTATAGCCCCGCGCCGATTGTAACCTCGGCATTGCTCGATATCACCCAGCGCGACATCCTTGATCCGACGATGGCGGGCATGAAGGCCGAGGGTAATCCTTATAAGGGCGTGCTCTATGCGGGTCTGATGGTGGAAAACGGCAATCCGCGTCTGGTCGAATATAATGCCCGCTTTGGCGACCCGGAATGTCAGGTGCTGATGCTGCGCCTCAAAAGCGATATCGTGCCGTATCTGCTGGCGGCAGCTAAGGGCGGGCTGAAAGATTTACCCGCGCCGGAATGGCATGGGGAAGCGGCCGTATGCGTAGTTTATGCCGCCAAGGGCTATCCAGACAGCCCGATTGGTGGCTCAGTTATCAAGGGTGCGGAGCAGGATTTTGGTGAGGGCGTCAGCGTCTTTCATGCCGGGACGTCGCGCGCCGAGGATGGGTCTCTGCTGGCCGCGGGCGGGCGGGTACTCAATGTCTGCGCGCGCGGGGCAACGATCAAAGAGGCGCGGGATGCCGCCTATGAAGCCGTGTCGAAAATCCAGTGGCCGGGCGGGTTTTATCGCTCAGATATTGGCTGGCGGGCTCTATCTTAATAGGGTGGCTTTGAAAGCCATTTCATCATCAAAGCGCGCCTGAATAGGCAGGTAATCAATTATTGATTTCCAGTATTCAGGCAGTTTAACCCAATCCTTTTCGGTGGTAATCAGACGGGCGGATTGTTCGTCGGCGATCACTTTCATGGCGACGAGATCTGTCTCTGAAATCGGCGCGTGGTCCGGATAGGCTTTGAAGCTGGCGATATCGCAACCTAACCGTTCCAGGGTTGACTGAAACTTCCACGGCTTGGCAATGGCGGCAAAGGCCACCACATTGACGGGCTTCATAACGGCGGCCAGGCGGGCGATAAAGACTGGCTTATCCTTGAATAAATTGAGTAATTCAGGGTCAACCGGCACATCCTCAGACGGCAGCCACAGGACGATAATATCGGCCCGCGCAAGCCCCTCATTCAGTGGCTCTCGCATTGGCCCATAAGGCACCACGCCGCCGTCACCAAAGGGCCAAGCGCCATTTGAGGTATCGCAGTCAACCACAACGATATTGATGTCCTTGGCGATGGTCAGGTTCTGATGAGCGTCATCGACCACACAAATTTGGGCGTCTGTGGTCTCTATCGCCCGCAGTCCGGCGGCGCGATCCTTGGCGATCACAAACGGAAACTCACGCGCCAGCATCCACGCTTCGTCACCGACGTCTGCGGTAGTATGGATAGTAGTGTCAATATTGATTGGCCCATCAAGCGTACCGCCATAGCCTTTGGACAAGCCCGTTGAATCGGGCAGTATTCTCAGGATTTCCCGCGCTATTGGCGTCTTGCCCGATCCGCCCACCGTCAGATTGCCGACGGAAATAACCTTGAGCGATGACCGATAGGGCGTGGCGTTTTTCGCCTTGGCGCGACCCGCGCCGATCCACATCTGCGATAGCGGCCACAACACCGGTCGCCACCACGGCGCACCGTCGGCGTTTTTTGTGTACCACCACTTCGGGGTTTTGATCATAAATCTCCTCCCCATTCTATGGGGAGGTGGCCCGAAGGGACGGAGGGGTAAGTGGGGCCATGTTTATACCCCTCCGTCTGCATCGCTTTGCTCGCATCCACCTCCCCATGAAATGGGGAGGAGAGGTAAATGCAGAATCGGCACATGATCGTCACGCCGCCTCATCCTGAGCGGGGGCGGGCGGCAGCAGCGGTTCAAGGCATCGCCAGACCATCGGCAGGGTGTCGCCATCCTTACGCGCCAGTCGCCGCGCCAGCGTGTTGGCGGTCTCAATGCTTTCGGGATTGGCCCGCAATTGCTCGACGATCAGGCTCAGTTCATCGCGGCTGTTCGCCTTCCAGCCGGCGCCAAGTTCCAGCACGTCGTCATAGACCGCCTGCCAGTTGTAAAGTTCTGCGCCAAATATGACGGCTTTCGACAACCGCATGGCCTCCAGCGGGTTATGGCCACCGATGCCGGTTGAGAAACTGCCGGCCATGATGACCACATCGGCCAGCCGGAAAAACACCCCAAGCTCGCCCAGAGTATCAGCCAGATAGATATGAGTATGTGGTGTAATGACCTCGGCCTTTGAGCGCTGGGCGACCGTAAACCCCAGCGCTTCCAGATCAAGCCGAATGTCTTCGGCGCGGGTCGGATGGCGCGGCACGATGATCAGCAGCGGCTTATCCGCAGACTTAACCATTGCCTCTAAGGCGCTGGAAATATAGGCATCCTCGTTCGGGTGAGTACTGGCGGCCACAATAACCTGGCGCGCACCGATCTGTGCGCTCAAAGCCTCACGCGCGTCGGCATCATCCTCCAGCGGTGCACCTAATGTCTTGAGATTGGCCTGCGGGGCGACGTGACGGGCAACCGGATCTCCCAAGCTTTTGAGGCGGGCCTCAGACGCCTTATCCTGCGCCATAATCAGGTCGAAACCGCTCAGGGTGTGGGTAATAGCATCTTTCAGCCGCATCCAGCCGGAGTAAGTTTTTTCGGTAATGCGCGCGCTCAGCAGGGCGTGTTTGATGCCGCGTTTCTGCAAGGCCCCGATCAGGTTGGGCCACAGGTCGCTTTCGATAAAGATGGCCAGATCCGGCTGCCAGTGATCCAGAAACGCACTCACCGCCTGCGGGGTATCTATGGGGGCATATTGATGGGTGATCTCGCCCACAGCCGCCAGCCGTTTGGCTAAAATCTCCGCTGAGGTGGTGGTCGATGTGGTCAGCAAGAAGCGCACATCGGGCCGCTCCATTTTTAGGCGCTCAATCACCGGCAGCACCGACAGGCTTTCCCCGACGCTGACGCCGTGCAGCCAGATCAGGGTGCCGGATGGGCGCGGGGTGTCCGTGCGGCCCAGACGCTCCCGGAACCTGATCGGGTCTTCCTTGCCGCGCTCAAGCCGTCGGCGCAGGACAAAGGGTGCCTGAGTATGAAACAGGCTCATCAACCATTGATAAGCGGTCAGGGAAAACGGTTTGGTACTGCGCATCTAAAGCGGCGCTCCCACCAACCGGTCGGCTTCATCATTGACGCGCGTCAAAACATCACCCATGTGGGCCATCAGGTCTTGCAAGCGGTCGGCGTCGATATCGGCCGGCACGGGGTCATGAACCTCCCACACAATCGCCGCATGTCCGAACGGCAACGGTACGCGCATCCTATCCCAGGTCTTAAATTCGATAAAGCGGGAGGTCGATAAACCTACCGTGATCATGGGGGCGCCCGTCATTTGCGACAGTTTCAGTGTGCCTTCGGTCATTTCACGGTGCGGCCCGCGCGGCCCGTCAGGGGTCATGGCGACGCAGCGACCCTCACCAGCCGGTGCGGCACGCATCCAGCGCAGCATCTCACGGAAAGCTTGCGCTCCGCCTTTTTGCTTGGCCGGGTCGGATTTTTTGGCCGAAGACCCGCGGATGGCGTGATAGCCAAAACGCTGGTTGATCAGGGCGCTCTGGTCACCGCTTTTGGACAGGGAGGCCAGCACGCAGACCGCTTGCGCCTTATCCAGCGGCCAGCAGGCATGGGTCAGATGCAGGCGGCCATGCCAGAACATCAGCACAACCGGGCCTTTGGCGGCCCAGATGGCTTCGACGGGGGCCTGATTGATGCGCGTCCAACGCGAGGTGCGGTAGCAGAATTTCAGATAACCGACGACGAGGATGGCGATCAGTTTCTGAGCCAGCTTTGAGTTTAAAAGGGACTTCATGACACCACACCTGATGCCATTTGCGGGCTATTGTGTGGCATATCAAACTGTTGCCGCGCCAGATCGGCATAGAGGCCGCCGGAAGTAATCAGGCCGTCATGGGTGCCGCGTTCCACGATCCGGCCTTTGTCGAGCACAAGAATCTCATCGGCATGGCGGATGGTCGACAGGCGGTGGGCGATCATGAAGGTGGTGCGCCCGGCCATGAGCCGTTCCAGCGCTTCCTGCACGCGGGCTTCGGATTGGGTATCGAGCGCTGAGGTGGCTTCATCGAGCAGCAACAGCGGCGCATCTTTCAGGAAGGCGCGGGCAATGGCGATGCGTTGTTTCTGCCCGCCCGACAGGCGCGAACCGGCCTCACCTACGCGGGTGTCGTAGCCATCGGGCAGGTCCATGATGAACTCATGGGCAGCGGCGTCACGGGCGGCTTTTTCGATGGCGGCGGGGTCAGCATTTGGATTGCCATAGGCGATATTGACCGCGATGGTATCATCGAACAGGAACGGGTCTTGGGTTACCAGCGCAATATTTTCACGCAAGGATTTGAGCGTAAACGATTTTTGGTCGCGGTCATCAAAGCGGATATGGCCGCGGGTGGCATCGAAAAAGCGCGGCAGCAGGTTGAGCAGGGTTGATTTACCTGACCCTGACGGACCGACCAGAGCGATCGAACGTCCGGCCTCAGCGGTGAAATTTATGCCGGTAAGGGTCGGCATATCCGGCGCATATTCAAAACCGACATCCTCAAAACGGATCGTTTTAAAATCGCGGGATAAGGCCACTGCACCCGGCGCGTCGGTGATTTCCGGCTGGATATCCAGAACGGCAAACAACCTTTGGGCCGCCGTCATGCCTTCGGACATAATGGTTTGCAGGCTGGCGAGTTGGCGCAGGGACTGCGCGGCGGAGCCCAAAAGGGCCAGAAACGCAGTAAAGCCGCCGACGGTCATTTCGCCAAGACCAGAGCGCCAGCCGGCATAGGCGATGACCAGCGCGATCAGCACCGTCGTCAGGGCCTCGGTGACGGGGGCGGCCGAGGCGCGGGCATTTGCGCCCTTGATGATGTGTTTCTGGCGGCGCGCGATCACGTCATTGACGCGGCCTTCTTCGAAGCGTTCCTGATGGGCGATTTTGACGATCTTGACCCCATCAAGGCTTTCCATGATGGCCGACGACAGGCTGGAGGTTTCTTCCATCGCCCCCTTGGCGGCCTTTTTGGTGCGCTTCATATAGCCGGATAAGACCTGACCAATGATCGGGCCGATGATCAGCACGCCGAGCGTCATTTTCCAGTCGATAAAAGCCATGGCAATCAGGGTATAGATAACCGTCAGGCCATGCTGGGTGTAGTTGACGACGCCGTTGGTGGTCGCTTCGCGCATTAAACCGGCATCGAAAAGAACCGAGCTAAGATACTGCCCGGAATGGGCTTTTTGTAGTCTGGACAGATCAGCGCGGATCAGGTTGGCAAATAGCTGCGATTGAATATGGCCGACAAGCTGGTGACCGATCCGGTTGACGAGGGTTACCTGCCCCAGTTGCGCCCCCAGCCGGATAAAGCCCATGATGACGATGATCAAAGGCACCATCAACAGTGGATTTTCGGCGATGATTGCAGGCACGTTTGTGGCCGCGGGGCCCGTTTCACCGAACAATAACTCCACGCCGGGCTTAAGCATCAATAGCACGCCGGCGGTCGCCAGCCCCACCAGAGCCGCGCACAGCATGGAGGTGAACAACGCCCCCTTTTGCGGGCTTAAATACTCACGCCACACTCGGGCCATGACGGCCTTGGGGCCGATGTCAGATGTCGTGGTGAGAGGTGAAGGCTCAGGCATTCAGAACAGATAGGGTTGTTGGAGCAATAGCCTATAGCCTTTAAGGTGATTTTTCTCAAAACCAATAGGGTTTTGGTCACGGTTGCGTACAAAAGACCTTATCACTGCGTCAAAAATGTCTATATGAGGGGCCGTGCGCGTCGCCGCGAGCCTTAAATATATATCGAGTTCATGGTCAAAATATTCAAAACCCCAAAGATTCATAAGGTTTATGACACCTCAACCCCGTGGGGGCGGTTCAAGACCTATATGGCCTTTCTGTGGGGGGATCATGCCTATCTGCGGCTTGGGTTTACTAATGCCCACTGGATCGATGATAAGATGCTGCGCGCCAACCAGCCGTGGCCGTTTCAGCTTAAGTGGTTTCAGAAACATGACGGTATCAAGACCGTCATCAACCTGCGTGGGCAGCGGGGATCATTTTATGCCCTCGAAAAGTACGCCTGTGCGCGCTTGGGGCTGAAGCTGGTCGATTTTAAGGTGACGTCGCGCGATGTGCCGACAAAAGAAGCGATCCTGGCGGCCAAAGAGATGTTTGAGCGGATCGAATATCCGGCCCTGATGCATTGTAAATCCGGTGCCGACCGGGCCGGGATTATGAGTGTGCTGTATCGCCATCTGCATCTGGGCCATCCGATCGAAGACGCGATGAGCGAACTGGGCTTGCGCACCCTGCACATGAAGGCAGGCAAGACCGGCGTGCTCGATTATATTTTTGAGCGCTATCTGACGGTCGGCAAGCCGCAGGGCTTGAGCTTTGTCGAATGGACTCAGAGCGAGGATTACGACCCGGTGCGCATTAAGTCCGATTTCAAAGGGTCGTGGTGGGGTACGCTGCTGACCGAAAAAATCCTGCGGCGGGAATAGTAACGCGCGTAGGCGGCAAGCAATAGACAGCTCCAAAAAACCCTGTAATCTGAAATTCAGGTTTTGAGGGGGGCTTAATCTATGCAGGGTATCGACCTCTACGCACCAAAGCAGTCAGGGCAGCGTCTGACCTGGACGCCGTTTGCTTTTGCTGTCACCTTTATTGCTATCGCCATGTGTGCACTGGTCGGTATCCGGCTGATTTACCTGTTCGACTGGGAACACGGCGAAGCCCACATCTGGCCGGCCTTGTCGGTGCAACTGGTCACCGGCTTTGGCATGTCGGCTGTGCTGATCCTGATCTGGGCCTGGTTTTATGAGCGGCGCGGGTTTGCAGCCAATGGCCTCAATCAAAAGGGGCTGACGCGGTTCGGGCGCGGATGGCTGATCGGTGTCGGTTTTGCGCTATTTATTGTGGCCATCGCCATGGTCAGCGGCGTCTATGAGGTCGAACATTCCGGCTTTCGCGCCGAACCAAGCTGGTTGGGGCTGATCCCGTTCATCGTGCTGTTGTTTGGCTTCGTGGTTCAGGGTTCGACCGAAGAAATCCTGATGCGCGGCTATCTGATGTCGGTTTTGGCGTCACGACATGGGCTGATGCTGGCCGTGACACTCAACAGCGCCTTTTACACCCTGCTGCACAGCAGCAAGTTCAGCCTGACTTTTGAACTCGTCATTATGGTGTTTAATATATTGTTGCTGGCTCTGTTCATCAGCCTTTATGCCATCCGCGAACATTCAATCTGGGGCATTTGCGGCTGGCATACGGCGTGGAACTGGCTGCTGGGGGTCGGCTTTGGCTTTGATATCGCCGGGCGTAACTTTGGGGTCGAGCCTTTGCTGGTCGACCTCAAAGCCGCCCCCGGTCAGCCGTGGTGGCTGACGGGGGGCGCCGTAGGGCCGGAAGGCAGTGTGATCACCAGTCTGGTGTTGGCGGCAGGTATAGGCTGGTTGCTATGGCAGGGCGGATGGAGGATATTCAGACCGTCCACCCAAGCTGTTTAAATTATTTTACGCGCATTTGAATCCAAAAACCGCTTCACACTTTTTGGAAACAAAGTTCGGCGAAGCCAATGCGCTCTAAGCATCCGGGTTCAGCAGCTTATGGGCGTGGATGACGAAATAGCGCATCAGGGCATTATCCACCGTTGACTGCGCCTTTGAGCGCCACGCCTTGACCGCTTCTTCGTAGGAGCCATAAGCGCCGACAAATTCAACGGCCTTAAGGTCCTTGAATTGGGTCTTGGTCAGGTCGGACAGTTCGCCGCCGATGACGATGTGCAAAAGTTGTTCACTCATAACAAAATAACCTCAGATATGGTCAAGGGTCGCTAAATGCCCGCAGCGCCGGATGATTTCCGCATAAAGCGGCTCACAGGCGCAGACGAGCGAGGGTTTAAGACTGGACTTACCATTGAAATGATAAGGATTACCTAAATGATCAGACGTTTTCGCGCCAGCTTCATGGGCGATGAGCGTAGAGGCGGCGACGTCCCAGTCGCGCTTTGGGGTCAGGGCCAGGGTGAAATCAGCACGGCCCGCCGCTACACACACCATGCGGTAAGCCACCGACGGGCGTGATGTCACCAAGAGCCTTGGCCATTCACCGCGCCAGATCGCCTTACCGAACACACGGGCATCGCCAATGACATGGGCGCCGTCCAGAGCGGCGGTTGCGGTGGCGTGGATCGGTTCGCCATTGAGCGTCGCCCCAAGCCCAAGCCCTGCGGCATATAGCTCCTGCGCGTCAGGAGCATAGACGACACCTGCGACGGGTTGCCCGTTTTCAACAATGGCCAGGGCAATGGTCCAATAGGGGCTGCCTTTGGTAAAGCCCATGGTGCCGTCGATGGGGTCGAGCACAAAGACCTTAGATTTACTCAGCCGGGCGTCGGTGTCCGGGGATTCTTCGCTTTGCCAGCCGTAATGAGGCCGCGCCTGCATCAGGGCTTCTTTGAGCCACAGATTGACTTCAAGATCGGCATTGGTGACGACCGAGCCATCGGATTTGTAATCGATGATAAGCCCCTGCGCCTTGACGTGCTGGGCCAGAGCGCCGACGCGACGTACCTTATCGACCAGAAGGGCGAGGTCTTCCTCAAGCTCCCGGCGCGCGACGGTCACGGCGGCGGCCTTGGTCATTTGCCCCCCACAGACAGGCCGTCTATCAGCAGGGAAGGGGCGTCGTTCGAGCCTTTTATCTCCAGATCACTGCCAGGGATCAGGCGGGCGAAGATGTCGATCAGATTACCCGCGACGGTAAGTTCATTGACCGGGTATTTTATCTCCCCCTGATCGAACCAGACACCCGAAGCCCCGACCGACCAGTCACCGGTATCAGCATTGACGTTTGGGCCGAACATGGAGGTAATCAGAACCCCTTGCCCTGCGTCACGCATCAGGTCGGGTTGCGACGACGATCCGGGCATCAGGGTAATATTGTGAGCGGAGGCCCCGGCCGGTCCCACCAGACCGCGCGAGGCATGGCCCGTCGAGGTCAGGCCCAGTTGCCGGGCCGAGGCCGTATTCAGCAACCACGTCGTCAGCACGCCATTATCGATCAGGTGGCGTTTTTGTACGCGCACCCCTTCGTCATCGAACAGGCTGGAGGCCAGACCGCGTACCCGGAAGGGATCATCAACAATATGGATGCCGGGCGCAAACAGTTGTGTATGCAGGCGGTTCTTAAGATAGCTGGAGCCGCGAGCAATCGCGGGCCCTGAGATAGCCCCTAAAAACAGACTAACGATCGATTTAGAGACGCGCGGATCGAAAATGACCGGATATTTGCCACTGTCGATTCGGCGGGCCCCCAAAGCGCTCACAGCGCGTTCGGCCGCCAGCGTACCGGTATAGGCCGGCGTCGGCAGGTCGGTATAGAATCGTTTTGAGCGGCCTTCGCCGTCGCGTTCCATTTGTCCCGCGGCATCGGTGGCGATCATGCGCACCGATTGAAAGAATATACTTGACGACTGCTGACCGCTGAAACCGTCAGAGGTCAGCAGGTGCCAGTGATTGTGGCTATAGCCCGTGCTGGCACTATCGGTCGTGATTGACTTAGCAACCGCAAGTCCTGCCGCTTCGCAGGCCAGGGCACGGTCTTTAAAGGCGTCGGCCGAGACGTCTTCCGGGTCGAACAGTTGCAGATCAACCGGGTTGGCATCGGGCACCGACAAAAGTGCGGGATCGGCCAGCCCCGTATAGGGATCGTCCGGTGATATCCGCGCCATGATCACCGCCCGCTCCACAGCCCGCTGCAAGGTCTGATCTGAGAACTCAGAAATGGAAACAACCGCTTGCTTTTGACCGATAAAGACGCGCAGCCCCAGATCCGCTGTCTCGTCGCGCTCAACCGTTTCAACCTCGCCATTGCGCACGCCGATGCTCAATGACCGGCTTTGGGCAAACGCCACTTCGGCGGCATCGGCACCGGCGGCGCGGGCTTTGCTGAGCACCTGCTCCAGCCGGTCGCGGACCGCTGAGCCCCCATAAGAGGTTTCATCCTCATGTGGCCGCTTGTGGGGCCGCTCAGGGGGCAAGCTGTTATGCGTGGGCAACATGATCTTTATCTAGGCTGGGTTCAGGGGCTAATCAAGTCTCAAATGTGACGATATGAGATGCGATTTGAGTCTATGTATGAATAGACCGCACTCATGACAATAAAACCACCCTTAATATGGCGATAATCACAGAATATCGGGGTTGTGCCTTGGCTTGGCAGTCTTCTGATGAGGAGGGTTTTGATTGAGTTTAGCCCTCACAGGGTTAGGATTTTCTTTAAGACTCTCCGGTAACTTTAGGCCGTGTCGCGGATAAGTTATGCGGATCAATAGCTTGGTGTGTGTCGCGAACGGGTGTGGTGGCTATTGAGTAACGGGCAGAGGGCAATATTGCGAACAGGTCGGTTTCAGCGGGAACTGAAAGCGGTGTCAGGCGGTAGATCTACACCGGCAAAGACCGATGCCATGCGTCGCGAAGAGGTCGTTGCCTTGCGCCCTGTGGTGCGCGGGTTTGCGCTGGGCGTTGGCCTCTATTACATTTTGATCACTTTTGCTCATTTGTTTTATGAGAACGGTCTGGCCTTGTGGGTGCTGGATGGGCTGGCGGCCACAACCATGGCGGCCAGTTTTTTCTTTTTTCATGTGACGCGTAACACGCAACGGATTGATCGGCTGGAATATGCCTGCCTGGTTGTGTTCAGCCTTATGTATCTGAATGTGGTGGCGTATCAGATATTTCACGTCGAACCGGCCAAGCTGGTCTATTTTGTCTTGCTGGTGCTTGTTTTTGCGACCGCCGGGATTACGCCGCGGGTCATCATCCCCTGCGCGCTGGTGTGCATGGTGACCATGTATGGTCTGGCTCACAAGTACGGTATTTTATCGCAATATATCTGGATCGGTCTGGCGGGTATTGCCACCGCCATGGGCATGAGCGTGCTGATGCGTCAGGCTATTCTGCGCGCGGTTCATGCCCGCGTTCAGGCCGATACTCTGCGCGATGAGGCCCAGGCTCTGGCCAATCGCGATGCCCTGACCGGCTTGCCCAACCGGCGCAGTTTTTTTGAAGCTATGGAGCAGGCCCTGAGCCGCAAACGCCAGGATGGTAAACGGTTTGATCTGGCCCTGATTGATCTGGACGGTTTCAAACCGGTCAATGATGTTTATGGCCATAGTGTCGGTGATGCCTTGCTGGTGGCGGTAGCGGGGCGCTTGCGAAACCTGTGTGCTGGTTTGGGGGTTCCGGCGCGTCTGGGCGGCGATGAATTTGCCATTATTCTTACCGGTATGGCCGATGAAGAGGAACTGAAAGCCTTTGGTGAGCGGTTGTGTGAGACCTTGCGTGAGCCCTATATGCTGTCGGGTGTGGCGGCGAATATATCCGCCTCAGTCGGCTTTGTGCGCAGTCGTCAGGGATCGGGTTTCACAATATCGCAATACCTCGAACGGGCTGACTATGCGCTCTACTATGCCAAGCAGAATTTACGCGGGGCTCCGGTTGTCTTCTCGCAAAAGCATGAGACCGAACTGCGTGATTTCGGCCTGATTGATCAGACCCTTCGGTCTTCCGATCTTGAGCAGGAGTTGTTTATCCTGTTTCAGCCGCAATATGATATTGTTGAAAATCGCACCACCAGTTTTGAAGCCCTGGCGCGCTGGAATAGCCCAAAACTGGGGCTGGTAAGGCCGGACGCCTTTATCAAGGCCGCAGAACGCTCAGGCCTGATCAGCCAGATCACCTTGATTTTGCTTAGAAAAGCCTTGGCGGTGGTGCAGGATTGGCCCGACCATATCCGGGTGTCGTTCAATCTGTCGACCCGCGACCTGCGCTCAAGTACCGCCATTGCCGATGTTTGCGATATCGTGCGCGACTCCGGGCTGGACCCCCGCCGTATCGAATTTGAGATTACGGAAACGGCCATGCTCAATGACTTTGATCAGGCCTGTGAGGCGCTTAATCGCCTGAAGTCGATGGGCTGCCGGATTGCCCTTGACGATTTCGGCTCAGGCTATTCGTCGTTCAGCTATATCCACCGCCTGCCGGTCAATAAAATCAAGATTGACAGAAGCTTTGTCGTTCAGCTTGTCAAACACCCGACCGCGCAGAAAATTATCAAGACGATCATAGATTTATGCAAAAATCTTCATCTGGATTGCGTGATCGAAGGGGTGGAGACCGAAACCGAACTGGCCAAGCTTAAGCAGGTCGGGGCGCGCTACATTCAGGGGTTTTTGTTCTCTAAACCGCTGACGGCAGATGGGGTTGATGAATACCTGGAACGCGAGACAGGCACGCGCCATAGTCATGCCACGGAGGCGATCGACCCGCTTATGACCAGATCGGTGGCTTCATAGCGGCGGGCAGACCCATTTCAGCCCATTTTTCCGTGACCTTATCGATCACATCCTGATCCATATAAAGCTCTTCGCCCCATTCGCGGTGGGTTTCCGGTGTCCACTTATTGGTGGCATCCAGCCCGATCTTTGAGCCCAGGCCGCTTTCGGGGGAGGCGAAATCGAGGTAGTCGATCGGGGTGTTTTCAATGACGGTAATGTCACGCGCCGGGTCCATGCGGGTGGAGACCGCCCACATGACATCCTTCCAGTCGCGGCAGTTGATATCGTCATCGACCACGATCAGCCATTTGGTGTACATGAACTGACGCAGGTACGACCACGCGCCCATCATCACCCGCTTGGCATGGCCCGGATAGGCCTTTTTCATCGAAATGACGGCGATGCGATACGAACACCCTTCGGGCGGTAACCAGAAATCGACGATTTCCGGAAACTGCTGCTGGATCAGCGGGATAAAGACTTCATTTAAGGCTTCACCTAAGACCGAAGGCTCATCAGGCGGACGGCCGGTGAAGGTCGACAGGTAAATCGGTTTTTTGCGCATAGTGATGGCGCTGATCTGAAAGACCGGGAATTTTTCGACCGAATTATAGTAGCCGGTGTGGTCGCCGTAGGGGCCTTCGTCGGCATATTCATCCAGCAGAACATGGCCTTCCAGCACGATTTCAGCCTCTGCCGGCACCATCAGCGGCACGGTTTTGGCAGGCACAAGTTCGGCGGCTTGGCCGCGCAGAAGGCCTGCAAACTGGTATTCCGACAGGGTATCCGGCACGGGTGTGACCGCCGCCAGTATCAGCCCCGGATCGGCGCCCAACACGACACAAGCGGGCAGGGGTTCTTTCTTTTTGGCCTTTTTCCAGCGGGCATGGTGTTGCGCGCCGCCGCGGTGGGCCAGCCAGCGCATGATGGCGCGGTCCTTACCCAGAACCTGCATCCGATAGATGCCGAGGTTGAAATTATCCTCACGCGATTCGGAAGGGCCCTTAGTGACCACGAGGCCCCAGGTGATTAGCGGGGCCGGTTCACCGGGCCAGCAGCCTTGGATCGGCAGTTTGGTCAGGTCAATATCATTGCCTGTAAGCACAACTTCCTGTACCGGTGCTTTTTTTACGGTCTTAGGGCGCATCCCCATGACCGTTCGGGCCAGCGGCATAAGCTCAAACGCATCTTTCAGACCACGCGGCGGCTCTGGCTGGCGCAAAAAGGCCAGCAATTCACCGACTTCGCGCAGTTCCTGCGGCGTGGTGCGCTCTTTGCCTTCGAGGGTTACCCCCATTGCCACCCGCTTAACCGTGCCGAACAGATTGACCAGCACCGGAATGTCGGACGTTGTGCCGTCGGCCATGATCGGGTTTTCAAACAGAACCGCCGGGCCTTTTTGCGCCAAAAGCCGGGTCTGGATCTCGGTCATCTCAAGATGGGTGGATACCGGCGTCGTTACGCGTACCAGTTCACCGGCCTTTTCAAGCTTGGCAATAAAGTCGCGAAGGGATTTATAGGCGGCCATAGCTTTGACTCGTATGGATTTTTCAATGGCAATGACATAGGCTCAATCGCAATTGATGGCCAGTGGGTATATGAATTTGATGCCGGAAAAATGCCTGATTATCGGGGTGACGTCGCTGGTCGGCGCGCGGCTGGCTGAGGTGTTGCGCGCTGATGCGCACGGCTTTGCGCCGATCTTTACCACGCGCCGACCGAACCGTGACGATGAGGTGCGCCTTGATCTGGCCTCCCCAGAATCGTTTGAGGGTGAGGGGTTCAGCCATGTGATTGCAACCACGCCGATCTGGCTGATGACCGATGCGGTGCTGACCCGCCTGTGGGCGCAAGGCATGACGCGGCTGGTGGTCTTTTCCTCGACCAGCCGGTTTTCCAAGACCTTTTCACCTGAGCCGGAGGAGCGCCGGATTGCCGATCTGCTGGCGGACTCAGAGGCGCGGATTGTGACGTTTGGCGCGGCTCATAATGTTGGGGTGACGATTCTGCGGCCGACCTTGATCTATGATGAAGGCCGCGATCAGAACATTAGCCGGATCGCCAAATTTATTGATAGATTTGGCGTTTTTGTGGTTTGTGGTAGGGCGAAAGGTCTGCGCCAGCCCGTCCACGCCTGCGATCTGGCCACGGCGGCGCTACAGGCACTCAAGTCAGACACCGCGCGCGATAAGGCCTATGATCTCAGTGGCGGTGAGACCCTGAGCTATCGCGACATGGTGGCCCGCATTTTTGAGGCCAAAGGCCGTCGCCCGCGCATAATTTCCCTACCTGCATGGCTGTGGCGGTTGGGGTTTTGGGCGCTGACGCTGATCCGCCCCGCTCAGAACCTGAAATCTAATGTCAATATGGCCCTGCGGATGAATGATGATCTGGTGTTCGATCATTCATCCGCCTCGACTGATTTCGGTTACGCACCGGCACGGTTCAATTTAAGACCCAGCGATACCTGAACTGAAATATTTTACCTGCGTACGGTTTCAAACCTTCAATATCGGATTCGATGCTATACAGGGATATAACTTTTAAAGTCGCCATTCCAAAACCAATATTGGAAGGTGTTTCTTCATCAACAACACAGTTATCAACCTTGCCATTTTGGCTAATATGGCAAACGAGGATAGCTTCACCTTCCATCTCAGCATCTAAAGCTCTTGCGGGATAGAGATTTACGGCCCCGTCCTGAGCACCTTTGCCAATTTTTATGCTGCCGCTTGGTAGGGCCTCAAGGGCGGTGAGATTTGCAATTATATTTTCGACCGAAGCTTGCGGATGCGCATTGAGCCAGGCTTTTGCGTCTGGGTTTCCCATTTCGGCACTATAAAAGTAAAGCCTGTGAGCTTCTGAAAAGTCCTTATTAGTGCCCCAACCGTTTTCGTAATGTCGGGCCAGAGCAACGAGATAAATTTCGGGTTTTAAATAAATAGCCTTCTGAAGCGCTGAAAATGACAGGCTGTAATCGTGACTATTGATTGAATTTTCAATTTCGATATTTGCCAACAACTCAATGGCTGGCGCGTAACCTTTCTCTGCCAGTTCCTGATAGATTAAACGTGCCTTTGCTGGATCTTGAGCAATGCCGTCATCTCCGATCTGGTAAGCTTTGCCCTAATAAAAATAACCGTTGTGCCGACCTTTCTGGGACGAAGCCCGGCAATAGGTTATGGCTTCGGAAAGGTTTTGTGCAGGGCCACGGCTACGCAGCGCACATATATTTTCTGTTGCACCAAGATGGTTTTGGTCTGCTGCGCGTTTGTACCATTCCAGTGACTTTTCAAGATCAATGGCTACGGTAAGTTGTCCGTACCCTATCAGGAGACCATCCTTATAATAGTCTCCCATCTTCAATTGGGCTTCGGCATAGCCATTTTCGGCTGATTTGTTCAGCCATTTCCATGCCTCTTTTGGTTTGTTTTCATTGAGAGAGTATATGGCGAGACCGTACTGGCTTTTTGGGTCGCCATCATTAGCTTTTGTTCTAAGGTTTTTAATATATTCTTTTGGATAGATTTGTGCGAGCGCTGGGCTGGCGAGGCCATGAATGGCTAGCAAGAAAAGTATCCCCCGAAGAAAGCTCATAAAATCCCCATTATCTATCCGACCAGATACCTAACTCATTACCGGACGGGTCGGTAAATTGAAAGCGGCGGCCGCCGGGGAAGTCGAAAATGTCGAGGGTGAGGATGCCGCCTGCGGCCAGCACATCTTCGCGGCTTTGTTCAAGGTTTTCGCTGTAGAGTATGACCAGAGGTTTGGCCGGAGCTTCGGATGATTCCGCCTGAAATCCACCATCAAGACCGGCACCATCCAGCGCCGCATAGGTTGGGCCATAGTCAATGAATGACCAGCCAAATGCCTTGGCGTAAAAGGCTTTGACGGGGACCAAATCGGTGGCGGCCCATTCGATGTAGTCAATGGCGTGGTGAATTTTGGTCATGGCTAAAGTCTCCAGACGGTCGTGGGTTTGACGGGCTTGTCCTCAAGGTCGGCTGAGGTCGTAATTTTATAATCGGCGCAGCGCCTAAGCCCCGATTTCGGAAAGTAGGTCCGGTGCGGGTCGCCGATATAGACGGTTTTACCTTTAGCGATCTCAGCGCGCAAAACTGTCAGCATGGCCTCCGCCATCGGGCGTTCATAGGCGATGTCACCGGCCAGAACGACCTCGACATCGGGCAGGCCTGCGGTCAACAGATCACCGCCGAGGAACGCAATCTGGCAATGGTTGAGACCTGCGTTGAGGCTAACGGCGGCCTCGCAATAGGGATCGATATCATTGGCGGTGACGTGGGCGGCACCTGCCAGAGCGGCGGCAATGCCGACCATGCCTGACCCGCACGCCAGATCAAGCACAGTTTTACCTGCGACGATCTCAGGATTTTCCAGCACATATCGGCTCAGCGCTTGACCGCCAGACCAGGCAAAGGCCCAGAACGGCGGCGGTAACAGGTGCTGATCCAGATCGGCCTCGGTCATCTGCCACAGGGCGGTCGCGTCATCGGCCTGATAGAGCATTATCAGCGGCACGGAGGGGACGGGCCGCGCGACTGTGTTGGCAGTTATAAACGCCTTACGGTCAATCATTCCTGATCAGGCGATAGGGCTTCTGGCGGCAGGTTTTCCACCGGCAAAGGCGCCGGATTGCCGCCGAATTGCGCCGCATAGGCCGGGGCGATCGCGTCACGGATCACTGTAAGCGGCAAGCGGATCTGATAGGTGCCTTCGGCATAGGGGCCAACCTCATAGGGTGCGAACAGCACGTCGATGGCGGCGGCCTTACCGGTTTCGGTCGAGGGGATCAGCACAAAATGAGCCGATTTTAGCTTGGGGCAACCAAAGCCGGAACTGGCCTGTGTGATCGGGGTTTCCGCGCGTTTGGAACGCTCGGCCTCGACCTGACGGCACAGGTAGTTTTCGGCCGGTTTCAGGTCAGCCTCGGCGGCAAACAGGGTTTGCGGATCGAGCGGTTTGTCGGCCGCCTTATCCCACAACACCGGATGGAAGGCGAGGTTGCCGTGGGCCCCACCGGCATATTCCTCGATCTGGGAATAGGCAGAGATAAGACCCGCAGTTTCGGCGGTCAGGTGCCAGACGATTTTGCGGAAATACTGCGGCTGTTCAAAACCATCCTTAGCCAATCCCGCGCGATCGGTGACAGCCTGATTGGCGAAGGCTTTGAGGGCTTCCTGATCCTGCGCCGACAGGGTTTCGTGCAGGGTCGCGTGAGCCTTAAACGAGTCCGGGAAGTACAATGACGCTTCGGCATCAACGGTGTTGTGAACATAGCTGAGCGGCGCGGTGGACTCACGTTTAGCCTCGACCTTCGGGGCCTCATCCGGCTTTTTCTGGCAGGCGGTAACCGTGGCGCTTACGATAAGGGCGGCAAGGGCTAGACGGGACAAGGTGGCGCGCGGCATGGAGGACTTTCAAAGATTTGGGCGGAATTTAGCGAACAAAGCCGCTGAAAATAAGGCCTGCGACCCATAGTAAACCGGCATCGCGATTCGCTTTAAACAGTTTTAGCGCCTGCGCGCCATCTTGCGGGCGTAAGGTGTAAACTTGCCACGCCAGATGGGCCGCCACCAGCGCTTGGGCCGCATAAAACGGCCAGGACATCGGGGCAAGGGCAGCAGAGATAATGGTGAGGATCAGGCATAGACCGTAGATGATGGTGATGCCGGGTCGGGCCTTTGCGCCCAATGCGCGGGCGGAGGATTTCACCCCGGCCATGACGTCGTCTTCGATGTCCTGCAAGGCATAGATGGTGTCATAACCAATGGTCCAGAACACCAGCCCGGCGTAGAACATGAGCGCCGGCAGGGTGATCTCACCGGCCACGGCGGCATAGGCCATCAGGCAACCCCAGTTAAAGGTCAGGCCCAGCCACGCCTGCGGCCACCAGGTGATGCGCTTCATGAATGGATAGGCCGCGACCAGCGCCAGCGACCCGACCCCCAGAATGATGGCAAGAGTGCCCAGTTGCAGCAGGATAATCAGGCTGATCAGGCAGCAGATGATAATGAACACCATCGCCTGTTTGGGCGTGATCTGGCCTGACGCGATCGGGCGGTTACGGGTGCGCTCAACAAGTGCGTCGATGTCGCGGTCAACCAGGTCGTTAAAGGCGCAGCCCGCGGCCCGCATCAGGCCGGAGCCTATGGCAAACAGTATCAGGAAATATAGGGGAAAGGCTGTGCCCGTGACCGCGCTGGCATAGGCAAGCCCCATAGCTCCGGGCAGGAACAACAGCCAGATACCGACCGGGCGGTCAAACCGGCCCAACCTCAGCCACGGGCGCACACTTTCCGGCGCATGGCGGTCAACCCAGTTTTGCGGGGCGGCATCGGGCAGGGTTACGGGATCGCGGGTCGTCATAACGCCCTAGATGCTCTGACGGCTCACAAATGTCGAGAGAGTTTTAAAGTTATGCCCGCCGCCGTGCCGGTGTTTTTTTCTGCGGGATGATACGCACGAACGGGCGCGGGCCGAACAGGCTGTCTTCCATACCGGTTTCCAGCGTATCGCCGCGCTTAGGATTGGGAATGTTGAGATCCTCAGTCGGGGTGATCACCCACAATCCATCCTTGGCGTGGATCAGCACCAATCCTTTGTTTGGAAAGTTTTCCGACCACAGCTTGATCTGGCTGTAATAGGGCTCTGCGCGCCAAGCGTGGGCTCTGGCGTGATCGACATCGATATTGAGCGTGGTGCCGTTGGGATCAAGTCTGAGTACAAAACCGGCAATATCCGGCCGCCACAGCGCATTCAGATCCTCATGCTTTATCCACAGGCACTTGAAATCCTGACAGGTTTTGGGATGCAGGCCCCATACGCCGCAGCCCTTGACATGGCCAGTATGGTGACACAAATCACCGGCTTTTTTGCCCAGATCATCGATATCATAGACTTTGCAGCACAGGTTACAGTCGCCGCATACCTTAAGCGCCGGACGCGCTTTGGTGGGAGGCGCTGCTGCCGCCTGATGTGTATGTTGGCTCATGACCCGATCCCGAACTTCTGTTCAGTCACGCCCCCAGCCTGATTTTTAAAGCTGGTGTAATGGACGCGCCCTTTAGACCAGAGTGATTCTGGCAAATCAGAGTCAATAAATGCTTAATGAGCCGTTTATGGATTTAGGCTGCGTTTGCCTTTGGTGACGGCATCAAACGAAAAAACGATATCGCCGTCGGGTTTAGGCACCGGATTTGTATATTGGCACTCATCAATCGTTGATAATATGTGGCGGATAATGTTTTCACGCGCCGCCGTCTTATCATCCGTCTTGATGCAGGTCCACGGCGCCTGTTTTGTGTGAGAGGCTTTCAGCATCTCATCGCGGGCCGCGGAATAATCGGCCCATTTTTCCTGCGCCACCGCATCAAGCGGAGAGACCTTAAGCCGTTTCAGCGGATCGGATCGGCGTTCATCCAGCCGTTTTTTCTGCTCGTCCTGAGATATGTCAAGCCACAGCTTGATCAGGATAATATCGTCATGAATCAACATGGATTCAAATTGCGGCACGTCCTTGATGAAGCGGGCCTGTTCCTCAACTGTGGAAAAGCCCATGACTTTCTCGACCCCGGCGCGATTGTACCAGGACCGGTTAAAGATCGTCCATTCGCCGGCGGCAGGAAGATGAGGGATATAGCGCTGAAACCACCACTGGGTCTTTTCACGGTCGGAGGGTTTAGGCAGGGCGACCACCTGAGTTTGACGGACCGCCAGATGCTCAGTGATGCGCTTTATGGCGCCGTCTTTGCCCGCGGCATCGCGGCCTTCGAAGACGATGCAGATGCGTTTTCCGGCACTTTGTGCCCAGATCTGGGCATCGACCAGATTGACCTGTAAGGCCTCCAGCCGGTCTTCGGCGGCTTTCTTTTTGTCAGATTTTGCCATGATGCGCTCCTGCTTTAAGAGGAGAGTGGCGCACCCGACCCGGTATCGCAAGTCTTTAAGCGATGAGTTGGCCCTTGACGCTGACCAGACGCAGATGGCTTTCGCGCGGTAACCGTTCAGGATCGTAGAGCCTGACGGTATGTAGTGTCATGGCCGTGACCGTAGCGCGGCGTAAGAACGGGATCGGCCCCTTGGGCTGGTAAAGTCCGACCAGACGATCGACCTCACCCGACGCGTTGCGAAGCGGGGCTATGGCGATATCAAGGCGCACTGTCTCATTTCCGGACGTGGTGGCGGACGCCGTCAGGATCAGGGGCTGTTGACGATGTGCGGCCAGGTTGAGCGCGACCTTAAGCTGCTCTTCATGGGCGGGCGCGAACAGTTTGGTGAACGGTGTGGTTTTCAGGCCAGCGCCATGCAGGGCGACCAGAAAGCCGCCCGTCAGGCGAAATCTGTAGTCATTTCCGGCGGTTGCGATCATCATCATCTGCGGCATCAGGTCTTTAAGCTGAACCGGATCAAAGTCGGCGCGCAGGGGCGCTGCGCGGGAGATTTCGGTCTCGTCACGACGTAACGGGCTATTCTGGGCCGCACCTTGTTGCAGGGCGCGCCAGTAGCTTAGGAAGCTGACTGTGCTGGAATGGGACACGATGATCTCCTTTCCGGCGCTGCGGCGCAAAAAGCGCGCCGTTACGAAGTGGTTAAACCGGTTTTCTTTGCGTTTTTTCGTATTTCTTCGGGATGCGTTAGGGAAAAGGCAAGGGGTGATGCGGTATGGTTTTTGCTTAGATGTCGCGGGAAACATGAGGAGCGTCTCAAAATATGCGCGCAAATAAATCTCTTATCGGTCACGGCTCACTTATCGCTTTAGGTATGTTGATCGGATCGCTCGTGGCCAGTGAAGCTTCGGCACAATCGTGTGGTGGGGGCTGTGCACCGCCACCGCCGCCCACGCCGCCGTCCCATCCGTCAAAGCCGTCCATGCCGCACGTCAGCGCCCATGCCTCGGCCTATGCCAGTGCCCACGCGTCGGCCAGTGCGTCGGCATCGGGTGGTGCCACCGGCTCGGTCTATTACGGCGGTGGCTATGGCAACTGGTCGCAGGCGCAAGGTATTCCGGTCGTGACCGGCGGTCTCAATGTCGAAACCGGCAGTGAAATGGCGGCTGAGTCCTATCAGGCGTCGCGCATGGTGACCAGGACCGTCACGCTGCAGGCGTCGTGCATCGACGACAAAGGCGTGCCGCATCCGGCCTCTCAGGTGTTTGGTTATAAGGATGTGAAGGGCGATTATCGCGGTGAGTTATATCGCTGCATCGCCGGCACGCGCCTGCAATATATTGCAGATGGCAAAAGCTATGACTGCGGTAAGAACGACGCCCTGTGGCATGAAGGCGGCAAGATTGAGTGCCGTCGCCAGTTGGCCGCGCGCGCCTGTAACGAGCGCTCGCTGCTGCGCCGGTTTGGGGCCGGGGTTAAGATCTTGACCCTGACCACGACCGAAACCTATATGGCCAGCCGTCAAGTCGAGAAAAAATCAGCCTATAGCTCGTCATCGAACATGGTGTTTGATGGCGGCGTCGGCGGGTTTGTTCAGTAAAATAAGTATAATAAAATAAAAACCCGGCTTTAAGCCGGGTTAATTATACTTATGGTAAGTCATAAACTTCTTTTAATTCAATGTCATAATATAGCGTCTCTTTTTCCCGAATTTGGGAAATAAGGCTGTTAATTAAAAAGATCGCGTTTTCAAATTTTTGAAACTGATCTATCCCTGCCATATTTGTGTGTAAATTTAAGTAATTAGATACTAATATTACCTCATCTTCGAATGTTTCGATGCTAAAGTCATAATTTTTTTTAGATGAGTATAAAGTTCTTAAGCGATGGTACATATTTTTATCTACATAAACTTAAGCATTGAGAGTAAATGTTGGTGGCGCGACTTATGCATTGGTATCGGTCATTGTTATTGGGAATGCCTCTGCAAACTGTAACTGCTGTGTAGTAGGCTGCATCACATGCACGCTTGCATATTTCAGGGTCTATGCTGCTTGTTTGATACTCAGAAAATATTTCATCTATCTGCTGTTCATAGTCATGAGGAACATTTTATTGCGTTTTAATCGATTGTGTATCTGTGGCGGCTGCAATTGTGCAGGGGGTTGAAAAAAGCATAATTGATAGAAATGCCGTTTTAAACATGTCGCTCTCCGATGTTGACGAGGTTTTATTATACCGGATATGCGCGGCCTATCAATATGATTATTTCGCTTCCGGCTTGGCCTGCAGCCTTAAGGCCTTATCTTTGACCAGATAGGTCTGCGCCAGCTTTTGCAAATCAGCAGCGGTGACCTTTTCCAGTTCGGCCTTGCGGGTGCGGACGGCCTCAAGCTTGCGCGGATCAGTCGATGAGCCCGGCAGGACGCCCGCCCAGAACCCGTTGGTTTTCAGGGTGACTTCGTATTTGTCGAGCACGGGCTTGCGGGCACGCAACAGTTCATCCTCAGTGACGCCCTTTGTTTTCAGATCGTCCACTATGGCCATGACCGAGGTGTAGAACACCTCATCCTGATCCGGTTTGACGGTGGCTGAGGCGCCGATATAGCCAAAACCCTTGAAAGAATTGGACGCGATGGATGAGGCGGACGAGCCATAGGACGCGCCTTGTTTTTCGCGGATTTCCTCGATCAGACGCAGGGTCATAACTTCGGACAGCAATTCAAGGCCGCGTGCGGTCTGGGTGCTGGCGAAGAAATCGGTGGTCGGGAAGGCAATATAGGACAGGTTCTGGTCCTCGCGGCCCTTATGGGTAAAGACCTGATGCAGGTTCGTGGTCGGGAATTTCACCACATTACCTTTGGGCGCGACCGGCAAAGGTTTACGCGGGGCAAGGGTCGCAAAGGTCGCGTCAACCTGTTTCAGCGCGTCTTCGACGGTGATCGAGCCCACAAAGGTGATTTCGACCGGTGATTTCATCAGCAGGGTCTGGGTAAAGGCCTTGACCTCATCATTGCTCGTTTTAAGGAACTCATCCTGGGTCGGTATACCGAAACGGTCATCGCCGGAGCGGATAACCCGTGGGGCTTTGACACTGAAAACGCTGTTGGGGCTTGACTGGAGCTGGGTGTAGTAGTTCGGCACAAAGGCTTTCAGGCGCTCAAACGCATTGGCGCGGAAGGCCGTATCGGTGGTAAAGGCCATCAAAACCTGCATCTGGGTGGTCAGGTCGTCCTTGGTGGTGCCGCCGCTTAAGGTCGCGGAATCCTCGCCGATATTGTAGCTGAGGCCGTAGATCTTGCCGGCCAGAGTTTCTTTGATATCTTCGGCCTCAAGCTTGCCAAGGCCGCCTTCGAACACACCCGCAGATGAGGCTTCGAACACCGGCGCGCTGGCACCGGGAGCAATGGTTTGCAGGCCGCCCGCGAAACGCACGGTGACCAGAATTTCGTTGTCCTTAAAGGTCGTCGGCTTGATATTGACCTTTAGGCCGTTGGCATAGGTCACCTGCGTTACGCCAAGGTCGGCAAGGGTTTCGGTCTTGACGACCTTTGACGGGGTGCCGAACTGCGCATAGGGCCAGGGCTTTTTGTCAATCGCCAGCGGCTCAACGACCGCTTGCGCCATCAGGGTCTGATAGGTCGCTTGAATGGCGGCTTGATCGAATTTGGCCGCATCCGAACCTTGACGTGCGATCAGCGGGCCATCGCCCAGATCGAGCGCCTTGATGTGGGCATTGATAGCCTCAAGCGTCAGACGGGATTTGATTTTATTGAAAAAGGCCAGATTTTGGGTTGGGGAGGTCAGCACCTCATTGTCGCCCAAGGTGCCGATAATCTGACCGGCAATGGCGCCGGTGTTGCGGGTTTTTTCGCCCTTGGCGGCGGCATCAAGGCCGGTGGCAAATTCGGTCAGAACGCGGTCAAGTTCGGCCTGAGAGACGCCGTAAGCCTGAAACTGACGCAGGGTCATTAGGGCCTGCTCCAATGCGGCCTTGTCCTGTCCCGGCTTGGGAGAGATGCTCAGACTGTAGGTTTCAGCGGTTTTATTGACGCTGCCGTTGCCAAAGCTGGCGGCCGCGAACTGGGTTTCCGGGGCTTTTGACTGGCGTTCCAGCCGCAGGTTCACAATGGCACTGATGATGTTGTCGAGGGTGTCATCAAAATCGCTCGCCTCAGTCTCGACGCTGCCGTCAAAGGGTTTAAACCACGACACCGACAGCGAATCGGGCAGGCCGGGCTCGGCGTAGGCGTGAACGCGTTGGCCTTTTTTGGCATAGGTGCCAAAGTTGGTCAGGGCGTTCTTCGTTTGGGGTTTGCCCTGCCAGTCACCGAACTTGGCCTTGATCTTGGCCTCAATCTCATCGGGGTTGATATCGCCAACGATCACGAGCGTGGCGTATTCGGGCCGGTAAAAATCGTTGTAGAAATCAACAAAAGCCTGAGCGGGCGCGGACTTGATCACCTCGACCTGACCAATGGGCAGGCGCTCAGGGTAGGGCTGGCCCGCAAACGCCTTTTTGGCATAGGCGATATAGGCGCGCATCCCCGGCGACGCGCGGGCGCGTTCTTCGCCTAAGATTACGCCGCGCTCAGCCTCAATGGCCTTAGGATCAAGCAGCAGGTTGCTGGCCGTTTCGCGCATCAGCATCAGGGCGGTGTCGACGATTTCAGGGTCGACTTTCGGCAGGTCCAGCATATAGACCGTCTCATCGAACGAGGTATAGGCGTTGGTGTCCGGGCCGAATTTCAGGCCGTGCCGCTCTAAGATTTTGATCATCTCGCCTTCGGGCACGTTCTTTGAGCCGTTAAACGCCATGTGCTCAAGAAAGTGGGCTAACCCTTGCTGGGCATCGGTTTCCATCAGCGAGCCGGCATCAAAGCGCAGGCGCACCGCCGTCGTACCCGGAGGGGTCGCGTTTTTATAGATGACATAGGTCATGCCATTGGAAAGCTTGCCAAATCGCGCGGCGGGATCGGCAGGTATGTCGCTTTTGGTTTGGGCAAATTCAACCGGCGGATTGGCTTTTACGGCCTGCGCCTGAACCGCCACCGGAGCCAGAGCCGTGGTCAGCGCCGTTGTGGACATAGCCACGGCCAGAGAAAAGACAAAAATTCCGCGGGTTTTGCGCAAAAGCATCAGGGTCGCCTTCATGATTCAGATGAAGGCGACCCTGTATTATGTTCGTGGTTTTGAAAAGGCGTTGGGCGGCTGATTACGAAAATGTAATCTAAGGATTACCCGATGTGTAATAGGTCGCCGTGTTGCCGGTGGCGCGGGCGACCGAGACAACGGAGCGGCCCGTGCCGGTAATAGTGGACGTATTGGTGGCCGTCACAGCGCCATTATTGACCTGATTATTATTGACGCTCATGTCCGGTTCACACGCCCCGCAGGCATAGCCCATAGCTGAGTTGCCGGTGGCATCGGTTTCCAGATAGGCATCATAGCCGTCGCGTCCGATAAATTCGGCGCTGGCTTGAACGCCGCCGGAATTGAGCTGGTTGTTGTCAATACTGACGTATTTATCGTTATTACCGGCGATCATAAGGTTGCCTGTACTGGTCGCCTTGGCAGTAGCCGTGCCGTACTGTTCGATGGCTTCGACTTTGGTATCCGCCAGAACCGTTTTATTATTATTGGTCTGGGTCGAATTGACGATCATATAGCCGCCGGTGTTGCCGACATTGACCGTATTACCTGCCGCATCTGATGTCCCGGCCATTTCCCACATGTTAGAACCTGACGCGTCGGTGCGCGCCTCAGTGATACTTTGAGCGCTGGTGGTTTGGGTCACCGTGTGATTCTGAGACCCGCGATCATTGCTGACGGCAAAAAAATAGTTATTGTAGGCGTTCGACGCATAAAGGTTGGGCGAGGGGGAGTATTGAACCGAACTGGTAGTTGTGGCCTGCACGTCTGTGTCCGAAGTTTGGGTCACATTCGATATGATCTGCGCTTGTGTAGCCCCAAATTCCTGATGGTTGGCCATCGCTGTGGTTTGAACTTCTCCACTTTTATAGATGGCTCCGTTAGGCGCTACGATTTCGCTATCGGCCTGAACATGATTGGCCGTGGAGGTTTGACTGATATTAGCCGTCAAATCACCTTGTTCAGCTACAAAACTGCCCGAATTGGCGATAGATTGAGTAACCATATAGGCACCAGTGCCGACAGATTTTCCCGTTTCGCCCGGCGTTGCCTGACTAACCAAAAGTGATTCCGCATCGATATTGCCACTATTGGTCTGAACTGAATCAAGAGCCGCGTTCACCTGTGAGTTGCCGCCGTCCATGCGATTACCAGTCGCGTAGGTACGCAGACTAGACAAGCCGTCATTTATATAATGCTCTGCGTACCTTGAAGCGTTTACCAAGCGGTTGTTTGCCTGATTATTTTCAATCCGCACACACACGCGCATACCGTTAGTCAGAGGACATTCGGCCTGAGCATTATTTGGGTCTGTAACGTCAAGCGCCTGACTAGTAGCGGGAGACCACGCGGCAGCACTTATCGCCATCACGCTGGTCATGATCGTGATCAGGCTTGGTCGCATGGGGCTTATCCTTTGGTTTGTCTTCGGTCTGGCGGGCGGCATCGTCGGCAACGCGACCGGTTTTGCGCCAGCGCTGAGGATCTTCGCGAGTGCCGGCATTGTTGGTCTCCAGATTATTATAGGCGGGAACAAAGCCGCCCGTCGCGCCCGTCGTGGCGTTATAGTTGAGGAAATCGTCTTTGGGGCTCAGGCACACTTCGGGACCAGCGGCACCATAAAGATTGGTCATGAACTCCAGCGTGGCGCGTTCAATCAGGGCACGTACGGCCAGTTGCATCGGCTCTAAGCCACCTTCGCCCGCGGAAATGTCAAAGATATTGCCGTTAAAGAAGTCAAACACCCCGGCCTTGATCTCACGGCCGATGATTTGCTTCTGGTAGGAAATGACATCGACGACTTCGAGCGTGCGGGTATCGACCAGACGCAGGTCAAGGGCAACATTCATCACATACAGACGGGCATTGACGATGCCCTTGGTGTCGCGGGCATCAGCGTCGCCGACATAAGCATCAAGACCGCTGGAGCGGATGTTGTAGTTCAGTTCAGTAATGCCGCCGACAATGTGAAAGTCGGAACCGGCGATCTGACCGGCCATGATCTTACGGTACTCACCGGCCACCGTAGGGTCCGACATCGGGGCGTCGGTGATCAGTTTATTGTTGGCATATTTCAGCTCAAGCTCGGAAACTGAGGTATCGAAACGCTCAACCTGACGAGCCCCGGCCTTGGCCAGCGCGGTCATGGCCATAAGCGAAGCGCCCTGGGTGATCTTGCGACCACCTTCGTATTCGACCTTGCCCGTATAGTCCGAGATCCGACCAACCGCCATGCGCGGTGACGCCAGGCGATGGGCGCGAGCATAGGATGACAGGCAGATCAGGGCGTCCGAATAGGCAGTCGGGTTGGCGATCACCGGCGCATTGCCGATGGGCTTGGCATAGATGCCGCTGGGGCCCGCCACAGGCGATACGCAGCCGGATAGGGTCGCCGCGGCAGCAATGAGCGCCGCGGTGCGCGTCAGGTTACGTTTCATATTAGAAGCCATTCGAAAGTGTTCCTGTGATATCAGCATCGGCCGTGGCCGTGTTGGTGCCGGCATTGGCGGTGACATTGCCGTTATTGATTTGGGTCGAATCGATCATGACGGTGTTGTAGTTGCCATTGACCACGACCGAGAGGTTATTGCCGATGGCGGTAGCGCCCCCGATGGCGCCTGCGCCGGAATAGGCATCGGCGGCTCCGGAGGCGCGGCCATAGGCATAGACTGAGTTATCGGCGCCGGTGACTATGACGCCGTCGACGATGACGCGGTT